>CAWHRT010000025.1:0-148284 GCA_963831845.1 uncultured Solirubrobacterales bacterium | reverse complement strand
CCCTTGCCGTCGACTGGGTCGACGACGACGACGACTAAGCCGCGACTTCGCCGTCCGAGCCGTTCTCGAAGAACCGCTGGACGCTGCGGATCGCGTCGCTGACGTCCTCGGAGGGGATGATCGGCTCGCCGAACGAGATGCTCACGGGGTAGCGCTTGGAGACGAAGCGGTCGTGGTTGCGGCTGGGCCAGAAGTGGCCCGGCGGCATCGCCTCCCGGGTCCCGGTGACCCGGATCGGGACGATCGGCATCCGGTGGCGCGCGGCCAGCACTGCCGCTCCCTTGCGCACCCGGGTGGCACCGGGGTTGACGCGCCCGCGGGTGCCTTCGGGGTACACGAGCAGGTTCCAGCCCCGGTCCAGCAGCTTGTCCAGGTGGCCCGAGGCGCGCTCGTCCAGACCGCCGCCGCGCCGGTCCATCGGCACAGTCCCGAACAGCAGTGACACCATCGCCGCGACCGCGCGGTTGCGGTAGAAGTAGTCGGTCGCCGCGGCGACCGCGGTGCGCCGGCGGATCCGGCGCGGAAGCGCGGCGAGGATCACCGGCGTGTCCATGTGGCTGCGATGGTTGGCGACCAGGATCACCGGGCCGCGGATCCGCGACAGCTTGTCGCGGCCGGTCGCGCGGCGGCGGACGTAGAAGTCCATCATCGGGGACAGGAACCCCCGCAGGAACGCCTCGCGGATCCCGCGCGCGGCCCATGAACGGGCCCACGGCACGTCGAGCTGGGAGGCCGCCTTGCGCAGCCGCTTGGGCGTCGCCTTGCGCAGCTGCTTGTCGGCTGCCTTCGTGAGTTCGCGGCCGCGACGCTGCAGGCGTTGCGCCCTTGTCTCCTTACGCCGGAACCGGAACACGTACGGAGAACCCCCCTACGTTGCAATCGTTACAGCGAATTTGTCGTCGCGGCCCGGGGGATCCGATTCCGGGCATGAAAAAGGGGCGGCGGCGCCGTCGGCGCCACCGCCCCTAGATTCGCGACTGCTAGGCGCTGGGCTCGTCGCCCTCGGTCTCGCGGACGACCCGGGCTCCCTCCTCGCCTCCGGTGGGGGCGTTGCCCCGCGCCACCAGGATGTCCCTGATGCCGAAGTCGTAGATGTAGCACGCGACCGCCGCTCCGACTAAGGGCGCGACTATCGGTATCCAGAAATATCCGCTGACATTCCCGTAATTACCCGGTAGGGCTAATTTGCCCCACCCCGCAATCCACGCGAACAATCTCGGCCCGAAGTCACGAGCCGGGTTGATCGCGTAACCGGTGTTTGCGCCGAACGAGGCGCCGACTGCCATCACGGTGAAGCCGACCATGATCGGCCCCAGGTTGCTGAGCGGGGCGATGTTGAGCTCGTCGGTGACGGCGAACACCACCAGCACCAGCAACGCGGTACCCACAGCTTCATCGAGGAACGGCCCTCCGATGCTGTGGTAGTACGGCGCTGGGAACGTCGCGAAGATGCTGTACGTCGCCACCGAGGTCTTCTTGACCGCGTGGGTGGCTGACGAGATACGTAGCTGATCGCGTTCTTGTAGACCGCATACACCAACGCGGCCGCCACGAACGCGCCCGCGATCTGCGCTAGCCAATATCCGGGCACCTTTGCCCAGGGAAAGCCCCGCCGCAAAGCCTGGGCGAGGGTGATCGCTGGATTGATGTGTGCGCCGGTAACACCGCCGGCCACGTAGACACCGCACATGACCGCGAATCCCCACCCGAAGACGATCAGCAACCAGTCTCCGGCTGCCAGGAAGATCGTCGTCTTCGTCAACGCGCGTCCGGATCCGTTCAGAGCCGCGACCGCCATCGCCACGACACCGTCACCGAACATGATTAGGACGAACGTTCCGAGGAATTCGGCTAGGTACTCACCGCCTGCGGTACTTCGCCAGCCAGCTGGTTTTCCAGAGGCTACTGTCGCCACATACCCTCCTCCCGAGACGTCGGGTTCGAACGAAACATGACTTCGACCCGCACGCGTGCGCGCGGACCAGTCGCTGTGGTTTTCTGGGCGCGTCGTGATGTTCCCCCCCGCGCCCCGCAGGTTCCCGTGCATATGGAGCGGGCCGTGCCCGCCTCACCGCCAGCCGTCCGGTGAGGTCTGCTCGGCGGTCGTCCAAGACCGTCGCATGTGCCCGATCGGAGAGGGTTCGCGACGCGGCGATCGAAAGGCGGATCGATCGACGTTCGATGCAAATCGACTCCGAGTCTGGCTGCACTCAACGCGACACCACTCTCACACCTCCGCCAGCCGAATCGGCGCGGCGGGGCCCGCATGCACGAGTTGGGCGAGACTACCAGCCTGCGTTCGACAATGCCAAACGCCGTTTACAGAATTTCGCCCAACGTCCCGCGCTCCGGGACGGCGGCAGACGGCCCGCCGCCCGGGCAGGGGCCGCGACGAGCTTGCGATCCTCCTGAGCTGCAAGCCCATCGCGCTCCACCAACTTCGCGCCCCGGTGGTGCTCCCTGAAAACACGACGGGGACCCGCTTCCAGGGTCCCCGCCGGTGATTCCCTCAGTGTGCCCACGGCCGGGTTGGACACTTTCTCAGGGAAATCGTCTCCGCACCCTGAAACTCCCAACTCGCCCAAAAGTTGCGATAAGCGATTGCGAATCCGTCTTGTCATACTTGAGGCCCCCATCTCGGGGGCGTAGCTCAGTCGGTTAGAGCGCTGCCCTGTCACGGCAGAGGTCGCGGGTTCGAGTCCCGTCGCTCCCGCTCTCGCTTGCGGAAGTGTGAGATCCCGTGCCGTCCGGTCCTCGCCGGGCGGCACGAGCGCTCGCCCCGGAGCCCGGTGCACATATGCTCGCCCGGTGCCGGCCATCCTGCTCGTGCGCCACGGCCAGGCGTCGTTCGGCGCCTCTGAGTACGACGTCCTGTCGGGCGACGGCGTCGTCCAGGCCGTGGCGCTCGCGTCCGAGCTGGCCCAGCGGCAGCTGGCCGTCGACCAGGTCGTCAGCGGTGCGCTCGCGCGGCAGCGCGACACAGCCGCCCCGATCGCCGAGGCCTACGGCGTCGGGATCGCCGAGGACCCCCGCTGGGACGAGTACGAGATGGACGACATCCTCCACAGCCACTCCGACACGGCTGTCCGGGTCAACCGCGAACCGGGCGAGCACCGGCCGCAGGTCTCCAGCCGCGAGTTCCAGAACATCCTCGAAGCAGCGATCCTCGAGTGGATCCGCGCCGGGGACGACGGGCCCGCCCGCGAGACCTGGCCCGTGTTCCGGGGCCGGGTCACCGCCGCGCTGAGTGACGTGGCCTCCGGCGCCACGTCGGGGACGACCCCGATCGTGGTGACCTCCGGCGGCGTGATCGCGGCGGTCTGCGTCGAGCTGCTGTCGCTCCCCAGCGAGTCGTTCATCGCCTTCAACCGCGTCACCGTGAACACCGGGGTGACGAAGCTCATCCACGGGCGCCGAGGCTCGACGCTCGTGTCCTTCAACGAGCACGGGCACCTCGAGCGCGGCGAGCGTTCGCTGGTGACCTACCGCTAGCACCTACCTCGGCGCGCGGCGGCGTCGTCGCGGATGCAGGGGCGCAAGACGAGCACGGCGCGGCAGACAGCGGATCCAACCGAGAGCTAGGCCGACAGCCAGAACCGCATCTGCACTTCGGTCCCACCCGACGGCAGCTGCACGATCTCGAACTCGTCGCTCAGCGTGGCGATCAGCCCGAGCCCGACTCCGAGCCCGGGGCGGTCGCTGTGGGCCCGGAACCCGTTGCCGTCGTCGGCGATGACGACGACGAGCTCGGTGCCGGCGGCCCAGGCCGAGACCCGGATCTGGCCGGGCCGGTCGGGGTACGCGTGGAGGACGGCGTTGGTGAGCGCCTCCGACACCGCCAGCGCGACCGCCTCGAGCTGATCGGCCTCGGCTCCAGCCTCGAGCGCCATCGCGACAAGCGCGCGGCGGGCCACCGGCACCGAATCGGCAACCGCCGAGTACCCCCTGCTGATCGCGGGAGGCAAGTCTTCTGCCCGTTCCTGTTGCGCCATCGTGTTCATCGCCTCTAAAGGTCTTGGTTACCCGACGGGACCGAACTGATAACCGTTGCGACGGCAGCGGTCTGCCCCCGCGAGTGACACCATCGTCTAGATGGATGTAGACGACCTCTACGACGCCCCGCTCGAGCAGTTCGTAACCCGGCGCGGGGAGCTCGCCCGCGAGCTCCGCAAGCAGGGGCAGCGCGAGGAGGCCGCCGCTGTCGCGGCGCTGCGCAAGCCCTCGGTCGCTGCCTGGGCCGTCAACCAACTGGTCCGCACGCAGTCGCGGTCGGTCGCCGAGCTGTTCGACGCCGGCGACGCGCTGCAGGATGCCCACCGGAGCGCGACCACGGGACGCGGCGACGCCGGCGCGCTTCGGTCCGCGGCCCAGCGCGAGCGGTCCGCGATCGACCAGCTGATGGAGGCCGCCCGAGGCCTGCTCACGACCGACGGCCACGAGCTGAGTGCGACGATCATCGACCGCGTAACGGACACTCTGCGCGCAGCGGCACAGGATGACGAGGCTCGGGCGAAGGTCCGCGACGGTCGCCTGGAGCGCGAGCTGCGCCAGGTCGGCCTCGGGGTGCTGGCCGGTGGCGGCGCGATCGAGACGCCGACCGCGCCGGCCCGGCGCAAGGCCAAGCCGACCGCGGCCAAGCAGCGCCCCAAGCGGGCGCCAGCCGGCGACGCCGAGGACCATGACCTGGAGGCCGAGGAGGAGGAGCGCCGTGAGCAGCGGGCCGAGGCGCAACGCCGCGAGCGCGAGCGCGACGAGGCGCTGAAGGCGGCGCGCGACGTCGAGGCCAAGGCCCGCCGCCAGGCCGAACGCGCGGAGCGCGCGCTCAAGCTCGCCCAGCGTCTGCGCGACCGCGCCGCGGAGGACCTCGAGGCCGCCGAGCAGTCGCTCGCCGAGGCGAAGGCCGACGCCGACGAGGCTGACGCCGAGCTCGAGCGCGCACGGGACGAGCTCGAGCGCATCTAGCACTGGTTAGGCTGCGGCCGTGCGTTTCGCGCCCGACCGGCCGCTGGGGATCGCTCCCGCCACAGTCTCCGACTACCGCGAGCTGGCGCGCCGACGGCTGCCCCGCCAGCTGTTTGACTACATCGACGGTGGCGCCTACGACGAGGCGACGCTGCGGGCCAACGTGGGCGACCTCGAGCGGGTGCTGCTCCGGCAGGTGGTGATGCGGGACGTGTCCGCCCGCGAGCAGGCCGTCGAGGTGCTGGGGCAGCGGATGGCGCTGCCGGTGATCCTCGCCCCGGTCGGACTCGGCGGGATGTTCGCCCGCCGGGCCGAGGTGCAGGCGGCGCGGGCCGCAGACCGCGCCGGCGTCCCGTTCGTCGAGTCGACGGTGTCGGTGTGCGGGATCGAGGAGGTCGCGGGGGCGACCTCGGTGCCACCCTGGTTTCAGCTGTACGTGATGCGCGATCGCGGTTACGCGCGCGAGCTGATGGGCCGGGCGCACGCGGTCGGCGCGCCGGTGCTGGTCCTGACCGTCGATCTCGCCGTGGTCGGCGCGCGCCACCGCGACACGCGCAACGCGATCGCCGGGCGTCCGTCGTCTTGGGCCAAGGCAATGCGGGGTCTCGACCTGGCCGCGCACCCGCGTTGGATCCGCGATGTCGCGGTCGGCGGCAAGCCGCTGACCTTCGGCAACCTCGAGCAGGCCGTGCCGGGAGCACGCAACCCCGCCGCGTTCCGCGAGTGGGTCGACTCGCAGTTCGACCCCAGCGTCACCTGGACGGACATCGCGTGGGTCCGCGAGAACTGGACCGGGAAGCTGATCGTCAAGGGCGTGCTGGACCCCGAGGACGCCAGACGCGCCGTCGATGCGGGGGTCGACGGGCTCGTGGTCTCAAACCACGGTGGCCGCCAGCTGGACTCGGTGCCGTCGAGTGCGCGGGCGCTGCCGGACGTGGTCGACGCGGTCGCCGGCCGGGTCGAGGTCCTGGCTGACGGCGGCGTCCGGACCGGGCTCGATGTGGTCAAGTTGCTCGCGCTCGGCGCCAGGGCGGTGCTGATCGGCCGGGCCTGGGCGTGGGCTGTGGGCGCGTCGGGCGAGGCCGGCGTGCGCCACGTGCTGGCGATCCTCCGTGCCGACATCGACGTCGCGCTGGCGCTCACCGGCCACCAGTCGATCGCCGATCTCGACCGCTCGGCTCTGTATCGCCCCGCAGCCGATGCGGGACGTGAAAACCTCCTATAACGTCGGTTTCACGTCCCGCCCCGGCGCACAGCGAAGCTCCCGCCGTCAGGTCTTGATCAGACCGTGCGGGTTGAGGACGAACTTCTTGGCGACGCCGCTGTCGAAGTCCTTGTAGCCCTGCGGCGCCTCGTCGAGCGAGATCACCGTCGCGTTGACAGCGTCGGCGATGTGCGCCTTGTCGTGCAGGATCATCTGCATCAGCCCGTGGTGGTACTTCATCACCGGGCACTGACCGGTGGTGAAGCTCTGTGACTTGGCCCACCCCAGACCGATCCGGATCGACAGTGATCCCTGCTGGGCGGCCTCGTCAACGCCGCCGGGGTCGCCGGTCACGTACAGGCCGGGGATGCCCAGTTTCCCGGCCGCGCGGGTGACGTCCATGATCGAGTTCAGGACGGTCGCCGGAGCTTCGTGCTCTGAGTCTGAGCCGTGGCCGCGGGCCTCGAAGCCGACCGCGTCGACGGCGGCGTCGACCTCGGGAACGCCGAGGAGTTGCTCGATCTGGTCCTTCGGGTCGCCCTTGGAGATGTCGACCGTCTCACAGCCAAAGCTCTTCGCCTGGGCGAGGCGCTCCGGGATCATGTCCCCGACGATCACCACCGACGCGCCCAGCAGCTGCGCTGAGTGCGCCGCGGCGAGTCCGACCGGACCCGCGCCCGCAACGTACACGGTCGAGCCCGAGGTCACGCCCGCGGTGTAGGCGCCGTGATACCCGGTGGGGAAGATGTCCGACAGCATCGTCAGGTCGAGGATCTTCTCCATCGCCAGATCCTTGTCGGGGAACCTCAGGAGGTTCCAGTCGGCGTACGGAACGACCACGTACTCGGACTGGCCGCCGACCCAGCCGCCCATGTCGACGTAGCCGTAGGCCGAGCCCGGGCGGTCCGGGTTGACGTTCAGGCACACGCCCGTGTTGCCGGTCTTGCACATCCGACAGCGTCCGCACGCGATGTTGAACGGGACCGAGCAGAGGTCGCCCTCCTTGATGAACTCGACGCCCGGACCGGTCTCGACCACCTCGCCGGTGATCTCGTGTCCGAGGATCAGCCCCTCGGGCGCGGTCGTGCGGCCGCGGACCATGTGCTGGTCGGATCCGCAGATGTTCGTGGCCACGCACTTGAGGATCGCGGCGTGGGGAAGCTGGCGGCCGATGTTGGCGGGGTTGACGCCGGGGCCGTCCTGAAGCTCGAAGGTGGGGTAGTCGATGTTGTGTACCTCCACCTTCCCGTTGCCCATGTAGGCAACGCCTCTGTTGTCTGCCATGTCGCCTCCTTTCGGAGCTGTGATGCGGTCAGAGGACGTGCCGCGCGCTCCGAGGAGCCGGGGCAGCACGTATCAAATGCCTACCCACCATCCTGCGTACTAACCGGCAGATCGGTCAGCCGACGTGACTACAGCTGGTGCTCGGCGATCTGCGCCTTCAGGTCGCGGCGCCGGGAAACCAGCTCGTCCGTGCGGGCGCGGGTCTGGCGGTGGACGGGGTGGTTGCGCGCCCCATCGCGTCCGCCGCCCATCGCGAACGCGTATTCCCAGCTCGCCATGTGGGCCTTCAGCTCCGCCTCGGTCTCGGCCAGATCCGCTCGCAGGCGCTCGAGCAGCTCGGGTTGCATCGGTTCATTGAACCAACGCCGCAAGACGGCCCGGACAGCTACTTGCCGCGCGACTCGGCCAGCCGCCGCATCGCGTAGCGGAACCAGTTCTCGCCGTAGGGCACGTACACGCGAACCGGCACGCCCGCCGCGGCCAACGCCTGGGCGTCCTCGGTGCGGACGCCCATCAGCATCTCGACGCCGACGTTGGGCAGCGCCCGGACCAGGGCCTCGCGGAGCGCCGCGTCGTGGGTGGCCAGCGAGATCACCGCGCCCGCGCCGTGCAGCTCGTGGGCCAGGCGCACGAATGCGAGATCCGTGGGCTCGCCCCAGCCGTAGGCGCTCGCCGGATCCTCGACGTAGGCCCCCTTGACCAGGCGAATCGGCACCCCGGCCTCGATCAGCGCACGGCCGTCGGCCTCGCTGCGGCGCAGGTTGGCCTGCAGCGTCGCCCACACCGGTGCCCCCGCGCGCGCGACCTCGGTGACGGCCGCGAGGATCCGGTCGGTGCGATCGGTCTGCTCGGCGCCGACCTGGATCGCGCTTCCGGCGGGCAGCACCTCGGCGATCGTCCGCAGCCGGCCGGTGGCCCCGTCGGGCAGGTCGAGGCCGAGGTGCGAGAGATCGACCGACAGGTACGTGCCGTCGGGAGCCCGCTCGAGCGCCGCGGCGAGCTCCAGATACGCCGCGACCACCGCATCGGCGGTGGCCGGGTCGGTGACACTCTCGCCGAAGCAGTCGATCGAGCTCCCGATCCCGTGGCCGGCGAGATCGCGCGCTTGCGGCCAGCGCGTCGTCGATCGTCGGCCCCGCCACGTAGCGCGAGGCCAGACGAGCGGCGGTGCGCTCCCCGCCCGGCGCACGGCGCACGATTTGTTCGAATCGCTCGCTGGTCGCCAGCGCGAACAGGATGCGTCGGGACGGCCTGGTCACGACTGGATCATCGCGGACGTGACACTCGCGGGGGCAGCTGCTAACCTACGATCATTAGGTAACAGCCTAATACTCATAGACACGCGACAGAAGCAGAAAGGACACGCCGTGAAGATCCGGACGCTGAACCCGAACCTGATCCAGCTGACGAGGCTGGGATTCGTCAACGCCTACCTGGTCCGCGAGGACGACGGCTTCACCCTGGTCGACACGACCACGTCCGGCGCGGGCGACGACCTGATCGGCGCGGCTCGGGGCGCCGGCGCAGAGATCCGCAGGGTCGCGGTGACTCACGGTCACGGGGACCACGTTGGCTCGGTCGACGAGCTCAAGCGCAAGCTCGGCGACTCGGTGCCCGTGCTGATGCCCGAGCTCGACGCCCGGATCCACGCCGGCGAGAAGGTCGTCGAGGGCAAGCTGCCCGGCTCGTGGCCGAAGGTGCAGACGCGGCCTGACGTCCGCTTGGCGCCGGGCGATCGGGTGGGCAGCCTCGAGGTGATCTCCAGCCCCGGCCACACCCCCGGGCACGTGTCGTTCCTGGACACCCGGGACCGCACGCTGATCGTCGGCGATACGTATACGTCGTTCGGCAACGTCGCGGTATCGAACCACTTCTACCTACGCTTCCCGCTGGCCGCGATGGCCACCTGGGACAAGGCCAAGGACCTGGAGTCGGCGCGGGCCCTGCGGGCGCTCGATCCGGCGCTGATGGTCGTCGGCCACGGGCCGGCGGTCGCCGCCCCCGGCGCCGCGATGGACCGCGCGATCGCCCGGGCCGGCGGCTGATGCCGCGGGCCGGACTCGACGCACAAGCGGTGGTTGTGGCGGCCGCCGAGCTCGCCGACGCAGACGGCCTCGAGCAGGTGACGCTGGCGGGGCTGGCCTCGAGGCTCGGCGTGCGCGCGCCGTCCCTGTACGCCCACATCGGCGGGCTCGCGGATCTGCGGCGGAGGATCGCGGCGCGAGGCGCCTTCGAGCTGACCGCCGAGCTCCAGGCCGCGGCGGCGGGACGCGCGGGCGGGGATGCGCTGCTGGCGATCGCCAATGCCTACCGGGCCTACGCGCTCGCCCACCCCGGCACCTACGAGGCGCTGCAGCGCGCGCCGGAGCTCAACGACCCCGATAGCGAGGCCGCCGCGCGCAGGCTCGTCGATGTCGTGGTCGCGGTGCTGCGGGGCTATGGCCTGGAGGGCGACGACGCGATCCACGGCGTGCGGATCGTGCGCGCGGCGCTGCACGGGTTCGTCACGCTCGAGGCCGGCGGTGGGTTCGGCCTGCCGCTGCCGGTCGACGAGACGTTCGAGCGGCTCGTCGCCGCGCTCGACCGTGGGCTCACGCGCGCGTAACGTGTAGGTCGAGATGTCGTTCGCCTACATGAAGGTCGAGCACGACGGGGTCTCGGACGCCGTCGCGGTCGAGGAGCCGCTGGAGATCCGCGTCGACGGCCGGCCGCTGACGATCACGATGCGCACCCCGGGTCACGACGAGGAGCTGGCGCTGGGCTTCCTATACGGCGAGGGCCTGATCGACGGGCCTCGCGAGGCGGGGCTGACCGATGACTTCGCCGCCAACACGGTCGAGGTCGCGGGACCGCTGTCGCGCGACCCCGGCGAGCGTCGCTTCTACACCACGTCCTCGTGCGGCGTGTGCGGCAAGGGTGCGCTCGAGGAGGTCGCGGTCTACAGCGCGCCGCTGCCCGACGGCCCCCGGGTGCCGCGATCGCTGGTCGCCGACCTGCCCAACCGACTCGAGCAGCCGGCGTTCGAGCACACCGGCGGCCTGCACGCGACCGGGCTGTTCACGCCCGACGGCGAGCTGAGCCACACCCGCGAGGATGTGGGCCGCCACAACGCGATGGACAAGGTGATCGGACGCGCGCTGCTCGACGGGCTGGTGCCGCTCGGCGGGCTGATCCTGTGCGTGAGCGGCCGGCTGTCGTTCGAGCTGGTGCAGAAGGCCGCCGTCGCCGGAGCGCCGATCCTCGTCGGCGTCGGCGCGCCGAGCTCGCTGGCGATCTCGCTGGCCGACGACCGTGGCCTGACGCTGTGCGGTTTCGCCCGCCGGGGGCGGGTGAACGTCTACACCCACCCCGAGCGGATCGTCGAGGAGTGACCGTCTGCCGGGTCAGCCGGCGGTGACGAGCTCCACCAGCCGGTCGAGCTCCTGCTCGGACGACCACGCCCCCACCGAAGCCCGGACCACGCCGAACGCCGGGATGTAGCGGACGATCACGTTCTCCTCGACGAGCCGGGCGACGTCGGCCTCGGGGTCGGCGGACTTCCACGACACGAGCGTCGAGCGGCTCCGAGGCAGCACCTCGAGCCCGCGGTGGGCGAGGTTGTGCGCGAGGTTCTCGGCCAGCGTGGCCGCGCGCTCGTAGACCCAGTCCCAGCCGGCCTGCTCGAACACCTCAAACGACCCCACTGTCCAGGCGCTTCGCATCCCGCTCGGGAAGCCGTGGTCGAGCCGGGCGACGCCTTCCGCCTCCTCGAACTCGAGCGCCTTCATCGGGTCGGCCAGCGACGCGTACCCCGGCCACGGGACCAACAGGTCCTCGAGCCGTCCCTCGCGCACGTACAGGCAGCCGCTGCCCTCGGGACCGCACAGCCACTTCTGCCCGGAGGCGGCGTAGTAGTCGACGCCGAGCTCCTCGACGTCGACCCGGATCGCCCCGATCGCCTGCGCGGCGTCGAGCAGCACCGGCACGCCGGTGGCCGACAGCGCCGCCGCGTCGACGATCCGGCCTCCCACCCACGACACGTGCGAGCAGGCGATCAGCTTGGTCGCGGGCGTCACCGCGTCGGCGATCTCTCCGAACGGGACCACCCGCACCGAGATCCCGTGGCGTCGTCGCGCCCGTCCGAGCGGCGCCAGCAGCCCGGGGTGCTCCTCGTCGGTGGTGAGGATCTCGTCCCCGGGCTGGAGGTCGAGGCCCCCGATCACGGTGTTGATCCCGTCGGTCGTCGAGCCGGTGAGGGCGACATCCGCGGGCCGGGCGCCGATCGCGCGCGCGTAGCCCTCGCGGGCCTTGTCGCGCAGCTCCATCAGGCCCTCGAAGTACGGGCGGCCGCCGCGGCCGCGCAGCGCTTCCAGGTCGACGCGGCGGTGGACGGCCTCGACGGCGGACGCCGGGACGGGGCCCTCGGTGCCGGCGTTGAGGTACGAGAGCTGGTCGAACACGGGGAACTGCGCGCGGAAGGTGGCGGCATCGGTGGCCTGCGTGGTGGAGTCGGTCATCGCTCCATTGTGCGCTTTGGACGCTGCGCCCGCGGGGCGGCCCGCCTCGCGCGCCTACCCGTCCCGCTCGGCCAGCTCGCGCTTGAGCACCTTGCCGGTCGGGTTACGCGGGAGTGAGTCGATGAACACGACCCGGCGCGGGGTCTTGTAGCGGGCGAGGTTGTCGCCGACGTAGTCCTTGACCTCGTCCTCGCTCAGGCTCGTGCCGGGGCGGGTCACCACGAACGCCTTCAGACCCTGACCGAAGCGCTCGTCGTCGACGCCGATGACCGCCGCCTCGGCGATCGCGTCGTGGCGCGCGAGCAGCTCCTCGACCTCGGCCGGGAACACGTTCTCGCCGCCGGAGACGATCATCTCGTCGTCGCGCCCCTCGACGAACAAGCGATCGTGCTCGTCGAAATGGCCGACGTCGCCGCTGGCCATGAGTCCGCGGACCTGCTCCTTGCTGCCGCCGCCGGTATAGCCCTCGAACTGCGTGAGATTGCCGACGAAGATCCGGCCGGTCTGGCCACGGGGAAGCTCCTCTCCGCGGTCGTCGAGGATCTTGACGACCGAGCCGCGAACGACCTTGCCGACGGTGCCGGGCGCGGCCTGGAGATCCTCGGGCGTGGCGATCGTCGCGTAGGCGACCTCGGTCGACCCGTACAGGTTGTAGATCACCGGGCCGAAGGCCGCGGTCACGCGGCGCGCGAGCTCGGCGCCGAGCTGAGAGCCGCTGACGAAGATGATTCGGAGCTCGGACAGGTCGCGCTGGGAGATCGGGTCGCCGTCGAGCTCGAGCATCCGCTGCAGCATCACCGGCACCGCCACCATCGCCGACGCCCGGTGGCGCTCGAGGCTGTCCAGCGTCTCCTCGGGATCGAAGCGGCGGTGCACGACCAGCGTCGAGCCGAGTCCGATGCCGACCAGCGCCTGCGCGAAGCCGAGCGCGTGGAACATCGGGACGGACAGCTCGGTCGTCTCCCGTGCTCGGAACGGGACCTTGCTGAGCAGGCTGCCGAGCAGCGACAGCGATCGCGGCTCGGCCCGCGGGGCCCCCTTTGGGCTCCCGGTGGTCCCGCTGGTGAGGATCGTGATCCGGGGCGTGACGCCGGCCTTCGGCGGCGCGGCCGTGCTGCCCCGCGCGATCAGCGAGCCGAGGGTGTCGTCGCCCGGCTCCTCCGCCCACGCCCGCCAGCGGCCTCGCGGCGGCTCGATCCCCTCCAGGGCCTGCACGTACTCCTCGTCGCAGACGAGCAGGTCGGTCCCCTCGCGCTCGGCCACCTCGCGGATCTGCGGGGCCGCGAAGGACGTGTTGAGCAGGATCACGCGCGCTCCGCACTTGGCCGCGGCGAACACCGCGTCGAGGAATCCGCGGTGGTTGCGGGCCAGGATCGCGACTCCTTCGCCTGCAACGAGCCCGTGCTCGCGCCAGCAGTTGGCGATCGCGTTGCTGCGCCGATCGAGCTCCTCGTAGCCGACCGCTCCGAGCTCGTCGATGATCGCCGGGCGGTTTCCGAAGCGGACCGCGCCGGCCGCGATCGCGCCGCCCACCAGCCCGTGACGTTCGAGCGCCATCAGCATCTGCGCGGTGCGGTGGGGCAGCGGCAACCCGACCATCCCGCTGCGCAGGCACAGCGCTGCGAAATACGCCTCGTCGCCGAACCGTTCCGCGAGCTTGGTCGCGGACGCCAGCATGGCTCTGGGGTCGAGATCTACGATCGCTGATAACTCCGGGCGGGGCTCTCGGCGGCCACGTTACGCGATCCCGGGAAGGATCGCGGGCGACTGGGCGTCGTCCTGGTTGACCATCGAAATCGGACCGACCCGTACGGTCCAGCAGGCGATGGGGCGATCGTGGGTGCGACGTGGGTCTGGCCCGAGATTGCTCGTCCGCCGGCCCCGGGTCACAAGTGTGGATTTGACCAGCTCATGACGAACCCCCTGACATACGCGGAAACCGCCGGATCTCCGGCCGACGGGAGGTTCGCCCAAGCCTCAGGCAGCGGACCTGTAGCCAGCTCGCTGCAGCTCCTGCTCTGAGAAAAGGCGCCGTCGCCGACCCCACGCGGCGACGGCGCCAACTTTTTCGGAACGCCTGGCTCGGGTAGTACAGAGCAAATGGATCGCGCGATCCTCACCTTCCCCCTGCGCGCGGGTCTCGTGGGTACGAGACTCGTGTTGCGCGTCACCGCCGACGTGGCCGGATGTGCGCTCAAGCTCGGCGGCAAGGCCGTCGTGGTTGCGACCGAGGCCGCGGGACGCAAGGCCGGCAGTGTCAGCGACGAGGTGGCCTGGGGACGCCCGGCGCCGCCGCTCGAGGTCCCGCCCGTGCCCGCTCCCGGGCCGGCCGTCGCTCCCGAGGGGCCCGAGACGCCCCCACCGGCAACCGAGAAAATCCAGCCGGAGCCGGAGCCGGAGCCGGAGCCGGAACCGGAGCCGGAGCCCGAGCCGGAGCCCGAGCCCGAACCGGCGCCGGAGCCTGAGTCCTGGCCCGAGCCCGAGCCCGAGCCCGAGCCGACGCACGTGTCCGCGGAACCCGAGCTGGTCGAGGAGATCGCGGACCCCGGGGCCGAGGATGGGGCCGGGGCGTCGATCGAGATCGCCGAGCCGTGGCCCGGATACCGCGGCCTCACCGCCGCGGAGGTGATCGCGCGGATCGACGATGCGACGCCGGCGGAGCTCGCCGGGATCGAGCTCTACGAGAGCGCCCACCGCAACCGACAGACCGTGCTCGCCGCCGCGCAGCGCAGCCTGAAGACCAAGACTGGTCGCGGTTCGCCCGACCGAAGGGAGTAAGCCGATGGCAGAGAAGATCCTCAACGCCCGCGACGCGAAGCTCGTGCAGTGGCTCAACGAGGCCTACGCCAAGGAGTCCGAGCTGATCGACAGTCTGTCCGCCCACATCAAGGCGACCGAGAAGATGTCTTATAAGAAGCGGCTGCGCACGCACCTCACCGAGACCCGCGACCACCGCCGCAGGGTGGCGGCCCGGATCAAGCAGCTCGGCGGCTCGGCCAAGGCGAGCCCGGTCCCGGGCGTCCCCGCGTCGGTCGGCGAGGTCGCCGGCAAGGCCGTCGCCGCCGTGAAGGGCCAGGTCGGTGCCGCCCGCGCGGCGATCACGCCGCAGCCGGAGACACACCTGCGCAACGCCCAGGAGGAGCTCCGCGAGGAGCACGTCGAGATCGCCCTGTACGCGCGCATCGAGGCGCTGGCCACCGAGGTCGGCGACCGCGAGACCGCGCAGCTGGCGAAGGCGATCCGGCGCGACGAGGAGCGGATGGTCAAGTTCCTCGATGCCGAGCAGGTGCGGCTGGTCAAGGAGTTCGTCCGCGCGGAGATCCCGCGCGACCAGCGGGCCCCCGCCCGGCGCACCACCGCGCGCCGCCGCAGCTCAACCCGGAGCACCTCCAGCCGGCGGACCACCACCCGCCGCGCCTCGACCGCCAGCTCCGCGTAGTCACTGCCGCCGAGCGGCGGACCGCCTGTACAACGTCCCACTCGAGCGCCCTGGGCGCCACCGTGGGACGTTCGCCACGTGGGACGTGATCAACGCCCCAGGCTAGTCCACGAAGCCCTCCAGTGGGACGTTAGGCACGGCGACGCCCGAGTTCGTCCCGCGACCCTACCGATGAGTTCCCACCGGGCTCTCGGTCTGATCGGTGTCGGAACCAAACGGCAACCAAAAGGAGAGCGGCGTGAGCACCGAGAGCACAGCAACGACGATGGATCGCCCCGCGGCGGGCGGCGAGCAGGCGGACCGCTCGCGCTGGATCGCGCTTGTGGTCCTGTGCGTGGGGATGCTGATGATCGTCCTCGACGTGACGGTCGTGAACGTCGCGCTCCCGGACATCCAGAGCGATTTGCACTTCTCGCAGTCGAGCCTCGCGTGGGTGGTCAACGCCTACCTGATCGCGTTCGGCGGACTGCTCCTGCTGGCCGGACGGTTGGGCGACCTGCTCGGCCGCCGGCGCGTGTTCCTCGCCGGCCTGGTCGTGTTCACGACGGCATCGCTGGCGTGCGGCCTATCCGACAGTCAGGGCATGCTGGTCGCGGCCCGGTTCGTCCAGGGCATCGGCGGCGCGATGACCTCTGCCGTGATCCTGGGGATGATCGTGACGATGTTCCCCACGCCGTCCGAGCAGGCCAAGGCGCTCGGCGTCTACGCGTTCGTCGCCTCGGCCGGCGGCTCGATCGGACTGCTCGCCGGAGGCGTCATCACCCAGGCGATCAGCTGGCACTGGATCTTCTTCATCAACGTCCCGATCGGGATCGCCACCGGCGCGTTCGCGATCCGGCTGCTGCCCCGCGAGGGCGGGATCGGTGCCGGCCAGGGCGCCGACGCGCTCGGCGCCGCGCTGATCACCGGCGCGCTGATGCTCGGCGTGTACACGATCGTCAAGCCGGCGGCCGAGTCCGGCTGGGGATCGCCGACCACGCTCGTGCTCGCCGCCGTGTCGCTCGCGCTGGTCGCCGCGTTCCTGGTCCGCGAGGCCTACGCCCGGACGCCGCTGATCCCGTTGCGGATCTTCCGCTCGCGCAACGTCTCGGGCGCGAACGCGATCCAGGCACTGCTGGTCGCGGGCATGTTCAGCGTGTTCTTCCTCGGCACCCTGTACCTGCGCGAGGTGCTCGGCTTCGACGCGCTCGAAATCGGGCTCGCGTTCCTGCCGACCACGCTCGTGATGGGAACGCTGTCGCTGCGGTACTCCGAGCGGCTGTTGATGCGCTTCGGGCCCCGCGCCACGCTGCTTCCGGGCCTGGTCCTGATCGCCGGCGGCCTGCTCCTGTTCGCCCGGGTCCCGGTCGACGGCCAGTACGTCACCGACGTGCTGCCCGCCGCGGTGCTGATGGGCACCGGCGTCGGCGTCTCGATGGCGGCGCTGATGACGCTGGCGATGTCCGACGTGTCCCCCAGCGAGGCGGGCCTGGCATCCGGGCTGGTCAACACCACCGCCCAGGTCGGCGGCGCCCTCGGGCTGGCCGTGCTGGCGACGCTGTCGACGACCCGGAGCGGGCACCTGCTTGCCCGCGGCGTCTCTGAGCACGCGGCGCTGACCAGCGGCTACCGGCTCGGGTTCCTCGTCGGCGCCGGGCTCGTGGTCGCCGCGATCGTGGTCGCGATCACGGTGTTGAAGCCCACCCCCAAGCCCGCGGCCGCGCCCGCTCAGCACGAGCGCCAGAACGACGGCGTCGGAACCCTGACGCTCGAAGCCTGCAGCTCGTAGCAACATGACCGTGCCAGTATCGTCGGCGGCGTGACCGAGCCGCCGACGGAGCCCACCTCGACCCGTCATCGCGTCGTCGTCATCGGCGGCGGGTTCGGCGGCGTCCGGGCGGTCCAGGCGCTCGAGCACTCGCCGGCCGACATCACCCTGATCGACCGCACCAACCACCACCTGTTCCAGCCGTTGCTCTACCAGGTGGCGACCGGGGTCCTGTCGGACGGTCAGGTCGCGCCCGCGCTGCGGGCGATGTTCCGTCGGCAGCAGAACGTCCGCGTGCTGCTCGGACGGGTGACCGGGATCGACATCGAGAAGCGAACGGTGACGATGGTCGCCGACAAGCCCAACGAGATCCCTTACGACACGCTGATCGTGGCCACCGGGGCGACGCACTCCTACTTCGGCCACGAGGAGTGGGAGCGGATCGCCCCGGGGATGAAGACGCTCGACGACGCCGGCCGGGTGCGGAGCCGCATCCTCGGGGCGTTCGAGATCGCCGAGCAGCAGTCCGATCCCGCCGAACGCCAGGCGTGGCTGACGTTCGCCGTCGTCGGTGCCGGGCCGACCGGGGTCGAGCTGGCCGGACAGATCGCGCTGTTGGCCCATCGGGTGCTGCGTGGCGAGTACCGAGAGATCGATCCCAGCAAGACGCAGGTGCTGCTGTTCGACGCCACCCCGAGCGTGCTCGGGGCGTTCCCGCACAGCCTCAGCAAGCACGCCGCAAAGGACCTGGGCCACCTCGGCGTCGACGTCGAGCTCAACGCTCCCGTGACCGAGATCGACGCCGACGGGCTGACGATCGACTCCAACGGCGAGCACCGCCACATCCCCGCCAAGACCGTGATCTGGGCGGCAGGAGTGACCGCCTCAGACCTCGGCAAGGAGCTCGCCCGGGGCAGCGGCGCCGAGCTCGATAAGGCCGGACGGATCCACGTCGAGCCCGACCTCACGATCAAGGGACACCCGGAGGTGTTCGCGATCGGGGACATGATCACGCTTCAGGGCGTGCCTGGCACCGCCCAGCCGGCAATCCAGGAGGGCAAGTACGTCGGCAAGGTCGTCAAGGCCCGCCTCACCGGCGAGCCGATGCCCAAGCCGTTCCACTACCGGGACCTCGGGATGATCGCCGCGATCGGCCGCACCAGCGCGGTCGCCGATCTGTTCGGCCGGTTTCGGATCAGCGGCCCGATCGCGTTCTTGATCTGGGGCGTCGTGCACCTCGCCTACCTCGTGGGCTGGGGAAACCGCTACGAGGCCGTGACCCGGTGGCTGTGGACGATCCTCGCCCGCAACCGCCGCGAGCGGCTGATCAGCATCGTCAGCCTGGTCAGCGACGAGACCGCTATGCGCGAGCTCAACGAGATGCGGGCGACGTACGCCAATGGCGGCGAGCACGCGCCCGCCGGGGATCAGTCCAGCTGAAGCTCCGGCTCCTGGGCGGAGCTAGCCGGGCGAGCCCAGGTGCCACGCTCCTGCATCAGCTCGACCTGGCGGCGCGTGACCTCCTCGCGGTACTCGTCGTGGGTGTAGGGCTTTCGCTCCATGTACAGGTTCTTCGGATAGATCGGCTGCTCGTAGATCAGCTGGTATTGCTCGGTGGTGAGGTCCTTCATCCAGTTGTCCCACTGGGCGGTCTGGCGGAAGTGCCGCAGCGCTTCGATGTCGATCGTCCCGGCGATCCAGGTCGAGCCCGCGCCGTGGGGGACCTCGGTCACGATCTGGCCCCTGTAGTCGACGATCTGCGAGCCGCCCGAGAAGGTGTCGATCGGAATGGTCGAGTCCTTGTCGAGGTAGTAGGTGCCGAGGTTCATCCCGATCACGTACATGTTGTTGTCCAGCGCCCGGGCACGGTTCTGGACCGCGAACATGCCGCTCATCACCCCTGGCGCGGGGTACGGGCCGCGGTAGGCGATCTCGCAGCCGTTCATCGCCAGCCCGCGCGCGTTCTCGGGATATGAGGCCTCGTTGGCCATCATGATCCCGATCCGCCCGATCTCGGTGTCGGCGACGGGGTAGAACGCCTCGAGCTCGCGGCCGTACAGCTCGACCCAGCGGTCCCACACGTTGTGGGGCGTGACCGAGTGCTCGACCGGGAGCAGCGGCACCAGCTTGTGGTGGCGCATCACGACCGTGCCGTCCTCGGGCTCGATCACGAAGCCGACGTTGAAGAAGCAGCCGGGGAACTCGGGGTGGCGTGCCTTGGCCTGCCCGATCACGTGGGCCTTCCACTGCTGTGCGAGCTTGCCCAGGTAGTCGGTCTCGGGACCGGGAATGTCGATCGCGCACTCGCTCGCGTAGGACTCGTGGTCGAGATCGAGCACCTCGTCGGTGAACCCCTGCAGGCCGCCCTCCGGGATGCAGATCAGCTTCACCGGCAAGTCCATGCTCGACAGCCATGAGGCCGCCTTGATCATGTGCGAGATGTGCTCGAGATTCCAGGCGATCTCCTCGCGGCGGCGGATGCCGCGCATCGTCGAGATCAGGCCGACGGCTTGATACGGCTCAACCATCGAAGCTCCCCTCTGTCCGCTCTGCAGCGCACTCTATTCCCCGGTGCCTTGTGTGAACAGAGCCTCGGGCACCGATCGCCGCGGTTGGGACCGGTCGTAGGATCGATCGCGATGCAGCTACCGCCCGGACCGCGCGCCCCCGCCATCTGGCAGACGCTGGCCTGGATGGCGCAGCCGGGCGGGTTCATGCGCCGGCTGCATCGCGAGTTCGGGGACCCGGTCACGATCCGGACGTACTGGACAGACGAGCCGATGGTGCTGTTCTCGCACCCCGACGCGGTCCGCGAGATCTTCCGGCTTGACCCGGCCATCGCTCCCGCCGGGCGCAGCTGGGAATTTCTGCGGCCGTTCGCGGGCGAGCACTCGATCCTGTTGCTCGACGGCGACGAGCACCTGCGCGAGCGCCGGCTGCTGCAGGGCCCGTTCCACGGCGAACGGATGCGGGGGCTGACCCCGGCGATCGCCGAGCTCGCCCAGCGGGAGCTGTCGGGGTGGCGCGGGCGCGTCGTCGCGCTCGAGCGGATGCGCGCGCTGACGCTCGAGATCATTCTGCGGGTGGTGTTCGGCGCCGACGGCGACGACGACGCGGCCCGCCTGCGGAGAGTCGTCGAGAGCGCGCTGGCGACGGTCCGCTCAATGCCCCAGATACTCGGGATGGTGCTGCTCCAGCGCGACCTCGGCCCGCGCAGCCCGTGGGGTCGCTTCCGGGTCGCGGTCGAGCGCTTCGACGAGGTGCTGTTCGAGCTGCTGGCGCGCCGTCGCGCGGGGGCGGGGTCGGGCTCAGACTCGGTGCTGAGCCTGCTGCTCGAGCAACACGACGAGCACGGCAACCCGCCGTCGGACCGGCACATCCGCGATCAGCTGGTGGCGCTGCTGGTGGGTGGTCACGACAGCTCGGCCGCCTCGCTGGCGTGGGCGTTCGAGCGGCTGGCCCGGCACCCGGCGGTACGCGCGCGCCTGCGCGAGGGCGACCCGGCATACCTCGACGCGGTCGTCAAGGAGGTGCTGCGAGCGCGGCCCGCGCTGACGATCGCTCCCCGGCTGCTGCTCGAGCCCGTCCGGATCGCCGGCCGCGAGCTGCCCGCCGGCATCCAGGTGGCCGCATGCCTGTGGCTGGCGATGCGGCGAGAGGACCTGTGGCGCCATGCATCGGCGTTCGCGCCCGAGCGCTGGCTGGAGGACCCTCAGCCCAACCCGATGTCCTGGATCCCCTACGGGGGCGGCGTGCGACGCTGCGCCGGATCCCCGTTCGCCGAGATGGAGATGCGCGAGGTGCTGAGGGCCGCCGCGGGGCTGGATCTCCGGCCTGCCCGCCCCCGGCCCGAGCGCGCGCGCCGCAGCATGCTCGTGGTCGTGCCCCACCGCGGTGGCGAGCTGATCGTCGGCTGATCGGACCAGCCCGACCTGTGACAATGGCGCCGATGGTTCCCGAGGCACCGCTCGAGCGCGACGACAGCGGACTGGCTCCCCGCGGCGAGGGCTGGTTCGTGGTCAACGCGCGCGAGTCGAGGTGGCTGGAGGGCGAGTTCGGCGCCTACACGCGCTTCGAGGGCGACGTACGGTTCCCGCAGATGGGCGTCAACATCGCGGTGCTCGAGCCCGGCCAGCCCGCCTGCCGGTATCACGGCGAGGCCGACCAGGAGGGCTTCCTGGTGCTGTCGGGCGAGTGCCTGTTGCTGATCGAGGGCCAGGAGCGCAAGCTGAGGGCGTGGGACTTCGTCCACTGCCCAGCGTGGACCGAGCACGTGCTGGTCGGTGCCGGCGCCGGCCCGTGCGCGGTGCTGGGGGTCGGCACCCGCACGAGCCGCGAGGTCGTGTATCCCGTCTCAGAGCTGGCCCAGCGCCACGGCGCCGGAGTCACGCGGGAGACGCCCGACCCCGACCAGGCTTACGCCGACACCGCGCCCGACCAGCCGGTCGCCTACCGCGACGGCTGGCTGCCCGGCTGACCCGGCCGGCCGCGTGATGAAAAAGTGGTCATCTAGACCACAAGTTCATCACGGAGTTCCGTTGGCTCCGTCCGGCTGCGATGACTCCTCGGTCCGCTCCTCGGGCCAGCGGTGTCCCGCGACCTCGAGCTGGCCGACCTTGAGCGAGCCGATCTCGATCTGCTCGGCTCGCAGCTTGCGGATCAGCGCGTTGGCGATCACCACTCGCCCGAGCGCGATCGCTCCGAGCGCCGACACGCCGACCGCGACCGGGCCCACCGCCGTCGGGCCGAGCACGCGCGCGCCGACTGCCCTGAAGCCGGTGAATGCCGCGCCGGTGAACGAGGCCGGGGTCTTGTCCGGACCCTTCGCCTTACGAGCCATGTTGAGACCTCCTGTGATCGGGGTCCCGTGGTCTATACCCACGTGACCTGAAGCGCAACTCAGCGAAGGGAGCTTCAGCGCGCGGTGAAGCCGCCGTCGAGCAGCAACGTCGCCCCGACCGCGAACGACGCCTCACGACTGGCCAGGAACAACACTCCGTAGGCCTGCTCCCTGGCGTCCGCGGTGCGGCCGATCGGAGCCCAGTTGGCGAACTCCTCGCGGGTGGCGGCCGGATCCTCGGAGATCTCGAGCTCCTGCTCGAGCAGTCCCGTCTGAGTGATCCCCGGGCACAGCGAATTCACCCGGATGTTGTCGGAGATCAGATCCAGCGCGAGCGCCTTGGTGAACATGATCACGCCGCCCTTGCTGGCGTTATACGCGGGCGCCTCGCGGTCGGCCACGAAGCCCATCTCGGACCCGATCGTCACGATCGCTCCCCCGCCGCGCTGCCTCAGCTTGGGGACCGCTGCCTTGACGACGGTGTAGATCCCCTTGAGGTTGACGCCGATGATCCGATCCCACTCGTCCTCCTCGAGTTTGTGCAGGCGCGAGCGGCTGGGGATCCCGGCGGCGCACACGACGACGTCGATTCCGCCGTGGGCCGCGTCGGCCTCATCGACGATCCGGGCGCCGTCGGACATCCGCGAGACGTCGGCCTCGACGGCGTGGACCGGCCCGAGCGCGCTCAGCTCCTCAGCGGCCGGGTGGAGGGTCTCGGAGTTGATGTCGGCGATCGTGACCCGCGCCCCTTCCTCTAGGAACAGCCGCGCGGTGGCCAGGCCGATGCCCGAGGCACCGCCGGTGATGACCGCGTTTTGGCCGTCGAGACGCTTCATGACCGCGGCGGGATCCTACAGTCCGGCGAGAAACCGCTCGATGCGGTCGAGCGCCGCCGCGAGGTTCTGGCGAGAGTTGGCGTAGGAGAGCCGCAGGTGGCGCTCGCCGGCGGCGCCGAACGCGGCGCCGGCCAGCACGGCGACGCCGGCCTCGTCGAGCAGGCGGTCGGCCACCATCTGCGGCGCCGCCGGCAGCTCGCTGACGTTTGGAAACGCATAAAACGCGCCCCGCGGCGTCCGGCAGGAGATCCCCGGGATCGCCTCGAGTCCCTCGACGACCAGGTCCCGGCGGGCTCGGAACTCGTCGACCATCGCGTTGACGTGATCCTGGGGCCCGTTCAGCGCAGCCACTCCCGCATACTGGATGAACGGCGGCACGCACGAGGTCGAGTTCACGAAGAAGCGGGTGATCGGCTCGACCAGCGGCTCGGGCACGGCGGCGTAGCCGCACCGCCAGCCGGTCATCGCGTGCGTCTTGGACAGACCGTCGAGCACCAGTGTGCGATCGAGCATCCCGGGCTCGGTCGCGATCGAGGCGAACTGGTCCCCGTAGAGGATCCGCGAGTAGACCTCGTCCGAGAGCACCCACGCTCGCGTGGCCCGGATCAGCTCCGCGGCCGCGGCCAGATCCGACGCGGGTGACACGCCTCCGGTGGGGTTATTGGGCGAGTTGAGGATCACCAGCTTGGTGCGCTCGCTCAGACGTTCGGCCAGGTCCTCGGGCGCGAAGCTGAAGTCGTTCTCCTCGCGGATCGGCAGCGGGACCGGGGTACCACCGGCCCACCTGATCGCCGACTCGTAGATCGGAAATCCCGGATCCGGATAGATGATCTCGTCGCCGGGGTCGCACACCGCCAGCACGGTGAAGAACAAGAACGGCTTGGCGCCGTTGCCGACCAGCACCCGCTCGGGCTCGACCGCCACGCGACGGGTGCGGGACAACTCGTCGGCGATCACCGCCCGGAACTCGGGGATCCCAGCACTGGGGCAGTAGTGCGTCTCCCCCGCCCGCATCGCGGCGATCGCGGCGTCGACGATGTGCGGCGGTGTCTCGAAGTCGGGCTCGCCGATCTCGAGGTGGATGATGTCGCGTCCGGCCCGCTCCAGTGCCTTGGCGTGGGCCAGGACCGAGAACGCGGTCTCGGTGCCGAGCCGTGGAATCGCGGTGGCGAGCCCGGGACCGTCGAACGACGGCGATAGCGTGCCGGCGGCTGGCTGGGGATCGGACACCGATCCAGCCTATTGATTCGCCGTCAGGATCAACCCGGAGCCTCGCGCCGCGAGGCAGCGTCGGCGCGCTCGTATCCGATCCCGTGCCGGATCCGCAGCAGTACCGCGTTGAGCTCGTTGCTCGGGATCCTGGGGTTATAGAGCGGGCTCTCGGCGCCGCACGTCAGCAGCCGGCGGCAGGCTACGGCGCTGGCCGGGCGGATCGAGACGTGCGGCCGGGCCAGGTCCGCAGCCAGGCCCTCCAGCTGCGAGGCGTGGTGCCTGACGCGATCGGCCAGGCACCAGCATTCGGGCATCGTGGACTCGCGCAGGACGTCGCGCAGCCAGCTGGCCAGGCGGGCCCGTTCGGCCGGCGTGGCGAAGCGGCGCCCGTAGCGGCTGACCTCGGGGATCACGTACGCGGACGGATCCAGCGCCATCCGCGCCACGGTCTCGCGGTAGGCGACGAAGTTGACGCCTGCAACCGCCAGCCCGAGGACCGTGCCGGCCGCCAGCGGCAGTTCCAGCACGGTCGTGAACAGCGTCGTGATCGAGGCCAGGGCGGCACACGCTCCGGCCAGTATCAATGCGCTCCGTGCCCGACCGCGGCGCTGCGCCAAGGCGCCCGCTCGAGCTTCGAACTCCCGCGCGGTCAGCAAGTAATTCCCTTCGGGTTCGGTGGCTCTTGGGAGCGTAGCGCTGCCCGTTGGCCTCCTGTGAAGGTGAATCTGAGTCAGTCGGGCGCAGGCGCCGAAGCCGTCAGCTCGCGGAACCGGCCGGCGTCGACGTTCCCGCCGGACAGGATCACCCCGACCCGCATGCCGGCGACGTCCCAGCGGCGCGCCAGCAGGGCCGCCACGGCCGTCGCCCCGCTCGGCTCGATCACCAGCTTCATGCGCTCGAACAGGAACGACATCGCGGCGATGATCTCCTCGTCGGTGACGAGCTGCACGCCGCTGAGCAGGCGGTGGTTGACCGCGAACGTGAGCGCCCCGGGAGTCTCGACCAACTGGCCGTCGGCGATCGTCCGCTTGATCGGGATCGTCACCCGCCGGCCGGCGGCGATCGAGCTCTGGGTGTCGCCGTTGACCTCGGGCTCCACGCCCCACACGTCGATCCCCGGAGAGAGCGCGTGCGCGGCGGTGGCACAGCCCGCGATCAGACCGCCGCCGCCGATCGGCACCACCAGCGCGTCGAGCTGTCCGACCTCGGCGATCAGCTCGGCCGCCGCGGTCCCCTGGCCGGCCATGATCATCGGGTGGTCGTAAGGGGGGACGAACGCGAGCCCGCGCTCTTCGGCCAGCTTCTCCGCCAGCTCCCCGGGATCCTGGGAGTAGCGGTCGTAGCTGACGATCTCCGCGCCGTAGCCCTTCGTCGCCGCCAGCTTGCCGGCGGGCGCGTCGTGGGGCATCACGATCACCGCCGGGATCCCGAGCAGCCGCGCGGCCAACGCGACGGCCTGGGCGTGGTTGCCCGACGAGAACGCGACCGCGCCGGCGACCGGGCGCTTGCTGCACTCGGCGGCCAGCGCGTTGTAGGCGCCGCGGAACTTGAACGAGCCGGTCCGCTGGAACGACTCGGCCTTGCAGAACAGGCTCGCGCCGAGCAGCTGGTCGAGCGTCTGCGAGGTGAACACCGGCGTCCGGTGCGCCACCCCGTCCAGCCGCCCGGCGGCCGCGCGGACATCGTCCATCTCGATCACGTGGGTCTCGGCGGTGCTCATGCGCGCGCGTCGGAAGTGGACGCGTTGCCGCCGTTGCCGCGCGCGGCGTCGCGGCCCGGCGACCGCTCCGCCTCGACTCGATAGCTCCGCAGCCACTCAAGGCTCGACCCCAGCCGGATCGAGAGCGCGCCGCAGCACTCGCGGACGAGCATCGCGTTCTCGTCTACGTCGTGCTCGAGGCGGGCCTTCGGACCAGAGATGCTGACGGCCGCACAGACCTCGCCTGACAGCGTCGTCACCGGCGCGGCGATGCACACCAGACCGATCTCGATCTCCTCGTGATCGACTGCGTAGCCGTCGGCGCGCACTGCCTGGAGCTCTCGCATGAACGCGTCGGCCCGATCGGCGCCGGAGTCCTCGTGACGGCGTTGGTGCAGGCGGTCGAGACCCCCGGGGTCAAGATGCGCCAGCAGGACCTTGCCCAGCGCGGTGCGGTGGGCGGGCTGGCGGCGCCCCACCGCGGAGGGCATCCGCAGCGTCCGCTTGCTCTCGACCTTCTCCAGGTACAGCACCTCGACATCGTCGAGCACCGCCAGGTGCGCGGTCTCGTTGGTGCGCTCGACCAGGCGGCCGAGCTCCTCGAGCACGATCCCGTGGAAGCCGCCCTGCGCGTAGGCCACCGCGCCGAGCTCGAAGATCTTGCGCCCGAGCACGTACTTGGAGCGCTCGGTCTTGCTGACGAACCCCTGGGATTCGAGCGTGGCCAGCAGGCGGTGAGCGGTGCTCTTGTGCAGGCCGACCAGCTCAGCCACCTGGGAGACGCCGACCTCCGCATGATCCAGGTCAAACGAGGACAGGATCGCGAGCGCTCGCACCACCGATGTGACCGCGCCGGTAGCCCCCTCCTCGAGGCTTCCACGATTTTCGGATGGGGGGCTCGAGGTGTCCAACGGGCCGGTGGCGATCCCGAAATCTGGGCTTGCGGAGCTTACTACGAATCGCTAGGGTCGTTTCTGCAGGTGGGACAGCGTCTCACCTGGCGAGACAAATGTCCTACTCCGCGGAACGTCTCCCCACGACGCTGAGGCACCGGCTCACCGGCGACGGCCCCAGTCTTCTCGCCACCTTCGTGCTGATCCCGCGGGTCGAGATCGTCGAGTTGGCCGGGATCGCCGGCTTCGACGTCGTGGTGATCGACCTGGAGCACGGCCCGTACGGGATCGGGTCGCTGCCGCCGCTGATCGCCGCCGGGCACGGGGTCGGTCTCCAGTGCGTGGTGCGGGTCAGTCGCCTCGACGTGCAGGAGATCGGAGCCGCGCTGGACTGCGGGGCCGACGGTGTGCTGGTGCCCCACGTCGGCTCGCGCGCCGACGCCGAGGCGGTCGTGCACGCTGCCCGGTTTCCACCGGAGGGCCACCGCGGAGCCAACCCCTACGTCCGAGCCGCCTCGTACTCGGCGCGGAGCTCGTTCCTCACCGAGGCCAACAGCTCTGCCGCCTGCCTGGCCCTGGTCGAGGGCCGCGCCGGCGTCGCGGCGATCGACGAGATCGTCGCGGTCCCCGGACTGGACGGCGTGTTCGTCGGCCCGGTCGATCTGTCCGCCGACGCGGGCGTGCCGGGCGAGACCGACAGCCCGCTCGTTCAGGAGGCGGTGCGCAACGTCGTGACCAGCGCCCGCGCGCACGGCGTCGCCGCCAGCGTGTTCGCCGACAAGCCCGAGTCCGCGCGCAGGTGGCTCGAGCTCGGGGTCCGCATGGTGACCTTCTCGGTGGACACCGCGATGATCCTTCGCGGGTTCGGCGCTGCGGTCGCCGAGCTCCGCGCCGGCGGCGAAGCGACGGCTGCGGCGTCCGCTGCGACCGACGGATCTCAGGCCGACACCGAGCCCGAGGTGCTGGCCTGATGCGACTGCTGCGCAAGAAGGACTCGAACGGCGGGGCCGACGGGCAGCGCTACTCGCTGTATTACTCATCGGACATCCACGGCTCGGACCGGTGCTGGCGCAAGTTCCTGGGCGCCGGCCGCCACTACAAGGTCAACGCGCTGATCATGGGCGGAGATCTCACCGGCAAGGCGATCGTCCCGATCCGCCAGCGCCCGGACGGCACGTACGAGACGGAGTTCCTCGGCGACGTGCGCAAGGCCGCCAACGACGAGCAGCTGCAGGAGATCATCGACGCGGTCCGCTTCAACGGCATGTACGTGTGGATCGCCCCCGAAGCGGAGATCAACCGCGTCGGCGACAGCGTCGACGCCCAGGGTGCCCTGTTCGACGAGATCCTCAGGCAGGACATCGGCCGCTGGATCGAGCTCGCGGACAATCGTCTGCCCGACAGCGGCATCGAGGCATTCGTGATGCCCGGGAACGACGACCCGTGGGCGATCGACGAGGTCCTGGAGCGCGGCAGCCACATCGTCCAATGTGACGAGCGCGTGGTGCGGGCGGGTCCCTACGAGATGATCTCGCTGTCCTACGCGAACCCGACGCCGTGGAACTCCCCGCGCGAACTGGACGAGGACGCACTGTACGAGCGGTTCAAGCGGCTGGCCGAGCAGCTCGAGGATCCCGCCACCAGCATCTTCAACCTTCACGTCCCGCCCTATGACTCCGGGCTGGACACCGCGATCGAGATCAACCCGGACGATCTATCGCGGGTGGAGCGCGCGGGCTCGCCGAACGAGATTCCAGTCGGGAGCACCGCGGTGCGACAGATCATCGAGGAATACCAGCCGCTGCTGGCGCTGCACGGCCACATCCATGAGTGCCGCGCGGCCACGAAGATCGGGCGCACGCTGTCGATCAACCCGGGATCTGAGTACAACAGCGGTCGCATCCACGGAGTGATCGTGAAGTTACGCGGAGCGGAGGTCGTTGGTCATCAGTTCGTAGTCGGGTGAGTGTCATAGTGAAATCGACCGGAGAGGCACGAAGATGACTGTAAGCGTCAGTCAGCAGAAGAATTTCGTTGGTGGCGAGTGGGTCGAGGCAATCGACGGCGAGACCGCGCCGATCGTCAACCCCGCGACGGAGGAAGTGCTCGCCGAGGTGCCGCAGGGAACCGCGCAGGACGTGGATCGCGCCGTCGCCGCCGCCAAGGCGGCGCTGCCCGAATGGCTCGACACGACTCCGGCCGAGCGCTCGGCGATGCTGCTGGAGCTCGCCGACCGGATCGAGGGCAACTCCGAGGAGCTGGCGCAGCTGGAGTCCGCCAACGTCGGCAAGCCGATGCCGGTGGCCCGCGACGAGATGCGACTGTGGATCATCGACATGGTCCGGTTCTTCGCCGGGGCCTCGCGGGTCCTGGAAGGGCTCTCCACCGGCGAGTACCTGCGCGGCTACACCTCGATGGTGCGGCGCGAGCCGATCGGGGTGGTCGGCCGGATCGTGCCCTGGAACTACCCGCTGCTGATCGCGCTGCTCGGCGCCGCGCCAGCGCTCGGAGCGGGCAACGTCGTGGTGCTCAAGCCCGCCGAGCAGACGCCGCTGTCGGCGCTGCGCCTGGCGGAGTTGGCAGAGGGCATCTTCCCGCCTGGGGTGTTCAACGTGATCACCGGCGACGGCGACCCCGTCGGCCGCAGCCTGGTCCGCCACCCCGACATCGACATGATTTCGCTGGTCGGCGACGTCGCCACCGGCAAGGACGTGGCGGCGGGGGCCGCGGAGGGACTCAAGCACGTGCACCTCGAGCTCGGCGGCAAGGCGCCGGTGATCGTGTTCGACGACGCCGACATCGACGCGGTTGCCCAGTGCATCAAGGTGGCCGGCTACTTCAACACCGGCCAGGAGTGCACCGCGGCCACCCGGATCATCGCCGGCCCGAAGGTCTACGGCGGGCTCGTCGAGCAGATCGTCAACGAGGTCGACACGATCAAGATCGGTGAGCCGGCGTCGAGCGACGAGATCGACATGGGTCCGCTGATCTCACAGCGCCAGCGCGAGCGGGTGCTCGGTTTCCTGGAGCGGGCTCGGGACGCGAAGGCCACGGTCGTCGCCGGCGGCGACGCTCCCTCCACCCGGGGCTACTTCCTCGAGCCCACGGTCGTGGTCGACGTCGCGCAGGACTCCGAGATCGTCCAGAACGAGGTGTTCGGGCCGGTCGTGACCGTGCAGAAGTTCGCCGACGACAACGAGGCGATCGCCTGGGCCAACGACGTCCGCTACGGGCTGGCCGCCTCGGTGTGGACGCGCGACGTCAGCCGCGCGCTCAACGCCGGGCGCAAGCTCCGGTTCGGGCAGGTGTGGCTCAACGACCACCTGGTGCTGCCGCCCGAGATGCCCGCCGGCGGGTACCGCGGATCGGGCTACGGCAAGGACTTTTCGATCTACTCGCTCGAGGACTACACACAGATCAAGCATTTCATGGCGAAGTTCGAGTAACTGCATCGGGCTGTCACGGCCCGCGTACGTCAGTCACCACACGCTTGCTGAGGAGACAGATGCTGGAGACCAGGGAGAGCAGTGCCGACTCAGGCCTGGGGCGTTCGAGTCGTATAAGCAAGGTCGACGCGTATCCATTCGACATAGCGTTCGTAGCGCCCGAGGGCGCCACCCGGCACCGGGCCTACCGGTGGGGCTTCGGGGTCACCCCGAGCATCTCCGGGGCGTTCGTGCGGATCGAGACCGACGACGGCCTGGTCGGCTGGGGCGAGGCCGCGATGATCTTTCATCCACGCCAGCCGGCCACGATCCTGGTGGCGATGCTGGAGGCGATCGGGCGTCAGATCGTCGGCGCCAATCCGTTTCACCCCGAGCGGATCATCGCCGGCCTGCATTCCCAGCAGGGGTGGCACTTCCACCGTGACCTCGCTCACTACGCCCTCGGCGGCGTCGACATCGCGCTGTACGACCTGATCGGGCACGCGAGCGGCCTCTCGGTGAGCGAGCTCCTCGGAGGCCGCGTGCGAGACGAGGTCCCGTTCATGTACTTCCTCTACTGGGATGTGATCGACGCGACGATCGCCGAGGCCCGGGCGGCCGTCGCTGACGGCTTCACCTCGCTCTACATCAAGGTCGGCGTCGAGGAGCCGCGCGAGGAGATCGAGCGCATCCGGGCCGTGCGAGAGGCCGTCGGCGACAAGGTCCAGATCCGAATCGACGCCAACGAGCGCTGGTCTCCGGGGATGGCGGTCCGCTTCATCAAGCAGCTCGAGGATCTCGATCTCGAGTTCGTCGAGCAGCCCTGCATGGCGCAGGACATCACCGGCATGGCGACCGTGAGGCAGCGCTGCCGCACGCCGATCGCCGCCGACCAGTCGTCGCGGACCAGCCATCAGCTCCTGCGCGTCATCCAGGCCAACGCCGCCGACATCGTCTGCTCGGATCCCGGCGGCGCGGGCGGCATCGCGGCCGCTCGCCGGAGCGCCGCGATCGCCGAGGCAGCGGGCCTGCCGTTCATCGTGCACTCCAACGTCGAAGCCGGGATCGGGACGGCCGCGGCCGTCCACTTGGCGGCGGCGTGCGTCAACTGCACCTACGCGAATCAGACCGAGTATCAGTTTGCAGCCGAAGATGTTCTAGACCAACGGTTGGTGTTGAGCGGGGGCTCCATCGCCGTGCCTGACGGCCCCGGTTTAGGGGTGACAGTGAACGAGGATGCCGTGGCGGCTCTCGCCGAGGAGTTCCGGCGGTCCTCCACAGCCGGAGCGGGGTCCGGCGCGGATGACCTGGCCGGCGGCGAGTGGTTCCTGCCCGATTACTAGCCCGACCGCCTGGTCGGACCAAGCCCTTACCACAACTGATAGGAGAGGACCGTGAGCAGCGAGACGGGAGTTGAACCTCCAGCACAAGAGAAGCACCTGTTCGTACGCAACGCGACGGGCATGGTGCGGGATGTCTCGTCGACGACGTCGTTCGTGATCAACTTCACGCCGGGCAGCCCTGCGCAGGGACTCGGTGCCGGGCTGCTGTTCGCGCTCGCGTTGTTCCCGGGCGGGAACTTCTACCTGGCGCTGCTGATCGCGGTGCCGATGATGCTGTCGTGGGCCTACGCCTACGGCCTGCTGACCGCGGCGATGCCCCGTACCGGAGGCGACTACACGTTGATCAGCCGGATCCTGGGCGGCCCGTTCGGGATCATCGCGGCGTTCAGCCAGATGATGGCCAACTTCCTGTCGGTCGCGTTCTTCTGCGTGATCATCGTCGGGACGGCGATCGGCCCGACACTGGTTGCCTTCGGGCTGCTCAACCACGATCCCGGACTGGTCACCTGGGCGACCAATTTCGGCACCAGCCACGGCTGGCAGTTCGGGCTCGGGATCGCGCTGATTCTGACGATCAGCGCGATGATGTGGGGTGGCTGGCGGTGGACCAACACGATCCTGGTCACTCTGTTCGTGATCACGATCACCGGGATCCTGGTCAGCTTCTTCATCGCGCTGTTCACCTCGCACCAGGGCTTCATCAACGACTTCAACAACTTCGCCGCGCCCTACACCCACAACCACCACGCGTATGCCGACACGCTGGCCAACGCCCGTAAGGGCGGGGTGAATCCGAACGCGGCGTTCTCGTTGAGCAAGACGTGGCCGATGGTCGGCGTGCTGGGAACGCTGATCATCTTCACCTACTTCTCGACGTACGTCGGCGCCGAGCTGCGACGCGGTCGGTCGACCGCGACCGCTCACCGGATGGCGCTCGCGGGCTTGCGAACTGCACGTTCCTGGCGATCGCCGTGTTCGTGTTCTTCCACACGTTCGGCAAGCCGTTCGTGACGGCGGCGTTCGGCGGGTTCGTGCCCTCGCAGGCGCCGATCCTGCCGTACTACTTCACGCTGCCGGGCGTGATCGCCCACAGCGCGATCCTCGTGCTCTTCCTCGGGTTCACCTACCTGGCGTTCTGGCCGACGATCGGGTTCGTGGCGTCGCTCGCTCCGGTGCGGATCCTGTTCGCGTTCGCGTTCGACGGGATCCTCCCCCAGGCGGTGACCAAGGTGTCGCGCAACCACGCGCCGTGGGTGGCGATCCTGGTCAACGCGGTGCTGTGCGCGCTCGTGTTGCTGTGGGCGGTGTTCGTGTCCAAGAGCTTCCTCCAGGTGATCGTGTACGCGACGCTGGTCCAGCTGATCGCGATGACGATGCTCGGGTTCACCGCAGTCGTGTTCCCGTACAGACGCCCGGAGATGTTCCGCGCGTCGGTGTCACAGGCGAAGTTCCTCGGCATCCCGGTGGTGTCGATCGCCGGTCTGGTCGCGATGATCAGCGGCGGCGTGTTCTTCTACCTGTACTTCCACTATCCGCAGCTCGGCGTGGCCCACGCGAGCGACGCGTTGAAGTGGATGGGAGGCACGGTGCTCGCGGCAATCCTGTTCTACATCGGCGCTCGGGTCGTGCGCCGGCGTCAGGGCGTCGACCTCGGGCTCGTGTACAGCGAGATCCCGCCGGAGTGAGCACCAACGAAGCGACCGCCTCCGCCTACGACGTCGTCGTGGTCGGGGGCGGGACCGCCGGCGCGGCCCTCGCCGGGACGCTCGTTGAGCGCTCCAGGCTGTCGGTCCTGCTGCTCGAGGCGGGTCCGGACTACGGTCCGGCCGCCTCGGGCCGGTGGCCGCAGGAGCTGCTCGACTACACCGCGCTGCCGTCCACCCACCAGTGGGGCTACGACAGCGGCGGCACGTACCCCGAACGCAAGATCGCGTTCGAGCGCGCCCGCGTGATCGGGGGCTGCTCGTCGCACAACGGCTGCGCGGCGATCTGGGGCAGCGCCGTGGACTACGACGACTGGGTGGCCGCCGGCAACCCCGGATGGTCGAGCGCCGAGCTGGTGCCGCTGTTCGAGCTCGCGATGCGGCGGATGTCGGTGCGCACCTACTCCGACGACGAGATCACTCCGTTTCATCGGGCGGCGCTCGAGGCGGCGCCGGCGATCGGGATCCCGCGCGACGTCGACCTCAACGACCTCACTCAGGACGTCGGCATCGCGACGTTCCCGCTGAACGTCGTCGACGGCGTCCGCTTCAACTCCGCGTTCGCGTTCCTCGACCCGGTCCGCGACTCACCGAACCTGTCGGTGATCGCCGACGCGCTGGTGGATCGCGTGCTGATCGAGCGCGACCGGGTCACCGGCCTGACCCTGCAGACCTCCGACGGGACGGTCGAGGTGCGCGCGGACCGCGTGGTGCTGGCTGCGGGCACCTACGGATCCCCTCCGATCCTGATGCGCTCGGGGATCGGCCCGGCCGAATTGCTCCGCGATGCCGAAATCGAGCCGCGGTACGACCGGCGCGGCGTCGGCGACAACCTCCACGACCACCCCGCGGTGGTGCTCAGCTTCGAGGGCACTCCCGAGCTCGAGCGCGTGGTCGGCGAGTTCATGGGCCGGCGGCGCTGCCCCGAGGAGCAGACGATCGCCAAGGCCCGGTCGCCGTACTGCGAGAAGGCGTTCGATCTGCACCTGTGTCCGATCGGCGGAGCCGATCCCGAGCACGAGGGCGGCTTCCGGTGGACGATCATGGTCGCCGGCATGGATCCGATGTCGCGCGGGCAGGTGCGCCTGACCGGCGCCGACCCGGCCGCGCCACCGCTGATCGACCACGCCTACCTGTCAGACGAGCAGGGCCACGACATGCGCGTGCTCAGCGCCGGGGTGGATCTGGCCCGCGAGCTCGCCTCGACGGCGCCGTTCGGTGACCTCGTCGGCCGGGAGATCAGCTCGCCGGCCGCCGAGGCCGCGGCGCCCGAGGAGCTGATCGAGCGCGGGTCGGTTCACTACTACCACCCGGTCGGGACCTGCAAGATGGGCCCGTCGAGCGACGACGCGGCCGTCGTCGATCACACCGGCCAGGTGCACGGGGTCGAGGGGCTGTACGTGGCCGACTGCTCGGTGATGCCGGTGATCCCGCGCGCCAACACGAACATCCCGGCCGCCGTGGTGGGGCTGAAGCTGGCCGGCGAGCTGCTCGGGGCCGGGCCGTCCGCCGGCGATGCCGGCTAGGTCGCCACGCGACGTATCTGAGCTGCGCGTGCTGGCCTCTGGGCTCGATCACCCGGAGGGCGTCGCGCTGGGCCCCGACGGCTCGCTGTACGCCGGCGGGGAGGCCGGTCAGATCTACCGGATCTCACCGGACGGCCGCACCGAGCAGATCGCGGAGACCGGAGGCTCGGTGCAGGGCGTCGCCGTGGACGGGTGGGGAGCCGTGTACGCCTGCGACGTGGGGCTGGCCGCGGTGGTGAGGCTCGACGCCGCGGGCCGGATCGAGCGCTGGTGCGAGTCGGCCGGCGGGACGCCGCTGCTCGCCCCTAACTGGGGGGCGTTCGCGCCCGACGGCTCGCTGTGGTTCTCGGATTCGGGGACCGAGCGGGTCGGGGCGTGCGACGGGCGCCTGATCAGGGTGGCGCCCGGTGGCGGCGACGGGGAGCCGGTCGATGTCGGCCCGCTCGACTTCCCCAACGGCCTGGCCGTCGGCGAGGACGGAACCGTGTTCCTGCTCGAGAGCTTCACCCCGCGGCTGTCGGCACTTCGCCCGGCGGGGATCGAGACGGTCGCCGAGCTGCCGGGCGTCGTCCCCGACGGCGTGGCGCTGACGGCCGGTGGCGAGTTCGTGGTCAGCTGTTACTACCCGTTCCGGATCCTGGTGGTCAGCCGCGCGGGGCGCGACGTCTCGGTGCTGATCGACGACAAGCGGGGAATCCACATCCCGATGCCGACCAACGTGGCGTTCTTCGGCGACGGGCTCCGTTCGCTGGCGATCGCCTGCCTGGGCGGTTCGACGATCTGCGCGCTGGAGGCGACCGGCTTCGCCGGCGCGCCGCTGCACCGGCCGGTCACGGACCGTTGAGCGCGACGGCGGCCGCGGCAAAGCGCTCGAGCGCCTCCGGGTTCAGCGCGACGCCCAGTCCGGGCCGCGCGGGCGGAGCGAGCACGCCGTCGCGGAACGCCAGCTCCTCGTCGACCAGCTCGCGCCGTAGCTGGGAGACGCACAGCTCAGCCGGCAGGAACTCGAAGAACGGCATGTGCGGAGTCACCATCGCCAGGTGGGCGGCGACCGCGACCGAGATCCCGGTCTTCCACGCGTGCGGCACCACCCGCCGTCCACGCTCGGCCGCCATCGCGCAGACGCGGCGAGCCTCAGTGAGCCCTCCGACCCGCCCCACGTCGGGCTGGGCCACCGCCACCTGCCCGCGGTCCATAAGCTCGGCGAACTCGTGGCGGCTGGAGAGCCACTCGCCGGACGCGATCGCGATCGGCGAGCGCTGGGCCAGCTCCGCGTAGGCGTCGAGGTCGTCGGGCCACAGCGGCGCCTCCAGGAAGAAGACGTCCAGCTCGGCCCACTGCTCGATGCTCGCCTGCGCCCGGGCCACCGAGTCGAACGCGTACTGGACGTCGACCATGATCGTCACGTCGGGGCCGACGCTGCGCCGCACCGCGGTGATCACCTCGGTCACCCGCTCGTCGGGGCCGACCAGGCCCTTGTGGACGTAGGGTCCAGAGAACGTCGCCTCGAGCTTGACCGCGCGGAAGCCCTCGGCGGTCGCGCGCCCGGCCCACGCGACGATCGAGTCCAGGTAGGCGTCATAGGAGTCGTTCTCGGGCTGCAGCGACGCGTACGGGGTCAGCTGGTCGCGGCCCCGATCGGCCCACAGCCGCCAGCACGGCACGCCCTCCGCCTTGCCGCGCAGGTCCCACAGCGCGATGTCGAGCGCGCCGAGCGCGTGGACGACCGCGCCGCGGCGGCCGCTCATCGCGCTGCCGATGTACAGGTCCTCCCAGATCGCCTCGACGTCGCGGGCCTCGCGGCCGAGCAGCATCTGCTTGAGACCGCGGTCCATCGTGTGCGTCCCGGGCGCCTCGATGCACGCCCGGGCGATCCACGCGTTGAGATCGGTCTCGCCGATCCCCACCAGCCCGTCCTCGGTCTCGACCTCGACCACGATCGTGTCCTGGGCCGAGCTGGTGGCTTCGAGGTCGAAGCCAGGGTCGAGCAGGACGTGCGTGCGCACGTCGACGATCGCCGGGCGGGACTCAGACACGCGAGTAGCCGCCGTCGATCGTGATGTTCGCGCCGGTCATGAAGCTGTGGTCGTCCTCACACAGGAACACGCAGGCCGCAGCGACCTCCTCGACGGTGCCGAAGCGCCCGATCGGGTGCCGGCCTATCAGCTCCTGCTCGAACTCGCGGCCGTTGGGCAGCGACGCCATCACCGACTCGTGCATCTCGGTGCGAATGCAGCCCGGCATCAGTGTGTTGGAGCGGATCCCGCGGGGCCCGTACTCCACCGAGATGTGATCGGACAGCATGTTCAGGCCGGCTTTGGACATGTCGTAGGCGCAGTCGCCTGCCCACACGGTGATCGCGCACACCGAGCTCATGTGGACGATGCTGCCGCCGCCTGCCTCGAGCAGGTGCGGGATCGCGTACTTGGCCACCAGGAACGGGCCGCGCAGGTTGACGCGCAGGATCTCGTCGAAGTCCTCGACCGGCCACTCGGCCACCGGGTACCACTCGGTGGCATCGATCCCGGCGTTGTTGACGACCGTGTCCAGCCCGCCGAGGCCGCTGGCCGCGGCCTGTACGACCGCGGCGGCGCTATCGGGCTGGCTGACGTCGCCGATCGCGGGGATCGCGGCGCCCCCGGCGTCGATGATCTCGCGCACGGTGCGGTCGACCCGGACCGGGTCGCGGCCACCGACGGCAACCGAGGCCCCCTCGACGGCGAAGCGCAGCGCGGCGCCCCGGCCGAGCCCGCTCGAGGCGCCGGTGATCAGGGCGCGTTTTCCCTCCAGGCGCGGGCTCATCGTCCCGTCTCCGGCTCGATCGGGTCAAACGCGTAGGACCGGGTGGTCGACCCGCCGTCGACCGTGATCGTCGCGCCGGTGACATATGACGCCCGATCTGACAGGAGGAACGCGCACACGTCGGCGACCTCCTCGGGCTGACCCACCCGCAGCATCGGCGCCTGCAGGCCCTCCCGGCGCAGCGCCTCATCCCGATCGAGTTCGGGTGGCAGCGTGGAGTAGGTCATCGGGGTCTCGATGCACCCAGGAAGGATCACGTTGGCGCGGACCCCGTGCGGTGCATATTCCATGGCTATCTGCCTGGTACTCATAGTTACGGCCGCCTTTGCTGTGTCGTACACCCAATAACGCGGAAATGCAGTGACACCCTGGATCGATGAAATGGTCACGATTGAGCCGCCCTTTCCGGATCGGAGCATCCGCCGGACAGCGATCGCCGATCCGTACATGACGCCGAGCTGGAGCACCTGAAGGCCCTCGCGGATGTGCTGCTCCGATACCTCGTGGGCGGCTCCGACCCAGTCGACGCCGGCGTTGTTGACCCACGCGCGCAGGTCGCCGAGTCGCTCGGCGGCGTCGGCCGCGAGCTCGTGCGTGTCCCAGACGCCGACGTCGCCGATCAGGGAGGTGAAGCGGTCGCCGAGGGTCTCGCCGGCCGTGCTCAACCCAGCGCTGTCGACGTCGACGCCCACGACCGAGATGCCGTCTGCGACCAGCCGCCGCGACACCGCGAGCCCGATGCCCTTGGCGGCACCGGTGACGACGGCGGAGCTCATCTGAGGTCGATGACCACCCGGCCGGCCCGGCCGCTCGCGGTCATTGCCACCGCCTCCTCGATCTGCTCAAGGCCGAACCGGTGGGTCACGAGGCGCTCGAGCGGGAGCGCGCCCGAGGCCGCCAGGCGGGCCAGTCCCGGGACGTGCAGCGCCGGCACCGCCGCGCCGAGATTCGAGCCCAGGACGGTGTGCTCGAACTGGGTCGCGTCGTAGATCGGGAGCCTCATCGTCGTCGACATCGACGGCTGGCCGATCAGCACGGTCGTCCCGCCGTCGCGGGTGCAGGCGAATGCCTGCTCGGCGACCCCCTCGACGCCGACGGCCACGAACGAGTGATCGACGCCGCCGGGGGCGAGCTCGCGCACCTGCTCGCGTACGTCTCCCGCCATCGGGTCGATCGCGTGGGTCGCGCCGACCTCCACTGCGAGCTCGCGCTTGGCGGCGAGGGGATCGACAGCGATCACCGGGTCGGCGGTGACGAGCGCCGCTCCCATCACCGCGGCAAGCCCGATTCCGCCGCATCCCAGGATCAGCACCGACTCCGCCGGGCGCACGTTCGCGCGGCGCGTCACCGACATCACACCGGTGGTGACGCCGCACCCGAGCAGGCAGGCCAGCGTCGGGTCGAGCTCCTCGGTGATCGGGACCGTGCCGGCCAGCGGAACCACCGCGTAGTGGGCGAAGGACGAGACGAACGCCAGGTGGTGGACCGGCGCTCCGTCAAGGCGCAGCCGCGTGGTCCCGTCGCCGAGGTGCCCGCCGTCGAGACCGGCCGCAGCCGTGGAGCACAGGTTGGAGCGCCCCTCCAGGCAGAAGCGGCAGTGCCCGCACGGGGGGGAGAACGTCAGCACTACCCGGTCGCCGACGCGGGCCGGGTCGACTCCCTCCCCAACCTCCTCGATCACCCCGCACCCCTCGTGGCCGAGGACGATCGGCAACGGGATCGGCCACGTGCCGTCGATGTAGGAGAGGTCGCTGTGGCACACGCCGGAGGCCAGCAGCCGCACCAACACCTCGCCGCGGCGCGGGGGCTCGAGCTCGAGCTCAACCACCCGTTGAGGTTCACCGACCGCGGTGAACACTGCCGCGGTAGTGGTACTGACTTTCACTGTCTCACACTGCGCAACTCAAGCTCTTTCCGTCGTCACGGCAGAGGCGCGGTGTGGATCCGTCTCGCCTGACAGGACAGATACCGCGCGGTAGGGCGACCCCCGATCGGGGTCGCAAAGATATCATCGGCTTGGTGAGCAAATCCACCGCCAGCCGATACCTGGTGACAGGTGCCTACGGATGCATCGGGGCGTGGACCGCGCAGTTGCTGGTGGCACGCGGAAGCGACGTGGTCACGTTCGACGCGGGCGACGATCCGCGGCGGCTGCGGCTGCTGATGTCCGACGAGCAGCTCGAGCAGGTGGTGCAGATCCGCGGCGACATCAGGGAGCTGGACGCGGTGCAGTGGGTGCTCGACGAGCACGAGATCACGAACGTGATTCACCTCGCCGCGCTGCAGGTCCCGTTCTGCCGCGCTGACCCGCCGCTGGGCGCGGAGGTCAACGTCGTCGGCACGGTCAACCTGTTCGAGGCCGTGCAGCGGCGCGCCGACCGGATCTCGAACATCGTCTACGCGTCGTCGATCGCGGCCCACGCCCCAGAGGGCCACGACGGCGACCCCGGCGAGGCCGGTCTGCCGACGACGCTGTACGGCGTCTACAAGCGCGCCAACGAGGGCACCGCGCACGTGTACTGGTCCGACCACGGCCTGGCCAGCATCGGCCTGCGTCCCCACACGGTGTTCGGGCCGGGGCGCGACCAGGGCCTGACCTCGGCTCCGACCTACGCGGCGCTCGCCGCGGCCACCGGCCAGTCCTACCGGATCCCATACGGCGGGCGCCACCAGCTGCAGTACGCCCCCGACGTCGCTGCCGCGTTCATCCAGGCCAGCGACGCCGACCTCTCCGGAGCGCCCGTCCACGACCTGGGTGGCGAGGTGACCGGGATCGACGAGGTGATCGCGGCGATCGAGCGCGTCGTCCCCGAGAGCCAGGGCACGCTCGAGTACGACTCCGACACGCGGCTGCCATTCCCGTCGGGCACCGACGACGGGGGACTCGATGCCGTGATCGGCTCGCGCTCGCCCACCTCGCTGGACGATGCGGTCGCGCAGACGATCGAGCGCTTCCGGCGGGCGGTCGCGAGCGGGTCGCTGTCGACCGAGCTGGCGTAGTGTCGCGCGCGGTCGCGACTGCGTTCGCGGCGGCACTGACCCGGACCCGCGGAGGACTGTCGTTCACGGCGATCCGCGGCGGCCGGGTGATCTACGACCTCCACGGCGGGTGGGCCGACCGCGGCCACCGGCGCGCCTGGGACACGGACACGGCGCCGACGATCTTCTCCGGCTCCAAGGGCCTGGTGGCGATGTGCCTGGCGATCCTCGCCGACCGCGGCGCGCTCGAGCTCGACGCGCCGGTCGCCCGCTACTGGCCGGAGTTCGCACAGGCCGGCAAGTCGCGGATCACCGTCCGCGAGCTGGCCAGCCACCGCGCCGGGCTGCCGGCGGTGCAGCGCGAGCAGGGCGTCGATCTGCTGTGCTCCCCGCGGCGGGCGGCGTCGTTGCTGGCCGCACAGGCGCCGCGGCCCGAACTGACCGGCGTCCCCTGCTACCACGCGGTCACGTTCGGATGGCTGTGCGGCGAGCTCGTCCGCCGCGCCGGCGGCGATCCACTGGCGGCGTTCTTCGCCCGCGAGATCGCGGGCCCGGCCGGAGCTGAGGTCTGGTTCGGGATCCCCGACGCCGAGCTTCACCGGGCCGCGGAGATGTTCGTGGCCGAGGACTTCGTCGAGCCCGGGCCGGTGATCGACTCGGAGTACGCACGCCGCATCTTCGCCGTCGCCCCCGGCCTGTGGAGCGGCCCGGAGCTCCTGTTCAACCGGACCCGCGTGCGCCAGTCCGAGATCCCGGGCATCGGCGCGATCGGCACCTCGCTCGCGGTCGCCCGCTGCTACGAGGCGTTCGCGGCGGGCACCGGTGGGCGCCCGCCGCTGGTCTCGGCGGCCACGCTTGCGGACTTCACGACGCCGCAGTTCGACGAGGTTCCCGACGCGGTGTTCGGCGAGCCGATCCACTCGGGCATCGGCTTCGAGCTGCAGACCGAGGCCCGCCTGTTCGGCCCACCGCCGGACGCGTTCGGGCACACCGGCGCCGGTGGCTCGGCGCACGGATACTGGCCGTCTGAGGCCGTGGCCTTCTCGTTTGCCATCAACGAGCTCCAGAACGAGGCCGACGACCGGCGCTGCCGCGACGTCCTGGCCGCGCTCCACTCCGAGCTCACGGATGACTCGGGACCCTAGACCTGGAGGATCGCCTCCACCTCGACCGGGCTGTCGAGCGGGAGCACCGCGACGCCGAACGCCGACCGGCAGTGGGCGCCGGCGTCTCCCAGGACCTGGTTGATCAGCTCGGACGCGCCGTTGGCGACCTTCTGGGGCTCGATGTAGTCGGGGACGGCGGCGACGAACACGGTCAGCTTGATCACCTGCTTGACCTTGTCGAGGTCGCCGACGGCTGCCTGGACCTGGGCGAGCAGATTGAGCGCGCACTGCTGAGCGCACTTGAACCCCGTGTCGAAGTCGACCTCCCCGCCGACCTTGCCGGTGGCGACCAGCCCGTCGGCGCCGGCCGCGACCTGCCCCGAGACGTAGAGGATGTCGCCGATCTGCTTGGTCTGCACGTACGCGCCTCCGACCCCGGGTGGAGGGGGCAGCTCCAGGCCGGCCTGGTTGAGGCGCTCGAGCGCGGTCGATGTCATCTCGCTCCTTTCGTTGTGCGGCGCCGGACGGCTTCCGCGACGAGCAGCGTTATACCGCCGACCGTCGCGCGCGGCCGCGACGGTCGCCTACGCTTGAGTCGAGTGTCACGGGCGGACTCCTCTGGGGATGCATCAACAACCTGGGTGTGGCTGTCGCTGATCCCGATGGGTCTCGGCGCGTGGACCCCGATCTACGCGGGCGTCCGAGCGCGGCGGCGGATGTGGTGGGTGCTCGGGGTGCTCTGGTCGGTGATCGCGCTCGCGGGCTGGGTGGCTGCGATCGCCAGCAACGGCGGCTCGGCGGGTGGGCTGCTGATCATCCTCGGGTGGGCCGGCGGGGCAGTGACCTCGTTCGCGATCCGGTCGGACTACCGCCGCGCGATCGGCTCGGCTGCGTCCCCGTTCGACAACGCGATGCTCGGGGCCCGTCGGCGGCTGGCCGAGCGCAATCGGGCGCGACGGCTGGCCCGTGAGCAACCGGCCCTGGCCCGTGAGCTCGGGGTGGGCCGGCCAGACCTGCCGGGAGCGCAGGACGCCGGCCTGATCGACGTCAACGCCGTCCCGGCCGCGACGCTGACGCGCCTGCCGGGCATCGACGACGCGCTCGCACATCAGATCGTCGACCTCCGTGACGGCGGCGACGGCTTCTCCTCGGTCGAGGATCTCGGTACCGCGCTCGACCTCGATGCGGCCGTGGTCGAGGAGCTCCGCGAGCGCGTCGTGTGCGTCCCCCGCTTCGACGGCTGACTCCACCGCACCGATGAATCCCGCTCGCGGGGGCGGTCTGAGCTGGTGAACCGGATGCGCCGGGTGCGACAGATGTCACATCGACCCCGGCTCGGCGGTCAATAGAAATAGAACGGCCGACCCCCCGGCGACGATCGAGATGCTCTCCCCCGAACTGACAGCCCCCGAGCCGACCGCGCTTCCCGCGCTCCAGCCGCGGGTGCTGGCGCGTCGCCTGGCGCTGCCCGCGGCGCTGGTCGCGGCGGCAGTGATCGGCGTGCTGCTTGGCGCCGGACAGGTCCACGTGTTCGCCGACACGCTGCGGCGCCTAGAGGCGATCAAGCCCGGCTGGGTGATCGCGGGAGTCGCGTTCGAGGCGATCTCGCTGGTCGGATACGTGCTGCTGCTGTCGCTGGTGGTCGGTCGCGTGACGACACGGATTCGGATCCGCGAGAGCGCCCAGATCACGCTTGCCGGAGCGGCGGCGACGCGGCTGCTGCCGACCGCCGGTGCCGGCGGGGCGGCGCTCGCGCTGTGGGCGCTGCGCCGGACCGGCCTGCGCTCGATCGCGGCGGCGCGCACCCTGCTCACGTTTCTGGTCGTCCTGTACTCGGTGTTCCTGTCGGCGATCATCGTCTCGGGCGCGCTGCTCGCACTCGGGCTGGTGCACGCCCACGGGCCGGTGGCGATGGGAGCGATCCCGGCCGCTGGCGCGCTGATCGCGATCGCAGCCTGCCTCGTCCTGGCGCGTGCCCGCAGCGCCAGCGCGACAGCCGCGCCGGACGCCGGCGCCGTCCACGGGTCCGGTCGCCTCGCACGAGTGCGGGCCGCCGCCGGTCACCTGGCCGACGCCGTGCTCGACGCCTGCCGGCTGGTGCGGTCGGGCGATCGCCGGCTGGCCGGGGCAGCCGCTTATTGGATCTTCGACGCGGCGGTGGTGTGGACCACGCTGCACGCGTTCGGCTCCGCGCCGGCGCTGCCCGTCGTCGCGCTCGCGTACTTCGTCGGGCAGGTCGCGAACACGCTGCCGGTGCCGGGATCGGTCAGCGGCGGCATGGCCGGCGTGCTGATCGCGTTCGGCGTCCACCCCGAGGTGGCGTTGCCGGCGATCCTGGCGTATCGCACGATCGCGATCTGGCTGCCGCTGCCCGCCGCGATTGCCGCGATCCCGGGGCTGAGGTCGACGGTCGCCCGCTGGTCTCGCGAAGATGCGGCCGCGCCGGCCGCCTGACGGCCGCCTGACGGCCCCGGAAATCCAAAGCCGGATCTAGTGGTGCCCCACTAGCCAGGCTGCTCGGCCGGCGCCCGGATCCCCTCGAGCGCGAGCGTGAGGTGGCGTCGCCAGTCGTCGTCCGGAGTCATGTTGACCATCACTCCGCGCGTGATCAGCACGAAGTCGCCGAAGGTCAGGTCGCTGCGCACGCGTCCGGCGGCTACCGCGCGCCCGAGGATTCGCTGAGCGATCTCGCCAAACTCGGCTTTCTGCTCGGCGATGTCGGCCCAGGCGGGCTCCTCGGGTCCTAGTAGGGCCAGCCGGAACGCCGCGTCGTGCTCGGCCGCCTCCAGGTACGTCCACAGCAGCGTCTCGAACGCCTCTCCCGGGTCGTCGATCAGGTCGGCGGCGCGGGCGAGCTCCGCCATCGCGCTGAACCGCCGGCCGATGATCGCGGCGAGCAGCGCCTGCTTGGTGGCGAAGTGCCGGTACAGCGTTCCCATCCCGAGTCCCGCGCGCTCGGCGATCTCCTCCATCTGCACGGCCGTGCTGCGCTGGGCGAACAGCTCGCCGGCCGCGCTCAGGATCTTCTCCCGGTTGCGGCGAGCGTCGGCGCGCATCTGTCGGTTGGTCGCGGACATGACGAGAACAGGAATCGTAGTTCCGGTATCGTCTACGATGTAATCGGAACCGGAATTCCTCTTCCTAATACCTCACGGGAGGCATCATGATCGTGATCACCACCCCCACCGGTCAGATCGGCAGCCAGGTTGTCGCGCGGCTGCTCGACCGCGAGCAACCGATCCGAGTGATCGCCCGCGACCCGTCGCGGCTGCACCCCGGCGTCCGCGACAGGGTGCAGGTGGTTCAGGGCTCGCACGACGAGCCGTCCGTCCTCGACCGCGCCCTGGACGGCGCCGACGGCCTGTTCTGGCTGGTCCCGCCGAGCCTGGCCGGGGCGAGCGCGAAGGAGTACTACCTCGGCTTCACTCGCCCGGCGGCCGAGGCGATCCGCCGCCACGGCGTCTCGCACGTGGTCGGGGTCTCCAGCGCCGGACACGGCTGGCCGGCGCGCGCGGGCCTGCTCACGGCCGCGTTCGCGATGGACGCGGAGCTCGAGCGCACGGGAGTCGCCTACCGATCGTTGAGCATGCCGTTCTACATGGAGAACCTGCTCGGCCAGCTCGAAGCGATCAGGGGACAGGGAAGCTTCTTCCTGGGGCACACGGCCGACCGGCCGCTCGCCACCGTCGCCACCCGCGACATCGCCGCGACCGCCGCGACACTGCTCGCCGACCGGTCATGGGATGGCTGCGACAACGTGCCGGTGTTCGGACCCGATCGTCTCAGCCCGAACGCGATGGCCGAGGTTATGTCCGGCGTTCTCGGCCAGGCCGTTGGCTTCCGGCAGCTGAGCCTCGGCGACGTCGAGTCGACGCTCGTCCGGCATGGCGCCAGCGAGGGTGTGGCGCGCGACATGACCGAGATGATCGGCGCGCAGAACGACGGCATCTACGACGCCGACCAGGCGATGGCGACTCCGGGCCCCACCGACTTTCGCACCTGGTGCGGGGAGGTGCTCCGGCCCGCGCTGCGCGTGGACACGGAACCGGACGATGCGCTAAAAGTCACAGCAGGCTGAAGCCATGGCGTTTGACCGGCAGCAGATTCGGGAGTCCATCGAACGGGCGGGTGATGAGCATTGGGACGCGCTCGTCCGGCACCACACCGACGTCTATCCCGAGAGCAATCCCACCCCGGGTGATGTCTGCCGAGCCGAGGCCGAGCGGCTGAACGCGCTCGGCTTGGGCGACGACCCCAACCTCGAGCTGGTGGAGAGCCGAGTCGAGCGGGTCCCGCCCGCGGTGCGCATCACCCATGTCTTCAAGGATCGCCGCAAAGGCACCCAATTCGAGACCGAGCCCTTCACCGGCTACGAATGAGTCCCGTCGACCGCGGGTGCCATAGGCTCCCGGCCGATGTCGCCCACGCCGACCGTCATCCCCACCGGCCTCGTTGGTTCCTATGCGCAGCCGGACTGGCTGATAGATCGGGCGCGACTGCGCGAGCGGTTCCCACCGAGAGTCCGCGCGCGGGAACTGTGGCGGATCGATCCGCGGTACCTCGAGGAGGCACAGGACGACGCGACCGTGATCGCGATCCGCGATCAGGAGCGGGCCGGGCTGGACATCGTCACCGATGGCGAGATGCGCCGAGAGAGTTACTCCAACCGCTTCGCCACCGCGCTCGACGGGGTCGACGTCGACAACCCGGGAACCGCCTTGGACCGCAGCGGCCATCCGAACCCGGTGCCGCGGGTGGTCGGGCCGATCCGCCGCAGGCATCCGGTGCAGGTGCGGGACGTCGAGTTCCTGCGCGCGCACACCGACCGGCCGATCAAGATCACCGTCCCCGGCCCGTTCACCATGTCCCAGCAGGCCCAGAACGACTTCTACGAGACAGACGAGGAGCTGATCCTCGGCTACGCGGCCGCGGTCAACGAGGAGGTGCGCGACCTGTTCGCTGCCGGGGCAGATGTGGTTCAGCTGGACGAGCCCTACATGCAGGCGCGACCCGAGCCGGCACGCCGCCACGGCGTGATCGCGCTCGAGCGCGCGCTCTACGGGGTCAACGGAATCACCGCCGTCCATATCTGCTTCGGCTACGCCGCGGTGATCCACGACCGGCCAGCCGGATATTCGTTCCTGCCCGAGCTCGATGCCGCGCCGTGTCAGCAGCTGTCGATCGAGACCGCGCAGTCGGGCCTCGACCTGTCGGTGCTCGATGAGCTGCCCTCCAAGACGATCATCCTGGGCGTGCTCGACCTCGACGACCCCGCGGTCGAGACGCCCGAGGTGGTCGCCGAGCGGATCCGCCGGGCGCTCCCCCACAAGCGCCTGGACCAGCTCGTCGCCGCGCCAGACTGCGGGATGAAGTACCTGCCGCGCGACACCGCCTTGCGCAAGCTCGAATCGCTGGCGGCCGGGGCGCGGATCGTCCGGGCCGAGAGCGCCTGACCGGCGACGCCCTCGAGCGGAGATCCGACGCTAGCCGAACTGGGGTACCCGCGCGATCGTCACGGTCGGCTCGGCTCCGACCTCACGCATCAGCGCGGTGCCCCGAGGGATCTGGCCGCTCGCCAGGTAGGCGTCGAGCGCCTCCGCGCTTCGCCAGTAGGCGATCAGACGTGCGGTCTCGCCGTCGACGAGCAGCGTGGCCAGCTCGACCTCGGCAGGCCGAGTGGCGACGTGCTCGCGCATCAGCGCGGCGAGCGCGTCGGTCTGTTCCGGCGTCAGGGTCGCCTCGAAGATGGCGGCTGCCTTCACGATCGTCTCCTTTGCAGGGTGATGGGAGTAGCGTCGCTCGCCCGAGGCCTCGGGCGGCGACGTGCATAACGTCCCACTTGAGGCCGTCCCGGGCTTCCTTGGGATGTTGATCACGTCCCACGTGGCCAACGTCCCACGATGGCACCGAGAGCACTCGAGTGGGACGTTATGCACGCGGTCTCGCCCGCGACACAGCCAGCTCCGCCGCCCAAACGCCTATCGTGCACGCGATGGAGGCCCGGTTCCAGGCCCGGACCACGTGGACGATTCTGTTCGTGATCGCGTTCGGCTCGCTGGTGCTCGGCGCCGTCGTGGGCTGCGCGAGCCAGAGCGACGGCGAGTCGACTCCGGTCGCCGACCGATCGGCCTCCGCGGGCCAGTCAGGCCAGTCGGCTCAGGGCTCCGGGACCAGGCAGGCCGATCCGCCGGCGGCGCCCGCGCGCGTGACGCACCCGATCACGCTCGAGTGGGTCGGCGACATGGCGCTGAGCACCGGGCTCGGGCTGCCGCCGGGCGGGGTTGCGGGCGCGCTCGCGCCGCTGCGCTCGCAGCTGCGGGCCGCGGACATCACGGCCGGCAACCTCGAGGGCACGTTGTCGGTCGGAGGCGCGTCGAAGTGCGGCGGCGGCAACACCAGCACCTGTTTCGCGTTCCAGGCGCCCCCCTCCTACGCCGGCCAGTACCGCTCGCTCGGGTTCGACATCGTCAACCAGGCCAACAACCACGCGCTGGACTACGGCTCCTCGGGGCACAGCCAGACGCTGGCGGCGCTGAAGCAGGCCGGGGTCGCGTACACCGGCCTACCCGGCCAGATCACCTACCTGAACGTGAAGGGCACCCGGGTCGCGTTCGTCGGCTTCGCCCCCTACAAGTGGGCTTCGGACCTCGACAACATCCCGGCCGCGGAGGCGCTGGTCCGACGCGCCCGGGCGCACGCGGCGCTGGTCGTGGTGATCATCCACGCGGGCGCGGAGGGATCGGACGCGGTCCACACGCCGCACGGCACCGAGTACTACCTCGGCGAGAACCGGGGCAACCCGCGGGCGTTCGCGCACGGGGTGATCAACGCCGGCGCCTCGATCGTGCTGGGATCGGGCCCGCACGTGATCCGCGGCGTCGAGCGCTACCGGGGCCGGATGATCGCCTATTCGCTGGGCAACTTCATCGGCTACAACACGCTCGGCCTCGGCGGCGTGCTGTCCGAGAGCGCGATCCTGCGGGTGACCCTGACGACCGGCGGCAAGGTGCTCGCGGCGCGCTGGGTCCCGCTGCTGCTCGTGGGCCGCGGGGTTCCCACACCCGACGCCAGCGGCGAGAGCACGCAGCTGATGGCGTCGCTGTCGCGCGAGGATTTCCCTTCGGGACACTTCACGGTCGGCCCGCAGGGGTACTTCCGCATCCCGAAGTGACCCGCCGGGCCGGCGGGTCGGGGCACTAGCTCCAGGCAAACCAGCCGGACGACAGGTTCTCGACGTTCTTGAGCGCGCCGAAGCCGTGGTGGCAGAACAGGCCCGGCGTCAGGTTCTTGAGCAGCGCCAGGTACACGAACCGCGCCTTGGCGCGCTTGGTCGCGGCCGCCGCGCGGTGCTCGGAGATACAGGAACGACGCGCCTTCGCGCCCGACTTCCTCGTGCAGGCGGGGAACGCGGTCGCGTGCCGGCGGCGGTCTGCGCCGGCGCGATGTGCCCGAGCGTGAGCCGCGCTCGCCTTCACCATCGCGCTCGCCTTCACCATCGCGCTCGCCTTCGCCTTCACCATCGCGGTCGGCGAGGTTGAGCCACCGCGGCCGATTGCCGTCGCCGCAGCCGCCTCCGCCAGCGGCCCGGCGGCGACGCCGGACGGGCCGGCCGCGAGCTGGGCGGTGGCCTGCGAGGCGCCCGCCGACTTCAGGACGACCGTGGCCATCAGCCAGGACGTCTTCGGGCCGGTGGCGACGGTCGCGGCCGGCGTGTCGCCGGTGCCGACCACGCGGTCCTCGGCGAGCAACTCGATGTCGCCGACGCTGGAGACGTTGATCCGCTGGGTGAAGCCCGCGCCGGAGGCCAGCGCGTCATCGAAGCCCGAGTCGGTGTAGAAGCCGAGCGCGAGCTCGTTGACCGCGCCCACGGCCGGAGTCGCGCCCGAGGACACGGTCGCGCCCTTTGTCCCGGTGGCGCCGCTGGCGGTGGCCTGCTGGTCGACCACGGTCGTGTCGGCAACCGTGGACAGCCCGGAGTACTCGATCGCGCCCACACCGATGTCGGCCTTGGCCGAGGCGGTCACGGTGATCTTCGGGGTCGTGCCGGCGCCGGCGGTGATCGGCGCCGACCAGACGCTCATCTCGGTGTGGTCGGACGCCTTGAAGTGCAGCAGTTCGGTGAACGTGTCGCCGGTCGAGTCGGTGACGCTCTGGGCCGTGGCCGAGCCGGAGCTCCACACGCCGGCCTCGACCACGAGCCGGTCGCCCGCGGCGACCGCCGAGCCCGGCGTGACCGACAGGCTGTTGACGTTGCCGGTGTGGGCGGAGACCTGCTGGACGAAACGTCGGCGTCGGGCTCGCAGCGGGTGTCACGGCGGCCGAGGGAGCCGATTGCGGAGCTCGTCCCGACCGAGTTGGTGGCGGTCACCGTGAACGTGTAGGAGGTCCCGTTGGTGAGGCCGCTGACCGTCGCCTTGGTCGGCGGGTTGGGGCCGCTGACCGCGGTCGGGGTCTGCGCCGCCGACCCGATGTACGGGGTCACGGTGTAGCCGGTGATCGGGCTTCCGCCGTCGTCGGGGCCGGTCCACGTCACCTGCGCGCCGCCGCTGTTCGCCGTGGCCGACACGTTTCGCGGCGCGTCCGGCGCGGTGATCGACGTCCGCATGTGGATGAACGAGGCCACCGACGGGACACCGTTGGAGTTGACCAGGAACAGCATGTAGTTGCCGGGCGGGGCGTAGCTGCCCGAGGCGGGCGCCTGGATGCTCACCGACCCGTCGCCCTTGGTGAAGCTCAGCGGCACGAAGTGCTGATCCATGTCGCTCTGGTGGGTGTCTGACCCGAGCGACACGAGGTTGACCGCGCTGATCGACGCGGCGTCGGGAGTCGAGACCGTGAAGTTCGATCCGTACGTGGCCGAAGCCGGGCTCGAGCCGATCGTCGGCCGCGGGCCCTTGGACAGATACGGCGGCGAGTAGATCTGCGCCGACTGCTGCGCGGCAAATCCGGGACTGGCGGCGCCGCTGCCGCCCACCAGCACGGTCGCGTCGGGCATCAGCACCGCGGTCGAGTGATAGCCACGCGTGACGCCGGTGTCGGCCGCGGGTGACCACGTCTTCGAGTTCGGGTCCCAGATCTCGCTCGGCAGCACGCCGCCCGAGACCTCGGACTTGCCGGTCTGGCCGGCGGTCGGCTCGCCGCCCACGGCCAGCACGGTGCCGTCGGCGAGCATCGTCAGCGTGTGGTAGATCCGGGCGTGGGCCATCGGCGCCGTCTGCTGCCACGTCGGGTTCGCCGAGTTCAGGTCGATGACCGCCGAGTTCGCCTTCGCGGGCGTGCTCGAGTTCAGGTTCGCCGCGCCGCCGCTGTAGAGCACCTGGCCGGGCCGGTACATCACCGACGAGCCGTTGACGACGCCGCTGGAGCCGCCCACCGGCGTCCACGTCTTGGCGTCGGACGTTGAGCTCGAACGACTGGTCCTCAGACGGGCCGATCGTGAACACGTTGCCGTTCGGGATCAGGTACGAGAACGGGTACTCCTCCTCGTGCACCCCGGAGGTCGACACCCCGGTGAGTGCGGTCCACTTGTTGGTGGTCGGGTCGTAGACCTCGGGCGTGTCGGCCCAGTTGCCCGCGTCGGTCGTGTTGCCGCTGATCGCCACGAAGCGCCCGTCGGACAGCTCGGTCAGATCCGGATACCACCGCGGGTAGTGCATGTCGGCCACGCGCGACCACGTCTCGGTCGCCGGATCGAAGATCGCGGTGTCGTTGATCCCGATCAGGCCCGTGCTGAGCCCTCCCCACCCGCCGATCACCAGCACGCGTCCGTCGGGCAGCTCGGCCATCCCCGAGCAGAAGATGCTGTCGGGCGCGGTCTGGGTGGTGAACGTGTTGCTCTTCGGGTCCCAGACCTGAGTCGGCTCCGGCTGCTGCCAGCCGTCGAACTGCAGGAGCTTGCCACTGGACAGCAGAATCGAGTGGATCGCCGTCATCGGCCAGTTCAGCACCGGACCCCACGATCCGCCGCTGGCGGCCGCTGGCGTGACCGCCGCCGACGGACTGGACTCCGGCCCGGTCCCGACGGCGTTGGTGGCACTGACCGTGAACGTGTAGGTGGTGCCGTTGGTCAGACCGCTGACGGTCGCGTGGGTCGGCGGGTTAGGCCCGTTCACCGTCGTCGGGGTCTGCGCCGTCGAGCCCACGTACGGCGTCACCGTGTAGCTCGTGATCGGGCTGCCGCCGTCGCTGGGCGCGTTCCACGTGACCGACGCGTTTCCGTCACCGGCGGTGGCCGACGCGCCGGTCGGGGTCCCGGGGACGCTCGGCGGCGCCGCCGGGCCGCCGCCCGCGAACACGACCGTGCCCATCAGCCACACCGTCTTGGCACCCGCGCCGGCCGTGGCGTTCGGAGTCGCGCCCGCCGACGACAGCACCTGATCCTCGGTCAGCAGATCGACGTTGGACGCGCGCGAGATGTTGCTGCGCTGGGTGTAGCCCGACCCCGCCGTCAGCGTGTCGCCGAAGCCCGAGTCGACGTACGTCCCGACGGCGAGCTCGTTGCCTGCGGTTGTCGCCGCCGTCGCGCCGGACGCGACCGTGCCGGCGGTCGTCGTCGTGCCCGACGCCGACGATGTCCGATCGACGGCCGCGACACCCGCCGCCGTCGACAGCCCCGAGTACTCCGACACCGCGGCGCCGACGTCGGCCTTCGCGCTGGGCTTCACGGTGATCGCCGGCTTGGTGGCGCCCCCGGCGGTGATCGGCGCCGTCCAGACGCTCTCCTCCGTGTTGTCCGAGGCCTTGAAGTGCAGCACCTCCGTGTAGGTGTTGCCGGCCGAGTCGGTGACGCTCGAGGCGGTCGCGCCGCCGTCGCGCCAGACCCCGACCAGCACCACGAGCCGGTTGCCCGAGGTCACGTTGGCGGCGGGCGTCAGCTTGACGCTGGTCACGTTGGAGGAGTGCACCGACGTCTGCTGTACGAACGCGGGCGGCGGTGACGCCGCGCCCGCCATCGCGACGAGCAGACCACACACGACCAGCGCGGTCGCTGCTGCGACGGCGCCACCGATACCGAGCAGCCGGCGAGACCTCATCACTCATGCCCCCAACGAAATAGTTGTCATGCCCCAGTCGACGGCGCGGCCCTTCCATCCGCGTGCACCATCGGGTGCAACACCACCGTCGTACCAACGGCCAGTATCCCACCGGCTCCGGTTCCGGGAATGGTCCGAGTGGACTAATCGCGCGTTCATACCTCGTCACAATTGCGACCAATGCGGCGGGGTCGACTAGGTCCACTAACGCACAGGAGCGCGACCGAGCGCGCGACGATCGAGGGCGCGTGGCGGCGGATCGAACCGCTCGCGCTGTATCCGCGGCCGATCGATCGCTCGCGCGTGCGAATCGTCACCGCCCGCTGGCTGTTCGCGCTGCCGTGGTTCAGGCGCTTCGACGGCTACACGATCTGGAGCACGATCCTGCTGCGAGAGCCGCTCGAGCAGGTCGACGACGACCTGATCGCCCACGAGCTCGTGCACGTCTGGCAGGGCCAGCACGAGTGGATCCGGCTGTGGATCTCCTACCTCAGGCCGTCCACTTTCTGGGGAGACCGCTCCGGCTACTGGGAGAACCCCTACGAGCTGCAGGCACGTTCCGCGGTCGAGCGGACGGCCGGTAATCTCCAGCAGCGGTGAGGACCAACCGTTCGATCCCGTCGGCCACGGTCATCCCGGTACTGGTGTACCCGGATGTGCGCGCGGCGGTCGATTGGCTGGGAGCCGCGTTCGGGTTCGCCGAGCGCGTCAGGATCGGCGAGGACCACCGGTCGCAGCTCGCCGTCGGCGACGGCGGCGCGGTGATCATCGCCGACGTCCGCCACGACCAGCGACCGCCGCGAGCGGGCGAGATCACCCACCAGGTGATGGTCCGGATCCACGACGCCCACGCCCACTGCGACCGTGCCCGCTCCAACGGCGCAACGATCCTGATGGAGCCAACCGACTTCGAGTACGGCGAGCGCCAGTACACCGCCGAGGACCCGATGGGCCACCGGTGGACGTTCTCCGAGACGCTCGACGACGTCGTGCCCGAGCAGTGGGGCGGTACCTCGGTCTCACCCGGCGCCTGAAACGCAACCCGAATTCGCGAACCGAAAGGAACTCCTGTGCCAGTCGACCCGAAGCGCACCGCGGTGGTGCTGATCGAATATCAGAACGACTTCACCTCGGACGGCGGAGCGCTGCACGGCGCGGTCGAGGGCGTCATGGACAAGACCGGGATGCTCGAGAACACGCGCGCGCTCGTGGACGCCGCACGCGCCGCCGGCGCCACGATCGTGCACGCCCCGATCACGTTCGTCCCCGGCTACGGCGAGCTGCCGCAGCACCCCTACGGGATCCTCAAGGGCGTCGTCGACTCGACCGCGTTCGTGAAGGGTGAGTGGGGCGCCGAGATCGTCGACTCACTGGCTCCGCAGGAGGGCGACGTGGTGGTCGAGGGCAAGCGCGGCCTGGACACGTTCGCGACGACCAACCTCGACTTCATCCTGCGCGCGCGTGGGATCACCACGATCGCGCTGGCCGGCTTCCTCACCAACTGCTGCGTCGAGTCGACGATGCGCACCGGCTACGAGAAGGGCTACGAGGTGATCACGCTGTCGGACTGCGTGGCCGCGACCTCCGAGGAGGAGCACGACAACGCGATCAAGTTCGACTATCCGATGTTCTCCGAGGTGATGACCGCCGAGTCGTTCGCGGGCGAGCTCAGCGGCGCCCCGGCCGCCGCGAACTGAGCGCTGGAACGTGGCGTACGACGAGCACCTCGCGCAACGAATCCGCGAGCTCGTAGCGGCCGAGCCGGGCCTGACCGAGAAGAAGATGTTCGGTGGCCTCGCGTTCCTGATCAACGGTCACATGGCGGTCAGCGCCAGCGGCCGAGGCGGCCTGCTGCTGCACGTCGATCACGAGGAGACCGACTCGCTGTTGGCCAAGCCGCACGCGCATCCGTTCGAGAGGCGCGGGCGCGAGATGCAGGGCTGGGTCCGGGTCGAGGCCGAGGGCGTGAAGACCAAGCGCCAGCTGGAGCGGTGGGTCGAGCGCGGCGTCACGTGCGCACGCTCGCTGCCGCCCAAGCGCAAGTAGCGCTCGCCGGGTCTCAGGCGCCCGCGAGCAGCCGAGCGCCCAGCTCTTTGACCACTAACGGGATCAGGTCGGTGTCGGCCTCGGTGGTGCGCCAGTTCGAGATCGCGGGGCGAAACGCGACCACGCCGCCGTACACGGTGGTCCCGAAGTAGGCGCGCCCGTCGGCGAGAATCGCCTCGCCGAGCCGGCGGTTGAGCTCGTCGAGCGCGTCGGACGGGAAGCCGGCCGGGCGGTAGCGGAAGCAGACCACGTTCAGCTGCACGGGCGCCAGCAGCTCGAGCTCGGGGTCGGCGGCCACCTGCTCGCCGACGCGCTGGGCCAGGCGGATGTGCCGGTCGACCAGCTCGCGGTAGCCGGCGCGGCCGTAGGCGCGCAGCGTGGCCCACACCGCGAGCGACCGCGCCCGGCGCGACATCTCCGGACCCCGGTCGCCGTAACTGGGGCGGGTATCGCTGCCGACTGGGAGGTAGGGAGCGCCGGTGGCCGCGAACGCCCCGTGCATCAGCGCCGGATCGCGCACGAACGCAAACCCGCAGTCGTAGGGGACGTTCAGCCACTTGTGCCCGTCGGCGCTGACCGAGTCGGCCCGCTCGATCCCCGCTCCGAGCTCGCGGGCGACGCCCGACACGCGCGCGAACAGTCCGAACGCACCGTCGACGTGCATCCAGGCGCCGTAGCGGCCCGCCAGCTCGGCGAACTCTGGCACCGGGTCGAAGTCGCCCGCGTTGACCTCTCCGGCGGTCGCGACCAGCAGCGCCGGCGCGCCGTCGAGCCGCCGGAGCGCGCGCTCGAGCCCGTCGAGGTCGGCTCGCCCGACGGCGTCCGAGGCGACGCGCCGGATCGCGTTACGGCCGACCCCGAGCATCGACAGCGCCTTCACGCAGCTGGCGTGGATGTAGCCCGAGCTCAGCACCGGCACCGCCGGCAGCCCCGCGAACCCGTCGGCGTCGAGGTCGCGGCCGTGCTCGAGCGCCCACCAGCGCCGGGCGGCGGCGAGCGCGGTGAAGTTGGCCATCGTCGCGCCCGTGGTCAGCGTCGCGCCCCATTCTTCGGGCAGCTCGAACAACTGCTTGAGCCAGGAGCTGGCGACCAGCTCGGCCCGCGAGCCCAGCGGCGAGCTGACCCAGCTGAAGCTGTTCTGGTCGAGCGCCGAGGTCAGCCAGTCCGCCCCCAGGGCGGCCGGCGTGACGCCGCCGGTGACGAAGTGAAAGAAGCGCGGTCCGGCCGAACGGGTGGCGGCGGGGATCCCGCCGGCGATCAGCTCCTCGATCGCCTCCGCCGCGCCGCTGCCCACCTCTGGGAGCGAACCCGGGGCGAAGCCTTCGGCGGCGTCGTCCCGGCCGGGAGGCGCTCCTGGCTCACGATCGAGGCCGGCGAGAAACCGCTCGGCGGCCTCGGCCGCCCGTCGCAAGGTCGCTGCGGATTCGTCTGGCGCCGGGTCCACTACGGCACGAACAGGCGCCCGCGCATGTTCTCGTCGGTCTGGGGATTGAAGTCCCACAGGCCCTTCAGGCGCGCGCGCATGTCGTCCGGCAGCCGGTCGGCGCCGTGTTGATCTATCTCGACCAGGTTCCCGGCCGGATCTCGCAGGTACAGCTGCACGACGTCGCCCGGCAGCTCGACCAGATGGTTGCGGAACGCGTCGTCGTCGAACGCGCCGTGGCGCTCGGCGGCCCGGTAGACCGGCTCGAGATCGTCGACCGTGATGCCGAGATGATGGTGGCTGGTCGGCGTCAGATCGCGCTCGAACAGGTGCAGCTGTGTCCCGCCCAGCGCCAACCACTGGACCGGCAGCCCGAAGTTCGGAGTGGGGATCGGCTCGGCTCCCAGCAAGTCGACGTAGAAATCGACCGATTCCCGAAGGTCACGCGCGTTGATGCTGACGTGGTTGATGCCGATTGCGGCCATCCGCCCGCCAACCATACCCGCTGATCCGAGGGCGGCCCGACCGCCGCCACGGCGCGGGTTCGAGCTCGCCTGGTCGAGCGGCTGGAGCTTTCGTTACATGCGGCGCGCCCGGTGTAACGAACCGCTCGGGCCCGCGTCGGCACGCCGACGGACCCGACGGGAAGTTCGTTCCCCTCGACGCCGCCGGGCTGCCCGGAGGAACAAAGTTCCCGGTCAGCGGGCATAACGTTCCACTCGATGAGTGGGCCACGTCGAAGGGAACGAACTTCCCGGCCCGGCCCGCCGGCGAGGCGACGAGATCGCGCCTCCGCGCCCGCACGCTCGGGCGGGACCGGCGGGCGTCAGGCGAGTGCAGAGCCGATCCAGTCGGCGGCCGACCGGGTCCCGCGAGGCACGAAGAAGTAGCCCCCACCGACGGGCGTGATGTAGTCGACCATCGGCTCGTTGTTGAGCCGCTTCTGGATCGTGGCGAACTGGCGCGCGGGATCCTGGTTGAAGGCGATGAACATCAGCCCCTGGTCGAGATCGCCGGCCTCGTCGATGCCTCGATGGTAGTTGTAGCCGCGGCGCAGGATCCGCTGCTCGGCAGTCTTGGGCGTCCGCGGATTGGCCAGGCGGATGTGCGCGTCCAGCGGGATCCGGTCGCCCTTGGGATCGAGGTCGAAGCGGGGATCGTCGAACTCGTCGGTGCCGCCGAGCGGGGCTCCGGTGACGCGGTCGCGGCCGATCATCTGCTCCTGCTCGAGCATCCCGACACGGTCCCAGAACTCGACGTGCATGCGGATCGCGCGAGCGACCATGTAGGTCCCGTTCGCCGTCCACGACGGACCGTCGGTCCCGGGCTGGACCCAGACCAAGCGGTTCATCACGGCGGCGTTGGTGACGTGCGGGTTGGCGGTGCCGTCGCGGAACGCGAACAGGTTGCGCCGGTTGCTGCGGGCGGTGGGACCCCGGTGCGCCGACTGGAACCCGTCGATCGTCCACCGGACGATCAGCTTGCCGGCGACCGCGCGCAGCAGCTCGCGGACCGTGTGCACGACCGTGTCGCGCTGGCCGGCGCAGACCTGGACGATCACGTCGCCGCCGGCGCGCGCAGGGTCGATTCGGTCGTTGTCGAACACCGGCATCTCGGTCAGCTGTGCCGGCCGGCGCGTGGCCAGTCCGTACCGGGAGTCGAACAGCGACACCCCGAACCCGATCGTGACCGTGAGCGAGTCCGGGCTGTCGATCGGCCCCAGGGTCCCGGAGTCGGGCGGCGGGTCGTCGACCTCGGTGACCCCGACCGTGTCGCCCTGGGTCAGTCGGCGCGCCTCGGCGGTGAGCGCCTGCAGCGCCTCGGTCAGCTCCGCGCGGTTGGGGGCCATGCTGTCGAGCGCGAGGAACGTGGCCTGATCCGCCGGCGGGGTGATGATCCCGGACTGGTGAGTTCCGTCGAACGGGATCCGCGTGGCCAGCGAGCGTGCGTTGACCTGCTCGGCCTGCTGCGTCGGGGTCGCCGCCGCCTGGCTGTCGTCGCCCGCCTGGGCGACGCCCGCGCCGACGGCGGCGCCGATGCCGGTCGCGCCGAGCGTCGTCAGCGAGCCCTTGAGAAAGCGCCGCCGGTCGAGCTTATTCATCCGCTCCCGACCTCCGTTCTGCGGGAGCTTTGGAATCTGGGGCAAGACGGGTGGTCTCGAGCGTGCCCGGCACCAGCGACAGGGCCACCAGCGTCCCGGTGAGCGTGCCGTTGACCAGATCGTGCTGGGTGGTCGTCAGCTGGTTGAGCGCCGGCCAGTTGCCGTGATGGGCGTCGCGGACCTGGTCGAGCACCTGCTGCATCCGCAGCAGCCAGCTCTGAACCTGGGCGAGGGTGTTGTCGCGGCCCTGCAGCAGCGGCGTCAGCGTGCCGATCACCTCGCGGGTCGCCGCCAGCCCGGCGGCGGTCCCGAGCACGCCCGCGCCGCTCCAGCGCACGTCGGTGCCGCTCATCAGGTCACGCTGCGCATCCTCGAGGATCTCGTGGGCGCGCGTCGCATAGTCCAGCGGCTCCACCTGGAGTCCCGGCAGTGCCCGCTGCAGGTCGCCGACGTCGTGCTGCAGGCGGGTCGCCAGCGGCACCAGCGCAGCGGGGGCGGCCCCCGTCCACAGGCCCATCTCGATCCGGTGAAGCCCGACGAAGCCCGGGTCGTGAGCCGCGCCGGCGAGACGCCCGGGCATCCCGTCGATGCGCTGGTCGATCGTCCCGGGCAGCAGGCCGTAGACCGCGCCGAGGTGGAGATAGTCGTCGTAGGCGTCGCTCCACTCCCGCTTGGCGGCGTCGCGGTTGCCGCTCGCCAGCGCGGCCTTCAATTGCGGCACCTCGTGCGCGAGCGTGGCCGACCAGCGCTCGGCGTAGGAACGGTAGGCCGCGACCGGCGCGTTGAACGACCGCGGCGGGAGCGGGTCCAGGTCGGAGGTCGGCTGGCCGTTGGCATCGACGCCCTGGTACTCCTGGGCGGCGATGATCGACCCGTAGGTCTTGGCGTCGATGTTCGAGCCGAACACCTTCGTGGGGTGGTCGGGCAGCGGGTTGGTCTCGGTCGAGCGCTCGGCCACCCGGCGCACGCCGAACGTCGTCGTCGAGCTCTTGCTATCGCCCCCCGACCAAGGGGCGATCGCCGCCCCGATCAGCGCCAGCACGGCGAGTCCCACCAGGCCGGCGATCCAGAAAACCGGCCGGCCATAGCGGCGCCGACGCGGACGAGGCGGCGGCGCGTCGTGGGAGCGGCTCGATGAATCTGGCATACGAAGGACGTCGGCCGCCTCGGACCGCGACCAGCAGCGGAAGGTAGTGGGGAAGCTGCCGCCGCTTGTTAACAACATGTGGCGTTGGCGGGACGTTTGTCGAGGCGGCCAAACGCCCGTCGCGATCGGGGAAATGGCGCCTGTGAACCGACGACACAAGATGAACACGGGCCGCTTACGACTCGTTCACACCTTCGGATCGGCCGAGTTCCAGGATGCCTTCGCTGCCGCATGACGGCCGCGGACGAGCGGCCGTCGTCTCAAGAGCAAAGGAGCTCATGTGCTTACGCGCAGGAAGAAGTACGTCGCTGCGGCGGGGGCCGCGGTCGCGGTGGGGGCCGCGGCTATCGGCCTCTCCGTATCGTCGGCGTCCCCGTCGGCGACGGCCGCCCTCCCCAAGGCCAGTACCCCGATCAAGCATGTCGTCGTGCTGTTCGACGAGAACATCTCGTTCGACCACTACTTCGGCACCTATCCCCACGCCTCCAACCCGCCCAACGAACCCAAGTTCAAGCCGCTCCCGGGCACTCCGAACGTCAACGGTCTCGGCAACACGCTGCTGACCGCCAACCCGAACTCCGACCTGCCCGCGCGGCTGGACCGCACGCAGGCCGTGACCTGTGACCAGAACCACGGCTACTCCGCCGAGCAGTCCGCCTACGACATGGGTCTCATGGACAGGTTCGTCCAGGACACGACCGGCAGCGGCTGCACCCAGTCCACGTTCCCCAACCAGGGCGACTACGGCCCCAACGGGATCGTCATGGACTACTACGACGGCAACACGGTCACGGGACTGTGGAACTACGCCCAGCACTACACGCTGAGCGACAACTCCTACGACTCGCAGTTCGGGCCGTCCACGCCCGGTGCGATCAACCTGGTCAGCGGCCAGACCAACGGCGCGGTCGTGCACGGCGGGACCTCGGGCAACGTCGCCAACGGGACGCTGATCGGCGACGCCGAGCCGCTGTTTGACCAGTGCTCCAACGCGAGCACACCGCTGAACCCCGACGGCACGCCCGGCGGCGTCACCGCCTCGTTCACCGGTAAGAACGTCGGTGACCTGATGAACGCCAAGGGGGTCACCTGGGGCTGGTTCCAGGGCGGGTTCACGCCTTCCTCGGTCAGCAACGGAAGGGCGATCTGCGCCACGCAGCACGCGAACATCGCCGGCGCCACCCAGAACGACTACGTGGAGCACCACGAGCCGTTCCAGTACTACGCCAGCACCGCCAACCCCGACCACGTGTCGCCGAGCTCGGTCTCGCAGGTCGGCGTCAGCGACCCGGCCGGCACCCCGGCCGCCCAGGCGGTCAACCACCAGTACGACCTGTCGTGGTTCTCCAAGGCACTCCAGAACGGCAACCTGCCTCAGGTCTCGTTCCTGAAGCCGCCGGCCTACCAGAACGGCCACGCCGGTAACTCCGACCCGCTCGACGAGCAGAAGTTCCTGGTCGACACGATCAACCAGATCGAGCAGTCACCCGACTGGTCGAGCACGGCGATCGTCATCGCCTACGACGACTCCGACGGGTGGTACGACCACCAGATGGGCCCGATCATCCGTCAGTCGCAGGATGCCGCTGACACGCTCAGCGGTCCGGGCAAGTGCGGTTCGGCCGCTACGCCGCCGGCCCAGAACAACCGTTGTGGCGTCGGTCCGAGGACACCGCTGCTGGTGATCTCGCCCTACGCCAGGCAGAACTTCGTCGACAACACGTTCACCGAGCAGGCGTCGATCACCCAGTTCATCGAGAACAACTGGAACCTGGGCCAGATCGGCAACCGCTCCGCGGACGCGGCGGCGGGGACTCTGAACAATGCGTTCGACTTCGCCAAGAACGCGCCGCGCGCTCCGGCGATCGTCCTCAACGACGCCACCGGCGAGGTAACCAAGACGATCGGCGCCTCGACTCAGGCCACGCCCAGCTCCGGCTCGGCTCCGACCACGGGTGCCGCCACGGGCTCGGCTACGACCGGCGCAGGCGCCGGTAAGAGCAACGGGTCGTCCAGCGCCACCGGCTCGACCAAGACCACCAAGGTGAAGCTGCCGAAGGTCACCTGCAAGCAGACGACCCGCAAGCACACGATCACGCTCACCTGCACCACCAAGGGCGGCTCGAACGTCGCCACGATGGTGCGCGTCCGGGTGTTCCGCGGGCGCCGGCTGGTCCACAACTCGGCCGCTCGGGTCCGCTCCCACAAGGTGCGGTTCACGATCCGGCTCGGGAACCAGGCCCGATCGGGCAAGTACACGATCCGGCTGGCGATCGACGCCGGCGGCCACGTCGGCGCGATCACGCGCTCGGCCAGGCTCGCCTGACGATAGTCACAACCGGTTGACGAGAGGGCCCGGCGACCGCCGGGCCCTTTCTCGTTCGCCGGCCCCGGTACCGTCTGGCGCGTGGCCGACTTGGGACGACGTCCGAAGGCTCGCGCTGGCGCTGCCGGACACCAGCGAGGGCACCGCGCACGGGAACACCGCGTGGCGGGTCCGCGACAAGCTGTTCGTGTGGGAGCGGCCGCTGCGCAGCAAGGATCTGGAGGCGCTCGGCGGGGCCGCCCCGACAGGTCCGGTCCTCGGCGCGCGCGTGGAGCACCTCGTGGCCAAGGAGGCGCTGCTGGCCGACGATCCAGCCGTGTACTTCACCACCCCCCACTTCGACGGCTACCCGGCGGTGCTGGTGGCGCTGCAACGGATCACCGCCGCCGACCTCGAGGAGCTGGTCGTCGAGGCGTGGCTGTGCCGCGCCCCCAAGCGCCTGGCTCGGGACTACGCCGAGCGCCACCTGGGCTGACAAGTGCCCGTCCGCTAGCTGCAGGTCGGGTCCGGATCCCACGCTGCCTGTGACTGCGCGAGCGTGAGCGGCCCTCCCGACGGGATCAGCTGGATGTGGTTGACCTCCGTGTTGTTGGGGTCGCCGGAGGGGTCGAACGGCCGGTAGAGGCCGAAGCGGGCGAACTCCGCCTCGCTGATCTGAGCGGCGCTCGAGCGCAGCAGGCTGTTGACGCCGATGTCCTCGGCCTTGCCCTGGGTGTGAGGGTCGTGGGCGTAGCCCCCGACCGCGACGCTGTGAGCCGGCGTGCGGTAGCCGCTGATGCCGTAGATCGTGACCCCGAGCGCCTTACCGAGCGCATCCAGCCGCGCGGTCAGCAACGGCAGCTGTCCCGGTGTCTGGCTGGTGCCCGGGTCGGGCGTGAAACCCGGGACGGCCGACTTCACCACCGGGGCGGCGTCCGCGCTGTCGGTGACACCGCCGCACAGGTTGAGCTGCTTGAGCTCGCGCTTGACCTGCTTCAGGGACGGGGCGTGGGCGTTGACGTCCCCCACGGCGGGGGTCGTCGGCCGACCACCGGCCGCGCTCGTCTCGCCGCCTGCGGAAGCGCCGGCCTGCACGCCGGCGGCCGGCTGGATCGCCTGCGGGTGGCCCTGGGGCAGGGGCGCGTCGGGCGCCGCCGCGGTCGCGGTGGTGGTCTCCGGGTGCTGGGCGATGTGGCTCGAGCCGCACCCGGCGATCGCTGCCGCGACGAGCACCGCCGCAGGCAGGGATTTCCTCAGATTGCAGGCGATCCCTGGCACTCGAAGGACAGTAAGGCATGAGTTGAGCCGCGTAAGGGGTCGCGACCGCGACATCGCTGCGTCTGCCCGATGTGCGGGGAGCGTCTTACGCGCATGATCAACCTACGTCGATTTGAAAGGAAGCGGTCGTGAACAGCACACTCAACTCATTGGTCTCACAGCAGCGAACGGCAGACCTCCGCAGCCAGGCCCAGCGTTGGCGCAACAAGGCCGACGGCTTTGATCGCGAGCACCAGTCGGCGATCGAGCTGCGGCTCGCCCGAGTCGACGAGGACTCCGACGTCCGCCGGCTCGCCCAGCTCGATGACGCGCCGGAGCTCGAGGGCCCGGCGATGCTCGCGGTGGTCGACGGCGAGGCCGTCGCCGCGATGTCGATGAGCGACCTGCGGGTCGTCGCCAACCCGTTCGTTCGCACCCAGCACGCCGTCAAGCTGCTGCAGCTCCGCGGCGCCCACGTGTCGGACCGTCGCGAGCGTCGTCGCCCGCGTCGCCTGCTGCGTCCGCGCTTCGCCGCCTGAGCCCGTCCCCCTAGGGTCTGCGCTCAGGCGGCTCGCGCCGCCTGCGTGAGCGCCAGACCGTGGTTCAGCAGCGCCTGGGGGCGGGCGCCCGCGTAACGCTCAGCGTTGCGCTCACCGGCCGACCGCAGCTCGGCCACCGCGATGCTCAGCGAGGGCATCCGATCGCGTCCATGGGCATCCGACGCGATCACCGATCCGGGGCAACGGCGCAGCAGCCGGCGCGCCAGCGCGCGCACGTGATCGCCGTATTGCCCGGCGAATGACCATGCGGTCAGCTGGAACGTGCTGCCGTGGTCGAGCTCGTGCTCGAGCGCCCGCTCGGTTGCCGCGTTCTGCGCGGCGCGCTCGGGATGGGCAACCACGATCGCAAAGCCTTGGCTACGCAGGTCGTCGGCGGCCTCGGTGTAGTCGCCCCCGATCCCGTCGAACGGTGCCTCGAGCAGCAACCAGCGGCGACCCGCCGGCCCCTGTGCGATCGCCTCGAGCTGGCGGTGCGAGAGCCGGCCGACCATGTGGTGCGAGAGCTCGCCGCCCGGCAGCACGCCGACCGGGATCCGGTCCTCGCGCAGCCGGGCTGACAGCTCGGCGGCGCGCCCGGCGATCTCCGTCGGGTCGGTGATGTGCTGCGGGTGCACGTGCGGGGTGGCCACGATCGTCTCAGTGCCGTCGGCGACGGCCAGGCCGGCCAGGTCCAGGCTCTCCCGCATCGACTTCGGCCCGTCGTCGACGCCGGGGAGCAAGTGGAAGTGGATCTCTGAATAACTCATCCACTTCGATGTTGACAACCGGAGCCGGAATTCCGTGACGATCTGGTTAAGGCGCCTACGCGGCGTCGTGGAAGATCACGCCCAGCGCGGTGCGGCGGCCGCCGGTCACGGTCGCCACGCCGTGGCGCATGCCCACGCGGTGGTAGCCGCTCTTGCCGCGGTTGGGGCGCTCGGCGGTCGGGAAGATCACGAACGCCCCCTGGGGCGGCGAGAGCACGTGGGCGCGGCTCTGCGCGCGCGGCCGCTGCTCGAGCAGCACGAACTCACCGCCCTCGAAGTCGACGCCCGGGCGCGCGAGGATCGTGAGCACCTGGAACGGGAAGAACACGTCACCGTAGAGGTCCTGGTGGAGCGCGTTCCAGTCGCCCTCGCCGTAGCGCAGGATCAGCGGCGTGGGACGGGTCTGACCCGCCCGGGCGCAGAGTTCCAGCAGCTGCTCGTGCTCGGCGGGAAACGTCGGGGTGTCCCCGCGCAGGAGCTCTGACCAGTCGTTGGCGATCGGCGCCAGGTGACGGTAGAACGACGCCCGCAGCGCGGCGATCGTGTCAGGCAGCGGGTGGTCGAAGTAGCGGTAGCGGCCGTCGCCGAAGCGGTACCGGGCCATGTCGATCGTCGACCGGAACCGGCCGCCGTCGAACAGCGACGACAGCTGCTCACACTCTCCGGGGTTCAGCGTCACCGGAGTGACCGCGTGGCCGCGATCGTCGAGCGAGGCCCGCAGCTCGGACCACGGGAGCGCGTCGACGCGCTCGCGGATGTCGGTGACGATGTCGGTGGCGGTTGCGCTCATGCGAGGCTCCTCGGGTTCGCTGTCAGATCTGCCCCTGCGAACGGAACGCCGCCACGGCCGGGTTCGTGAGATCTGCCCCGCTGTGGGTAAGGCGGGGCGCCGCCGCAGCGTGCCGGCGACGCCCCTGTTCCTCACCGCGCCCCTACTGGTCGGCCCCCAGGTCGATGATCGGGGCGATCAGCTGACTCACGTCGGGAGCGACCGTGACCTTGTCGTTGCCCGCGAGCGTGTTGACCTGCAGCCTGTCGTTGGCGGGCTCGCTGCCGGTGATGCCGAGCTGTGCCGGCAGCCCCTTGACCTGCACCTGCGAGCCGGACCGCGTGACGTTGACCCGGTCGGGGCCGTTGGTCCCGTTGGCGATCACCGTGTCCGCCTGTCCGTCGCCGGCCCCACCCGGCGTGCCCCCGAGGTCGACGTTTGCGGCGTTGAGATCGGTGCCGGTCAGGTCGTCGACCGTGATCGTGTCGGACCCTCCGAGCGCCCTCACGTTCAGCGTCTCGACGCCCGCGAAGTCCATCGTGACCGCTCCCACGTCCCGGATCAGGCGCACGCGTGAGCCGTTCGCCGACACCGACATCTTCTCCGGGGCGTTGGAGCCGTCGAAGTTCATGACGTCGTTGCCGCCCTGGCCCTCGACCGTGTCGCTGCCGTCACCCGGATCCCACGTGAAGGCGTCGCTGCCCCCACCCAGAAGTGCCGTGTCATTTCCGCGCCCGCCGGCGACCGCATCCTTGCCGGAGCCTCCGATCAGCACGTCGTCACCGTCGCCGCCGCGCAGCGAGTCGTCTCCGGACCCACCGTCGATCGTCAGGTGCGTCAGCAGCGCGAGCCCGTTGCCGGCGGTGATCGTGTCGTCGCCGCCGAGACCTTGCAGGACGAGGTTCTCCACCGCGGACGTGTCCTGCGGCGAGTCACCCGGCGCGAACGTGCGCACCGCGGTCCCGTTGTTGACGACCCCGATCGTGTCTGCGGCTGAGGTGCCGCTGTAGGTCGCGGTGTCGTTGCCCACGCCGCCGTCGAGCACGATCGCCGACGGACCGGTCACGCCCACCCCCGACGTCATCTGGTCGTCGCCGGCCAACGCGTCGACGCCGACCGTGTCCTGTGATGACTCGGCGCCGGCGACCTCGACCTTGGGCGTGAGCCCGGAGACGACCACGTTGCCGCCGTCAGATCCGACATCGACATTGTCGGGGCCGGGGGTGCCGTCGACGACCACGCTGTCGGCCTGGCCGTCGCCGCCCCCGCCCGGCGTGCCGCTGAGGTCGACGTTCGCCGCGCTCAGATCGGTGCCGGTCAAGTCGCCGACCGTGATCGTGTCGGCGCCGCCGAGCGCGTTCACGTTGAGGCCCTCGACCCCGTTCAGGTCCATCGTCACGGCGGCGACGTCGCGGAACAGGCGCACGCGTGAGCCGTTCGCCGACACCGAGATCTTCTCCGGGGCGTTGGAGCCATGGAAGTTCATGACGTCCTTGCCACCCTGGCCCTCGACCGTGTCGCTGCCGTCGCCCGGATCCCAGGTGAAGCTGTCGTCGCCGTCACCCAGCAGCGCGGTGTCGTTACCGCGACCCCCGTCGATCGCGTCCTTGCCGTTGCCCCCGATCAGCACGTCGTTTCCGTCGCCGCCGCGGATCGTGTCGTTGCCCGGGCCCCCGTCAATCGTGAGCGGCCCGAACGCGGCAAGTCCGTTGCCGGCCTCGATCGTGTCGTTACCGCCGCCGGCCTGTACGTCGATCGCGTGCAGCGTGCTGCTGTTGAACGCGAAGTCGATCGTGCCGTCCTCGCCGACGTCGACGAGCAGCTGCCCGGGATCGCTCGGCGACGGCACGAGCAACAGCTTGTCGGCGGCTCCGTTGCCGACAAGCTCCAGCGTGCCGCCCTGTACCTGTGCGTCGTATGAAGCCATCGCCGGCGTTGCCGCGACCGCCAGCAACGCCGCGCTCGACGCGCCGGCGATCACGTACAAGCGGAGCGCTCTACGTCGCCCCTGTAAAGCCTCGATCCACATCCGTGGTGCTCCTCTCGTAGATTGGTACGGCCGAAACTAGGCGCCGGTTCTCGGTCGCACAATCGGGCGGGCTCCCTGATCTTTTCGTCGCCACCCTGAACCTCGGAGAGGCGTGGAAGGATCGGCGCGACGCGGACGTCTGCCGAGGTATGTACGAAAGTCGTCAGACGTCTGACCCGGCCGCGGAGCGGACCTCGTGATCGAGATCCTCGCCGGGTGCGCCGCCGGCGCGACGATCCTCTGCGTGCGCCGCCTGGTCGACGAGCGACGGCTGCTGTCGATGGCGAGGCACCCCGCCCCGACGTTCGTGTTCGCCGACTTGGTCGGGTACACCGAGCTGACCGAACGGCGCGGCGACGATGCCGCTGCTCGGGTCGCACACGAGTTCTGGCGGGCGATGTCGGCGCTGTGCCGCGAGCACGGAGCGCGTCAGGTCAAGGCGATGGGCGACGGGGCGATGATCTGGGCTCCGGATGCCGGGCGCGCGGTGACGCTGGCGGCCAGCGCGGTACAGGAGCTCGGCACCCGCGACGACCTGCTGCCGGTGCGCGTCGGCGTTCACACCGGCCCCGCCGTGATGCGCGGAGGCGACTGGTACGGCGGCGCTGTCAACCTGGCCGCTCGGCTGGCGGCGGCCGCCGAACCCAACCAGGCCCTGGTGAGCGGCGCGACCCGCGCGGCCACCAAGACGGGCCGCAACTGGCCCGCCCGCAGCCGCCGCGAGCTTGCGCTCGCCGGGGTGCAACGGACCACGGTGGCGTGGGCCGTGACGGCCAACGCGGGCAGCCGCCGGCGAGCCGGGGCGCGCTCCGATGGAAGGATCATCGCCTCGCTCGCGTCTTGATCGGTCAGACAGGCAATCGGACGTCTGACGACTTGGGGGCAAGACAGATGACAACGCAGCTCGCTATCGAGCCGGTCGGGGCGCAGCCCTCGACTCGCCTGCTGGCGCTGCTCGACTCCGGTTCGGGCGGCGACCAACCGGCGGGACGTCGGCTGATCGAGCGCGACGCCGAGCTCGGAGCGCTGACGCAGGCGGTGGCGGGGCTCCGTGGGGGTCACGGCGCGGCGATCCTGATCGAGGGTCCGGCCGGGGCGGGCAAGACGGCGTTGGTCGACCACGCCGCCGCGGTCGCGGGCGGCGCGGGCTTCCAGGTGCGCAGGACGGCACCGGGTCCGCACGACCAGGAGTTCCCTTTCGGCGCGGTCCGCGCGTTGCTGGAGGCGCCGCTGCGCGACGCCCGCCCCAACCGTCGCGCCGAACTCCTCGACGGTCCCGCGGCGGCCGCCAAGGCGCTGTTGCTGTGCGGGGAGACACCCGAGCGCGACGGGGTGACCGCGGCCGCGCACGCGATCATGTGGCTATGTGCGGGCATCGGCGCCAGGCGCCCGCTGGCGCTGATCGTCGACGACGCCCACTGGGCCGACCGCGCCTCGTTGCAGACGTTCGCCTTCCTGGCTCGGCGGATCGAGGACCTGCCCGTGCTGCTGCTGCTCGGCGCCCGAGACGGTGACCCGCGCGCCGCCACCGATCTGCTGAGCCTGATCGCGGACGCGCGCGGCGCCAGCACGCTACGCCCGGCGCCGCTGACCGCTCCCGGGGCGGCGCGGCTGATTCGCCGTCTGGCGCCCGAGGCACCGGTCACCGTCTGCCGCGATCTGCACAAGGCCGCGGCGGGAGACCCCTGGCTGCTCACCGAGCTCGCGGCACGGATTCGCGCCGGCGGGGATGACGCCGACCCCGACGCGGCGGTGGTCACGCCCCGGGCCCGCGACGCGGTGGCCCGCCGCCTGGCCGGGCTGATGCCCGCCGACCGGGCGGTCGCGGCGACGCTGGCCGTGGTCGGCGAGGGCCAGTCGCCCCATGCGGTGGCTCAGGTGGCCGGCGTCCCGGTTGCGGACCTGGGAACGGCCCGGGCTGCGCTGGCGGCCGCCGGGTTGCTGCGCGGAGAGCGTGACGCGTTCGTCCACCCGCTGATCGGGGTGGCGATCCGCGACGCGCTCGCTCCCGCCGAGCGCGATCGCCTGCACCGCGAGGGCGCGCGCACGCTGCTCGAGCTGGGCGGGCCGGCCGAGCATCTCGCCGGCAACGCGCTGCGTTCCCGTCCGCAGAGCGACCCCGATCTCAGCCGGCTGCTGCGGCGCGCGGCGGAGCGAGCGGCTCGCCGCGGGGCGCCGAGTGCCGCGGCCGAGTTCCTGGAGCGGGCGCTGGGGGAGCGGGCGCCGGGAGACAACCGCGGCAAGCTGCTCGCGTCTCTGGCAACCGCCGCGTTCGACGCCGGTCTGCCCGGCGTGCGCCGTCGGTTGCAGGAGGCGCTGCGCGAGCCGGCCGAGAGTGACATCCGGATCGATGCGCTGACCCGCCTGGCGGCGTTGAGCGCGGCCGAGGGCGAGGACGGCGGCGTGCTCGAGCGCGTGGAAGCCGAGCTGGCCGGCGAACGCGGATTGCGGGCGCGGATGATCCTCGAGGCCGCCGCGCTCGATGCGCTGGTCGCGCAGCCAGCCCGGCACGCCGAACGCGCCTGGCGGGCGTCGGCGGTGGATCTGACCACGGCGACCGATCCGGTGCTGAGGCGCGTCGGGCTCGCGCACCGGGCCTGGCTGGAGACCGAACAGGGGACCTCGACCGCGGAGCAGTGCGCCGCGATCGCGCTCGACGCGATCGACGGCGGCCACCTGCTGGCGGACGTCGAACGGCGCTCCGCCTATCACCTGTGCATTCGCGTGCTGGTGATGACCGACGCCGCGCAGGAGGCAAGCCGCGCGATTTCGGCGCTCGAACAGGAGGCCGTGCGGCGGGGGTCGGTCCGGCTGCGCGCCGGGGCCGCCTGGCACGCCGCTGAACTGTCGCTGCGCAGCGGTGACGTGGCCGGCGCCGAGCGCAGTGCCGGCCTGGCGCTCGAGTTGGCCGAGCGGGACGTCAACGTGTTCGCCGGCGGCGCCACGCGCGTGCTGATCTGTGCGCTCGCCGAGCGTGGCGCGTTCGATGCCGCGCACGACCTGATCCGGGCCCGCGACTTCGATCGCGAGCTCGGCGGCCGGCCCTGGGAGATCGGCGTGCTGCACGCGCGTGCGCGGCTCGCGCTCGCCGAGGGCGACTTCGAGCGCGCGCACGCCGACGCGGTCCAGGCCGGCGCGGGGCGGGCGACACAGGGCCGCCCGAACCCGGCTTGGACCGCTTGGCGGGCAACCGCGGCCCTCGCGCTCGCGCACCTGGGTCGCCGCCAGGAGGCCGCCGCGCTGGCCGAGGAGGAGCTGTCACTGGCCCGATCGTTCGGGGCCCCGGTGCCGATCGCCGGCGCGCTGATCGCGCGGGCGGTTGCTGAGCCCGACGAGGCGGCCCGGACGGCGTCCTGCGAGGACGCGCTCGCCGTGCTCGAGGGACACTCCGGGGCACTCGAGTCCGTGCGCGCCCGACTCGAGCAGGGAGCAGCGCTGGCGCGAATGGGCCGCCGGGTGGAGGCGCGGGGAGCACTGCGGCCCGCGCTCGCGCAGGCCGACGAGGTCGGCGCTGTGCTGCTGGCGCGTCGCGCCCGCCGCGAGCTGGTCGCGACCGGCCTGCGCCCTCGCCGGGCGGCGGTGCATGGGGTCTCGGCACTCACGCCCCGGCAGCGCGAGATCTGCGAGCTGGCCGCCGCCGGCAACAGCAACCGCGCGATCGCGCAGCAGCTGTTCCTCAGCATCAAGACGGTCGAGACCCACCTCGCGGTCTGCTACCGCAAGCTCGAGATCGCCAGCCGGCGCGAGCTGAGTGAGGCCCTGGACGGATAGCGCGACCGCCCCCGCGGTCTGTGAACATGCGCGGTGGATGACCTCGAGCCGCCGACGTCCGTCGCTGGTCGAACAGGTTCGCGACAGCCTGCTCGAGGATCTCGTCTCGGGAAGGCTCGCGCCCGGGGACAAGCTCGACAACGAGAACGAGCTGGGCGAGCGCTTCGGAGTCAGCCGCGCCACCGTCCGCGACTCGGTCCGGGCGCTGATGGACGCCGGGTATCTGACCCGCCGGCACGGATCCGGCACCTACGTGACCTACTCGCCGCGAACACGGCATCCGCTCGAGACCACAGTGAGCTATACGGCGATGATCCGCGAGTCCGGACACAAGCCGGCCGAGCACATCATCAGCAAGGGCGTGCGCGTTCCCGACGACCGCGAACGCGAGCGGCTAGGCCTGGCAGACGGCGCGCCGGTGGTGGAGGTCGAGCGGGTCAGGCTCGCCGGCCGGCGCCCGGTGATCTACTCGCGCGACCGGATCCCGGTGGAGCTTCTCGGCGACCGCACCGACGGGCCGCTGGACAGCTCGCTGTACGCGATGCTCGAGAGCACCGGGCATCCGGTCGCCCGCGCCAGCGCCCGGCTGATCCCCACGGTCGCCAACGCGAAGCTGTCGCGGCTGCTGGTGGTCAAGCGCGGCGCCCCGTTGCTGCGGATCGACCAGGTCGACTACGACGTGCGCGGTCGCGCGGTGATGCTGTCGGACGAGTGGCACGTGGCCGATGCGTTCGAGCTGATCGTCAACCGCCGAGCATCGCTGTCGGCCGAAGATTGACCTCGACGCACCGCTGAGCGAACAGCTCGAGCACTTCCGGATTGGGCCTGTCGGGGCCGCGGCGGTTGGTCTCGAACGCGAACTCGCGCCCGTCGTGCAGAGCCACGGTCGCGCGCATCGTGGCGACCGTGGACTTGAGCGCCACCGACGCCACGTCGGCGAACAGGAGCTCGGCGAACGGCTTGCCTACGGGCTTGCCGAGCAGCCCGCCGCGCCTCACCAGCGAGAACCAGAACGGCGACACCGCCAGCCAGCAGTTGCGGACCCGCTGGAACCTGACCATGCAGGCCGCCTCGACCGGGCAGTCCAGGTGGATCGTCAGCTTCTTCGCGTGGTTCGTGTTTCCCGGCATCTGGCGTCCTCGTTAGTGCGGTTCTCCGATCCCTCACGGTAGGCGCGATCGCCCGCCGTGTCAGTCGGTGAGCGGCCCTGGACTTTGGGCTCGCGACCCTTAGTTCCATGAGAGTGCGTGCACTGGATCGGGGATTCAGGGACCGGTTCAGGGAATCTCCCCATACCGGGACGGGAGCTGGGCGGCGATCCTGCGTTGCATGGCGAAGTACGTCCTCAGCCACAGCCACCAGCCGCAGGAGTGCGCGATCGCCGTCGCGGCGTGGAAGGGCTTCGCCAGCCCGCTGCGCCACGGCCGACCGTTCGGCTCATGCGCGGTCGGCGGCCACCGCCTGTGGTGGCTCGTGGACGCTTCCGACGAACGCCAGGCGCTGTCGCTGCTCCCCCACTACGTCGCGCAGCGCACGGTCGCCGAGGAGGTCAGGGAGGTGCCGCTCCCGTGAAGCGGTCGTCCGCGACCCCTGGCCGAGACGGGCGCCCGCGGACGCTCGACCCAGAGCGGCTGGGCGACCATCTCGACCCGCTGTACCGCGCCGCGTGGGCGCTGTGCGGATCGCGTCACGACGCCGAGGATCTGGTTCAGGAGACACTGCTGAACGTGCTCAAGCGGCCGCGGTTGCTTCGTGACGGCAACGAGATCGCCTATCTGATGCGAGCGCTCCGCAACACATGGGCCAGTCGCTACCGCACGCTCGCCCACCGGCCCGTGGAGCACCGGCTGCTCGAGGACGACGCCCTTGCCCAGGAACCGAGCGAGATCAACGCGCGCGAGATCATGGAGGCGATCGCCAGTGCCCCGGCGCCGTATCGCGACGCGGTGGTCGCGGTCGACGTGCTCGGTCTGTCCTATCGCGAGGCGGCGCGCTCGCTTCGCACCCGCGAGGCGACGGTCACCAGCCGGCTGCACCGAGGCCGTCAGCACATCGCGCGCCGGCTCGCCGGCGAGCCCGACGGTCAGTCCGGGTCGCGCTCGCTAAGGGCGGTGACGCGGCCCCCCTCGGACTTGCTGGCGATGACCGCCGCAAGCGCCGTGCGCGAATGGACTCCGAGCTTGTCGTAGATCCGGGCGAGGTGGCTCTCCACCGTCTTCTCGCTCACGAACAGCGCCGCCGCGACCTCGCGGTTGCGGTTCCCCGACGCCACCAGCGCCGCTACCTCTCGCTCGCGGGGGCTGAGCGCGGGGATCCCGGTGGCTGAGGTGGCCGGGCGAGCGCGCCGCCGCCGGCGTCCCAGCCGCCGCAGCTCCTGGGCGGCCGCGTCGGCCTCGCGCATCGCTCCGCGGTCGACGAGCGTCCGTTCCGCGGACTCGAGCTCCGCGATCGCCGCCTCGGCATCGCCGGCGCCCGCCAGCGCGCTGCCGAGCACCACCCGCGCCCGCGCGCTCAGTACCGGGTTGGCGGTGCGCTCGCCGACTGCGATCGCTTCTCTGGCAAGCCGATCCGCGCCCTCCGTCTGGCCGGCCGCCAGCAGTACCGCGGCCCGTGCACAGAGCGCGGTGGCAACCCGCTGGTCCAGTCCCGTCGCCCGGGCGCGGGCCTCCGCCGCCTGCGCCGCCGCCGCCGCCGCGTCGGTCTCCCCGAGCGCCAGCTGCGTCCGGATCAACAGCTCCCAGCCATGGCCCCCGCGAAGGTCGAGCAGCTGCTGCGCCGGCCCCGCCTCGACCGCGGCGAGCTCGGCGCGGGCACCGGCGGCGTCGCCGGCGGCGCTCAGCGCGGCGGCGAGGTGCAGGCGTGAAAGGCTCGAGAAGTACGTCTGGGTGACCGCCTCCGAACGGGCCACGGCCTCCCGGGCGCTGGCCAGCGCGCGACCCGTGTCGCCCGTCCACGCGCACACCATCGCGTCGGCCCACAGCGCCCAGACCGCGAACTGGTCGTTCCCCGTGAGGATCGCGGCGTCGGTCGCGGTCTCGGCCACGGCCGCGGCTTCGGTGATCTGGCCCCGCATCAGCAGGCAGTTGGCCTTGAGCACCAGCAGGCCGGGGATCAACGTGCTCTGACCGGTCCGGCGCGCCAGGCGCAGCGCGCGGTGGACGTGCTCGAGCGCGTCGTCGGCGCGCTCCACCACCAACGCCGCCTGGGCGACGTAGCCGCCCACCTCGAGTTGCTCGGCGAGCTGGTCGTCCGACAGCGTGGCGTACGCGGCCTCGGCCTCCTCCAGCCGCAGGCCGCCGTCATCCAGCCGCCCGAGCGCGGTGGCGGCGAGGCTGCACAGTGCCGCCGCCCACGTCTCGAGCAGCGGGTTGCCGCCCGCCCGGGCGCGGGCCAGCACGTCGCTCGCGGTCTCGTACATATCCGGAAACTCCCCGCGCCAGTAGTGGTCAAGCGCGAGCTCGAGCGTCAGCACCAGCGCGCCGGTGCTGCCGGGCGGGAGCGACTGCAGGGCGCCGGCGACCAGCGCCCGCGAATCGAACGGGCGGCCGCTCATCCGGCGGGCGAACGCGGTCCGCGCCACCAGCCTGGCCCGCTCGTCGACGCGCTCGGGCCCGAGCAGCGCCGCCGCCTCGTCGAGCACCGCCAGCGATTCGTCGTAATCGCCCGCGAACGTCAGCGCGCTCGACGCCTCCGCCAGCAGCGTCAGGCGGCGTTGCTCGTCGTCGGGTCCAGCCAGCAGCCGGGTGGCCGCCAGCAGCCAGCGGCCCGCCGCCTCGGGCGCGCGCAGGGCAGCGTCGCGACCGGCCGCCACCAGCAGCTCGATCGCCGGCTCGTCGCCGGCGACCGCGGCCTGCTCCACGTGGTGGGCCCGCCGGCTCACCGGGGCGTGGGCGGCCGCGAGCGCCTCGGCGGCCCGCGCGTGAGCGCCGAGCTTCCACCCGCGGGGAGTCCCGTCGTACACGGCTCGGCGGACGATCGGGTGCCTGAACCGGAACCGCCGGGGCGCCTCGGTGGTGCGGATGAACTCGAACCTCAGCAGCTCGTCGATCGCCGCGAGCACGAAGATCATGTCGCGCTCGGCGATCGCCGCGATCAGCTCTGGCTCGAACGGCTCGCCGGCGACGGCCGCCGCCTCGAGCACGATGCGCGATTCGTCGGACACGGCGATCAGTTCCTCGTGGATCGCGGCTATCACCTCTCGGGGGACCGCGCGGCGCGAGCCCCGCGCCGCGGCGGCGGGGCGGACCGGCCGGACCCGGCCGGTCCGGGCCAGCTGCTCCAGGTAGAACGGGTTACCGCCGCTCTCGGCGAACAGGATCGCGCGCGTCGGCTCGTCGACCTCGGGGCCGATCAGCGCTGCCGCGTCGTCGGGGCCCAGCGGCGCGAGCTCGAGGCGGGCCCCGCGGCCGCCACGGGCGCTGCCCTCCAGCGCGGCGAGTAGACGCGTCGGCGCCTGGCGGTAGGCGACCGCCGTCAGCAGCGGGCCGCGAAACCGCCGCAACAGGTGGGTCAGCAGCTCCACCGAGGCTGCGTCGGCCCAGTGCACATCGTCGAGCGCGAGCACCATCGGCTGGCGCTCGGTCAGCCGCTCGAGCAGGCTCCGCACCGCGTAGTGCAGGCGGTAGCGCTCGGCGCCCTCACCGCCGCTGGCCTCGCCCCGGTACTGGCTGGGCAATGCCGGGAATACGGCCGCCAGCTCGGTCACCAGGTTCTCGTCCAGCGCCCGCAGGAGCGCGGGCTCCAGCGAGCCCAGGTAGTCGTTGAGCGCGTCGACGATCAGCCCGAACGGGATGTCGCGCTCGAACTCGGCGGCGCGGCCCTCGAGCACCAGGTGGCCGCGGTCCGCGCCCTCGCGGCAGATCTCCGTGAGCAGCCTGGACTTGCCGATGCCCGGCTCGCCGACGAGCTGCAATAGGCACGGCTCGCCCGAGGCGAGCTGGTCGAGGGCTGTCTCGAGTTCAGCCAGCTCGCGAGCACGACCTACAAGCGCACGCACAGGCTCTGTATCCAAGATGACTCCCCCCGGGCTCTGCTGCACTCGATCCCCCCGGGGCCGTTCCAGCCTACTCGGTGCGAGCCGGGGTGTAACGGCTGTCACCATGGGTGTTGTTCAGGTTGTGAGCACAAGAATCATTCAGCTGGCCAGGATCCGCCTGTACGGGCATGTGTGGCCGATCATTCAGACCGCGGTGGCCGCGGTCGGCGCGTGGTATCTGGCCGCGCTGCTGGGCGTCGAGCATCGCCCGGCGTTCGCCTCGATCGCGGCCGTGATCTCGCTCGGAGCCGCCTTCGCCGAGCGCCGCCAGCGAGCAGTCCAGCTGATCGGCGGCGTGATGCTGGGGATCCTGGTGGCCGACGGGCTGCTGCGCCTGATCGGGGGCGGGCTGCCCCAGATCGGGCTGCTGGTGGTGCTCGCGATGCTGGCGGCGGTGCTGCTGGGCGGCGGCGAGATGCTGGTGGGCGAGGCCGCGGTGTCCGCGATCCTGGTGGCGACGCTGTCCGCGACGCCGGAGGTACGACTGTTCGACGTGCTGATCGGCGGCGGGGTCGCGCTCGCCGTGCACACGCTGGTGTTCCCGCCCGATCCGGTGATCGGGGTGGCCCGCGCGACGTCGGCGGTGTTCGGCGAGCTCGGGGTGGTATTGCGCGACTCCGCGGCCGGGCTGGCCGGCGGGGACGTGCGCCGCGCGGAGGCCGCGGTGCAGGCCTCCGAGAGCGTCGAGCTCCGCGTCGACGAGCTCAAGCGAGCCGTGATGCTGGGCAGCGATACCGCGCGGTGGGCGCCGCTGCGCCGCTCGCGCCGGACCGAGCTGGGCAATTACGCGCGGGTGATCGAGCACGCCGACCTGGCCGCCCGCAGCGCGCGGATCCTCAGCCGGAACGTGCTCTCCTACGTGCGCGGAGGGCGTCCGCCAGTGTCCGATCTAGCCGAGGCCGTACAGGGTCTCGGACTCGCGGCGTGGGAGCTGCCGGCGCAGTTCGACGAGCCGTGGCGCAGCGGTGACGTCCATCGGATCGCGCTGCAGGCCGCGGGCCGCGCCACCGGGGCTGCGTCGCAACATCCCGACATCGCCTTGACCGAGATCGCGGGCCAGGTCCGTTCGATCGCGATCGACATCGTCAGGGCCTCGGAGGCCGGCGAGACCGATCACGGCGCGCTGCTCGAGGCGCCGACCGAGGAGCTGCTCGCCGCGCTGCCGCTGCCCGAGACCGCCGCTCGCTAGCCCGCGCGCGGCGGGCTTGACGCCGATGCGAACATACGTTCGTGACCAGCGACGGCAGCGCCTACGGCCGGTTTCGGCGAGCGCTCGAGATGGGCAACGAGACGCTCGTGCTCGCGGCGGCCCGCGAGCTCCCGCACATCGCGCTCGATGACGCGCTGCGGATCTGCCTGGTGCTCCGCGACAGCGACCACGTGCGTTACGAGCGCGCCGCCGTCCGCTGGCTCGGACGCTTCGCGCTCGAGGCCCACGGAGTGACGATCGAGGCGCTGCGTCAGGCCGCCGACGCGCTCGAGTTGCTGCCGTCGAGCACGGCCGGCGCGATGGAGCGCCTGCGGGTTCTCTGCGCCCAGCACAGCGTGCTCTGACCCCCTGTGTTGACGCGCATCCCCGACTAACCTGAAGGTATGGGAAAGACCTGGGTCCTGAAGACCGAGACGAAGGGAACCGGCGCCACGGTGGTGCCGCTCGAGAGCACCACCCAGCGCTCCGCGCCGACCGAGCCGGTGTTCGTTCCGCGCGAGCCCGCGCCCCGCGTGCAGCCGGCTCCCGAGCCGCCCGCGCCGCGCCGCTTCCGGGTCGTCGACGTGGTGACCCGGCAGGAGCTGGTCGACGACGGCAGCGCCCGTGACGCTGTCGACGCGCTGCGCGACGTGTACAGCCTCGTCGACGTCGACCTGTACGTATGGCAGCCGATTCACGAGCGCTGGCGGATGCTGACCTCGCCCGAGCGCCACGTGATGTGGGAGTTCGCGGGCCACTAGCCGCCGGCCGTGCTTACAGCTCGCGCTCTAGCTCGTCGACGAACTCGAGGTGCAGCTCGAGCAGGCGCCGCAGGAACTCGTTGACCAGCAGCAGGTACTTGCGGCGGTGGGGCAGCAAATCGGCCGCGCGCTCGCTCTCGTCGAGCCGGGCCTTCAGGTCGGCGATATCGTCGCGCAGGGTGGCGACGCTCTCGCGCGTCGGCTCCTCCCCGACCAGATCGCAGATCAGCAGCCGCACCATCAGCTCGCTCTTGAACGGCTGGAACGTGACCGGCGTGCGCGCATAGTCGCGCAGAGCCTGCTGTCCCTTTTCGGTGAGCGTGTAGACCGTGCGCTGGCGCGTCTTTCCCGGCTCCTTGTGGGTCTCGAGGTATCCCAGCCGCGCCAGGCGCTTGGGCTCGACGTAGTACTGGCTCTCCCCTGCCCAATCCAGGATCCGGCCGCGATGCACCATCTGGCGCAGGTCGTGCGGCCCCGCGCCGTCGCGGCCGATCAGCCCGAGGACCTCGTATGAGAACAGGCTTAGTTCATCGCTTGACATAGCTACGTTTCATAGTTTATAACTGTGATACACACCTTGAGTTGAAAAGGATAGGACATGAGATCTAAAGAGGGGGCACGGGTGCAAGAGGTTCCGGTGCTGATCGTCGGCGGCGGCCCGGCGGGTCTGACGGCCGCGGCCGAGCTCGCCGGGCGTGGGATCGAGACGCTGCTGGTCGAGCGGCGCCCGGCGCTGTTCGATCACCCGCGGGCGACCGCGATCAGCACCTGGTCGATGGAGCTGCTCCGTTCATGGGGGCTGGAGGACGAGGTCCGCGCGGCAGAGCTCGAGGTCCAGTGGCGGGGTTGGGTCTGCGAGACGCTGGCCTCGCCCGAGGGCCTGGAGATCCCGCTCGGGCTGCCGACCCGCGAGCAAGCCGCCGCGGTCAGCCCGGCGGGGCCGGCGTGCGTGCCCCAGGACCACCTGGAGCCGGTGCTGCTGCGGCATGCGCGTCGTCTCGGCGCCGGCGTCACGTTTGGCACCGAGCTGGTGAGCCTGCGGTCCCGCCCCGACGGGGTGGAGGCGGTGATCCGCGACGGGGTGCAACGGCCGCGCACGATCCGCGCCGGCTACGTGGTCGGGGCCGACGGCGCTCACAGCGCCGTGCGCAGCGCGCTGGGGGTCGCGATGGACGGTCCCGAGGTGGCGGTGGAGGCGATCACCGCGCTGCTGCACGCGCCCCTGTGGCGCCTGCTCGGCGAGCGCCGCTATGGGATCTATCCGATCACCCACCCCGACGCGGCGGGCGTGTTCGTGCCCGCAGGGCAGGGCGACCGCTGGATCTTCGCCCTGATCCGCCCGCCAGGAACGCTGCAGGCGTCCGAGTTCGACCTCCCGAAGATGGCCCGCATGATCGGGATCGCGGCCGGAGTCCCGGGCCTGGAGCCGCGGATCGCTCGGATCGGCGCCTTCGCCTACACGGCACAGATCGCTGACCGCTTCCGCGACGGCAACGTGTTCCTGGCCGGCGACGCCGCCCACCGGGTGACGCCGCGAGGCGGCACGGGGATGAACACCGCGATCCGTGACGCGTACGACCTCGCCTGGAAGCTCGCCTGGGTCCTGCGTGGGTGGGCCGATCCGGCGCTGCTTGACACCTACGAGCCGGAGCGCCGCCCCGTCGCCGAACACAACGTCGTGCGGTCGGCCGAGCCGGACGGCTCGGTCCGGGAGGCCGCGGACGAGCTGCACGTCGACCTCGGACCGCGGATCCCACACGTGTGGACGGCGTCGGGCGAAGACCGGCGGTCCACGCTCGATCTGCTGGGCCCGGGACTGACGCTGTTCACCGGACCCGACGGCACCGGCGCGGGCGACTGGACGCGCTCGCGCGCACCCGTGACGGTGCGCCCGTTGCCGGCGATCACCGCCCGGGCGCTCGGGATCGGACCGCAGGGGTCGCTGCTGGTTCGCCCTGACGGCGTGCCCGTGTCGGCTTGCGCGGGGGAGCTGAGGGCCGCGGCGTGACCCGCGCAGCTAGTCAGCCGGCCGCGACCTCGGCCACCGCCGCGACGGCCCGCTCGACGTCGTCGAGCCCGCTGTAGTGCACGAAGCCCAGGCGCGCCGCGCCCTCGAGGCCGAGGCCGAGCGCCGTGCACAGCTCGTGCGCGTACACATCGCCGCCGGTGGCCGCAATCCGCCGGGCGGCCAGGGCGCTGGTCACATCGCCCGGGCGGACTCCGCGCACGTTGAAGAACACGGTCGGGATCCGGCGGGCTGGCTTCCCGAAGATCTGCACCCCGTCGATCGCGGCCAGTCCGCCGGACAGGGCCTCGGTCAGCGCCTGCTCGTGGGCGGCAATCCGTTCGAAGCCCACCTCGCGCATGTAGTCCACCGCGGCGATCACGCCCGCCAGCGACTCCAGCGGCAGCGTCCCCAGCTCCCAGCTCGCCGGTGGATCGGCCGGGGAGGTGGCCAGCCGGTCGGGCGCCACATCAGCGAGCAGCGCCGGGGTCGAGCACAGGATCCCCACGTGCGGGCCGAACCACTTGTAGGCCGAGCACGCGAGTACGTCGATCCCGAGCTCGGCGATGTCGAGCGGCCGGTGTGGGGCGGCAGCGACGGCGTCGACGAACACCCGCGCGCCGACCGAGTGGGCGCGCTGCACCACGGGCGCGAGGTCGTTGAGCGTGCCCAGCGCGTTAGATGCCGCGCCGATCGCTACCCATCGAGTGCGTTCGTCGATCGTCTCGATCACGCTGCGTGCGTCGAGCTCGAGCGTCTCCGGGTTGAGGTCGACGAGCGCGAACTCGGCTCCGGAGCGCTCGGCGGCGATCGCCCACGGCCGCACGTTGGCGTCGTGCTCCAGACGGGTCGAGACGATCCGGTCCCCGGGGCCGAGCCGGCTCTCGAGCGTGTGCGTCAGGCGGAACGTCAGCGCGGTCATGCTGGGGCCGAACACGACCCCGTCCGACGGCGCGCCGAACAACTCGCCCACGCGCCGGCGGGCGGTTTCGACCAGCTTGGTGGTGGCCTCGGACGCCCGGTAGCGGCCGAACATGTTCGCGGTGTCTCCCGACGCCATGTAGTCCTGGATCGCCGCGATCGACGTATCGACCGGCTGCGTGCCCGAAGGGGCGTCGGCCCTGACCCAGCCGTCGGCCAGCCCGGGAAATCGTGAGCGGTTGAGCCCGTCCGTGTGCATGTTCGCGCTCAAGGTTCTGAAGCGACCTTCGCCAGGGGGCCGTATAGCGCGGCCCAATACAGGAGCATGACCGTCTTGCCGTCGGCGATCCTGCCGTCGGCGACCATCGCGAGCGCCTCGGCGAAGCCAAGTTCGACGATCTCGATGTCCTCGCCGTCGGACTGCAGCCCGCCGCCATCGCCGGTGCGATCGGCCGGGGTGTAGGGAGCGGTGTAGAAGTGCAACCGCTCGGTGACTGACCCGGGGCTCATGTACACGTCGAACACGTGGTGCAGATCGCCGATCGTCACGCCGAGCTCCTCGCTGGTCTCTCGGCGGATCGCCGTCTCCGGGTCGTCGTCGTCGAGCAGTCCGGCGGCGGTCTCGATCAGGATGCCGTCGGAGTGGTCGTTGACGTAGGCCGGGAACCGGAACTGGCGGGTGAGCAATACGGTCTTGCGGCCGGCGTCGTACAGCAGGATCGTGGCGCCGTTGCCGCGGTCGTAGGTCTCCCGTTGTTGGGTCTCCCAGTGTCCATCGGCGCGACGATAGTCGTAGGTGGTGCGCCGCAGGACGTGCCAGCCGTCCGAAGTCACCTCGACATCGCGGATCACGACGTTCGGGTTGCGAGCTAGGTCGCGGCCGGCCTGGTCGAGGCCGGTGCGCCCTCTGCCGTCCGGGACGTCCACACCTCGGCGGCCGGGTCCTGTGGTGGCTGGGCGATCGTGTCCGGGCATCTCGTCGGGGCGATGGTACGTCGTCGGCGGCGGGCCGCGAATCAGGGGTGGATGTCAGGGGATCTGCCCGATGTGGGGGCTCCGCCCGATGCCCAGGATGGGCGTCATCGCATTCGCTACAGGAGGACAGCATGTCTTTGATCGAGATCAAGCACAACGGAAACCGGGACGCCACCGCAACTGCGCCCGACGAGTCCGCGGTCGCCGAGCTTCGCGAGGCGATCCGGGGGAGCTACTCACTCCCGGCGACGACGGCTACGCCGAGGCAGCACGGGTCTGGAACGGCGCGCATGTGGGCCGCCCGGCGGTGATCGTCCGCTGCCGCGGGGCGGCGGACGTGCTCGAGGCCGTCAGCTTCGCCCGAATCCACGGCCTGCAGATCGCGGTCCGCGGCGGCGGGCACAGCATCGCCGGCTTCTCCACCAATGTCGGCGGGATCGTGATCGACCTGTCGGCGATGAACGACGTCCGGGTCGACACCGTCACGCGCTCCGCGACGGTCGGCGGTGGCGCGGTGTGGGCCGACGTCGACCACGAGACGCAGGCCCACGGCCTCGCCACGACCGGCGGGCTGGTGTCGAGCACGGGGGTCGCGGGGTTCACGCTCGGCGGAGGCATCGGCTGGCTGATGCGCAAGCACGGCCTGGCCTGCGACAACCTGATCGGCGCCGACGTGGTCACCGCCGACGGCCGGCTTGTGCACGCGAGCCCGAGCGAGAACGAGGGCTTGTTCTGGGGGCTGCGTGGAGGCGGCGGCAACTTCGGGATCGTGACCCAGTTCGAGTTCGAGCTGCATCCGGTCGGGCCGATCGTTTACGCCGGGCCGATCTTCTACTCCGCCGACGCCGACGGCGACCTGCTCAGGCGGTTTCGGGCGTGGGCGCCGGATGCCTCAGACGACGTGACCGCGGTCGTCGACCTGACCACCGCACCGCCGCTTCCGGTGATCCCGGAGGAGTGGCACGGCAAGCAGGTTGCTGCGTTCATCGCAACATCCGCCGGGCCGGTCGAGGAGGCCGAAGCCCACGTGCACGGTTTCCGCGAGGTCGCCGAGCCGGTCGCGGACCTGCTGGGACCGATGCCGTACACGGCGATGCAGACGCTGATCGACCCGCTGTGGCCGCAGGGCATCCATGCCTACTTCAAGGCAACCAATCTCGCCCGGCTCGACGACGAGCTGATCGAGCGGCTGTGCGAGCTGCATCGTCAGGCGCCGGGACCGCAATGCGAGATCCACGTCCACCAAATGGGCGGTGCCGTCGCCCGGGTCGGCGACGGTGAGTCAGCGTTCGCCGAGCGCTCGATGCCGTATGTGCTCAACGCCGTCACCGGCTGGCAGGACCCCGAAGCGGCCGAGGCGCACGTCGCGTGGGCGCGAGCGGTGATCGACGCGGCAGCGGACGCGTCGACCGGCCGGGCGTACGTCAACTTCCTCGGCGACGGGGATGCGGCCCGGTCGGCGTACGGCTCTGACACGTACGAGCGCCTCGTCGAGATCAAGAGCGAGTACGACCCGACGAACGCGTTCGCGCTCAACCACAACATCCCGCCGCGGATGGAGCCCTGAGCGACGGGGGCCGACGGGCGTGGTCAGCTCGACACGCCCGCCAGCACCTCGGGCAGCTGTCGGCGGGAGGACACGTTGAGCTTGCGAAACGCCCGTCCCAGATGCGTCTCCACCGTCTTCTCGGTGACGAACAGCTGCTGAGCGATCTCGCGATTGGTGCCGCCAGCGGCCGCCAACTCGACCACCCGCCGTTCGCTCGGGGTCAGCGACTCAGCGCCGGACTCGTCGATCGCGCGCGGCCGCACGCCGACCGCTGCCAGCTCCGAGTTTGCCCGGCGCTCCACCGCCCGGGCCCCGCATCTGGCCGCGATCACCAGCGCCTCGAGCAGCGGCTCGCGTGCCGCGGTGCGCTGTCCCGCCGCCCGCAACGCCGCGCCGACATCGACTAGCGCGCGGGCGTGCTCCAACCGAGCCTCCGAGCCTTCCAGCACCTCGGTAGCCGCCCGCAGCCGCTCCAGCCGTGCTCCGGCCGGGCCCACCAGCGCCTGCGCCCGGAGCGCAATCCCGATCGCCCGGGGCGCGCCGAACGATCGGGCCCGGGCCAGCTCCTCATCGGCGAGTGCCCGAGCCTCGCTGTGGCGGCCCAGCTCGGCGAGCGAGAGCGCAGCCGCCGAGCGCCACGCGAGCGCCGCCGGATTCTCTCCGCCGAGCGCCGGGTGGTGGATCGCGCAGGCGCGAAACTCCTCGACGGCTGCCTCGTGGTTGCCGGCGGCGGCGCGCACCAGACCCGAGGCGTAGCGAAGCTGCGTGCTGGGCGAGAACTCCGTGTCGTAGCTGATGCCGGCGCGGTCGATCAGCCCGCGCAACGATTCCGGCGGCTCGTCGCGATCCAGCCCGGCCAGCACCGCGGCGCTGACGGCGAGGACCACGAACTCGGTGCCGAACAGGTCGGGCAGCAGTTCGATCGCGCCCGCAGCGTCTGCCTGAGCGGCGAGCAGGTCGCCGCTCCGCACACAGACGAACGCGCGTAGCGACGAGATCGTCGCGACCGTCAACGCGACCCCATGCTCCCTCGCTCGGACGAGAATGTCGTCGATTCCGCGGAGCGCCGACGCGAGCTGATCGGTGGCCGCGAGCACCGCCAGCGCGACGATCGACCAGACCTCGCCGCGGTGAGGCTCAATCGGCAGTCCGGCCGCGATCGCGCGGTGCGCGTAGTCGGCGGCGGCCGCGGCCGAGCGCACGTACATCAGCTCGTCCATCGCCAGCGTCGCCAGCGTGGTGGCCTGGACCACATCGGTTGCCGGGCCACCGGGATCGCGGAGCGCCGCGATCGTCTGATCGGCGGCGCGTCGGGCCGACGCCGACGTGTAGCTCGCTCCCAGCAGGGCGACGTCGAGCCGCGCCCGCGCGGCCTCGCCGACCGGGATGCGCTGCTGCGCGGTGTGCAGGACCGCGGCGGCGTCCGCGGCCCGGCCGGCGAAGACCAGGATCCCGCTGAGCTCGATCGCCGCGGCCGCGACCGCCCGGTGATCATCTCCCCGCTCGACGATCTCAGACAGTGGAGCGACGGCGTCCGGCGCCCCGGCGCGCGCACGAGCCTGTCCGAGCTCGAGCACTACCGCGGGCCGGTCACCGTCAGCGGGCGGCTCGTCCAACGCACGGGTGAGCATCGCGGCGGCGCCGGCGGCGTCGCCGAGCGCGAGCGCAGCCGTAGCCGCCTCGCGCAGCAGGGTCACCGCATCCTGGTCGTTGGCCGGTTCGGTGTGCATCACGTGCGCCGCCACCTGACCCGCGGGCGCACCGCGAGCGCTCAGGGCCTTTGACGCCGCGCAATGGAGGCGCTCCCGCTCGGCCGCCGACAGATCTCCGTAGATCGCGGCGCGCAGAATCGGGTGCGTGAAGCGCACCGTCCCGCCGGACTCGATCACCCCAGCGGAGACCAGTGAGGCCATCGCCCGCTCAGGCTCGGCGCCGGCCAGTCCCGCCAGACGCGCCGCATCCCCGACCTGAGCGCGATCTCCGAGCACGCTGAGCGCGCGGGCGAGTGTCGCCGCCTGCGGAGCGAGCCGCGCCAGCCGCAGCAGCACCGCGTTGGCCACTCCGCGGGGGACGATCGCGGTGACCTCGGCGGACGCGCCTGACGCCGGATCGAATCCCCGGGCCGCGACCTCGTCGAGCAACTCCCCGAGCAGGAACGGGTTGCCGCCGGTGGCTTCGATGCACTCCCTGACGAACCGCGGCGAAGCCTCGGCGCGCAGCCGGGCAGCGATCATCGCCGCGACCGCGTCGGACGTCAGCGGCGAAGGGCGCAGCACCTCGGTGGCGGCATCGGTGACGATCGACGCCGCCTCGGGCGTCTGCGCCGGGTCGAGTGGCCGGGTGGCGAGAATCAGTGCCAGCGGCTGTCCGGCGAGCCGGCGTGCGATGAATGCCAGCGCCCGGGCAGATGGCGCGTCGCACCACTGAAGATCGTCGACCAGCAGCACCAGCGGCGAGTCGGCCGACAGGTTGCAGGCCAGCCAGTACAGGCCGTGTTGCCATGCGTATCCGGGGTCGCTCGGCATCAGGCCCGCGACCGAGTCGCGGTTGATCGGCGGCGCCCCGGCGAGCACGTCGGCCGCCAGCGCGGCCGCTCCGGCGAGCCACCGCTCGCGCTCGTCGTCATCGGCCTCGGCCAGAGGTCGCTCGAACAGCTGGCGGACGACCCCGAACGGGAAGCCCTGCTCGAGCTCGGTGGCGCGGGCATCGAGCAGGCGCAGCCCGAGTCCCATTGCGCGTCCACGGGCCTCGTCCAGCAGCCGTGACTTGCCGATCCCGGCCGGACCCTCGATTGCCAGCACCTGGCCGTCGCGGCGGCCCGCGCCGCGTAGCAGCGCTCGAACGCGGTCGAGCTCCTGCTCGCGCTCGAGCAGCGCGACCGGCTGGCCAGCCCCGTGTTGATCCATGCGCCTTGGTCGATCGTAAGGCGCGCGCTGGCCCCGATGCAATGTTCGGGGGCCGATGTCGGGGGACATGCCCGATGTGCGAATCGGCGACCGACCGGACGATCGTCGCATGACAAACCTTCCCGACGAGGAGCACAGCCATGTCGTTGATCCAGGTCCAGGTGATCCGCGGCGTCTTCACCGCCCAGCAGAAGCAGCAGATCATCGAACGCCTGACCGAGGCGATGGTCGAGGTCGAGGGCGAGCACATGCGCCCGTACACCTGGTGCGTGCTGCAGGAGGTCTGCAGCGGCGACTGGGGAATTGGCGGCCACGTGGTGTGCGCAGACGACGTCAGGGCGCTCGCACAGGGTTGACCGAGTCCAGCCGCGTGCTCGCGGTCGCCACCTCGGGCACGTTGCTCGTGCTCGCCACGTTCAGCGGGTACGTGGTCGCCGCGCAAGCCACCGCGACCGCGCTGCACGCCGGTCCCGCCGCGCAGGCGTGGGCGCTCAGCGGGATGAGCATCGGCCTCGCCGCGGTGCTGCTCACGGCAGGCACGCTCGCCGACAACGTCGGCTACCGGCGCGTGTTGATCGGGAGCTCCGCGCTGCTCGCGGTCGCCGGCTTCATCGGAGCGCTCGCGCCGACGATCGCGGTGCTGATCGGCGCCCGCGTGCTTCAGGGCGTCGGCGGCGCCGGCGTGCTCGCCGCCAGCCTCGGCTCGATCGGCAGGACGATCGAGCCGGGGCCGGCCCGCGCTCGTGCGACCGGCGCGTGGGGAGCCGCCGTCGGCGCGGGGATCGCGATCGGACCACTCGGCGCGGCGGCGCTGGCGGGACTCGGCGGCTGGCGCAGCGGATTCTGGGTGGAGGGCGCGGCCGCGATCGCAGTCATGGCCGCGGCGACGACCCTGGCCGAACCGCGACCGGCCGCGTCTCGGACCCACGATCTACCCGCGGCGATCACGCTCGCCGCGGGCACGGCGCTGCTGACCGCCGGGTTCGTCGAGGCCCGGCACGGGTGGCTGCGACCTCAGACCGTGGTCGCCTTCGGCGCCGCGCTGGCGCTGCTGGCGGCGTTCGGCGCGATCGAGCTGGCCCGGCGGCGGCCGATGGTCGACCCTCGCCTGTTCCGGGATGCGCGGTTTCAGGCGTCGACCAGCGGGGCGCTGTTCACTGGCCTGGCGATCGTCGGCCTGATGAGCTTCGCCCCCGCGCTGATGCAGGGGGCGCTGCACGTCTCCGTGCTCGGGAGCGCCGGTCTGCTCGCGACCTGGTCGGCCACCAGCATGGTCGTCGCGTTCGCGGTGCGCTCGCTCCCCGGGCGGCCGGCTACCGAGACCCGGCTGGCGATCGGCCTGGCGATCGTCGCAGTCGGCGAGGCCGGGCTCACCGGGATCCACGCCGACTCGACCTGGCTGCGACTGCTGCCGGGCCTGATCGTCGCCGGGATCGGCAGCGGGGTAGCCAACGCGGCGCTGGGCCGCCTCGCGGTCGAGTCGGTGCCGCCGGACCGAGCCGGGATGGGCAGCGGGGCCAGCAACACCGCGCGGTATCTCGGCGGCGCAGCCGGGGTCGCCCTGGTGATCAGCATCGCGTCGGCCGGAGGCCGGCAACTGGTCGCGGGCTGGAACACGGCGGCGGCCGTGTCGGCGGCCCTGTGCGCGCTCGGCGCGTTGATCGTCGCCGGTTGTCGCCGGCGGCGGGCGCCGGCGGCGGTAACGGTCTCTAGGACTCCGGCTGGTAGCGAAGACCGTCGAGCGCGATCCGGAGGATGTGCTCGACCTGGGCCGGATCGCTGGACGGGATCTTGGCGATGCCGCCGACCAGCTGCATGACGTCTGAGAACTCGACGTCGGAGCGGACGGCCCCGGCCGCCTGGGCTCGCGCGAGCAGTGGCCCGCCGGCGGCGAACAGCGAAGCGCGGCACGTCTGGAACAGCGCCGCGTCCTGATCGAGATAGTCGAGCAGCTCGTGAGCCAGCGCCCGCTTGGTCGCGAGATAGCCGATCAGACGCTCGAACCAGCTCTGCAGCGCCTCCCATGGATCGCCGCCGTCGAGCTCCTCGGCCGAGCGGCAGATGGCCTCGACCTCGTTGAGGTAGAGCGCCTCCAGCAGCGCCTGGCGGTTCGGGAAGTGGCGGTACAGCGTGCCGATCCCGACCCCGGCGCGGCGGGCGATCTCCTCGAGCGCAGTCGACTCCCCGCCCTCGGCAAATGCCTCCCGCGCGGCCGCCAGCACCTTGTCGTAGTTGCGCCGCGCATCCGCCCGCTTGGGACGGGTGAGCAATGTCTGTGCGAACGCTTCTGTGGTGTTCATCGAAATTCCGGTTGACAAACGGAGGGAGCCTCCGTATAGTTTCGGAGGGTGCCTCCAGTTATTTCGGAGGTGTCCTCCACTTTAGCGCCACATCGATCAACCGACAAGTTTGGACCTGAATGAACCTCGTTTCTTCGCAAACCCTCTCACCCGACCGCCGCCGGTGGACGGCATTGATCATCGTCTGCTTGGCGCAGCTGATGGTTGTGCTCGACGTCACGATCGTGAACGTCGCACTCCCATCGATCCAGCACGACCTGCACTTCAGCCAGGCCAACCTCACCTGGGTCGTCAATGCCTTCCTGGTCACGTTCGGGAGCCTGCTGCTCCTGTTCGGCCGGATCGGCGATCTCGTCGGACGCAAGCGCGTGTTCCTCGCGGGCATCGTCGTCTTCACCGCGGCCTCGCTGCTGTGCGGCATCGCTCCGAGTCAGGGCGCGCTGATCGTGGCCCGGTTCGCGCAGGGCGTCGGTGCGGCGGCGCAGGCCTCGGTGATCCTCGCGATCATCATCACTGAGTTCCCCAAGCCCAGCGAGCGCGCTCGCGCGATGAGCGCCTACGTGTTCGTGTCGGTCGCGGGCGGCTCGCTCGGACTGCTCGCCGGCGGCGTGCTCACGGAGGCGCTCAGCTGGCACTGGGTGTTCTTCGTGAACATCCCGATCGGCTTGATGACGCTCGCGCTCGGCCAGTTCCTGATCCCGGCCGACGAAGGGCTCGGACTCGGGCAAGGAGTCGACTGGATCGGCTCGGCGCTCGTCACCGCTTCGCTGATGAGCGCCATCTACGCGATCATCCAGGCCACCAGCCACGGCTGGCTGTCCGCGCCGGTGCTCGGCATCGGCGGCACTCGCCGCGGTGCTGATGGCGGCGTTCCTCGCCCTCGAGGCGCGAATCGAGAACCCGATCATGCCGCTGCGCATCCTGCGTCTGCGCGGGCTGGTCAACGCCAGCCTCGTCAGAGGTTTCCTCGTGACCGGCATGTACTCGACGTTCTTCCTCGGAACCCTGTACCTCGAGCACGTCCGCCACTACAGCTCGCTGCAGACCGGGGCGGCGTTCCTGCCCTGGACGCTCACGGTGGCTGTCCTCTCGCAGGGGATCACCGCGCGTCTGGTCAATCGGTTCGGGCCGTTCGCGGTCCTGACCTCCGGGATGGCGAGCGCAGTCGTAGGCCTGCTCCTGTTCAGCACGGTGGGCCCCGACACCGCTTTCTTCCCGACGATCTTCCTGGCCTGCTTCACGATCGGCCTGGGAATCGGCACCGCGTTCATGCCACTGCTGACGATCGCGATGGCCGACGTCCCCGCCGCCGACTCCGGGCTGGGTTCGGGAATCACCAACGTCTCCCAGCAGATCAGCGGCGCGCTCGGGCTGGCCGTCCTCAGCACGATCGCCGCGAACCACACGAAGGGACTGGTGTCCACGCACCACGGCCTGACCGACTCGCTGATCAGCGGCTACCACGTCGCCTTCCTCAGCGGAGCAGCGGTCATCGTCGCCGGGATCGCCCTGGCGTTCGTCCTGCTTGCGCCGCGCCGCTCGCGGTCCGAGCTGTACGTGGCCGAGGCCTCGGCCGCCAACGACATCGACACGGTCCCCGCCAACCTCGACATCGAGAGAAACGCCGCATGAGACACGACAATCGCCCCCGCCCCCACACCACCACGGCACAGCCGACCGGTCGCCGCTCACCGCGTACCGAGCGGCGACCCGGCGCGCGAGCCAGCGCTCAGCTGATCTCCGACGCCGTGATTGCCAGCTACATCCACGACATCTCCCAGCGCCACAGCGACGGAGCGCCCTCGTCCGGCCGCGGCCTGCCGCGAGCGCACCCGTAAGCCGCAGGCCTTGACCGGTGGCAACCCCGGTCGCTAGCATCCGCCCCGCGCCGTCACGTACGACGGCCGGGGCCGATGAGATCAAGGATTGCGCTAATCGCTGTGACAGTCGCCGTGGCGGCCACGCCGGCGATCGCCACGGCCGCACCGCCGACGGTCAAGTTCACGGTCGCCGGGGGTGGCGTGTCGTGCGTGATGAAGTCCGCCTCGGTCTCCTGCCAGGGCGCGAGTTCATCGCGCACGGTATCCGCGTCGCTCGCCCCCGGCGGCCAGGTCGCGACCTGCGGCAGGCCCCAGGGCGCGTCTCCGAGTTGCCTGAAGTGGCCCGGAGCTGCGTACGGGAACGTGTTCATCCGGCAGCCCGAGCCCAAGGTCGGCCCGTTTGCCTGCATCCCGATCGGGTTGTGGCCCCGTGCCAAGGGCGCCGTGTGCACGGTGGTCAACAGTGGCAAGGGCTTCCGAATCAGCCCGCGGCAACGTGGCCAGGGTCAACCAGAACCCACCCGGGCCCCATCCCCCATGCACGCGCGCCGGGCTGACCGACGCTCTGAAGCGCGCGTTCCACAAGCGCTCGCTGGCTCCCAGCTACCTGACCAAGGGGTGGCAGTGCGTCGGCAACTACGCCCGCGGTGACTACATCGACGTGCACGCCGGCACGGGCGACGACATCACGGTCGTGTTCCGCGGCAAGGGGCGCCAATGGGAGCTCGTCGGGCGCGGGCAGGTCTGCGAGAGCGGCGAGCTTCCCGCCGCGATCTACATCGCCTGCACGGTGAACTAGACCTCCCGCCGGGCCGGAGAAGATCGTCTGCTACTAGGGTAAGAGGATCGACATTGAGACACGTAGACCGCGGAAAACCGCGGTTCAGCTCGCGAGGGCGGTGGATGATGGACGTAAAGTCGGTGCTGCGCTGCGCCATCTCGACGCTCACGGTTCCGATCCAGGGGCAATCGGCGTAGCTGAAGCTCTCGCTCGGTTTCTCGTCGCCCGCTGTGATTCTCACCACGCGGGCTGGCGCGTCGTTCGGCAGGTGGTCGTCGACTCGGCCACCGACGCACCGTGGGAGAAGTGCGCACGCCGGGCCGTCCCTCTGGTCGCCGGCGATCTACTGAGCCTTTCAAGACAGGGTGGACGGACACCGCTCGTTCGCGCCCAACACATCGCCGCCCAGCGCCGCGCCGAGCAGATCGCTGACCACGTCGACCAGGCCACCGTTGTCGCCGACCTCGGACTGACGCAGCCGTCGGTGACCTCCGAGTGCTGGCAAGCCGCCCTCATCGCTGCGGTGAGCGCCCGGTCTCGCGAACAGGTCGCTAACGCGGTCGAGCTTTCCCTCAGCGCGGGCTGAGTCTCGCCGATTGTCATCATCGTGCTGTGACCCCGACGGTGGTGAGGTGGGCTCGGATGAGCTCCGCGCTGCGTTCGGTGTCAACGAGCCAGGGGCCGTGTCCGCCGGGGACCTCGTGAAGGGTTGCTCCTGGGATTCGGTCGATCGAGGGCCGGGCGCGGTCGGCGGTGAGGTATGGGGCGCTTGCTCCCCAGATGAACATCGTCGGTATTGCGATGGCGCGGAGCTCGGGGGTGGTGAGGACGCTTTCGGGCCGCGGTCGACGGAAGTGGTCGATCGCGTGCATCAGCGAACTGACGGTTCTCGCGTTCCCGGGTCGACGCGCAGACAGGCGTAGCGCGTCGATCAGGGAATCCGGCGCAGCGGCGACCTCGGCCCGACCGAGACCCTGCGCGAGTAGGCGTCTATAGACGGGGCGGGGGCTGGGTGAGCGCAAGACGGCGAGACCGAGGCCGCGGACCGTCAGCACCGATAGTGGCATGCGTACGCGCACACCTGGAAGCGCGACTGCCGGCTCTCCGATCGCGACCAGCCGGGAGATCCGCTCGGTGCCGGCAGCCGCGTGCCAGATCGCGAACATTCCACCGAGCGAGTGGCCGACGACCGACGCCTCGTCGAGTCCGAGCGCGTCGAAGATGTCGTCGATTAGCTCGCGCGCGCGCTGACGGACCTGACCGCATCGATAACTGTCGGGGTCAGACAGCCCGTGGCCGGGAAGGTCGACCGCGAGCACTCGCCAACCGGAGAGCGCGCTGAATAGGGGCGCCCACGCCGCGGCGCTGAGCGACACGCCGTGGAGCAGGACCAATGGCGGACCGCTGCCGTGCGACAGTAGCCGGACACGCACACCGGTATTGGCGAGGTCGAGAAAGGACTCGTCGACCTCAGCGCCGAGGCGATCGAACAGGTCGGCTTCGGCGGTGCGGATGCGGTACTCGAGAGTCATGGTCGGATGCGTCTCCCTGGCTTGGCGTGTCGAGTGCTGTTGTGCTGCGGCTATGTCGGCCAGCCAGGTCCGCACGACGCCCTCCTCGGTGTGGCTGAGGCCGGCGAGCGCGGTCTGCTCGACCCCCCGGACCCGATCTGTGGCGGCCGCTAGGGTCCTGCGGCCCCGGTTCGTCGGGCGGACCAGCACGACCCGCTGGTTCTTCGGTATGCGTTCGATCAGGCCCGCAGTCTCGAGCTCGAGCACGGCGGCGTGCATCGTCTGCCTGGTGACCTGGGTGATCCGCGCCAGCTCAGACGTCGAGAGCTCGGGTCTGGTCTCGAACACGCTGAGGACCACGTACTCCTGCGCCGAGAGCCCAAGGTCCTGCAGCGCGTCGTCCAGCGCCGCGCGGAAGCGTTGATAAGCGAGTCGCAGCAGGTAGCCCAGGTTCGCGTCCAGCTCGGGATCAGTTGTCAGTGGGTCTGACATCTCCTGAGACGGTATCAGGTTGTCAGCCTCACTGACAAGTAGGAGGGCGAGCCGCTGACCGAGCGCGCTTGGCTCCCGTTTGATTCTGCTGAGACAATGGGATTGAGGGGCACTGATGCCGCCGATGGTGGACGACATCGAGATATCGAGAAGGAGCGTCATGACCGACACGCCGATTGGAACCGGAACCCTCACCGCCGGAGATCGCGTCGCTGGCAGGGTGTTTCGCTCGGAGTTGAATCCGGTCGATTTCCTTCGGAGGGCCGCCTACGTGTATCCCGGGAAGATCGCGGTGGTGGATGGCGATCGCAGGTACTCCTACCGCCAACTCGCGGAGCGCTCGTGGCGACTCGCCAATGCGCTCAGGTCGGCGGGGCTGAGCAAGGGAGATCGTGTGGCGACGCTGCTGTTGAATTCGGCGCCGATGCTCGAGGCACATTTCGGTGTTCCGGCGGCGGGCGGCGTCCTCGTCGCGATCAACCACCGGCTTGCGAGTGCCGAGGTGGGATACATCCTTGGACACAGCGGTGCGCGTTTTCTGCTGCTCGACGCCGAGCTCGAGTCGCTCGTCGCCACGCTGGAGCTCTCCGGCGTGACGGTGATCCGGTGTGGCAACGCCGACGCTGCGCGAGATGCGTATGAGCCGTTCCTGGATTCCGCGTCCTCCGCGGCGCCGGAGAGCTGGCTCGAGGACGAAGAGGAGACGATCTCGATCAACTACACCTCCGGTACAACGGGGCAGCCGAAGGGTGTCCAATACACATACCGCGGCGCGTATCTGAACGCGCTCAGCGAAGTGATCACCGCTCGGATGGCGCCCGAGTCGGTGTACCTGTGGACCCTGCCGATGTTCCACTGCAACGGCTGGTGCTTCCCGTGGGCGGTAACTGCGGTCGGTGCTCGACATGTGACGATGCGCGCGGTGGACCCCGCCGTGGTTTGGCAGCTCATCGACCAGGAGGGAGTGACGCACTACAACGGCGCGCCCACCGTGCACCAGATGATCATCAACCATCCCAGTGCCCATCGCTTGGAGCCGCCAGTGACGGTGATGGTCGCCGCGTCGCCACCCTCGCCGACCCTGCTGGCTCGCATGGCCGAGCTCAACTTTCTCACCGTCCACGTTTACGGTCTCACCGAAACCTACGGCCCGATCACGGTGTGTCCGGTCCAGGAGGACTCGCAGGAACTGCCGCTCGAACAGCGAGCGAAGCTGCTCGCGCGTCAGGGCCAGGCCTACCCCACGGCCGACCTCGTCCGAGTCGTCGACAAGCAGATGCACGATATCCCGCAGGACGCCGAGACGATGGGCGAGGTGGTTATGCGCGGTAACAACGTGATGAGCGGCTACTACGCAGACGAATCCGCCACCGAGAAAGCGTTTCGCGGCGGGTGGTTCCATTCCGGTGACCTCGCGGCCTGGCACCCGGACGGCAACATCGAGCTGCGCGACCGAAGCAAGGACATCATCATCTCCGGCGGCGAGAACATCTCGAGCATCGAGGTCGAGCAGACAATCTGTGCACATCCGGCGGTTCTCGAGTGCGCGGTGATCGGCATTCCGAACGAGCGCTGGGGCGAACGACCAAAGGCTTTCGTCACGCTTAACAGCGGAGCCAGCGCGAGCGGCGAGGAGATCATCGCCTTCTGCCGGCGCCGGATCGCCCACTACAAATGTCCCGACGCGGTCGAGTTCGGATCCCTACCGAAGAACTCGACCGGCAAGGTCCAGAAATTCGCCCTTCGCGAGCGCGAATGGGGCGAACGCGAAACGCGAATCGGCACCACCTGAATCGAGCCGCTGGCTTTTGCCTCGGCACCCTCAGCCTTACTACGACGTAAACGGCAAGCCAGTCCCGAAGATCCGCAACGTACACGATCTCGACTTACGCCTCGTCATCACACCGAAACGCAGACGTCTTGTCCCACCCACCGTCGTGGCCGTGAGCACTAGCGTCCAGCTGCTCGGCTAGCGTCGGCGCCGCGGCCGGATGACGATCTCGCAGCGGCGAGTGCGGTCGACGGCGTCGACGATGGCTACGTCGTGGCCGGGGCCGCAGTCGATCACGTCGCGCCGGCCATCGCGGGCGAACACCCGGTCGTTGCCGGCGCCGGCGTCGACGTGATCGCGGCCCGGACCGGGGGTGATGCGGTCGTTGCCCGGGCCGCCGAAGATGCGGTCGTTGCCCTGGCCTCCGAAGATGCGGTCGTTGCCGGCGCCGGCGCAGACCAGGTCGCTGCCGCCGCCGGCGCCGATGCGGTCGACGCCCGAACCAGTAGCGATCACGTCGCCGCTCCGCGTGCCGGCCAGCCGGTCCGCGCGGGCACTGCCGCGAACCGTCACCGCCACACCGCCGCAACGACCCGCAGGCGCTCCGACCGCGGCGGTGGCGATCACGAACGAGACATTCCGCGGGCCGCTCGAGTGCGCCTGATCGCCGTTATAGACGACGACGATCATGTGCAGCCCGCCAACGGCGGTCGGCGTGTAGCTCACAGAGCACGCTGCCGACGCTCCCGACCCCTGAAGCGTGCACTGCCCGCCGCCTGAGAACGTGCCCTTCACCTTCTGCCCGCTCCACAATGGTTCCAGGGCGAAGGAGACGGTTCCGCTCGGCGTGATCGCGCTACCTGAACCGCTGCTGTCTGTGACCGTCGCCTTGCACGTCGCCGGCTTCCCCAACGGCACGTAAACCGGCAAGCACTTGGCGACGATGACCGCCGAGCGCAAGCCGATCCGCACAGGCTCGCTGCTGCCGACTGAGAGCAGGTGCGCCCCGTGCCCCTGGCCCGCTAGGTCGCCACCGTAATCCGCGGTGATCGTATGTAACGCCGTCCCGACGCCCGTGGGCGTGTAGCTCACCGAACAGCGAGCGCTCATGCCGGATCCCTGAAGCGTGCACGGATTCCCGCCGAAGGTGCCCGCGCCGCTCGACGTGAAGCTCACCGTCCCCGTCGGCGTGCTCGGATCGGTGGTCTCGGTGTCGGTGACCGTCGCCGTACATGTCGTCGACCGATTCACCACCACGCTACCCGGCGAACAACTCACCTCGGTCGTGGTCGTGTCCGGCGGCGTGTACGTGATCGTGACCAGCCCGTCGGCGCCAGGCCCCGCCGACGATACGGAGATCACCGGATTGCTGATCGAGGAAGACACGAAGTCTGTCCCGGCGCCGCCACCACCGCCACCACTGCCGCCGGCCGCAGCACCACCACCGTTTCCGCCATTCAGGCCTCCCCCGCCGCCACCGCCGCCACCCGAGTCGCAGCCCGGACAGGCGTCGGCGCCACGACCACCAGGGTTGACAGGCTGGCCACCACGAGCGCCCCCGGAGCCCGGGTTGCCGGTTCCGTCGCCACCGCCGTTGCTACCACTGCCACCAGGGCCGCCCGCTCCACCGCTGACGACGCCGCTACCGCCGCCGCCGCCGCCGCCAGCGGCGATGACCACCGCCGTGCCGCCAGGGAGGGAGACGAACGAGGCAGCCCCGCCCGCGCCGCCCCCGCTGCCATCGCACCCTGTGCCTTGCCCGCCATCGCCCCCGGATAGTTGACTGAAGATGCCGGGCTGACCGCCCGACGCCGAGTTACAGTTGCTGTCCGACGGCGACCCGTCACCGCCGCCCTCGCCCGCCTGAACGCCCAGTACCTGCCCAGGCGTCACCGGAAAAGTGCCCGTGACCTGCGACCCAGGGCTCCCGCCACCACCAGACGCGCCGCCTGGGCCACCCGATCCGCCGCTCGCGCCGCGCGCGGCGATCTGCAGGCTCGTAACTCCGGCGGGCACCGCGAACTGCCCGGAAGTCGAGGTGTAGGTGATCGTGACCGGCGGCGCCGCCTGAGCGGTCGAGCTCACTGCCAAGAACACTGCCAGTCCGACCGCCACCAACGGGCCGAGTACGCCGAGCGCACGACGCGCACGCCGACCCTGAATTGATCCCGCCGCGCGGCAGCGGTCGACCCGCGCTCCGCAACATCACGTTCACGGCCCACTCCCTCCGATGCCCCGATGAGAAACGCCGCGGCGAGCGTACACGAGCCGTCGCCGCCGGGCAAGCCAGATGGAGCGGCGACCTGATAGCTGGGTCGGGTCAGTTGACTGTTGGTGAAGGCGCCTGGACCAGTACCGCCCCATCTCCCGCGCGCACTTGCTCACCTCCCGGACGCGCCGACGATGGGGACGTCACGGTGCGGCGACTGGCTCCGGTGCCGCGAGCACCGGAATCAGCGGGCCGTCCACGCCAGCGTGGCGCCCGTCGTCGTAGAGGATGGGCGACGGCTTGAAGCCCTTGACGATGAGGTAGATGCCCAGCGACAGCTCCCAGGCCGCCTCCGGCAGCGTCAGGATGAACGATGCCCCGGAACTCTGGTCGTAGGCGCCGAACAACACGAGAAGCGCCGTGAGCAGGGCGAGCGAACCGCCGGCGACGCCGAACTGGGCGAAGCGCCGCGGCACAAGCCCCGACCGCAACATCAGGTAGCCGAGGATGAGCCCGTTGCCGATGGCCGCGCAGAACGCCGGGCCAAGCAAGAACGTCGCGTCATGGACGGCGACCAGCGACCGGCCGCTGAGGATGAGCGACGCGTTGTCGGTCCCGGTGGCGCCGGCGAGGTCCTGGCGCAGGGTCACCACCGCGAGCAGGCTGACGATGCCCACCGCGATGAGGCAGGACTCGACGACACGCACGGTCACATAACCCAGCGCGAGGCTTTCGCTCTGGCGCCTGAGGACGGGGTACAGGGTCACGGCCATACCGATGCCAGCAATGAGAGTGAGGATCTCGAACAACGCCCCCACGTACACGCGCGCGTCGCCGCCGGCGCCGACGACGAAGTTCGTGTTGTGGAGCACCTGGTCATACAGCGGCAACGCCGGGATAGAGATGAACGTGATGACCATAAAGATGCCCGCGATCCGCGCGACCCTCCTCGACCGCGGGTCCCCGGGTCGATCAAATAGTGCGCGGACCGGCTGCTCCGGCGGTGGGGAAAGCGTCATTGCCGGCTCCTTTGTGTGACATGCGCGGACCGCTGAGGGTCGACGTGCCAAAGGCCGGCCAGGAGTGGAAGCCGCAAGGGCTACCCCGCCACCGTTCGGGCGAGGCTTCAATCGACCATACACCCTGAGGGCTGGGCTTGGCCTCGTGCGGCGCCGGCCGCAGTCCCGGCTCGAGCTCGAACACGGCACCTCGTGGTAGCGATCAGAGCCACACCGGCCGCACTACGCAGCGCCACCGGCTTCGCATCGACGCCTCGCGCCATCGCTCGCCGGTCGCTCGTCTTCGAGCATCGACAGCAACACCCGCCGGGCCAATCGCTCGAGGTCCCTCGCCGGGGCGATCCTCACCTGCTTGTGTTAGCAGCGCATCGAACGGCGGCGCGCCGGCTGGTGCGACGGCGGCGCCAACGAGTCCTGCGAGCGAGTCCAGGGCTTCACTCAGTCGTGGGGACGGCTCCGGAAGCCCCAGTTCGGCGCGCCAAGCCGCGCCCGCACGAGCCTCGGCGAGTAGCGCGTCGATGCGCTGGGGTGCGTAGGCAGCGGCCTCTGACACCCCCTCGGCCCAGGCTGTGAGAATCGTGAGCTCTTCGCTCTCCAGCGCGGGCTTGGCCGGGGCGGTGAACGGCGACGGTGTCGGTCCCGAGCCGGCGGTCACCGCCCGGACTTGCTGGACGGCCACGTTGTAGCAGGAGGTGCTGTTGTCAACGGGCCAGCGACGGTCGGCGCTGTACCTTGGGGCGCGGTCCATGCAGACGGTCAAAAGGACCGCCTGCGCGCCGGGGTCGAGCGGAATCTCGCGAACTCCCCGTGTCGGGTCTTTCCACAGCGCGATCACCCGCGACGGCTCCCGTCCTTCGGGTCGGGATCGCTCGACCATCCCGAACGAGGTCAGCGTCAACACTGCGGAGCCGGGATCATCGGCCAGGACACTCGCGTACCGGGCCGCCCAGCGGGAGGCGAGTTGGGGCCCGTCGAGCAGCCCGACCAAAGTGCCCGTTGGCCCGACCGACCGGATGAGCTCTGCGACATCGTCATTCTGCGCCAGGTCCTCACACACCAGCGAGACCAGCACGAGTTCGGCGACCTCGACGAACTCGACCGCCTTGCGGGGTGCGTCCATCGCCTCCCACCAGCGAATGTGCGGGTGAAGAGCGCTCCCTAAGTGGTACTGCTCAACCTGGGCTTCATCCAGCGACCAGCGGTGGTGCTTGTTCTGGCGAAGGTGGAACCACGGCTGGCGCCCCTCGCCGGGCAGCGGCCCGCCTTTCTCGAGGCCTGGGTTAACCCCGATATGCAGCCAGTTGCTCGGGAACTCGCCCGACTCTCCGATCGGCTCACGGACCCCCGTCTGGAGCATGACCACTCCATGGGCGTCCAGGACCGCTTCGAGGCCATGGAGGTCGCGCTCCTCGACGGCGCTCTCGGGCAACACCACGACATCGACGCTGCCCGCCTCTTGCCGTGCGGCGACGAGCACGCGATCCAGAAGGTCAAGGTCAAGCCCTTCTGCCGGCGCGAACGCGAAGAACCCGTAGGGGTCCTTGGTAAGCCTCTGCACCGATCCCTCGACCGGTTGAAAGTCCGACGCTCGCACATGCAGCGGCCACGGCAGCAGGAGCATCGTGGCGTATTCGGAGCGAAGGTCTCTGCCGCGGTGCCGAGCCGGGAACTTGTGCCACCGCGCGTTGACGCCCGGACCTTGCACGCACGCGTAGCGTGAGAACGCCGGTCGTCCCGTTGGGGGGGTACGAACCTTGGGCAGCACTCGCAGAAAGCGAGTGTCGATGCGGGCCAATGACCCGGTCCTGCCTAGCAGCTCCCGGCCGCGGGCGCGATACACGCACCCCTCGACGCCCGAGTGGTCCAGGGCGACGCCGAGCCCCGCGCAGGCCTCGTCGGCGATCGCGTGAAGCGTGAGCAGCGCCTCACAGACTCGATGCTCTTGCCCGTGTGCCAGTTGCTCGAGCGGCACGTCGCCGCGCTCGCGAACGATGCTCCACTCCGCGGCCACCAGGTCGGGCATCGCGCCGCCTGCATCCTCGGCCCGCGCACTCCAGTGGCGACCCGCCTCCTCGACCGCGCGACCCCAGTCCGGAAACCGGGTGGGCGGCCAGTCCTTGCCGGAGAGGGCGTAGCGAAACGCGTCCGCCCGCCTCAGGATCTCGTTCGTGAGTGCAAACACATCCGGGGGCCACTCGAGAAGCCGGTCGGTGAGTGGCTCTCCGCTGACCGCGATCCAAGTCGAAGCCAGCGTCGGGCCGCCCGCGCGTGCCGACGCGCCATCAACCGGCCGTGCGTTGGCACCGTTCGCCTTGGGGCCCATATCCACTGCCCCGACGGGGGGAGTCACCGCTGGGGGCTCACGTCCGATGTCGGTCGCGGTCACCGGTCACCTCCGCGTAGCAGTGCCGACCACGCGGTTCGTGAACGTGTGCCGCTGACGTGTACTCCGACCATGATCGCCACGGCTTCGTTCCTCTCTTCGACTGCGTGTGAAGGTAAGGGTCGTTGACCCGAGGCGATACGTGCGATATACCCACCGCTAGATGGACCGGGTGTCGGAAACCACCACCCCGGCTGAGGTGCTGCGCGCCCTGGCCACGTCGATAGATGCCCGGGAGGTGGAGCGCGTCGTCGCGGCGGCGGGGCTCGAGGACGCGCTCGACGCGGCGATGGACGTGTTCAACGTCCTGGCCCACCTCCGCCGGCGCGAGCGCGAACTGAGCGGCCTCTACGCAACGGCCCGCGACCTGACGACCGTACGGACGATCGACGAGGTACTCCAATCGATCGCCGAGCGGGCGCAAGACCTCGTGCCGAGTGCGGATGCCAGCTACATCGCCGTCCGGGAGGAGGACGGCGGGGTCACCGTACGCGCGAGCGTCGGGCTGACCTCACCCGCCTTCAAGCACATTCACACGCGGCCTGGCACCGGCATGGCGGCGCAGATCGCGAAGACCGGCAGCCCGCTATGGACGCGCCGGTACGCCCAGAGCGACACGATCGTCCACGATCCGGCGCTCGACGCCGCGCTGGCCGAAGACGAGCTCGTGTCCGTGCTCGGCGTGCCATTGAAGATCCGCGGCGAGGTCGTCGGGATCCTCTACGCCGCGAACAGGTTCGAACGCCCGCCGAGCACCGAAGAGAGCGTGCTGCTCGAAGCTTTCGCCGACCACGCGGCGATCGCGCTCGACAACGCGCGCCTCTTCGACCAGCTCGACGCCGCCCGGCGCGCAGCGGAGGAGGACGCAGTGAGCATCCGGCGCGCCGCCGAATTTCACGACCGACTGACGCGCCTCGTGCTCGAAGGCGCCGACGTTGACGACGTTACGCAAGAGCTCTCGGCGGCATTCAACGCCAATGTGCGCGTCCTCCAACCCGAGGCGCAGGAGCTCGAGCAGGCGATCGCCGAGAGCCGGCGCAGCGGTCACGCGGTCCCAATGGACGGCGGGTACGTCACAGCTCTTGGAGTGGGGCATGCGCGCCAGGGAGCGCTGGTTATGGAGATCGAGACGCGGCTCGACCAAGCAGAGCTGCGCGATCTGGAACGTGCGGCCCACATCGTCAGCCTGCTCGTTTTCCGACAACAGGCGATCGTCGAAGCCGAAGAACGAGTGCACGGCCAGCTCTTTAGGGAGCTTGCTAGCGGCGGGACGCTCCGTGACCATCAGCGCCTACTCGCGCGGGCGCGCGGGATTGACCTCAGCGGTTCATTCGTCGCGGTGTTCGCACGCCGCGAGTCGGGACGTCCGCTCGACCTTGCATGGGCGATGTCGTCACTGGCACGCTCACGTGCCGGCCTCGGTGGCGAGCACGGGTCGGGTGCCGGAGCCTTCCTACCGGGAAGCGACGCTGAAGAACTCGCCCGATTCGTGCATCAGCGCCTAAAGCGCGAACTCGGCGGCAGCCTGATCGTCTGCGCGGCCGAGCCGCAACAGCCAGTCGCGCTGGGTGGCCAGATGCGCCTAGCAGAGCGCTCCGCAGCGTTGTTGCAGTCGCTCGGGCGCGCCGACGCTGCGGTCAGCGCCCACGAGCTTGGCATCTACGGCATCCTCGTCAACCCCGAGCGGAGCGACGACCTAGCGACTTTCCTGCACGCCACCATCGGGCCGCTGAGCGAGCACGACGCTGCCCAAGGGACAGCACTCCTGGACACGGTGCACGCTTACTTTCGCGAGGGCACCAATCTCGCCCGCACCGCCCGCGCGCTCTACGTTCACCCGAACACCGTGGTCAAGCGCCTCGCCCGCGTCGCTGCTCTCCTCGGCGACGATTGGCAGTCGCCCGACCGAGCGCTCGAGCTACACATGGCTCTGCAGTTGCGGTCGCTTGCGGATCAAGTCTGACCTTCCCTAGGTCCTCGGTGGGCCGGTGTGCGGCTAGTCGCGTAGAGCGCCCATCTGGGCCGCCAAGCGGACCGCCCGGGTCAGCGACACGCGGCGCGTCTGCCGGCCGCCCGATCCTCGTCCTGACAAGATGACGGCATGGAACGGGTCCTTGGAATCGGGGGGTACTTCATGCGGGCTGCCGACCCGGCGGCCCTGAGTGCGTGGTATCGCGATTGCTTGGGCCTGGACATCGATGAGAACGGCCTCTGGCGTCAGGGCGCCGGGCTGACGGTGTTCGCGACGTTCGAGTCCGAGACCGACTACTTCGGGTCCCGCGCCCAGCACACCATGCTCAACTTCCGGGTGGGCAACCTCGATGCGATGCTGGCGCAATTGCGCGCCAAGGGAGCGAACGTGGCTGAGGAGACGCAGGACATGGAGGGTGTCGGCCGATTCGGCTGGGTCACCGATCCCGAGAACAATCGGGTCGAGCTGTGGCAGCCCGCCTGAAGGGTGCGTTGTAGACGTACTGCAACTTGCCGTCCTTGATGTAGAGCGCGTGACCGCCGAAGCGCGATCCCTGTTCGCACAGGACGCCGTCAGGCTCTGAGCTGTCGACGTTGAGCTGGACACACGTGCGTCGCCACCACCCGAAGTCCGACAAGTCTGTGACGCGCGCCTTGCAACCGTGCGCCGTCTGCGTGAGAATCGTTACATGGGACGCTTTCACATCGCCGCCGCGGCCAGCCCGGGTGCGGCGGAGGAGGCAAACAAAGAGCAAGTCAACTTCACGGCGTCGGTCATCGATCACGACGGCGACCCCGTGAAGAACCTGGAGACGAAAGCGTTCGACCTTGCGTCGCCGATTGTCGGCCCGGGCGGCCCGCCGGCCGATCTCGGGGTCGCCGCCGAGGTCTCTCCAGGTGTCTACGTACTCAACGCGATCCCTCGCCGGCAATGGGCGCGTGGGACCTACCTGTACGTGCTGACCGTCGAGGACGGCAACGATCGGGGGCAGACCGTCATTCCGGTGACGGTGCCCGGCGTCTGAGAACCGTCGAAATCACCGCGCCTTGGTGCACGCCGAGCCCCGCACACTGGTCAAGATCCACTAAACAGCGCTCGCGGTCCGCATCATCCCGGCGGAAGCTCCTCGCTGGGGGCCTACGTCGTGCGGACGATCACCACGTCGCAATCTGCATGATGTGAAACATAATTTGGCACCGAGCCAAGTACGCGCTTGGGGCCACTCATGCCTCGGTTGCCCACGACGATCATTTGGGCGCGTTGCTCGTCCGCAAGCGCCACTAGCGCTCGCCCAGCCTCTCGGTTGGACAGGTGTGCCTCGCTCTCGACACCTTGCTTCGCCAGTCGCTCTTGCGCTCGGTCTACGTGCTGCTGTGCGTGGGCTCGGTCACCCTGTCTGCCGGCTCCCGCGAGCGGAGTCCCGTCGTCGCTGTAGGCGCTGACCACGTGGACGGTTGCGCCGAAGGCGCGTGCGATCGCACCAGCTCGGTCCACCGCGCGCTCGGCCGTCTCGGTGCCGTCTGTCCCGACGACGATCGATTCCCTAGCTTGCATCTCACTTCCTTTCCGGTCCCCGGCACCCCGGCCGGTCAAGCACGCCCCGCTCGCGTGTTGGTAGCTGCCGCAACCCTACCCTCCCACGGCTGCCCTCTGGAGACTTCTTGGTCTCCAGGCGTTACTTTCGCAATGGCTGGGTCGGCGTCCTGTGACCCGTTGGACTCGTGCTCCCGATCGGTCGGGCGCGTGGTGGCATTTGAGTCGGTCTGCCGATGGTTGACGACGTACTCGACGTACTCGACGGTGGCGGGTCGTTCGAAGCGGCCGACGACGCCGAACGGCGATGAGAACGAAGTAGGCTTGGCCGGTACGCGTGGCGGATCACCATGCATCCCAGGCGGAGCCGACCGAGGCGCCGAAGGAGGCGTTGCCGGGCCCAGCTCGGGCGCCGCTGCCGCTCCACAGCGGCTGGGCCGCCTCGCCGGCCGGCGTGCTCGCGCTGCAGAGGACGGCGGGGAACCGAGCCGCGACGGACGCGATCCACCGCGCGCGAACGCCGAGGCGGATGGTTGCGCGGCTCGGGTTCGCGCTCGGCAAGCCGCTGCCCAGGGGCGCCGACAAGCCGAAGTACGGCGAGGACACCGACCAGCGCCGCTACTCCATCGCCCAGTTCGAGCGCATGTGGGCGGCGCAGTTCCACACGCTGTCGAACGACGAGCACGCCAACGTCTTGCGCGGCTGCATCGGCATCACCGCGACGAACCTCGGCATCGGCTCGCTCAGCGCGCCGCCGCTCACAGAGGTCTACGGACGCTTCGACCAGGCGCGCCAGGTGGTCGCCCAGCGCAACAAGCTGGCGGGGCCGATCGACCCGACCATGCCCATCAGCGTGTGGGTGCTGTTCGCCATGCTGTTCTGGTCGGGCCGCGGCCGGAACACGCCGGACCCGAAGGCGTTCCGGCCCGATCCCGTCACCGGCCGCGTGGACATGAGTGGGATCGGCAACATCTACGACGACGGGAGGCCCGGATTCGTGAACTTCGACTTCGGCTTCTGGGACGAGACGACCCAGACCTTCTGGCACGCCAACCACGGCACGTACTCGGGCATGGAGACGCCCGAGGAGCTCTACCAGAGCACGCGCATGCGCTTCGCCAGGAAGTTCACGTTCAACGGCCAAGAACGTGTTACCTACGACGACTTCGACCGGGTCGTCTACGGCGTTGCCCAGACGACGGTGATGCCGGAGAAGGTGATCACCGATGCGCCGCCCGTCGTGTATAGCCGCGGCGACATGCTCGCCGCCTTCAAGGCCCAACTCGCTCGCCGCGAGTACGCCGACTGCGCCCTGCGGCTGAACGGGTTTGACGATAAGGACATCTCCAGACTTGCGCGCTCGATGACGCACGACCAGCGCAGCGCGATCATCGCCGCGGCTCCAGGCGCGATGCCGGGCTTCTCGGACCGGGTGGTCGACGCGCTCACGCTCGTGGACAAGGAGCCGCCGCCGCGCAGCGCGGTCCTGAGCGCACTCGACGCGGCGATCGCCAAGGGCGACTGGGGCGACGTCGCGCTGCGCCTGAACGGCCTCAGCGACGGCGACCTAAAGCGCCGGCTGAAGCGCCTGACCACGCGGCAGCGGGGCGAGGTCGCCGCCGCCGCGCCGACCGCGATGCCGGGCTTCTCGGCGCGGGTGACCGACGCGATCCTGGCGATCGACGGGGCGGCCACACGATGAGGTGGGACGAGCTGGAGGCGCACGTCGGCCAAGCGGTGACGCTCACCGGAACAGCGCTCGATGCCGCGGTCGGCGCCATCGTGAGCCTGGACGACCGCCCGGTCTACGTCGCCGGGCTGCGGCGCTGGCCGAGCGAGCTGTTCGCCCACAAGGTCGAGGTCAGCGGGACGCTCGTGTTCCGCGAGCGCCCCCCGGAAGCCAAGATCCACCGGGTCGACGCGGCGTACGCGCTCGAGGACGCGAGGTGGTCCCGGGCGCCCGCGAGCTGACCGGCCGCCCGCCCGACCGGTTGCGTGCTAGCGCCGGCCGAGCAGCACGACCGGCTGCGCGGCGCGGGTCTATCGTCGAAGGCGTCAAGGCGCGCGGTCCTGAGTCAGTTCGAACCAGACCGAGAAACGGTCGTTCCTGCCGGTGCCCCAGCGGGTTGCGCCGCGATCGACGATCACCAGTCCCCGTCCGCCCGGGGCGTCGTCATCCGGTGTCAGCTCAGCCGGTTCGAAACCGCGACCCGAGTCGGCCACCTCGACTCGAACGCGCCCCGGATCGGTGGCGATCCGCAGCCCGATCGAGTCGCCCGCTTGGTGCGGCGCGTGTACGACAGCATTGGTCACAAGCTCGGAAGTGATCAGCACTGCGACCTCCGACTCAGCCTGGGAGAGTTGTCCGGCGATCGCTTCGCGCACCTCTGCACGTGCTTGGCGGGGAGCTGTGTCACTGATCGGAAGCTCGAGCACCACTCGCTCGGAGGCCTCAAAGTCCTGCCATTCCCCACCGCGATGTGCCGAGCGATCCAGCAGGCGCTCGAGACCCGACAACCGAAAGACCGCACGTACGTGGTCGGGCGGTGAAGCGATCCGGATCGTCTCGGCTCGGTCGCGCGCGCGTCGTTCAATCCCGACGAGCACGCGGAGGCCGGCCGAATCGACAAATGTGACATTCGCCAAGTCGAGCACTACCTGCGCTAAGGCGTCCTGGCTCGCTCCTTCGAACGCCTCGGCCACACGGTCGGCTGTCGTGTGATCCATCTCTCCGGACACCGTGATGACCACGGAGTTTCCGTTCGGGACCGTTTCGAGGTCGAAGGTCGGCGTCCCTATCCCGATCCCGTGGTTGACTCGCCGTGCGGCGGTGGGCGAGCGCGTGCCGTTTGTGACCGGCGAGCGCTCCACCCGGAGCGCGAGGGCCGCGGTGTCGTCGCTCTGGCGGCCGAGCTGGAATCGATCAAGCGCGGTCTCGAGTTCGGCGAGCAACTCCGGTGGCGATAGGTGCGAATGCTCGATCAAGAGCTCGGCGAGCCGCTGCTGTCCGAACCTCTCCGTCTCACCGTGGGTGTCTGTGACACCGTCCGTATACAGCAGGACGGTCTCGTCGGGGCTTACCATCACCGTTCGCTCGGGCCAGTTGGCGCCGGCAGACAGGCCCAAAATGGGGCCGCCGCCGCCGATCTCGCGGATGCGCCCATCAAGGCGGACAACGATCGGTGCAGGGTGCCCCGCAGAGCTCACCAACACGTGGTCGGTGTGAATACCCACACACAGCGCAGTGCACAGCGACAAGGTTGGCTGCTCGCGCAGCGCGTCGTCGAGCCGGGCGAGAATCGCGCCCGGCCGATTCTCCGCCTGGCTGACAAATCGAGCCCCGTGTCGTACGAGTCCGGCCATCGCAGCCGCCTGCACACCCTTGCCGACGACATCTCCGATGATCACGATCCACCCATCGGGAGTCGCGAAGAAGTCGTAGAAATCGCCGCCGACCTCTACCTCGGCGGCGCCCGCGGGGCGGTACAGCGTTGCAACCTCCCAGCCCGCGATCTGCGGTGCGGCGTCCGGCAGCAGACTGCGCTGAAGCGTCTCCGCGATCTCGCGCTCCGCCTCCTCGGCTCGTCGGCGCTCGCTCGTCACCGCCGCCAGCACGAGGCCCGTCACGCTGGCAACGGCCACGAACGTCTGTGCCAACACGAGGCGCTCGTCCGGTCCGCTCATCGCGAACGGTCCCTTCCCGTTGGCCGTGAACGTCACCGCCACCGCGCCGATCACAAGGCTCGCCGCGGCCGCGCCCGCCTGCCAGAAGCGGAGCGCGGCCCAGATCAACAGGGGAAACAGCGCATACACGATGTCCGTCGACTGCGAGAAGACCAACACGGTGGCGCCAGCGACGAGGAGCGCGAGCACGCCAGCTTCGATCGCCCTCCCCGGCAGCCATCCCCAACGACGTTGAGTGGCCGCAATCAGCAGAGCCGGTGCGATGATCAGATCACCACCCATGTCACCGAGCCACCACGTTCGCCACAGCGACGGAGCCTCCGGCCAAGAAGCGACGCCGCCGATCAGCAGGCTCGTGACGCCGATACTTGCGCTCACGATGGTGCTGATGACGGCCCCGAACACCACAAGCGACAGCACGTCCCTCAGTCGCGTCAAGCCTGGCCGGAAGCCCGCAACGCGCCGCAGCAAGAACGCTCCCAGCAGCGCCTCAAGCGTATTGCCGCACACGATCCCCAAGACCGTCACCGGTGGTACACCCGTGTCGAGGTTCGCGAGCAGCGCGCCGAGCACTATCGCCGGCCATAGTCGATACCCGCCGAGGACCAGGGCTGCAAGCGCGATTCCCGTCGGCGGCCAGATCGCGGTGACGCTGCGCGTGGCGAACGCAAGATTCAACCCCAGCTTGCCCGACGCGGTATAGGCCGCTGCCACCGCGATGAGCGCAAGGACGTAGCGAACTCGGTCATCCAGGCCGCTAAAGCGAGCCCTGAGACCACCATTTACCAGCGACGATGAATCCATTCACAACCTTCACGGCGCTTCCATAAGCACCGCTCCGTCAAATCGATCGACAGGCCATGCTCGCGTGCCCCCAAAGGCTCCGCCTTCCGGGCCCCCGGTTAGATCGGCATGACTCTACACCGCGAGAGCTCAGGACTCAGCCGGCCGGCCGTTGAGCCGGGAGGTCGCGGCGCTCATGCGCGGATCAGCGTCCCTCGATCAGCGACGAGGGCGGCACCCGGGTCTCGGGCGAAAACCTAGGGAATTGTGTAGGGATACCCCCATTGTCGACGGTCGTCTGGCGTGAGATTCTCGCTTGCGTGAATTCGGGTGACTTGCCGGAGGAGTCGCGTGCCTGAGGCGATCCACGGTCGCGAACGGCCACGCTGTTCGAGCTTCCGCCGCCGCGGCAACGTCCTCGCCTTCGTAGCTGTATTCCTACTGGGGGGCTTGGCGCTGGCGCCCGCTGGAGTAGCAGCCGCCCCCGCGAAGCTCACACTCCGGATGGTTCGGGTCGGCTCGCCGGGGAATCGGGCGGTTGGGATCATCCCGTTCAAGGATGCGATCTTCGCGTCGTGCTCGGTCGCTCCCAAGACACCAGCCGGTTGCCTCACCGTCGGCTCGGTTGGCTATCGCTATCAGATCGGCGAGCTTGAGGTAACCGTGGCCCAGTGGGTCGGCTTCCTGAACACGGTCGATCCCCGAGGGACCGGGCGGCATCATCTCTACGACTCCCTAGAGAGCTCATCATCCTGGCCGCGGTTCGGCGAGATCAACTTCGTCACCCGGGCACGCCCAGGCTTTCACTATCGTGTCGCCTACCCGGAATGGGCCGACAAGCCATACGGCTTTGCCACGAGCTTTGTGCGCGCCGCGCGGTTCGTCAACTCGCTGACCAATGGGAAGGTGCTCTCCCGGCGAGTTCGTCGCTCTGGTGGTTTCTCGTTTGTGACCTTTACGGTTCGTCTCTCTAGGCAGACTGAGCGCGGCATGTATGACTTGGCTCGGCCCAACGCGACGCGGGACCGCAAGCGGGGCTTTGTCGTGCCGAGCCAGAACGAGTGGATCAAGGCCGCCTATTTCGACCCGCTCGGCGGCGGGACCTGGTCATACTGGAAGTACCCGACTAATCCCGGCGTCTTCTTCAAGGGGGGCATGGCCGACGCGCCTACCGCGGCGATACTAAATCCGCAGACGGGCGACGTAACGAACGCCGAGACGCAGCCGTTGGCCAACTACAAGCCTTCCAACGGGTCGGTCCCATACTGGTGTCCGTCGCAGGTGTCGGCCACAGACTGCCAAACCGTGAATCCGTTCGGCCTCGATCCCACTACTTACGCGGCGCTCTACCAAGGCAGCCTCAGCACCGTCGGTCAAGCACGCACGCGCTCGCCGTGGGGCACGCTCGATCAGGGAGGGAACGCGGTCGAATGGACGGACACGATCACCGCCCCTCCGTTCGGCCTCCCCGGCAGGCGCGTGTGGCGGCGCCTGCACGGGGGAGTGCCGAACGCAAGCGCGTACCAGATGTGGATCTCTGCCGTCGGCCTGCAGCCTCAGGATCACACGTCCTTTCCGCAAACGTACCCGTGGCTGGGGTTCCGCATCGGATACATCGGATGACGGCTCGCAGTCAACCCTTTGCGACCGGCGGCCGCCGACACCGCAGCGACCACCGACCCCTCCCTAAACGCGCTCCGTGTAACAGTGGCTTTCCGCGCCGGCCGAGACAGACCATCAGCCCGTCGCAGTCCTTCTAGCCTCCGGGGCCGCGGTACGACACCGACTTGCGCGCGGCCTCGTCAACCTCCTCCGGCGTGAGCAGCACGGTCGTCTTGGTATTGACCAGCCCGGTCGCGCCGATCGTCAGGTTCACGGCCGCCATCGAGACGTTGTCAGGGAGGTCGAGGATGCCCACAACATCATCTTCTCCGAACGAGAAGTAGTAGCACTCGAGCCTTCCGCCAAGCCCCTCGGCGAGCTTCGCAGCTACCTCCACGCGGCCAGATCCGCCTTCGGAGATCAGACCCTTCGCGCCGTCGGCCGTATAGCTCGCGCGGAACAGATACTTCGGCAATGCGATCTCCTCCTGCTCGTGGGATGCAGGGATCCTTTCGCTGCGGCTTCGGTCGGTCAAGGCCGATATTGCGGGATGCCGGTCGAGGTCGAGGCGATCGTCGCGATCGCCTGATTGGAGCGCGCGCCTCGCCACCGCCTGTAGAATTTGCGGGTGCAGGTCGAGTATCGGATCCTGGGGCCGCTCGACGTGGTGGTGGACGGGCGCCCGATCACGCTCGGCGGCCAGCACCAGCGTGCGCTGCTCGCACTGCTGCTCGCGCAGGCCAACGAGGTGGTTCCGGTCGAGCGGCTGATCGACCGGCTCTGGGACGACGCGCCGCCGGACACGGCGGCGAACGTCGTCCAGGGCTACGTGTCGCAGCTACGCAAGCTGCTCGGACGGGAGTCGATCGTTACACGCGGTCGCGGCTACGCGCTGATCGCCGCCGACGGTGCGCTCGACGTCGAGCGGTTCGAGCAGCGGGCGGCCGGCGGCGCGGCCGAGCATGCCGCCGGCCGCCCCGAGCGAGCGGCCGCGGAGTTGCGCGCCGCGCTCGCTCTCTGGCGCGGGCCAGCGCTGGGGGACGTCGCCGACCTGCCCGCCGTGCGGCTGATCGCTGCGCGGCTCGACGAGCTCCGGCTCGCCGCGCTCGAGCGCCGCATCGACGCCGACCTGGAGTGCGGGAGCGCGGCCGAGGCGGCCGCGGAGCTCGATCAGCTGATCGCCGAGCATCCGCTGCGGGAGCGCCTGCGCGCGCTGCAGATGCGCGCGCTGTATCGCTGCGGCCGCCAGGCTGACGCTCTGTCGGCATATCGCGCCGCGCGCGCGGCGCTGGTCGATCAACTCGGGCTTGAGCCCGGCACCGAGCTGCAGGAGCTCCAGCGGGCGATCCTGCGGCAGGACGCGAGCCTGGTGCCCGGCGACAGCGTGCCGGCGCCGTCGCGCGCGACGACGGTCCTGGCGGTGGCGCTTAGTACCACATCGCTCCCTGCGCTCGCCGCTCTCGGGGCGCCGCTGGCCGGGAGCCGTGGCGGCGAACTCGTGCTGGCCGCGACGGTGCCGTCGGCCGAGGATCTCGCCGTCGTCAGCGCCGAGCTGAACAATCTCGGCGCCGAGTTCGCGCAGCGCGGCGTGATCACGCGTACCGCCGCGTTCACCTCGGCGACGCCTGGCAACGACCTCGCGCGGCTGGCGGGCGAGCAGGACGCGGATCTGCTGCTCGCCGACGCGCCCGCCAGCCTGCTCGAGGACGCGCGTCTGATCGCGCTGCTGGAGCGGGCGCCCTGCGACGTAGCGGTGCTCGTCGGCGCTCGCCCGCCCGGCCGGGGACCCGTGTTGGTCCCGTTCTCGGGCGCCGAGCACGACTGGGCGGCTGTCGAGCTCGGCGCCTGGCTGGCCCGGTCACTGGAGCGGCCGCTGCGGCTCGCGGGCGCGAGTACGGGCGCGTCGGGTCGGGATGCGAGCCGCCTGCTGGCGAGCGCTTCGCTTGCGCTGCAGCGCGCTCTCGGCGTGGGCGCCGAGCCGGTGATCGTCGATCCGGCGCCCGACGCGCTCGTCGCGGCGGCCCGTGACGCCGGCGTCGTCGCCGTCGGGCTCACCGACCGCTGGCGACAGGATGGGCTGGGGCGGGCGCGCACGGCGCTCGCGACGCAAGCCGCCGCCCCGACGCTGCTCGTGCACCGCGGTCTGCGCCCTGGCGGGCTGGCCGGGCGCGCCGGTGACACGCGCTTCACGTGGACGATCGCGACGTCCGCCGCGTGACGGGTGGGTGGCACTCGGTGCTGGAGCATGGGACGCCAGCCCGTGAATGCCGGCGCCGCGCTCGCCGCTGCGCTCGTGATGCCGGACGAACTGGTGGCTACACGACGAAACGCTGCGCCGCGAACTATTAGGCCCACGGCGGCGGGGCGTGCCCACGGCGGCAGGGCGCCGGGCGGTCGCTCGGCGAGGCCGAGGGCGCGATCAGCCCCCCGATCGACTGGTCGACGTCGGGGATGCTGCGCACCGCCGTCAGCGTCGGCTCGCCCGATTGGCTGATGCGCACGACTCGGCTCGTGACGACTCCCTGCCGCGTACGGTCGAGCCAGACCGGGCCGCCGAGCAGGTCGGTGTGCAGATGCGCGAGCGCGGCTGGGAGCTGCTGCATATCGCCGCCGGACCGCTCGAAGCCCTGCAGCACAACCTCGACGCCGTCGCGGAAGCCGCGCACCAGCGAGCCGTCGGCGACCGGCTCGGGCACACCCGGGAACGCCTCAGCGAATGCGCGCAGGTACTCCTGCCGGCTCGCGGGGTCGAGGTATGAGCCGGCGACGACACCCCGGAGCGCGTCGGCGTTCGCTCTGAGCGTGTCGAACTCATCCACGGTGTCGGGCCCGACGACGATGTGCCGCGCCGGGTCGCCGACGCGCCGCGCCAGTCGGTGGATTAACCCGTTGGGCTGGAAGAAGGACGACGCGCCGAGCACGGCGACGCCGTCGACGTCGCGCGGGACGCGCGCCGCCTCGCCACCCTTATCGTCGAACAGGAAGACCGGCGAGACCTGGCTGGTCACACGTCCCCCGAGCGCGCAGAACTCGGCCGTGAACGCGTCGCGCCCGCTCCATCCCCCGTCCCACGGGGCTGTAATGATCGCGGCACGGCGCCAGCCGAGTCGCCGGTACGCGTACTCCGCGAGGCCCGCGACGCCTTGGCCGTCGTCGGCGGCGAAGCGGTACACGTTGGGCGCCGCTCGGTGCAGCATCACCTCGCGCGGCCCATGGACGACCGGGACGAAGAGCACGCGGGGATAGCGCTTCGCCACATCGCGCAGGACGACTTCGTCGGGGCCAGTCGTCGCGGCGACGATTACGTCGACGTGCTCATCCTCGGCGAGCCGGCGCACCTCGCCGGTCAGGACCGAGAACTCCAGCGACTCGGTGCAACCGCGAACGAGCTGGACCGGCCTGCCCGCTACCTCAGCCGTGCCGATGCCGTCGGATGAGCGACGCGCGTGCAGCTTGGCGCCACGTTGGATCAGCGGCAGCGACGCGCCGGAGAGCTCGGCGTCCTCGAGTGAGCGGTAGATCCCTGTGCAGTCGGTTATCACGCCGATCCGCAGCGGTTCGGCCTCGTCGCCGCAGCCCGCAATCATCACGGTGAGAACAAGCAGAACGCCGACCAGCACCCGCGGGTCAGATCTCATACCCGGTTACCCACACCGCCCCGTTGCCGACGGCCAGGCCGCGAGGCAGCCCGCCGACCTTGATCGTCGCGACGACCCGGCGGGTCACGGGATCTATGCGCGACACCGTGCCGTCGAGCGTGTTCGCGACCCAGACGGAGCCCGAACCAGCGGCGATGGCGCTCGCGCCGCGGCCGACGCGGACCGCGGCAAGTGCGCGGCTCCGTCGCGACGTCCACCGGGACGACGCGATCGTTGAGCCCATCGGTGATCCAGACGGTCCCGCCTGCCACTGCCGCGGAAGTGGGCGGGAAGCCGAGCTCGATCGTCTCCCGGATCCGACCTGTGTGCGCGTCGAGCCGCCACATCCGGCGATCCAGCGCGTCGCCGAGCACCCACAGCGAGCCGGCACCGATCGCGAGCTCGCGGAACTGCGCGCGCGAGTTCTCGACCGTCGCCGGCGAGCGGAATGGGAGGAAGACCTTCACCAGCTCGCGCAGCTTCCCTTCGCCAGTGCTGAGCCGCTGCACGAACGGGCAGCCCGCAACCCAGAGCACGCCCTCGCCCGAAGCGACGGCGCACGCGAGCCGGTCGATCCCTTCGTCGCGCACGCCGCTCGACGCGTCGTAGCGGGAGACCACGCCCGAGAGGAAGCGCCCGTCGGCGGCGACGTACACCTTGCCGTCGAGCGCGGCCAAGTCTCGTGGCTCGCCGTTGGACGTGATGCGCTCGAGCCGGCCGGCGGCGGCCTCGTAGCGCCAGAGCACGCCGTCCGCGAAGTCGGTCATCCATATCCCACCCGGCGTGACGGCGAGATTGCCGGGGTGTCCGCCCACCGGGGTGCGCTTGAGCACCCGGTTCGTGCGCGCGTCGACGCGCGTCAGCGACCCCGTCGGCGCGGCCGGGGCCGACGCTTCGTGCCCGAGCATCACGACCGTGACGACGGCGGCCACGACGAGCACCGCGGCGACGAGCGCGGCGAGTCGCCACCGCGCCGACCGAGGCCGCGCGACGAGCCCGAGCGCCGCGCGCGCCTGCGACACGAGCGCTGAGCAGCTTTCGAACCGGTCCTCGGAGCGTTTCGCCATGCCGCGCTCCAGCACACCGTCGATCGCTGCCGGCAGCTCGGCCTCGCGCTCGGACGGGCGCGGGGCGGGTTCCTCGAGGTGGGCGAAGATCGCGGCGACGTCCGAGCGTGAGCGATACGGCACGGATCCCGTCAGAGACTCGAACAGCAGGCAGGCGAGCGCGTACTGGTCGGCTCGGCCGTCGAGCGGCTCGCCGCGGATCTGCTCGGGCGCGACGTAGTCGATCGTGCCCATGCCATGCCCGTCGGCCGGGCCGCTGTCGGTGCTGCTCTGCGTGAGCCCGAAGTCGGCGAGGTAGCAGTGCTCGCGCCCGTCCTCGCAATCCAGGAGGACGTTGCTCGGCTTGACGTCGCGGTGCACGAGGCCGCGCCGGTGGGCGGCATCGAGCGCGTCGGCGATCTGCGCTGCGATCGCGACCGAACGTGCGGGCGGCAACGCGCCCTCGCGCCGCAGCAATGTCTTGAGGTCGCCGCCGGCGACGTAGCGCATCGCGATGAAGAGCCGGCCGTCCTGATGGCCGGCTTCATAGATCGGGATCACGTTCGGGTGGTCGAGCCGCGCCGCCAATTGTGACTCGCGCAGCAGCCGTTCGGGGGCCGCGCCGGCGACGAGGAGCTTCAGCGCGACCGGGCGGCCGAGCCGAACGTCGAACGCGCGATAGACCGCACCCATGCCGCCGCGCCCGAGCAGCTGTTCGATGCGATAGCCCGCGACCTCCGTGCCCGGGGCTGGATATCCAATAGTCATCGCGTTGTCCAGGCAACCCTTACCGACTTTGGCCGCCGGTGCAAGCGCCAACATGCCCCGCACCGGCGCTCGGGTCACGCTGCATGCGCGAATCGCTCCGGGTCGGACTCCGTGTCGTGGGTGATCTCCGGGCCAGCAACCGGTTGTCATGTGAACCGACGCCGGTCGCCCCGAGCGCCGCGGCGACTCGGTGCGCGCTGCCCCCGTCGGTGTCGGTCTTGCAGATGCTGGTCATCGGAGCGTCTCGAATCTGTGGGCCTGGCGGGCCGGAGGACGTCCTCCGGCCCGCGTGTGGTCATGTCTGCGAGCGGCTCAGCAGTGCGGCGCCCGTGTCGCGCGCGCCTGCGCCTTGCGCGACGAGCTCCCGCCCTTCAGCGTGAGGCTGCCGATATAGCTGGTCGTCACTCCGGCGGTCGTGGGCGAGTCGACGAACGTGAGCACGCCCTGCGCGCCGGCGAACGCGCCGGTCCCGCTGACGACGGGATGCCAGCACGCGCCCCACACGAGCGACGCCGGGTCGGCAGACCCGTAGATCGCCCAGAGGCGGAACGCGAACGTCAGCGTTCCGGAAGGATCGCCCTTGCATGACCGGTCACGGCGTCGATCGATGCAGCCCTTGAACGCCTCGGTGCCCTTGGCCTCGTAGTACGGGCTGAGGGCAACCTGGTCGAACGAGGTGGTCTTCCAGGCACCGCGCAGACCGCCCGTCATGCTGTACGTCCCAGCGTCTGCGTTGATCACCCTCTGCTTGCCCGCCACCTGGTAGGTCGCCGCGCCCGCCGGCAACGCAAGGACTAGTGCCGCCGCGGCGGCCGCCAACAACATCGCGCCCTTCATCGTGCCCTCCTTGATAGATGGTGTTGAGGGCACCGTGACGGGAGCCGCTTGAGAGTCGCTGAAGGATCGCTGAAGCCCGCCACCGGTCACGGTCAGCGCCGGGGAGTTGATGAGGCCAGCGCGCGATCAGGATTGTTGAAGGCCTTCCTCCAGTCGTCCTCGCCTGCGCAAACGCTGACGTCCCTCGTTCCGGCGTTGACAGCGTCGAACCCGATCCGATCGCTCAAATCCTCATGCTGCCGGGCGGATTCGCAGCGTAATCGAAGACGATTCCGGCAACCGCCTGTTGTTGGCATTCGTCTTGTCCTGACGGCTCGGCCCTACCGGCCTGCTATCGCCAATCGGCTCGCGGTACGTCGTTGGTGTCTCGCGGGTGGTCTCGGCGTTCAGCGAGACTCCTCGGCGGGAGTGCTCGATGGCCAGTGAGCGGGCGTCCAGTCGCCGTCTGGGTCCGTGGTTTGCCCCACTTCGATCAGATGACCGTCGGGGTCGCGGATGTAGCAGCGGATCTCATACTGGTGGTGTTTCGGCGGTGTCAGGAAATTCGCGCCCCTGGCGCTCCATTCGGCGTACACAGCCTCGATGTCTTTGACGCGGATGTTGAGGAAGCTGCTGACCCGGTTGGGATCACGCGGCGTCTCCAGGGTCACCGCCGGCTTGTCGTCGGTCGGTCCACCGCCCACGCTGCTGACGATGAAGCTGTTCGACAGTGCGACATTGGTCGGCTCTCCGGACGGCTTTCCGGAGAAGACGACCCTGCCGCCGAGTACTTCGGTATAGAACCGCCGCGAGCGCTCGACGTTGTCCGAGACGATGAAGCGGGTCAACACAATTCCCTGTGACTCGCTCGCTGGCTTACTCGATGGCCAGTGAGCGGGCACCCAATCGCCATCTGGGTCCGTGGTTTGTCCCACTTCGATCAGATGACCGTCCGGGTCGCGGATGTAGCAACGGGTCTCGTACCGGTGCCGTTTGGGAGGTGTCAGGAAATTCGCGCCCCTGGCGCTCCATTCGGCGTACACAGCCTCGATGTCTGTGACGCGGATGTTGAGGAAGCTACTTACCCGGTCGGGATCAGGTGGCGTCTCCAGGGTCACCGCCGGCTTGTCGTCGGTCGGGCCTCCGCCGACATTGATGATGATCCAAGTGTTGGACAGCGCAACATAGGTCACGTCTCCAGAAAAGGCCAGGCTGCCGCCGAGCACTTCGGTATAGAACCGTCGGGAGCGCTCGACGTCGTCGGAGACGATGAAGTGGGCCAATACGATCCCCTCTGGGGGCGGTGGGAGCTCGGCCATCTGGACCTCCACTGGTTGGGTCGCGCACCCGCTGAGGACGGGGCCGGAGTCGATCCTACGATGAACCCGAATTCAATCTGTTCCCAGAGCGGGCGAGAGGGCCGCCACGTCTGGTCCCGAGTGGCCTTGTCCTGGGCTGAGGACGTATGAGCTAAGCCCACGATTCGTGGGATGTGGACGGCTCGCCGGGTGCCCTTCACGCCAGAGCTGTTCTCCGGGCGGCGCTCGCGCGGTGCTCACTGCAGTCGCGTGGATCCTGCTCGAGTGAGGCTCGCGTGCACCCACTTCGACCGCCTCGGCCGACGGCGATCGGACGCGCGGAGCGGAATCGCGACCAAGCGCACGTCTACGATGCGGAGCGCTAGCAGCAGGCGACCAAGCGGATCCGAGACTCGTCGCTTTGGCTGGGGTCCTCGCCGACGAGCTGACCTGGCGGGGCCGATGACCCGCTCACCCGATTTGGATGATGACCCGTTTCTGTGGATTGGTTTAGCTTGCCGTCACTCTGGCGGTGATAGGGCCTCTGCGCTGAGGCGTGGGTCGGCTCTGAGCATCGCGGGATCGTCGAGTTTGGAGGGCGGACTTGTGCCGGACCGGGTCGCTGCTGGAGATGCTGGCGTCGCGGGCTGGATCTCCGCGGAGCTGCAGCAGAACGTCATCGAGCCGATCGCGGATTTTCAGAATCCGGATCAGGAGTGGCGCCGATTGTTCTCGGAGCTCTTGGGGACGTTCTTTCTGGTGACGGTTGCCGCTGGCGGGGGGATGATGGGGGCCGCGTTTCCGAATACGATCAGTCGTACCGCGGCGGTGGTCGCGCCCGGGCTGATGGTGCTGGGAATCATCATGTTCATGGGGAAGGTCTCGGGCGCTCACCTGAACCCCGCGGTCAGCATCGCGTTCGCGCTGCGGCGGGACTTTCCGTGGCGTCGGGTGCCGGGCTACATCATCGTTCAGCTGATCGGCGCGACGCTGGCTGCGCTGGTCCTGCACCGGTGATCAACGTGTCGGCCGTTCACGGTTCGAACTACGTCGCGTCGGGGTACAGCGCCGGCGCGGGGTTCTGGATGGAGCTGCTCCTGACGTTCGGGCTGGTGAGCGTGATCCTGGGGACGGCTTCGGGCGCGCAGAACATCGGGATCATCGCTGCGCTGGGGGTGGGCGCGTACATCGCCTTGGCTGGGTTGTGGGGAAGTCCGATCTCGGGAGCGTCGATGAACCCGGCACGAACGTTCGGCCCGGATCTCATCGGGGGAAAGTTCACCGACTACTGGGTGTATATCGCCGGGCCGATCCTGGGTGGCGCCGTAGCGGTCGCGGTCGCGTACGTGCTCCGTGGTCCGGGCGGCGGCATGTCCGGCTCGGCCGCGGCCCAGGGCGCCCTTTACACCGAGGCCCAGAAACGTCGACAGGACGGAACGACCGAGCCGCCAATGAGCGATCCCTCAGTGAAAGGAGATGGCTGATGCCCACACCCGACAGGTCCCACGCGATAGACCATGTCGTGCTCGTGCTGTTCGAGAACCGTTCGCTGGACAACATGCTCGGGCACCTCTACGGCCCCGAGGACGGTAAGAACTTCGACGGGGTCATCGGCAAGAACCTGAGCAACCCGATCCCCGAGTGGGCCGAGCACGGCGCCGAGCGAAAGACGGTCCCTTACACAGTCGCCACGGACATGGACGCTCCGAACCCCGACTCGGGCGAGGAGTACTACCACACCAACACCCAGCTGTTCAACATCCTCGACGAGGACAACCGGTTCAAGATTGGCGAGGCTGTGAGCGCGCCGTGGAACGCACCCGAGACCGGGGCGGTACCGACGATGGACGGGTTCGTGACCGACTACATCAGCACGTTCACCGCGGAGGTAGGGCGCCAGCCGACCTACGAGGAATACGCGCAGATCATGACCGGCTACACACCCGAGCAGGTGCCGGTCCTGAGCGCGATCGCGAAGGGCTTCGGGGTGTTCGACCACTGGTTCTGCGAGGTGCCCTCACAGACGTTCATGAACCGCTCCTTCTGGACCGCCGCGACGTCGTCGGGGTTCGTGATCAACAGCCCGGTGTCGAACTGGACCCAGCACAACACCGCCGAGACGCTGTTCGATCGCCTCGAGGCGCACGGGCGCACATGGAAGGTGTACGTACACGAACCGATGCCCCTGTCGTTCACGGGCCTGATCCACCTACCGCGTGTCAAGGACCGCCTCGCGACGAACTTCGTGCCCTACTCCGAGTTCGAGCGGGACGCGGTCAACGGCACCCTGCCCGACTTCAGCCTGATCGAACCGAACATGCTCTCCGGGCACAGCGACTATCACCCTGCCTTCGGCCGGTCGCTGATCCCCGACGACATGAACATCCCGATGGACCCCCCGTCATCGATCGGCGGCGGCGAGGCGTTCCTGGCCAGCATCTACAACACGATCAGATCGGCCGCGTCCCCGGACGGCTCTAACGCGTACAACACGCTGTTCTTCATCGGCTGGGATGAGCCCGGCGGAACGTATGACCACATTCCCCCAGGACCCGTGCCCCCGCCGGACCCGAGCGCGCCAGCGGGACAACTCGACTTCAAATTCGACCGCTCGGGCTACCGGGTGCCGGCGATCATCGTCTCCCCGTGGGTGGACGAGGGGATCGTGATCAACGATGAGCACCGACATACATCGATGATCGCCACGCTCCGCAACGTATGGGGTCTCGGCGACCCGTTCACCGGCCGCGACGCCGCCGCCACCACCTTTGATCACCTGCTCTCCCGCGAGACCCCTCGCGATCCCGCGAGCTGGCCGGACGTCGAGGCGCTCCCGGTCCCGCAGTTCCACATGGACATGGTGCAGATGGGAAAGGCCCTCAGCGTCCTCGGCAAGACCGCAGGCAGCGGCATCCTCGAGCATGCAAAGCAGTCCGGGCTCGTGATCCCCGCTGAGCTGACCGAGCCCAACTCGTCCCCCGAGCAGATCGTCGCGGCCTTGCGAAGCATCGCGCTGCAGGTCTTCCCGCGCCTAGCCTCTCACACATAGAACGCGAAGCAATCCTGGCTCAACGGGCGAGCGCTCTCGTACGGCTCGGAACCCGAACGCGTGACCAACGGACAGCCTCACCGGTCTGAGAGACCTGCTTCCACGAACGGACGGCAGTGATGAGGACCGCGGTGCGGCCGGGAAGTACTTCCGCTCAATTCGGGTTCGAACAGCTTGATGCGTGGCTGGCGCCCCGGTGCTGTTGGCGCCCGGACCACTGTTCTGCGTGATCGACGGTCGCACCCGCGGACGCCGCTGGGCAGCGACCGCGGCGCGCGCCGAGCTGCATCAGCTCGCCGTTGCGGCTGGCGTGAGGGCGCTGGGACGCCAGTCCAACACGCAGCGCAAGTGATCGGCAAACCGACGAACGCCCGCTCCGCTTCGACCTACCGCCCACCTCGGCTGGCGTACGCGCCGGTGGGGCTATGACCAGAACTCGTCCCAGGCGTAGAGGTCCTCGAAGTGCTCCCGACCGTCGGTTACCCGGCCGTCCTTGAGCTCAAAGACGATGCAGTTGGCAACGTCTAGGTGCTTGCCGTTTCGATCTGCAGTGCTGCGCTGGATGCCGACCACGCGGCCTTCATCGTCTACAGCCATGTGCTGCAACTTGGCCCTGAAGGTCCCTCCAGTCTCCTGCGCCAGCTTGCTGAAGTACGCCAAGGTCGCCCCTCGGCCCTCGTAGTCGCCGGCCATCGAGCTGCGGCCGGGCAAGTGCCACACAGTCTCGTCCATGAGCTCAGTGAGCGTGTCCATGTTGCCCGTGTTGAACGCGTCGTAAGCGCGTCGCATGATCGCTACGTTTTCATCGGCGGTCATCGTGAACCCCTTCGCTGCCGAGACCTGTCGAACCGCTCGGCGATTGAATTTGGTCGCCCCCGACCGCAAGGCGACCCTACACGTCATCACCGTCAAGCGGGGTTTAGTTGGCTTCTGCTCCGGGCCGCCGGCCAACACAAGCGGCAGCGCCGAGCTGGTGGCTGCAGCGGCGACGAGCCAGGACCGCGGTCACGGTGTCGCGAGGCGTCGCATCATTCAAGTGCAGAGAGCCCGTCGAGCTTGGGCGGACTCCTGCGTCGGCCTGCGGCATGCTCGCAACCAGATCGCAGCGGCTAGCGCTGCTCGCGGAATCGCCACGGCTAGGAGCACGCGCGGTCTGCGCAACTGCGCAAACGTGCGAATCGTGTTCGTGCTGGCTGTCGGATACTTCTAACGTCGTTATGCTAACGTCGTTATCCCATGCCGCCGAAACCCCGCACCAAAGCGCAGCAAGACGCCCGGCGTCGGCTAATCCTCGACGAGACCCGCCTGCTCGCACGGCAGGCCGGCTGGCACGCCGTCACGATTCGCGCCGTCGCTCAGCGCTGCGGGCTGAGTGCGCCGTCGCTCTATGAACTGTTTCCGAGCAAAGCCGACCTGTTGGCCGCGGTCGCGCGCGACGGGTTCGCGGAGCTCGCCGACGCGCTCTCAAACAGCGACGGTGACGACGGCCTGGGGCCGCTGCACCGCTCCGCGGCCCGCTACTGGCGCTTCGCGGACGGCGACCCCACCCTCTATGACCTCATGTTTCACCAACCGCTAGAGCTGCAGTTCGCGACCGGAAAAACGCCCGCCGCGCTGCACGCTGCTTTTCGCGGGCTTGCCACGGTCGTGACCGACACCGCGCGCGGGCTCGAGATCGAGCTACCCGATCCTGACACGACGACCGAGGCGTGGTGGGCGGCGATGCACGGGATCGTCTCGCTCGCGCTCTCGCGTCGGGTGCGTCGCCGCCGCGGCCACCCCGAGCGGTTGCTGCACCTCGCCGCGGATGCATTCGTCGCCGGCCTGCGCGCCGGCTGCTTTGACCAACCCACCACGACCACAGGACGACCAAGATGACCACCCACCGCGCGCTCGCCGAGCGCTTCGCCCAGACCCTGACCGACCACGACCTCGACACCTTCGCCGAGCTGCTGGACGACGAGTACATCAACCACAACCGGTACGCACAGCCGGGCAAGGACGGCTCGGTCGGCATCTTCGCCGCATTTCTGGACGCCTTTGAGGACTTTCGCGTCGAGGTCGACGACGTCATCGAGGCCGGCGCGACGCTCGTCGGTCGGTACACCTATCGCGGCCGCCACACAGGCACGTTCATGGGCATCCCGGCCAGCGGCGCGCAAATCGAGATGCACTCGATCGATATCTGGCGAGTCCGCGATGGCCGCCTGCACGAGCACTGGGACGAGCTCAACAGCCTCGAGCTCTTTCAGCAGATCGGCGCAATACCGGCACTCAACTGACCCTGCCCAGGCTCCGATCGACCCATTTCAGGAGACCCCAGTGCTCACTACCAGCCTCGCCCTCGCGGCCGTTGCCGCGCTCGCGTGCGCCGTCGTCTACGGCACCGACATGTTCGCAGCGCTCGTCCTACGCCCGGCGCTAGCCGCGCTCGACGACGGCACCCTGACCCAGGCAGCCGGACGCATTCACCAGTACGCCGACCAACGGATGCCGCTCCCGGGCGCGGCGAGCATCGTCGCGGCGGCCGCCAGCGCGCTCGCCGCCGGTCTCGCCGGCCACCCGCTGCAGACCACCCTCGCCGGTGTCGCGCTAGCCGCCCTACTGGCCTGGCTGTCGCTCTACGTCCGGATCGCGGCGCCTATCAACCGCGAACTCACCCAGGCCGCCGGCCACCACGAGATACCCACCAATGCGCGAGCGATGCAGCAGCGATGGGACCACATCATCGGCCTACGCGTCGTCCTACAGACCACCGCTCTCGCCCTGCTCCTGGCCGTGCTCGCACTGACATAAGCACCCGAGCCCGCCGCAGTCACCGCGCCGAGCCCGCATAGACGCACCCCCACATCAATCGACCTGAACGCACCACGACAGCAGCCGCGAGCACTCACGCACCTAGCATCGCGAGAAGCAGGATGCAGTGCGCGTGGCGCCCGACGTCACGCGGTCGACACCTGTCACCGGGGGCGGGGCCTGATGTGGAAGAGCCTGCTGCCCCAGTCGTACAAGCCGGCGCCCGCAATGCCCTCGATGCCCCAAATCCAGAGGTCCTGCGTGAACAGGACCTCGCCGCCGGTGCGCTCGTTGCGGATCCACGAGCGATGCCTGTAGAAGGGGATCGTGCCTGACGACAGGCGGCGATAGTGCAGGCAGTCGAGCCAGCGATACCGGCCGTGCAGCTGGATGGGTAGGGGCCGGTCGAGCTCCTCCGGTGCATCCGGATGGGCCCAGTGCATGTAGTAGAGCGTCCACCAGTACCTGCCGTCCAGGCTGATATGGCGCTGAGTGCACCGCGTGTAGTTCACCGGGGCGGGGAACTTCAGGTAGTCGCTCCGGTGGTTCCAGTTCGACGCCGAGGCCGTCGCGGTCGGACCCACGGACAGCGCGCAAGCCACCGCCATCGCCGCGAGCGCCGTCACCGCAGCGACTCTTATCGATCGTTTCTTGGTCATGCGTTGGAGGCTGGAGCATCCTCGAGCGCTTGCCTATCCCAGGAATTGGGGATTGGTGCGCACGGGCGGCACTCGGCCTGTAACCAGGCGGCTCCGCGGCCCGACCGCATCGGGGCAGGGCCGCAGCTCGTGTTCGTGGACGGCGCCACGGCGGGTTTCGACGCGCAGCCGCAACCGCGCCTGTCACACGAGGGGGAGTCGCAGCTGCCAAGACACGCCGAAGCGGTCCTGAAGCCAGCCGAACTTCGGGCTGAAGTCGTACGCGTCGAGCGGCATGAGCACCGTCGCGCCATCCGTGAGCGTCGCCCAGGCGGCGTCAAGCTCCTGCTCGCGGTCGCATTCGACGACGATCGAGATCGCCGGTGTGAACGAGAACGGGTGGGGACCGGAGCTGTCCATTGCCTGAACCTCCTGCCCCGCCAACTCGAAGCGGGCGAGCTTGACGCCGCGTTCGGTCTCGTCATCGGGACCGAAGTGGTCGACGTCGATCACCCGCGACCGTTCGAACGCCGAGATGTAAAGGTTCATCGCCTCCTCGGCGTTGCCGCACTGGTCCCCTACGAACATAAGGCACGGTACGACACGCTGCATGGAGCCCAACCCTAGCCAACAGCACCGCATACGCAAGGCCTGCGGTGGGGCGCATCTCACGCTCCGAATCGCTCGAGACGACGCGCCGTGTGTCCGCTCCAATGAGTGCTGTTGATCGTCCAACCCAGGAGCGAGCGCGTGCCTGCATGGCTTTCGCAATGCGCCGATGACGCGTTGTTGCTACCGCGCTTACGCGGGCCGCGGTTCACCGACCTCGAAGCGCTCTGGGGCTTTGCGACGGCCGCGGCCGCCAGGTCGTAGCAAGGAACTACACCTTGGCCGCCGCGAGCCACTCTTCGAAGCTGGGGCCGGCGAGCTTCGCGCCGGGGTTGGGCAGAGCGGCGCCCTCCGCATAGGCCGCGGCGTCCGGGCTGCCGGGCTCCGCCAGCGGACCGCCCCGGCTCTCGTGGATCTCGAACGAGTCACCGCGGCTGGCGAACAGCACCGCTGCCGCCTCGGCGAGACGCTCGTCCTGCGGGCCTGCGACCTCGGTGATCCGGCCGTCCTCGATCTCCGGCTCCTCGGCCGCGTCGGCAAGCGTCTCGGCGACGACGCGAGCGGCCACGAGCTGCGTTCGCATCTCGGGCACGTAGGCGACGCCGTCCTGGATCGTCCACCCCACCAGCGGAGCGACGAACTCGTGGAATTGGGCCGCGCGAACGATCCGGACTGGGAGCGGACCTTCGAGCAGCGTCTGCTCCTGCGCCACCTTCGCCGCGTTGTAGCCGCCCTTGAACTTGTCGATGCCGATGATCGAGACGACGACGATCCGCTTCGCCCCGGCTGCGGCGCCGGCTCGCTGCAGGTTCCGCGCCGAGGCGGTGAAGAATGCCGTCGCCCCCTCCCGGTCGGGCGAGGGCCCCGTGGCCGCGTCGACGATCGTGTCGACCCCGACGAGCGCCTCATCGAGACCCTCGCCGCTGACCACGTCCACACCCTTGGAGCGCGCGATCGGGACCACATCGTGTCCCCGCTGCGCGAGGATCTCGACGAGGTGCGACCCGACCCGACCGGTGGCTCCCGTAACGGCAATTCTCTGGCGCGTGTCGTTGGTCTGCATCGTTTTTCCTTTCTCAGCGCCGGCGGCTCGGCACCGGCGGAATCGATCTGTCACTCGTATGACACTCGGCGGTACGAACATGTGACCGATAGCGACCACGAATCGGCAGAGCTAGAGCCCGTGAACAGGGCGGACTTATCGATCTGGCGCGACTACGGTCACCCGGCGTGGTCGAGCGCGAGGGTCGTGACGGCACCCTTTCTGTCGCGCAGGAAGCCGTGGTAGGCACCTGCGGCGTCGATGTAGAGGCCCACGACTTGTCGGCGGTCGTTGATCTTCAACGGCGCGGCCTCCGGGCTGCCCACGCTGCGCAAGGGAGCAGGCGCCATGGGGGCCCGCACGGCCTGAGCCGTGCTCGGTGCTCGGCCGAATCCCAGGATCTTGGGATGGTGTCACCCGCGATCATTGGTCAAAGTGGGCCGATGACCGCAAACCACCGATATGCGCTTCCGCGCACGCGGCAATCATCCGTCTGGGCCCTGACCGCCGCGGTGGTCGCCATCGCGGGCTTCTTCTTCTCTGCCGAGCCGGCTCCCGCGACGTCAACCAACCACACGTGGATGTACTTGCACTTCCCGGCAACAGACAACGACGCCCGATGCATCTGGCGCTGGATCACCACCGGCCCGGGCCACTACCGCTCGCAGATGTTCAACTACCACTGGGCCCACCCGGCCCCGCCCGCTAACCCCCGGCGGATCTTCCTGCGCCGCGCCACCTACCGGTGGGTGGACTGCTGGGAGGCGCAGGGCCCTCGTGTCTACCGGCACTACTCCCGGCTGTTGAACGAGTCCCACGGACCGAGCGCGTGCTGATGTACCTGGCCGGAGACCGCTTCGAGCGCGCCCTGAACAACCTGGTCCACGTGCTGCGGCCGACGCCTGCCTGGCGCTGTTTGAGCTCGACTATGGGGCGACCATCCTCGCCCCCGGCGGCGCGGGCGACGACCTCGTGTGACGGGTCGACGAGGCGTCTCGGTCTGGCTCGGCGGGCAGGGAGTGGCCGCCGCGCGCGGCGAGTTGGTCGCCGCGTTCACCGGCGTCCTGACCGCGGCGGGCCGGCGCTAGACGGACGGGGCCGCGTCGTCTCGCGGCGGACGTAGTCGATGAAGGCCCGCGCGGCGGGTGGAGCGCCAAGACAGTCTCAAAGGAGAACGATGACCATGTCCACAACAGAGGACCTCGGGGCGCTGACGCCCGTGCCGCTGATGCAGATCTCGACCGGCTTCTGGGCGTTCAAGACACTCGCGGCCGCCAACGAGCTCGACCTCTTCACGCGCCTGGCCGGCGGCGCCGAGACGACCGCGGAGGAGCTCGCGCGCGAGCTCGGCATCGAGCAGCGACCGGCGGAGATGCTGCTGACCGGCTGCGCGTCGCTCGGCCTGCTCGAACGCGGCCACCACGGCTACCGCAACACGGCGCTCAGCGAGCGATTTCTCGTGCGCGGCACCCCCTACTCCTTCGGCGGCCTGGTGACGATGTTCGACCGGCGGCTCTACCCAGGGTGGGCGAAGCTCACCGAGGCGATCCGCACCAACCGACCGACTACATGGGACCCGGAGCGCGAGCGCTCCATGTTCGAGCGCGAGGACCCGGCGGTGCTCGAGACCTTCTGGGAGGCGATGCAATCGATGTCGGGCTTCACCGCACGCACGCTCGGGGACGCGATCGATCTCGACGCCGCGACGCGACTGCTCGACGTCGGTGGCGGCTCCGGCGCGTTCGCCATCGAGCTCTGCCGGCGCTACCCATCGCTGTGTGCGACCGTCTTCGATCTGCCCCACGTGATCGACATCGCGGCCGACAAGATCGCCGACGCCGAACTGCGCGATCGCATCGCCGTGCACGGCGGCGACTTCTTCGCCGACGCGCTGCCGCCCGGGCACGACGTGCACGTGTACTCGATGATCATGCACGACTGGGACCAAGAGCACGACCGGCTCCTGCTGCGCAAATCCTTCGACGCACTTCCCAACAGCGGCATGATCATCATCAGCGAGCTGCTTGTGGACGACGACAAGACCGGGCCTCCCGCGGCCGCGCTCATGAGCCTCAACATGCTGATCGAGACCGAGGGCCGCAACTACACCGCATCCGAGTACACCGCCTGGCTGAAGGACGCCGGCTTCGTCGAGCCCCGCACTGTCCGGTTCGACGCCCCCGGGGCCAACGGCGCAGTCATCGCACGCAAGCCGTAGCCAACGCGGCCCGCGCGACAGACCCACGACTGCTCCAGGCGACAGCAGGCGACACGGGCGGCATCCGGAGTGTTCGTCTCTCAGGCCAGCGCGTAGCGGACTGCCCGCGCTTGCGTGGGGCTATCGGAGCTGCGAGTTGCCGTGCACCAGTCGACCGTCGTCGACGTAGAGCTGGACGTTGAGGGGTCCGAACCAGCAGGCGCGTCGCAACCGGTGCCGCGACCATTGCGCTTCGGGTGCGCTTCGATTGACAGGTGAACAGCGCCCTCAGAACTGGAGAAAGGTGCTCCCCTCCGTGATCGCGGGCGGGTCAACCGTCGTGCTGAAATTCTCCTTCACCCACCCAGCCGCACGCCGCGAGGACTCGTCGGTGCCAGTCTTGTCCTGGCACACCGTCACAGCCACCCCGCCGCCCTCGGTACGAAAGGCCGCAAAGCTAACAAACCCAGGCACACCGTTGATGATGGTCTTGAGGTCCTCCGCCCGCTCGCCGGCGAGGTCGAACAGCTCAGACGCACCCTGCCCGGAATAGCTCCTAATTACCACATGCATCACGCGCCCCTTTCCGTGGCGTCTGCCAGTCGGTTTCTAGGCGCACGCTATCCAAGCCTTGCCTGCTTCGCGGAAACGCTCCCCCAATCCGTAGTATGGCCGAACGCCGACGTTAGGCGCGCCATCGCGCCGGCCACTGGCGTGGCATCTGGCGGTCACGATCTCGGGCTGGGGATGCTGGCGGGTACCAGCCCGGGCATCGGACTCGACCCGGGGCTCGGAGGGGCACGACCGCAGACCTGGCAGATCGTGGGCCCCGGCAACAATCGGCTCAATGGCCGCTCCCGCAACGACCTCATCTACGGCGCCCGGGGCAACGACCTCATCTACGGCAGCCGGGTAACGACGTCCTCTACGGCGGCCCGGGCAATGACCGCATCGACGGCGAGGCCGGCAACGATCGGATCGTCGACCACCGCGGCGCCACGACCGTGTTCCCGGGACCGGGAACCAACGGGGTCGACGTCGCCGACGGTCGGGACGACGATCGGGTGGCGTGCGCGCCCGGTTCGACTAACCAGATCGGCGCCGACCCGGGCGATCGGATCGCGCGAAGCTGCCGAGGCAAGCGGTCGACCATCCGCTACGTACGCGTCCAGCAGCGCCCGGCACGAACTAAGACGTACGAGACCGCCACACCCGGCTCACGCGACAGTTCCGGATTCACCAAGCTGGGGTCGTCTCGATGTCGCGCGCGGCGGGTCCGGAGGCTTCCGCTTCGACCGAGGATGGACAATGACGAACTCGGTTTGACGCTGTCGACCGCTCGTCGTAGGATTGATGACTGTCTACCGCTGGAGGAGTCGGGCGCTCGCATGAGCGTCCGCGGAAGAAGGAGGGGACGTGAAGCGTGTTCGTGCGAGCGCGGCGCTTGTGTGCGCTCTGGCGCTCTCCCTGCCGGCCGCGGCTGGCGCGACGCCGGTCCCGAAGGTGACGGGGCCTCTGCCGGTCAGCGCCACGTCGTATCCGTTCGGCGCCGCCGACCACCAGGAGGTCCCCCAGGACCTGCACAAGATCGGCTACGTCGAGCAGGAGTACCTAGCCAGCGGCAAGGCCAACGTCTATAGCTGGCCTGCGCCGGGCCCCGCCGTCGTGCGCACGCCGAACGCCCCATACACCACGCGCGTGCTCGTACGCCGCCCGGCGAACCCCGCGCGCTTTAGCGGCACCGTGATCGTCGAGATCCTCAACCCGTCCAACGCGTTTGACCTCAACATCGGCTGGGCGCTCGCCCAGCGCCAGATCGTCGCGGACGGCGACGCGTGGGTCGGGGTGACCGGCAAGCCGATCTCGATCGACGCGCTTAAGAACTTCAACCCGGTCCGTTACGGCTCGCTGTCGATGGCGAACCCGCTCCCGCTCAACGATCCGCGCAACTGCAACCCGCCGGTCTCGTTCATCACGCCGGCCTCACGTACCACCGAGGACGGACTGGTCTACGACATCACCAGCCAGATTGGCGCGTGGGTGCGAAGTCGCGATCGCTCAAACCCGCTGACCTACGGCAAGCGTCGCGGCTCGCCGGTCAATCGTGTCTACGACTTCGGCTACTCGCAGACCGGCAGCTTCGAGTACGACTACATCAACGCGATCCAACCGCTCGTGGAGCAGACCGACGGCCGGCCGATGTTCGACGGCTACATCGTCGCCGTCGCGGGCGGGCGGTTCATCGGCGCAGCACCGATCAACCAGTGCGAGCCGCCGCCGCCGAACGGCGACCCGCGCAAACAGTTCAAGGACGCCGGCACGCCGATCATCCACATGATGTCCCAGTCGGACTACCTGACAGGGATCGACGCGCGGCGGCCCGACAGCGACGTGCCACAGGACCGATACCGGGGCTACGAAATGGCGGGCGCCGCGCACGCGACGCCCGACGAGCTGTTCTACTCGGCCGCGGCCGCGGACATCGTCAAGGCTGGCCGCCCCGTCCCGCCGGGGTCGTGCAACGAGGGCCCGCGCAGCCGTTTCCCCAGCAGCATCTTCTTTGACGCGGCGCTGCGCAACCTCAACTGGTGGGTGCGCTTCGGCATCGCCCCGCCCCATGCCGACCCGATCCTCGTCTCCGGGAGCCCGCCCGCACCGGTGCTCGACGAGTTCGGCAACGTGCAGGGCGGCCTGCGCTCGCCGTACCTCGACGTACCGACGAGTACGTGGTTCGGCAGCTCGACAGGCCCCTCGTTCTGCAGCATCGCCGGGCACGAGGTGCCGTTCAGCGGGGCGCGGCTGGCCGAGCTCTACCGAAACCACGGCGACTACGTGAGCAAGGTCACGCGAGACACCGTCAGGCTCGTGGCCGACCGGTTCCTGACCGTGCCGGACGGCGTCCGGCTGATCCGGGAGGCCGCCCGGGCGAATGTTCCCTAGACGGCTGATCCCGCGCGGTTAACAGCCCGTCGCGGAAACGTCGTTGAGCCCGCCGGCGTGGGAGGTGACGATCGCGCTGGCGGGATCGTTGATGTGCTGGTCGCGACGCGATGGTGGCTGGTTGCTGGTCCGATCGGATGCTCGGGGCCTTGCCGGGCCCGTCGGAGCGCCTGTCAGGCGGGTGCGAGGCCGATCCTCATGACTCGTGCAATGGTCCCGACCGGCGGCGCACTGCAGCGCCTCGCAGCACGAGTCGGCTCCGGTCACGCGAAGCGGATGCTCCTCGCGGAACCCACTCGCGCAATCGCCCATCAGCAGGCGCCCACGGGCGCCGGCGCGGACGCGAGCAGAATGCCCGGGTCTCTCCGCCAGGTGGAAGCGAAACAGCTCCTCACTAGGTTCGGTCCACCCGAACCCACCCTGTCGGTCGGCGATGAAGCCGTCCGCAGAGACGCTCATCGAGTAGATCAGCATGGGCTTCACGGGCGCATGATGCTATTGATGGGGCATGGCGGGCACGGCATCGGAGCGGTTTGTCTGGGCGGTCGACACTCTGGAGGTCCGCCCGGCCGACCGCCTGCTCGAGGTCGGCTGCGGCCACGGCGTCGCGGTCTCCCTGGTCTGCGAGAGGCTGACGACGGGAACGATCACCGCGATCGACCGCTCGCCCAAGATGATCGAGATGGCCACGCGGAGGAACCGCGAGCACGTCGACGCGGGCCGGGCTGTGCTCGAGACCATCGCGCTGGAGGACGCGAACCTCGGCGATCGCCGCTTCGACAAAGTCTTCGCCTTCAACGTCGCTCCCTTCTGGCTGCAGCCGGAGGCGGCGCTCGGTGCCGTCCGCGAGCACCTCACCCGGGATGGGGCCGTCTACATCTTCTGGGACGCGCGCCACTCCGCGCCGGAGCGAGCCCCGGACCTGGGGAACGAGCTGGCCGACCGGCTACGCGAGGGCGGATTCTCCATCGACAGGGTGCTGGTCGAGGACCTGCGCCCGGTCCCCGCGGTCTGCGCGATGGGGCGGCCCCAGGGCCGATGAACATGGACCGCAACACCGTGTCGCGTTCCCTGGCGAGCAGCAGCCAGCCTCGTGGCGAATCTCGTCGCTGATTGGGAATCGCGCGGCGAGCTAGCCATACCAACATCTGAACGTTTGTTAGGGTGTTCGTATGGCGGATGATCGCTGTGATCTGTTGTGTCTCGATCTGCCGCGCGCCGAAGCGATCCGTGCGCAACTGGACGCAGCCGCGGCCGAGTCGGCGGCGGCGCAGGCTAAGGCGCTCGGCGATCCGACGCGGCTGTTGCTAGCGGTCGCGCTGCGGGAGGGAGATGAGCTGTGCGTGTGTGATCTGGCGTGGATCGCCGGGCGGGCCGAGAACCTGGTCGGCCATCACCTGCGGCTTCTGCGGATCGCTGGCCTGGCGCGCTCGCGGCGCGACGGCAAGGTGGTGTTCTATTCGCTCACCGACGTTGGCCGCGCGCTTGTCGACGCTCATCTGGACACCGTCGAGGCGGTCGCGTGAGCCCACCGGTTGAGCTCCCGACGGTTGCTGCTCTGCCGGCGACGGTCGCGAGCGGTACGGCGGCGGGTGTGTCGCGAGCGGAGTGGCTGCGGCTGGCCCGTCGGGCGCGGTGGCTGTCGTGGGCGAGTCTGGGCTACATGGCGATCGAGGGTGGCGTCGCTCTGTTCGCTGGTGTGGTCGCGGGTTCGGTCGCGCTGGTGGGCTTCGGGATCGACTCGGCGATCGAGGGGTTTGCGAGTGTGGTGATCGTCTGGCGGTTCACCGGCAGCCGGCTTCACTCCGAACTGGCCGAGCAGCGCGCACAGCGGCTGGTCGCGATCCAGTTCTTCCTGCTGGCTCCGTATATCGGTGTTCAGGCGATTCGTGATCTGTTCGGGGGTCAACATCCTGATGCAAGCTGGGTCGGCATCGGCCTCGCGATCAGTTCGATCGTGCTGATGCCGGCGCTCGGGATCGCCAAGCAGCGCATCGGCCGGAGGATGGGCTCGGTGGCGACACAGGGCGAGGGTGCCCAGAATCTGCTCTGCGCCTACATGGCGGTCGCGCTGCTGGCGGGCCTGGCCGGTAACGCGCTGTTCGGGCTGTGGTGGCTGGACCCCGTCGCGGCGCTCGCGATCGCCGCGCTCGCTGTCAGCGAAGGAATCGAGTCCTGGCGGGGTGAGAGCTGTTGCATTCCAGTCACCAGCGACAGCCTGACCGGCGGCAAGGATTGCTGCTCGTCGTCAGCTGCTGACCCGCAACCGGCCGCCTGCTGCTCGGCGCAGCCCTCGACCGCGCTACCGATCGCCGAATGTCATCTGGATCGTGCTGGGATGCGTGAGCAAGCCGACCGCTATCGCCGCTTGGGTATGACGATGACCAGCATCGAGCGGCACGACGCCGAGCTCGTGGCAATGTTCGGCGGGGACCTCGACGAGCAGCTGCTCGAGCAAACCGTGGCCGTCGAGGCCGACTGCTGCCCATTCTTCGAGTTCGACTACCAGCCGGCCGCCCTCCGGCTGGTGATCAGCGTCCGCCAATGTGACCAGCGGCCGGCCCTCGACGCGCTGCACTATGCGCTCACCGATCGATCGGCCACCGGGACCGCCGTCGACCACGACCGCGTTGTGGTGCGCGGCCAACAGCCGCCCTCCGCGTTCCGATTACGAGGACTCTGAGCGGGTGCGGTCGATCACGGTCGAACCCGCTGTCACGGTGTGGTGCGGCTTGGCGTTTGATTGCAGCGAGAGATAGCGCCTGAGGGCGATCAGCGACCAGATCGCCTCGACAACACCAAACGGCCACGTTCCGGCGAGAAATCCGTAGGCGCTAGACAAGGCACAAAGAGTGAGGCTCGAGGGTCACCAGCGGCCAGCCGGGCGAAGGCCCGGTTCGGCTCACAACGCAATCCTGGGCGAAGCCCCGGGCGGACGCTGGATGCGGCGCGGATGGCGGGGCTTCGGTTAGCGCGTAGGTGCGGCCAGCGGATGCTCGGCGACGGCGCGGCGCTATCCCAGACCGCCGCGGGGTGCTGGCCGCCGGCGGGGCGCGTGGGCGCGGATGACGGTCTCGCAGCGGCGGGTGCGGTCGATCCGGTCGACGAGGGCCACGTCATGGCCGCGGCCGCAGTCGATCACGTCGCGCTGGCTGTCGCGGCTGAAGATGCGGTCGTTTCCGGGGCCGGCGTCGACGTGGTCGCGGCCCCGTCCCGGGGTGATGCGGTCGTCGCCCGGGCCACCGAAGATGTGGTCGTTACCGAGGCCGCCCGAGAGGCGGTCGTTGCCCGGGCCGCCGCGCAGGAGATCGCGGCCGGGACCCCCGAGGAGGGTGTCGTTGCCGGCTTGCCCGAGGAGGGTGTCGCTACCCGCGCCTCCCGCGACGCGATCGTTGCCGGTGCCGGCGCACGCTCGGTCGCGGCCGCCGGCCGCGCTGATGCGGTCGTTCCCCGACCCACCAAGAATCACGTCGTGCGTGGGCGTGCCGGCGAGCCCGTCCGCACGAGAGCTTCCCAAAATCGTCACCGGCAGACCGGCGCAACGGCCAAGACCCTGGCCGGCCTGGATTCGCCCGATCGTGTCGTTGCCGGTGTTGGTGAACCACATCCCGCCATCCGGCCCCGCGGCGATCCCGGTCGGGGAGTCGACGCCGGGGCCGGTGTAGCTGGTCACAGTGCCGCTGGTGGTGATCCGCCCGATCGAGTCAGGTTCACCTCGGTTGGCGAACCACAGCGCGCCGTCGGGTCCCGCCGCGATTCCTTGCGGTTGCCCGCCGACGGAGTAGCTAATCACCGTGGCCGCGGCGGTGATCCGCCCGACCGTGCCATTCCCGCCGATACCCCCGTCGTCAGTGAACCAAATCCCGCCGTCCGGTCCCGCCGCGATTCCGGTCGGTTGGACGATACCGGGGCCGGAGTAGTCGGCGACGGAGCCGTTGGTGGTGATCCGCCCGATCGTGTTATTCCCGGCGTTAATGAACCACAGCGCGCCGTCCGGTCCCGCCGCGATGCCGGCCGGGAACGCGATGCTGGGGTCGGGGTATACGGCGGTGGTGCCGGTGGTGGTGATCCGCCCGATCGAGTTAGGTTAAAAATGTTGGTGAACCACAGCGCGCCGTCGGGCCCTGCCGCGATCCCGGTCGGGAGGATGTTGATGTTCGGCGCTGGTGTAGTTGGTCACGCTGCCGGTGGTGGTGATCCGCGCCAATCGAGCCCCGGGACCCTTGTTACCCCCGATGTTGACGAACCAGAGCGCCCCGTCGGGCCCGGCCGCGATCGACTGTGGGGCGTTGAAGCTGGGATCGGTGTAGTTCGTGATCGTCCCGACGGGCGCCGCCTGCGCCTCAGCGACGATCGGGCCGGCCAGCACACACGCCGCCACCGTCAGCGCAAACCCCACCAGCCGCCGCACACGACTTCGGCATCCGTCCGGACCGATCGCGCCGCCAAGCCAAACACGCGAAGCTTCCAACCCGACCTCCTACCTCTCCCGGCCAAGGGGCCGCGCCCAACTATCCCCGAGCACCTCCACTCGCTCGCGCCAACTCGGCACACAAGAGACTCAGACGCCCGGCCAAAAACCCGACGGAACCACCGAACTCGACTGAAGGCGCTGGGCGGCGCAGTGAGCCCCGAATCCCGTCCTCCAATGCCGATTAAACGCCGCCGATGACCGAAAGTCAACGCGGCAGTCGCAACCCATCCGCCTACAACCGGCCTAGTCGCGCGATTCTCAACGAGCCCGTCTCGCCCGACGAAGGATCCCGAGGCGCGGAGGCCAATCAGCATCACTGACCGCATCCCGATAAACGACTGCCTGCCTCAAGAAGACGTCCGCGGCGCCCGCAACTAGAGAGAGCGTCGGACCAGGCGCGAATTCACCGCAGCAGTTCGCTTCTCACGAATGTGCGGCCACCTCGGCCGGCCCGTCAGCACCTGTCGGACTGCTCCGCTCTCGTGGGAGCGCGCATCCATACGTAGGTCGTTTCTTTGCTGGCGCGGTCTCCACACGTGCGTGAGCGCTTATCGTCGCGACGAGCGTTCTCGCCTGGTTGCGGTTACTTGATTGCGACGACCATCGAGTCCGGGCCAGCGAGGTGCTCAACGTAGGTGTCGCGGAATCCGCTCGCGCGCATCCACTCCTGACAGTCGGCGCCGGTGTAGTCAGAGCCGCCTGGCGTCTCGATGAGCATGTTCATGCTCATCCGGGCTCCTCCCTGAAGGTTGGACGGCTCGGCCGCTCTAAGCCTCCTGGGAGGCCCGGATGAACAGCCTCCTCAGGAACGCAACTAAGACATCTTGCGCCGGTAGGTGGCCATGGCGAAGGTGTAGGCGACGATGAGGATGCCGACGAGCCAGGCGAGGGCGATCCAGATGTCGGTGCCGACGGGCTGTTGTGTGAGCAGGTCGCGGATCGTGTTGACGATGGTCGTCACCGGCTGGTTCTCGGCGAAGGCGCGCACCGCGCCGGGCATGCTGTCGGTGGGCACGAATGCCGAGCTGATGAACGGCAGGAAGATGAGCGGGTAGGCGAACGCGCTCGCGCCGTCCGGAGACTTCGCGGTGAGACCGGGGATGACGGCGATCCACGTCAACGCCAGCGTGAACAGCATCAGGATGCCGGCGACCGCGAGCCAGTCCAGCACGCCCGCCCCCGAGTGGAAGCCCATGAGGAGGGCGACGAGCACGACGACCACGACCGAGATCACGTTGGCGACCAGCGAGGTCAGCACGTGCGCCCACAGCACGGATGAGCGTGCGATCGGCATCGACTGGAATCGCTCGAAGATGCCGCTCTTCATGTCCAGGAAGAGCCGGAATGCGGTGTAGGAGATGCCCGAGGCGATCGTGATGAGCAGGATGCCGGGCAGCAGGTAGTTCACGTACGAATCCGAGCCGGTGTTGATCGCGCCGCCGAACACGTAGACGAACAGCAGTAGGAAGGCGATCGGCATGATCGTGGTCGTGATGATGGTGTCCGGGCTGCGCGTGATGTGGCGCAGCGATCGCCCGGTCAGGGCGGCGGTGCCGCCGAGGAATTGCGTGGTCATGGTTGGTCCTTACTCGTTGGCGCCGGCGCTGACGGTCTGGCCGGCGTCGTCGTGCTTGCCGTTGTCACCGACGATGGCGAAGAAGACGTCTTCGAGGGTCGGCTGTTTCTCGACGTATTCGACCTTGGCGGGCGGGAGCAGTTGCTTGAGCTCGGTGAGGGTGCCGTTGACGATGATCCGACCCTGGTGGAGGATCGCGATCCGGTCGGCGAGCTGTTCGGCCTCGTCCAGGTACTGCGTCGTGAGCAGCACCGTGGTGCCGTGCTCGGCGAGGTGCTTGATGGTCTGCCACACCTCGATGCGCCCCTGGGGGTCGAGCCCAGTCGTCGGCTCGTCGAGGAAGATGACCGGCGGATTCCCGATCAGGCTCATCGCGATGTCGAGGCGGCGGCGCATGCCACCCGAGTACGTCGACACCTTCCGCGCCGCCGCGTCGGTCAGTGAGAAGCGGTCGAGCAGGTCGTCCGCGATCGCGCCCGGGTCCTTGACCTGCCGCAACCGCGCGACCAGCACGAGGTTCTCCCGCCCGGTGAGGATTTCGTCGACGGCCGCGAACTGTCCGGTGAGGCTGATCGACTCCCGCACGTCCGCCGCCAGCGTGGCGACATCGAAGCCGTTGACGCTGACAGTGCCCGCGTCGGCCCTGAGCAGCGTGGACAGGATCTTCACGACCGTGGTCTTGCCGGCCCCGTTGGAGCCGAGCAGGGCGAAGATGCTGCCCCGCGGCACGTCGAAGTCCACGCCGCGCAGCACCTCCAGCTTCTTATAGGACTTCTCCAGGCCCTGCACGTGGATCGCCGGGGTTTGCTGGGTTGTCATCAGACTGCCCTCTTTTCATTTCCGGCGTCGTCTCCTGCGGCGCGCGCGATGGCGCTGGTCAGGCGATTCCGCTCCCGGTCGGGGACATATCCGCCCTTCGTGTAGTTCTGAGCAAACGCCTCGACGAACTCCGCGGGGTCGTCGCCGACGATCTGGCGGATCGGGGTTCCGTCCGCCGCGGCCTGCTCGAACAGGTCGGCGAGGTCTTCGAACTCAGACGCCGCGCTGTCGCCGTCCGCCGGCACGAAGTGCATGAGATACCGCTCGATCGCATCGACCGCCGTGCGGTAGTTCTCGGGAAGCTGTCGCACGCGCGCCTTGTACGCCCGCCAGCGCTTCTTGGGGCCGATCACCTTTGAGATGAAGCCGCCCGTTCCAGCGTCAGCGTTGATAGCCGGTGAGGATTGATCTGTCATGGCTTTCGTTCGGATCGGTTTCTTGATGTCATGTGGTTGCAGGGGCACAAAGCTCACGAGGGCAACTCGCCCGAGGCACGGAGGGCGTCACGACGCGCCTCCCACTCCTGACGAAGCGTTTGGGTGCCCTCGACCAGGAAATCCGCGAACGCCGCCAGCTCGAGCAGGTCTGCCCGGCGTTGTGGCGGCGCATCGCTCAGCACCTCGAGGCCCTCCCGGGCCAGATCACCGAGCTCCTGGTACTCCGTGATGTCAAACCCCCGCGCTTCCGCGGAGGAGAAGTCAGTCCGGACGCGGTCCATCCGCTCACCCGCTGCTCGCGAGCGACGGATGGCATGCAGGCGCTCCAGCACGTCCAGCGCGCCGGTGATCGCGCTGCGGCTCGCCAGCAGCGCTTCGCTCAGCTCGGCAATCGATTGGTCGCGGGGTTCGCACACCAGCAGGTAGCCGAGCACGCGTCCGACCATCGGCGGAAACGCGTAGCGGTTGGCGTAGAAGCGGCCCAGGTGGTCGGCGAATGTGATCTCTTCATCGCGTGGCATGCGACAAGCATAGCGTGCATCACGGAGATGTCGCAAATAAGTGTTATCTCGGTCTCGGGCGCTCGATCGGCCGACCGAGATCGTCCTCGACGCGGCGGCTTGACCTTGACCTTGGGGGAAGTCGCAGACTTGTCCCGCAACTGTCATGTCGATGAGGAGCGAGCACGTGGATCAGATGAGCATCGGAGAGTTCGCCAGACGCTCGCGGCTATCTGCCAAGGCGCTGCGGCTCTATGACGAGCTGCGTCTGCTGCCGCCAGCACGGGTGGATGAGGACTCTGGCTACCGCTTCTATGAGCCCGGCCAGCTTGAGCAGGCACGCCTGATCGCGGCGCTGCGCCAGCTGCAGGTCCCGCTGGCGGAGATCAAGGCGATCCTGCCGCTCGAGCCGGTCCAGGCAGCAGACCGCGTCCGCGAGGTCTGGGCCGCAACCGAGGCCGAGCACACGGCCCGCCGCGCGCTCGCCGCATACCTGATCGACGAGCTGAGCGGAACGAGGTCCGTTATGTACGAGGTCAGCACGAGGGAGATGCCCGAGCGGAGCCTGCTGTGTTTGAAGCGCAACGTCGTCGGGGTGGATCGGGCATGGGCGTTCGGCAAGGAGTTCATCGCCCTGCTCCGGCACTACCAGCTACCGCAGATACCGGGACGCCCCGGCGCGTTTTTCTGTATCTACTGGGGTGAGGTCAGCGAGGACAGCGACGGTCCGATGGAGTGGTGCCGTCCCGTTCCAGCAGACGCGGCGGAAGCACTCGCCGCCCGCTGCCCGGAGCTGACCCTGCGCGCCGAGCCCGCCCACCAGGAGGCGTTCGTGAAGATCGGCGATGGGCAGATCGACGGCGCCGACTGGCAAGTGGTCTCACGATCGCTGGAGGCTTGGAGCGAGCAGCAGCCAGACATACTCCCGACCGATCTGGGCTTGCGGATCACCTATCTCCCCAGCGAAGCGGGGCACGATACCTACCAAGACTTCGCGGTCCCGTTCAACGGTCAGCCACGCGAATGACGGCGGTCGTCAAAGCCGAGTCGTTGACCAAGCGCTTTGGTGAGGTCTCAGCGGTCACGGATCTGTCATTTGCGTTGGAGGTGGGACGATCACGGGCTTTCTCGGCCCGAACGGCGCTGTTGGCTATCTCTGGCAGCCGAAGGTCACGATGCGCCCCAGCGCAGAGCCGAGGCGGGGCAGTCCTCGAGCGGCGCTACGGAACCGCCACAGCTCTCGCTACGCCACCGAGATTTCGGATCACACCAAGACTCGGCGATCGGCGCGCCGCCAGCGTCCCGCGGGCGACTTCTGCTTGGCCTGACGCGCGGGCCGGAGCGGCAGCCAGTCACTAGCTCCTCGAACGTCTTAGCTGAGAGCGTCGGCGCAGGCGGCCAAATCGGCGTAGAGCCGTCGTCGCTGTTCGGAGTCAAAGGTGGCGAGCATCCGCTCCTGCACGGCGGCGACGGCCGCGGAGGCGCCGACGAGGCGCTTGGCGCCGGTGTCGGTGAGGGTGAAGTGCTCGTGGCGGCCGGCGCCATCGCTTTGGACAAGGTCGGCGCTTCGCAGCGTGCCTAGGAGCTGGTGCATTGCCTGACGGGAGACGAACGTGCCACGTGCGAGTGTGGCGTTGGTGAGCCCGGGTCTGTGGGCGAGCTGTTCCAGACACGAGTATTGAGGGACGGTCAGATCGTGGTCTCGCAGGGCTGCGTCCATCGCGGTCCGCAGGGCGGCGGTGGTGCGTTTGAGCACGTAGCCAACGGCCGTATCGAGATCGACTTGACTCACGTCAACATCTTGACATATCCTGGTCGTCAAGACATTGACAAGCGAATAGGAGTGTTTCCGATGCCCGTTGGTCCCGACTTCATCTCTCTGCAGGTCCGCGATCTCGACACCGCCGCCGCGTTTTACGAGGACCGTGTCGGCCTGCGCCGTGCGCCTGCCTCACCGCCTGGCGCTGTGGTGTTCGCCAGCGAACCGATCCCGTTCGCCGTCCGCGAGCCGCTGCCCGACACCGATCTTGACTCCGGTCAGCCCGGCCTCGGCATCGCGCTCTGGCTCAAGGTCGATGACGCCCAGGCGTTGCATGACCAGCTCGCCGGGCGCGGGGTCACGATCTTGACCGACCCGTTTGACGGCCCGTTCGGTCGCACCTTCGCTCTCCGGGATCCCGACGGGTACGCGGTGACGATCCACGATGCCGCCTAAATGGCGATCACCTTTCATCCGCTCGGCCAGTTCTCGCTGACCGCGGCGGCCGCGTTTGCCGAAGACTTTCCCGGCACCCGGGCTGAGGGACCACCGAAGGCGCTGCGCTACGCCTGGGCGGTCGACGGCGACTGGCGCACCGTGCAGGTCACGGTGCGCCAGGACGATGAGGCGATCCATGCCGAGCTCGGCGATCAGCCACCGGCGGAGCTCGCCCGTCAGGCAGCACGCGACCTTGAGCGGATGCTCTCACTCGACGTTGATGGGACCGACTTCGCTGCCCTCGGCGAACGCGACGATGTTGTCAGAGCGCTGCAGCGACGGTTTCCTGGACTGCGACCGGTTTTGTTCTACACCCCATATGAGGCCGCAGCCTGGGCGATCATCGGGCAACGGATCCGGATGACGCAGGCCGCCACAATCAAGGAGCGTCTGAGTGATGAGCTCGGCACATCCGGGGCGTTTCCCGCGCCGGCACTGCTCGCTCAGCTCTCCGCACCCCAGCCGGGGCTGACCGACCGCAAGATCGGTCAGCTCCGCGCGCTTGCGACCGCTGCCGAGGACGGCGCGCTCACGCGTGAGCGACTTCGGGCCATGACCCACGAGGACGGGCTCGAGCACCTTCAACAGCTGCCGGGCATAGGACCGTTCTCCGCCGAACTCATCCTCATCCGCGGTGCCGGCAACCCCGACGCATTGCCTGACCACGACACACGGCTCGATGACGCCATCCGCTCCGCCTACAGCACATCCGACGACTCTGCGATCCACCAGATCACCGAATCGTGGCGCCCCTACCGGGCCTGGGTGGCGCTCCTCCTGCGAGCGTGGCGCGAGGCCGAGACGGGCGAGATCGCCCGGGGCCGGCGCAGCACAACGCGCTTGCAACCCCCCGACGCAACATGAGCGAAGGCACCCAGCCCGACTTCTGCTCGCACGAAACAGCAGGCACGTCGCCGCCTGACCGGAGGTCGCCCGTTGCTCGAGCCTCACGTGGACCGCGTGATCGTGGTCAGCCCGGATGACACCGGGATCACGCAGGCGAGGGCTAAGACTGACCGGCTCGACGCTCGCGCGTTGGCGATGCTGCTCGTCGCGTATCTGGGACTTGATCCAAAGGTCAAGCAGTCCGGCGAGGCGCCTGCACGCAGCGGCCGAATCAGCAAGCGCGGATCGCCGTCGGCGCGGTGGGCGCTCGTCGAGGCGGCATGGAGCACGGTGCTGCAACCCGGACCGCTGCACGCGCACCGCCGAGCTCGAGCTCGCCCAGCAAGCCGAGACCTCATACAAGCGCATGGTCCAAGACCAACAAGCCGGCGAGCCGGCAAAGAAAGCGGGCGCGAGCGTGACACTGGAGCGCGCATAGATTTAGTCACTCAAAGAGGACAAGCCGCGCGGCAGACCACAAGCTCCTGACGTCTGCGCTTCGCTACGTCATCGGCCCGCGCCCGACCAACAGACTACGCCTCCACACGCACACTGGCAAGACCGGCGACCCGCCCGGCCGCCCAAATACCGACCAACACGCGCCGATCAACACCCCGCCCAACCACAACCGAGCTCACACGAGACGATCTAACGCCCTCCGCGACCACCACCCGACCCGTTGCACCCCCTACAAAACGGCGCCCCCCAAGACTTGGCTTTCATCGGTCGATCTATGGAGAAGCCAGACGGGCAACGGGGCTGCGATGGCAGGTCGTCTGCACCAGGCATCGGCACGTCCTCCCGAATGGTCTTCTCATTCGCCTGCAACGAGCAGGACGACCTTGCCGTGCTTGCCACGCTCGGAGACGCGGGTGAAGGCAGCGGCCGCATCCTCGAGCTCAAAGACCGAGTCAATCTCAGGTCTCAGCTCGCCGGTGTCAGCACGCGCGGCAAGCTCGAGCAGCTGTTCGCGATTGGGCTCGACAACGAAGTAGCTCACGCCCTCCGCCTCCTCGGCGATGGATACGACGCGCGGCCCCAAGCCGACGGCTGCCGCGAGCGCATGACCGCCAACGGTGTCGAATATGAGCTCGCACGGCTCCGCCTCGCCCGCCAGTTGGCTACGCGCAAGCCGTACGGCCAGATGTCCAACCCCGCCGCGCTGCCCGAGTACCCGCACGCGCTCTCCGTCAGCCAGCTGGCCGTGGTCGAACAGGCCCTGCCATGCGCTGAGCCCGGGCATTGGCAGTGCCGCGCTCTCCACATGGGTGAGTGCGCGTGGTCGACGTGCGAGCACGCTTGCCGCTACAGCCGCGTAGTCGGCGGCGACGCCGTCCCGGTCGAACGGCGTGAGCGCGAACACCTCATCGCCAGCGGCCAGATCGCCGACACCCGGACCGACCTCGGTGACCACCCCGGAGAGCTCGTAGGAGGGAGTCGCGGGCAGTCGGTCGGTCGGCCAGGTCAGCTCGTCGCGAGTGATCGCGGCGGCGTGAACGCGGACCAGCGCCTCGCCCGCCGCAGGCGTCGGCACAGTGAGTCGCTCCACCCTAAGGCCATCGTTCTGGAGCCGGACAGCGCGCATTTCTGCCACGCCAAGCTATCTTACGGCTCGCCAGCAAATATGGCCGTCGACCGCGTCGCTGACGGTCCGCACGACTCGGAATACCGGGGGCCAGCAACGGCGCCGGCTCCGCTTACCGATCGGAACCAGAAGCGACGGCCGATCGCGGCTGGGTTCTCCGCGGGCGACGACGCAGGTGTCGGAGCCTCGCCCAGCACTTGCTTTTGCGCTCGCGCGGAGCAGCGAGGCAGCCAGATTCTCGTGCCTGTAGCAGAGCAAGGGGTGCTCCGTCCCTATGCTCCGCGGGTCGCCGATGTCGTCGACCTGCCCCCAGCGGAGATCGACAAGATCGAAGCACTTACCCCTGAGCCCCTGCGGCCTGACCCGGAATCGGAGACCACTATGTCATCACCGTCGCAGCGGATGCGGGCGCTCATCTACGATGCACCCGCCCCTGACGCCAGCACTACGCGCGTCGCGGAGCTCGATGTTCCGGCGCCGGGGCCAGGTGGGGTGACGATCCGCGTGACTCACGCCGGCGTCAACTTCAAGGACATCATGGCCCGTCGCGGTGACCCGGGGTACGTCGTGGCCTGGCCGTTCGTGCCGGGCCTGGAGGTGGCCGGCGTCGTCCACGCGGTCGGCACGGGCGTGGAAGAGCTGAGCGCCGGCGAGCGGGTGACCGCGTTCACCGGCGACGGTGGCCTCGCTGAATTCGTCACCGCCGACGCCCGCCACACGATCCTGACCCCCGACGGCCTCGGCGACGAGCTGGCCGCCGCCGCCACCGGCGTGCTGGTCAGCGCGGCGGTGCTCGTCGATGATCTCGGTCGCCTGCGCGCGGGCGAGACGGTACTTGTTCACGGTGCGGCCGGCGGGGTGGGACACGCCGTCGCTCAGTACGCGCGGCTCCGCGGGGCCGGCCGGCTGCTCGGTACGGTCGGTGGCAGCGCGCGAGCGGAGGCGGCGCGGCGTGCCGGCTACGACGCGGTCGCCACCCGGGGACCGGACCTCGCCGCCGACATCCGCGCTGCGGCTGGCGACCGCGGCGTCGATCTGATCTTCGACCCGCAGGGCACGAGCCTGCTCGACGTCGACCTCGCCGTCGCCGCGCCCGGCGCGCGGATCGTCCTGTTCGGCAATGCCGCAGGCACGGCGCTCGACGCGCTCCCGCCGCTCGGATCGCTGATGGGCGGGTTGCTGTCAATGACGGGGTTCTCCCTAGCCGCGCTGGCGGCTAGGGATCCAGCCTGGCTTCGCGCCACGCTGGGCCGCGTGCTCGCCGATCTGGCCAGCGGCGCGGTGACGCTCGAAGTCACCCTGGTCGATGGTCTCGTCGCGGCCGCCGACGCCCAGCAGGCGCTGGCCGAGGGACGGGGCGCCTCCAAGTTCGTGGTGGCAGTCGGCTGACGCGGCCGGGCCGATAAGGCGCCGCGTGGTAGGCCCGGCCCGTCCGCTCCGAGAACTCGCCCTGAGCAACGCGAGACCTAGCGCCCGATCCGAGCGGCTCCAGCCGCCGCCAAGCAGGAGTCAGGCCGGCGCCCCAAGCAGACCTGCTCTCACCACCCAACAGGCGCGTCGCTGCCTGGGCCGCCGCGGTCAGGGACTTCTGCTCCGGCGCGGCCAGCGAGCAGAGCAGCAGTCGGGAGCACATGGCCGGTCCGGCGACAATGCAAAAGCACTGGTCGCCGCCGTGAATGTCGGCTCCACCGTGGTCGGTGCGTAGGCAGAAGTGCTGGCGCGGTGCGCAGTGCTCTCGCGTTGCGGCGCGTCGTCCATCTCAGCAGTCTCGTTGAGCGTCGATCGCGTGCCTGCTGGTTCGAGGCGGGCAGAAATCGAGCTCGAGCACGACCAGCTGGAGCGCTCACTGCTCAGCTTCGTCCGCTGCGGCGGAGAATTCCGTCGTCTTCGACACGTCTCGTCTTGCTGGTCGGAATCGCTGGCCGGCGAGTCGCTCGTCGCGGGCCGAGCAAGCGATTAATGGCCTTGGCGCTGGCTGTCCCTTCAGCAGAGCAGCTGTCCGGCCGCGTCGGTCGGGATTGGTGCTGTTGGGCGATCGCGGAAGCCTCCCGCAGTCTCGGCGGGCACGGCGGTGCCACGGCGGCGATCGGGTTGGAGCCCGGCGCGCCGCCGCGGCAGCCTGGTCGCGTCACATCACCCCAGGCGACGCACCGGCTCCATTGGCAGGCCACCTCGCGCGCGCGCCGTTCACGTAAGTCTCGTCGTGCATGAGCCGGCTGGCTTCGGCGGCTGGTTAGCGGCGGGTTAGCGGCGGTGTTGAACCTGTCCTCTAGCCGCTGGCCGGATGGAGGTATATCGTCGACTAGGAGGGCGCGTGTTGGATTCCGAGCTGTCTGTCGGTAGCGAGCTCCTCGGGGTATCGGGTCGAGGCGGTGCTCGGGCGAGGTGGGATGAGCGTCGTGTACCTCGCCGAGGATTTGCGTTTGCGGCGGCGGGTGGCGTTGAAGCTGCTGGCCGCGGCGCTGGCCGAGGATGAGGCGTTCCGCGGGCGGTTCTGGAGGAGTCAGAGCTGGCGGCCAGCCTCGATCACCCATGCGTGGTCCCGATCTACGCGGCCGGCGAGGCCGATGGCCGACTGTTCATCGCGATGCGCTACGTGGAGGGGAGCGACCTGAAGGAGCTGTTGCGCGAGGGACCGCTTGCGCCGGAGCGGACGATTGAGGTGTGTGGGCAGGTGGCGGAGGCGCTTGACTTCGCGCACGAGCGCGGGCTGGTGCATCGCGACGTGAAGCCGTCGAACGTGCTGCTCGACGCCCGTGAGCACGTGTATCTGGCGGACTTCGGGCTGACGAAACGGTTGACGGAGCCTCGCCGGGCCGAGCCGGGCCTGTTCGGGACGATCGACTACATCGCCCCGGAGCAGATCCGAGGCGAAGAGGTGGATGGCCGCGCCGACGTGTATTCGCTGGGCTGCCTGGTGTGCGAATGCCTGACGGGCGAGCCCCCATTCCGGCGCTGCTACCGACGCGGCCGCTCTGTTCGCGCACCTCGAGGAGGAGCCGAGGGCACCGACCGGCCTCGAGAGTGTGATCCCGAAGGCGCTCGCCAAGCAGCCCGACGACAGGTACGGAACGTGCGGTGAGTTGGCCAGGCGGCGCGCCATGCGCTAGGGCTGGGTGAACCGCCGCCGCCGCGGTGGTGGCGGACGCCGGTTGCACTTGGGCTCGCCGGGGCGGTGGTGATCGCGGTCGCGCTCGTCGTCTACTTCGCTGTCCGCGGCGGTGGCGGAGGGCCGTCGACGGACGGGCTGCTCGTTCGCATCGATCCGAGGACCGACCGGGTCGCCGCCAACATCACGGTGGGAAAGAACCCGATCGCGATCGCCGCCGACGCCAGCAGCGTCTGGGTGGCTAACCACGACGACGGCACACTGTGGCGAATTGACGGCCGCACGAACGGGATCATGTCCCGGACTCCCGGGCTTGGCGCCCCAGTCGATCTCGCGAGTGGCGGGCCCCAGTGCTCGCACGTACTGCAGCGGCGGGTTGGTCGTCGTCGCCCGCGGGGGGCAGGACTCGGGCGTCGTCCTGAACGACCCGGCGCTCGACCATGCGCCGGTCATCATCAACGCCCGGCGCCGGCTACGGCGGCATCGCCGGGCCGTTAGGCTCTCCGCGTGCCGCGGCGGACGCGACGGGGATCTGGGTCGCCCTCCCGGGCGGGCGAGTCGAACGCGTCGACACTAACGCGAACACGCTCGTCGACCCGCTAGTGATCGCGCCGCCGCGGGACGAGCGGGCGGACTCGACCTTCTCCGCGATCGCGGTCGGCGAGGGGGGAATATGGGTCCTCGGTGACCCGAACGATCGCAGGCTGTGGCGGATCGACCCGGCCACCGGCAAGCTAGCCGCGACGATCCGGCTCCCGTTCGCCCCGACCGATGTCGCGGTCGGCGCCGGCGCGGTGTGGGTGACCAGCCAGCTCGACGACACCGTATCGCGTGTCGACCCGGCGAAGAAGAAGATCACGGCGCAATCCCGCCGGACGGGGGGGGCGGTGTCGCAGTCGGTGGCGGCTGGGTGTGGGTCGCGGATGAAATCGGGCGCGCCGTCTCACGCATTGACGCGCGCACGCTTCGGTGATCGACACGATCAGCGTCGGCTGCACCCCGACCGGCGCCGCCGTCGCAAACGGCGTCGTCTGGGTCGCCGGGAGCCGAACGTCAGCGCCGGACCGCTCTCGCGCTGGCGGCCGTCGCGCTGGCGATCGTCGCCTCGTCATGCGGAGGTCGCGGTGCTAGACGATCAGGATCGGCGTGCTCGCCGACTGCGAGGGGCCCTTCAGCTTCGGCGAAGGCTCCTCCTACGCGGGCGCTGAGCTGCGCTGATTCGTCGCGGCGCGAGGCCGTCGGTCACAGCCCGCGAACGGCATCAGTGCAGGTAGCGGTCGCCGGCCGCAAGGTCCAGCTCCTCTTCGGCTGTGAAGACTTCACGGCCGAGAAGACACTCACCGAAGCGGCGCCGTCTGGTCGAGCAGGACACGGCGTCCAGACCGTGATCGGACCGCTCCTGGTCGGCGAGTCGCTCGCCTGCGCGACTACGCTCATAAGCGGCCCGGGACCGTCGTCGACGGCACGCGGCCGGGCAGGCCGACGCTCGACGACCCGGCCGCGAACTTCTTTAGCTTCACGCCGAACGGCGCGCAACAGAGCGTGGGGCTGGGCTAGACCATATCCTGGGCCGGCTGGAGGAGGGCGGTGACCGTCGCGGTCGACGCAGCCTTCGAGTAGCTCGCAGGTAGCGGGTCCAGCGAGTCCGCGCGCTCGGCGGCACGATCGTAAAGCGAGTGTGGTCCCGAGGGCGACTCTCCGCTACGTCACGCGACAGGCCGACGGTTTCCTCGTCGAGGACCCCCGCACTTCCCGACCGAATTCAAGAATCTCGAAGGAGCCTCGCCCAGCGGGTCGTCGCCAGCGGTGTCTGGCTATAGTCCGAGCCCCTGAAACGGTAGGCGGGGTCGTCACGAAATCCACTTCCCTTGACGCCGACGTGGCCATCCGGAGCGAGTACCTCGCGGCTTACGGTAAGGTG
>CAWHRT010000024.1:0-218915 GCA_963831845.1 uncultured Solirubrobacterales bacterium | reverse complement strand
GCCGAAGCGCGTGCCGAACGCGCAGTCATACCCCTGCTCCAGCACCCGGTAATAGAGGACCAGGTCCTGAGGCGAATCCGACAGGTCACCCATCATGATCACCACCGCGTCACCCGTGTACACGTCGAGTCCGGCGCGCACGGCATGGCCGAAACCGGGCGGGCGGGGTGAGCGCACACAGCTGACGTGCGGATGGCGGTCCGCGATCGCGCGCACGAGCTCTCCCGTGCCGTCACCGCTGGCGTCGTCGATCACCAGGAGCTCGTAGGGGATCTCCGCTCGCTCGAGCTCAGCGATCGTGGCTTGCACCGTCTCCCCGATCGAGGCAACCTCGTTGTGGGCGGGGATCACCACCGACAGCTTTAGCTTGTCGTCTCCCAAAGCTCCGCGTTGTGGTCGTGGATCTCCCGCAGCAGCCACGGGATGTCGTAGGTGATGTCCCAGTCCGGGTAATCGCCGCGAAACGGCGACAGGTCGGAGATCCACCAGCGATGATCGCCGATCCGGTTGCGATCCGACAGCGTCCAGTCGAGCTCGCGCCCGGCGATCGACTCGCACAGCGCGATCGCCTCGATCATCGAGCAGTTGCTCTCCCGGCCGCCGCCGATGTTGTAGACGGCGGCGGCGCGCGGCGCGCGGTGAAACGCCTCGAACGCGGACACCAGATCGGCCGAATGGATGTTGTCGCGCACCTGCTTGCCGCCGTAGCCGAACACCGTGTAGGGCTCGCCGGTCATCGTGCACCGCATCAGGTAGGAGAGGAAGCCGTGCAGCATCGCGCCGGCGTGGTTGGGCCCGGTCAGGCAGCCGCCCCGGAAGCACGACGGTCGGCATCTCGAAGTAGCGGCCGTACTCCTGCACGAGCAGGTCGGCCGCCGCCTTCGAGACGCCGAACAGCGAGTGCGTGGAGGCGTCGATCGACATCGTCGTGTCGATGCCCGGGAAGTAACGGTGGTCCTCGGGCAGCTCGAGGCGCTCGTCGAGCTCGACCAGCGGCAGGTGGTTGGGCAGGTCGCCGTAGACCTTGTTGGTCGAGCAGAAGATGAACGTCGCCGACGGGCGTGTGGTCGCGCGTGGCCTGCGAGCAGGTTCAGCGTGCCGTTGGCGTTGACCGTGAAGTCGGTCTGCGGATCCGACGCGGCCCAGTCGTGCGACGGCTGGGCGGCGGTGTGGATCACGAGCTCGATCGAGCCCGCCGTGCTGCGCGAACACGCGATCGACGGCGTCGCGGTCGCGGATGTCGAGCTCGAGCGAGCGAAACGAGCTGCCGAGCGTGCGGGTCAGCCGCTCGGTCGTGTGCGACGTCGACGCGCTCGGGCCGAAGAACTGCGCGCGCATGTCGTTCTCGAGGCCGACCACGTCGTAGCCCGCCTGCACGAAGCGCTGGGCGGACTCCGAGCCGATCAGCCCGCCCGAGCCGGTGATCACTGCGGTGGGCATCAGCCCGAGCAGTCAATCAGAGGGCGGACCGGACCGAGCGCATTCGTGGTCTGCGATCCAGGCGTGGATGTCGGCGAGGATCTCCTCGGGCGAGCGCCGGGGCCGCCACTCGGTGAGCTCGAACAGCCGCCGGCAGTCGGAGATGTAGACGGGCACATCGCCCGGGCGGGTCTGCTCGCTCGGAGCCGATCTCGAGCTCGTTGCCGGTGATCTCGGCGCACAGCCTCGTCGTCTCGAGCAGCGACAGGCTGCAGTCGCGCCCGCCGCCGACGTTGAGCTTGGATCCGTCCCAGCGGTCGGGATCCTGGATCTGCTCGTCGAGCAGGTCCACCAGGTCCTCGACGTGGAGCAGATCGCGCACCTGCTTGCCGCGGCCGCCGAAGCCGATGTAGCGCAGCGGGCGCCGGAAATGGTGGGCGAGCATCCAGTAGGTGAACACGCCCTGGTCGACCTTTCCCATCTGCCAGGGGCCGGCGATCACCCCGCAGCGGTCGATCGCCGCCCGCAGCCCGTAGGCGGCGCGGTACTCGTCGATCAGCAGCTCCGCCGACAGCTTCGTGGTCCCGTAGAGCGTCCGGGCTCCCTCGAGCGGGAACTCCTCGGCGATTCCGGCCGCGCGAGGCGCCGCGCCAGCTCCTGCCCGTCGGCCAGCTCGAGCCTGGTGTCGGTCTCGCGCACCATCAAGCCCCGAAGCGCTGCGACCGGATACACGCGGCTGGTCGACAGGAACACCAGGTAGGCCGCGTGGCGGCGCGCCAGCTCCAGGCAGTTGTAGGCGCCGACGAGGTTCGCGCTGACGACGTAGTCGGGGCTGCCGTCGACTCCGGCCAGGGCCGACGGCTCCGCCGAGCACTCCACGACCGCGTCCAGCGCGTCGAACCCGAGCAGGTCGGCGGGCTCGCGCACGTCGCCGTGGCGGAACTCGACGCCGGCGTCGCGCAGGCGCGGCAGGTTCAGCTCGCTGCCGCGACGGCGCAGGTTGTCGAGCGCGAGGATCCGCCAGTCGGGGTGGCGGCCGGCCAGGCCGAGCGCCACGCTCGCCCCGATGAACCCCGCTCCGCCGGTTACCAGAACACGCATTGGCGAGCGCGATTATGCCTGGCTCACGGTACATTCCCCCCGCGTGGCGCCCGTAGAAACCCAGCTGCCCGGAGCCTTCCTGCTCGAGCCGACGGTCCACGGCGACCACCGCGGCTTCTTCGTCGAGACGTTCCGGGCCAGCAACGTGGTCGAGATCGGCCTGCCGGAGGGCACCCAGTTCATCCAGGACAACCACTCGCGCTCCTCGCGCGGGGTGATCCGGGGGATGCACCTGCAGATCGGCGACGGGGTCGCGAAGCTCGTCCGCTGCGCTCGCGGCACGATCGTCGACGTGATCGTCGACGTGCGCGCGGGATCGCCGACCTACGGCAAGTGGCAGGCGTTCGAGCTCAGCGATGAGAACCACCACCAGCTGCTAGTCCCGGTCGGGTTCGGCCACGGCTTCTGCGTGGTCAGCGACGTCGCCGACGTGATCTACAAGCAGACGGCCTACTACGACCCCGGGCGCGAGCGCGGGTTTGCCTACGACGACCCCGAGGTGGGGATCGAATGGCCGCTGCCGGCCTCCGAGCTGATCCCCTCCGAGCGCGACGCCAACGCCCCGTCGCTGCGCGAGCTGGCCCCCGAGCTCCCGTTCAGATACTAGGTAGTGGACCCCGCCACAGCGGGCGGGGGTGCGCCGGATCGCCCGGTGCGGCATTCTTGGGGGAGCAGATGCGCGACCGCCTCACCGTCACGCCCAAGCAGTACCGCATCGTCGCGAACATCACCCTCGGCGCCCTGGTGCTGATCGTCCTCACCGGCGCGGGCGTGCGCCTGACCGGGTCCGGCCTGGGATGTCCCGACTGGCCCAAGTGCGGCGGCAACGCGCTGCCGCCGCTCAGTACCCACGCGTTGATCGAATTCGGCAACCGCGCGATCTCGGGCCTGGTCGGCGTGATGACCGTGATCGCGGCGGTGCTGGCCTACACCCGGCGGCCGTTTCGCCGGGATCTGGCGTGGCTGGCCACGAGCCTGCCGCTGTTCGTGCTCGCCCAGGCCGTCCTCGGTGGCTTCACGGTCCGCGAGCACCTGGCGCCCGGCTTCGTGATGGCCCACTTCTGCCTGTCGATGCTCGCGCTGGTGGTGGCGGTCGCCCTCGCCTGGCGCAGCGCGCATCAGGCAGGCTCACGGCCGCGCGCCACCGATCGGTTGATGGTGTGGTGCATTCGCCTGCTGCTGCCGCTGGGCGCGCTGACGATCTTCGCCGGCACCGCGGCCACCGCGGCCGGCCCGCACGCCGGCGGCTCGCCCGGCCAGCGGATCCACCGCCTGCACTTCGAGGGCGCTGACACGCTCAACTGGGTCATCCATCGGCACGCCACGATCGCCGCCCTGTTCGGGGTCGCGGTTGTCGCGATCTGGTTCATGGGCCGGCGCCGCGACGCCGGCGAGCGGCTGCTCGAGCCGCTGCTCGTCGTCGGCGTGCTGCTCGCGGCCCAGGGGCTCGTGGGCAGCGTCCAGTACGAGCTCAAGCTCCCGTCCGACATGGTCTGGGTGCACGTCACGCTGGCCACGGTTACCTGGGTGGCGCTCCTGTGGGCGGTCGCGGAGGCCGGGCTGCTGGTGCCGTGGCGGACCAAAGTGCCCGCGCAGGAGCCTTCGCCGAGCGCCCGCGAGTTGGAAACCATCGGCCGGCTGGGGTGACCCCGACGCTGCACGTACGGCCCACCGGTGGGTGCAGATGACCATGGGCGGGCGCCGGTGAAGCTACGATCGTCACCAAATGGCAACCAATCGCCCCTCGGCTCCCCGGCCCGCTCCTGATCCGGCAGCGCACCCGCCGCGCGGCGCTGACGCTTCGCTGAGCATCCTCGTCGTCGACGACGAGTCGGACCTGCGCGAGATGCTCACGCGCTCGTTCTCGCGCGAGGGCCACCGGGTGATGGCCGTGGCCGACGGTCGGACCGCGGTCGACCGAGCCAGCACCGACCACTTCGACATCCTGTTGCTCGACGTGGCGCTGGGCGCCGGTCCCGACGGATACGAGGTCTGCCGCACCCTGCGCGGCCGCCGCAACGTGGTGCCGATCATCATGCTGACCGCACTCGACTCCGAGGCCGACGCGGTCCTGGGGCTCGAGGCCGGCGCCGACGACTACGTCACCAAGCCGTTCGGGCTGGCCGAGCTGCGCAGCCGGATCCGCGCGGTGCTCCGCCGCGCCGGCACCCGCGCGATGGGCGACGAGGTGCTGGTGGTCGGCCCGATCGCACTCGACCGCGCCCAGCGCGAGGTCACGATGGAGGGCCGCCCGGTGCGGCTCACGTTCTCGGAGTTCGAGCTGCTCGACGCGCTGATGGCCGACCCCGGCCGGCTGCTGAACCGCCAGGAGCTGCTGCGGGCGATCTGGGGCGACAGCGCCTACCGCGACCCGCGGGCGATCGACGTCCACATCCGCCACCTGCGGGAGAAGCTCGAGCCCGAGCCCGACAAGCCGCGCTACATCCTCACGGTCAGGGGCGCCGGCTACCGGCTGCGAGGTCCCTAGTGTTGGGGGCGCGACCGCGGCGAGGGGCCCTCGGTCTGCGCGGGCGGATCGTGGGGGCCGTGTTGTTGACGACCGTGGCCACGCTCGCGGTGGCGGCGCTGACGCTGCTGGGACCGCTGGAGAACTCGCTGCGGCACGCGGCGCTGACGACGCTGATCCGCGACATGCCGCGCAAGCCGACCAACGAGTTCACCGGGCTGCCGTTGAACGAGCTGGCGTCGACAAAGGCGAACGGTCACGCGGCGCGGGTCGAGCTCGACAACCACCAACGCCAGCTGGCCACCCGGGTCGGCGCGATCGTCAACGTGCTCGGCTACCCCGAGGCCGGGAGCGGTCAGGGAACGCTGCTGCTGCCGGCGGCGACCGAGGGCGACAGCGCCGAGTCAGACTCCTACGACGACGTCGCCCGGGCGTTTCGCACCCACAAGGTCCAGAAGAGCTTCGGCACGATCGACGGCACCGAGTACGCGCGGGTCGCGTATCCGTTCAGCAACGGCGGGCTGCCTTACGTGCTCGCGATCCGCCGGCGCATCGACGAGGTACCGACCGCGGTTCACGCGGTCCGCAACGCGTTCCTGACGGCCGCGCTCGCGGGCCTGGCCCTGACGCTGATCCTGGCGTTCCCGCTGGCCGGCCGGATCGTCCGGCGGCTGCGGCGGCTGCGCCAGGCGGCCCTGCGGATGGCCCAGGAGGGGCCGCACGTCGACTTCGAGGTCGACCGCGCCCGCGACGAGGTGGGGGACCTCGCGCGCACGTTCGGGCTGATGCAGACCCAGTTGCGGCATCAGGAGGAGGCCCGGCGGGCGTTCGTGGCGACTGCGTCGCACGAGCTGCGGACGCCGCTGACGTCGCTGGAGGGGATGCTCGAGCTGCTCGACGACGATCTCTCCAGCGACGGCGCCGATATCGACGACGCGCGGGCGCTCCTGGCCCGGGCGCGGGCCCAGTCGCGCCGGCTGGCCCGGCTCGCAGCCGACCTGCTCGACCTCAGCCGCCTGGACGCGCAGGTGGAGCTGCGCTCAGAGCCCGTCGAGCTGAGCGAGCTCAGCCGCGCGGTGATGGCCGAGTTCGAGCTCGGCACCGTCGAGCGCGGGATCGCCTCCGAGCTCGACGACTCGACCGGTCCGGTGTGGGCGCTGGGCGACCCGGGCAGCGTGGCGCGGATCCTGCGGATCCTGCTCGACAACGCCGTCCACGTCAGCCGGCCCGGGACCGAGATCCGGGTCGAGGCGCGCAACGGCGAGCTGGCCTCGCTGAGCGTGTCCGACCACGGCCCGGGCGTCCCGCCCGAGGAGCGCGACTTGATCTTCCAGCGCTTCCAGCGTGGCCGCGACACCACGGGCCAGGCAGGGTTCGGCCTGGGGCTGGCGATCGGCCGGGAGCTCGCCGAGCGGATGGGGGGCGAGCTCGTGCTCGACTCCGCCTACGGCCCGGGCGCGAGGTTCACGCTGACGCTCCCGGTCGCCGAGGCGACCGAAGAGGACCCGGTCGCGGTCGCGTAGCGACGCGTCACGAGGCGGCGGTTGCCTCCCGGAGCGAACCTGACAGCATCAGCCGGCCATGGACCAAGCCCTGATGAAATCGATGCTGGACCTCGACGACCACCACTGGTGGTACCGGGGCCGGCGCCGGATCATCCGTTCCGAGCTCGATCGGCTGCCGCTGCCGCCGCACGCCAGCGTGCTCGACGCCGGGTGCGGGTCGGGCCGCACGCTGATCGAGCTCGCCGGCTACGGCGACGTGCACGGGATCGAGCTCGACCCCGGGGCCGCCGAGGTCGCCCGCGGACGTGGCGTCGGCGAGGTCCGGATCGGCCGGCTCGAGGAGCTGCCCTGGGACGCCGACACGTTCGACCTGATCACCTGCCTGGACGTGATCGAGCACACGCCCGATGACCGCGCGACGCTGACCGAGCTGCGGCGCGTAGCCCGGCCGGGCGGGTGGCTGCTGGTCACGGTCCCGGCCTACCAGGCGTTGTGGTCACAGCACGACGAGGACAACCACCACTTCCGCCGCTACTCGCGGCGCATGCTGCAGGCGGCGGCACAGGAGTCGGGCTGGATCATGCGGCGGCTGACGTCGTTCAACAGCCTGCTGCTGGCCCCGGCCGCCGCGGTGCGGGTGGCGCAGCGGTGGCGGACCAGCACGGACTACAAGTCCGACCTCGAGCTCGGCCCCGCATGGCTGAACTCGGTGCTGGAGCGTCCGCTGCAGCTCGAGGCGGGCTGGCTCTCACGCGGCCGCACGCTCCCGGCCGGGCTCTCGCTGCTGGCAGTGCTCGAGAAGCCCGGGCCGATCGCGTGAGCCTCGGCCTCGCGGCGATCATCAGCCTCTCCTCCAGCCTCGGTTACATCTTGCCCGCGATCATCGGCCTCGAGTCGATGGGGATCCCGTCGCCGGGGGAGACCGCGCTGGTGTTCGCGGCGGTGCTCGCCAGCCAGGGCAAGCTCGAGATCTGGCTGGTGATCCTGATCGGGATCGCCTCGGCGATCGTCGGCGACAACATCGGCTACTTCCTCGGCCGCAAGCTCGGCCGGGAAGTTGTCACCGGCCCGGGGCCGCTTCGCGAGCGGCGAATCATGCTGATCGACGCCGGCGACCGGTTCTTCAAGCGCCACGGTGGCAAGGCCGTGTTCCTGGCCCGCTGGGTCGCGCTCGTGCGTGTCGCGGCCGCCTGGCTGGCCGGAATCAACCACATGCCGTTCAAGGAGTTCTTCTTCTGGAACGCGCTCGGCGGGATCACCTGGGGGATCACGTTCGGGCTGGTCGGCTACTTCGGCGGGCACGCCGCCGCCGACGTGCTGGCTAAGGCCGGACTGATCGGCGGGATCGTCCTCGCCGTCGTGGTGATCGTCGGCTATGGGTTCCTGAAGTACCGCGAGCGCCGCGCCGAGCGCGAGGCGATGCGCGAACCCCCGCCGGAGTGAGCGCTACTGGGGGTCGAAGCCCAGCGCGCGCGAGTTGATGCAGTAACGCAGGCCGGTGGGGTTCGGTCCGTCGTCGAACACGTGACCGAGGTGGCCTCCGCAGCCGCGGCAGAGGACCTCGGTCCTCGCCATCCCGAGGCTGCGGTCTTCGCGCGTCTCGACGTTCGCGGCGACCGCGGGCTCATAGAAGCTCGGCCAGCCGGTGCCGGAGTCGAACTTGGTGTCGGAGCTGAACAGCTCGGCGCCACAACCGGCGCAGGTGAACGTGCCGTCTTCCTTGACGTTGAGGAACTCGCCTGTGAACGGACGCTCTGTGCCATGACGGCGAAGGACCTCGTACTGCTCGGGCGTGAGGCGCTCGCGCCACTGCTCGTCGGTCATCTCCACTGCGCGCGTGGTGTCCATCGATCCTCCGCTCTGCTGGTCGGTTGCCATGGGCTCTACGTTAGCGACGGCGGCCCGCGGCGACGCCCCGCGGGTCGCGGGTGGCCGGGCTGGTCGGGTGGGCGGCGCCGTTTCCGCTACGGTGCCCGGCGATGAAATTCGGCGTCGCGATCTTCCCCACCGAGGACGCGCAGGATCCCGGCGAGATCGCTCGCATGGCCGAGCAGCGCGGGTTCGAGTGCCTGCTGTTCCCGGAGCACACGCACATCCCCGCCAGCCGCGAGTCGCCGCACCCCAGCGGCCGCGAGTTGCCACCCGAGTACAGCCGCACATACGACCCGTTCGTCGCGGTCACGGCCGCCGCGGCGACGACCGAGCGCCTGCTGGTCGGGACCGGCATCTGCCTGGTGATCGAGCGAGACCCGATCGTCACCGCCAAGGAGGTCGCGTCGGTCGACCGCCTGTCGGGCGGGCGCTTCCTGTTCGGCGTCGGCGCCGGCTGGAACACCGAGGAAATGCGCAACCACGGGACCGACCCCCGCACCCGGTTCGGGCTGATGCGCGAGCGGGTGGAGGCGATGAAGGCGATCTGGACCGAGGACGAGGCGAGCTACTCGGGGCGACACGTCAACTTCGAGCGGATCTGGTCGTGGCCCAAGCCGGCTCAACGGCCGCACCCGCCGGTCCTGGTCGGCGGCAACGGCCCGCGCGTGCTCGACCGTGTGCTGGCGTTCGGGGACGAGTGGTTGCCCAACTCGGCGCCCGACGACGAGTTGCTGGCCCGGATTGAGGAGCTCAACTCACGCGCGTCGCAAGCCGGGCGCGGGCCGGTCCCGGTGTCGTTGGTGGGGCCGTTCGGCGAGCCCGACCGGATCGAGCGACTCGAGCGCGGCGGCGTTCACCGGATCGTGGCCTGGCTGCCGCCGCGGGGCCCCGTCGAGGTCGAGCAGGCATTGGACCGCTACGCCGCCACTGCTCGCGAGTACGCCGCCGCCTAGGGCTAGCGGACCGCACCGGCTGACCGCCCCAGGGCGGAAGGACCTAGTCCTCCTCGGTCCAGTTACGGGCCTTGGGCGACTTGCCGGTGAGCATGTCGACGTACTTGGTCCACGGGCGCGGCTTGACCCCGGGCTCGCGATCGCGCCACGACGGCGCCCAGCCGTGCGGCGTCGGCAACGACGGGACCGCCGCGGCCTCGATGTTCAGGTCCACGCCGTGTTCGTGCAGCGAGGCGACCTGGTCGGCGGCCACGAACCGCTGGCCCAGCCCGGTGCGCATCACGATCCCGTGGAAGATGTCCGCCTCGGGCGCCGCGATCACGTGGTCGACGGCTCCCACCTGCTCGCCGTCTGATGCGTACACGATCACGCCCTTCTCGAGCACCCCGTAGGCGACCGGCAATCCCTCGTCCACGCCGCGGACGTTAGCGCCCCGGCACCGCCTGCGGCGACAGATAGCTCGAGGCGGCCGATGGGTCGGGGTCGACCACCTCCAGCGCCAGCGTCGACCAGGCGAAGTCCGTGGCTCCCATTCCGCGGCCGGTGTATGGGTCGTAGTACTCGCGCAACCCCTCCGTGCGGATCGTTCCCGCCAGCCGGCCGGCCAGCACGGACGCCTCCTCGTGGTAGCCGAGGCGGACCAGCCCGAGCCACACCAGCCACGCCGAGTTGATCCAGGTGGGGCCGCGCCAGATCCGCCGAACCGCCTGGATCCGCGACACCCGCGGCGAGAACGCCGGCTCGTCGGCCGCGACCGAGGGCGGCGGCACCGGCAGCCAGAACCGGCTCGGATCGAGCAGGTGCTCCTCGATCAGTCGCCGGCCGATCTCCTCGGGAAGGTCAGGCAGCGCGAGCGGGGCCAGCGCCGTCCAGGTCAGCGGCGGAGTCTCCGACAGGGCTGGGCGAGCGAGCGGCCAGAACAGCCCGCTGGCCTCGTCATACATCCGCTCGACGATCGTCGGCGTCAGCGACGGGCGGCCGAGCGCCATCAGCGAAAGGGCGTGCAGCACGTTGGTCACGACCTCGCAGCACACGGGCCCGCCGGCGTCCGCGACCCGGCGCAGGTCGTAGCCGAGTACGCGGTTGCGCCGGACGAGCGTGACGAAGCCGGGGCGGCCATGGGCGCGGTAGCGCCAGATCGGGTCGAACTGCGGCGACGCGTCGAGGCCGGACTCGTCGGGCTGGACGATCCAGATCAGGCCGTCACCATCGAGGTTGCGGTTACGGGTCAGCCAGTCGTGGTGGGCGACGATGCCCGGCACTGCCGACGGATCGCCGACGGAGATCAGCCACGCCCACGCGAGCATCGGCGGCTGGATGCTCGAGGTCATCGTGGCGTGCGACGAGGTCACGTTGTAGCTCAAGCGCCGGTACCGCGGCAGCGGCGTGTTCCAGAAGATCGTGTGCCCGATGAACCCGTCCTCGCGCTGGGCGGCGAGCAGCGACTCCAGCTCCCGGCGCGGGCGCTCGCGGTCGAAGCGCCGCCACACAATCGCGCTGAAGCACGAATCCCAGTACCACTGCCACGGGTAGTGGTGGGGGCCCGGACAGGTGTAGCCAAACGGCGTGCCGTCGGGCTGACGGACGCCTTCGCGCCAGTTCTGGCGCAGCACCGCCTCGGACTGCGCGCGCACGGCATCGGTCCCCGGGGGCTCGGCGGCAGACATCGCAGGGCATGCTAGGCGGTGCGCGCCGACGGTCCGCTCCGGTCACTCCAAGCGGAAACTCATCGACGACCGGTGCGCGGCGGGCCTACTCCGCGGGCGGGCCGAGCAGCTGGGCGAGCGCCGCCAGGTCCTCGTCGCTGGGCTGCCAGCGCGCGGCGGCGGCGTTCGTCCGGACCTGGTCGGGGCTGGTCGCGCCGGCGATCACCGACGAGATCACCGGACGCGCGGTCAGAGCGCCGATCGCCACGTCAACCAGCGAGATCGCCCGCTCGGCGGCGTAGCGCCCGAGCGCCGCGATCGTCTCGTACTGCTCGTCGGTGGCGATCTGCTCGCGGTCGGTCAGCCGCCCGCCCGGAGGCCCCGGCTCGCCGCGCCGGTACTTGCCGGTCAGCAGTCCCGACGCCAGCGGATAGAACGGCACGAACCCCAGGCCGAGGCGCTCGCATGTGGGGAGCACCTCGGGCTCGGCGTCGCGGACGAGCAGGTTGTATTCGTTCTGGACCGCCACGAACCGGGCGAACCCGTGCTCGCGCGCGACCTCCTCGGCCTCGTCGATCTGCTCGGCGCTGAAGTTCGAGGCGGCGATCACCCCCACCGATCCCGCCTGGACCAGTTCGTTCAGCGTCCCGAGCGTCTCCGCGATCGGTGTGACCCCGTCGGGCCGGTGGTAGTAGTAGACGTCGATCGCGTCGGTTCGCAGTCGCCGCAGCGACGCCTCAAACGCCTGGAGGATGTAGTCGCGCGAACCTCGCGGGCCCTTCCGATCGCCCATGTCGAGCCCGAACTTCGTGGCCAGCACGACCTGATCGCGACGGCCCGCGAGCAGCTCGCCGAGGTACTCCTCGCTCTTGCCCCGTCCGTAGACGTCGGCCGTATCGAGCAACGTCATGCCCTGCTCCAGCGCGGCGTCGACGACGGCCCGGGTGCCAGCGAGGTCCAGGCGCCGGCCGAACTGGTTGCAGCCGAGCCCGACAACCGAGACCTCGAGCCCCGAGTCGCCCAGCGTTCGCGTCGGAAGCTCGGGCATGGCCGTCGATATATCAGAGAGCCTCAGCCGGGGCGTCGCCGCCACCGGTGCGGCTGCAGGCGCGGCCGTCCCCGCTTCGGCTCGGCGGCACGCTCCCGAGCCTCCCTCGCGCGCTCCTCGCGCGCCCGGTCGCGGTCCTCGCTGAGCCCGACCTCGTAGAACAGCAGCAACACCGCCCCTCCGAGCCCGAACGCGATCAGCACGAACGTCAGCAGCTGGCCGATCAGGCCGCCGACCACGATCGCGCAGACCACGCCGGCCAGCACCAGTGCGCCGGCCGTTCCGAACGCGATGATTCGCCCGCGTCTCGTCATGTCCCTGAAGTTACCCCAGGGACGCGGTGTGCTCGCTCAGATCAGCCGCAACCGGTGTTGAAGCCGCAGCTCGAGCACGTGTAGCAGCTCCCGGTTCGCTGCATCATCCCGCCGCACTGCTGGCAGGCCGGCCCGAGGTCGAGCCCGCGGCGCATCGTCGGGAGCACCGGCGGCGTGTCGGTCAGCGCCGACGTGGCCGGGCGTGGGGCGACCGGGCCGGAGGCGTGGACGCCGTTGCCGTTGCCGTTGCCCTCGTGCTCGTCCTCGGGGTCGTCGGCCGCGGGGAGCTCGGCCGGACCGGCGGTGTCGCCGAGGCGCGAGCTGGCGGCGTCCTGCGCCGCCATCCGGGCGCGGACCTCGTTAGTGAGGATCCCGAGCTCTTCCTGCAGGTCGGTGTCGAGGAAGCGCGAGGCCAGCCACCGCATGATGTAGTCGGGCATCGACTTGGCGAACGGGATCTCCGGGTTGGAGGTCATCCCCTCGGGCTCGAACCGCATGTAGCTGAACTTCCGGACCAGCGTCTCGAGCGGCACCCCGTACTGGAGCGCGATCGAGATCGCGGTCGCGAACGAGTTCATCATCCCGCGGAGCGTCGACCCCTCTTTGCCGATATCGGTGAGGAAGATCTCGCCGATCGTCCCGTCCTCGTACATGCCGGCCGTGATGTAACCCTCGTGGCCGCCGATCGAGAACTTGTGGGTGATCGACTGGCGCTCGCGGGGCATCTTGCGGCGCTTCGGCGGCGCCTTGGCCAGCGCCTCGGTGACCGCCTTCTCGATCTCCGCCTCGGGCACCAGCGGCACCAGTTCGGTGCCGGCCTCGACGGGCTCGGACTTGTCCTTCTGCGCGTCGGTCCGCAGCGCCTGCGCGGTCTTGGAGCCGTCGCGGTAGATCGCGAGCGCCTTGATCCCGAGGTGCCAGGCGCGGATGTAGGCGTCGGCAATGTCCTCGACGGTCGCGGACTCGGGCATGTTCACGGTCTTCGAGATCGCGCCGCTGATGAACGGCTGCACCGCTCCCATCATCTTCAAATGGCCCATGTGCGAGATCGCGCGCTCGCCGACCGCCACGTCGAACACCGGCAGGTGTTCGGCCGCCAGGCCCGGTGCCCCGACGATCGTGTTCTGGTCGTTGACGTAGGCGACGATCTGGTCGATCTGCTCCTCGGCGTACCCGAGCGTCTGCAGCGCCAGCGGCACGGTCCGGTTGACGATCGTCATCTGCCCGCCGCCGACGAGCTCCTTGAACTTGACCAGCGAGAAGTCGGGCTCGACGCCGGTGGTGTCGCAATCCATCAGGAAGCTGATCGTGCCCGTGGGCGCGAGCACCACCGCTTGGGCGTTGCGGTAGCCGTGCTCCTCGCCGGCCATCACCGCCGCCTCCCAGGTGGAGCGCGCCGCCGTCAGCAGCTCGGTGTCGGCGCAGGTCGAGTCGGGGATCGCGTAGGACGCGTCGCGGTGCATGCGCATGACCACGTTGTGCGGGTCGCGGTTCTCCTGGTAGCGGTCGTACGGGCCCATCGCGGCCGCCACCCGAGCCGATCCCAGGTAGGCCCGGCCGGTCATCAGCGCCGTGATCGCGGCGGCGGTACCGCGGCCGGCGTCGGAGTCATAGGGAACCCCGTCGGCCATCAGGTAGGCGCCCAGGTTCGCGTAGCCGAGCCCGAGCTGACGGAACGCACGCGCGTTCTCGCCGATCTGCTCGGTCGGGTAGCTCGAGGGGGAGACGATGATCTCCTGGGCCAGGAACACGATGTCGACGGCGTGCTTGAAGGCCTCGACGTCCAACGTGCCGTCCGCGCGGCGGAACTTCATCAGGTTCAGCGAGGCCAGGTTGCAGGCCGAGTCGTCGACGTGCATGTACTCCGAGCACGGGTTCGACGCGTTGATCCGGCCCGAGGCCGGGCAGGTGTGCCACTGGTTGATCGTCGAGTCGTACTGGACGCCCGGGTCCGCGCACCGCCAGGCGGCCTCCGCGATCTCCTGCATCAGCTGCCGGGCCGGGATCGGCTCGCCGATCGGCTCGCCGGTGATCCGGGCGATCAGCTGCCAGTCCTCGTCGTTCTCGACGGCGTGCATGAACTCGTCGGTCAGGCGGACCGAGTTGTTGGCGTTCTGGTACTGGATCGAGAAGAAGCCGTCGCCGTCGATCGACATGTCGAAGCCGGCGTCACGCAGCGCGGCTGCCTTGTCCTCCTCCTTGGCCTTGCACCAGATGAACTCGCGGATGTCGGGGTGGTCGACGTCGAGCACGACCATCTTCGCCGCGCGGCGGGTCTTGCCGCCGGACTTGATCGTGCCCGCCCAGGCGTCGGCGCCGCGCATGAAGCTGACCGGCCCCGACGCGGTCCCGCCCTTGGCCAGCGGCTCCATCGATCCGCGGATCTTCGAGAGGTTGATCCCCGACCCGGAGCCCCCGCGGAAGATCTTGCCCTCCTTGGTGTTCCAGTCGAGGATCGACTCCATGTTGTCCTCGACCGAGAGGATGAAGCAAGCGGAGCACTGCGGGGTCTCTTCGAACCCGACGTTGAACCACACCGGCGAGTTGAAGGCCGCCATCTGGTGGAGCAGGATGTGGGTCAGCTCGGCTTCGAACGTGGCCGCGTCCTCGTCGGACACGAAGTAACCGCGCTCAAGCCCCCAGCTGGTGATCGTCCCGGCGACGCGGCCGATCATCTGCTTGACCGAGCGCTCCCTGGCCGGCGACCCGAGCTGGCCGCGGAAGTACTTCTGGGCGACGATGTTGGTCGCGTTCTGCGACCAGCGCTTCGGAAACTCGACATCGCGCTGCTCGAACGAGACCTTGTCTCCGTGGCCGATGCGGGCGTCGCGCAGCTCCCACTCGATTGCGTCGAACGGGTGGGTCTCCGGAGTGGTGAAGTACCGGCGGATCGAGAGGCCCTGGCCGACGGTGGCCTCCGGGCTGGGTGGGGTCTGCGAGATGTGCTCCATTCCGACCTGCTCCTCTCGGTTTTCCGCTAGTTCCGCTGCTTTGCTCGGCTCCTGTTCGCCGAGGAGGTGGACAGCGGATCCTCGCGGATGACCCGGACGGAAAAGCGTTCTCAAACGCCAGGGTCAGTGGACCGAAATTCACCTTCTATTTTACTGCGCCGGATCCCTCTTCCCGGGGATTCGCGGCGCCCTCTCGGCGGCGCCGGTTTGCTATACCCCGGGCGCCCATGGGCTCGTTGATCAGGCGCCGATGAAGCTGCTCGTCACCGGCGGGGCCGGCTACATCGGATCAATCGTCGCCAGGCACCTGCTTGGCGCCGGACACGAGGTGGTCGTGCTCGACAACCTCGAGCGCGGCCATCGCGACGCCGTGCCCGCCGAGGCACACCTGATCACCGCGGACCTGCTCGATCGCGGCGCCGTCGACAAGGCGCTGGGCGAGGGCTTCGACGGCGTCCTGCATTTCGCGGCGCTCGCGCTGGTCGGCGAATCGGTCAGCCACCCCGAGCGCTACTACCGGACCAATGTCGGCGGCACGCTCAACCTGCTCGAGGCGATGCACGCCGGCGGCGCCCCGCGGCTGGTGTTCTCCTCGACCTGCGCCGTCTACGGCCAACCCGACGAGGTCCCGATCTCCGAGCGCGCGCCGACCCGGCCCGAGAGCCCGTACGGGGCGTCCAAGCTCGCCGTCGACGGAATGATCTCCGACTTCTGCGCGGCGCACGGGCTGGGGGCGGTCAGCCTGCGGTACTTCAACGTGGCCGGCGCCAGCGGGGACGTCGGCGAGGACCACGACCCGGAGACGCACCTGATCCCGAACGTCCTGCGCGCGGCCACCGGCGCCCGGGAGTTCGTGGAGATCTTCGGAACCGACTACCCGACGCCCGACGGGACCGCGGTCCGCGACTACATCCACATCGACGACCTGGCCGCGGCGCACCTGCTTGCGCTCGAGCGCACCCGCGCCGGCGAGCACCGGATCTTCAACCTCGGAAACGGCGACGGGTTCTCGGTCCGCGAGGTGATCGCTGCGGCGCGGAGCGTCACCGGCCGGGAGATCCCCACGCGCGAGGCCGACCGCCGGCCGGGCGATCCGCCGATGCTGGTCGCGGCCAGCGACCTGATCCGCTCGGAGCTGGGGTGGAGTCCCAGGAAACCCGGGCTGGAGCAGATCGTCGCCGACGCCTGGGCGTTCACGCAGGCGCGGCCGCACGGCTACGAGCACTGAGCGCGGGGCTCAGAGCAGGTCTGACAGCGCGTCGACGGCAGCCGCGAGCACCCGGTCGGGCGGACGCGACGCGTCGATCGTGCGGATCCGGTCGGGGTCCTGGGCCGACAGCTCCTGGTAGACCGCGGCCGTCCGTTTGAAGAAGTCCTCCTGCTCGCGCTCGAGGCGGTCCGGCGGCGCTCCGCGTTCGCTCGACCGTGACCGGCCGAGCTCGGGGTCGAGGGTCAACAGCAGCGTGCGGTCGGGGCGCAGGCCCCGGATCGCGAACTCGTTGACGTCGCGGACCGCCTCGATCCCGAGCTCCCGGCCGCCGCCCTGGTAGGCGAGTGAGGAGTCGACGAACCGGTCGAGCAGCACCCAGGTGCCCGCGCGCAGCAGCGGCCGCAACGCCTCGTCGACCAGCTGGGCACGAGCGGCGGCGTACAGCAGCGCCTCGGCGCGGGCTCCGATCCGCAGCTCGGGGTCGGTGACCAGCTTCCGGATCCGCTCGGCGGCGTGCACGCCGCCCGGTTCTCGCAGCAGCTCGACGTCGATCCCGCGGGCCCGCAGCTCATCGGCCAGCCCGGCCGCGAGCGTCGTCTTGCCCGCGCCGTCGATGCCTTCGATCGTGATCAGCTTGCCCGCGGCCATGGGGGGTCGCGGCCGACCCTACACGGGGGACGTCTGAACCGCTGCGGCCACTAGGATCGAGTAGTGCTCGCAGAACTGGAGCCCCACTCGCACGCGCGCGCGGTGCTCGGCCCTGCCCTTGAGGATGGCTCGACCGCGTCGCACGCGTACCTGTTCTACGGCCCGGGAGGCTCGGGCAAGCGCTCGGTCGCCCGCGCGATGGCCGCCGAGTTGCTGGCCGCCGGCTCGCCGGACCCGACCAGCGCGCGGATGCGGGCGATGTCGGGCGCGCATCCCGACCTGACTTGGGTGGCCCCGAGCGGAGCCCACGAGATGCTGGTCTCGGACATCGACGGACCGGTCGTCTCGGCAGCCAGCAAGACCCCGTTCGAGGCGAGCTGCCGCGTGTTCGTGATCGAGCACGTCGACGAGCTCGGCGACGAGGCGGCCAACCGCATGCTCAAGACGCTGGAGGAGCCCGCGTCGTTCGTCCACCTGATCCTGTTGACCTCGAGGCTGGTCGAGGTGCTGCCGACGATCCGCTCGCGCTGCCAGCTGGTGCGCTTCGACGCGCCGTCGATCGACCAGGTCGCGCGCCAGGTCGAGGCCGCCGGCGTGGACCGCGACACGGCGCTGGCGTGCGCTCGCCTGTCGCTCGGCGATGCCGAGCAGGCGATGGAGCTCGCCGGCGAGGAGGGACGGGTGCTCCGCGCCGGAGCGGAGAAGTTCGCGCGTGCGGCGCTGTCGGGTGAAGCGTCGGGATCGGCCCCGTGGACCGACCTGCTGGCAGCGGTGCGGGCCCGGGGCGACGCGACGCGCACCGAGCTCGAGGCCCGGGCTGCCGCCGAGGTCGAGCTGTACCCCCGTAAGGAGCGAAAGCGGATCGAGACCGAGTGGTCCGAGCGCATCCGGCGTGTCCGGCGGCGGGTCGAGACCGGCGCGCTCGATCTCGCGCTGCAGGTCGTGTCGCTGTGGTACGCCGACCTGGCGTGCCTGGCTTGGGGCGCGGACGAGCTGGTGCGCAACTCGGATCGGCTGGAGGAGCTGCGGGCCGATTCGGGGGTCGACGCGGCCGCGCTGCGCGGCGCGGTCGAGCTGGTCGAGGACACCCGCGTCCGGTTTGCCCTCAACGTCTCCGAGGAGCTTGCGTGCGAAGCGCTCGCGTACCGCCTGGAACGTCTGCTCGCCCTGTAGAGGGACAGCCTCTGGTGTACCTGCGTCCGCCGGCGGAGTCGGATCGCGAGGAGTTCATCTCGTTGATGCGGGCCAGCCGGTCGTTCCACCGCCCCTGGGCCACCGCGCCGACCGACAACGACCGCTACGACGCGTACCTGGCAGACGCCCGGCGCCCGGACTTCGAGGCGCTGCTGGTGTGCCGGCAGGAGGACCTGGCGATCGTCGGGTTCTTCAACCTGTCCCAGATCGAGCGCGGCGCGCTCCAGAGCGCCTACCTCGGCTATGCGGCCGGCAAGCGCTATGCCGGCAAGGGCTACATGCGCGAAGCGATCCGGCTGGTCCTGATGCACGCGTTCCTGACGATGAGGCTGCACCGGATCGAGGCCAACATCCAGCCCGGCAACCACGCCTCGATCGCGCTCGCGCGCGGGGCCGGGTTCCAGCGCGAGGGCTTCTCGCCGCGTTATCTGAAGATCAGCGGCCGCTGGCGCGACCACGAGCGCTGGGCGTTGCTGGCGGAGGACTGGCGGTCGCGCGCTGACGTACGGGAGATGCTCGAGGGCGCTTCGTAGATCACCAGCGACCTCGCTACTGGTCGTGACGACACGCGGCACGACCCAGAGATCCTGGTCGAAGCACAGCCCCTTGGGCAGGCGGACCGCATTGCGCCGGCCACGTCCTCGTCGGCGGCGCTCGGCAAGCTGGCCTCGCACGAACGCTTCGGTCGTGAACGCGGTCCCGTAGTCGGCCGTGTCGAGTGCCGACACCTCGTTGGCAGCGATGAACGCAAAGCCGTCCTTCCATATCGGCACCGAGCGCGTCGAGCACCTCGTCGTGCGACGCTGAACACGAGCGACGCCGCCCGGGAGCGACCAGCTTCCCAGAGCTCCGACAGCCAGGGACCGAACGTCCGCTCGCGGCAGGTGACTGAACAGCGAGGCGACGAACACGAAGTCGAACACGCCGCGTGACGCGTAGGGCGGCCGGGTCGCGCGGTCGACTGCTATCGTCGTCACGCCGAACTCGCGGCCTGGAATTCGAGTGCGTCGGCTTGGACCTCGGCCACGCGTGATCGCTGTCGCGGCGCCACGCGCTGGGCTACATGCGCGAAGCGATCCGGCTGGTCCTGATGCACGCGTTCCTGACGATGAGGCTGCACCGGATCGAGGCCAACATCCAGCCCGGCAACCACGCCTCGATCGCGCTGGCGCGCGGGGCCGGGTTCCAGCGCGAGGGCTTCTCGCCGCGGTATCTGAAGATCAGCGGCCGCTGGCGCGATCACGAGCGCTGGGCGTTGCTGGCGGAGGACTGGCGGTCGCGCGCTGACGTACGGGAGATGCTCGAGGGCGCTTCGTGAATCGGCGCGCTTGGAGTCGCTCAGTCTTCATTCAGTTTGAACATCGCGCTTCGCCTCACTCGTACCGACTTACTCCCGGGGCGATTCCCGGGAAACTCGGAAATGGGCACGCAATACATAGCTCCAGCAAGGCTGCATGGCAGGTTTCGGAGAGCTCGTCGACCGCCTCCAACGCGGCTTTCACCGATCCGTACTGCTCGTCAGTTATGACGGCAAGCAGCGCGACGAGCGTAAGGCGCGCACCATCGAGCTGTCGCTCTAATTGATCCACCAACCTCTACCTCTAGAACGACGGTCATATTCGTGACCCAGCCGAGTGCCCGACGCGGGTGACCGCCGCCGCTCAATCTCGGGAGCCGTGGCGGCACCACGCCCGTGGCAAAGCCAGCTATTTTGGCTGGCTTTCGTTGCACCGAAATTCTGTGTCAGATCACGCAACGATCACTGGAAGCCGAACGCCACATGGTCGTCGAAGGTTAAGGCACGCTTCCGCTTCCGCAAGGGTTAAAGCACGCTTCCGCAAGCGGTTGACCGCGTAAATCAGCATGTGCCGCCTGTGCGCCTCTGGCGACAGTATCTTCAACGCCGGGTCTGTCAGGCGGGCACGCCATCCGCGCCCGTGGAAGGAAGTGACGGTCCTCTCGTTTGCTCACACCACTACGACGATCGAGGATAAGGTCTCTGTGCCGCTATGGCGGTTGGCCTGTTCGACATACAGATGCCGCTGCGGCCGCTCCGCAACCGGATCCGGGACCGCATCACCGAGGTCTTGGAGAGCGGCGTCTACATTCTTGGCCCCGAAGTCGATGCGTTCGAGCGGGAGCTCGCCGATTATCTAGGTGTGCGGCACGCAGTCGGTGTCGGCAACGGGACGGACGCGATTACGATCGGGCTGAGAGCGCTCGGCGTCCGGCCTGGCGACGAGGTCGTGGTGCCGTCATTTACGTTTTACGCATCGGCCGAGGCGATCGTCAACGCCGGCGCATGTCCCGTGTTCTGCGACGTCGATCCGACCAGCCGGACGATCACCGTCGACAGCGTGCGCGCGGCGCTGACGCCTCGTACGACAGCGATCGTGGCGGTCGACCTGTTCGGCGTGCCGGCGCCGATCGGTGAGCTTCGCCAACTCGGGCTGCCGGTGCTCGAAGATGCCGCCCAAGCGGCCGGCGCCAGCCTGGACGGCCGGCGCGCGGGCTCGCTGTCGGAGCTGGCCACGCTGTCGTTCTACCCGTCCAAGAATCTGGGAGCACTCGGGGACGGCGGTGCGATCACGACGAACGATGACCAAGTCGCCGAACTTGCCCGGGCGCTGCGAGTCCACGGTTCGTACGACAACCAGAACTTCGATTACGTGGGCTACAACTCGCGCCTGGACGAGTTGCAGGCGGCGATCCTGCGCGTTCTGCTGCCCGAGCTTGACGCCTGGTGCGAGGGCCGGAGGGCGGCGGCTCGCGCGTACATGGAGGCGGGCCTCGATCAGTATGTCGCTCCTCCGGTCATACCCGACGGCGTCGAGCCGGCGTGGCACTTGTACGTCGCGACCCACGATCGAGCCGACGAACTGATCGCGGGCCTCTGTGAGCGCGGGATCGAGGCGCGGGCTTACCACCGCACCCCGCTGCACAAGCAGAAGGCGATGGCGCCATACGCGGCCGGTCTCGCGGACGGGTTGCCTGTGACCGACGAACTCGCACGGACAAACCTGGCGCTCCCGATGAGCCCCACACTTAACGCGGATCGGGCTGCGGAGGTCGTGGCGGCGCTGGCCGAGGTGTCGGGCTAGGTTGGCTCGGCGGCCGACTCTTCGCGGTTGAGGTAGCCCCTCAAACGGTGAGCTTGCCTGGTGGACGCAGCACGCTCGACGATGGAGCCGACCGTCTCCATGCTGTAACCGGGAGTGGGCAGACGAGGAGTCGAACCCCGTTGTCTCACGATTGTGGCGTGCGCTCTTCCAACTGAGCTACCTGCCCGTTGTCGCTAAGCGCCTGCTCGCTCGGGCATGAGTCGATTTCGTCTGTACTCGCACCAAGCAAGCACGTTACTTGTCAAGGCCGATAGTAATGTGCCGACGAGAAGCTGTAAACGGCTACGGCCATGGCCTCCGCTAACCTGATCCTTCGGCTAGGCATAGGCTTCGTATCCCGAGCGAGGTAGTCTGCCGGATACCCCCCGATCGTCCAGCGTGTGCGAACGATAGACACGTCGATTGGATAGCAGTCGGATCTAACGCTTGAGTTCTTTCGGCAGACGCTGGGATACTTTGGGGCCACGCCGGACCGATGAAGCGTTTGTCGGCCGTGGCCGTCCTGACGGTGGCGCGGTCACGAGGAGCGGCGGGGTCTTGAGGGGCCCGTCTCGGAGTCTATTTCCCACTGATGCACACTCCTCCACCCCAGCCGCTTTACTTGGACTGCGAACCTGACCTGGCGTTCGCCACGCTTCACCTCCCCGCCGCGGACGCGATGCGGGACACAGCGGTGGCCCTCTGCCCCCCGTTCGGCTGGGAGGAGGTTTGCTCCTACCGCAGCCTGCGCTTCTGGGCGCTGCGCCTAGCCGATGCCGGCTACCCTGCGATCCGGGTCAGTCTGCCTAGTACCGCCGACAGTGGTGGCGCTCCCCGCGACCCCGAGCGCGTCCAGGCCTGGATCGCCGCGATCCGCTCGGCGGTCGTTGCTCTGCATAATCAGACTGGAGCCCGACGGATCGTCGCCGTGGGGGTCACGCTGGGCGGGGTGCTCGCATACCTTGCGGCGGCCGAGGCGGCTCCGATCGACGATCTCGTCCTGTGGGGTATGCCGGCCCGGCCGCGCACTCTGGTTCGGCAGCTGCGGGCCGTGTCCAAATTCGAACGCGCCCAGTTCTTCGAGGGGCTCGAGGCTGCACCTACGCCTGCGGTCGGAGAGATCGAGGCGGGTGGGTTCGTGCTCAGCGCCTCTACGGTCTCCGAGCTCGAGCGGCTCGACCTCTCGACCATCGAGCTACCGTTCGTGCCGGGGCGGCGGGTCCTCTTGCTGGAGCGCGACGGGCTCGCCGTCGACGCTGCAGTCCGTCAGTTGTTCGAGCGAACGGGCGTCGCGCTCACGGTCGCGCCGGGCGATGGGTTCGGCAAGATGACTTCACATCCTCGGTACGCTCGGCCCCCGCTGGCCGTAATCGAGCGCGTGCAAAGCTGGCTAGACGCTGGCTCGGCACCGCTGAGCGGGGGGCCCGGTTCAAAGCCAGTGCACATCGCCGACAAAAGCAGGGCCGAAATCCAACTCAATGACGGTGGTGTTGTCCGGGAAACGCCGATCTCGATAGAGCAGCCGTTCGGCCGCCTCTCCGCCGTGCTCACCGAGCCGGTGGTGAAGTCACACCACGGTCTTGGCGTCGTACTCTTGAACGCCGGGGCAATTCGCCGCACGGGACTCAATCGCATGTGGGTAGAGGCCGGCCGTCGGTGGGCTGCTGCCGGCGTACCCACGCTCCGGCTCGACCTCGAAGGGTTTGGCGACGCCGACGGCGACGAGACTCGTTACCTCGGCGACGATAGTGCCCTGTACGCCCCCGCCTTCCTCCCCCAGGTTCTGAGCGCGCTGGATTATCTTCAGGAGAGTGGTATCGGCGATCGCTTCATGGTCGGTGGCTTGTGTACGGGGGCAACCTGGGCATTGCAGGGAGCGCTACGCGACTCCCGTGTCTGTGGGGCGCTTCTGCTCAATCTGCAGATGGTGACGTATGACCCAGGGCTTCGCCCCGCGCGCGACCTACGTGCGCTTGTATCGAAGCGATTCTCGCTCTCTCGGCTCCGTCGCGCGGACACCGGACCACGCCTTCGAGCGTTGATGCGCTGGATGCTCGTGGCCCCGCTTCGGTGGCTGAAGCGAATGACGTCTGGCGAGCCATCGACGGCCGCCCCCACGCAAGAACTCGATCAAGCGCTGAACGACTTGGTGGCGTCCAACAAGCGTGCGCTCTGGGTCTTCTCAGAAGACGAGCCGTTGTACAACGAGCTCGTGCGCTCGGGCTGGGAGGGCAGGTTGGCCGGCTCACCGAACATCACCTTCGTGCACATCGCCGTGCGCGATCACACGATGCGACCCAGCTGGTGCCAGCGCCAGGTGCATGCGGCCCTCGATCACGCCGTCGAACTTGAGCTCGAGCGGATCGGCGTGCCGCCTTTCCCAGTCGCTGAGCTGATCGTCCCAAGGGAGCAAAGTCAACCGGCTAGCAACGTCGTGTCATCAGGGTCATGACACGGTCGCGTCACCTACGCTCGGTGCAGGCTACTCACGTGGGGCCTGTGGTGACTACACTACATCGTCGGCGGTGAAGACAGCCGATAGAACGCGACGATGGCAACTCGAGTCGGAATCGATCTGGTCTGTATCGACGAGGTTCAACACGCGGTTGAGGTTCACGGTTCGCACTACCTTGATCGCGTGTTCACCAACCAGGAGCAGCGCGAATGCGGCCTGAACGCGCGGCGTCTGGCCGCCAGGTTCGCCGCAAAGGAAGCGACGATGAAGGCCCTGGATTGTGGCAACGAGGCGATCTCATGGCGCTCGATAGGAGTCCACCGGTCGGCAAGCGGTCGCCTTTTGCTCGAGTTGACCGGCGCCGCGGCGGAGTTGGCGGGACGCCTCGGGATCGGGGAGCTGTCGGTTAGCGTCGCACAAGAGGGCTCCTCGGCGGCAGCAGTAGTACTCGCGCAGGAGGGGCGAGATGATTGATTGACGGCCAAGGACCCGTAGGCCCATAAGTTCGGCGACACTCAGGCGGCTTGCGCTCGGAGCGCTTGGACGGCCGCTCCGATCGCTGCGATACTCCCAAACACGCTTCGCGTGAGCATTGAGTCGGGGAACTCGATGTCAAAGCTGTCCTCAAGCGCCAGCATCACGTTGACGCTCGCGTGAGAACTCATGCCCGCTTGAAACAGGTCGGCCTCGTCGTCGATCGAATCGACGTCGACCGGCAGCAGCGCGTGGTCGCGCAACACCTGACGAATTCGCTCCCTCTCCACCGCACTCATGACTTGTTTCGATCGCCCGACTTGTCCGAGGGCGGGCCGCCGCTTCTCATGAGCGATATTCTAGCTCGGTTCGGCATGCCCCGGACGCCAATTATGCAGCTGTCAGCCTGCGATGGCCACGCTGGGCAGAACGCCGCGAAGCCAGGGTCACCTCGACGAACACCCGCTCGATTGCCTCCCCACGTTTGCGCAGGTCTGCGGGACTGCGGGGCTGACCGCTTCGGGGCGTGAGCTTCGCGAGTTGCTCGGTGCTTACCAGTCGCTTAAGCATCCCCTGCCGCTCGAGCCATGTGTCTACCGCGGGCGTCGTGCCGGCGAACATCGTCCACGTTGGGATGCCCATGAGGGCGGCTTCACGCGTCATCGTCCCTCCCGCGCCAATGATCGCATCCGCGACGTACATCAGTGACCGGGAGTCGATCGCCCTCAGGGGCACGATGCAGTTACGGAGCCCGAGGGCTTCGATGGCTGCGGTCTGTTCAGGGTGCCGAGTGAGTGCTACACAGATCACGTCATCCTGCAAGCAGATCGTGCGCAGAGCACTCTCGAACATGGAATTGGCAGCTGGGTGATAGATGGCACGGCTGGGAGGACTCCGGACGACAACGATGATCCTCGGGCGAACCTTCAGTCCGACCTTGGCGAGGATCGACGGGTCGGGATCGAAGTCGCCGATGTAGAGCTCCTCTTTCAGTCCCGGGTACCGCACTACTTTCCGACCTGACGCTCCCTGCCACCTGAGGGCCGCGCGCGGAAGCACATCGGGTAAAAGGACAGTCCGCGCGAGCCGGAACGCCACGTGATTCGCGGGCTGGTGCTCAAAGTCCATCGCCGTGACCGAGGGGATCCGGAGACTGCGCGCGGCGACGATCTGTGCGTAGGAATTATGCGAGAGGGCTACGTGAGGTCGCGTCGCAGCGGCCCAGCGTCGGAGCTCGTTGACTCGGCGACCGATCGTCTGCAACTTGGCCGCCCTCGCGCGAGGGCTAGGACCGCCAATCGCCTCGACCCGTGGCCATCGCTCGCACGCGAGCTCCATCGTTTGCGCGTTGTCACGGGCAGTAACGAGCACCTCATGACCCTCTGTCTCCAAGCGTCGGGCCACGGGCGCGAACAGGAGTGGATGCGGTGAGTTAGCGCAGTCGATCCAAACCTTCACTGAGCCGGGGCCTCCGCGACATCCATCGTCGCCTCAGTCGCTTCGGTCGCGCTCATCCGCGACGAGCCGCCGCCGGCACAGATCACGTCGACGACTCTTTGCGCAGCGCATCCGTCCCATCCGGGAGGCGGGGGTCGCACATCATCGCTGGGCGCGCTGAGCGCTGGAAGGATGTCGGCAATCCTCGATGGATTGAGGCCGAGAAGCGTGTTGGTACCTGCACGCACGGTCACCGGCCGTTCGGTATTGTCGCGGAGAGTGAAGCAAGGTACCCCTAGGTAAGACGTTTCCTCTTGCACACCACCGGAGTCGGTCAGTACGGCCCCTGCATCGGCTTCCAGGGACAGGAACTCAAGGTAGCCGACTGGATCGAGGATCCGGAGCCCGGCACGTATTTCTAGACCGGTCATCATCTTCCTAGTGCGTGGGTGAGCCGGAAACACGACAGGGAGTTCGCGGGCCAGAGCATTAAGTTGCACAAGCACATCTGCAAGCAGGGGGCCATCGACGAGCGCCGGCCGGTGTAGCGTCACGAGGAGGTAATCCTTGCTCCTGAGTCGAAGCGACGCCGCCGCCTCCGCTGCTCGGAAGCGTGGCTCCATGGCGACAAGACTATCGATCATGGTGTTGCCGACGAAGTAGATCCGCTCATCCGCGATGCCTTCTGCGCGAAGGTTATCCTTTGCCTCGTCCGAATGAATGAAGAGGTAGTCACTGAACTCATCGGCCACAATGCGGTTGATCTCCTCAGGCATGGTGCGATCAAAACTACGGAGCCCGGCCTCTAAATGCGCGAGTGGGACTCCCAGCTTCGCCGTCACCAACGCGACCGCCAAGGTCGAGTTGACGTCACCTGGAACGATAACGAGTTCCGGACGCTCATTCTCGATGATCGGCTCAATCCGCTCCATCACCCTTGCCGTTTGGACAGCGTGGCTTCCGGACCCAACTCGGAGAACGTGGTCAGGCGCTGGCACGGCTAGCTCGGCCAAGAAAATCTCCGACATCATCCGATCGTAGTGTTGGCCCGTGTGGACGATTACGCTACGCGTGTCAGGTAAGCGGCGCCGGAACTCTCCAATGACGGGAGCCATCTTGACGAAGTTGGGCCGAGCCCCCATTGCAAACAAGACACTCACCGTGCAGAGTGTGCCGCAGGCGCAGCGGCGGTTAAGTCACCCATGTGTCCGGAACGGCCAGGCAAGTTTGTTTACACACGGCCAGTGGCCCGCCCTCGAGATCCAAAAGTGCGGTGCATGCCCTCAGCGTACGCTCGGCGCGGCCCGTCTTCCACGCGACGATGATGACCTCGTCGCCGGCATAGATTGGCTTCAAGATTTCGACGCTCTGCGCAAGGAGTACCGGGACGAACTCGAGTGTGGGCACCCTCGAAGCACCATCCGCCTGGACAGTCCAGCGCCGCCCACAGGATCGGCGAAGACACCTCCTCACCCTCTTGGCATCCGATCGAAGGCACCCGCCAGGAAGTCGCCACCAGACCCGGACCGAGCGATCCGGGGAAGATTCGAAGCCCGTCGGCGCGTCCCGGACCGCACACCACACAGGTCGGTGCCGCATGGTTCGCGATGATCTCAGGAATCGCCTCGGCCGAGAGTGCGGCGGCCAGGTCGATGTGGGGCACCTGGACATCAAGCCGACCGCGCGCCGTAGCTACAAGCACAACTTCGTCTCCATCGAAGACCTTCAGACCGGGCTCGACGCGCCGGGGCGTCAGCGGGCGACCGACCGGCGGCGGCTTCGGGAGGCTGACCCTGGCGGGTTCGTCAAGCAAGCGTGCAGTCACACCCGCCGCATAACCGCCGTTTGCAGAGGTAGGTGGCCCGCGGAAATAGTCGTCCAACACTATGTCTTCCAGGGCAGTCATTCGCGTCTTATACCAAAGAACATTTCACTAAATGCCAGAGCACTACCGCTCCTTCTTATCATCCGGCCGATGATGCTGATGTGGCTTCTTATGATGATGACGGTGCTGATGTGGCGCTCGCGATGGACGCGGCCTCCCGACCCACTTGGTCCAATCGATCACGTGCATGTGAGCATCGACCTGACGATCTAGGGCCGGTATACCGGTTACAGCGGCGCGACTGCGAGGGTCCCAAGGGAACGCGTAGCCGAGGATCCCGTTGTTGTCGGCGTTAGGTTGCCCCACGGACCAATCGCTTTCGCTGGCGACTCCGCCGCCGGAGCACACTGTCCTACACACGCCGGCTCGGACCACCAGCGGCGCCGACGAGTCGGCGATGATTACTCCGTAGACCTGGAGTGTACGGCACATCTGCTTTTGCCATTCGTGGGTAAACACCGAGCAGCGAAAACGAGGGTCGAGCTGGAGACGTGCGCCCTCGGGGAGGCAGGTGTTCGCGTCGGTGCAATGCCCGTCAGTCGAGGTGGCGGGGTAGACGTACCGGTTGAGCGTAGCTGGGTACGACATCACTAGCGCGTGAGGCCAAGTAGACCCCGGCGGCATCTGTGTGTCCCTGGGGGCGAATGAGGCCGACGCCGTCGTACAGTCCGGATGCGCGACTGCTGTACGCCTCGTTGCCCAGCCCCTCCCAACCCCCGGTACCGAGGGCTGGCGACGCCCGATGCGCGATCGCCGCGGACCATACGCCGGTCCTATTGTCGCCGCACGCGGCGTTGTGTGGGTTGGCCTGGTATCCCGGATCTCGCGTCTTGAACATGTCCCATTCTGCCCCGGTGTCCGAGACGACGATGTCGAGCCGCGCCTCGTTGTCGCTGGTGCTGTGGGCGTACGGACCCACTACCCCGGCGGGAATCGGTACCTGGTAGACGGCGGCGGGCGTGCAATTCGATGTGGGATAGACCTCGACCGTCTGTGTCGGCGTCTTCGACGAAGCGATGTAGACGTTTCCGTTGCCGCCACCCACGGGTTGCAGGCAGGGGTTCGGCGTGCAGTACCTGCGCGTCATGGCCTTGATGAGCGTCGAGTCGTGGGGAGAATAGGGGGTACCTGCCGGGATTGGCGTGTTCACCGCAGCCGTGTTGCTGTACCAGGTCTTGGTTACGTTGTGCGGACGCAGACCGACAAAGATGTGCTGGGGAGGCGGAGCACCCTGCGCGAATGCCGACTTACCGGGACTCGTGCAGGCCCGAAGGCAGGGAGCTGTCGTAACGAGCGCGACGATCGCTCCCGCCACGAGTGCCAGCGAGATAAACGCGGCGACGAGGAGGGCTTTGACTTCACGAGGCGCAGGCGCGATGTCCATGGACGCCGGTCAAGCCAAGTGTTGCGCGATCGCGACAGTGACAGCGCGACCTGCTTCGCATTCGTGTGGAGCGCCGACTCGCCATCGCTCAAGCCGACGCGCGGGAGCCTCAGGACGTCTTCCGCGGCCCGCAGGTATCGCTGAGTAGTCGTAACCGCTACCTCGATCCCATTTTCGCGTAAGACCTTCACGGCTCTCTCATCAAAATCGCAGGGCCTCCCGTTCGGGTAGGCGAACTGGGTTGGCTTGCGTCCGGTCACGGTCTCCACGACCCGAACGCTTTCGTCAATCTCGCGTTGCTGCTCCTGAGCGTTTAGCCGTGACAGAATCGCATGGCGATGAGTGTGTGACCCAACGTCAGCACCGTGTCGGGCGAGCGCACCTACTTGCTCGGCAGTCAAAAATAGCTCGCTAGGCTCCGGCGGTACCAGCCCGCAATCCTGCTCTAGCTGTGCGATCCCGCTCAGCAGAGCCGGAAGGGACATTGTCTTCAGAACCTCCATTAGGTCGTGCCCCATCGTGATCTGATGCTTCGGAAGATCCCATGCCTGCACGAGGGGGCTCACGTCCCACACGTGCGATGAGGCGTTGAGCGCGCACGAACCACGGAACAGGGCCTCCTACAAGCATGTCGGTGCACACGAACACGGTGTACGGAATCTGTTGCGCACTTAGCAAGGGATGCGCGACGGTCCACAGCGACCGCCAGCCATCATCGAACGTGATCGCGCACGTCCCCTTCCGGCGCGGCCCTCGCGCCAAATCGGCGAGCTTGACCACGTCTCGGGCTGAGGTGATAGCGTCGATACGCTGCCGAAACCAATGCGGGTCGGTGACATCATGAAACACCCAGATCACAGGCGCGCCGTTATGCCGCCGCGCGCGAGTATTGGCGTCAACCCGTCCCGTTCTCTGGGTTTGTCGTATGTTCATCGTAGAAGCTCGCACAGAAGCGGACCGCCAGCTAGCAAGTGCCGCCTGACCCGCCGCCGGTGCCGGTAAGGCGACCCCCAGTGGAGACCACGGCCCGCGCGTGCGCGGGAAGCACCGGCAACGTCGCTGAGTCGCCGAGCGCTTGGTCAAGCCTGCTGAGCGCGCAGTACAGCCATGACGTTGACCATCTCAGGAATGGTGTCCGAACCGTGCGCCTCCGACGCCGTTGGTAGGCAAACGACCCGTCGCTCAGTCCCAGACAAGCGATTGCATGTTCCGCAACGCGCAACGCTGCGTCCGGGTCGTCGAAGTCGCATAGCGTGATAATCGCCTGCGCGCAAGCAGTCGCGTCAAGGGGGTCTACCCGGTCGTCGTAATACTTCGGCGTCAGGTCGCTGGTGAAGAGGCGCTCGCGGTAATACGACCATCCCTTCTCGATGGCGGCGTCGGCAGCGCGATCGTCCGAGAGCCTGCGGTATGCATTTAGGCACTCGAGCACGTAACCGGTGTGAAAATGATCAGTCCACTGCCTTGCATCCCCGACCGCGTACGGCCAGGCACCGCTGCGAAGCTGGTGTGCTATAGCGAAGTTTACGGAGCGCCGGGCAGCCTCGAGCATGTCGCGGGAGCCGCCGATGGCATGGGCCTGCGCCAGGAGGCGAGACCCTTTCAACGTGGCATTCAGTACGACTTGGCGATCACGTGGCGAGTATGACCAGCAGAACGTTCCATCGTCACCGTTGATCACGTTGAGATCATGCATCACGAACTCGGCCGCACTCAGCAAGAGGTCACGAGCATGCTGCGAGTTCAGGGTCAGGCATGCCGTCCACAACCCATTGGCGATGATCCCTGTGGCGACCACAGTCGGGGTGCCGGCTGGAATCGAGTCGTAGCGCGTCTCCCAGTCATACGGGTAGCCCCAGCAGGCGCCGGAAAAGCCAAGGGAAACCCTGGCAGCGAGGCGGTCGAGAACCATCTCGGCGTTTTCACGGCGTACCTCGATGCTCTCAGGATCTGCGAACCCCCGAAGGGCCTGGCCCTGGATGTAGAGCCCGAGAGACACGGGATCAACTCGCTTACCGATACGAAGAAGGGGTCTCAGGTTCCACGGCGATCGTCGGACGACTTGCTGAAACGCAAAGCGCACACGCCCGCCTCGAGCGGAGCACGGGTAAGTCGCAAATCGGCGAGCAAAGTGCGTCGAACGGGTCCCAGCCGTGAAAATCTTCACTCTCGAGGTGGCGCTCGGTCCGCTCGAGGGCTTGGTCGACACCAGACTCCCTAAGCTGGCGCGAGGTGGTCAACCCGCCACCTCTGTGTCAGAGCGTTGAGAATGTTCCGTCGCCCGGGTCGGCATGGATGTCCGATCGGCGCAAGCCGCACTGAGCGCGATTCCGAATACGACTGCTCCGACATACTCGATCGCCCCGTTCGTCAACCCATACGAGGCGAGCGGCAGGAGCACGAGCCAATTGATGCCAGACCGTATCAGCGCTAGCCACATCAAAACCCACGCGACAACCCCAAATAGACCGAGTTCAACGAGCACTGCTACGAAGTCGCTCTGTGCCACGAGGTCCTTTCGGAGGTGCTGTATGTTGGCATAGTCCACGGACCGAAGGCCGCTCCCGAATGCCATGCCGGCGGGTCCACTCGTCTCCCACTCGTGAATTGCAATCGTCCATATTGCTCCACGCCCTGATCCGGCATCTGCGAAATTGCTGAATTCGCCCGAACTCTCTGAATTCGCGAACCGATCGGCGATAATCGTCCCCGCTCCGCTGAAGATGACGGCCGCGCCGATTACCACAACGCCGACCACCGCGCTAGGTCTAAAGCCAGCTTTGATTACAAGTACCACGAGCGACACGACGAGCGCGACGAGCGCAGACCGCACGCCCGTCGCGAGTGCGGGTATCGCGGCTACGGCAGCGCCGAGGAACCGCAGGCGGACATCTCGCACGGTTAGGAGACATGCCACGCACACCATTACCCCGATCAGCGCGATCTCGTGCGGGCTCTCGGCGGTCAGGCCCAGCTCCTCTCCGGCGCCGTAATAGGCACCGATTTTGCCAACGTGCAAGACATTGTCAATCTCGTCGAATGCCATCGCGGCCAGACCGCTCGCTAAGAGAACCCCTCTCATCTTGATCAGGCGCGCACGCCGGTCGGCGCTAGCGGCGACGATGACCATTGCAGGAAAGAGCGCGTACTTGGCGGCCTCAATGCGCTGGTCACTAGTTACGCTCTCGACCACCTGCGCTAGAACAATGATGCCGAACATGAAGACGGCTACCCAGGGCAGCTCGCCCACGTCCGTCGGCACTGGGAACAGAAGGAGCGCTGCGGCAAATGCTGCCGTCAGCGTGAGCGTGAGTCGCGGCGTTAGGTTGATCGTCAAGACGAGCCACGGCAGTACGGCCAGGGCGAGCGCCCGAAAACGTTCCAGGTTGTTCGCGGCCACGGCACCCACTGCCACGACGCCGGCAACCGCCGCGCAGAGTACGAGTTCACGGTGACTAACCGCGTAACCGATGACGATAGAAACGCCGGCCGCCGCCGCGATCCTCATCGCTCTGGTCGGCTGCGGATCGCGTCTGAGGCCCTTCATCGGGAGCGCCCGCATCAGCCGACCCTCCCACGTGGTTCTGGGGCTCGAGCATCCTCCAGCGTTCCTTCATCACGTTCACGAGGCGACAACGGCTCACCGATAACGTAGAGAGCGAAATCCGGCGTCGCGATGGTTGGCATTTGGGGATCGAGGTGCCTCGTCATCTTCTGCCAAGCCCTGTTAGAAATGCTTGTCGGCGTCAGAGACGACGTCGTATCGAAATCGCCCAGGTGGCCGTCCGGAAACCTCCTTGTAGATACCGATCAGCTCGGCCAGTGAGTCACCTGCGGCCGGTATGTGATCAATGTGGTGCGGACGCGCGAGCATCTCCTCGATTGCGGTTGGCCAGCACCGGGGGTCCAGCGGGAGAGTACTTACGCCAGGCGGTCGTACGACAACGTCGCTAGCGAGGACCGGCACCCCCGCGTCGATCGCTTCCCGAATGCTTACGGCATCGCCATCGGTCAGCGTCGGACGTAGGTATAGCGCAGCCATGCGCAATGCGGGGGTCAGTGGCTCGCCGCAAAAGACGCCGATGCGGCTACGCACGTTCGAGTCATGTACTCGCTCCAGCAGTCTGCCAAGGCGATCCGCCTCTCGCCGCGACCTGGGCGCCTCTGCCAGAAAGACAGCTAAATGTAGGTCCGGTCGAGCAGGCGCCAGGGCCTTGAAACTGTCGATCGCGGTCTCGAGCCCGTAAATCGTCCTGCCGCTTCGGTCCACGCTCAGCCGCCACGCCGCGACGAGGAGGTTGACGCCGCGCCGCAGAAAGGCGACCGCTCCGGGTGACAGGATTAGGTGGTCGCTGCCAACCGAGACATATGCAGGGATCACGCGCGGCGGCTGGTCGACGACTGGTCGCAGCACCTGCTCGGCTTCTACGGAGACCGCGATCAGGACGTCGAACGTACTCAAGGCCCGGCGGGTCGCGAGTGCGACGCCGGGTATCGGACTCCGAAGAAGTGATGCGAAATTTTCACCTGAGGAGTGAATCGTGGCAATCGTGCATGAAGACGAGCGGCGTAGGGCCAGCGCAGCCGCAAGCAACGTGGACCAGCGCGAATGGTGGTAGTGCACGACCCGTGCCTCGACCGATCGCAGCGCGTGCCAATAGCGCAAGGGGTTCCGGCGGAGGTTTCCAAGGATCACCGGATCGTCGTCCCGACTGGAGAAATGATTCAGAACGCCCACCGTCATGCCCTCCGCCTGGATCGCCTCAGTAACACGCGCCATATGGGCTGAGATTCCTCCGAACGGCGGCGGATACGGACCTACAAGGACTACGTCCAAGACCGTCGTTTGGCCAGCCATTCGCGGATGCCGACGGATGAGCAGGAAAGCGGCATGTCCGAGCGTCCTGTGAGAAAGCGGTCTTATCTTCTCTCCGTGCGTGCTTTGCGTGGACGCGTACCAGCGGTTCGACCGCTGGCATGCGCCAGGTCAGCCCTGGCGCGAACTCCGTCTTCAACGCTAACCGACGCGCATTTCGCGCGGCTATACCCCATCGGGCTAGGTTCGCCGCGGCTCCTGCCCGGTCGGCTAGGAGAGGTCGCCATCGTGGCTTAGTCAGATTCATCAGGACCAAGTGGCGCGGCAAGCCGGCTGGAAGCCTGAAGTTTCCCGATCGCGGCACGATGGCGAGCCCATTTGATGCCGCGCCATACCGTGCGCCATTCGTCGCGCTCTAGTAAGACAGCGGTCACCAGGGCAACTCCTCCGAGGACGATCACTGTCCGGACAATCATGGCCGAGATGTCAAAGGCGTGTATCTCCCCCGAAGGGAGGGTCAAAGCAGCAGCCGTCACGATAACGAGCGACACGGCGCTGCCGACCGCTATGCGTGCCCAGGCATGCGGCGCGGGATAATCCTTCTGGCTGAACCACATCATGCCCGCGAACCATCCGAGCGATGTGATCGAGGTTGCTATTCCCGCTCCGAGGATCCCGAGCGAGGGCACGAGCAGAAGCGCGAGTGCGAGGTTTCCGACGCCCCCCGCAAGGGTCAGCCACGCAACGATTCCGGTCTTCTTTGTGATCAGCATTCCTGGTGCGAACATGTACAACGATGACAGCAGTACAGCTGCGACAAGCCAGGGCACAACGACGACAGCGTGTTGGAACGGCGCCGCTGCGAAAATGCGGACCATTGGGGCAGCCATGATTGACAGGAACAGGAAGAGCGCCAGGGCGCACACGACAAAGAGCCTGAAGATTCGGGCAAGATCCTTGGGAGTCTCCGGGTCGTCCTTATGCGCAAGCACAAGCGGCGTGATGGCACCCTGCGTTCCCGCTATAAGAAAATAAGCTGCAGATGCAATGCGGTATCCAACCGCATACACGCCGACCTCTGCGACCGACCCCACCTCTCGAATCACCAGTCGGTCTGCGTAGAGGTTCAAGAACACGGCGACCCCGGCCGGAATTAGCGGTAATGAGTAGCGGAGCATCTCTGCACACCGCTCCCGATGAAAGCGGCCCTTGAATACGGTGCGGGTGGAAGCGAGTATGAACAGCAAAGAGGCGGTGCAGCCAATGAGCTGGCCGAGCACGGCGCCGGTCACGCCGAGATGCGCGGGCAGGATGAGCACGACGCTCAGGACCCCGGTGAACGCCACATTGATGACGCCAGCGACTGCGACACGACCGGCGCGCAATTGCCACCGAAGTTGCGACTGAGCAAGGACGAGCACGCCCGCAACGCACCACCACACGATGCCCACGCGCAGAACCCCCACGTCGCTCCGGCTGCCGAATAGAACGTCAGCAAGGGGGACGGCAGCTAGCTGGGCGGCCAGTCCGAAGAGGACGTAACACACGACGGTGAATAGAAGCGCGGTCGAGGCGTACGCCGACACCAGCTTTTCATCTCGCACGCCGCCAACGTGACGGCCTAGCCCCTGCCAAAGCTGGAACCCGACAGTCAACGATACCAAGACCTCCGTAATCGTTATGAGGTCAAGGACGCCGTACTCGCTACGCGAAAAATGATGCGCGTAGAGCGGAAAGAGGAACAAGGCCATTCCGCTATTCAGTGCCGTGGGAATGACGTAAATGGCACTATCGCGGAAAAAGCGCCGGACCATCTAAGGCAATCGGTAGTGACGGCGGGTCAAGGTCTGCCGACCGGGAGGATTGAAGGAGCAGTCGCGGAAAGTGTCATCAGCTCAGCCTCCTCCAGAAGTAGTCGGCGTGGGGGACTGCATCGGCGCGACAACGTGACCGGTCTGGGCCGAACGAAGCGCGGCGAACACGACGCTCATCGAATCGAGAGGGTCGAAGTCGGGGGACGGAGGGGCTTGAGTCGTAAGCAGTCGGCGCACCATCGAAGCCTGTCGTGGATGCCCCTTGTCCTGCCCTCTCGGGCGTATCCGCTTGCGGGCTTTCCCGTTGTACAACGTGAGCGATCGGAAGTCCTCCAGGACTGCCGAGTGGGCGGCCGAATGCACCTCGATGTATTCCTTGCCTAGCCCGGTCGCGCCTTCCGCCCCGTACACCACCGTTGCGATCGACCCGTCGGGGTACGTGAGCGTGCATGAGAAGTGTTGTGCCGCGATCAATGGCCCGCCCCGTGGCGTGGGCATCGCACAAACCACTTGGTCCGGCATGGCGCCGATCAGCCAGCACGCGAAATCGATGAAGTGACATCCCTCACCAAGTAGACGGCCACCGCCGTCATCCGGATCGTTCAACCAATGATCCGGTGGCAAATGCCCCGCGCTCACGCGAACAAGCAACTCTATCGGCGCGTGACGCATCCTGACGTGGTCCCGGAGGGTGTTGGCCAGCGGCGCTTGTCGGCGGTTGAAGCCCACGAACAGGGGTCCGCATGTGGCGTCGCGCACGGCGCGGAGGGCGTTCAGCTCCTCCTCGGTCAGGCACGGGGGCTTCTCGACAAACACCGCGCGCCCAGCCTCAAGCGCCAGACATGCCAACTCCGCGTGCGTGGCGTGTCGCGTCGCCACGGCGACGACGCCGACTTCCGGATCGAGGAGCAGCTCCCCCGGGGACAAGGCTCGGCGGAAGCCGAAACGCTCAGCCGCCGCGCTCGCCGACAAGCCGCTGTGGCTCGCCACAGCGACGAGGTCAAAGCCGGCAGCCTTGAAGCCAGGGATGAGAATTCGTTGCGCGAAACTTCCCGCACCGATCACGCCGAGGCCGGTCACTGGCGCCGACGGCGTAGCCCTGACCGCCGCAGGACGTGCGCAGTCTGCGGTCACACCGCCGTTGCGCGTATTCGAGCACGATGCCCAGTGGTGACTCCGAGGCAGCGATCAGCTCCGCATAAGCTTCCTCGGCGCGCTCGATCGAGGTATCCGCTTGCTGATGAGACGATCGACATCGATCCTCCCGCTTGCAACGAGCTCAAGAAACGATTCCATGTTTCGCCCCTCGGTCCAGCGAACGTAGCCGATCGGATAATCAAGGCCACGTGCCTCGTACTCGCGGTCGTACCGCCCGGGGCCATATGACCGCGACAGACGCAGGTCAAGCTCCTTGTCGTAGAAAGGCGCGCGAGGCACAGTCATGCCGACCGCGCCGATCACGACCACGCGACCCCGGTCGCGGCACAGGCAGGCGGCAAGCTCGATCGGATCGCTGCTTCGCGTCGAAGCGGCGACAATCACGGCGTCACAATCGGTTGCGGCGGCTGGCAGAGGCGGCGCCAACGCTGCGCGCGCAAATCCATGCTGGACCGATCCAGCACTCACCGCGCGCTCGACAAGGAGCGCCGAGACATCGATACCGACGACGGTGCATCCGGCAGCGCCCAGCAGCTCGAGCGCATAACTGCCCTACGAGGCCCAGGCCGATAACCGCGACCCTCTCGCCCAGGTGTACCTCCGCCTGGCGAAGTGCGTGAAGGGCGATGCTGCCGAGCGCGCAAAATGCGCCGTTTCCGTATTCGACGCCCTCGGGCAACGGCACGCACAGGTTGCCGCGAACGAGCGCCAGCTCCGCATGCCCGGCGCCCTCTCCGGCACAAGCGACACGGTCGCCCGGAGCGATTCCTCGCACCCGATCCCCGACCGCGAGGGCGAGTCCCGCGGCGCAGTAACCAAGTGACGTTGGCTGCTCGAGGCGTGTCCGGACCGCGTCGAATGTCGCGCGAAATCCGTCGCGCTTTGCCTTCTCGACGACCTGCCGGGTCTGATCGGGACGAGCTCGCGCCTTGCCGATGAGGCTCTCACGCGCAGTTTGAATTTTCGCTCGCTCCGTGCCGGCGCTCACCAGGCTCGCATGGATCTGCACCAGTACGCCGTTAGGGTCGAGCGCGGGCGGTGGAACGTCACGCAGCTCAATGCGTCCGTTCTTTAGGCGCTGAGTTACCTGCTTCACGAGTTCTCCCCGTGTGCAACTGCGTCGCGCTCGCGGCCCCCGTCCATATACGTCTGTTGCCAGATCTCCAGCGTGAGGAGGGCCCATAGTCGAAGCGCGTTGTCCTCGTGACCGGACCTGTTGGCGCGGATTAGCCGCTGGATCTCAGCGGGATCAAAGAGCCCCCGCGCACGCACCACACTGGGAGAGAGGTGCTCCTCGATCATGTCCTTAAGATCACCGACTAGCCACGACCGGACGGGCGCGCCGAACCCCGCCTTCGGTCGCCAGACTACCTCCTTGGGGAGCGTCCGCTCCATGCTGCGCTTGAATATGTATTTCCGTGTGAGGCCCCTCAGCTTCAACCCGGGAGGAATGCGCCCAGATAGCGCCACGAGTTGGTCGTCCAACAAAGGAACGCGCACTTCGGTGGACGTAGCCATGCTCATCTTGTCCGTATACGCGAGATTAGGCAAGGTAGGAATGTCTTCAGGTCAACGTATAAAAGCTGATTGAGCCAATTTGCATCCCGCGCCCGCGCGGCGTAGCGGCGGTGTGCAGCAAACACATCCTCATCGGCTCGCACATCGTTGAGAAGCAAACGATCAAGCTCCTCAGTGCGATAGTACGAACAGTACGTTAGATAGCGATCGAGGGGCGGCCGATCAATCCCGCGGGCAAACTTCATCAAGTTACGCCTCGGGCCACGCAGCCGACCAGGCCGCGGGACCGTGAGCTGCCTCTCGAGGCTCTTCCTGAGAGCGGCGCGAGCGGGCCTTGGAGTCTTGTCGCCAAAGCGAGCAAGGCGCGCCGCTAGATGGCGAGGATAACCGGCAAAGATCTCATCACCCCCCATGCCGGATAGGACAACCGTCAACTCATTCCGCGCCGCCGCGCAGATGAGATACGTTGAGATGCAAGCGGGATCGGCGATTGGCTCGTCCATGTGCCAGACAAGCTTTGGCAGCAGTTCCACCACTGACGGCTTGAGGATCTCCTCGTGGTAATCCGTCGAAAACATCTTCGCGACCTTGCGGGAGTACACAACGTCATTAGGCACGATCTCGTGGCGCAGATCTTCAGTGCTGAACCCCACGGTATAGGTTGGCACGCTTTCAGCACTCCTGCGCATTGAAGCGACGATCGCGCTCGAGTCGATGCCGCCGCTTAGGAAGCTTCCCAGCGGAACATCGGAGACCATCTGCCGCGTTACCGCGTCATGCACGCCCTCCGCAACCGCGTCGCTCCATTCCGCTTCGGTCCGATGCTCAGGTTCGAACGACATCTCCCAATAGGACTCGATTGCCAGGCGACCATCCGCGAAGGTCGCACGATGGCCGGGCGCAAGCTTGTAGATGTCTTCGAAAAGTGTGTTCGGGTCGGGCACCCACAAGAAAGTCAAATACTGCGATATCAACTCGACGCGCAATTTGGGCGCCGGCAGCGCTGGCAGAAGCGCTTTCACCTCTGACGCGAAATAAAGCGAACCGCCGTGCCGCGCCCAATACAGCGGCTTCACGCCCAACCGGTCACGGGCCAGAAACAAGGACCCACTCTCGGCGTCCCAGATCGCGAAAGCGAAAATGCCATTGAGCCGCTCGAGCATGTCAGGCCTGTACTTCGCATACATTGCGAGCAACACCTCGGTGTCGGTCTTCGTGCGGAAGCGGTATCCACGTCGCTCGAGGTCGGCGCGCAATGACCGAAAGTTGTAAAGCTCCCCGTTATATGTGATCCAATAGCGGTCGTTGGCATACGACATCGGCTGGGCGCCCCGTGGATGGCGATCAATGATGCTGAGCCGCCGGTGCCCGAGGCCAGCAGCCGGAATCCGGGCCTCACCCGGAAAGCACTTGATCGCTCCGCCGTCGGGCCCGCGGTGGACCATTCTGCGAGTCATTGCGTTCAGCAAGTGTGCGTCAGCGCGTCCTACGTACCCGCAGATTCCGCACATCCCTTAGCTCCTCTGGGCCGTGCTAGAGGAACGCTCATTTGGGTTCCGTGTGCGGGAGTGCTGCATGTGCGGGTCAATACAATCCTCTCAGTGCGATGGCCCCAGTCGACCAGGCGTCGGGTGCGTATTCCCGTCCGGGTACAACGCTAGCCCCACAGCATCCAGGTCAGGCGAGAGCCCGACACCGAAAGGAAGGTCCGTAACCGGGTCAGACGCCGGCGACGGTTCGTAACCGTTGTAGTAGCGACGATGACTCTTGGCGGGCACGGCGGTCGCCACCACACCGAGAGTCGGGGACTGCAATTTCTCAAGCTGCTCCCGCAGATGCTGTGCAGCGTCCCGCGTGGTTCGATTCAGCCGCGCGACGATGACGGTACCGTTCACCAACCGCAGCAAAGGCATTGCATCGGGCACCACGGACGGCGACGGAGTGTCAATAACAACGAGATCGAACTGCTGAGTCAAGGAACTCAGTAGCTCGCTCATCGCGCGGCTCTCCAAGAGCTCAGCAGGGTTCGGTGGCTGTGCGCCAGCCGGTATGAGCGTGAAGCTACCGCGCGAGTACGTTCGGCTATCCAATCCGGGCACCGCTAGTCGCGCTGCTCGGCGCGTGGATAGCTGTCGCATCGCCGCTTCCATCTCATAGTTGCGACTGAGTACCTCGGCCAGTCCCGGCATGGGGTCGACGTCAAGACGCCGTGCGAGCACGGGGCGACGTAAATCGGCCTCGACTAGAGCCACGTTCGAGTTGCCGGCAGCGGCCTCGGCGATAGCGAGTCCAAGGGCGACGGTAGTCTTACCCTCTCCTAGGGTCGCGGACGTCACCAGCAACGATCGCACATCGCGATCGACATTGAAGTACCGTAGACGGGCACGGAGCAGGGCAAACGGTTCAGCCTCGGAGGGAGGCAGCACCGACCGGCCGATAGCGGCGTAGGATCGGCGAGTGGACACAGTCCCCAGCAAAGGCACGCCATACGCATCCTCGAGGTCGGAGGGGTCGCGGATGCGGCGATCGAACCGCGCAGCTCCGAATGCTAGGCCGACGCCGACTAGCAGGCCGAGTAGAACGCCCAGCGCGCCATTCCGCTTGGTGCTGGGCGATGACGGTGAGCGGGGCACGGCGGCTGACTGGACCAGCTCGGCGTCTCCTGTTTGCAGGGCAGCCATGGCCTGAAGCTGATTACTTCGCGTTTGCAGCGATCGACCGACCGGGCCGAGACGCTGAGCGGCCGGAAGGACAGCTAGGTCGTGCGTGATTTGCGCGCGTGCGGAGTCAAGCTTCGCACGCGCCGCTTGCTGGCGAAAGGCAACGTATTGGTGCGCGTATGTGTTGGCAATCTGCGCGGCACGGATGGGGCGCGGATCGGTCACCGTGACATTGACCATGGCTGACAGCCCTACCGCTGCGACACTGACCTCAGACCGAACGACGGTTGCGGTCGTGTGGAGGGCGGAAGCGGTCCTAGAAGCGATGATCGGCAGCGAGACGAGACCGAGGTTTGTGGCCGCCTGCTGCGTCGGATCCACGTTCGGGGTCGAGGGCGCGGTCCCCCCGAAGAGGTCCTGATCCTGATTCGCCTGCGGGTCGCCAAATAGCAGGCTCGCAGAGGCAGTGTAATCCGGACGCTGGTGCAGCGAAAAGGCGACTGCCGCGAGCCCAGCCAGTGCACCGCAGAGAAGTACCAGTGCCCAGCGTCGTCGGAGCACCACCAGGGCTTGATCCAACGCGTTCTTTTCCTGCACGGCGGCTTTCATGTGCCAACCACGACCGACCCGGCGCCCATTGGAAGCCGCGCGAGTAGGCGCTCGAGCGCCTCGTTCACGCACTCGTGCACGTGTCGCTGCAGCCATTGTGCCCGGAACATCTGATCGCGCGACGGGATCCGCTCCAGCCGCAGGTTCGGCCAGCGATCGAGCTGGTCGCGTAGCCCGTGACAGACGAACTCTTGACAGAGCGCCTCCTGGTCCCCGAACAACAGGAGGATCTCTGTATCGCGCTCGCGCAGCCGGTCGAATGCGGCGATCGCTTCCGACACCTGCCGGCGCACAGCGGAGGAGTCAAGCCCGGGCACACCGGCATTGAGGAGACCATCCGAGAGCCCCGCCCGGCGAATACGTTCATCGATCAGCGCAGCGCTCCAGGTCACAAGGAACAGGTTGATCAACAACGCGCCGCAAACGCGGGAGTCAGCCAGGGCTCCCTGCAGCGAGATGTTGGCACCCGAGCACAGGCCACCGAGCACGAAGCGCTCGGCGATTCCAGCTGTCTGGAGCTGGTCGAGGACGCGTCGGAGATCGTCGATTCGCCACGACTCGTACGTGCTTTCGTCGGTCACGAGCTCGGGATCATCGCCGCCGGCGTCACCGATCCCGGCCAGGTCTAACCGCACTGTGGGGATCCCCCGCGCCGCCCAGCGTCGGCTCATCTCGACCCAAGCCCGGTTAGGCCCGGTGTGCGGCAGCGCCCCGGAGCTGAGCAGAAGCAGCGCCAGCGGCGCCGGACCGCCCGACGGGTCGCGAGAGAGGATCCCAAACACGTCGCCGCGGCTGCCGGAACAGCCGAGCGGAGTCTCGACCACGCCGCCAGCGACCTCCAGTTCCGGTGTCTCGCGTACTCGCGGAGACGTCCTGCGTTCCAGCGGCGATCTGGACTGAAGCGCCGCGGCCGTGCGGGCGAGCCAACCCAGCACCTGAGCGACCGTCGCCTCCGGCATCGACGACAGCTCGGGTTTGACCATCAAATCGTAATAGTCGGTGGTTCGGACAACCGTCACCTCGGCGCCGTGCTGCTCGAGGCTGTCGTGTAGTCGCCCGTCGACTGGCATGGCGCCTCGGCTGAGGAGCAGCACCCGGCGCCGGTCGCAGTGGGGCAGTGGCAGCGCGCTCAACTGCAGCGCGCTGAGCGCTCTATGTGTCTCCCCGGTCATCAAATAGCCGACTAGCTCCACGTCATCGTCGGCCGCGGTGCCGCGCCCCTGATCCTCTGAAAAGTCGGAGGCAATAACGTTAGACACGCTCTTGGCCTCGCGAAGCAGCGTACGGCCCAGGTCCGGAACCGCCCACAGAGCGAGATCGTCGATCGCGTGTTGCTCGCGGGCGGCCAGGTAGGCCAGCATGCCTCCGAGCCCGAGCCCGAAGGCGACGCACCGCGAGGCGCTCGTCCGTTCGCGGAGCCAGCTGGCGGCCGCGCCGACCGCCTCGATCCATCGGCGCAGCAGATCGTCGTCACGCGGTCCGCCGGCGCCGTCGGCAGTACCCGGCAGCGTCAGCCGCGCCGTGGGGTGTCCCGCCCGCGCTAAAGCCGTGGCAGCGTCGCGCAGCGACCGGGAGCTGCACACCTCCTCCCATCCGAACGGTGGACACAGCAACACCGCGGTGCCGACGTCTGTCGCTGCGCCGGCGGGCTCGTGCAGGAATATCAGCGTTCCAGACGGCTCGAGCGCCAAGTAGGTCGGCCGCGCCGGCTCATGCGACATCGACGAACTCACTGGGCGAGGACGTGCAGCTCGGTCAGCCCTCGCAAGCCCATGTTGGGTCGCCACCGGATCTCCTGGTCGGGCGCTAGGGACAACTCAGAAAACCTAGAGAGCAGGGTCTCGAAAGCCATCTGTCCTTCAATCCGGGCCAGCGGAGCGCCGAAGCAGAAATGCGCGGCCCAGCCGAATGCGAGGTGCCGATTGTCCTCGCGCCGGAGGTCGAGCCGGTCAGGATCGGGGAAGCGCTCGGGGTCTCGGTTGCCCGCGCCCATCACCGCGATCACAGCGTCACCCTCGGGAATCTCCTTATCGCCGAGCACCGCGCGGGCGGGCGCAATGCGGGCGGTGTGCTGGCTGGGGGCTTCGTAGCGCAGCAGTTCCTCGACGGAGCTTTCCAGCAGCGTGGGGTCGGACCTGAGCCGCTCAAGCTCGTCAGGGTGGCGCAGTAACGTGAGCAGCCCGTTCCCGATTAGGTTGGTGGTGGTCTCCTGGCCGCCGACCATGGTGACGATGACGTTCGCGACGACCTCCTCCACGCTAAAGCGATCCCCGTCGATCTCGGCCGTGGTGAGGGCGTTGATCAGGCCCTCCGTCGGCTGGGAAGCCTCGCTGATCACCGCGGCCTGGAAGTAGGCGACCATGTCCTCGACCGTCTGCAGCACCCTTTTCGCGCGGCCGGGGTTGTGCTGGAAGTTGCCAAGCATTTCGGCGAAATCCTGTGACCACGACTTGAGTAGCTCGTGATCGGCGGTCGGCACCCCGAGCATCTCGGCGGTCACGATCGCGGGCAGCGGGGCCGCTAAGCCCTCCATCACTTCAAAGCGATCCCCGGTGGCTAGTTCGTCGACGAGTCCTTCGGTGATCTGCCGGATGTGCTCACGAAGCACTGCGACGCGGCGGGGGGTGAAGGCCGCCGACGCCAGGCGGCGGACGCGAGTGTGGTCTGGAGGATCGAGGAACAACATCTGGCGCACCATCAGCGCGGCAATTGGGCTCATCTCGCCCATGCCGAGATCCTCCAGTCGCTCGGGCGTGGGCGTCCTGGCGGCGCGGTAGTGGCGGAGCACCGTAACGACGTCCGCGTACCGTGTGACCACCCACGCGTGTAGGTAGGGATCCCAGTGCACGGGATCCTCCTCGCGGAGTCGACGGTACAACGGGTACGGACTGGCCAGCACCTCAGGGTCGAGGAGGTGATAGAGGCTAAGCGGGGGAGCCCCTTTGTCTATCGTCTGGCCGCTGGTCATGTGGTCACCAAGCCATCGACCTGATCGGCTGCCATCTGACGTTCCACCTCTGCGGCGATCTCCGCCAGTGTGGGATGGTCGAACAGGTACCGGAGGCTGATCTCCACGCCAAACATTTCCTCCAGCCGGATGATCAGCTGGGCGCCGAGCATCGAGTGGCCACCGAGCAGGAAGAAGTTTTCGTTCAATCCAATCTCCTCGATATCGAGCAGCTCGGCTACGACGAACGCCGTCCCCGCCTCGACCCGTGTCAACGGACGTCTCTCCGTGGGTCCACCCCCGGCGACGTCGACCGGTGCCGGCAGCGCGTCACGGTCAATCTTGCCGTGCTCTGTGAGCGGAAGCCGATCGAGCCAGACAAAGCTAGACGGCACCATGTAGGCGGGAAGCGAATCGCCGAGGAAACCGGTCAGTTCCCCGCTGTGGGGCCGCTCCCCGTCATTCGCGACCAGATAGGCGACGAGGCGCCGCTCGGAGCTGGAGCGACCGATCCCGACGGCCACGCTGGCCTCGATCGCCGGGTGAGAGTTCAGGGCGGCCGCGATCTCCCCCGGCTCGACCCGGAACCCTCGGATGCTGAGCTGGTCGTCTAGGCGCCCGAGGAACTCAATCTCGCCGTCCGCGCGCACACGCACGCGGTCGCCAGTCCGGTACCGGCGGCCGTTCGGACCGTCGATGAACCGCTCGGCAGTGAGCTCGGGCCGGTTCAGGTAGCCGCGCGCGATGGCCACGCCACCGAGCACCAGCTCTCCGTCGCCGCCAGGCTCGACTGGTTGCAGGCGCTCGTCAACGACGTCGGCCACAACCCCGGCGATGGGACGGCCGATCGAGGGCGCGCCGTCGCCACCGGGAGCGACCGCGCCCGACGTAGCGACCACAGTGGTCTCGCTGAGCCCGTAGTTATTGACCACCATGAACCCGAGGTCGGGCCGCGGTCTCCGCGTCAGGGCATCGCCCCCCGTCAACAAGTACCGGAGAGCACCGTCGGCCGGCCAGTCGAGACCGATCGCTCCCTCGGCCACCGGTGTGGGCAGGAAGGTGACGGTGATGCCTTCGGTCACGAGCCAGTCACGCAGGCGGGTCGGGTCAGTCCGCAGGTAATCGGGGACAACGTGGATGGAGGCACCTACGGACAGGCTGGGCCAGATCTCCCAGACCGCCGCGTCGAATCCTGGGCTGGAGATCTGGGTGCAGTGGTCGTCGGCATGAAGCGCGAACGCCGCTCGATGCCACTGCACGAGGTTGACCAGGCTGGCGTGTTCCACCAGCACCCCTTTGGGGCGTCCCGTCGATCCAGACGTGTACACCACGTAGGCAGGGTCTGTCGGGAGCGGTGGTCCGGGCAGCGCCTCATCGCCGTCGCGAGCGAACTCGTCCGACAGCTCTCCGCCGCCCGCGACCACGAGGGCCGGTCGATCGCCAAAACCGCCGAGCCTTGCCGCGGTGCTGACATCGCTCACCACGGCGGTGGCCCCGGAGTCATCGAGCATCCACTGCACGCGATCGGCGGGATACATCGGATCGACGGCGACATACCCAGCGCCCGCCCTGACGATGGCCAGCGCGGCGACGACGAGGCTGGCCGAGCGCTCGACGCACTGGCCGACGAGGTCGCCTGGCTTCACCCCGAGGTGGCGAAGCGTGCGCGCCAGCAGGTCCGCACGAGCGGATAACTCGCCGTAGCTCAGGGCGGCGTCGGGACCCCGTACCGCGAGCTTGCGCGGCTCGGCGGCGACCACCTGATCGATCATTGAGAGAACGGTCGCGACCTGTGTCTCGGTAATCACATCATCACCCCCCTTGCGCCACCAGAGCGCGGGGGCTGCGGCCTGGCGGTGGTCGATATGAATAGGCCAGCCTCGAGGCGACGAGCCGGCGCGGAACCTGCGGAACCCAGTCGCTAGGGCCGGCGCCAGCTACCGCGGCCGCGAACCCGGGCGCGACATCTACCTGGTGAATTGACCAGCCGGACACCGTTACTCGTGGGCGGCCGCCGTCCCAGAGGTCGAGGTCCGCCAGAGGGACGCCGAGTCCCGTGCCGATGCCCTTGCCATACGCCTCTTTGCGGGTCCAGCACTGAAAGAAAGCCGGCAGGCGGTGCGCTGGAGGCAGAGACGCCAGCGCGCGTTGCTCGGCTGGTGACATGAACCTTGCCACGATGCCGTCGACGTCTGCGATCGTCCGGATCGCCTCGACATCTACGCCGACGTCCATCTTCCAACTGGTGGCGTAGAGGGCAATGTTTGCGCTCCGAGACGCGCTGAAAAATAAGTCGGAGCGCGCGAGTCGAGGCTTCCCGCGATCGCCGGTAACCTGCGGCACGTCACCTGGGACGCAGCCCAACTGGCTCGCAAGCAGGTGGCGCAGCCATCCCCGGGCGGCAAGGAAACGTCGTCGGTCGAGTGGGCGGCGAAAGCTATCTGCGCGCTGCCGCTCCTCCGATGAAAGACCAGCCGTGAGCCTTCGCAAAGCCGAGCCTGACACATCGAGCGAAGCCCACCACAGCGAGACGCGACTCTCGTCCTGCGACTTGTCGGTTCCACTGGGGACCTCTATGTAGGCACGTGAACGCGCAGGAGCCGGTGATCCCCCGCAATTACCCCTCGGGGGCGGCCCCGCGATCGTCTGCACCGCTCAGCATCAGTGGCACCCTAGCCGCGCGCGCCGGTCGCGTCGCCGTCCCTTCGGTCAGGCACCGCCCACCCCCAGGAACGGTCTTCCCACACTAGCCTTCAATCGCGCTCGCTTGACCCGCATGCTTGCTGGCGTGGACTCCACCACGCCGCTCGACCTGCGTCTGGTCACGGGAGGGGCCTCCCCAATCGAGGACCTCCCGATCCCGCCGATCAGCGCACGGGACCCGGCGGAGGCGGTGGATGACCGCACGCGACTCCTGCTTCGGCGGAGCCCCAGGTCCAGACGAAGCCGAATTATTCCCCCGGCACTCGTCGTGGCCGATCTCGTCGGGTTATCGCTCGCCTATTACCTCGCGACGCTGCTAACAGCCGGCGATGGGGCGCTTGGTTCCACACGGGAGGGCACGGTGTTCCTACTCTCTCTCCCGTGCTGGGTATTCGTGGCGAACCTCCATGGCCTATATCACCGCGATGAAGAGCGGGCGGACCACCCGACAACTGACGACATCATCGGCGTATTCCACCTGGTCACGGTCGGTGTCTGGCTCCTGCTCGTGGCCACCCGGCTAGTGGGGCACACAGGCCCCGACGTCCTGCACCTGACCCTCTTCTGGATCCTCGCCGTCTGCACAATCCCGGTGGCGCGCATCCTCGCCCGTGAGGCTTGCAAGCGCAGCCCCGCCTACCAGCAGAACACGGTGATCGTGGGCGCCGGAACCGTCGGGCAGCTCATCGGCCGCAAGCTGATCAACCATCCGGAGTATGGAGCAAATGTTGTCGGGTTTATCGACAGGTTGCCGAGGAGTCGCCGAGGCGATCTTCCTGAACACCTCCCAATTCTCGGGGGACCAGACCGTCTGCCCGAGATCATCCAACGCCTCGGGATCGAGCGCGTCGTGGTCGCCTTCTCAATTGAGTCGGCATCCCAGCTCCTCCCGCTGCTGCGCCGGCTCCGCCCGCTCCGGGTTCACATCGACGTAGTCCCCTGGCTGTTCGAGCTGATTGGCCCACGGGTAACCGTGCACGCGGTGGAAGGCGTCACGCTCCTCGGCCTCCCGTCGGTGTGCCATTCAAAGGTGGCTCTGACGCTCAAGCGCACGATCGACGTACTCGGATCTTGCGCTGGCCTGATCATCTTCTCGCCGCTCATGATCTATATCGCGCTGCGAATCAGAAATGACTCGGCCGGCCCCGTCCTCTTCCGCCAGACCCGCCTCGGTGCCGGAATGCGCGAATTTACCTCGCTCAAGTTCCGCACGATGAACGTGGACACAGATATACAGGCCCACCGCGACTACATAACCCGGACGATGAGCATCGCCGCTGAGACGACTCCGAGCGGCATCTACAAGCTCGACCGGTCCGACGTCGTCACCGAGTTCGGTCGATGGCTACGAACGACGAGTCTCGACGAGCTGCCGCAGCTCATCAATGTTCTTCGCGGCGACATGTCTCTCGTCGGCCCGCGACCCTGCATCCCTTACGAGGTAGAGAACTTTGCGCCCCATCACCTGGACCGGTTTCTCATGCCTCAAGGGCTCACCGGTCTCTGGCAGGTCACTGCCCGGGCGAACGCGACTTACGGCGAGGCGCTCGATATGGATGTCGCATACGTTTGCAGCTGGTCGCTTGGCCTCGACCTGCGGCTGTTGCTACGCACTCCGCTGCAGGTGCTGCGTCAGAGGTCTTCGACCGCATGATCGCGCCATCGATGCAGACCGGGAAGTCCCAGTGGGATTAGTCATCGGGGATAACCTGCGGCGACAGCATGACCGGAGCCTGACCGTGGCCGTGGTGGGGCTCGGCTATTGGGGACCGAATCTCATCCGGAACCTCCACGACCTCCCACTCGTGAAGACGATCGTGGCTTGTGACCGCGTCGCGGCCCGGCTTGAGCGGGTAAGTCGACGCTTCCCCTCGGTAACCGCCACGACTCGATATGACGAGCTTCTGTCCGACCCCACGGTCGACGCGGTCGTGATCGCTACGCCGATCGCGACGCATTACCCACTCGCGGCGGCGGCATTGCTAGCCGGGAAGCATGTCATGGTCGAGAAGCCGCTCGCTGCATCTTCGGACCAAGCTCAGTCGCTGATTGAGCTCGCGGAGCGCATGGGCCTCGTCCTCATGCCTGGTCACACATTCCTGTATAGCCCTCCGGTGATCCTGATTCGCTCCCTCATCGCGAGTGGCGAGGTCGGCGACATCTATTTCATCTCGACGAGCCGTGTCAACCTCGGCATCCATCAGCCGGACGTGAGTGTGGCCTGGGACTTGGGTCCGCACGACTTCTCCATCCTTCGGCACTGGCTCGCGGAGACGCCGGCGCGAGTCAGCGCACTCGCGCGTGGCTGCATCATCGCGGGTGTGCCGGATGTCGCGTTTGTCGATCTGGAGTACACGTCGGGTACGGTCGCGCACGTCGAGCTATCGTGGCTGGCTCCCAGTAAATTGCGGCGTACCACAATCGTTGGCTCGCGGAAAATGATCGTGTACGAGGACACATCAAGTGAGCCTGTGCGAGTGTTCGACTCGGGCGCCACGGTGGCGGACCCGGCAACGTTTGGCGAGTTCGCGCTCACGTATCGAACCGGCGACATTCTGTCGCCACATGTAGAGGTCGTTGAGCCCATCTATCGCGAGTTGGAGGACTTCTGCGAGGCAGTACGAACCGGCTCGACGCCGCGTTCGTCGGCCGCGCTTGGGCTCGAGGTAGTTCGGACGATCGAAGCAGTCGATGCATCCCTCGCGAACGGCGGCGCGAGGATCGAGATTCCCACGACGGTGACGGGCGATATACGAGGCGCCCGCGATATGAGCACCAGCGCTGAATCGTGAGTACGGCCGCGCCGGGCGACCGCCGCCACCCCTCCGCCCTAGTGTCCCGACACTAGGAAGCCACGGTCAGCACAGACTGCCCGTCCACTAGCCCGTTGACGTGCGCAAAGTGACTCGCCTCCGTCCGGTTGGCGACGTCCAGCTTGCGGTAGATGTTCCTCAGATGGAACTTTATCGTTTGTTCAGTCACCCAGAGCTTGCGCGCAACATCGCTGTTGGTCGCTCCGGCGGCAACAAGTTGCAGGATTTCAAGTTCGCGGCCAGTGAGCGGCAAGTTATGGCTGTCTATCTCCTCACCGGGGCCTCCGGCTGCGGTGCGCGAGTAAACGAATCTGTGAAAGATGTGGCCGTTCAGCGTCGCGCGCAGAAGCGTGGAGAGCGCCAACGGATGCGTCGCCTTGGAGATCACCCCCGTCGCGCCCGCATTGAATACGTGGTCGAGCCATTCCGGGGACATCTCGAGCGTTAACACGATCACCGAGAGGTCGGGTGCCTCCAGTTTGAGCTCTCGGAGCAACTCGACGGCGCGCTCGGATCGGTCCGCGTCGTCGAGTAGGACGGCATCGGGTTGCACGCTGACAATCGTGGCCGCCGATGCCCGACGTGCGTCTACGTAGCCGACCAGGTTGAACTCTCCACTCTTACGCAACCCGACGCGAATCGCCTCGACAATCAAGGAATTGTCGGCTACCAGGACGATCCGCTTGGTCCGGCTCGCGAATGGGGTGCCGACGTCTTTAGTTTTCATACTGAGCCCCTCTTTCTCAAGCCCCTGAGCAATCTTTGCAGTCGAAGGCGATCAAGTGACCTTACCTTCGCACGTCCACCGCTGGCAACGAGGTCCTGCGATACGCGTCTAACCCCGTGCGTAGGCCCGGTGTGACCGACAAAAGTCATACCCGAGCCGCGACTACCTCTAAACACGCGCTTGTCGGTAATCGCATTGTTACTCGCCCCAGCCTCGGTGTGGCGCGAACGTGTAGCTGCCCGGCGGACGATGGTACCCCGCGGCTGCTTGCACACTCGAGGGGCGCCATTTGGCGCCACCTCTGACCGTGGGAATCCGGTCGGCGTTCAGCTGGTCTGCGATTGCTTGGAGGGTCATTCCCGCGGCGCGCATACCCGCGATCCGCTCGCTGAGCTCCGGATGGTCCGCGACGCTCGCCGGCCCCTTGCGACGTGCGGCGCGCATACCGTTCCGAGTCCGCTCCACCAATCTCTCGCGCTCCCAGCGAGACACCTCGATGATCGTGCGGAGCGCCAAACGCCCGGCTTCTTCTTCGGTGTCGAGACCGGGCCCGGCAACCACGAAACGCGCCTCGCGATGCGCCAGCCACTCCAGCACCCGACCAAGATCCGATACCGAATGGGTTACCCGAGACAGTTCTGCAACGACGATTCCGCTTGCCTCGCCAGCCGCGATCTGTTCGAGCGCATACCCAAGTCCAGGCCGCTCGAGCGGTCGCTGATGCTGTCGCTCATGCTCACGAACGACGGCCAGGAGGTGCAGTCCGCGCCGCTCACACTCAGCGGCGATCTGCATCGCCTGTCGTCGCAGCTCCATGTGGGAGCGCTCGTCATGCTCGTCCTGCACGCTCGCATACCCGAGTACGCGCATTCTGCCGGCTGCCGGGACCTCGTCCGCCGCGGACGCGTTTCCGCGTACGGGGCGCTCATCGACTGGGTCGCTTGAGAGATAGCGATTGACGCGATGCGGCACTACGGCCCCGCGATCCTTCGTTTCGACGCGGGGCGCCGTTCGAGAGTGGAGCGGGGGCACGAAGCGCGCCGCCTAGGTTTCTGACCGTTTCGACGGTCGGAGAGGTGATCGCGAGCGTTCGACCGAACTGGCGGGAGCGGCATCGCTGCCGGATCGGTCGGCGCCGCTCGTCGGGATACGACCTCGGGGATGGGGCCTGGCGCGGGGTCGATCGGGAGCGCAAGGTCGCCGCAATCCGTCACGGCCTCTCGAACGCCTCGATTGAGCGGATCAATGGACAGCCAGATCCGACTGATCGCGCGCCGCGCGTTCGTATTCCATAGCCCCTGTGCACTCATCGGTCTCGCGATGCTCAACCTCGCCGACCTCTGTCCGCCGCTGCCCCGGTGACACCCCCACGTGTCCCAAACGGCAATTTGAACCCAACAAAGCTATCAAATTCGCCTAAACCCAGCCTATCCGTCGGTGTTTCTCTGGCGCAAGATCGCAGCGCTTTACGCTTTAGACCCCATGCGTAAGCCTGGCGATCACGACGATCTCGAAGACGAGGGCCTGAAGCCGGGGCGGGCATTTTCGATGCGACCGGCAGCGTGCTCCGGGGCGAGCTCGACCTCGTCGTCCGGCTCTACCTCGCCATCCACAACGCCGTGCCGCAGCGGACCCGAACCCGCGGGTGGGTGGACAAAAGCGCTGCTCGCCTTCAAGATCCAGTTCGGAACCGCAACCCGCTGAAGTCGCCGAGCACACCCGAGGAGGACTGCGGCCAAAATGTCTGAGCTTGCCGACGGTGTCGTGCGCACAGCGGCGTGAAACGTTGGCTTAAAAGGCCCCCGTGGTGGGCGTCCAGTGCAGTCCCATACCCGTTCTTCTGGCTGGTGCCGACTGCGGGAGCGGCGGTCGGGTACGTCGCGGCTCACCGGCTCGGAGTCCCGGTGTGGAGCGGGTTTGGCTGCGCCGAGCTTCCCGCACTCGCGCTCGAAGCGTGGTGGCGTTACCGACGACCGACCTCGACCTGATTCGGAGGCACCTCCTCCTGTCTCGCCGCTCAGTGGCGGAGGGCCAGGGCCAGATGCGTCACGGTTGAGACGATGTAGACCAGACCGAGGAGATGGCGAAACCAGTTGACGCCATCAACAAGCTCCTCGTACGCCCAGATCGCCATCGCGATATAAGACACCGCGGCCGCGTCGCGGTGTGCCGCGCCGTGCATCATGCTCGCGGCCACGCCACTGGCGAAGGCCACGATCAGCGGCCAGTTGGGGAACTGGACGAGCGGAAAGTCCCGCGGCCACCCGAATTGCCTGACGCGCTTGACCCAAGTCGTCAAGCGCTCTCGATCCGCGCGCCTTGGACCCCTGGTCATCGCATTCCTTCCACACCATGATCGTCGCACGGCCGGTGTGCTGATCAGGACGTTGCCTCAACATCAAGCGCGCACAGCGCGCGCGACAGATCCCATTTAGCGAGATCACGGACAAGGCTGACTACGGATGCGAAGGCCGGGTCTCGGTCCAGTCGACGTAGAGGTTGCGCTCTGCGAACAGCCAGGCGTCGTCGACCTTGACGAACATGTCGGCGTAACGAAGCCACGCGACCATGAGCTTGCGCTCGCCGTCGTCGGTGAACAGGTGGTGGGCGATGCAGTAGCTCTCCCCGGTCGCCCGGTCGCCATCAAGCGCGATCGTGCTCTGGCCGTTGAAGTGCATCGTGGCTTGGTAGCGGTTGAGGTCATCGAAAACCGGGGTCAGCGCCTCGCGGCCAACGAGCACCTGCGTGGGCTCAGAGCCCTGCCCGTCCATATAGACGACGAAGTGGGTGTCCTCGGTGAAGAGCGACTTCTGCCCCTGGGCGTCGCGCCGATCGGCGCAATGCGCGTACGCGTCGACCAGCTCGCGGATCGCCAAGCGGTCAGCCAGCTCGAGCGTTGTGATCTCGGTGTGGATCATCTTCAGCCGGCCGCCGCTTTGCGGTAACTGCCGTGGCGGAAGTCGTCGACAAGTCCCGGATGGGACGGGTTCCATTGGAACTCGTCTCGAGCCTTCGCGGCGTAGGTGACCTGATCGAGCAGCAGGACCTCGGCGAGATAGTCGCCCAGGCGTGAGCGGGCCTCGTCATCGGAGCCCGGGACGGCTCCAGGAGCTCCCACCGCGACCGCGGCCGCCTCGGTCAGCTCGGCCACGGTCGGGTTCAGTCCATCACCGATGACGTAACGGCCGCGAGCCGAGTCGTCTTCCAACACACGCCGGAAGAACCTCGCCAGGTCGGCAACGTGGACGGTTGTCCAGCGCTGCCGTCCGGTGCCGAGCATGATCAGGTTGCCGTCGTCGTCCCGGGGCGAACCGAGAAGGAGGCCGGGAATACCTCCCCCTCCGTCACCGTAGGCGGTGCCGGCGACGATCACGACGCCGCGCATGTCGCCCGCGTCGAGGACACGCCGCTCGATCGGCTCCTTCCATGCGACCAAGGCGGGCGGATCCAACGGCGACTGCTCGCTGATTGCGGAGTTGGACCCGTAGATCCACAGACCGCTGATGTGTAAGTAGGGCTTGCCGGTTCCGTCGAACGCATCGAGCACTGCATCGACCACCGCCGCGTCTAGGTCGGCGCTGGTTGCGTCGCCGGGGCTCGCGGTATGGACGGCGCCGTCTGCATTGCCGAGCACGCCGACGACGGCCGCTCGGTCGTAGAGGTCGATCGCGATCGGTGTGGCGCCCTGGGCAGCGACCCTGTCTGCTTGGCCGTCGTCGCGAACGAGTGCGGTCACCTCGTGACCGTGCTGCTGCAATTCGGTCAGTACGTGGGATCCGATGAAACCCGTTGCACCGGTAAGTGTCACCTTCATAGTTGGATAGCCTCCTAGATTGTCTTCGCCTATCCGCTCAATCGCTTGCTTGAATTTACCGCCAACAACCCAACTTTGTCAAGCAGCTGCTTGAATTCTTCCGAGTAGCGGCCGGTCTCGAGGGATCCTCGATCGTCAGCCCGTGCCGCGGAAGGCCCCGGCGACTACCGGGATCAGCATTCGGCTGATTTGGCGCTGTGACTTGTGTCCGAGCTCGGCCCCGACTGGTGCGAGGACCACCCAGTTCAAGCAGGCCCGCCGCGCAGCGCGTGCGGAAGATCAACTCCTGGTCTTTGGTCTCGGGAAGATTTGCCCTCAGAACTCGGAGGGAGGCGGCGCGAATCTGGTCGAAGCTGGCACTGAACCGATCCCATCGCTGCGGAGGATCGATTCCGACCCGCGCCACGAGGCGCATCAGCGCGAGATCCCGACCTCCCACCGCCAGCGCGCTGATCATCGGTCGAGCGAAGGCTTCGGCCAGCTCCTCGAGCGTCGCCTCGGAGGCCAGCGCGCTCACCGTCTCCTGTTGAGCGATCAGATAGCGCTCCAAAGCCTGTTCGATCGCGGCGTCGCATAGAGATTGCAGCGAACCAAAGTGATAGCTCACCGCCGCGACGTTGGCGTCGGCAGCGTCGGTGAGCTCTCGGAGAGTCACGCCCGCTTCGCCGCGCTCAGCGAGCAGTTCCAGCGCGGCTTCCATGAGCCGTGTTCGCGTTCGCAGTCCGGCCTCACGGCGCTGATCCGCCTTCACGGGTTCCATGCCACTATTCAATCAGATGATTGAAACTAGGCGTCGGACGAGCCCGTCCGTCCGGCGACGAGCAGCGCCGCGTCGAGGCCGGCGGGTTTGCTCAGCGAAACGCGGGCTGGCGGAAGTCGACCTCGCCGGCCAACTCCGGCGCAAGCACCGTTCGCTGCGGTGGCGTCGTGCGCGCCACCACGCGCCCGTCGCGCACCACCGCCAGCCTCGCCGGATGCGAGCGCAGGGCGTCGGTCGCGCTGCGCGCGTCGAGCAGGACGGCGTCGGCGCGGCAGCCCGGCTCGAGCCCGTAATCCTCGAGCCCGAGGGTGCGCGCGCCCCCTGTCGTGACGGCGTCGAGCATCAGGTCGATCTCGCGCTCGCCGGACATCTGGCATGCGTGCAGGCCCATGAAGGCCACGTCGAGCATGTCCGCGGCGCCGAGCGGATACCACGGGTCGAGCGTGCAGTCGTGACCGAAGCTGACGTTGATCCCAGCAGCGATCAGCTCCTTGACGCGCGTCAGGCCCCGCCGCTTGGGATACGTGTCGGCGCGGGCCTGCGTGATCATGTTCAGCAGGGGATTGGAGACCACGTGCAGGTCCGCCTCGACGAGCAAGCCCAGGAGCTTGGCGAAGTAGGCGTTGTCGACTGAGTGCAAAGAGGTCAGGTGGCTGCCGGTCACGCGCCCCTCCATGCCGCGCGCGGTCGTCTCCTGCGCCAGCACCTCGACGAACCGCGAGCTGGGGTCGTCGGTCTCGTCGCAGTGCATGTCCACCCGGAGGCCGCGCTGCTGCGCCCGCACCATCAGCCGCCGGACGCTCTCCACGCCCGCCTCGCGGCTGCGCTCGTAGTGGGGGATGCCGCCTACCACGTCGACGCCCAGGTCGAGCGCCTCGTCGAGCAGGCGCTCCCCATCCGGGAAGCGCAACAGCCCGTGCTGGGGAAACGCGACCAGCTGGATGTCGATCAGCCCGCGCAGCTCTTCGCGGACCTCGACGAGGGCGCGCACCCCAATGAGCGAAGACTGGCAGGTGTCGACGTGGCTGCGCAGGAACAGGATCCCCTGCGAGACGCACCAGCGGAGGTACTCCCGAGCGCGCTCCTTGACGGACTCGTGGGTCAGCAGCGGCTGCAGCTCGGCCCACAGCGAGATCCCCTCGAGCAGGGTGCCGGAGGCGTTGCGCCGCGGCGTCCCCGCTGTGAGCACCCCATCGAGATGGAAATGGCTGTCGACGAACGGCGCCGTCACGTAGCGACCGCCAGCATCGATCTCCGTCCTCGCGGCGCGACCGAGCTCGGGCTCCACGGCTGTGATGCGTCCTTCCAGCCATCCCGATGTCCACAGGTGCACTGTCGCCGCGGCGCCGCGCTTGGCGGATGATCAGGTCAAGGTCGCCGACTCGAGGCGTGCCGCTTTCACGGTTCCCAGGCGTGTCCATGACCACCCTGTAGTTCGCCGCGCCTGTACTTCGTGCCTTCTGAAGCTCCGGCGATTTCGCGGCCGGTGGCCTACACCCAGCCAGCGGCTCGGTCTGGCGTGCGTTGCGGAATGTCACACGTTCGACCGTTAGCAGCGGCGATATTTGGATGGAGGTAGCGAGGGCACTTCTTCCAAGGGGGCATGCAATGTCTGAGATCGGGACTGCGGCGGTTGGCAACCGCGCCGATGCAGTGTTTTCGGGTGGCGGGATCAAGGGGCTGGCGTTCGCGGGGGCGATCAAGGCGGCTGAGGAGGCCGGCTATGACGACTGGCAGAGTCTCGGCGGCACGTCAGCGGGCGCGATCACCGCAATGGCGCTGGCGGTCGGCTACGACGCCGGTGGGCTCAAGCAACTGTTCAGCTTCGACTTCTCGAAGATCGACGACCGAGGCGGGCCATTCGGACTCGGCGTGGTCGAGAACTACTTCCACCACGGGATCGTGCACGGCAAGGCACTCGGCGACTGGATCGAGTCGGTGCTTGAGGGATCGCCCGACCACGCCGGCGGCCGGCCCCCACAGGTGTTCGGCGACCTCAAGCGCACGCTGAAGGTCGTCGGCACCGACATCGTCCACGAGCGGATGGTGGTTTTCCCCGACGACGCCGGGCTGTACCTGGACGAACAGTCGGGCGAGCCCTACACCCCGGCGACCTTTCCGATCGCGACGGCCGTGCGGATCAGCGCCGGCTACCCCGGGTTCTTCCCGCCGATCGCGCTCAAGGACGCCGCGACCGGATCGCCGGGCGCGCTCGTCGACGGTGGCGTCACGGCACCGTTTCCGGTGTTCCTGTTCGACAACCCCGACCCGAGATGGCCCACCTGGGCGTTCAGGCTGTTCGGCGGCATGCCGCCCGAGCAGCCACCCGATCACCCGATCAAGGGCCTGTTCTGGCCGATCGACTTGGTCAAGGACGTGATCGACACCGCGATCAACGCGCTCGACGACTTCGAACTGAAGACGTTCCCTGACCGGGTGATCGCGCTCCCGACCGGAAACGTGTCGACGCTGAACTTTTCCCTGTCACAGGCCGACAAGGACTTCCTCTACAGCTCCGGCTACGACACCGCCAAGTCGTTCTTCGCATCCGACCCGGTCGGAAAGAACCGCTTCGGCAAGGCCGCCGCGAGCGATGCGACATCCGCAGCGATGACTCCAGCCCTCTCGTAGTCACGTGGACGCGCTGGGCTTCCTCGAGCAGGGCTAAGGCAGCTGCGCTGAACGGCGTACCCCGCGCCTGATCGGCTCGGGTGTGACCCAGCTGTGGCGAGTCACCGCGTGGACGATCATCGGGCGGTCTGCAAAGACGTCGTTGCGCAGTCGCGTCATCCCGAGTCGGCTTGCGACGCGAATCGAGCGTTCGTTTCCGGGCTCGATGAGCGACGTCAGGTATGGGAGCTCGAAGTCTCGAAACGCCCAGTCTGCGCAGGCTCGGGCTGCCTCGGTTGCGTAGCCATGCCCCCACTCGTCGCGGCGCAAGGTCCAGCCCAGCTCAGTCTCACTGAACTGGGGCAAGTACATCAGCCCGGTCCGGCCCAGCACCTGTCCGCTGGCGCGGTCCGTGATCGCAACGCGTCCGTAGCCGTGTTCCTGCCAGTTTTGATCGACTTGGTCCAGCCAGTCGAGTGCCCTCTCGCGGTCCCACGCGCCCATGAAGCGCGTTATCTCCGGGTCGGCATGGATCCGGACGAGCTCCTCGACGTCATCGACCGTCACTCGTCGCAGCACGAGCCGCGCAGTCTCGATCTCCATGCGGAGAAGTCTGACAACCGTCCATCACGCCGGGGGACGGGGACCAGCCGGCCGTCATGGAGGTCCGCGGACATGGTCACCTGGTTCGGATGAAGAGGTGTCGTGTCGGCGACCGTACTGTGCCCACCTTGAGGACTTCTGCGGTTCGGCTCGATCGGAGTGTCTGCGGTGGGTAAGGCGATCGGCGAGATCCTCCCCTATGCGCTCGGCGCGGCGATCAGCGTCGTGCCGATCATCGCGATCATCCTGATGCTCGTCACGCCGAAGGCCAAGACGAATGGCTCGGCGTTCGCGGCCGGGTTCGTCCTGGGCCTGGCCGTGATCTGCACCGTCGCCGTGGCGCTCGCCGGCGGCAGTGACTTCTCATCCAACAGCGGGCCGACGAAGACCGTCAGCGTCATCAAACTCCTGCTCGGGCTGCTGCTGCTCTTCGCCGCGTCGCGCCAGTGGCGCTCCCGTCCAAAGCCGGGAGAGGAGCCGGCAATGCCGAAATGGCTGAGGTCGATCGACCAGTTCACGCCCGTCCGATCATTCGCCATCGGCGCGGCCCTGTCGGCCATCAACCCGAAGAACCTCGCGATGTCGCTGGCCGCCGGCTTGTCGATCGCACAGGCCGGACTGTCCACCGGTGCGGAAGCGGGCACGATCGTCATCTACGTGCTGCTCGCGGGCGCGACGATCCTCGGGCCGCTGGTCGTCTACCTCGCGATGGGCCAGCGCGCCGCGGAGATCCTCGGAGGCTGGCGCACGTGGCTGGCCGATAACAACGCCACCGTGATGTCCGTCCTGCTGCTCGTCTTCGCGGTCGTGCTGATCGGGCAAGGGATCAGCGGACTGTCCGGCTAGCCGCGGCCGGCAAGCGCTGAGGGCCCACAGTCACCCCTTTTGGGCGATGTGGGGCTTTGGTGCCGCGCTCAGCATTCTTGGCGATGTTGACGAGCCCACGGGTTGATCGGGTGGCCGAGCGCGGCGAGACGGTTCCGGCTCGCGAGACCCTCGGGCACGCATAAACCGTGCCCGAGGGTCTCTCAGCAGCCGAGGTCGGCAAGGAGATCGCCGAGCACAAGAAGCACACTGCTGCCGATCACGATGACGACCACCATGATCGCTGGCTGTCGATCCTCGAAGCGGTGCTGCTGTCGCTCGTGGCGGTCCTCGCCGCGTACTCGGGCTATGCGGCGGCCAAGTGGAGTACCGAGTCCTCGGTGGCCCTCGCCAAGGCCTCAGCTGAGCGCACGAAAGCGAATCGCGCCGATACCGAGGGGATCGTCACCCGCACGCTCGACTCAGCTTCGTTCAATACGTGGTTCACCGCCTTCGTCGCGGGCAACGCCAAGGACGAGCAGTTAGCGGTAAGGCGGATGCGCCCTGGCTACCGTCCGGCGTTCAATGCCTGGCTGGCGACGGACCCGGCACACAATCCCAACGCACCTCCAGGGCCGGCGTACATGCCGCAATACGTGATTCCCCAAGAGGCTGCCGCGAGGGCATTTGACGCGCAGGCCGATGCCGCGTTCGCGGAGGGCGCCGGCGCGGGGTCGACGGCTGACAAGTACATCCGCGACACCGTGTTCTTGGCGACCGTGCTGTTTCTGGTCGGGATCAGCGGCCACTTCCGGATTCGCAGCGCCCGCTTGGGCCTGATCGCCGTGGGAGCGGCGCTGCTGGTCTTCGCGGTGATCCAGTTGCTCGGCCTGCCCGGACCGCCCTCGTAGCCCAGGGACCTGGGTCGCTAGGGTCGGCGTATGACGGAGCCGCGTGACGACGACGGGCATTCGAAGCCGACGCTGTGGCAGCGGATGGCCGTCAGGAAGCTTCGGCGGGCGGCGGGCCGCAAGGCTGGTGAGCCTCTGGGACCGGAGGATTGGGAGGTCGCGTGGCGGCTTCACGAGCGTGGGCTCGGGGGCCTGGTCGCGGCGATCTTCCGAACGCTTCCGAGCAGTCCCCGCTGCGGGATCTGTGGTGCCCCGTTCGCGGGCGTGGGTCGTTGGGTCGTAGGGCCGCTGGGCTACCGTCCTTCGCGTAAGAACCCGACCGTGTGCGCGACGTGTGTGGAGTTCTCGCCGCCCGGCGGCATGACTCAATACGTTGGGGTGCTGTTTGCCGACCTGCGTGGCTTTACGGCGCGCTTTGACGGCGCTGATCCTCAGGAGGCGTCGATCCTCTTGCGGCGCTTCTATCGCTGTGCCGAGGACACCCTGTTCCCCGACGCCGTGATCGACAAGCTGATCGGTGATGAGGTGATGGCGCTCTACCTGCCCGATCTCAAGCCCGAGATGACCCACGACGACGTTCCCGCGCTGATGCTTGACCACGCGCTCGAGCTGCTGCGCAGCGTCGGGTACGGGTCGGGGTCACCGCCGTTTGTCGAAATGGGCGTTGGGATCGATGTCGGCGAGGCGTTCGTCGGCAACATCGGCCAACGCGCGCTGTATGACTTCACGGCGGTCGGGGACGTCGTCAATACCGCCTCGCGCCTGCAGGGCCAGGCGTTGCCGGGCGAGGTCGTGCTCTCCGAGCGCGTGGCGGCCGGGGTCCCTGGTCCGGTCGGAACCCGTGTGGAGCTGCAGCTCAAGGGCAAGCGCGAACCGCAGACCGCCTATCGGCTCGCTGTCTAGCGCTCCTCGGCAGATCGCTCTCGCCTCCCAGCGTCCGTTACGCTTGCCAGCAGCAGGGATCGACCGGGATTTTGCAGCCCCGGTGCAGCCCAAGAAGTGGACCGGGGCTGCGGCAGTTCCGGGAAATACCTGCAAACGCCGACGTAGCTCAGCTGGTAGAGCACTTCACTCGTAATGAAGGGGTCCGGGGTTCGAGTCCCCGCGTCGGCTTAGGAGAAGCCCCTCTCAGGCGGCGGCCGCGGACTATTGCGATCAGGTTGTCTCGACCTACGCGGCGAGCCTCTGTCTAGTTGCTTCGAGGAGTTCGGCCAGGATCGCGTCGAGCTCGAGGGTCAGGTCGTGGTCCTTGAGGGTCCCGTCCTCGTTAAACGCTTCATCGGCCGCGGCCAAGGGCAGTTCCCTGTCGGTGACGCGGGCGCCGGCCGCGCTGAGCGTCCTGCGCAGGTCTGCTTGGGCCCACAGGGCCCCGAACGAGCCTGTGCTGGCGCCGATCACTGCGACGGGCTTGTTGCGCAGGACGGGGTCGTTGATCGGCCGCGAGGCCCAGTCGATCGCGTTCTTCAGCGGCCCCGGGATCGATGAGTTGTATTCGGGCGTCGCAAATAGGATCGCGTCTGCGCCGTCGATCGCCTCTCGCCAATGCATGACCGCCAATGGCGGAGCGGGCTCGTCGTCCTCATCGAACGGAGGGATGAGCTTCAGCCGGTCGTACTCGGTGAAGTGCACTTCGGGCGGCAGCTGGGCAGCCGCCGCTCGGAGCAGCTTGCGGTTGTAGGAGTCGCGGCGCAGTGAACCAGCGACCCCGAGCAACTGCATGGCCATCAGCTCTGGATGAGCTCGAGCTCAACGGTCAGCTTGACGTCGTCAGCGACCGCGAAACCACCTCGGGGCAGGGGCGCGTTCCAGCTCAGGCCGAACTCCGTGCGGTTAATGACCGTCTCAAGTGTCAACCCGAGCTTGGTCACATCGCCCAGAGTAACCGCGGGGCCCTCGATCGTCCCCAGCCCCTCGACGGCGCGGGTGTTGCCCTTGATCGTGAGCTCGCCATCGACGATCAACTCATCGCCCGCGCGCCGGATCGAGGTCGAGTGGAACGTGATCTCGGGATAGCGCTCGGTGTCGAAGAACTCGGGCGAGCCAAGGTGAGCCTGAAGGTTCGGGTCCTTGACCACGAGTGAGCCCGCGTCGACGATACCGACCAGTTCCGCCCAGTCCTGACCCACGGTCAGCGTGGCGTCGAACTTCTCAAATCGGCCTCTGAATGTCGACACGGCCATATGCTTGACCGCGAAGCCCGCCGAGGAATGAGTGGGGTCCAGGCGCCAGGTCCCGGTCGGAAGCCCGGTAGCGCTGAAGACGACGTCGGTCAGGGACATCTGCAACTCCTTGTGGACGTTCGGTGGTTGTGCTCCCCTGAGCATCCGCGGACCCTGGTGACTTCATCAGCAGAACCAGCGCCAGCAGGAATAGCCGCCGGTTATAGGATGGCTCTGCTCATGGCTCGCGGTGACTCGGCTCCCGGGGGGCTGGTGCTGCACGATCGGCGTGACGAGCGTGCGGTGCTCGATGGGCTGCTCGAGGACGCCCGTGCGGGGCAGAGCGGAGTGCTGGTCTTGCGGGGGGACCCGGGGATCGGAAAGACGGCGCTGCTCGAGCACGCGATCGGGGCGTCAGCGGATATGCGGGCGCTGCGCGCGGTGGGGGTGGAGGCGGAGATGGAGCTTCCGTTCGCGGCGCTGCATCAGTTGTGCGCGCCGCTGCTCGATCGCCTGGACGGCCTTCCGGGTCCCCAGCGCGATGCGCTGGCGACAACATTCGGATTAAGCGGGGGCGTGGCGCCGGACCGCTTCCTCGTCGGACTCGCAGTGCTTGGTCTGTTGTCCGACGTCGCGGAGGTGCGCCCGCTGTTGTGCGTGATCGATGATGCGCAGTGGTTAGACCGGGCGTCTGCACAGGCGTTGGCGTTTGTGGCGCGGAGGATGCTGGCGGAGCCGGTGGCGATGTTGTTCGCCGCGCGCGAGCTGGGCGAGCTACTCGCGGGTCTACCGGAGCTGGTGCTCGACGGACTGGAGGATGCGGATGCACGTGCCCTGTTGGCCTCGGTGATTCCGGGACGGCTGGACGAGCGGGTCGCCGACGAACTCCTGGCCGAGACACGGGGCAACCCCTTGGCGCTGCTCGAACTCCCGCGGGGGCTCACAGCCGCACAGCTTGCAGGCGGGTTCGCGTTGCCCGGAGCGCTGTCATTGTCGGGCAGGATCGAGGAGAGCTTCCTGATGCGACTGGAGGCCCTCCCAGCGGAGACCCGGCGGCTTTTGTTGGTGGCGGCGGCCGAACCGACCGGCGATCCGGCCCTCTTGTGGCGTGCGGCGGAGCGACTCGGGATCACCGGCACGGCGCTAGAGCCGGCGGAATTGATCGCGCTGATCGAAATCGACAGCAGGGTCCGCTTCCGCCATCCGCTGGTGCGCTCGGCGGTCTACCGAGCGGCAAAGCCCAACGAGCGGCGACAAGTGCACCGGGCGTTGGCCGAGGCGACCGACGCGCGGGTCGACCCCGACCGGCGCGCCTGGCATCTTGCCGAGGCGGCGGCCGGCCCCGACGAGGAGGTCGCCGCTGAGCTGGAACGGGGCGCCGCCCGCGCGCAGTCGCGGGGCGGGCTGGCCGCCGCTGCTGCCTTTCTGGAGCGGGCCGCCACGCTCACATCCGAGCCCTCACGGCGCGCGGAGCGCGCACTGGCGGCCGCGCAAACCAAGTACCAAGCAGGCGCACTCGACGACGCGGTCGCGCTGCTCGGTACAGCGGAGGGCGGCGCAGTAGACGACGCCCAACGCGCGCGCGTGCACTTGCTAAGCGCGCAGATCGCGTTCGCCCTACAGCGCGGCGGCAACGCCCCCGGGCTCCTGCTGGAGGCCGCCCGAGAGCTCGAGGCGGTCGACCCGGACCGGGCGCGCACCACCTATCTCGAAGCGCTCGAGGCCGCCCGGTTCGCCGGGCCGCTCGCCCGCGGCGCGGACGTCGTCGAGGTGAGCAGGGCGGCGCTGGTCGGCGCCGCCCCGCGCCGACCGCCGTGGCCGACCGATCTCCTCCTTCAGGGGATGGCGACGCTGCCGATCGACGGTCACACCGCGGCCGTGCCGATCCTCAAGGACGCGCTGAGAGCGTTCCGCGAGGAAGCCGCCCTCCCCCCCGAGGAGTCGCGGTGGCTCTCGCTCGCCTGCCGCGCCGCGTGGGACATCTGGGACGAGGAGAGCTGGAGGCTGCTCGCCACGCGAGAGCTCCAGCGTCTCCGTGCTGCCGGTGCCCTCACGGTCAAGCCGCTGATCCTCACCTCGCTGAGCTACCTCCAGGTGCTCTGCGGCGAGCTGTCCACGGCGGAGTCGCTGCTCGACGAGATCCGGGCGACAACTGCGGCGATCGGCATCCCCGCTCATCTTTACGTCGAGATCTGGGTCGCGGCGCTGCGCGGGATGGAGCCGGAGCTGTCGGCCTTGATCGAGGACTTCACCACGGATGCGAAGGCGCGAGGGGAGGGCTTTGCGCTGGGGTTCGCCGGGCAGGCCAGCGCGGTCCTGTACAACGGTCTGGGTCGCTACGAGGAGGCCTTCGCCGCGGTGCGCGAGGCCGTCGACGTCGCGCCCTATTCCGAGCTGAGCACTCCCAGCGCGGTCGCCGAACTGGTGGAGGCGGCCACCCGCGCCGGCAGAGCGCCGCATCGCCGAACGGGCGCTCGAGCGGCTCACGCTCAGCACCCGGCCCAGCGGCACCGACTGGGCGCTCGGCGTCGAGGCCCGCTCGCGCGCGCTGCTCAGCGACGGCGACGCCGCCGAGCGCCTCTACCAGGAGGCGATCGAGCGGCTGCGGCGCACCCGCGTGCGCGTGCAGCTCGCGCGGACCCACCTGGTCTATGGCGAGTGGCTGCGGCGTGAGCGGCGCCGCCTCGACGCCCGCGACCAGCTGCGCACAGCGTTCGAAATGTTCACCGCGATGGGTGTTGAGGCGTTCGCCGGGCGGACCGAGCGCGAGCTTCTGGCCACAGGCGAGCGTGTCCGCAAACGCACCGTCGAGACCCGCGAGCAGCTCACCCCTCAGGAGACTCAGATCGCGCGACTGGCCCGCGACGGACTGTCGAACGCCGAGATCGGCTCTCGCCTATTCATCAGCCAACACACGGTCGCCTACCACCTGCGGAAGGTCTTCTCCAAGCTCGACATCACCTCACGCAGCCATCTCGTCCGCGTGCTGCCCCAAGGCGCCGCCGTTCGGGGGACGGCTTAACCGGCCGCACTCGTGGCCGTCGGAGGGTCAGCGCCCGAGGATCCACTGGCCGGCTGCATCGCTTCGATCTTCTGTGCGAGCTGATCGAGGCGCCCGTTGACACGATCGATCCAATCCGGAGACGCGACGTCCCAGCTCCGAAGTTCCACACGGAGCCGTGCTGCCTCTGTGGTAACGACGCGGAGGAGGTGTCTCACTCGATCTCGGTCGGCCCGATGAGGACGCACGGCGACTACCCCGCTGGCCTCCTCGATCTTCCGGCTACAGTCGCGAAGGCGGATGAGCGCGGCGCGAGCCTCGATCTCTCGGGCGGCGAGCGTCGCCGCCACGAGCCGGGTGGCACCCGCGTTGTCAACCACAACTTGATGGGGCAGAAGACCTCTCATGGCACGGACAGGATCGGTCTCGTGACCCCCCGAGCCAAGTCCATATGCCTATAGCGTCGACGCGCCAATCGTCTGAGGTTGGTCAGCTCAGGCGGTGCATGGACCGCATCGATTGCTCGGAGGCCGTTTGGATCTAGCATCGCGGTGCTCATGGCCGAGGGTCATCCAGCTCCGGGGCGGCTGACGCTCGAGGACCGTCGGAACGAATCGGCGGTGCTCGATGGGTTGCTAGCGGCCGTCAGGGCAGGACGCAGCGGCGCGCTGGTGCTGCGGGGCGAGCCGGGGATCGGTAAGACGGCCCTGCTCGAGTACGCGATCGGGTCGTCGTCGGATATGCGGGTGCTGCGCGCGGTGGGGGTGGAGGCGGAGATGGAGCTTCCGTTCGCGGCGCTGCATCAGTTGTGCGGTCCAATGCTTGACCGGATTGATCGGCTTCCCGGCCCGCAGCACGATGCGCTGGCAACCACATTCGGGGTGAGCGCCGGGCCTACGCCCGATCGGTTCTTAGTTGGTCTGGCGGTCCTGAGCCTGCTGTCGGAGGTGGCGGACGAACAACCAGTTCTCTGCGTCGTGGACGACGCGCAGTGGTTGGACCGAGCCTCCGCCCAGGCGTTGGGATTTGTGGCGCGCAGACTGTTCGCGGAGTCGGTGGCGCTGTTGTTCGCTGCGCGTGAGCCGGGAGAGGAATTAGCGGGTCTGCCCGAGCTGGTGCGTCGAGGGCCTTCATGATGCCTACGCGCGGAGGCTGTTGAACGCCGTCATTCCCGGGCGACTGGACGAGCGCGTGGCCGACCAGCTGCTGGCTGAGACGGGGGGGAACCCGTTAGCGCTGCTGGAGCTACCGCGGGGTCTTTCGGCGGCAAGGCTGGCTGGGGGTTTTGCGCTGCCGGGCGCGCTATCGCTCCCTGGCCGCATCGAAGAGAGCTTCCTGAGGCGGCTCGCGGCCCTCCCCGAGGACACTCAGCGCCTTGTGCTGGTGGCGGCGGCGGAGCCGACCGGCGATCCGGCCCTGTTGTGGCGTGCGGCCGAGCGACTCGGGATCGCGAGGCCGGCGCTGGAGCCGGCGGAGTCGGCGGGGCTCATTGAGACAGGCCGTAGGGTGCGGTTTCGGCATCCGCTGGTGCGCTCTGTGGTGTACCGCGCCGCAGGGCCGCAGCAGAGGCGACGGGTGCACCGGGCGCTGGCCGGGGCGACTGACCCGCAGGTCGATCCCGACCGACGCGCCTGGCATCTGGCTGAGGCGGCGACTCGTCCCGACGAGGCCGTTGCCGCCGAGCTCGAGCGGGCGGCCGGCCGGGCGCAGACGCGCGGTGGGCTTGCCGCCGCGGCCGCGTTTCTCGAGCGCGCCGTCGCGCTGACGCCCGGCCGTCGCGTCGCGCGAAGCGGGCGCTCGCTGCGGCGCGGACCAAATACGAGGCGGGGGCGCTCGACGAGGCGCTCGCACTGCTCGGCACTGCCGAGACCGCGGCGGTCAATGATCGCGAGCGCGCCGGGGTCGATCTGCTGCGCGGCCAGATCGCGTTCGCCTCACGGCGGGGCAGCGACGCGCCCCCACTGCTCTTCAAAGCCGCCCGTGAGCTCGAAACAGTCGACCCCGGGCTCGCACGAGCGACCTACCTGGAAGCTCTGTCAGCCGGCCGGTTCGCGGGTCGGTTGGCGCGCGGTGTGACCCTCGTCGAGATCAGCGAGGCCGCGCTCGCCGGACGCCCGCCGCGGCACCCGGCGCGCCCGCCCGACCTCCTCCTGCGAAGGGTTGGCGACCCGGTTCACTAAGGGCTACGCGGCGGGTGCACCGATCCTGAAGGAGGCGCGTGAGCGCGTTCCGGCGCGAGACGGTCCTGCCTCCGGAGGAGACTCGCTGGCTGTTACTCGCGTGCCGGGCGGCATCGGACCTCTGGGACGACGAGAGCCTGACGCTCGCTCTCCGCGCGAGAACTCGAGCGTTGCCGGAAAGCGGGTGCGCTGAGCGCAATTCCGCTTGCTCTCGACGCTCGCAGCTGGACTCACGCGGTCTCCGGCGAGCTGGCCGCGGCCGCGTCGCTGCTCGACGAGGCCCGAATGGTCACTGAGGCGACCGGAGTCGCCACCGTCCCCTACGCTCCGCTCTGGATCGCTGCCCTGCGGGGTAACGAGTCCGAGCTCCTGCGGCTGGTCGAGACCACGGTCAGGGCCGCCGTGTCTCGTGGAGAAGGGTTCGCGTTGGCGATCACCGAGCTTGTGAGCGCCGTCATGTACAACGGGCTCGGCCGCTACGACGCCGCTCTGGCCGCCTGCCGCGACGGCCGGCACGCGCTCCGACCTCGTCGGCTCGCCGCGCGGGCCGGAGAGCTGAGCTGATCGAGGCCGCCGTCAGGTGCGGAGAGCTTGCGCTCGCCGAACGTGCGCTTGAGCGGCTCGCCGGGACCACGCGCGCCAGCGGCACCGACTGGGCGCTTGGGAATCGAGGCCCACTCACGCGCACTCCTCAGCGACGACGATGTCGCTGAGAGCCTCTATCGAGAGGCGATCGAACGACTCGGACGCACGCGGGTCCGCATGCAGCTCGCCCGGTCTCATCTCCTCTATGGCGAATGGCTCCGCCGTGAACGCCGGCGCCTCGACGCCCGGGAGCAGCTGCGCGCTGCGTGTGAGATGTTCAGTGCGATGGGGATCGAGGCGTTCGCAGCTCGCGCCGAGCGCGAGCTGCTGGCCACCGGCGAGCGCGTCCGCAAGCGCGCCGTCGAGGCCCGCGAGGAGCTCACCGCCACAGGAGGCCCAGATCGCGCGACTCGCCGCCGACCGCCTCTCCAACGCCGAGATCGGCGCGCGACTCATCATCAGCCAGCACACAGTCGCCTATCACCTGCGCAAGGTCTTCAACAAGCTCGGAATCACCTCGCGCAACCAGCTCAGCCGAGCGCTGCCCGACGCCGCCGCGACGGTGGTCTAAGCGGCCCGCGCCGACGCAGTAGCGATCGAACGCAAGCGGTGGAGAGCTTCGCGCTCGATCTGGCGGCTTCGCTCCTCGCCCACGCCGAGCCGCTCGCCGATCTGCTCGTGGGTTTGGGCGCCATCATCACCGAGGCCGTAGCGACGAACGATGACCTCTCGGTGACGCTCCGGCAGCAGGCGCACCATCGACGAAACCTCGTCCCGGCGCTCGCGCGCGATTGCACTCTCAAACGGGTCCCCGGCTCGCACGTCGGCCAACAGGTCGCCAAGCGGCGTCGCATCCTCGCCAGCCGGCTCGTCCAAAGAGGCCGTCACCCGGGCCGCCTCACGTAACGAGCGAACGGTCGTCACGCTCAGTTGGGTGAGCTCGGCGATCGCCGCGTCTGAAGCGCGTCGGGGCTCGATCCGCTCGAGTTCAGCCTCCGCGCGTCGCACTGCTGCGAGCTGCTGGCTGGCCTTGGCGGGCATTCGGATCACATTTGAGCTTGCGATCGCGTCCAGCATTGACCGTCGGATCCACCACACGGCGTACGTGGAGAACTTCACTTCGCGCCGGTGGTCAAACCGTTCAACCGCTCGGACCAAGCCGATCGTCCCCTCTTGGACGAGGTCTGCGAACGGAACGTTGCTGCTGCGATACGCCCTGGCGACCGCGTGCACCAGCCTCAAGTTGCTCTCGATCATTCTCTGCTTGGCTTGCAGATCGCCTCGCTCGATCCGCCTCGCGAGCATGACCTCCTCTGCGGCCGAAAGCAGTTTCACGAGAGATCCTCGCCGCCATCAGTCGTGCGTATCGCTCGCACCGATCTACGGGCTTGGTGTGGCCACTGTCGTGACCGAGCCTGCACCACGTGCCTTACGTGATCTGCCCGCGCTGTGCCGTGACGAGCTATGTCGTTCGGACCTCGCTCGATCGAGGCGACCCGTGCCCAAGCTGTGACGAGCCGCTGCCCGACCAAGCCGGCGTGATCTCGCCGGCGCCGCCCGGTGCCATTCGTGACGCACGTACGCGCCGCGGCGATTACTCGGTGCCGGTTCACGTCGCCAGCCGTGGATTGGGCAGAAGCCAGAGCGCGGTCAGCGTCTCTCCGAAGGGCCGTGCTCCGTCCAAACGGTCCTCGATCGCCGCCCGGGCGACAACGCGCGCGAGATAGCCGGCCGAACCGTCACGGCGACGGGCGCGTCGGTCCCGCAGGGCGAGCTCTGCGAGCACGAAGCGCTCGAAACGTGGATCACCGCTCACGGCGCGTGTCCCTCACGCGACCGCGGCAAGCGCCCGGGTCGACGATGGCCGCGGCACGTTGACCGCCGCCAGGCTGATGAGCTCGGACAACGCCGGAGACGTCGCCTCGTCACGCCACAACAGCTCAAACGCGAGTGTGCGACGCGGCTCGAGCCTCCGAACGATCACGCCAGATGGAACCGCGTCGGGCGCGGTAGTTAGAACGACGGCCTCGTTGGTGGCGAGCGCAGCGTGTCGCGCTGGGCCCTGCGCGCCCGGCACGAGCTGTGCCGCCACACCCAGCTCCGCGAGCAGGTCCGAGACGGTCCGGTCCAAGACTGCACCATCGCGGTGTCCCGTAAGGGCGATCCGTTCACCTTGCAGATCCTCGGCATCCACGGAACCGATCCCCGCAAGCGGATGACCGGTGCCGACGAGCACCACCCAATCCTCGTAGCCGAGCTCGAGGGTCTTGAGGTCGGCCGAGCCGTGACCGGTTGGCGCAACGAGAGCGTCGAGGCGTCCAGCGCGGAGATCGCGCCAAAGCGTTCCGCCGTACGCCTCGACGACGGTGAGCTCGACTCCAGGCCGCTCTCGGCCGAATCGCAGCAGCAGCTCAGAGGCGAGCGGCCACCGGGCTCCGGCGGCCAGGCCCAGCCGAAGGCTCCCGACGACCCCGGCCTCGAGATCACGCCCCGTGGCGAGCGCCACGTCGGCGGCGGACACGGCGACACGAGCACGCTCGAGGAACAGCTCGCCGGCCTGCGTCAGGTCGATGCCACGTGGGTGGCGCTCGAACAGCTGAACGCCGAGTTCGGCTTCGAGCCGGCGCATCTGGGTCGAGAGTCCCGGCTGGGCGACCCACAGGCGCTCGGCGGCGCCGGTGAAGCTTCGCTCCTCGGCGATCGCGATGAAATATCGAAGATGGCGGAGTTCCACGTCGCTCCCCCTACGCGGCCATCGGCGCGGCCAGCGCGGCCATGTCAGCAGCCGCAGCCTCTTCGGCGTCCAGCGCTGCGACGTAGGAGGCGAATGCCCACTGGCGACCCTCCGCCTCGGCCTCGAGGAAGAGCTGCCACCGGATCGAGACGAGGTCTGCCGCCTCGCGCCACGCATCGAGCGCTTGGGCCTGGCCGCGCGCCGCGAGCACCTGGGTGATGTGATCTGTAGAAAACACTGGACTGTCCTCCAGTCGTTGCGAACGTGGGCATCACGCTACGTCGACGCCGCATGGTTCGCATCGCCTGCGCCTGACAGTCGTTGGCTGTCAGCTGACAGTCGGGCTGGTAGTCGCAGGGTGTCCCGCACCGTCGGTGGGCCGTCGCTCAGCTCGAGCCGAGCTCGCGCATCTGGAACGCACGGACGATGTCGGTGATGCCCTTCATCAATGCCCACACCCCGGCAAACACGAGCAAGGTCGCCGCCCGGTCGAGAAAGAACTCGCCGCTGACCCAGAAGGCCAGGATGACCATCAGGATGCCGCTGACCAGTCCAAGCCACCAGAGGCTGTTGACGGCCCGCTCCGTGAACGCCTGCACCATCCAGAGGACTCCGATCACTAGGAACACGAAGCCGAGGATGTCGGCGAGCGCTGCGAACGTGTTGCGCGGATGGATCAGCGCAACGATTCCGCCCGCCGTCAGCAGCACCCCGAACAGCGCCCAGATCCACCTGGCGCTTTGGTCCAAGGCGGCAAGTGCGAACTCCTCGGCCGCGAACAAGAGGAACATGATTCCGGTGAGAATGCCCACCGTGACAACCGACGCGTTATTGAACTTCAAAACGACGACGGCGATCACGACCCAAAGCACGCCCAAGAGCAGCTCGACCCACCAGTAGCGGGCGATCTGGGCGAGGAACGGACGCAGCAGCGTGTTTGTCGCCGCTCCGCTAGTCGGCGGGCCATTCAACTGCCCGACAACCTCCCTGATCTCGTCAACGTCTTGTGACACGGTTACTCCTCAGGTTGATTGTGAGGGGATCGGGGCGGAATTCGTCCCGTGCCACACGTCGTGGGCCCGCTCTCGATCGGACCGTATGCGCGCCAGGAGGGGTGGGTATAGGGGCGGGTTATCGGATGTGGTTACGCCGAGGATCCCGGCTATTGGAGCGCGTGATGGCGTAACCGTGGGACGTAGACGCACGGTCTATCGCGGGCACGACGACGACATCTAGCGGGCTGGGCGGGCGGGCTCCAGCCTTCAGGGCGATGTCAACCGCTAGCGATACCCCGCCCGAGAGCGACACCGCACCCGAGAGCAAAACCCCGCCCGAGAGCTCCGAGAGCGACGGGCATCACAGCCGGCTTGTGCGTTGGTTTGTTCCACGCCCGCTTCCTCAGCCGATCAACCCGGCGCTGCTGAAGCATTCCGAGGAGCGCGCCCAGAACGTGCAGGACCGGGTCTCCGACAAGATCACCGCGTTCGCGGGATCGATGACCTTCGTCTACATCCATGTCTTGTGGTTCGGACTGTGGATCGGGCTCGGCGTCGAGAAGTATCCCTTCGGGCTGTTGACAATGATCGTCTCGCTCGAGGCGATCTTCCTCTCCACCTTCGTGATGATCAGCCAGAACCGGGCGGACGCAAAGCGGCAGGTGATCGCCGATCAGCAGTGGAAGACGGTGCAGACCGAGGACCACCAAAACCAACAGCTGCTCGACCTCTCCAAGCAGATCCTGCGGCTGACAAAGGAGCTCAGGTCCTACGCGGACACCGTTCAAACCGAGGACAAGCAGAATCGAGAGCTGCTCGACCTCTCGAGGCAGACGCTCACGCTCACCAAGCAAGTCGACTCTCGACTCGCGTCCAGCGGGCGCCCCGAGTCCTGAGCTTGAAGTGGCCGCGCGCCGTCGCGCCAAGGCGCCGGAGAGCGCCGTTGTGGTCGGGCCCCATTTGCCGCCCCGGTGGGTATACGAGCGCGCCATATGCACGGCCGCTCCCGTCGCCTACGGTGAGCCGGTGATCCAAACCGTCGGGGCCACAGACACGTCGGGAGCGTCGGTCTAGGATGGCCGTTCTGGTGGCTAGCGGCCATCCAGCTCCCGGCGGGCTGATGCTCCGCGGTCGGGACGACGAGCGCGCGGTGCTCGATCGGCTGCTCGAGGAGGCTCGAGCTGGGCAGAGCGGCGTGCTGGTGCTTCGGGGTGAGGCGGGCGTCGGGAAGACGGCGCTGCTCGAGCATGCGATCGAGTCCGCGTCAGACCTGATCGTCGTGCGCGCGGTGGGCGTCGAGTCGGAGATGGAGTTGGCGTACGCGGCGCTGCATCAGCTGTGCGCCCCGCTGCTTGACCGTCTCGATCGGATTCCAGCCCCGCAACGCGACGCGCTTGAAACGACGTTCGGGCTACGTGAGGGCCCGGTCCCGGATCGGTTCCTCGTCGGCCTGGCGACCTTGAGCCTGCTCTCGGAGGCAGCGCAGGAGCGCCCGCTGGTGTGCGCGATCGACGACGCACAGTGGCTCGACCGAGCCTCGGCGCAAGTGTTGGCGTTTGTGGCGCGCAGGCTGCTGGCGGAGTCGGTCGTCCTTCTGGCTCGCGACGCGTGAGCCAGCCGGAGAATTCGGTCGGCTTCCGGAGCTCGTGGTGGAGGGTCTTCGGGACGCTGATGCGCGAGCGCTCTTGGCGTCGGCGATACCGGGGCGGCTGGACGAGCGGGTGGCAGATCAACTGCTGGTGGAGGCACGCGGCAACCCGCTCGCCTTGCTGGAGCTGCCGCGGGGACTGTCGCCGGCGCAGCTGGCGGGCGGGTTCGGGTTGCCGGGAGCGCTGTCGCTGTCGGGCCGGATCGAGGAGAGCTTCGTAAATCGGCTCGAGGCGCTGCCTGAGGACACGCAGCAGCTGCTGTTGGTGGCCGCTGCGGAGCCGACCGGCGACCCGGGACTGCTTGTGGAGCGCGGCCGCGCGACTGGGAATCGCCGACGCGGTGCTCTACCCGGCGGAGTCAGCGCGCCTGCTCGAAGTCGACGGCAGGGTTCGGTTTCGCCATCCGCTGGCGCGCTCGGCGGTCTACCGGGCGGCGACGCCGCACCAGAGGCGACGGGTTCACCGGGCGTTGGCCGAGGCGACCGACGCGCAGCTCGATCCCGACCGGCGCGCCTGGCATCTGGCCGAGGCGGCGGCCGGCCCGGACGAGGACGTCGCCGCCGAGCTCGAGCGGGCCGCCGGACGGGCGCAGGCGCGGGGCGGTCTGGCCGCCGCCGCCGCCTTTCTGGAGCGCGCCGCGACGCTGACACAAGAGCCCTCGCGGCGCGCGCAGCGCGCGCTGGCGGCGGCGCAGACCGAGTACGAAGCGGGCGCGCTCGACGACGCGCTCGCTCTGCTGGCGACCGCCGAGACGGGCGCCGTCGACGACTCCAGCGCTGCCGCGTGCATCTGCTGCGCGCTCAGATCGCGTTCGCCTCGCGGCGCGGCAGCGACGCGCCCCCGCTTCTGCTGAGAGCCGCCCGCGAACTCGAGGCGGTCGACCCGACCCTCGCGCGTGCGACCTACCTGGAGGCTCTGTCTGCTGCGATGTTCGCCGGCCGGCTGGCCCGCGGCGGCGGCGTGATGGAGATCAGCGAGGCTGCGCTCGCCGGCCCGCCGCCGCCCGAGCCGCCGCGTCCGTCCGACCTCCTCCTCCAGGGGTTGGCGGTCCGGTTCACCGACGGGTACGCGGCGGGCGCCCCGATCCTGAAGGAGGCGCTTGCGTGCGTTCGGTCGAGACACGGTGCTGCCGCCCGAGGAGGCTCGTTGGCTGTGGTTCGCTAGCTGGATCGCGCTGTATCTCTGGGACGACGAGGCCTGGACGGTGCTCTCGACGCGGCACCTCGACCTCGTCCGGGAGGCCGGGGCGCTGACCGCGCTGCCGTTTGTCCTCGCCAATCGCAGCAGTGTGTACGCGTTTTTCGGCGAGCTGGGCGCGGCCGCAGCGTATGAGGAGGAGCTGCGAGCCGCGACCGAGGCGACCGGGATCGCCACCGTCCCCTACGGTGCGCTCGCGCTTGCCGCTCTGCGCGGTCGCGAGGCCGAGCTCTCGGAGCTGATCCGAACCACGGTCAGCGACGCTCAGGCGCGTGGCGAGGGGCTCGCGCTGACGATCACCGAGTTTCTGAGCGGAACGTCCTGTACATCGGGCTCGGCCGCTACGACGCGGCCCTGGCCGCGGTCGGCCAAGCCGAGCGCTACGCACGAGGAGGGCCCGGCGATCTGGGCGCTGACCGAGCTGATCGAGGCGGCCGTCCGGTCCGGACAGCCTCACCTCGCGGACGGCGCGCTCGAGCGGATCGTCGAGACGACCCGCGCCGCCGGCACCGACTGGGCGCTCGGCGATCGAGGCCCGGTGCCGCGCACTGCTCAGCGACGGCGACGAGGCCGACGAGCCTCTACCGCGAGGCGATCGAACGGCTCGGCCGCACGCGCCTCCGCGTAGATCTCGCCCGCGCCCACCTCCTCTACGGCGAGTGGCTGCGGCGCGAGCGCCGGCGCCTGGACGCCCGCGAGCAGCTGCGCACCGCGTTCGAGATGTTCAACGCGATGGGGATCGAGGCGTTCGCCGGGCGCGCCGAGCGCGAGCTGCTGGCCACCGGCGAGCGTGTCCGCAAACGCACGCGTCGAGACCCGCGATGAACTCACCGCTCAGGAGGCTCAGGTCGCGCGCCTCGCCCGCGACGGACTGTCCAACGCCGAGATCGGCGCGCGGCTGTTCATCAGCCAGCACACCGTCGCCTACCACCTACGCAAGATCTTCAACAAGCTCGGCATCACCTCGCGCAGCGAACTCGGGCGAGTGCTGCCCGACAGCTCCAACGCCACGCTTGCGGCCTAATCGCCGCGCAGGTCAAACGGGCGGACGTGCGCGGCCTGCAAGCGAATACGCAACGGGCAGGCGTGAGTGGTCTTCGCCACCCACGCCTGCCCGCCAAATCACGGGGTTGGAGACGATGATCTCGTTGGTCACGCCGAGGACGCCGTAGAGGCTGGCGACATCGTCGTAGGCCGCATCGCTCTCGAACTGGTAGCTGACGTTGCCCTTCAGGGTGACCCAGCCGTCGTCGACCTTGACGTCCACGAAGTCGGAGGGCACCTCGACGTCCCAGATCAGGTTCTGCAATGCGGCACCGCGGATCTCGTCGTCATCGCGACGATTGGCGCCGGTCAGGCTCACCTTGAGCTGGTTGTCGACGTCATAGACGCCATCGACCTTCTTGGCATCCTGGGCCGCGGCCCGACGCTGGCTGAAGCTCTCGACGGTGCCTCGAAGGGTGACGATCCCGTCGTCGGCGGCTACCGCGATCTCGAGCGATTCCGGAATCCGCGGATCGCGGTCGAGATTTGCGATCACTGCATCCGCCAGCGGTGTATCTGTGAGCATGAACGCTCCTTTCAGGGGGTTGGGTATGGACTCAAGCGTCGGCTTGCCGGCGGCGGCGCGTGAGAACTCTCGGCCACCCGCCGTATAGCGCGGAGTTAGAGCTCCGGTACGGCTAGCGTGGAGGCAATCGCGCGATACGTCTTGCGGTTGAAGATCAGCCCGACGTGGCTGCCGGTGACCTCGACGCAGTCCGCGTCGTGGACGAGCGCGGACTGCCAGCGAACGACGCCATCTTCCTTCGAGTAGATGCTCGTCAGCCGCACGCGATCCGCTGGAAACGGTGCAGCAAAGTCGCGAGCGAACGCGCAGTCACACGCTTCGGTCAGACATCGGGACGATCCGGCGCGGCCGTGTCTGCAGCAGGGCTGCGCGAATGCCGCGCGCCGCGGCCTGGGTGGGATAGCTGGCCGCAAGCATCTGGCGCAATCCGGCGCCGATCGAGATCGCGTGAGAGACGAGCTCGGGGCGGCGATGGCCGAGCGCTCGAGCGTAGTGGCCGCCGCGGCTGTGGCCGATCAACGCGACCCGGCGGTGGTAGCGGGCGTGAACGGCCTCGAGTCGGCGCTCGACTCGCTCCACTGCCCGGTCAGAGCAGCTGACGTTGGCCACGAACCCGCACATGTGCGGCCGGTATCCGATTCGCCGCAGCCAGGCGGCGAGCACAAGCAGCGTCTGGTCACCGGCGCCCAGGCCGGGCATCAAGATCACCGGCCGGCCATCGCCGCGAGGCACGCCGCCTCCGCGAAAGACAGGATCGACGAGCAGCCTGCCGAGCTCGAGCTGCCAGCGGACCTCGCGGAGATGATCTCCCCACCAACGATCCGTCGGCAGCGGCGGCAGGTCGGCCGTCGATCGCCGCTTCCTCGCTCTCAGTCAGCAAGAACGTACGTCCCCGGCGCCTTCGCCTGTGCCTTGTGAGCGCGGTTTCCCAACGCCTTCGGCGCCGGCTTGCGCTCACCCGAGCGCTCCGCCAGCCAACTGTCCCAGTCCGACCACCAGGTCCCTGACAGCCTCGGCGCCTGGGCGAGGAACTCCTCCGCAGCTGTCGGGCAGCTCGTCGGCGACGCGATAGCTCGCGCGGGATTCGCGCGCCCGGGGCAGGAGGCGGATTGACCAGAGCTTGGATGTGACCGCTGCTCGATAGCACGAACCGCCGATCGCCCCCGAACAGCCGCGCTCCGTTGTACGCGCTCTCCCACGGGACGATGTGATCGGTGAGGCCGGCGACGAAATAGGTATCCAGGTCAACTCGCTGGAGATCGACCGGCTGGCCGAGCACCTCGAGCGCACCGGGATGCGTGAACGAGTTATCGAGCCCGATGTAGATGAAATCGCGATGAAGCCCCGCGGCCAGGCGCACCGTGTCCTGGTTCCAGAAGAGGATGTCGAACGCAGGCGGGTCCTTACCGAGCAGGTAGTTGTTGACGACGTAGTTCCACACCAGGTCGTTCGGGCGCAACCACGTGAACACGCCCTGGAGCGCTTGCCCGTCGAGGTAACCCTTGCGCGCTGACTCTGCGACCGCAGCTGCAGCGACGTCACGGCTCGCAAGAGCGGACATCGTGCCCTCGCGTGTCGTTGTCGAGCGCGCACACCATCAGCGTCAGGCTCGCGATCTCATCGAGCTCGCCGCTGGCCGCCAGCTGACCGAGGAGCCCCGCCGTGACGATCCCGCCAGAGCACGCGGCCGCGAGGTGCACCTTGCTCTGCTCGGTGATCGACGCGGCCGCGTCGCGCGCCTGAGCGACCGCGTTCGCGTAGGTGTCGAGGTCGAAGTGGCCCTGGGCCTGCTCGGGGTTGCGCCACGAGATGGCAAACACCTGCTGCCCTTGGCCGACATAGTGCTCGATCATGCTGCGGCCGGGGGAGATGTCGAGCACGTAGAACTTGTTGATCGTCGGCGGCACGAACAGCAGCGGAACCTCTCGCACCTCCTCGGTCGAGGGCTTGTACTGGATCAGCTCGAACACGTCGGTGCGCAGCACGACGGAGCCCGGCGAAATCGCGAGGTTGCGGCCGACTTCGAACTTGCTCGTGTCGACCGTCGCGGGAAGCCGTGGGGGAGTGGCGATGTCGTGCGCAAGCTGTCTGGCACCGCGAACCAGGTTCTCGCCGCCGGTGTTGATCGTCTCCTTGATCACCTCGGGGTTCGACCAAGGGAAGTTCGTGGGAGCAAGCGCGTCGATCACGTTCTCCGCAGCCAGCCGGGCGCGGCGCTCCGCGCGCCAGTCGACGTCGGAGTCGGAGATCAGGCCGTCGACCGTCTCGCCGACGGCGAGGTAGCCCTGGAGGAGGCGGCGAAACAGCCAACTACGAGCCCAGGCCGGGTCGGTGAAGCGCCGGTCGCCTCTCGGGGGTGCGATGTCAGAGCGGCCCGTGGCGACTCGCCGCAGCTCGGAGGTGAGGCTCGCGGCCCGCGAAGCGACGCGGCCCGGATGGCGCGCGAGCCCGACGCTCACCTTCACGCGCAGCGCCGGGGGCGACGAAGCGGGGTGGCCCGCCCGCGGCCGCCTCGGACAGCATCACGTCCAGCCCAGCGTGTGCCGCGTCAGTGCGTACGCCGGACGCGCGATGGCTTTGCTTCGGCGGTGGTGTCTCTCGCGCATATCTCTCCTCAAGCTGCCGGTCGTGTGAACGAATCCTTGCGCGGCCGACGCGTCCGCGCACGGGATCGGTGCCCTAAGTTCGAGGCGCACCGTTGTGCCCTGCGCACATAGACGGCTGATATGGGTCGGACGTGCCCATTCGTATGAGCGAGCCAAACGGTCGACCACATGTGGGCGGCAGTGCCGACCGACGGCGGCAGGAAGATGTTGGTGATCGAAGCGCCTCAGTCAGATCCACAGACTGTCCCGCCCGACCACTCCGGCCTGGCTGCCAAGCGCGTGATCGTAGGCGTGCTCGGCGGAATCGTCGTCGCGGGCATCGCGCTTGCCGAGGGAGCGTCATGGTCGGTCGCCGCGCTCGGAGCAACCGATGTCGCGGCGCTCGTATTCGTAGCCTGGGTATGGATCTCCGTCGCGGGCGCGGACGCCGACGCGACGGCTCGGCTCGCCCGAGCGGAGGACGCCTCGCGAACCGCGGCAGAAGCCGTCCTGCTCGGCGCCGGCGCCGCCAGTCTGCTGGCCGTGGGGTTTACGCTCGCGCAGGCGAGCCACGCGCACGCGCCGGGCAGGGGCTTGCTGACCGCGCTGGCGCTGGCGAGCGTCGCGCTTGCCTGGTCGGCAGTCCACACCGTCTACGCGCTTCGCTACGCGAGGCTCTACTACACGCCGCCAGATGGAGGGATCGATTTCAAGGGCGAGCGTCCCGACTACCTCGACTTCGCCTACCTCGCACTGACAATCGGGATGACGTTCCAAGTCTCGGACACGGATCTCACCGCTAAGCGCGTCCGTCGTCAAGCGCTGCGTCACGCTCTGACCTCGTACGTGTTCGGGACCGTCATCGTTGCGATCACGGTCAGCTCGGTCGCTTCCCTGCTCGGCCGATAGCGGTCGCGCTGACCCGGCAACCCGAGCCGACCTAACTCAAACGTATGGGAGATCGCCTCGATCGTTCTCTCGAGCGGCCGGGAGAAGCGCCAGCTTGCAGTCATACCCAGCGGAAGGAGTATGCATGTTCAAGAACAGCCCACTCGAGAACGACGTGATCGCGCGGCTGGAGGACGACCCCCGCATCGCCGATTCGGCCGAGATCGCCGTTGCGGGCGACGGGGGCATCGTCACGCTGCGGGGCACGGTCGAGCGCTTCTCTCAACGACGCGCGGCAGAACACGATGCCCGCGGCGTGGAGGGCGTCTACGAGGTCATCAACCACCTGAAGGTCAATCTGCTCGGGGCCGATCGCCGCGAGGATGACGAGATCCGCGGCGCGGCGCTGCAGAATCTGATCTGGGATGCCGAGATTCCCTCGGACTCCATCGACGTCAAGGTGCAGGACGGCTGGGTCACGCTCAAGGGTGACGTCAGCTTCCAGTTCCAGAGCGACGCCGCCTACGACGACGTGTCGAGGCTGTATGGCGTCGCGGGCGTGACGAACGAGATCAAGGTCACGAACCCGTAACGACGCGAGCAGCCTCACCCGCTCTGCGCCAGCCGTATCAATCGCAGCGCGACCTGTAGCTCGCACGCACGCTGCTCGATTGGATGCGGGAGGAGCTCCTGCGCCGCCCTGATTCGGTTGGTGATCGTGTGCTCGTGAACGCCTAGGCGCCGCGAAGCGCGCGACGGGCTCATGTTCTCCTCGAGATAGACACGGAGTGTGGCGCTGAGGCGAACGGACTGGTCGTCGTCTCCGAGCAGCTGTCCCAGCTCGGCCCTGACGAACTCTCGGGCCTCTCCCACGTCTGTGCTGGCCAAAGCGGCGAGCGCCACCGTGTCATATTGGGTCACGGTGCCGGCGCGCTGCTGCGTCAGCTGCGCGATTCGGCGGGCGTGAAACGCCTCGCGATGGCTGCGGGCGAAGCCGGCGACGCCGACCCCAGGCGAGCCGAACGCTGCGAGCACCGTTGGAAACGACTGAACGTCCATGTGCGCGTGCTCGAGACCGACGATGTGATCGTCGCCACGCGACCCGATCCATCCAGCTAGGCACAGACGCGCGCGGGGCACGAGCAGCGGCGCGGCCATTCCGAGCGAGGACACGAGCTCGAGTGCGGCCCGCTCGATCATCGCCAACGCGATATCGCCTCGGTCGTGCGGCGCGTCGCTCCAAATCGCGAACGCAAGATGATTGCGGCCGAGCTCGTAGCCAAGGCGGCCGCTGGCCCGCTCGGGGTCTAGATGCTCGCCCGCGAGCAACGCATCGATCACCTGCGCGCGCACCGCCGCTGCGCTGCGGACCCACCGCTCCCGCTCCTCGCCGTAGCGCTGCACGAGTCCGTCGCTGAGCTTCTCGACGTAGTCGAACGTCCAGTTCGCTCCCAGCTGGACCGCTTCGGTCAGCTCATGTGGATCGGTGATGGTCTCGTGCGCCTTTGCGGACCATCTGCGGAAGAACGTTGCCTGGCCGATGTGGTAGGCACGCAGGAGCGAGTCAAGCGGGAGGCCACGTCGCACGAACTCGCGCGCGTAGTCGACCGCCGCTGGTGGCGGTACCGCCTCGCTCGGCGGACGTCCCGTACGCGAGAGGTCGACGATCAGCCGAAGGACGCTGTCGGTGCTCGCGTACGTGCTGGCGCGTAGCTCGGGATCGGCATCCACGTCAGCGAGCTCGGCGTGGATCGCGTCGGTGATGTCCTGCGAGACGGACGGCAGCCACTCGGGGTTCTCAGTGAACCTGAGGATGAGCTCTCGCATCCGCTCCTCCGATCCCATCCTCGGAGAGCCTATTACGCCGTCGCCACCGCGGGTGCCGCGTCGGCTTCTGGGTGTCAGCCGATCAGGCGGCGTTCACAGTCCCGTCTCCGCGACGATCCGCCCGGACTTGACCGCGGCGACGAGCTCGCCGTAGTCGGCCTCGTTCTGCTTCGCGTAGGCCTTGGAGAATTCGAGCACCGCGCGGTCGAAGGCGTTGCCGCGGCCCAGGTAGGAGGCGATCGCGACGCGGTCGCCGCTGCGGGCGTGAGCCCGAGCGAGGGTCCAACCGCACATCCGCCCGTAGGCGGTCATTGCGTCTGGGACCATCTGGTCGATCTCCGCCGAGCCCTTCCAGTCCTTGAGCTGGCGGACGTAGAAGTCGCGGGGCCGGCCGTCATCGCCGGCGTCGACATGGAGCCACCCCAGGAAGATGTCGCTCGTGGCCTGCATCAGCCGCTGACCGGTGACCACCCGCTGGCCGTGGTTGGAGAACCCGCTGGGCCCCAGGAACGGCTCGAGCACCGAGCTCTCGGCCTCCTTGACCTGCAGGAACAGTGGGTCGTTCTCATCGCGGCCGGTGAGCAACACAATCCAGCAGCGGCTGCCGACGCTCCCGACACCGACGACCTTTCGCGCTACGTCCTTGAGTTCGAACTCCTCGAGCAGCACGCGGCGGTTGAACTCGAGCGTGTCGCGGTAGGCGCGGATCAGGCGCTCGAACTCCCCGAACAGCGTTTCGGTCTGGTCGCCCGCCAACGCCGAGACCGGCACGATCAGCGGCGACTGGTCGATGATCTGCACCTTGCCGTCGATCACCTGGGTGAGTTTCGAGAACGCCGACATGCTGTCCCGGGTGCGCGCCTTGGCGAGCTGCTTCTGCGCTCGAGCGACGAGCTTGGGCTTGAACTGGCCGGCGAACTGCTTGATCTCAGTCTCGACGTCGAAGTGCGCATACCACACGTCGAGGTTGTTCATGCCCCCGAACTCGCGCATCCTCGAGCGATAGGCGCCGAGCGTGTCGAGCACGATCCGATCCTGGTCCTTGGCCGCGAAGCCCCTGTCGACCGCTGCGATCAGCATGCTCGTCGCGAGGCGCTTCACGTCCCACTCCCACGGGCCCGGCAGTGTCTCGTCGAAGTCGTTTAGATCGAACATCAGCCGCCGTTCCGGGGATGCGAAGACGCCGAAGTTCGACAGATGCGCGTCCCCGCAGCACTGCACCGTCAGGCCGGAGCGCGGCGTGGCGCTCAGATCGTGAGCCATGATCATGGCCGCGCCCCGATAGAACGTGAACGGCGACACCAGCATGCGGCCGTAGCGGATCGGAACCAGCTCCGGCACGCGTGTCTCGTCCTGGCGTGCGAGCAGCTCGACCGGATCCGGGCGCATCGGCGCGGGCTCGAACCCGGCATGCGAAGACCTCGGCACCTCCGCTCGCGCGGCCTTGCCGCGCGCTGCTCGCTCCGCCAGCGACAGGTGCGGAACCGCAGGCGGCTCCGGACCGTTCCGCGTAGAGCTCAGGGTGTGCGCCTGAGGCTTCGACTTTGATGTTGATTTCGTGGGCATCTATCCGGTCCTCCGTTTGGCACAGGGAGCTATCGCACCATGCTCCGCGCTTTACGGCTCGTTTACAAGTAGGCAGGCCCCTGAGCGAGGCACGGGCACGCACCACCCGAACCCGCGGGCGACCGCGGGCGGTGCGAGACTCCGCGCATGCCCAGCGGCCTGCAAGGGGCGATTCGAGGCCACGTGTTCCACCGCGGCGATCCCGGCTTCGAGGGCGCCGCCCACGTGTTCAACCCCCGGTTCGACCACGTGCTGCCGACCGCTGTGGCCCGCCCGGTCGACGGGCTCGACGTACGTGACGCGATCCGGTTCACGGTCGCGCATCACACGCCCGTCAGGGCCCGCTCGGGCGGGCACAGCTACGCGGGCTACTCGACCCTGTCCAACGGGGTCGTGCTCGACCTGCGCAAGCTGAGCGCGGTCCACTTCGACCAGCAGGCCGGGACGGCGACGGTCGGCGCCGGCGCGCAGCTGATCGACGTCTACTCGGCGCTGGCCGGCCACGGGGTCACGGTCCCGGGCGGGACGTGCCCGTCGGTGGGGATCGCCGGTGTCACGCTCGGCGGCGGCTTCGGCCTGGCCAGCCGCCACCTCGGGCTCACGATCGACAGCCTGCTCGGGGTCAAGATCGTCACCGCCGACGGCCAGCTGCGCACGGTCAACCACCAGACCGACGCCGACCTGCTGTGGGCGCTCAAGGGCGGTGGCGGGGGGAACTTCGGGGTGGTCACCGAGTTCACGTTCAAGACCCATGCGATACCCGCGAGCTCGACTTACTTCGAGGTCCACTGGCCGTGGTCGTCGGCCGACGGCGCGATCGAGGCGTGGCAGTCGTGGGCTCCGCACACCAACGAGAAGGCGACGTCGATCCTGCACCTGAACTCCGGCCCTTCGCCCACGATCATCGCCAACGGGCAGTACCTGGGGTCCTCGGGCGACGTGCCCGGGCTCGTGCACCCCCTGCTGTCGGTGCCGGGCGCGTCCCTTCACACCAACGTCGAGCACCCGTACATGCAGATCCAGCTGCTGCTGGCCGGTTGCTCGGGTCACACGCTCGCCTGGTGTCACACTCGGGGCGCCGCGCCCGGCGGCCAGATGCCGCGCGAGACGTTCAACGCCAAGTCCGACTACGTCACCCACGCGCTGCCGGCCGCGGGGCGCGCGGCGATGGTCGCCGCGGCCGAGCACGCGGGCGCGGGCGCGCTGCTGTGCGACGCCTACGGCGGGGCGATCAACCGGATCGCGCCGACCGCGACCGCGTTCGTGCACCGCCGGCCGCTGTTCTGCATCCAGTACTACGGCGACGGCGCCACCTCGTCGTGGATCACCCAGGCGCACAGCAAGCTGCACCCGTTCGTGTCCGGCCGGGCCTATCAGAACTACATCGACCCGACGCTGGCGCACTGGGAGCAGGCCTACTACGACCAGAACCTCCCGCGGCTGAAGGCGACCCGCCAGCGGGTCGACCCCGACCACTACTTCAACTTCCCGCAGGCGATCGGACGCTGACGGTGGCCAAGGCGCCGGAGACGATCGTCGACGCGGGCGGCCGCGATCTGCGGGTCACCAACCCCGACCGCGTGATCTTCCCGGCGACCGAGCGCACGGCCGAGGTCACAAAGCTCGACATCGTCAACTACTACCTCGCCGTCGAGGACGGGATCATGCGCGCGCTGGGGCGGCGCCCGACGACGCTCGAGCGCTGGCCCAAGGGCGTCCAACCGGGGATCGTGCTGTCGACTCGCGACCGCGGCGGCGGCGACGCCTTCTTCCAGAAGCGGGTCCCCAAGGGCGCCCCGGACTACGTCGAGACCGCGCGCATCCAGTTCCCGTCGGGCCGGCACGCCGACGAGGTCTGCCCGACCGAGGTGGCGGTCGTCGGCTGGGCGGCGCAGATGGGGACGATCACGTTTCACCCGTGGCCGGTGCGCAGCGTCGACGTCGACCATCCGGACGAGTTGCGGCTGGACCTCGACCCACAGCCGGGCACCGACTTCGCCGACGCCGTGCGGGTCGCCGGTGAGGCCCGGGCGCTGCTCGACGAGCTCGGATACCGCGGCTTTCCGAAGACGTCCGGGGGACGCGGCATCCACATCTACGTGCGGATCGACCCGCGCTGGACGTTCACCGATGTCCGCCACGCCGCGATCGCGTTCGGGCGCGAGCTCGAGCGCCGGCTCCCCGACGAGGTGACCACCAAGTGGTGGAAGGAGGAGCGCGGCGAGCGGATCTTCATCGACTACAACCAGAACGCGCGCGACCGGACGATCGCGTCGGCCTACAGCATCCGCCCCAAGCCCGGCGCGCCGGTGTCGGCGCCACTGGCCTGGGACGAGCTCACCGAGGTCGCGCCCGAGGACTTCACGGTGGCGACGATGCCCGCGCGGTTTGCCGACGTCGGCGACCGGCACGCCGCGATCGACGATCGCGCGGACCCGCTGGAGCCGCTGCTGCAGATCTACGAGCGCGACGGTCAGGGGGACATGCCCTACCCGCCCGACTACCCGAAGATGCCGGGCGAGCCCAAGCGGGTGCAGCCCTCGCGCGACCGCGACCGCCCGCGGTAGTGCGACGTTCGGGGGCGCGCATGCGCGCCCCCGCCGGCCGGTGCATGCACCGGCCGGGCCACCGGCGCATGCGCCGGTGGCTTAAGGAGACTGCGGCAGTTTCGCGGATCCCCGCTTGATCACCGGCGCCGACGGCGGCGGCACCACCGGCCCGATGTCCCCGTCGGGCGCCTCGTCGAGATCGACGATCACCGGCGCGTGGTCGCTCGGCCCTCGCCCCTTGCGCGCCTGCCGGTCCACCCATGCCGCCCGGACGCGCTCGGAGACGGCCTCGGTCGCCAGCACCAGGTCGATTCGCATGCCCAGGTCCTGGTGAAACATCCCCGCGCGGTAGTCCCAGTAGGTGAACACGCGCTTGTCGGGCCAATGGTCGCGGACCAGGTCGTGCAGCCCGACCGCCTGCAGCTCGGCCAGCGCCGAGCGCTCGGGCTCGGTCACGTGCGTCTGGCCGACGTAGGCCTCGGGGTCGAACACGTCCTCGTCGGTCGGGGCGATGTTCATGTCGCCGCACACGACCGTCGACGCCGGCGCGGCGGCCGCGGCGTCGCGAAGCGCGGACAGCCACTCGAGCTTGTACTTGTAGTGCTCGGAGCCGGGCTCGCGGCCGTTGGGGACGTACACCGAGACGACCCGGACGCCGTCGCAGGTGGCGGCCAGGGCCCGCGCCTCGGGATCCGGGAAGCCCGGGGCCCCGGGCAGCCCCGGCGCCACGTCCTCGAGCCCGACGCGCGAGAGCACGGCGACCCCGTTCCAGGCGGCCTGGCCGTGGGCGGCGAACTCGTAGCCGCGTTGCGTCCAGCGCGTCACCGAGCAGCTCCGCGAACGCGTCGTCGGCGAGCTTGGTCTCCTGCAGGCACACCACGTCGGGGCGGCGCTCGTCCAGCCAGGGCAGCAACCGAGGCAGGCGCTGCTTGACCGAGTTGACGTTCCAGGTGGCGATGCGCATCGATCCGACCCTAGCGCGCTTGCAACCGCCCCGGCGCCCGTGCGAGGGTTGGATATGGCCGGCGAGTCGATCCACCCCGACGTGCGCGTCGGGCACGTTCATCTGATGGTCGCCGACCTGGACCGCGCGATCGACTTCTACGCCGACACGCTCGGGTTCGGGGTCATGGCGGACGGTCGCCCAATCGGGCTGCCGGCGGCGTTCCTGGCCGCCGGCGACTACCACCACCACGTCGGGCTCAACACGTTTCAGAGCGCCGGCGGCACGCCGCCCCCGCAGGGGCACACCGGCCTCTACCACGTCGCCTTCCTGTACCCGGACGCGCGCGAGCTCGGCCGCGCGGTCAGGCGCCTGCGCGAGCGCGGCTACCCGGTCGACCACGCCTCAGACCACGGCGGGACCGTGTCGGTGTACCTCAGCGACCCCGACGGCAACGGCGTCGAGCTCTACTACGACCGCCCTCGCGAGCAGTGGTTCACCCCGGACGGCCGTCCGGTGCTAAAGGCTGACCGGATCGACGTCTCCGAAGTGGAAGCCGCGGCCGACTCCTGACGGCGCGGCGAGACCGTCGAGCAACAGCCCGACGTGGCGGCGCCAGTCGCACGCCGGATCGGCTCCGAGCGCCGAGGCTCCGGCCATCCGCAGGATCGCGGGGAGGTCGGCCGCGGTGATGTCGGCGCGCGCTCGCCCCGCCTCCTGGGCGCGGGCCAGGAGCAGCGCTGCGGGCTCGAGGAATCGGCGGCGGATCTGGTCGGGGATCGCATCGGGGCCCAGCCGCGTGACGATCATCTGCGAGAAGCCCTGGTCCTCGATCTGCTGAGCCACCATCGCGAACAGCAGCTCGACGAACCCGTCCCACGGATCGGCGACGAACGCGCGGTCGATCACCGGCTGCAGGTCGTCGAGCCGGCGCTCGAAGATCGCGTGGATCAGCGACTCCTTGCTCGGGAACCGCCGGTACAGCGTCCCGACTCCGACGCCGGCCCGGCAGGCGATCTCGTCGACGCCGATTTCCAGCCCGTCGGTGGCGAACGAGCGGCGGGCCGCGTCGAGGATGCGGTCGCGATTGCGCCGAGCGTCGCTGCGCAGAGTGCGTGCCGCCTCCGAATCGTGTTCCATTGTGGAATCGTACCGGCGAACCGGAGGGTTGACTCCAGTTGTGTTAAATTGGCGCGCCGCGGCGCATGGGGAAGTCGAACTCGGAAGGAGCACGGTGGAGGGTCCAGAGATAGCCGTTCCCCTGGAGGAGCCGGTTTCGTCTAGATCCGCGACGGCGCAAGCAGCCGACCACGTGCCGAGCCCTCCGGCGAGGCCTCCGGCGGGGACGGATGACGCGCTCGGTCGCGCGCGCGAGCAGCTGCTCTCGGTGCAGGCGCCCGACGGGCACTGGCGCGGCCTGCTGGCCACCAACGTGACGATGGATGCGGAGGACCTGCTGCTGCGCGAGTTCCTGGGGATCGGCAGCGACGAGCGCCGCCGTCGCTCGGCGGCCTGGATCCGATCAGACCAGGGCGCCGGACGGAAGCTGGGCGAACTTCCCCGGCGGCCCGGGCGACCTGTCGACGACGATCGAGGCCTACTGGGCGCTGCGCGTGGCCGGCGACGATCCGTCCGAGCTGCACATGGCGCGCGCCGCCGAGTGGACCCGAGCCCGCGGCGGCCCGCGGGCTGCGCGCGTGTTCACGCACATCTGGATGGCGCTATTCGGGCTGTGGCCGTGGGACGACGTCCCCGCGCTGCCGCCCGAGATGATGTTCCTGCCGGCCTGGTTCCCGCTCAACCCATACGACTTCGCGTGCTGGGCCCGGCAGACGATCGTGGCATTGACGATCGTGCGCGCCCACCGCCCGGTGCGGCCGCTCGGGATCACGCTCGACGAACTCGGCCCTGGCCCTCCGGCCAGCCACGCCCCACCGAAGTCGTGGGCCGCGCGCATATTGACCGCGCTCGACAAGGTGCTGCGGGTCTACGAGCGCCACCCGATCGCGCCGTTGCGCCGGATGGGCCTGCGCGCCGCCGAGCGGTGGGTCGTCCGGCGCCAGGAGGCCGACGGCAGCTGGGGCGGGATCCAGCCCCCTTGGGTTTACTCGCTGATGGCGCTGCGCGCTCCAGGGCTATCCGCTCGACCATCCGGTGATGCGGGCCGGGCTCGACGGTCTCGACACGTTCACCGTCCAGGAGCCCGAGCAACGCTGGCTCGAGGCGTGCCAGTCGCCGGTGTGGGACACCGCGCTGGCGCTGATCGCGCTCGCCGACGCCGGCCTGGAGCCCGGCGATCCGGCGCTGGTGCGTTCGGCGCAGTGGCTGCTTGACCGCCAGGTCACCGACGTCGCCGGCGATTGGGCCGTGCGCCGGCCACACCTGCCCAGCGGCGGCTGGGCGTTCGAGTACGCGAACGTCAACTACCCCGACGTCGACGACGCGGCGGTGGTCGCGCTGGCGCTGCGCCGCGTCGGCCACCCCGATTCCGAGCGCGTCGACAAGGCGGTGGGGCTGGCCGTGGAGTGGCTGATCGGGATGCAGTGCGCCGACGGCGGCTGGGGAGCGTTCGACGTCGACAACACCCGCACGCTCCCGCGGGAGGTGCCGTTCTGCGACTTCGGCGAGGTGATCGATCCGCCGAGCGCCGACGTCACCGCGCACGCGGTCGAGCTGCTCGCCGCCGAGCTCGGGCAGCCGGCGCGCGACAGCGCCGCGGACGGATTGCGATGGCTGCTGCGACGAGCAGGAGCGCGACGGCTCATGGTTCGGCCGCTGGGGCGTCAACCACATCTACGGCACCTGGTCGGCGCTGTGCGCGCTGCCGCCGGCGAACGTGCCGGTCGACCGATCAGGCATTCCGACGCGCGGTCGACTGGCTGCTCGCCCACCAGAACGAGGACGGCGGCTGGGGCGAGGACTGCCGCTCCTACGACGACCCGGACTGGATCGGGCGCGGTGAGAGCACGCCGTCGCAGACCGCCTGGGCGCTGATCGCGCTGCACGCCGCGGGCGAGGCGCGCTCGGAGGCGGCCGCCCGCGGAGTCCGCTGGCTGATCTCCAACCAGCGCCCGGACGGGACGTGGGACGAGCGCCGCCACACCGGGACCGGGTTCCCCGGCGACTTCTACATCAGCTACCACCTATATCGTCTGGTGTTCCCCGTGATGGCACTTGGCCGCTACGTGGAGGCGTGGCGAACTCTGTGACTGGAAGGGTCCAGCCGGCGAGCCCGACCTCCCCCTCGAGCAGCACCGCCGACGCGCCGAGCGCCGCGGCGGTGATGGCGCAGGCCCGGCAAGAGAACTTCCCCGTGGCGAGCCGGCTGCTGCCGCGGCGGGTCCGGTCGCACCTGCTGGCGGTGTACGGCTTCGCGCGGCTCGTCGACGACGTCGGGGACGAGTACGCCGGCGACCGGCTGGCGATGCTCGACGAGCTCGAGGCCGACCTCGAGCGGGCCTACGACGGCGCGCCCCCGGCATCCGCTGATCGCCGCGCTCGCGCCGACGATCGTCGTCTGCGAGCTGCCGATCGACCCGTTCCGGGCGTTGATCGAGGCCAACCGGCGCGACCAATTGGTGCATCGCTACCAGACGTTCGACGAGCTGGTGGGCTACTGCGCGCTGTCGGCCAACCCGGTCGGAGAGCTCGTGTTGCGCGTGTTCGACGTGCTCAGCACCGAGCGGCTGCAGATGTCCGACAAGGTGTGCACCGCACTGCAGCTGGTCGAGCACTGGCAGGACGTCGGCGAGGACCACGCCGAGGGCCGGATCTACCTGCCGGCCGAGGACCTGCGCCACTTCGAGGTCCCCGAGTCCGATCTCGCCGCCGCCAAGCCGACGCCGGTGGTCAAGCGGCTGATGGCGTTCCAGGTGATGCGCGCGAACGCGATGCTCGACGAGGGCGCGCCGCTGATCCGCACGCTCCAGGGACGGCTGGCGTTCGCCGTGGCCGCGTTCGTGGCGGGGGGACGCTCCGCGCTGCGCGCGATCGAGCGCTCGGGCTACGACGTGCTCGGCCAGCCACCTCGCGCGAGCGCGGGCCTACAGGCTGCGTGGCTGGCGCGAACGCTGGTGCGCCCGGGAGGATCGCGATGACTCAGGCGCTGCAGAACGGCTCCGCGGTGCTCGCCGCGTACGAGTCCTGCGAGGCGCTGACCCGCTCGGCCGCGGCCAACTTCTACTACGGCATCCGTCTGCTCCCGCCCGACAAACGCCGGGCGATGTGCGCCGTGTACGCATTCGCGCGCCGGGTCGACGACATCGGCGACGGCGACGAGCCCGACGCCCGCAAGCTTGAGCTCCTGGCCGGCGCGCGCGCCGACCTGGCCAGCACCAGCGGCAGCCCGATGCGGGTCGCGCTCGCCGACGCCGAGGCCCGGTTCGCGCTCCCCCGCGACGCGCTCACCGACCTGATCGCCGGCGTCGAGATGGACGTGCACGGATACCAGTACGAGACGTTCGACGAGCTCGTCCTGTACTGCCGGCGGGTGGCGGGGTCGATCGGTCGCCTGTGCCTCGCGATCTTCGGCTCCACCGACATCGAGCGGGCCGACCGGCTCGCCGACGACCTCGGCGTGGCGATGCAGCTGACCAACATTCTGCGCGACGTCCGTGAGGATCTCGACAACGGCCGCGTCTACCTCCCCGCCGAGGACCTGCGGCGATTCGGTTGCGAGGACCTGCGCGCGGCGCCGCCCGACGGGTTCGCTCGGCTGATCTCGTTCGAGGCCGACCGCGCCCGGGAGTGGTTCGACCGCGGGCTCTCCTTGCTCGACCTGATCGACGGTCGCAGCGCCTCGTGCGTGGCCGCGATGACCGGCATCTACCGGCGGATCCTCGACCGCATCGACCGCAGCCCCGAGGTCGTGCTCGACCACGGCGTGTCGCTGCCGCCGTGGGAGAAGACGTGGGTGACGATCCGGAGCCTGGCCGGGGCGCGGCGATGAGCCGCGGCCGCGTCACCGTGATCGGCGGCGGCCTCGCCGGGATCGCCGCCGCGCTCGACTGCGCCCAGGCGGGCGCGCAGGTGACGCTCGTCGAGGTGCGCCCGCGCCTGGGCGGCGCGGCCTACTCGTTCGAACGCGACGGGCTGTGGCTCGACAACGGCCAGCACGTGTTCCTGCGCTGCTGCACCGCCTACCGCGCGCTCCTGCAACGCCTCGGCACCACCGGCCAGACCGTGCTTCAGGAGCGCCTGGCGATCCCGGTGCTGGCGCCCGGCCGTCCGGTTGCGTGGCTGCGTCGGAGCGGACTGCCGGCCCCGCTTCACCTGTCGGGCTCGCTCCTGCGCTACGGCCATCTGAGCCCGCCGCAACGACTCTCGGCCGCCCGCACCGCGCTGGCGCTCGGACGGGTGGACCCCGACGACCCCGACAACGACCGCCAGAGCTTCGGCGCGTGGCTGACCGGCCACGGCCAGCGCCGCCAGGCGATGGACGGGCTGTGGGAGCTGATCGGCAAGCCCACGCTGAACCTCCGCGCCGACGACGCGTCGCTGGCCGTGGCGGCGTTCGTGTTCCGCACCGGGTTGCTCGAGCGCGCCGACGCCGGCGACATCGGCTATGCGCGGACGCCGCTTCAGCGCGTCCACGGAGACGCGGCGCAGCGGGCGCTCGAGCTCGCGGGCGTCGACGTGCGGCTGGGCTGGCGCGCCCAGCGGATCGAGCCCGAGGCGTACGCCGGGTTCGCGGTCACGGGCGGCGACGACCGGCTCGAGTCCGGCGCGGTGGTGCTGGCGGTTCCCCACGACCGCGCGATCGGACTGCTGCCCGAGGGGGCGCTGCACGACATCGGCTCGCTGTCGGGACTGGGCAACTCTCCGATCGTGAACCTGCACATCGTCTATGACCGGCGGGTGCTCGACCACGAGTTCGCCGCTGCGATCGGCTCGCCCGTGCAGTACGTGTTCGACCGCACCGACTCCTCGGGCCTGGACCGCGGGCAGTGCCTGGCGGTCTCGATCTCGGCCGCCGACGCCGACGCCGACACCGGCGCCGACGAGTTGCAGGCGCGCTTCACCGCCGCGCTCGCCGAGCTGCTGCCGGCCGCGCGCGCCGCGACGGTGCAGCGATTCGTCGTCACCCGCGAGCACATGGCCACGTTTCGGGCGGCGCCGGGCGCCGGCCGGCTGCGCCCGGGACCGCGCACCGGGCTGCCCGGGCTCGCGCTCGCCGGCGCCTGGACCGACACCGGTTGGCCGGCGACGATGGAGGGAGCGGTACGCTCCGGCCACGCGGCAGCGCGCGTGGCGCTGGCCGCTCTCGAAAAGGAGCGCACACTGTCGGAGTCCGTGGCATGAGTACGGGGATGCTTGGTGCCGCCGCAAACGCGGGCGCGGCCACGGATTCGGCTCCCGCCGCGGACCGGATCGTGCTGGTCGCCCCGATGGGGATCGAGGCGCGCGCGCTGCGCCGCGGCGCCCCCGAGGCGACGATCGTCCGCGCCGGAGTCGGCCCCCGGCGAGCGCGCCGCAGCGCCGCCGCGCTGGCGGACGACCCCGCCCAGGCGGTTGCGGTCGCTGGGTTCGGCGGAGCGCTGTCGGACGATCTGGAGCCGGGCGACGTGGTCGTGGCCAACGAGCTGCGGTCGCGCGACGGGACCGTCGTGGCCAGGTGCCCCGGTGCCGCGATCATCGCGGGGATGCTCCGCCGCCGCGGCGTGCAGGCCCACGTGGGGCCGGTGGTCTCGGTGCGCAGCCCGGCGGTCGGCGACCTGCGCGCCGCGCTGCGCGACACGGGCGCGCTGGCGGCCGACATGGAGTCCGCATGGCTGGCCCCAGCGGCCCGCGGGCGTCCGTTCATGGTGTTGCGGGCCGTGCTCGATACCGCGGACCGCGAGCTGTGGAGCCCGGTGGCGACGCTGGCCGGTACCCGCCGGGCGGCGCGGTCGCTGTCGGTCAGCGCCGAGGTGCTGCTCGAGTGGGCGGCGGCGATCCGGCCGCGCGAGCTCGTGCTGGCGGCGCCGCGCGCGTCCTGCGCGGGCGTCGAGCGGGCGATCGAGACGGTTGAGCGGGCGCTCGACGCGTTCGGCGCGCCCGTGTACATGCGCAAGCAGATCGTCCACAACCGGCACGTGGTCGACGAGCTCGAGCGCCGCGGCGCGGTGTGGGTCGACGAGCTCGACGAGGTCCCCGACGGCTCGACCGTGGTGTTCTCGGCCCACGGCGTCTCGCCGCAGGTCCGCGAGCAGGCCCTGCGCAAGCGGCTCAACGTGGTCGACGCCACCTGCCCGCTGGTGTCCAAGGTTCACGCCGAGGCGCGGCAGTTCGCCGACGACGGCTTCACGATCGTGCTGGTCGGACACGAGGGGCACGAGGAGATCGAGGGAACCTCGGGAGAGGTGGCCGGCAGGGTGCGCGTGATCGCGCACGAGGAGGAGGTCGAGGAGCTGCAGGTGGGCGATCCCGAGCGGGTCGCGTATCTGACCCAGACGACGCTCGCCGTCGACGAGACCAAGGGCGTGGTCGATCGCCTGCGCGAGCGCTTCCCCGCGATCGTCGGCCCGAGGTCCGACGACATCTGTTACGCGACCCAGAACCGGCAGGACGCGGTCAAGGCGCTGGCGGCGACCTGCGATCTTGTACTGGTCGTGGGATCCGCGAACTCATCGAACTCGAACCGGCTCGTGGAGGTGGCTCAGCGCCACGGCTGCGAGGCACACCTGGTCGACGACGGCGGTCAGCTCGACCCCGCGTGGCTGGCCGACGCCGGCCGTGTCGGCGTCACCGCCGGGGCGTCCAGCCCGGAGCGGATCGTGCAGCGGCTAGTGTCCGAGCTCAGCGCGTTGGGTCCGCTCGAGATCGGTGAGCATACGGTGGCAAACGAAACGGTCCGCTTCGCGCCCCCGCGCGAGGTGCGAGGACGGGAGGTACGAAGCTGATGGCGGTACCGATTCGCCAGAGCGCCAAGGTCGGCGCCTACATCATGCGCCAGCGACTGGCGCGCCGGGAAAAGTACGCGCTGGTGCTCGAGCTCGAGCCGCTGTTCCAGTGCAACCTGGCTTGCGCGGGCTGCGGCAAGATCCAGCAGCCCGACCACCTGCTGCGCCGGCGGATGCCGGTCGACCAGGCGGTCGCCGCGGTCGAGGAGTGCGGCGCTCCGGTGGTGTCGATCGCCGGCGGTGAGCCGCTGGTCCACCCCGAGATCGACAAGATCGCGTCTGAGCTGATCCGCCGCAAGAAGTTCGTGTACCTGTGCACGAACGGGCTGCTGATGGAGAAGAAGATGGAACGGTTCGAGCCCTCGCCGTATTTCGCGTGGGCGGTCCACATGGACGGGCTGCGCGAGCGCCACGACAAGTCGGTGTGCCGCGACGGCGTGTTCGACAAGGCGGTGGAGGCGATCAAGGCGGCCAAGGCCCGCGGCTTCCGGGTGACCACGAACACCACGTTCTTCTCCGACGACACCCCGGAGACGGTGCGCGAGGTGCTCGACTACCTCAACGACGACCTGCAGGTCGACCAGATGATGATCTCGCCGGCCTACGCCTACGAGAAGGCGCCCGACCAGGAGCACTTCCCCGGGGTCGAGCAGACCCGGCGGCTATTCCGCTCCGCGTTCGCCGACGGCCGCCGCAAGCGCTGGCGGCTGAACGCGTCGCCGCTGTTCCTCGACTTCCTCGAGGGCAAGGCCGACTTCGGCTGCACGGCGTGGGGGATCCCGAGCTACTCGCTGCTCGGGTGGCAGCGCCCCTGCTACCTGATGGCCGACGGCTACGTGTCCAGCTACAAGGAGCTGGTGCAGGAGACCGAGTGGGAGAAGTACGGCCGCGGGCGCGACCCCCGCTGCGACAACTGCATGGCCCACTGCGGCTACGAGCCGACCGCGGTCAACGAGACGGTGCGCGCGCCGCACAAGGCGCTGCTGTCGGTGCTCCGGGCCTAGTGGCCGTGCGCTACCGGGCGCTGAGCGTGCGGCGCCCGAGCTCGACGCCGAGCGTGGCGTAGCTGCGGAAGAAGCGCTTCTCGGCGGCGGCGAGCACGTCCTCGAGCGCGGCCGCGAACCGGCGCAGCTCGGACTCCTCGATCACGAGCGGGGGCAGCGCCTTGATCACGTTCATGTGGTGGCCGGCGACCTGCGTGAGGATCCGGTGGTCGCGGAACAGCGGCACGATCACGAGCTGGGCGAACAGCCCGGGCTGGCGGCGCTCGATTGCCGCCCACGCCCGGCGCGCCGCGCGTCCCGCGGGCGGCCCCAGCTCGATCCCCCAGATCAGCCCCAGCCCGCGCACGTCGCGGACGATCTCGAAGCGCTCGACCAGCGGTCGGGTGAGCTCGAGCAGCAGCTCGCCGAGCCGGGCGGCGCGCTCGGGGAGGCGCTCGCGCTCGAGCACGTTGAGCGTGGCCAGCCCGGCGGCCGCGGCCAGGTCGCCGCCGCCGAAAGTCGAAGAGTGCACGACGCTGCGCTCCATCGAGTCGAACGTCCCGTCGAACGCGCGGCGGCTGGCCAGCACGGCGCCGGCGGGCACGTAGCCGCCCGACAGGGCCTTGGAGATCGTGACCAGGTCGGGCTCCAGGCCCCAGTGCTCGAGCGCCAGGAAGCGTCCGGTGCGGCCGAGCCCGGTCTGGACCTCGTCGAGGATCAGCATCGAGCCGTGGCGCCGGCACAGCTCCTGGGCGGCCGGCAGATAGCCGTCGGGCGCGATGAACACGCCCTTGCCCTGGACCGGCTCGACGATCAGCGCGGCCACGTCGCCGGCGGCGAGCTCGCGCGCCAGCGCGTCGGCGTCGCCGAACGGGACCGGCTCGCAGCCGGGCAGCAGCGGCCCGAACCGCTCGCGGAACTCGGCGTTGCCGTTGACCGACAGCGACCCCATCGAGAGGCCGTGGAAGCCGCGGCGGCAGAACAGGATCCGCTCGCGGCCGGTGGCGGCGCGGGCGAGCTTCAGCGCCCCCTCGACCGACTCGGTCCCCGAACTGGTCAGCACGACCGCGTCGAGCGACGCCGGCGCGCGGGCGATCAGCTCCTGGGCCAGGAGGCCCGGGAGCGTGGAGACACCGAGCTGGGGGAGGTTGGGGGTGTCGGCGTCGAGCACGCGGTGCAGCTGCGCCTTGACGTATGGGTGATTGCGCCCGAGCGAGAACACCCCGTGCCCGCCGAGCAGGTCCAGGTAGCGGTCGCCCTCGCGATCGATCAGGTGCGAGCCGACGCCGGAGACCCAGTCGCGATCGAACCCGAGCGTCTGCACGACGCGTCCGAGCTGAGGGTTGAGGTGTCGCTGGTTGAGCTCCATCGCCGCGCCCGGCCCGGTCTCGAGCAGCGCCGCGAGGTCCGGCCAGTCAGGGTGGTCTGCGCTCTCGGGCATCAGCTGGATCCTGTCACCGATGCCCGTTGCGCGTCCGGTGTGGTGCTCGTGTCGGGCGCGAGCTTGCTTGAGGCTCGTGCGGCGGTCTCGATCACCGCCTGGCGGGTGGCCTGCTCGCGCGCCCGGTTGTGCCGGCTGATCGGCGCCGCCACGCCGATCGAGGCGACCGCGCGGCCGTCGTCGGCGAGCACCGGGGCGGCCACCGCCCAGGCGCCGTCGTAGGTCTCCTCCCAGCTCAACCCCCAGCCGCGCCGGGCGATCGTCTCGAGCTGATCGCGTAACAGCTTCGCGCTGGTGACCGTGCCCGGCGCCAGTCGCTCGCGCCGGCGCCTGAGCACCGACTCGACCTGCGCCTCGGGCGCGAACGCCAGCAGCGTCTTGGCGGTGGCGCCCGCTGTCAGCGGGACCCCGCTGCCCAGCTCCGCGGTCACGCGCAGGCGCTTGGGCGAGTCGATCGCGCCCACGTAGCGCGCCAGCCCGGCCGACATCTCGGGGACCGCCAGCAGCACCAGCTCCTCGGTGCGGGCGCCCAGCTCGCGGAGCTCGGGATCGAGCACCGCGGCGATGTCCAGCGAGGCGGCGGCGCGCTGGCCGAGTCGCACCGACGAGATGCCCAGCCGGTAGTGGCCGCCGTCGTCGCGGAGCACGTAGCCGGTCTGCTCGAGCGCGCGGAGGATCCGGTGAAGCGTGCTCGAGGGGATTCCCAACCGCCGGCGTAGCGCGGACTCCGACCAACGCGGGGCGTCGGAGTCGAACGCCTCGAGCACCTGCAGGCTCTTGGCCAGGAGCTTGGGGATGTCGGGGGTGAGGTCGGTCCGGGGACGGGCCACGTTTGCGCCGCTTGAGTCGAGGTGGTAGCGTCCGCCCGCCAACCACTCCTGGGAAACAATTTCCATTATACGGGAAACTGGAGATGATCAGAACAGGCGACGAATATCGGGAGTCCCTACGAGACGGCCGGTCGGTGTGGATCGACGGCGAGAAGGTCGACGACGTCGCCACGCATCCCGCGTTCAAGCCGATCGTCGACGTGCGGGCGCGGATCTACGACATGGCCCACGACCCGGCCACCGCCGACGCGATGACCTACGTCGACGCCGAGACCGGCGAGCGCTGTCCCACCGGTGCCAAGCTGCCCCACACGCGCGAGGACTGGCACGCCAAGCGCGTCGCGGTCGACACGGTGCTCGACGACGTCGGCGGGATCGTCACGCGCGTGGGCGACGAGACCGTCGGCGAGATGTGGTCGCTGTACGACGGCCAGAGCGTGCTCGACGAGATCGACCCCTCGTTCTCCGAGCACATCCGCCACCACGTCCGCCACGCCGCGCTGGCCGACCCGTTCCACGTCTCGGCCAACACCGACCCCAAGGGCGACCGCTCGCGTCGACCCCAGGACCAGGACCCCGACGTGCTGCTCCACGTGGCCGGCGAGACCGACAACGGGATCGTCGTCCGCGGCGCCAAGTTCGAGACCGCGGCCGCGTACGCCAACCAGGCGTTCGTCAAGCCGACGATCGGCGACTGGGGCAAGGCCGAGCTGTCGGACTACGCGGTCGGCTTCATCGCCGAGATGGGAGCTCCCGGGATCCGCCACATCTGCCGCTCGAGCTTCGCCGGGCGGGGGAGCGTGGAGGACTATCCGCTGTCGAACCGGTTCGACGAGATCGACACGATGATCGTGTTCGACGACGTCGAGATCCCGTGGGAGAACGTGTTCTTCTACCGGTACACGCGCGCGGCCGCGTTCATCCGCGCGACGCTGCACCGCTACAGCATGTTCGCGTTCGTGCAGCGCCACCTGCGGATGGCGGACCTGCTGGTCGGCGTGTCCTACGTCAACGCGGCCCAGACCGGGGTCAAGATGCACCAGGGCGTGCGCGAGAAGCTGGCCGAGCTGGCCTGCTACCGGGAGGGGATCAACGCGCACCTGACCGCGGCGATCGAGATGGCCGAGCCGAGCCCGGGCGGCTTGCTGATGCCCAACCAGGCGCTGCTCTACACCGGCCGGGTGCTGGCCTGCACGCAGCTGCCGGCGATGATGCACCTCGCGCGCGACCTGTGCGGCGGCCAGCTGTGCGTCACCCCGAGCGCCGCCACGTTCCAGGACCCCGAGGCCGGTCCGTGGCTGGACAAGTACCTGGCGATCGGCGACGTCGGCGCCGAGGACCGCCGGCGCCTGTTCGCGTTCGCGCGCGACCTGCTCAACTCCGACTACGCCGGTCACCGCCTGACCTTCCAGCTGTTCGCCCAGTCGCCGGCGTTCGCCCACCTGCTCGCGGTCTACAACAACTACGACTTCGACGGCCCGGCCGACCTCGTGAAACGCTACGCGCGCCTCGAGGCGGTCGGGGAGGGCGCGGCGCGGTGAGCGACCTCAACCTGACCGGCGCGGCGCAGGTGGCCCGCGTCACGGATCACGGCGGGCCCCGGCGCGGGCGCGAGCAGGGCGAGCTCGACCTGGTGGCCGACGGCGCGGTGGCGATCCGTGACGGCCGGATCGCCGCGGTCGGCCCGACCGCGGAGGTCCTGACGTCGTGGGGCGACGAGGTGCCGACGCTCGATGTGAGCGGCGCCACGGTGCTCCCCGGGCTGATCGAGTGCCACTCGCACCCGCTGTTCGCCGGCAGCCGCCACGCCGAGTACGCCGAGCGCCTGGGCGGGGCGTCGCTGGCCGAGGTCGCCGCGCGTGGCGGCGGGATCTGGGCCAGCGTGGTGTCGACGCGGGCCGCCGGCGACCGGGAGCTGGCCGAGCACCTGGAGGCCTCCTACCGCCACATCCTGCGCGGCGGCGTGACCACGCTCGAGGTCAAGTCCGGCTACGGGCTCGAGGCCGAGCAGGAGCTGCGCCAGCTCGAGCTGCTCGCGCGCAGCCGGGCATCGACGCCGATCGGGCTGGTGATCTCGTTCCTGGGCGCCCACGTGGTGCCGGCCGGAACCGACGCCGACGCCTACACCGACGAGGTGCTGGCGATGCTCGCGCGCGTGCTCGAGCAGGGGATCGCGGAGTTTCACGACATCACCGTCGAGCGCGGCCTGTTCACGCCCGCGCAGGCGCTGAGGATGTTCGAGCGCTCCGGCGAGCTGGGGATCCCGACCCGCGCCCACTCGGATGCGTGGGCCAGCTCGGAGGGCTGGAAGACCGCCGTCCGGGGCGGAGCGATCTCGGCCGAGCACCTGACCTACACGCCCGACGAGGAGATCCGCGAGGTCGGGGAGACCGACACGATCGCGGTGCTGCTGCCGCAGGCCGAGCTCGTGTACATGACCGACCGGCGGGCCAACGCCCGGTTGTTCATCGACCAGGACGTCCCGGTGGCGGTGGCCACCGACTACTGCTCGTCGATCCACGCGACCTCGCTGACTTCCACGATCGCGCTCGCCGCGCCGTGGTTTCGGATCACCCCGGCCGAGGCGGTGGTGGGGGCCACGCTCAACGCCGCCTACGCGCTCGGGCTGAGCTCCGATCGCGGCTCGATCGACGTCGGTAAGCGCGGCGACCTGACCGTGCTGTCGGTCGACCACCCCAACGAGCTGTTTCTGGCCGGCGGGCAGGACGTCGTCTCGGACGTGGTCGTCGCCGGCGAGGTCGTGCACAGTACGCGGGAACGGTGACCCGCCCAAGTGTCTCGAGGAGCCCGATGAACCACACCCGCATCCGTCCGTTCAACACGGGCGACACCTATCCCGAGCAGGAGCTCGACAACGACCTGTGCCAGGCCGTGGTCGCCGGCGGCACCGTGTACCTGCGCGGTCAGGTCGGCCAGGACCTCGAGACCTCGGAGTCGGTCGGGATCGGTGATCCCGCCGCTCAGGCTGAGCAGGCGATGCACAACATCGAGTTGCTGCTGGCGGAGTCCGGAGCCACGCTGCACGACATCTGCAAGGTCGTGATCTACCTCACCGACATCCGCTACCGCGAGCCCGTCTACCGCGTCGTCGGCAAGTGGCTGCGCGGCGTCCACCCGGTGTCGACGGGGATCGTGGTCAGCGCGCTGGCGCGGCCCGAGTGGCTGGTCGAGATCGACGCCACCGCGGTGATCGCCGGCGCGGGCACCGCGCCGCCGGCCTGAGCGCGGCGATGTTCGACGTCGAGGCGCTCGAGACGTTCACGGCGATCGCGGCGCCCACCGGCGCCGAGGACGAGCGGCTGGCGTGGCTGGAGCGCCGGCTCGACGGCGCCGCCGGCGTCCGTGATCGCGACGAGGTCGGAAACCTGATCTGGCGCGCCGACGGCTCCGACGAGCCGCCCGGAGCGCTGGTGATGGCCCACGTCGACACGGTGTTCGCCGCGGACACGCCGCTCGAGATCGAGCGCCGCGGCAACGACCTCGTCGGCCCCGGCATCGGCGACAACGCCGCGGCCGTGATCGCGCTGGTGTCGGTGCTCGAGACGATCGGGGCGCTGCCGCCGGACGTCGCGGTCGCGTTCACGGTCGGCGAGGAGGGCCTCGGGAACCTCCGCGGCGCGATCCACGCCTGCGCGAAGCTGCGCCCGGGGCTGGCGCTGGCGGTCGAGGGCCACGGACTCGATCACGTCGTCAACGAGCACGTGGGCAGCCTGCGCGCGCGGATCGAGGTGACCGGCCCGGGCGGGCACTCGTGGTGGGACCGGGGGACGCCGAGCGCGGTCCACGGCCTCGTCGAGATCGCCGGGCAGCTCGTCGCGACGGGCGCCAACGTCGGCCGGATCGCCGGCGGCGGCGCGGTCAACGCGATCGCCTCGCAGGCCGAGATGCTGGTCGAGCGCAGGTCGCTGCACGAGGACGAGCTGGCGCGGTTCGGCGCGCGCCTGGGCGAGCTGTCGGTGGCGCCGCCGCTCGAGCTCGGCTGTGAGGTCGTGGGACGGAGGGGCGCCGGCAGGTTGGCCGAGGACCATCCGCTGATGCGGATGGTGATGGGCGCCCGGCGCGAGCTGGGGCTGCCCGAGGCGTGCGGCTCGGGCTCCACCGACGCCAACGCCGCGATCGCGCAGGGGATCCCGGCGGTGGCGATCGGCTGCGGGCGCGGGTCGGGGATGCACACCGTCCACGAACGCATCGAGCTGGACTCGCTCGAGCTCGGCTGCCTGCAGCTCGAGGCGGTGTTGCGGTCGCTCCCGGCGCTCAGCCGCTGACGGGCAGCTTCTCGAGCGCCACGTCCGCCGGCCCCTGAGCGTTGATCACGACGATGTCCTGCGGGCACGCCGACAGCACCACGATCACGTCGGTCAGCGCCTCGAGCGTCACGTAGTCGCCCTGCTGTGCCGGGGACGGCGCGAACTCGAGCGCCCCCTCGGCGGTCCAGGGGATGTTCATGAACAGGTTCAGCGGCGACGGGACAGCGTCGTAGGAGATGCCGTGGGGGGCGATCGCCTTGCGGAAGTTGTCGGCGCAGCTGGCGTGGCCGGGCGGGGCACCGAGTTGCTCGTAGCGCTCGGGGTCGCACGCGGCGATCAGCGTGTCGTGCACGCCCGGGCTGGTGTCCTCGGCGAGCTTGAGCACCGCCCGGCGCCGATTGCTGTAGAGCGAGTCGCCGGCGGCGGGCACGAGCTTGGTCAGCATCGCGCGCGTGTGCTGCATCGACATGTGCTCGCTCGGGTCGGCGGCGTTCAGCGCCCAGGTGTCGACCACCTGGCCGCCGGTCGTGTTGATGATCCGCAGCCGCTCGCCGGTCGAGAGCGGGATCGCGGTGCCGGTGCGGGCGGTGAGGACGGTTTGGTCGGGCATCGGCGTATAGGGTATACGTTGTGTTCACGGTGGGGAGCACTAGTGAGTGAGAGGTTCGTGCTCCTTCACGGCTCGTGGCACGGAGGCTGGGCGTGGGAGCCGGTCGCCTGGTGCCTGCGCGAGCTCGGCCACGAGGCCCACACGCCGACGTACCCGGGCCATCGCCCGGGCGACAGCCGGGCCGGGATCAGGCACGAGCACTACGTGTCGGCGGTGACGAGCTACATCGAGGCCCGAGATCTGCGCGACGTCGTGCTCGTCGGGCACAGCTTCGGCGGGTCGGTGGTCAGCCGCGCCTCGCAGGTGGTCGGAGAGCGCGTCAAGCGGCTGGTGTTCCACACCGCGTTCGTGGTGCAGGACGGCGCCAGCGTCAACGACAACTTCCCGGCCGACCAGACGGAGGCGTTCGCGGCCGCCGCCGCGGGCAGTCCGGACGACACCGTGGCCTGCTCGTGGGAGGTGTTCCGCGACCTGTTCATCCAGGACGCCCGGCCCGACGTGGCGCGCTCGGTGTGGGAGCGGCTGGTCCCGCAACCGTTCGCGCCCTGGGATCAGAAGCTCGAGCTGGCGGAGTTTCACCGTGGCGAGCTGCCGCGCAGCTTCATCGCGGTCGCCGACGACCGGGCGCTGCCTCCGGGCGGCTGGCACCCGACGATGTCCGCGCGGCTCGGATCGTTCAAGCTTGTGGAGATGGGCGGCAGCCATGAGGTCATGTTCACGCGACCCGCTGAGCTGGCGCGAAAGCTCGTCGAGGCCTCGAACGAGTGAGCGCCGAGCCGACGGTCCTGTCGCTGACCCCGTCGGAGGTGCTCGCCGCGGTGCACACGGAGCTGGCCGGCGAGCTCGCCCCGCACTCGCTCGTGTGGGCCTCACCGGACGGTGCCGGGGTCGGTCGGGCGGAGTACGTGATCGGCGACTGGACCCACCAACGCACGCTCGACGCCTCAGAGCTCGACCGCGGCCGAGCGTTGTCTGGCGATCTTCCAGCCGACCGCCGGTGTGCAGAGCATCGACATCGACCACGCGGCGTCGCTCGGGATCCCGGTGGCCAACGCGCCTGGAGCCAATGCCCGCGCCGTGGCGGAGTGGACCGTGATGGCGATCCTGGCGCTGCTCAAGGACGTGTGGCGCCACCACGCCGGCGTGCTGGCGGGGGAGTGGAACATGGTGGAGGCCGCGCGCACTGGCGTGTACGAGCTCGGCGCCCGGACCGTCGGGATCGTCGGGTTCGGGACGATCGGGCAGGGGGTTGCGGCGCGGCTCGCCGGGTTCGAGCTGCGCCGGCTGGTGTACGCCGACGAGCTCGCGGCCCCGCCGGAGGTCGAGCAGCGGTTCGGAGCCGAACGGGTCGACCTCGACGAGTTGCTGTCGATCAGCGACGCGGTGACGCTGCACGTGCCGCTGCTCGAGTCCACGCGCGGGCTGATCGACGCCCGGCGGCTGGCGCTGCTGCCGCGCGGCGCGGTCCTGGTCAACGCCGCGCGCGGCGCGGTCGTCGACGAGCCGGCGCTGTGCGATGCGCTGGCGTCGGGGCAGCTGAAGGGCGCCGCCCTGGACGTGTTCGAGCGCGAGCCGCTGCCCGCCGACGATCCGCTGCGCGGGCTCGACAACGTGCTGTTCTCGCCGCACCTGGCGGGGTCGACGAACGAGGCCCGGGAGCGGATGCTCACGATGACGCTGCGCAACCTCGACGGCGTCCTGCGGGGCGGCGAGCCGTCGTATGTCGTGAACGGGGTCCGCGGGGTCCCGCGGCGCTCGTCCTGACCAGGCAGGATGTTCTTGACCAGGCGGGACGTTAAAACGAAGCAAGGGTTCGCTTAAACGTCCGCCCTGTACGGGACCGCATCGCCTGCGCGAGTGAAAGCCTCGGGCTGCGGCGCGCCGTCCGTGCATAACGCGTCAAACCCACCCACGATCGCGAGGCTTGCCGTGCTGAGCATCGTATGCGTGCCAGGCACGGCAAGCCTCCGATTCACCGCCGGATTTGACGCGAAATGCACGGGTCGCCGCGGTTCAATTTCGCTCGGATGGCCGCGGTCGCCCCGGAGAGCCACCCCCTCGACAGCGACGCGTATACAGTACGGACTCGACAACCCGAGATCGAGGGAGTGACATTGAAGGCTGCACGGCTGGTGGAGATCGCGCAACCGCTGGTTATTGAGGACGTCCCGACGCCCGACCCCGGCCCGCGCGAGGCCGTGGTGCGGGTCGAGTACGAGGGCATCTGCCGTACCGACTGGCACACGTGGATGGGCGACTGGTCGTGGGTCGGCCTGGCGCCGCCGCTGCCGATCACGATGGGGCACGAGTTCTCGGGGGCGGTCGAGGCGGTCGGCAATGAGGTGACGCGGGTCAAGGTCGGCGACCGGGTGGCGGTGCCGTTCCACGAGGCCTGCGGGGTGTGCCCGTACTGCCGCAGCGGCCGCACCAACCTGTGCGACGCACTCGAGTTCCTCGGCATGACCCACGACGGCGGCTACGCCGAGTTCGTGAGCGTGGTCAACGCCGACCTCAACTGCGTGCCGCTCCCCGAGGAGGTTTCGTTCGAGGCTGCGTCGGCGCTCGGCTGCCGGTTCATGACCGCGTGGCACGCGCTCCAGCATCAGGCCGGCCTGCGCGCGGGCGAGTGGCTCGCGGTCCACGGCGTCGGCGGCATCGGGTTGTCGGGCGTGCAGATCGCTACGGCGCTGGGCGCCGGCGTGGTCGCCGTCGACATCGACGACCGCAAGCTCGAGGCCGCCCGGGCCCAGGGAGCCGCGGTCACGATCAACGCGCGCAACGAGTCGGTCGCCGAGGCCGTCAAGGACGCGACCGGCGGCGGCGCGGACGTGGCCCTCGGCGGGCTCGGCGCCGCCGAGCTCGTCCGCAGCGCGCTGATGGGCCTGCGCAAGGGCGGCCGCCTGGTCCAGGTCGGTCTCACCAGCCAGGCCGAACAGGGGATCGTCGGAATCCCGCTCGACGAGCTGATCGAGGCCGAGCTGACGATCATCGGCAGCGTCGGCAACCCGCACATCCATCTCCCGGCCTTGCTCGGGCTCGTCGGCGACAAGCGGCTGGATCCCTCGGCGCTGGTGACCGAGCGGGTGCCGCTCGACGGCGCCCAGGCGGTGCTCGAGCGGATGACCGACTTCGACACGGTCGGGTTTGCGCTGATCGACCGGTTCTGAGCCCGGGGTCCGGTCACAGCCGCGTCGACACTGGTGACGCCGCGGGCTTGAGCTCGGGCGAGTCGGCGCCTCCCTTGTTCCTTGTATACTCTGCACACAGGTGCAGTTCCGTCAACATCCCCGGGGGGCAAACTGATGGCGACCTCTAAGAGTCGGGTGGCCCAGAGCCCGGCCCGCTATGGACTTCGAAGCCTAGATGAGGCCGACGCCCGGCCCGAGCGGCCGCCTTCGCTGGCCGAGCACGTCTGTCGGGTGATCCGCGAGGACATCCTCACCGGCCGCCAGCCGGCCGGGGCCCGCCTGACCGAGGCGATGGTGATGGAGCGGACCGGGGTCAGCCGCACGCCCGTGCGCGAGGGCCTGCGAACGCTCGAGGGCGAGGGTTTGGTCGTCACGTACCGCAGCCGCGGCACGTTTGTCACCTACCGCCTGACCCCCGACGAGGCGAAGCTGATCTACGAGGTGCGGCTGGTGATCGAGCCGCCGCTGACCGCGCTCGCGGCCGAGCGGATGACGGCCGAGGACCTGGCGATGGTCGAGGACGTGCTGGCGCGGTTCGTCGACGCGCTCGACGCCGCCGAGGCTCGCGAGGCCGGCCAGCTCGACGCCGAGTTCCACCTGGCGATCTACGAGGCCAGCGGCAGCGAGCTGCTCAGCGTGCTGCGCGGCTACTGGACGCGCCTGCAGCTCGAGCTGTCCGAGCGCGTCTACAACACCGAGGTCCCGAGGCGGTTCCTCGACGAGCATCTGGGGATCCTCCAGGCGCTCAAGGCGGGCGACTCCACGGAGGCCGAGAAGCGGATGCGATCGCACATCGAGCACGGGCGCACCGCGCTCGCCAAGGCCCTCGAGGGCTAATCGTGCTCGCCCACCGTACCTACGCGGACGGCCACTAGCCGTGGAGCCGCTCAAGTTCGGGTTGGCGCTCGAGAACTTCACGCCCGCGCCGAAGGACCCCGACCCGGAGGCGATCGTTGCCTACGGGCAGCGCGGCGAGGAGCTGGGCTATGACTCGCTGTGGGCGTGGGATCACATGTTCCTGGGCAGCGGCCGGCCGTTCCCGTTTTTGGAGTCGCTGACGACGCTGACGCTGCTGGCCGCCAGGACCGAGCGCGTCGAGCTCGGCACCGGGATCCTCGTGCTGCCGCTGCGTGGCGCGGCCGTGCTGGCCAAGACGGCGGCGTCGATCGAGATGATCTCGGGCGGGCGGCTGACGCTGGGGATGGCGGTCGGCTGGTATGAGCGGGAGTTCGACGCCTGCGGCGTGCCGTTCAAGCGCCGCGGCCGGATCTTCGAGGAGAACCTCGAGCTGATGAAGCAGTTCTGGAGCGGCGAGCGCGTCAGCGGCGAGGCCCGCGGGATCCCGTTCCGCAACGCCGTGATGTTGCCCAAGCCCTCGCCGCGTCCCCGTCCGCGGCTGCTGATCGGCGGGTACGTGGACAAGGTGCTCCAGCGGGTGGCCGAGCAGGGCGACGGCTGGCTGACGTACTTCTACGAGCCGTCGGCGTTCAACACGGCGTGGCAGCGGATCCGCGAGCACGCCGAGGCGGCGGGCCGCGACCCGGGCGAGCTCAGCAACGTGGCCCAGCTGCCGCTGTGCATCGGCGACTCGTTCGAGGCCGCCGACCGCCGCGCGCGCCAGTACATCCACGACTACTTCGATCTGCCCGAGTGGAGCGAGTCGACCGCCGAGAGCGCGATCCGCGGGACCCCCGAGCAGTGCGCCGAGCAGATCGCCGAGCAGGCGTCGGTGGGGGTGCAGCACATCTGCCTGGTCCCCTGCGACTACGAGCAGGAGCAGGTCGAGCGGTTCGCCGCCGAGGTGCTGCCGCTCGTCTCCGGGCTCGCCGTGGAGACCGCCGGATGACCGCAGCCGCCGACAAGCGGATGTCGCTCGCCGACGCGGCCGCGCTGGTCCGCGACGGCGACATCGTGGTGGCCGGCGGCTGCTGCTATTCGCGCACACCGTGGGCGATGCTGCTCGAGCTGCTGCGGGCCGAGCGGACCGGGTTGACGCTGGCGCGCAACCTGATGTGTTACGAGTCCGAGCTGTTCCTGGCCTCGGGCGCCGCCGACAAGCTCGTCTCGAGCTGGGTCGGGATCGGCCTGCGGTGGGGCATCCCCAAGGTGTTCCGCGAGTACGTCGAGCGCGATCCCTCGATCTACGAGGAGTGGAGCCACCTCTCGTTCGGCCTGCGGTTCCTGGCCGCGTCGATGGGAATGCCGTTCCTCCCGACGGCGTCGCTGCTGGGCTCCGATCTGCTCAAGCGCGTCCCCGCTCAGGAGATGACGTGCCCGTTCACCGGCGAGTTGCTGGTCGCGGTGCCCGCGCTGGTGCCGGACGTGGCGTTGATCCACGTGCACACGGTCGACGCGCTCGGCAACGCCCAGGTCGAGGGCCCAACGTATATGGACGCCGAGTACGCGCGCGCCGCCAACACGGTGATCGTGACCGCCGAGGAGGTCGTCCCGTCGGAGGCGATCGTCCGCACCAACGACCGCACGCTGATCCCGGGGTTCGAGGTCGACGCGGTCGTCGAGGTCCCCTACGGCTCCTATCCGCACGAGTGCCACGGTCGTTACGAGGCCGACTTCGACCACTTCGACACCTACACCGAGATCGTCAAGGAGGGCGGCGCCGCGGGCGTGCGCGAGTACATCCGCGAGTACGTCGAGGCGCCCGGGAGCTTCTCCGGGATGCTCGACATGGTCGGCGTCTCCAGGCTGCTCGAGCAGCGCCGCCGCGCGCGCGAGCTGGTCGCGGTATGACCGCCGGGCCGACGCCCGTCGAGCTGATGACGATCGCGGGCAGCCGCCTGCTGCGCGACGGCCGCGTGGTGTTCGCCGGCGTGGGCTCGCCGCTGGAGGCGAGCGTGCTGGCCAAGCGCCTCCACGCGCCGTCGCTGACGATCGTGCTCGAGGGTGGCTCGATCGGACCGCGGATGGTCCCGGGACGGCTTCCGGTCTCGACCAACGAGATGCGGGCGGCGCACGACGCGTTCATGCTCACCTCGATCAACGACCTGTTCCTGTACGGGCAGCGCGGCCGCTACGACTACGGGTTCATCGGCGCCGGCCAGCTCGACCAGTACGGCAACGTCAACACCAGCTACATCGGCGACCCCGACGAACCGAAGGTGAGGCTCCCCGGCAGCGGCGGCGCCAACGACATCGTCTCCAGCTGCCGCGAGGTGATGATCATGACCCGGCACGAGCCGCGCCGGTTCGTCGAGCGCGTGGACTTCATCACCAGCCCGGGCTACATCAGCGGCCCCGAGGCCCGGCGCAAGGCCGGCCTGGTGCGCAATCGCCCGGTGTCGGTGGTGACCGACCTGGCGCTGCTCGGCTTCGACGAGGCGACCGGGAGGCTGCGGCTCGACGCCCTGCAGCCCGGGGTGAGCGAGGCCGACGTGCACGCCAACACCAGCTTCGAGCTGCTCGTCTCGGACACGATCGACGAGCTGGCCGCGCCGACCGAGCAGGAGCTCGCGGAACTACGGTGGCTGCGCGACGGCGACCGCAGCCAAGCATCAGACACGAGAAAGGTGACCTCAGCTTCATGATCGGTCCGTTCATCGACATCCAGGGCGCGGTGGACGTCCACGTGCACTCTGAGCCAGACCTGTTCCCGCGCATCGCCGACGACGTCGGCGTCGCCAGCCACGCCGCGTCGATGGGGCTCCGGGCCCTGTCGCTGAAGTGCCACTCCGAGCGGACTACGAGCCGCGCCTACCTGACCGAGCAGCTCGTGCCGGGGATCCAGGTGGTCGGCGGGATCGTGCTCAACCGGGCGGTCGGCGGGATCAACCCCTATGCGGTCCAGGCGGCGCTGCAGCTCGGCGCTAAGCACGTGTGGATGCCGACCGTCGACGCCGCCAACCACGCGCGCACCTTCGGCTCCACCGGCGCCTACGACAAGCAGGCCTCGACCGTCGCGGACGCCGGCGACACCGGGATCGAGGTGATCGACGACGCCGGCACCCCGATCGACGGGCTGATCGACGTGCTCGATCTGGTCGCCGAGCACTCGGCGATCCTCAGCACCTGCCACCTGTCGGTCGCCGAGATCAAGCAGCTGGTGCCGCTGGCGCGCGAGCGCGGCGTCGAGAAGATCATGATCACCCATCCCTTCTTCAAGGTGCCCAACCTCGACCTCGACACGCTCAAGGAGCTGGTCGGCCACGGGGCCTACGCGGAATTCGGCTACTGCACGGTCTCGCCGATGTGGAACCACGCGCCGCTGACGCGCGTCGTCGAAGCGATCAAGGCGCTCGGCCCCGAGCACTCGATCCTGATGAGTGATGCCGGGCAGCGCCACAACCCGATGCCGGCCGAGTGCCTGCGCGTGTTCGCACAGTCGGTGTACGAGTCGGGCATCAGCGAGGACGGAGTGGAGCGGATGATCAAGCACAACCCGCTCGAGCTGCTCGAGCTGGGACCGCGTCGGGAGCCGGTCGCGCCGCCGGTGCCGGTCGCACCCCCGATCGCCAGCAACGGCGCGGGCGCGACCGAGTCAGACGGCCACGTCGCGCTCAGCGCCAGTCAGGCGGAGTAGGCGATGACCACGCGCATCGGATTGATCGTCCCGTCCTCCAACACCGTCGCCGAGCCCGACTTCTACACCCGCCTCCCCGCGGGCTGCTCGGTACACACCGCGCGCATGTTCCTCGAGGAGACCACCCCGGAGGGCGAGTCGGTGATGCTCGACGAGCACGTTCCCAAGGCGATCGTCGACCTGGCGACGGCGCGGCCCGACGTCGTCGTGTTCGCGTGCACCAGCGCCGGCGCGTTGCGGGGCAACCAGTACGAGGCCGAGCTGATCGAGCGGATCTCGCAGCAGACCGGCTCGCCGACGGTCAGCGTGGCAGCGTCGGTGCGGCGCACGATCAACGCCCAGAAGCCCGATCGGGTCGGCGTGATCACCCCGTACGTGGACAGCCTCAACGACAAGATCCGCGAGAGCCTCGAGGCCGACGGCGTGTCGGTGACCGCGATCCACGGGCTCGGGATCTCGGAGAACTTCACGATCGCCGAGGTCGAGCCCGAGCGGATCGTCAGCTTCGCCACCGAGTGCTTCTCGCCCGGCGACATCGATCTGCTGTTCGCCTCGTGCACGAACTTCCGTGCGTTCGACGCGCGCGAGGAGCTCCAGCAGGCGTTCGGCGTCCCGGTCGTGACCAGCAATCAGGCGGCGCTGTCGGTCGCGCTGGACGAAGTCGGAGCCCGGGCCACGGTCTAGCCCATGTACGCGACGACGTTCGACTACGTCAGAGCATCGTCCTGGGCCGAAGCGGTGGACCGGCTGGAGCAGCTGGGAGAGGACGCCCACGTGATCGCCGGCGGCCAGAGCCTGGTGCCGATGATGATGCTGCGGATGGCCGCGCCGACCGCCCTGGTCGACGTCGGCGGCGCCGGCGAGCGCACGATCGAGGTCCGCGACGGAACGCTCGAGCTGTCGGCGCTGGTCCGCCATGTCGACCTCGAGCACTCCAACACGGTCGCGGCCGCCTGCCCGATGCTGACCGAGGCGGTCCGCCACATCGGTAACGTCCGCGTGCGCCAGCGGGGGACGATCGGGGGCTCGCTGGCCCACGCCGAGGCGACCAGCGAGCTGGCCTGCGTGACGCTCGCCCATCAGGGGTCCGTGCGGGTGCTCGGGCCGGGGGGCGAGCGGACCGTGGACGCGTCGGACCTGTTCATCACGCACCTGATGACGACGCTCGATCACACCGAGGTGATCACCGCCGTCCGGCTCCCGGCGCTGACCGGCCGCCAGGGCTCGTGCTTTCTGGAGATGGCCCGGCGGCCGGGCGACTTCGCGATGGTCGAGGTGGCCGCGATCGTCGAGCTCGACGGCGACGACCGGTGTACGGCGGCGAGGCTTGTGCTGGGGGCGGTCGGCGACAAGGCGATCGACGTGTCAGACGCCGCTGCAGGAGCTCGTCGGCGGCGAGCTCACCAATGCGGCGACCGACCGGGTCGGCCGCGCGGTCGCCGATGACGTCGAGATCGGGCCGAGCTCGCACGCCGGCGTCGACTACCGGCGCGAGATGGTCGCGGTGCTGGCCGGGCGCGCGCTGCGCGAGGCCGCGCGGAGGGCCGGCGAAGGGCACGCGGACAGCAACGGGCACAGGCCATGAGCAAGCACCAGATCTCACTCGAAGTCAACGGACGCTCGACCGAGGCGTGGGTCGACCCGAACCTGTCGCTGCTCGAGCTGCTGCGCGACGAGGGCGCGGCCACCGAGGTCAAGCTCGGCTGCGGCGAGGGCGTCTGCGGAACCTGCACGGTGCTGCTCGATGGCGAGCCGGTGAACTCGTGCCTGATGTTCGCGGTGCAGGCCGACGGCTGCGAGGTCACCACGGTTCGCGGGCTCGCGCCCGAGGGCGAACTGCACCCACTGCAACAGAGCTTCCTGGACCATGCCGGGTCGCAGTGCGGCTTCTGCACGCCGGGGATGATCGTCACCGCCAAGTGGTACCTGGACCGCCATCCGCAGGCCGACCGCGAGGAGCTTCGCCGGGCGCTGGCGGGGAACCTGTGCCGGTGCACCGGCTACACGAAGATCCTCGACGCGCTCGAGGCCTACCGCGACGCGACCACCGAGGAGGCCCCGGTTGCCGGTTGACACCGAGACCCGCACGCTGCCGCAACGCGTGCCGCGCAAGCCGGGCGAGCGCAAGCCCCACAGCGACTTCATCCAGAAGGTGGCGGGCACGCTGCCCTACGCCGACGATTGGGGTTTTCCCGGGATGCTGCACGGGGTGGTGGTCCGGGCGCACATGCCGTGCGCGCGGATCAACGGGATCGACGTCACCGAGGCACGGGCGGCCCCGGGGGTCCGCGCGGTCCTGACCGCGGCCGACATCCCGCACAACGTGATCGCCGAGGAGGCCAGCGGCCTGGGCATCGACGCGATCGTGCAGCCGGTGCTGGCCTCCGACCGGGTCCGTTACGACGGCGAGCCGGTCGCGATCGTCGCGGCCGAGACCCCCGGCGCCGCGGTCGACGCGGCGGCGCTGGTCGAGGTCGACTACGAGGACATCCCCGGAGTGTTCGACACCGAGGCGGCGCTCGCCGACGACGCCCCCGCGGTGCACGCCGGCGGCAACCGCTACGTCACCTGGCGCTCGTCGATCGGCGACGTCGAGGCCGCGCTGGAGCGCGCCGACGTGGTCGTCGAGGAGACATACGTGAGCCAGCGAGTCGACCACGCCTACCTCGAGCCCGAGGCCGGGATCGGTTGGGTGGACAGCGATGGCGTGATCACGCTCAGAATCTCCACGCAGGTGATCGAGCACTTCCGGCAGCTGGCGGACATCCTGAAGCTGCCCCACAGCCGGGTGCGCGTGATCGCCTCCTACATGGGCGGCGGGTTCGGCGGTAAGGAGGACATGACGGTCGAGCCGTACCTGGCCCTGCTGGTGTGGAAGACACGGCGGCCGGTGCGGATGGTGTGGGAGCGCCAGGAGTCGCTGCTGGCGCGGCAGAAGCGCCACCCGTTCCGGATGAGCTACCGGACCGGAGCGATGAACGACGGCACGATCGTCGCCCAGGACATCCGGATCATCGGCGACGCGGGCGCGTACCCGCTGCTCAGCTCGCGGGTCCTGTTCGCCGGGGCGGTCAACTCGACCGGGCCCTACCGCTGCTCCGACGCGCGGGTGGAGAGCGTGGCGGTGTTCACCAACACCGTGCCGACCAGCGCGATGCGAGGGTTCGGCGCGATGCAGGTCGTGTTCGGCTACGAGTCCCAGATGGACCGGATCGCCGAACGCCTGGGGCTCGATCGTGCCGAGATCCGGGAGCGCAACTTCGTCGAGCTAGGCGACCGTCGGGTGACCGACGAGGAGATCGACACCCAGCCCGGCGTGCTCGAGTGCATGCACCGCGCGCTCAAGGAGCTCGGCGAACGCTCGGCGCCGTCCAACGGCGGCAGGGTCGGGCAGGGGTTCTCGTGCAGCATGCAGCCCTACGGCCGCTCGGTGTTCTTCGCCGACCGCGCGTCCTGCTGGATCGGACTCGAGCAGGACGGCACGATGATCGTCCGGGCCGGCGTGACCGACCTGGGCGCGGGCCAGGCCGCGTCGCTGGTCGACATCGCCGGCGAGATCCTCGGCGTCACCGCCGACCGCGCCAGCGTGCACATTGGCGACACCGCGCTGACGCCGCTGACCGGCGGCACGTTCGCCACCCGGCAGCTGTACATGTCGGGCAACGCGACGCTGAAGGTGGCGCGCGAGCTTCGCGACAAGCTCGCACCGGTGGCGGCCGACCTGCTCGGCTGCGAGCCCGACCAGCTCGAGTTCGCCGACAACAAGGTGGCGGTGCTCGGCGAGCCTGATCGGGCGATCTCGATGGCGGAGCTGTCGCGGACTGCGGAGAATCGCAGCGTGATGCCCTACTGCCACAACACCTTCCACGCCGAGACGGGCGAGTTCGATCCCTCGACCGGTCGCGGCCGCTCGTACCCCGACTACACCTACGGCTGCCACGCCGTCGAAGTCGAGGTCTCCGAGGACACCGGCGAGGTCAAGATCGTCAAGTACGTCGCCTGCCACGACATCGGCCGAGCGATCGACATGCAGCGCGCGGTGGGACAAATACAGGGCGCGGTCGCCCAGGGCGTCGGCTACGCGCTCAGCGAGGACGTCGAGATCAACGACGGGGTGATGGACTCGACGCTGTTCGCCGACTACCTGATCCCGACCTCGCTCGACCTGCCCGACATCAACGCGATCGCGCTCGAGCTGTACCCCGGCAAGGGCCCGCTCGGGGCCCGCGGGATCGGCGAGCCCCCGATCGGGCCGCCCGCGGCCGCGCTGGCGAGCGCGATCGAGAACGCGGTCGGCGTGCGCATGCGCCGGCTCCCGATGACGCCCGAGCGGGTGCACGCGGCCCTGCGCGAGGCCGGCGACCGCTCGGCGCCGACCCGGACATGAGCGCTCCGGTGAAAGTCGCCCCCAGCGGATCGGCGGTCGCGCTGCTGGCGCCCGACCGCGAGCATCCGCCCGCGGTCGAGCGCGGGGGGCCGGCGGCCAAGCGGTTTCACGCCAGCATGCCGGGCTACCGGCCCACGGTCCTGCGCAACTCGCCCGTCGCGGCCAGCCGGCTCGGGGTCGGCGAGGTGCTGGTCAAGGACGAGTCCAAGCGGCTGGGGCTGCCCTCGTTCAAGGTCCTGGGCGCGTCCTACGCGGTGTACCGCGCGATCCTCGACCGGCTCGGCGCCAGCGCCGAGGAGATCCCGACGTTCGAGCGCCTCCACGAGGAGGTGGGCCGCCTGCGGCCGCTGTCGCTCAGCGCCGCGACCGACGGCAACCACGGCCGGGCCGTCGCGCGGATGGCGGCGCTGCTCGAGCTCGGCTCCGACATCTATGTTCCCGCGAACACGGCGCGCGCCCGGATCGAGGCGATCGAGAGCGAGGGCGCCACGGTCACGGTGATCGACGGCGGCTATGACGACGCGGTCGCGCGCTCGGCCAAGGACGCCGGCGACAGCTGCCTGGTGATCTCCGACACCTCGTGGGACGGCTACGAGCAGGTCCCCGGCTGGGTGATCGAGGGCTACTCGACCGTGTTCGCCGAGATCGAGGGCGCGATGAAGGGCGAGGGGCGGCGCCGTCCCGACGTGGTCGCGGTGCCGATCGGCGTCGGCGCGCTCGCCGCGTCGGTGGTCCGCCACTTCTGGACGGCTCCGGGTCCGCGCCCGAAGATCGTCGGCGTCGAGCCGACGTCGGCGGCGTGCGTGCTCGAGTCGGTGGCGGCGGGCAAGATCGTGACCCTCGACCACCCCCAGGACTCGATCATGGCCGGGCTCAACTGCGCTACCCCGTCGCTGATCGCCTGGCCGCTCGTGTCCCGCGGGATCGACGCGTATGTCGCGGTCGAGGACGATCGCGTGCCCGACGCGATGCGGCTGCTGGCGCGCGACCGAATCGTCGCCGGCGAGACCGGCGCGGCCGGCCTGGCGGGGATGCTCGCGCTGATGGAAGAGGACGATCTCGCCGACGTGCGCACCGCGCTGCGCATATCCAGCACCTCGAGCGTGCTCCTGCTGTGCACCGAGGGTGCGACCGATCCGGACGCCTATCGCCGGCTGACCTCAGATCCCGGACAGCTGTGAACCCGGGCGACGAGGCCGCTGGCGACGGCGCGTCGGTTCGCGAGGCCACATTCGAGCTGCTCCGGGCCCGCGGGATGACGACCGTGTTCGGCAACCCCGGCTCGACCGAGCTCGGGTTCCTGCGCGACTTCCCGCCCGACTTTCAGTACGTGATGGGCCTGCACGAGGGCGTCGTGGTGGCGACCGCCGACGGCTTCGCCCAGGCCTCGGGCCGGCCGGCGTTCGTGAACCTGCACAGCGCGTGCGGCGTCGGCAACGCGATGGGGGCGGTCGTCAACGCGTTCCATAACCGCGCCCCGCTGGTGATCACCGCCGGTAACCAGGATCGCCGCCACCTCGAGCGCGAGCCGTACCTGTACGCCCGCTCGGCCGAGCTGATGGAGCCCTACGTCAAGCACAGCGAGCAGCCGCCGCGGGCCCAGGACGTCCCGTTGGCGATCGACCGTGCCTGGCGCCTGGCGCAGAGCCCTCCCGCCGGGCCGGTGTTCGTGTCGGTACCAACCGACGACTGGAACGCGGTGGCGGAGCCGGTCCTGGTCGGCGAGTTCCGCTTCGGTGGCGGCGTCGCGCGGCCGGCGGTCAACCAGATCTCCGAGCGGGTGAGGCGGGCGGCCGCGCCGGCGATCGTGGTCGGAGCCGGGGTCGACCGCGACGGCGCCTGGGAGGCAACCGTGCAGCTCGCGCAGCGGCTGCGGGCGCCCGTGTGGGCGGCCCCGCAGAGCCCCCGCGCCGGCTTCCCCGAGGACCATGCCCTGTTCGCCGGCCACCTGGCGCCCGGACACGCCGCGGCGGCCGCCCAGCTCGCCGGCCACGATCTGGCGCTGGTGCTGGGCGCGCCGGTGTTCGCGTTCCTGCCCTATCAGCCGGGCGGCCCGTCGATGCCCGAGCTGATCCAGGTGACCGACGATCCCGACGAGGCCGCCCGCGCCCCGACCGCGCTGAGCGTGGTCGCTGACACCGCGGGCGTCGTCGACGAGCTGCTCCAGCTGCTGCCGGACCGCGAGCCGTGGGCGGGCCGCACCCGACCGGCCGCGCCCCTGCCGCCCACCCCCGGGTCGGGAGAGCCGATCAGCCCGGCGTTGCTGATGGCGACCCTGGGCGAGCTGGTCGCGGACGACGCCGTGATCGTCGAGGAGTCGCCGTCCAACCGGATCGACTTTCGCCGGCACGTCCCGATCCGGCGGCCCGGGGGTTTCTATGCCACCGCCAGCGGCGGCCTCGGGTTTGCGATGCCGGCGGCGGTCGGGATCAAGCTCGCCGACCGCTCGCGACCGGTGGTGTGCCTGATCGGCGACGGCTCGGCGCTGTACGCGCCGCAGGCGGTGTGGAGCGCGGTCCAGCTCCGGACTCCGGTCGCGTTCGTGATCGTCAACAACGCCCGCTACGCGATCCTCGAGTCCGCCGCCCAGTTTGGCGGGCTCCGAGACCTGCCGAGCTTCGAGCTCCCCGGCATCGACTTCGTGTCGCTGGCCGCGTCGCTCGGGTGCGAGGCGGCGCGGGTCGAGGATCCCGCACAGTTGCGCGACGCGCTCGCGCGGGCGCTCGGGTCCGACGGGCCGTTCGTGCTCGACGTCGCGATCGACCCCACGACGCCGCCGCTGCTTGACGAACCCGCGTCCCCAGGTAAGGAGGCCAGATGAACGACGGATCCGTGTTGCTCGATTCCGGCCGGATCGCCGGCACGCTCGACGACATCGCTGCGATCGGCAACCGGTTCGCCGGAAGCCCCGGGGAGATCGCGTGTCGCGACTACCTGCTCGAGCGCTTCGGGGAGCTCGATGTAGCCGAGCTTCGCCTCGAGCCGTTTCACTACCTCGGGTTCGAGCGCGCCGAGGCCAGCTGCATCGTCGAGGGCCACGAGCAACAGCTCGAGCTCGAGTGCCACCCGTTGCAATACACCTCGGGCGAGGCGGTGACCGGTGAGGCGGTCTACCTGGGGGCCGCCGGGGACGACGACTTCGCGCGCATCGATCGCGCCGGGGTCGACCTCGCGGGCCGGATCGTGCTCGCTCACGCGATCTTCCCGTTCGACCTCTGCGACGAGCTGGCGCGGCGGGGGATCGCCGGGTTCGTCCACATCTGCGAGACCCCCGACCCGATCGTCGGCCACTTCACCGGGGCGCTGTATCCGCCGCCGCTGCAGCCACCGTGGCCCGGCCGTCCGCAGCCCTACACCGGGGTCACGATCGGGAACGCCGCCGGCCGCGCGCTGCTGTCGGCGATGACCTGCGGCGGCCCGGTCACGATCAGTCTCTCGCACGACGGCGCGTACGCCGAGGGCCTGGCCCACAACGTGGTCGCAGAGATCCCGGGGACCGGCGACGGCGACGAGCACGTGATCGTGTCCGCCCACTACGACAGCCAGGCGGAGGGACCGTGCGTGTACGACAACGGCACCGGGCTGGCCGGCCTGCTCGAATGCGCCCGCGCGCTGGCGGGCGCCGGGGCCCGCCGCCGGATCGTGCTGATCGCGTCGGCGTGCGAGGAGATCGGAGTGTGGGGCGCGACCGCTTACGCGCACGCCCACGCGGACGAGCTCGGCGCCGCGGCGGCGATGGTCAACCTCGACGGGCTGGCGAGCGCCTATCCGGCCGAGCGCGAGATCTGGTCGGCCGACGCCGCGATCGCCCGGATGGCCGAGGAGACCGCGCGCGAGCTGGGCTGGATCCCTGACCGGGTGATGAACGTCCGCAGCACGTTCAGCGACCACGCTCCGTTCGGAGACGCGGGCGTGCCGTCGTGCCTGATCTGGCGGCCCGATTACCCGTACTACCACTCCCGCGGCGACGTCCGCGAGCTCGTCGACGCCGCCGCCGTGGCCGAGACCGCGAGCGTCGCGGCCACGTTGGTATCGCGCCTGGCTCACGGCGCCGACGTTCGCGGCTCGGCGGTCAGCGCGACATGAGCCGAGGGGGCTTTGGCGGGATGCTGGGGCGCCAGCTGCGCGGCGATCTGGCGGCGCTGCCATCGAACGTCCGCCGGCGCGTGTCGGCCGACGGCGCCGCGGAGCGCTGCGTGAACATCGAGGACCTGCGCGAGCTCGCCGCCCGCCGGGTGCCGCGAGCCGTGTTCGACTACGTCGACGGCGCGGCCGGTGACGAGCTCACCGCCGCCCGCAACCGGTCCGATCTGCGCTCGCTGTCGGTCGTCCCGCGGGTGCTCGTCGGAGGACCCGAGCTCGACCTGTCGACGACCGTGCTGGGCGAGCGGCTCGCGGTGCCGCTGCTCGGCGCTCCCACCGGACTCACCGGGATGGTCCACCACCAGGGTGAGGTCGCGGTGGCGCGCGCGGTCCAGGCCGCGGGCGGGCTGTACGTGCTGTCCTCGGCCGGCTCGCGGGGGATCGACGAGCTCGCGCGCCTGTGCCCCGGACCGCGCTGGTTTCAGATCTACGTCAGCCCCGACCGCGGCGTCAGCCGGTCGCTGATCGAGCGGGCGCGCAGCAGCGGCTACGGCGCGCTGGTGGTGACCGTCGACGTGGCCCGCGCCGGGCAGCGCGAGCGCGATCGCCGCAACGGCTTCTCGGTGCCCCCGCGCGTGACCGCGCGCTCGATCGCCGAGGGTCTGCGGCGCCCGCGGTGGAGCGCGGACTTCCTCCGGCATCCGCGGGTGCTGTCGCAGACCGCGCTCAATGCGGGGGTGCCACCGACTCGCCCACGAGCCTGGCCGCGATGATCAACAGCCAGTTCGATCCGGCGCTGAGCTGGACCGACGTCGCCTGGGTCCAGGAGCAGTGGGCGGGCCCGGTCGTGCTCAAGGGCGTGCTGCGCGCCGAGGACGCGGTCCAGGCGGCGCGGATGGGGATCGCCGGCGTGATCGTCTCCAACCACGGCGGTCGCCAGCTCGATCAGGCGCCGTCGACGATCAGCGTGCTGCCGGCGATCGCCGACGCCGCCGGCTCCGAGCTCGAGGTCTACATGGACGGCGGCATCCGCCGCGGCGTCGACATCATCAAGGCGGTCGCGCTCGGCGCGCGTGCCTGCCTGACCGCCCGCGCGCTGGTCTACGGGCTGGCCGCCGGCGGGGCGGCGGGGGCTCGGCGGGCGATGAGCATCCTCGTCGACGAGCTCTCGCTGGCGATGGTGCTGTCGGGAGCGCGGTCGCTGTCGGAGCTGGACCGCAGCTGGATCGCGAGCACGGAAAGGAGCGCCGGATGGAGCACCGCATAGACCCGACCCGCTTTCACCACAACTGGGATCGGGCTCGCGAGCCGACGCTGTCGATCGCCTCGGGTGACGTCGTCGAGCTAGGCCTGCAGATGGCGGGAGCGGACCAGATCTACGAGGGCGATAGCTACGACCAGACGACGTTTGACTTCGACACGATCTACCGGCTGCTGGGGCCGATCTTCGTCGACGGGGCGTCGCCGGGCGACACGCTGCGAGTCGACATCGTGTCGTTGACGCCCGGGGAGTGGGGTTGGTGCGGGATCGAGCCCGATCTCGGGCTGCTGCCGAGCGACTTCCCGGACCCGTTCGTGCGCACGTTCGACCTGCGCAACGGCTCGAGCGTCGCCGTCTGCCCGCAGGTGACGATCCCGCTGTCGCCGTTCCTGGGGACGATGGGCAACCAGCCCGACCGCCCCGGGCCGCTGCCGTCGTTTCCGCCGCACGAGGGCGGCGGCAACATGGACACGCGGCACCTGGTCGCGGGCGCGACCGTGTGGCTGCCCGTGTGGTGCGAGGGAGCGTTGTTCTCCTGCGGAGATCCGCACGGCGCTCAGGGCGACGGCGAGGTGTGTCTGGCCGCACTCGAGTGCGACATGCACGCCCGGCTGCGCTTCACCGTCGAGCAGCGGACGATCGGGTCGCCGCGGTTCCGCACGCCGGGCGCGCTGACGCCGCTGGTCGACGCCGGCGGACACCACGGGACGATGGGCATCGGCCCGGACCTGATGGAGGGCGCGCGCAAAGCGGTCCGTGAGACGATCGCCTGGCTGGTGTCCGAGCACGGGTTGACGCGCGAGGACGCCTACGTCACCTGTAGCCTCGCCGGCGATCTCAAGCTGCTGGAAGTGGTCGACGGCGGCATGTGGAACGTCGGCTTCACGATTCCGCTCAGCATCTTCGACGGGGCCGGGCGAGGCCCCGCGAGCCGGTTGCAAACGCATTGACCGTCTTGTATACAACGCATACTCGGCAATCTTGTCGTAGCCACGCATAACGGGAGAGGGAATGACCACGACGACGACTCAGTCGCCCAGAGAAGGAACCGAGGGCAGGGTCGAGATCCGCTCGATCGACTACGTGCCCGTCACCGAGCGCCACGGAAAGCCCTGGCATCTCGGCCCGGTGTGGTTTCAGGGAAACGCGCAGCTGTCGACGCTCGCGGTCGGCCTGATCGGCGTCTCGCTGGGCTTGAACTTCCTGTGGGCGGCGATCGCGATCATCGGTGGCGTGCTGATCGGGACGCTGTTCATGGCGTTCCACTCGGCCCAGGGACCGAAGCTCGGGCTGCCGCAGATGATCCAGTCGCGCGCCCAGTTCGGTTACTTCGGGGCGCTGCTGCCGGTCGTCGTGGCGGTGATGCTGTTCATCGGCTTCAACGTGTTCAACACGATCCTCGGTGGCGACGTGATGAAGTCGTTGTTCCCGGGGATCCCGACGTTCTGGGCGTTCATGCCGGTGGTGATCCTGTCGCTGGGGCTGACCCTGATCGGCTACCACTTCATCCACGTCGGGCTGCGCTACGCCACGTGGTTGTTCATCCTCATGTACGCGATCTTCACGCTGGTGGCGCTGTTCAACACCTCGCTGCCGCACGGATCCTGGGACTTCGGCGCGTTTCACCTCGGCGCGTTCCTGATCCAGTTCGGGGCGGTGGTCAGCTACCAGCTGACGTGGGCGCCGTACGTCTCTGAGTACTCCCGCTATCTCCCGGAGGACACCCCCACCAGCACCGTGTTCTGGTGGACCTACGGCGGCTCTGCCTTGGGCGCGCTGATGATGCTGCTGGGCGCGTTCATCCTGGCGCCGAACCCCACGCTGGAGCCGGTTGCGGCGGTCCACGACACCGCCCAGAAGCTGTTCCACGGGTTCGGGCCGATCCTGCTGGTGTGCTCGATCCCGGGCCTGGTCGCGGTCACCGCGATGAACATGTACAGCGGCGCGCTGTCGTCGCTGACCACGGTCGACACGATCAAGCGGGTCCGCCCGACGTTCACGGCGCGCTGGATCAGCGTGCTGTTCATCACGATCGTGGGAACGGGGCTGGCGCTGCTGCTGCCGTCCAACTTCCTCACGAACTTCAACAACTTCCTGCTGATCGTCCTCTACTTCATGATCCCGTGGACGGCCGTCAACCTGATCGACTTCTTCTTCGTGCGCAAGGGGAACTACGCGATCCGGGAGCTGTTCAAGCCCCACGGCATGTACGGGGCGTGGTCGTGGCGCGGGCTGGTCTCCTACCTGCTCGGGTTCGCGGTGATGATCCCGTTCTTCAGCACCACGATCTACGAGGGCCCGGTCGCCCACTCGCTCGACGGCGGCGACATCTCACCGTTCATCGGCTTCCCGGTGGCGGCGATCGTCTACTACCTGATCAGCCGCAACATCGACGTCGCCCATGAGGCCAAGGTCGCCGAGGAGCAGCGGGGGCTGCTCGAGGCCGAGGCCCGCGCGCAGGTGGCGGTCGGCAGCGGTGAGACCGAGGACCTGCTCGACGACGTGGGCGCCCGGGTCACCGAGTTCGAGCCCATCGAAGACGACGCCGGCCCGGTCGAACGCAATCCCAGTGCGTAACTAGCTGGTCGTCGCCGGGGCCGTCGCGTTGTCGGCCGCGGCTGTGCGGACGACGTGCTCGCGGCTGTCCTTGGAGGAGATCAGGACCGCCGCCAGGATCGCTCCGAGCACCGCGAAGCCCGACCCGACCAGGAACGCCCGCTGAAACCCGTCGGTCAGCGCGATCGTCGTGCTGTGGACGCCCGACGCGATCACGTCCTGGGTGCGGCTGTTGGCCACCGTGGCCAGGATCGCCAGGCCGAGTGCGCCGCCGACCTGCTGGGAGGTGTTGATCAGCCCCGACGCGAGCCCCGCCTCGCGCGGCTCGGTGCCCGTCACGGCGGCGATCGTCACGGGCACGAACGCGAACCCGAGGCCGACCGCCGCCAGGATCGACGGTCCGAGCACGTCGGCCGCGTAGGAGCCGCCCGGCGCGCGGACCTTCGAGAACCAGTACAAGGCGCCGGCGATCATGATCAGGCCGGCGATCAGCGGCGTCTTGAAGCCGAGCCGGTTGACGATCTGTGAGACCAGGCCCGCGGAGATGATGATCCCGACGGCGAGCGGGAGGTAGGAGATCCCCGTCTTGATCGGCGAGAACCCGAGCACCTCCTGCAGGTACAGCGAGATGAAGAAGAACATCGAGAACAGCGACATCCCGATCAGCAGCCCGACGATGTTGGCCCCCCGCAGCGTCCGCAGCCGGAAGATCGAGAACGGCATCAGCGGATCCTTCGAGCGCATCTCGATCAGCACGAACGCGACCAGCAACACGGCCGCGCCGGCCAGTCGCAGGATCGTGACGGTCGAGCCCCAGCCGTCGTTGACCGCCTCGACGACCGCGTACACGAGCAGCGCCAGGCCCGCGGTGACCGTCACCGCGCCCGGAATGTCGAACGACTTGCCGGCGTCATCGGAGCGACTCTCGAGCAGCACCCGCGGCGCCGCCGCGGCGGCGGCCAGGCCGATCGGGACGTTGACGAACAGCACCCAGCGCCAGCTCAGGCCGCTGGTCAGGATCCCGCCGAGCAACACCCCGGCAGCCCCGCCCGCCCCGGCCACCGCGCCCCAGATGCCCAGTGCGCGGTTGCGCTCGGGACCGTCGGCGAACGTGGTGGTGATGATCGACAGCGCCGCGGGAGAGACGATCGCCGCGCCGAGTCCCTGGACCCCGCGGGCGGCGATCAGCCACGCCTCGGACTGGGCGATGCCGCCCGCGAACGAGGCGAGCGAGAACACGATGAGCCCGAGCATGAACATCCGGCGCCGCCCCAGCAGGTCCGCCATGCGCCCGCCGAGCAGCAGGAAGCCGCCGAACGTCAGCGTGTAGGCGTTGACGACCCACGAGAGGTTGTCGCGCGAGAAGTGCAGGGCGGTGCCGATCGAGGGCAGCGCGACGTTGACGATCGACGCGTCGATCACGATCACGAACTGCGTCATCGCCAGCAGGAGCAGGGCGATGTTCTTCGCCCGAGGAGTCATGTGCGCCGACGTCTGGCTCGGTTCGATGGACGACAAAGGAAGCTCACCTCGGGGGTCCACGGTTCGTACTGTCCGACTGTTCTCTAGCAGGTCGGACACTTCGGCACGCTCACGCCGGTGTCGCCGGGGCGGGCTCCGTGATGAAAAAGGTGTGCATATGACCACTTTTTCATCACGGAACTCCGCCGGCCGCCCCCGCGCCTGGCGGTCCTCAGCCGACCTCGGCGATCGCCGCCCCTTCGGCCACGCGACCTCGGCGCAGCGACAGCCCGGCCACTGCGCCCGCCAGCGACAGCGACGCCGCCACCGCGAGCGCCGGGCCGAACCCGTCGGTGAACGCGTCCGGCGACGCGTAGCTCCCGGCGCCGGTGAACACCGCGACCCCGATCGCCAGTCCGAACGCCCCGCCGAGCTGGCGCATCATGCTGAACGTGCCCGAGGCCTTGCCGATCTCGCTCGGCGCAACCGAGCTGACCACCGCGTTCTGAGCCGCGGGAAGCGCGGTCGAGATCCCCACGCCGGCGACGATCAGCGGCGGGATCATCTCCGCGTAGGGCACGTCGGTGCGCGCCACCAGCGCCACCCAGCCCAGGCCGATCGCCTGCATCAGCAGGCCGCCCACGACCAGCGGGCGCTCGCCCACGCGTTCGACCATCGACCCCGCGATCGGCGCCACGATGAACACCGTCCCGGTCCACGGGATCAACGACAGCCCGGCGTGCAGCGGGGACTGCCCGAGCGTGGTCTGCAGGAACTGCGCCATGAAGAACACGGCGCTGAACAGCGCCCCGAACATCAGCAGCGACGCGGCGTTGCCACCTGCGAACGCGGGCGCGCGGAACAGCCGCATCGGCAGCATCGGCGCTCGCGCCCGCAGCTCCCAGAGCACGAGCAGGACCGTCGACAGCACGCCCGCCGCCAGCGCCCCGACGACCTCGATGCTGCCCCAGCCGGCGTCGTTGCCGCGGACCAGACCCCACACGATCCCCAGCGCGGCGACCGTGATCAGTCCCAGGCCCGGCGCGTCGAGCGCCGCCCGCGGCCCGTGGCTCTCGTTCATCTTGGTGAGCACCAACGGGATCGCGCACAGCCCGATGGGGACGTTGAGCCAGAAGATCCACTGCCAGTCCAGACCCTGGGTCACGCCGCCGCCGACCACGGGACCGGCGATCACCGCGAGCCCGGTGATCCCGCCGAAGATCCCCAGCGCCCAGCCGCGGCGCTCGGGCGGGAACGCCGCGCTCAGCAGTGCAAGCGAGACCGGTGCGATCACCGCCGCGCCGGCGCCCTGGACCGCGCGCGCCGCGATCAGCGCGCCGATCGTCGTCGACAGCGCGCACGCCGCCGACGCCGCCACGAACAGCGCCATCCCGGCGACGAACAGTCGCCGGCGGCCGAACCGATCCCCGAGCGCGGCGCCCGTCATCAGCAGCACCGCGAAACTCAGCCCGTACGCGTTGACCGTCCATTCGAGCTGGTCGGCGGTCGCGTGCAGGTGCAGCCGGATCGAGCTCAGCGCGGTCGACACGACCGTCACGTCGAGCGCCACCATCAGCGACGCGATCGACGTCAACACCATCACCCATTTCTGTCTTTGAGTCATCGCTCCTCCGCGTGTGTGAGAGACCAGATGGGTGTTCAGACACGGCCGCCAGAGACAATTGGCCGATGAGTTTTGCCCCGGACCGGTGTCCCAATGCCACATGACGGATAAGTGGGTCTCACCCGCCAGCACGATCGCCCGCGCCCGCGCCGGGGACGAGGCCGCCTTCCGCGAGCTGACCGATCCCTACCGGCGCGAGCTGCAACTGCACTGCTACCGGATCCTCGGCTCCATTCAGGACGCCGAGGACCTGCTTCAGGAGACCCTGTTGGCCGCATGGAGAGGGCTTGACCAGTTCGAGGGGCGCTCGTCGCTGCGCGCCTGGCTGTACCGGATCGCGACGAATCGCTGCCTGAACGCGCTGCGCGACACCGAGCGCCACGCTGTGGGCGCTCGCCGCGACCTGCCGCCACCCACGCGAGTGGGGGAGTGGCTGTGGCTCGAGCCCTACCCGGACTCTCTGCTCGAGGGCGTCGCCGACATCGCGCCCGGGCCCGACGCCCGCTACGAGACCAAGGAGGCCGTGGCGCTGGCGTTCGTCGCCGGACTGCAGCATCTGCCCCCGCGCCAGCGCGCGGTGCTGGTCCTGCGCGACGTGCTCGGATTCCGCGCCGCCGAGGTGGCCGGGATGCTCGACATCAGCGAGGCCTCGGTCAACAGCGCGCTGCAGCGGGCGCGAGCCACCCACGACGCGCGGATGCCCGCAGCCCGCGAACGCGCGCCGCTCCCGCGCTCGCGGCGCGAACGCGAGTTGCTCTCGCGCTTCGCTGAGGCGTTCGAGGACGGCGACGTCGACGGACTGGTCGGGCTGCTGACCGACGACGCGCTGCTGACGATGCCGCCGCAGCCGATGGAGTACCAGGGCCATGAGGCGATCGCCGCGTTCCTAGCCGACAGGTTCGGCACCCACACCGGACGTCGAGCGCGGCTGATTCCGACGCGAGCGAACACGCAGCCGGCGTTCGGCCACTACATCGACGACCCGCACGCGCCGATCGGCCGCTACTTCGGCGTAATCGTGCTGACGCTCGAAGGCGACCGGATCGCGGCGCTCACCCGCTTTGGGGACACCGGGATCCTGCCGCTGTTCGGGCTCCCGCGGACGCTGCGCGACTGAGCGTCGCGGCCGCCGGAGCCGCGAACATATCGGTCGATGGCGGCCAGGGGCCCCAACGGCGAGGCCGGGACGGGCGCGTCGATTCGGCGCATCCTCCACGGCGCGGTGGCGTTCGACCGCTCGGCAGTCGCCGCCGACCGTCTGATCGACACCGCGCTCGGCGCGTCGCTGGCGCTGGCCTTCTATGCGCTGTGGCCGACGTGGGAACGGGCCACGCTGGCGTCGACGATCGCCGAAGGCATCGACGATAACCGCCGGTATGTCGATGCGGTGCTCGCCTGGTGGCTTGATCCGACCCCGGCCCGTCGCCGGACGGTCGAACTCACGCGCGCGGGCGCGCGCGTGACGCGGACGAACATCGAGGCCGCGGTGCACCGCGCGCTGTCGGAGCCAGAGCGTGGCGGAGGCGGGTTTGGCACCAGTGCGGCGGCGGGGTGCTCGCCAACATGCGGCGCTGGCGGACGGCGCGGTGGCGCTCGAAGCCGACGTCCGACACGCCGCAGGGCGCCGCGCCGGAGGCGCAGATGCTCGCGCGAGCTCGACCGGACGATGCTCGAGCTCGCGGCGGCCGCTCGGAGCACCGGCCGAGCCGGCGGCGCCTCCGTCAGGCCCACCAGCGGCTGTCGCGCGCGGCCGGCCCGACGGCGCCGCTGGTGACCGAGACCGACCGGATGGTCGACAGCGCGCTGCTGGCGGCCGACGTCCTCCGTCGCGCGGCCGACGCGAGCGCGAACTCGGTCTCGAGCGCGTCCGTCACATCCGCTCCACCCGCCGTGTCATCGGGTTAACACGCAATTCCCCGAGGAGCCAACCATGCAAGCCAACAGCAGAATCGCAGTCGCAGGAGCCACCGGACGGGTCGGCCGCCAGATCGTCGACGTGCTGAGCGAACGCGGGCACGACGTCGTCGCGATCTCCCGCTCGGCCGGCGTCGACGTGATCACCGGCGAGGGCCTCGACCAGGCGCTCGATGGCGTCGACGCGATCATCGACGCCGCGACCGGTCCCTCTCCAGAGGAGCAGGCGGCGACCGAGTTCTTCACCACCGCCGCCCACAACCTCCAGCAGGCAGGCGAGCGCGCGGGCGTCGAGCGGATCGTGGTCGTCTCGATCATCGGGGCCGATCGCTTCACCGGTGGGTACGGCGCCGCCAAGGTCGCCCACGAGCGCGCGAACGAGTCGGGGCCGGTCCCGGCCCGGATCCTCCGCGCGGCGCAGTTCCACGAGTTCGTCGAGCAGCTGATGCAGTGGGGAACGCAGGGCGACGTGAGCTACGTGCCGCCGATGCGCACCCAGCTCGTCGCCGCGCGGACCGTCGCCGAGGAGCTCGTCGAGCTGGCCACGGGATCCAATGGGGCGGCGATCTCCGAGATCGCCGGGCCTCGCGAGGAGCGCCTGGTGGAGACGGCAAAGCTGCTCGCCTCCCGCAACGGCGCCGGGATCACGGTCCGAGAGATGGACGCCGACTCCGACGACCCCGACATGCAGGTCTACCAGTCGGGTGCACTGCTCCCGGGACCGGACGCCAAGCTCGCCGGCCCCACGTTCGAGCAGTGGCTCGACGAACGGTCCTGACGGCAGCGTCGCAAGCGGGTCGCGCCCACGCTCAGGCGTGCGGCGCGACCCCCTTGGCGAGCAGCTCGCGAAGCTGACCGAGCTCGCGCTGGTCGAGGTTCTGGAAGATGTCCGCGAGCGTCCGCTCGGCCACCTCGTCGGCGCGCGCGAGCGCCTCGGTACCGGCAGCGGTCACGGTGACGCGCGAACGCCGACGGTCGGCCGGATCGCGCGTGCGCTCGACCAGGCCCGCGTCCTCGAGCTTGTCGATCGCCCCCACGACCATCCCCGGCGCCTTGCCGAGCATCCCGGCCAGCTCGTACTGGGACTCCGGGCCGTCGGTGGCCAGGATCGCCAGGATCCCGTAGTCGCGCCCGCCGAGCCCGGCGGGCGCCAGCCGGTCGTCGGCCACTTCGGTCAGCACAGCGCCGATCCGCGTCAGCAGCAGCGCCATCCGCTCCTGCACCCCGCGGGGAATCGGATTCGCCGTGAGCTCGAAGCACGCGTTCGTGGCCGTGTCCGCGACCGCAATTTCAGCAGCTGAATCGTTCATGACTTGAATCATAGCCGCGGCGTGCTACATTTCGCAAACTAATGATTCTGCAGTAGAACGATTCTGAGGAGGAAGCATGCGCGACAGACGATGGCTAACTCTCACATTGCTGGCGACCGCGCAGTTCATGGTGGTTCTCGACCTGACGATCGTCAACGTCGCGCTGCCCCACATCCAGGCGTCCCTCGGCTTCTCGGCCGATGGTCTGCAGTGGGTCGTCAGCGCCTACACGCTGCTGTTCGGCGGCTTCCTGCTGCTGGGCGGGCGCGCCGCGGATCTGCTCGGGCGCAGGGCGGTGTTCTCCGCCGGACTCGGGCTGTTCACGCTGGCGTCGCTGGTCGCCGGGCTGGCCACCTCACCGGGGATGATGATCGCCGCGCGGGCGGCCCAGGGGCTCGGTGGCGCGTTGCTGTCGCCGGCGGCTCTGTCGCTGCTGACCGTCACCTTCCCTCACGGCCGCGAACGCAACATCGCGCTCGGGATCTGGGGCGCGCTCGCCGGTCTTGGCGGCACCCTGGGCGTGGTGGCCGGCGGCGTGCTGGTCGACGCGCTGGGCTGGGAGTGGGTGTTCTTCGTCAACGTCCCGATCGGGGTGGCGCTCGTGCTCGCCACCCAGATGCTGGTCCCGGAGAGCCGCATCCAGCGAGACGGGCGGCGCGGCTTCGACCTCCCCGGTGCGGTGCTCGGCACCGGCGGGATGCTGTCGCTCGTGTACGGCATCGTCCGCACGCAGGTCGTCGGCTGGGGCTCGGTCGAGGTCATCGCCTGCCTCGCCGTCGCCACGGTGCTGCTGGCCGGCTTCGTCGTCACCGAGCTGCGGGCGTCTGACCCGCTGGTGCCGCCGCGACTGTTCCGCGCGCGGGGGCTGCGGGTCGCGAGCGTCGCGCTCGCCCTCAACGGCGCCGGCTTCCTGGCGATGTTCTTCCTGACCGCGATCTACCTGCAGCAGGTCCGGGGCGACTCGGCGCTGCTCACCGGCGTGCAGCTGCTGCCGATGGGCGTCGCGGCGATTCTGGCGGCGGTGACCGTCTCGGAGCTGGTCACCAGGATCGGGACCCGCGTGGCCCAGGTCGCCGGCGCGGTGCTCAGCCTGGCGGGCCTGGTGCTGCTCTCGCAGGCGGGCGCGACCAGCGCCTACGCAAGCTCGCTGCTGCCCGGGTTCATCCTGTTCGGCGCCGGGATCATCTCGATCGGCGTCCCCGCGCAGATCGCCGCGGTCGCCGAGGTGCGCGAGCACGACGCCGGAGCGGCGTCGGGAGTGGTCACCGCCTGCTACCAGGTGGGCGGCGCGCTCGGCCTCGCCGTGATCACCACGATCGCCGACTCGCGCGTCACGCACCTGCTCGCGAGCGGCGCCAGCCAGGCCCACGCGCTCACCGCCGGCTTCCAGCGCGGGATCGTGATCGCGGCCGCGATCGCCGCCATCAACCTGATCGTCGCGCTCGCCTCGCCGCGCATCGCCCCCGACGCCGGTCAGGTCGCCACCGCGGCCGCGACCGGCTGACCTCGGCGCGGGAACCTTCCGCCCCCCGGCTGACCACTGGGGCGCAAGGCGGAAGGTTCCCGCCCGCCGGCCGCGAAACAGCAGGGCGATGAACACGCGGTCGGAGGTAGACGTAACAACGCCTGCGGGCGATATCGCCTTCCGGCATGCCGTGTACCCTCCCGGGCGTGCAGCCGGGTTGGTTCGGTTCCATCGGCCCCTAGATCCGTTCCCGCCGATGGTTGCGCCAGTTCTGACCTGATCGTCGTGCCGGGATGCTTGGGCGGGGCCCGATGATGACGAAGCTGTCGATAACGCGGACCGCGCACCTTGCCTGAGCCAGCAAATCGCTCCGGGCGGTACATGCCCGGCCTGGATGGCATCCGGGCGCTCGCGGTGCTGGCGGTGATCGCCTACCACCTGGACTTCGGGTGGGCCTCCGGAGGCCTGCTCGGCGTGGGCATGTTCTTCACGCTGAGCGGCTACCTGATCACCGACCTGCTGCTGGGCCAGTGGGACGAGCACCGGCTGAAGCTCGGTGACTTCTGGATCCGGCGGGCCCGGCGGCTGCTGCCGGCGCTGTTCGTGATGCTGATCGTGGTCAGCCTGTGGGTGGCGGTCGCGGACCGATCGCGGCTGACCGACCTCCGGGGCGGCGTGTGGTCGGCGGTCCTCTACATCAACAACTGGTGGCAGATCTCGCAGAACATGTCGTACTTCGCGAGGTTCGCGCCGCCCTCGCCGCTCAGCCACCTGTGGTCGCTGGCGGTCGAGGAGCAGTTCTATCTGATCTGGCCGTGGCTGCTGCTGCTCGGCCTGAAGTTCGTGCCCGAGCGACGACGGCCGATGAAGGTCAAGATCCGCCCGCGGCTGGCCGGCGTGACGCTGGTCCTGGCGGCGGCCTCGGCGATCGAGATGGTGGTCCTCTATCACCCGAGTTTCGATGCCACCCGGATCTACGACGGCACCGACACCCGCGCCTTCGGCCTGCTGTTCGGCGCCGCGCTGGCGATGGTGTGGCCCAGCCGCGGGCTGACCAAGAACATCGTGCCCCGGGCTCGCACGATCCTCGACGCCGCTGGGATCGTCGGTCTGCTGACGGTGTTCCTGCTCGTGCGGCACACCAACCAGTACTCGCCGTTCCTCTACCACGGCGGGATCGTGCTGCTGTCGCTGGGGACCGTACTGCTGGTCGCATCGTGCGCGCATCCGGCCAGCCGCGTCGGGCTGGCGCTCGGGTGGGCGCCGCTGCGCTGGATCGGCGTGCGCTCGTACGGGATCTATCTGTGGCACGAGCCGATCATCGTGCTGACCACGCCGGCGACCGCGCACACCACGAACTTGCTGCGGGCGTTGCTCCAGGTGGCGGCCACGTTCGTGATCGCAGCGCTGTCGTGGCGCTACGTCGAGGAGCCGATCCGCCACGGCGCGCTCGGCCGGTTGTGGGCGCAGGCACGCACGGTCAGATGGCAGCCCCGGATGCTTCCCCGGGCGGTGCGCACGTCGCTCGTCGCAGCGGTCGTGCTGCTGGTGCTGACGTCGCTCGCGCTCGCGGGCGTCAGGCCGCCGGCGATCTCGAGCTCGGGGTCGGGCGGATCGACTGACCTCAGCGCGAACGCGGGAGCGGTCGGCTCGGGCGGCTCCGGCGGCGTCGAGCGGTGGCCGCTCCGGTGGTGGCGGCTCGGGCGGTGGCGGGTCCGGCAGCGGCGGCGGTGGTCAGCACGCCCGCGGGAACGGGAAGGGGTCCGGCTCCGATCCACCGCATAAGCGGCCGCTTCGGACCTCCTGCAAGTCAGTCGTGCACATCGGCGACTCGACCTCGGAGGGCCTGATCTCCGCCGACTACCTGCCCGATCCCAAGCAGCGGATTCCGGCGCAGTACGCCCGCGTCGGGGCGACCACGCAGCACATGGAGATCACCGGCGCCACCTCGATCGTGGAGACGCTGCCGGGCGGGCTGAATGCCCAGAAGGTCGCTCAGGAGCTTGTTCAGAGCGGATACAAGGGCTGCTGGGTGATCGCGCTCGGCACCAACGACACCGCCGACGTGTACGTGGGCTCCTCGGTCAGCCTCAACGAGCGCGTCAAGGAGATGATGTCGGTGATCGGCAACCAGCCGGTCCTGTGGGTCAACGCCAAGTCGCTGCTGTCCAACGGCCCCTACTCGGAGTCCGACATGGACAAGTGGAACGACGCGCTGTACGACGCCTGCCCGACCCATCCGAACATGCACGTGTACGACTGGGCGTCGGTGGCGAAGGACAGCTGGTTCATCCCCGACGGGATCCACTACTACTCCGACGGCTACGCGGCCCGCGCCCACCTGATCGCCAACGCCCTGGCCGAGGCGTTCCCCGCCGACGGCACGCCGCCCAGCGGCTGTGTGGTGCACACCAACTCGATCGACATCAAGGTCCACAAGGCCTAGTGGTCCGGCGCGGCGGTCGCGACGAGCCACCACCGACACCAGATACGATCGAGTCGTGCCGGACGTCAGCGCATTCATCGACGAGGTCGCCAACGAGCTCAGCACGTGGCCGGGCGTCCGCATCGGACGCCGCGACGACGGCGCCGCACTCGTCATGTACGAGCGCGTCGAGCTCGGGGTCCTCTACCCCGACCGCGGCGTCGCGGAGCTGCCGTTTCTCGAGGACGAGCGCGAGGAGCTGATCGAGCACGGCGAGGCCGAGCCGGCCGACACGACCCCCGAGTCCAGCGGCGTCAGCCACAGCGTGCGGGGGCCCAGCGACGTCACCGAGGTGCTGGAGCTGTTCGACCAGCGCTACCGCGACGTCCGCGGCGACGACCCGCCGTACAGCTCCGAAGACCCAGCCTGAGGCGGCCGGGCCCGGCGAGGGTCGTGGGCGCATGAGGTGACGCCCCCATTGTCAGAACGGGGGTTTTGCGGTCAAATCGGATACGTCGACCGACTCAGGGGACAGATCCGATGCTCGAGGTGACTACCGCGGGATGGCTGGCCACGCTCGGGCTCATAGCCGGGCTGCTGACCTTCGACCTGTTGCGGGCGGGCCTTCGCCCGCACGCTGTCGGCTTTCGCGAGGCGGTCGTCTGGTCGGTCTTCTACGTCGCGGTGGCGATCGCGTTCGGGGTCGCGTTCGGGCTGATCGCCGGATGGGACCTCGGCGGCCAGTATTTCGCCGGCTACATCGTCGAGAAGAGCCTGTCGGTCGACAACCTGTTCGTGTTCCTGATCATCATGGGCGCGTTCGCGGTGCCCGCCGAGCAGCAGCCGCGTGCGCTGACGATCGGGATCGTGGTGGCGCTGGTGCTGCGGGCGGCGTTCATCGCGGTCGGCGCGGCCTTGCTGGACGCGTTCTCGTTCATGTTCCTGGTCTTCGGGCTGATGCTGGTGGCGACCGCCGTGCAGCTGTACCGCCATCGCGACCAGGACCCCTCGGTGCAGGACAACGTGCTGGTCAACGCGGCCCGTCGCGTGGTGCCCGTGTCGGGCGACTACGACGGCGGCAAGATCGTCACCTGGGCCGCGGGCCGGCGAGTGGCGACGCCGTTGTTCCTGGTGCTGCTGGCGATCGGCGGGACCGACTTCGTGTTCGCACTGGACTCGATCCCCGCGGTGTTCGGGGTCACCCAGCACGCCTACATCGTGTTCGTCACCAACGCGTTCGCACTGCTCGGTCTGCGCTCGCTGTTCTTCCTGGTCTCGGGGCTGCTCGACCGGCTGGTGTACCTGTCGACGGGCCTGGCGCTGATTCTCGGGTTCATCGGCGTCAAGCTCGTGCTGCACTTCGCCCACACGCACAGCGACGCGGTCCCCGAGATCTCCACGGGGTTGTCGCTGGCGGTGATCATCGTGGTGCTGACCACGGTCACGGTGGCGAGCCTGATCAAGGTCCGCAAGGACCCCAGCCTCCGGGCTCACGCCGGGAGGCTGCGCGATCCCCGTCGGGACCGGGGCTCCGCGGTTGCAACCCGGCGACTCCGACGAGATACACGCTGGCACCCATACTCCGGATCAGGACGATCAGCGACGCTTGGCATCGGCAACTGAACGATAAGGAGGGGCGCCCGATGGGATCGGCGATCGATTCCACCACAGATCTACGTGACCGCGAGGCCGCGGCGGCCGCCAGGAGGGCGAGCGCGCGGGCCTTGAGCTCGCAGCTGGAGTGCCGGCGTTGCGGCCTGACGATCGAGCCGCGAGCCCCGTGGCTGGCGATTCGCTACTGCCCGCGCTGCCTGGCGCGCAGCCACAGGATCGTCGAGCTGTCGCAGTCCGCGGTATCGATGCGCGCGAGCTGACGGTCCGTCGGCCCGTCCGCCGCGCTAGCCCGCGCGGCGGCGGTACAGCCCGCCCGCCAGCATCACCGATACCGCGATCAGCCCGAGGCTCCAGACGACCGCATGCCACTGCGCTGGCGCCCGGCGCGAGTGCCGTTGAGCAGCGCCCGAACCGAGTCGGCCACCGCGGTGGCCGGCTGGTTTGCAGCGAAGCCCTGCAGCCACGACGGCATCGTGTGCACGGGCACGAACGCGCTGCTCGGGTACGGCAGGAAGCTGACCAGGAACGTGATTCCCTGCGCGGCCTCCGGAGAGCGCACGACGATCCCGATCGCCGCCGCAAACCACGACAGCGCGAGCACGTACAGGGCGAGGATCCCGATCGCGGCCAGCCAGTCGCCGGCCGCGCCCGTGCGGCCGGAAGCCGATTGCCAGCGCGACCGCGAACACCAGCGCCGACGACAGCAGGTTGCGCAGCACGCTGGCCACGACGTGCCCGTTGATCAGCGTCTCGCCGCGCACGTCGAGCGAGCGGAAGCGGTCGATGATCCCGGTGGTCAGGTCCTGCGACGACGCTGACCGCGGTGGTGGCGGCGCCGAATCCGACGCACACCAGCAGCACGCCGGGGACGACGTAGTCGACGTAGCGGCCGCCGGTGTGGATCGCGCCGCCGAACAGGTACACGAACATCAGCATCAGCAGGATCGGCAGCACGAACGCGGTCATCAGCGAGTCGACGTTGCGCAGCGACAGGCGCAGCGATCGGCTCACCATCGTCCGCGCCTCGGTCCAGATCCGGCCGGCGGCCGGCGCCGGGCGAGCCGGCATCGCGATGGCGTAGGCGTTATCGGGCATCGGCGGTCTCACTTTCGGTTTCGATGTCGGTGGTCGGTCAGGGTCATGAACACGTCGTCGAGGCTGGCCTGCACGAGCGCGAAGCGGGCGACCCGCGACCCCTCCGGGTCGAGCTCGTCGAGCAGCCGGCGGACGTCGGGCGCCGATCCGTCGGTGGCCACGCCGAGCGACAGCAGCTCACGATCGACGTGCGTGGCCCGGTCGCCGAGAAGCTCGCTGACGCTCTCGAACGCGGCCGCGTCTGCGAGCTGCAGGTCGAGCCGCTGGCCGGCGACCTGCTGCTTGAGCTCGTGCGACGGTCCCCTCGGCGACGATCGCGCCGCCGTCGAGCACCGCGATCCGGTCGGCCAGCGAGTCGGCCTCCTCGAGGTACTGGGTGGTCAGGAACACCGTGATCCCCGACGCCGCGAGCTCGGTGCCACGATCTGCCACGTGGCCTGCCGGCTGCGCGGATCCAGCCCGGTGGTCGGCTCGTCGAGGAACAGCACCTCGGGTTGCCCGAGCAGGCTCGCGGCCAGGTCGAGCCGCCGGCGCATCCCGCCCGAATACGTGGCCACCCGGCGGTCGGCCGCGTCGACGAGGTCGAACCGCTCGAGCAACTCGGCGGCGCGGGCGTCGGCCTGCGGCTCCGCGGCAACTGCAGCAGCCGCGCGATCATCTTCAGGTTCTCGCGGCCCGTCTGCGAGCTCGTCGACGGCGGCGTACTGCCCGGTCAGGCTGATCCGGTGGCGAACCTCGCGGCGCTGGGCGATCACGTCGTGGCCGGCGACCAGCGCTCGCCCGCCGTCCGGTGCCACCAGCGTGGCCAGGATCCGCACGGTCGTCGTCTTGCCGGCGCCGTTGGGCCCGAGCAGGGCGAACACGCTGCCGCGGGGAACGCGGAGGTCGATGCCGTCGAGCACCGCGTGATTCCCGTAGGACTTTCTGAGGCGGCTTGCCTCGATTGCGATTTGGTCGAACATGTGTCTCCTCGAGCGATGGCTGACAGCTAAACTGCGTACGACGTACGCGCTTTTGCGTAAGGTATACGCAGTTTCTGCATCTGTCAAGGAGAACCAGCGGAGATGAGCACCGATAGCGACCAGCAGGCCGATTCCGGCGAGGGTGAGAGCGCGCCGCAGCCGCGCCCGATCCCGTCCAGCATCGAGCTGGCGTGGGGCCTGCGCGACCCGGGCGCCCGCGGCCCCAAGCGCGGGCTGACGCTCGAACGGATCGTCGACGCCGCGATCGCGATCGCCGGCGACGAGGGCCTCGACGCGCTGTCGATGAGCCGGGTCGCGCGGGAGCTCGGAGTGGGGACGATGTCGCTGTACCGCTACGTGGCGGCCAAGGGCGAGCTGCTGACGCTGATGGTCGACGCCGCGCTGGGGTCGCCGCCGGCGGCCGCGCGAGGGCGAGGACTGGCGCGCCGGGCTGGCGCGGTGGGCGGTGGGCGTGCGCGACGCGTACCGGCGCCACCCGTGGGCGCTCAAGATCCCGATCGACGCGCCGCCGCTGGGACCCAACAACGTCGCCTGGCTCGACGACGCGCTGCGGGCGCTGGCCGACACGCCGCTGTCGGAGAATCAGAAGCTCTCCTCGGTGCTGCTGGTCAGCGGCTTCGTCCGCAACGAGGCGACGCTGACCGCGGATTTCGCCGCCGCGTCCGGAGGCGAGCAGGTGATGCCCGGCTACGGCACGCTGCTGGCGCAGCTCACCGACGAGGCCGATTTCCCGGCCCTGCACCGCGCGATCGCGTCGGGGGCGCTCGACGACGAGGACGACATCGACCACGAGTTCGACTTCGGTCTGGAGCGAGTGCTCGACGGGATCGAGGTCCTCGTCGAGCGCGAGCGTGAGCGCGTCCGAGGCCGAGATCGCAGACGAGCTCGGTGATGTTGGGTCGGCTGAAGAATCTAAAGACGAATCTCGGCAGCCGCCGTGGCGCCGCCGCGTTCAACGGGATTGATCGGAACTGGGACCCTCGCGGTGTGGGCGCAGCAGCGGTGGCCGGTGGCGCGGGGCCGTTTCAGACCACGAGCTCCAGTCGCTGCGTGGCGCATCCGTCATCCGGCCGATCACGGCCAGGAGGCGCTCATAGCGCGCGCGGGCGGATCGAAACTCAGACCAGGACCGCGGGCGATCCTCGCGCACCGGGACGCCGAGGTCGCGCAGCTCGCCGCGGGCCTGATCGAACTTCTGTTCAGAGAGTGCGATCTCCGCGTTGGGTTCCGGCGGGCGATGCGGGATCCCCAGAAAGTCTGCGATCGACGTCAGGGCGTGAACCCCGGCATGTAGGCAGAGCTCGCTGCGGGACTGGCGCGGCACATCGCAGACCGTCGCGAACAACGCGGCCGCGTCAAGGACGGCCTCGGTCGCCAGAACCCAATGGTTTTCAGGATGAGGCGAGCGAAAGAACGACAGCTGAGGAAACGTCGTATGGGATTCACCGACGTCGACAAACCAGTCCTCCCAGCCGTCCCATACCTCCTCGAGCTGATCGAAGCGACCCAGCCGCCAGCTACTTGACAGAACCGCAGGACCAGTCGGCGGGGCACCAGCGCGCACCACGAGTTTCGTGATCACCGCTTCGCGTCGTGAGAACGCGGCATAGACGAGGTGAACACCCCGATCGCCGGAGACGGGCCCGACCAATGCGTCGGCTGCTCGCTCGCGGCTGTGACGGCTCGTCGTCAGACGACGCGGTCCGTCGCGGCTCGAGGGCACGAGAGGGCGGCGTCCGGAAGGTGGGTCAGGAGGGGGAACTCCGCCGGTCTGTCGCGAGGTAGGCAAGCAGCGCGAGCGCGCAACTGACTCAAGACACTAGCCCGACGGATGCGCGTGACCGAGGTGGGCGATGAATGCTGGATGAGGGGCGTAGTTGCCGACGTGAAGCGTTATCAAGCTGCCCGTGGGTACCATCGTGCCCGCTGCGGGGTTTTGCCCGATGACCACTCCGTCCATGAGTTGGCCGTCGGGGTTGGTGATCTGGATCGGCGCGTCGTCCTGGGCGGTCAGACCGGCTCTGGCGATCAGCGCATGCGCGATGTTCGGTAGGCGCGCGCCGGCGCCGAGCACGTCCGGGACGGCCACGAGCGGTGTTGAGGCGGCTGGTCCGGGCAGCGGGGCAGGGATCACGCCCTTCGGGTAGGTGGTGCCCTCGGATTGAGCGAAGTCCGCCGGCATCTTGGCGTTCTCCGGATCGTTGATCGCGGCGCTGGCGCAGCTCGCGATCAAATCGAGGTCGCCCTGTGTGTCCGAAGCAGCCTGTTGGATCGCGGCCAGGCTGGCACCGGTCGAGAAGTCAAACCGTCCGGGGTTGTCCGCGATGTACTGCAGCTGGTTGAGTTGGTCTAGTCGCGTGCTGCGCTGCTTGGCGCAGAACGCCAGCACATCCTCGGCGTGCTGAATCTCGACCGAATTGGGCGGTAGTGGCCCTTTGGCGATCGTGATCGGAGCCAGCGTGACCTCATAGGGGACCGCCACTGCAGCTGGGGTGTCCTGGAAGGACTTCAGGAACAGGTTCGCGTTGTTGAGCAGCTGCATCGGGTCTGTGGGATCGGTGATCTGGAGGTCGACCGGCCCACCCTCGTGATGGACCTGCACGAACGAACTCGCCTGGAACTTGGCCTCGATGTCCCTGAATTTGGTTTGCGCGTCGGCGCTGAAGAGCCCGTATGAGCCGTGGAGTTCGCCGGCGATGGACTCCGAGTCTTGCTGGCTGCGCGTGTCGACTTTGAGTAAGCCTACGAATAGCCCTCCGCGCGAGAGGCCTCGGACGAAGACGTTGCCGAACCGAGCGGCGAACGCGTCCTGATGCTCGACGAGAGACGCAGCGTCGCCTGTCATGGCCGGATCGTCGATCGAGAGAAACTCGAGCTGTACGCGGGCGATAACCGACATGAACAGCGACGTTGACTGGATCTGACAGCTCTTGGCGAAGTCAAGTCGAGCCTCAACCCCGGCACCGAACGCTGCCGACCCGTAGCTTAGGTCCACGTCAATACCGAGCGCCTTCTCAAGGTCGCTTGTGGTTCGTACCCTGTCGATCGTGAAATCGACAATTGCGCCGGGCGCCTCTCCGGGAGAGGTGTGCTGGTCGTCCACCACCTTGGCCATCGGGCTGCCTGAGACTAGGTCGACCCCGACGCCGAAGTTATAGCCCTGCTGGAATGGCACGGTCGCCTGCCTGATCGTCATCGTCGCCCCCTAGCTACAAGTACGCTTTCCTGCGCTCCGCTATGCGCCAGAGCGGGGTGCAATCATCTCGAATGAGGCGGCCACCGGCTATGACAATGATCACCGCCTGAGGGTGGCAGCGACCATCCGTCAGTGACATGCGCCGGGTCGGCGCGCCGCTCACAAGAAGTCATGAGGTGAGACGGTTGGGTTGCTCGCCGCCGGCCCGTATTCGCGCCGGCGGGGTTTAATCATGTGATGGGGACGGTGGTGCTGGCGACGATGGGCTCTTGGGGAGACATCTTTCCTGTGATCGGCCTTGCCAAGGGTTTGACGCAGGCCGGTCACGATGTGCGCATCGCGGCGTCTGCGGCGTATGACGAACTGGTGCGAGGAGAGGGACTGCAGTTTTCAAGCATCGGTCCGGCGTGGGGTTTCGCTGACTATGCGAGGGATCCGAAGATCCTCAGCGGCCGGCTGGGGGGTTTTGTCGGCTTCTCGCATCTGTTCCGGCGCTTCATCTTCCCGGCTCTTGACCGCTATGTGGATGACCTCGCCGCGTCGATCCGTGGGGTCGACCTGCTGTTGGCTCATCCAGCGCTCATCGCCGCGCCGGTCGCGGCGGAGCACGTGGGTGTTCGGTGGGGCACGATCAGCGTGTTTCCCGGTCTCATCCCGACCGTCTACGCCCCGCCGGCACCGACGCGCGTGGCGCTCGGGTCGGGTCGGATCGGGCGGGTGATTCACCGGGCGGCGTGGCGGACGACACGGTTCAACATGGGTCGCCTGTTTGACCCACCGGTCAACCGGGCCCGGCGGCGGTTAGGCCTTCCCGCCGTGTCGGACGCATTCTTTTCACCGGTGGATTCCGGCCAGCCCTACCTGGTTATGGCCTCACCAGCGGTGATCGATCGGCCCGCCGACTGGCCGCAGAACGTAACCCTCACCGGCTTCGTCACCTGGGACCGCGGCCGCTCATTCCCGGATCCCGACGGCCTGGAGGAGTTCATCTCGGTCCCTGACCCACCCGTCTTGGTGACGCTGGGGGCGAGTTCTTCGCTTGACCCGCAGCACTTCTACCGCGATGCCGCCATGGCGGTGACCAGTCTCGGCCGCCGTGCTCTCGTCCTGACCGGTCCGACTCCCACCCCTGTCGAACTGCCCGCCGAGCCCGGGATCTTCGCCACCACCTTCGCCCCACTGTCCCGGGTCGCCTCCCGCTGCCAAGCCGCCATCCACCACGGCGGGGTCGGGACAACGATCGCGCTGCTCAGGGCCGGACTGCCTCAGGTGGTGGTCCCTCGAGGCTTTGACCAACCACAGACCGCGGTCCGGATGTCCCGGCTCGGCGTAGCTCGCACCCTCCCCTGGCGCCGCGAGAGCGCCAAGCGCCTCACCAGCGAACTGCGCGCGCTGCTGAGCGACGACCGTTACCGCCGCAACGCCGATCGCCCTACAAGCCCGCGTGACTAGCGAGGACGGGCTCTCCGAGACGGTACGGATGGTCGACCTGATCCTCGGCGGCCGAGAGCCGAGAAGTCGCGAGTCGACAGGTGCCTAACCGCAGCGCCGTTCCAGCCGCGGGCTACAGCTGGACGATCGCGGGCGGTGCCGGCAGGGGGTGAACGGTGGCGGGCGAGGCGGTCGCGGACGGGGCTGTCAAGCGGTGAGCGGTCTCGGGCGGCGCGGTCGCGGGCGCGGAGCGATCCGCGCCGTGTACCCGCTTCGCCGTCGCCAGCGTGACCGCGCTCAGCAGCACGCCGGTGGCGACCAGCGCAAGGCCCGCGCCGGCGAGCGCGACCATCCCGAGCACGAGCAGGGCCCCGAGCGCCAGTCCCAGCATCGAGACGCCCTCGAGCAGCCCGAACACGCGGCCGCGAACCTCGGCCGGGGCGCCGCGCAGCAGCATCGTCCGGCCGGCGACCTCGACGACCGTCCGGGCCGCCCCGGCGATCGCCAGTAACAGGAACGCGCCGCCCACCGTCGGCCACGCGCCGAGCGCCACCATCAGCGCTGCCCAGGCGGCCGCCGCCGCGATCAGCGGCGAAGCCAGCCGCCGGCGGCCGATCAGCGACACCGCCGCGACCGAGCCGAGGATCCCGCCCGCGCCGAACGCGGCGCTGAGATAGCCCGCCCCCGACTCGCCCATCTCGAGCACGCCGATCGCCAGCACCACGAGCAACACATCGAGCACGCCGATCACCAGATACTCGGCGCCGAGCACCGCCACGACGCCGGCGAGACCGCGGTCGTCCCGCAGCGCGACGATCCCGCCGCGCAGGTCACAAGCCTCGTCGGGCTCGGCCACCGACGGCTCGCCCTCGGCGGACACGGTCGCGATCAACCCGGCAGAGACGGTCAGGACCAGGGCGAACCAGACGATTGCCACCCCGGGTCCGCTGATCGCGATCAGAGCGCCGGCCAGCGCGGTGCCGGCCAGGTCGCTGATCGCCTCGCTCCATCCCGACAACGTGTTGATCGCGGTCAGCTCGTCGGCGTCGCGCACGAGCGACGGGATCAGCGCCGCCTGGGCCGGACGGGTCATCGTCACCGTGCAGGCGGTTGCGATCGCCGTCGCGTACACGAGCACCGGCGGGGCGGAGATCAGGATCAGCGCGGCGGTGGCGCCGAACCCTGCGGCCTGGCAGAGATAGCCGAGCCGCAACACGGCAGCGCCCCCGCGGCGGTCGACGAGACCTGACAGCAGCGGCGCGGCGACGCTGGCGGGGACCAGCTGCGCGAGCGCGGCGAGCGCCGCGCCGGTCGCGCCCCCGTGGTCGTAGGCGTACACGAGGATCGCCACCCAGGTGCCGAACTCGGCCGAAATGAACCCGGCGTAGGCGAGCTCGACGCGCCGCACATCCCGCCTTTGCAGCAGGCGTCTGATGACGGACACAGCCCCCGGTCGGTCCATGCGGACACCTTCCGCGATCCGGATGCGCGGTCGGTGTGACATTTGCCCCCGCGGGGGCGGTACCGGTCCCCCGCGAGGTCAAGCGGAACTGCCATCCAGGTCACGCCTTTTGGTAGGTCAGGATCATGATCCCGTCGCCGACCGTCTTTGAGTCGGTCAGCTTGAGCGACTTCTTGTCGTCGTGTCCGTCGAACAGGCGCTTCCCGCTTCCCAGCAGCACCGGGAAGACCATCAAGCGCAGCTCGTCGACCAGGTCGTGCTCGATCAGCGCCTGCACCAGCTGCGCGCTGCCGGCGACCAGGATCACGCCGTCGACCGAGTCCTTGAGCTTGGCGACCTCGTCGGCGACGTCGCCGCGCAGCACGGTCGAGTTGGCCCACTCGCCCTCGTCGAGCGTCGAGGAGACGACGTACTTGGGCATGTTGTTCATCTTGTCGGCGAATTCGCCCTGCATCTTCGGCCACGCGGCCGCGAACCCCTGGTAGGTGACGCGGCCCAGCAGCTGCGCGTCGGCCTCCTCGAGCTCGGCCAGCTTGAACTGGTCGCCCTCGGTGCCGCGGTCGATCTGGAACGTCCAGCCCTGGTGCTTGAACGTCTCGCCGCCTCCCGGCGCCTCAATCACGCCGTCGAGCGAAACGAACTCGGTGACAACGATCTTTCCCATCTTGCCCTCCTGTGGTAGTGGCGTTGAGCTTTTCTGCCCCGAGTAGACCGCTGGTGGCCGCGGTAATCATCGCTACCGCGGACTTGTGTGAACGGTCCCGAGAACGGGTACGCGCACACGGAACGGTTAAAGCGACACATCAACCGGGTGATGTGATGAACGGACTTGGTAAGCGCTCATACCGAAGCGATCCTGCCGCTGGCTCGGCGGTTCGCTCGCCGATCGGGATCGGGAGGACCGAAGGGGCTCCGGCGCTGGGCTACCGCGACGATGACCAGGGGTGGTGGCTGTGGTCGCCGTGCCCGGCCTGCGGCGGCACCGAACTGCCGCTCCGCGACCGCGGCCTGGTCGCCGACCTGCTCCTGTCTGACCTACCGCGTGACCCCGCCCGGGACTTGGCCCGGGTGCTCTGCGAAGAGGACGCCGCCCAGTGCTTCTGCCCGGGTTGCGAGACGCGCCGCCGGCGCCTGGAGGACCCGGGCGAGGACCCGGCCGTCTGGTACGACACGCTCGTGTCCGACTGGGTGATCCAGATACGGATGCCCGATTGCGCGGAGGCGACGTTGCTGCCGCTCGGGGTCCACTGGTTCGACGCCGACTGGGCCGACGTGTACCGGGCAGCGTCCGACGTCGCCTGCGGCGACGAGCAACTCGCCGACCTCGGCTGAGCCCAGGCCCGCGACCAGGCGGACGACCTAAGCGACGGCGACCGGCGCGAACTGGTCGGCGATCCGGCCGACCGCGTTCGCCAGCGCTCCACCCGCGAGCAGCGCATCGGTGGCCCGCGCGAGGATCCGGCCGCGCAAACCGCTGCCGGACACGGCAACCGAGGCGCGGACCTGGCTGCCGTGCTCGATCGCGACTGCCTCGTATTCGACGTCGAGCCGGATCGGGCCGGTCGCGGTCAGCACCAGCCGGCCGTCGTCGGCCTCGGCGACCTCCACCTCGAACTGAACCATCGGCCCGCCCAGGGCGCCGCGCACGCGGACCTTGTCACCCGCGATCAGCCGCTGCCCGTCGAAGTCCACGAGCTCGAACGAGATCGGCGCCCAGCGCGCGATCTCATCGGGATCGGTCAGCACCATCAACACCTGGTCCGGGTGCCCCGCGGTCGTCGTCTGTGCCGTCCACGTCGCCATGAGGGCACTCTCCCGGATCCGTCGGGCCGTGGAAGTGACATTTGCCACCCGGGCTCAGGTTCACCTTCCTGGCCAAGCTCGACGGCCCAGCGCTCGCCGTCGTCCGCGCGGCCGGCCGCATGCTCGGCATCCGGCTACACGTGCCGATTCAGTTGTCAGTCAGGTAGCAGTGGCACCACCACCCCCGGATCCTGGCCGACCAGCGCGCCCCGCGTGATCGCGCCTGAGCCGAACCGGTCGCGCACGCGGTCGATCGTCGCGTCGAGGTTCCGCGCGCGATCCAGCGGCAGCAGCAGCTGGATCGGCCCCTGGTCGATCAGGTTGGCCAGCGCGATTCCGATCAGCGTGCACCCCCGCCGTTCGATCATCGGCAGCGACGTTCGCAACAGCCCCGTCGCGGTCATCAGGATCGTCGGCGTGTGCGAGGTCGGCTCGGGGAGCGTGTGCGAGCGGGTCGCGCGCGTGAAGTCCTCGAAGCGCAGCCGCAACACGATCGTCCGGCACATCCTCGCGGCGGCCCGCAGCCGGCGGGTCACGCGATCGACCAGCGCCATCAGTGCCGTCGCCAATTCCTCGCGCGTTCTCGGGCGCCGCCCCAGCGCCCGCTGGGCACCGATCGACCGCCGGCGCTGACGGCGCACCACGGGCCGCGGATCATGGTTGTGCGCGAGCGCGTGCAGGTGGCGCCCCGAGGCGCGCCCCAGCAGCGAGACCAGCGTCGTCTCGCTCAGCGCCGCGACCTCGCCGACCGTCGTGATCCCGTGGCCGCGGAGCTTGCGCGACGTCACCTTGCCGACGCCCCACAACCGCTCCACCGGCAGCGGGTGCAGGAACGCCAGCTCGAAGTCCGGCGGCACCAGCAGCAGCCCATCGGGCTTGGCCACCCCGCTCGCGACCTTGGCCAGGAATTTCGTGCGCGCGACGCCGACCGTGATCGGCAGCCCCACCCGCTCGCGGATCTCCCGTCGCAGCCTCACCGCGATCTCGATCGGGGTGCCGATGATGTGATCGAGGCCCCGTACGTCCAGGAACGCCTCGTCGATCGACAGGCCCTCAACCGTGGGAGCCATCTCCTCGAACACGCTGAACACCGCTTTGCTGGCCTCGCTGTAGGCGGTCATCCGCGGCGACACGACGGCCGCCTGCGGGCACAGCTGCCGCGCCTGCCGGCCGCCCATCGCGGTCCGCACGCCCATCGCCTTGGCCTCGTAGCTGGCCGCCAGCACGACGCCTGCGCCGACGATCACCGGCCGGCCTCTCAGGCTCGGGTCGTCGCGCTGCTCGACCGACGCGTAGAACGAGTCGAGGTCCGCGTGGAGAACGGTTGCCCGGGGGTCGGGTGACACGAACGTATGTTCCCATCTGCCCCGGTCGGAAGCCGGGAGGATCGCGCCCTAGGCGGCGCCGACCAGCCGCTCGGCCAGCCGGCTGTGCCGGCGCCCGGTGTCGGGCGTTCGCGCGGCCCGGGCGATCACGTCGCGGGTGCCGACGATCACGGTCGCGGTCGTCGCGCGCGTGACCGCCGTGTAGAGCATCTCCCGTCGCAGGAAGAACGCGCCGGCGGCGGCATGGGCGACGATCACCGCGACCGGCAGCTCGATCCCCTGACCCCGGTGAACCGAGCACGCGTACGCCAGCCGCAACCGGTCGGACTCCTCCGGGGGAAGCCTGAACACCGACTCCTCGGCATTCAGGATCAGCGCCGGGTCGTCGTCGCTGCCGGCGCCCGAGACCTCGTCCAGCAGCGTCAGCAGCGTCCCGTTCATCAACCCGAGCTCGTGCAGGTTGCGCCCGGTCATCATCAGCTTGTCGCCGATCCGCAGGCGGCCGCCGCGCACCGGTTTGCCGTCGGGGTTGAGCGCCTCGCGCAACGCCTCGTTGAGCGCGTCGATTCCGAGGTCGCCCTTGTACACGGGCGCGAACACCTGGATGTCGCGAACGGGATCCACGCCGTAGTGGGCCGGCAGCCGGCGGCTGACCAGCGACACGATCTCCTCGCGGGCCGCCAGCGGGTTGGCGCGCTCGATCAGGAACAGGTCGCGGCGCATCCCTTCCCCGGCGGAGAAGTCCGGCGCGGCGCCCCGGCGGATCGCGTGCGCGCCCTGGACGATCATGCTCCCCGCCGCCTGGCGGAAGATGTGGGTCAGCCGAGCGGTGGGTACCGCGCCGGAGGCGATCAGCTCGGCGAACGGCTTGCCGGCCCCGACGGGCGCGAGCTGGTCGGCGTCGCCGACGAGCACCACGTGCGTACTCTGGCCGACGGCTCGCAGCAGCGTGACCAGCAGCTCGAGGTTGGCCATCGACGTCTCATCGACGATCAGCAGGTCGCAGGGCAGCGGATCGTCCTCGTCGTGCGTCGGCCCCTCGCCGGGAACCCAGCCCAGCGCGGAGTGGACGGTGCGCGCGCGAATCCCACTCGCCTCGGTCATCCGGATCGCCGCCCGGCCGGTGGGCGCGACCAGCAGCACGCGCACCCCGCGTCCGGCGGCGAGCCCGGCGATCGCGCGCAACGACGCGGTCTTGCCGGTCCCGGGACCTCCGGTGATCAGCGACAGCCGATGCGCCAGCGCGTTGCCCACGCCGGTCTGCTGCTCGGTGGTTAGCTCGGGGCCCCCGCGCCCGTCCTCGCCCTCGGCCGGCTCGGTCAGGCGATCGCTCGGCTCGCCGGCGACCAGCTCGCCGACGCGGGCGGCGAGCTCCGCCTCGAGCTCGGCGGTCGGGCGGCGGTAGATCCACCGATCCGCGCGGGTCAGATCCCCCTCCGCGACCAGCTCGTCGATCAGCTCGTGATCGGGTATCGAGCCGAGCAGCTCCTCGAGCGCGGGGAGCAGGGACTCGATCGGCAGGCAGGTGCTGCCGCTGCGCTCTGCCTCCGACAGGACGTGCAGCGTGGCCGCGCGCGCCCGCTCGGTACCGCCGCCTGGACTCCCCAGGCCGCGGGCGATCCGATCGGCGGTGAGGAACCCGACGCCGAACACGCTGGTGAGCTCGTAGGGGCGCTCGGACACGACGCGGTGCGCGAAGTCGCCGTAGGTGTCCTGGATCCGTGGCACCAGGTAAGCGAGGCCGTGGGGGGCCAGCAGCAGATGCAGCCGTCGCGACGCGCGCATCCGCTCCCACGACGCGATCGCTTCGGCGATCGAGTCCCGGCGCATCCCCACCGCCGCAAACGCCGCGTGCGGGTCGTCGTCGATCGCGTCCAGCGCCTGGGCCGCGCCATAGAGCTCGACCAGCTTCGCCGCGCGCTTGGCGCCGACGTGCTTGATCCGCCGCAGGTACGTGGTCACCGACTCGACGTCGGTCGGCGTCAGCGGCCGCGCCTGGGAGACCTTCACCTGCTTGCCGTAACGGCTGTCATCGACCCACGTGCCGATGATGTGCGCACGCTCCTGCTCCTCGAGATGGATCAGCGGCCCGACCAGCACCACCGGCAGCCCGTCATCCGCGGCCGCATCGATCACCGCCCAGCCGCTCTCCTCGCTGGCGTAGCGCCGGTGGCGGATCGTCACGTGTGAGTCAAATGCGGACACGGCTCGTGACATTAGTGCCACGCCCAGCGCCACCGGACCAGCTGAGGCAGAGATGTGACAGGTACCTGGCTACTGACGCTCGGCCAGCCGCACTGCGGCCGCGATCCCCTCGCTGCCGACCAGCTGCTGGAAGGCGCTGACCAGCGGGCGCACGGCGGCCACCCCGAGCCGGCCCTGGACGCCGATCGGTCGCACCCGTACCTCGGAGCACAGCGCGGTCCGCTCCGCAGACCCCGGCTCGATCCAAATGGCGAACAGGACCTTGGCCGTGCCCGACTGGTCCCACTGCTCGTACTCGTCGGGCGTGTGCAGCTGCGGGTAGTCGCGCCGGAGTGTCCAGATCCGTCCCACCAGTCCCGACGCGAGCGCGCCGTCGTCATCCTCGGTCAGCACGATGAACGGCGGCCGGTGGAACATCTCGTCGAACGACATCCCCGTGGGCAGACCGGGAATCCGCAAGCGGATCAGGCGTCCGAGCATCCCGGAGTCGTCGAGGCGGACGGTTCGGGCGGCCTCCCACAGCCGCTCGGGGGCGGCGGCGCTCTCGCGCCGGTGGGCGACCCGCATCGAGGGCTCGGAGAGCCAGTGATCGAGCTCGGGCTTCATTGGGACCGCGCGCTCACGCAATGCACTCATATTGTTCTCATCGACGCTCTCGACCATACGGCTCGTTCTACCAAGACGCCGTCAACGCCAATTAGGTTCCCGGCTCCCGTCCGGGCCAGAGAGACGAGATCCGGACGAACCGGTACCTTCAGTCGGGCCCCACAGGGTTGTCAGGGCGCAGGATGACCTGAGAGGATGGCGCTGCACGCGGGGATTCGTGCAGCGGGCCGGATCGAAAAGGCGCACCGTGCCGCACGCGTCGGGCGCCGCCCCGAGAAAATGACAACTGCTTCCGCCTCCTCTAACCAGAGTGCTCCGGACCACGCGCGATTTGCGATCGGGTTCGATCACCGCGATCGTGCGCGGCTGCACGGGCTGATCGACGAGGTGCTCGACTCCGAGCGCTGGTCTGAGGGCCCGATGACAGATCGCTTTGAGACGGCCTGGGAGCGCTACCACCAGCTGCCGGCCGTGGCCCTCTCGAGCTGGGCGGGCGGCGCGCTGGCCGCACTCGATTTCGCTCAGGTGCAGGGGGAAATCGTGCTGTGCCCGTCGAATACGTTCATGGCGACCCCGCTGGCAGCGATCCGGGCGGGCGCCGAGGTGCAGTTCGTGGACTGCAACCGCGGGGACCTGTGCATGTCGTTTGCCGACTTCGAGGCCAAGGCGGAGCGCCACCGCCCAAAAGCCGCGTTCCTCGTCCACATCGGTGGCCACATCGCGTTCGAGTCAGAACAGATTTCGCGGTACTGCGCCGAGCACGGGATCTTCCTGATCGAGGACTGTGCTCACGCCCACGGCGCCGGTTGGAACGGCCGGCGCGCTGGTACCTACGGCGACGCCGGGGTGTACTCGCTGTATGCCACGAAGACGATCTCGACCGGCGAGGGCGGCGTGCTGGTCTCGCGGCGGCCCGAAGTGATCGAGCACGCGCGCGCGTTTCGCAACTACGGGAAGCCGTCGCACGAGGTCCCGGGCCTGAACTTCCGGATGAGCGAGTTCACCGCCGCCCTCGGCCTGGTGCAGGTCGAGCGGCTGCCGGAGATCGTCGCCTGGAAGAACGAGGTCGCCCGGTCCGAGCTCGACCCGGCCTATCGGGCCCGGCTGGAGCTACCCGAAGGGATGACCTCCGGCCTCTACAAGTACATCGTGTTCGACTGGCTCGAGCGTTCGACCGGGCGCGTGTACGACGAGCCCTGCCACCGGATCCTGGGGCATCACACAGATCTTCCCAACAGCGACTGGGTGGCGCGCAATCATTCCTGCGTGCCCCTGTACTACCGGCCGGGGGGCGAGCGCGGCCCGTGAGGGTTCTCGTCACCGGTGGATCGGGCTTCATCGGCTCGCACGTGGTCGACAAGCTGCGAGCACGCGGCTACGAGCCGGTGATCTACGACCTGCGACCGTCGCCGTGGCACACGGGGGCGGGTGGGTCCGGATCCGTCGACACCGTGCTCGGGTCGATCACCGACCGCGAGGCGCTCGAGCGCGCGCTACACAGCTGCGACGCCGTGGCGCACCTGGCGGCGGTAGCCGACGTCAACGACGTGCACGCCGAGCCCGAGGACGCCGAGCGCGTCAACGCGCGCGGCACCGTGACCGTGCTCGAGGCCGCCCGGCGGGCCGGCGTCAAGCGGATCGTCTACGCAAGCACGATCTGGGTGTACTCGGATTGCGAGCCCGAGGCGGTCGACGAGGACACGCTGCTGCCCGCCCCCAGCCACCTGTACACGAGCACCAAGCTGGCCGGCGAGCTGTACTGCAAGGCCTACCTCGAGCTCTACGGGATCGACTACACGATTCTGCGCTTTGGGATCCCATACGGTCCACGCGCGCGCGAGGCGGCCGTGATCCCGGCGTTTGTCAACAAGGCCCTGCGTGGCGAGCCGCTGACGCTCGCCGGGGACGGGAGTCAGTCGCGGCGGTTCGTGTACGTCGAGGATCTCGCCGACGGTGTAGCGCGCGGGCTCGACGAAGTAGCGGCCAACCGCGTCTATAACCTGGCCAGCGACGAGAACGTCACGATCAAGCAGATCGCGGAGACCGTCAAGGACCTGATCGGCGACGTCGAGATCGTGCACACCCCGGCGCGGCCCGGCGACTTCGGCGGCAAGGTCGTGTGCAGCGAACGCGCTCGCCGCGAGTTGGGGTGGACGGCGGCGACGCCGTTCTCCGAGGGCGTGCGCCGGTACGTCGAGTGGCGGCGCGAGCAGGCCGCGGTCGCGGCCGAGCAGCAGGCGGCATCGGTGATTCCGGCCGGAGAGCCCGACGCCGAGTCACGCCCACGGCACGTGCTGATCATCTCGGCCGACATCGGCGAGGGCCACGACCTGCCGGCGCGGGCGGTGGCGCGCGAGTTCAAGGACGAGGACCCGGACGCGCAGGTCTCGGTCGTCAACGGCCTGCCGGCGATGGGCGTCGTCCTGACCAAGGTGCTGCGCGAGAACTCGGCGTTCATGTTCAAGTGGCTGCCATGGCTGTTCGACATCCAGTACTCGCTGTTCATGTACTTCCCGCCGACCCGGTGGCTGGCCAAGCGGATGCTGTACGGGCTCGGACGGCGGGGGTTGATGCGGCTGATCCGGGCTCATAACCCCGATCAGATCGTGTCCACGTATCCAGGCGTGACCGCGGTGCTCGGCGAGCTTCGTCGCAAGGGGCGGCTGTCGGTTCCGTGCTACTCGTCGATCACCGATCTCGCCGGCCTGCGCTTCTGGGCACATCCCGGGATCGATCTGCATTTCGTGACCCATCCCGAGTCGATGGAGGAGGTCGAGCAGATCGCCGGGCCGGGCAGCGTCAGGTGGCCCAAGCCGCCGACTTCGCCGGCGTTCCTGGCGGCTCGCTCGCTTCCGGACGCGCGGCGGGCGCTCTCGCTGCCGGCCGACGGCAAGGTGATCGCGGTGTCCGGCGGCGGCTGGGGCGTGGGCGACCTGGTCGGCGCCACGCGCGCGGCGCTGGAGGTTCCCGGCGCGACCGTCCTGTGCCTGTGCGGCCGCAACGACAAGCTGCGCGCCGACGTGTCCAGCCGCTTCGCCGGCGAGCCCCGGCTGCGCGTGATGGGCTTCACCGATCGGATGGGCGACGTGCTGGCTGCGAGCGATGCGCTCGTGCACTCGAGCGCCGGGCTGACCGTGCTCGAGGCGATCATTCGCGGCTGCCCGGTGATCTCCTACGGGTTCGGCTACGGCCACGTGCGCGCGTCGAACGCCGCGCTCGAGCGGTTCGGGCTCGCGCAGGTTGCGCGCTCGGAGTCGGAGATCGGTCCCGCGCTTCAGAAGGCGCTGGCCAGACGGCCGGAGCCCGACGGGCGCTTCGCCCGCCGTCCCTCGACGGCGTCGTTGATCCTCGTCGACGAGCGGCGCGCGCGACAGGTGCCGGTGTGGCGACTGCGGACCGCGCAGGCGATCGCGGCCACGGCGGCGGTGCTGGCGATCGTGGGCTGGGGGCTCACCACCGGGACCTCCTACAGCCTGGTCTCGCACTTCGTGCACATGAAGCCGACGACGACCGTGGCGACCGCCAGGCCTGAGATCGGCGTGATCGTCGACGCTCCGGCCGAGCAGTTGCCGGCGCTCGCGAGCGCGTTCGCGGGCTACGGGCTGCACGTCTCGTTCGCGCTCGACCGACCGCCCACCGCGACCGAGCTGACCGTGCGCCAGTACGGCGACCAGCCGGTGCCGCAGCTGCCCCACGGCGGCCTGGTGCGCTGGCTGGGGACGCGCGACCAGCTCAACGACATCCTCAGCGAGATGGGCTTCGACCACCACTTCCTCTACACGTCGAGCGGGCCCAGCGTGGGCCAGTGGTGGCTGGCCCACCGCGCCGGCGGCCGCCTGATCGCGGGCGCCGTGCACGTCTACGACCACAACGATCCGGTCGGGCAGCTGCGGGCCGGCGAGGTGATCGAGCTGTCGGTGACGCCCAACACCGACGTCCAGCCGCTGCTGCGCAAGCTGAGCGGCGACCTCTCGAAGTCGGGCCTGCGCGCGGTTACGGTCGGCAGGCTGATGCGCGACGCCAACACCGCGGTCTGAACGCGCGGTCAGGCGAGGAGCGGAGTCAGCGCGCCGCTGTCACCAGTGCACGCCGCGCGTGGCGCGGACGAACGCATGCTGTTCGGCAGTCTCGGGAGGCGGCTTCTCATCGGGCGGGCCTCCGCTCTCCGGAAACAGCTTGTAGGCGCGGTTGACGACGAGGTCCTGGGCGCCGGGGACAACCGCGTAGGAGAGCTGGCCGAGGTTGCCGAGAGTTGACGCAATCCGCTTGGGCCGCTTGCGGATCGCCTCGATGATCATGTGCCCGGCCTCTTCGGGACCGAGCGTCGGGAAGTAGTCGTAGATCTTCGTAGGGGCGATCATCGGCGTGCGCACGAGCGGCATGTAGACGGTGGTGATGTGCACGCCGTCGTCGATGATCTCCGGCGCGATCGAGCGCGAGAAGGCATCGAGCGCCGCCTTGGAGGCCAGATAGGCGGAGAACCGCGGGGTGTTCATCTGCAGGCCGATCGTCGAGACGTTGACGATGTGACCCGAGTTGCGCGCGCGCATCACCGGCAGCAGATCGAGGATCAGCTTGACCGGGCCGAAGTAGTTGAGCTGCATCGTGCGCTGGTAGTCGTGGAAGCGGTCGTAGGCCCGGTCGATCGAACGCCGGATCGACTTGCCCGCGTTGTTGACGAGGATGTCCACCTGCCCGTGCTCGTCGAGCACCTCAGACGCCATCCGGTCGATGTCGTCGACGTCTGCGAGGTCGCACTTATGGACGTAGGCGGTGCCGCCGACGAGCTCGATCTGGCGCCTGACCTCGACCAGCTTGTCCTCCGAGCGTGCGACCAGCAGGACCGTGCCGCCCGCCTTGCCGAGCTCGATCGACGCCGACTTCCCGATTCCCGAGGAGGCGCCGGTGATCATCACGATCCGGTCCTTGACGGCGTCCTCGAGCGATTGCGCGAGCAGTCCGCCGACCTCCGGGACACGCTGTCCGAACGCTCGCAGCGTGCGCACGCCCTGCGTGGCCAGCGAGCCGATGTTGGGCGGTCCCATGGCGGTGACCGTACCATCGGGCTGGGGGTTGATGGACGAAGGAGGACTCGAGGGGTTTCTTCCGTCCATGATTAATGCGAACATGTGTTCGGTCATGATCGTCTGCGTCCTGCTCCCGCGGTTTCAGCTCACGGTCGCAGCCGGCAGCCGCAAGGAGCTCCTGCGGACGCCAGTCGCGCTCGCTCCGGAGCCCGGCGGCGTGCAGCAGGTGGGGGAGGTGTCGATCGCCGCGGAGACTTTCGGCGTGCATCCCGGTATGCGCCTGGGGGAGGCGCTGGCGCGTTGCGCCTGGCTGACGCTGGTGCCGCCCGACCCGGCGGGTGTGGCCGAGTCGTGGGAGCGGCTGCTGGTGCGGCTGGAGTCGATCGGGGCGGCGGTCGAGCCCGAGCGCCCCGGACTGGTCTGCTTCGACGCGCAGGGGCTGCTGCGCCTGCACGGACGCGGAACGTTGGCGACGAACGATCGCGAGCGCGTGGGAAGCGTGCTCGAAGCGGCTCGGCGCGCCCTGCGCGTACCCGCTCGCTACGGGGTGGCGCCGTCGCGCTTTGCCGCGGTGGCCGCCGCAACGCGGGCGCGGGTGCGGCGGCCGGTGATCGTCCCCGGCGGCAAGCGAGAGGCGGGCGACTTCCTGGTCGCGCTGCCGGTGGCGCTGTTACGGGCGCGGCCGGCGCTGGCGGAGCTGCCCGAGGCGCTCGAGCGCCTGGGAATAGCGACGCTCGGTGAGCTGGCGGCGCTTTCGCCGGGGGTGCTCGCCGACCGCTTCGGGACGGCGGGGCTGCTCGCGCACGAGCTCGCCAACGGCGGCGACGGTGCGCTCAGGCCACGACCTGCGAGCGAGTTCATCCGGGAGTCGCTCGATCTGCCCGAGGCCGCATCGGGCGTCTCGCTCGAGCGCGGATTGGGGCTGCTGATCGATCGCCTGATCGCGCGGCGGGAGCGGCGGGGACGGACGTTCAGGGCGGTGGCGCTGTCGGCGGTGCTGGTCGAGCAGGGAGGCACCTGGCGGGAGCAGGTCGTGTTCCGCGAGGCGCTCGCCGATCCGGTGCGGATGCGGCTGGCGCTCGCTCCCCGCCTGGCGCTGATGCCGGCGCCCGCCGAGCAGCTCCGGTTGGCGGTGGAGCGCTTCGGACCGCCCACGAGCGACCAGCGCTCGCTGCTCGAGGACCCGGCGGAGGCGCGAGTGGCGCGGCTTCGCGAGGCGATCCGCCAGGCGCGTGCGGCGGCTGGCCCCGATGCCGCAATGCGCGTGCTCGAGGTCGATCCCTGCTCGCGCTTCCCCGAGCGCCGGGCGATGCTGACCCCGTTCGAGGGATGACCGGTCCTCGCCGTTTGTCCGTCCCCCGTCGCGTCGCGGTGACCGCGGGCGACGACGGGGGCCCGCTCGAAGTCGACAGCCGCACCGTGGACGCGGTCCGGGAGTCGTGGCTGGTCGAGGACCGCTGGTGGTCCGAGCGTCCGCTGCGCAGGCGCTACTGGGAGGTCGTCACGACCTGCGGGCGCAACGAGGTGGTGTTCCACGATCTCATCAGCGGGAGGTGGTGGCGACAGAGGTGATCCGACCGGCCTCTGTCACCACGCCGGTATCGCTCCGTCGGGTCAGGTGCTCGAGGCTTCGGAGGATTCGGCTCGGGGATCTACCCCTGGGTCATTTAGGTCGATGATCAGCAGGTCGCCGTCCGCTCGGGCGGCCCGTCTGACCGACGTCGAGTTGTCTATTTCGTAGTAGGCCATGAATGCGCCGCCCGAGATCAACCAGGTGGCGTGATTCTCGACTGGCGCACGAACCTGATATCCGTGCTCGACGGAGCTATCGACCTTCCGCAAGGCGACCAGGCGTGCGTCGGCGTCATACAGCAGCTCCACGGAATCCGGGTTGCCGAGCGCGTCGTGTGCAGCCTTATTGAGCGAGAAGACGCCCTTCTTCTGGATCGTCACGTACGGCTGACGATCCTGTCGGCGCTGGCGCGTGAACGTCTCAAATGGCACGGTCGCATCCTAGATCAATGCCTAGACTCACGGACGTGCCTCAATCGGTTCATGAGATCGGTCCCGGGCCGCTCGCGGTCGGGACGTGGAGCGGCGGCCGGTTCATGCACTTCGGCGAGCCGCTCGACGACGAGCGCCTGAGCGCACTGATCGCGCCCGACGAGGCGATCCCGACGGTGATCACCGCCGACGTCTACGGGGCCGGCGATGCCGACCGGCTGCTCGGCCGAGCGATCGCCGGACGCGAGCGCGAGCGCATGTGCGTGGTCGGGGCAGTCGGGCACGACTTCTACGAGGGCGAGCGTGATGGACCGCGGGGCTTTCCCCGGTTCACCGACCCGCGGCTGCGCGGGCCGGACGGATACGGCGCGTACCTGCGGATGGCGACCGAGCGCAGCCTCGAGCGTTGCGGGATCGACAGCTTCGACCTGCTGCTGCTCCACAACCCGGATCGGATCGGGTACACGAGCGAGACCGTCTGGCACGCGATGGACGGCCTGCGCGCGGCGGGATTGACGCGGATGATCGGTGTCGCCCCCGGACCCGCCAACGGCTTCACGCTCGACCTGATCGGCTGCCTGGAGCGGTTCGGCGATCTGATCGACTGGGCGATGATCATCCTCAACCCGCTCGAGCCCTGGCCGGGTGAGCTGTCGCTCGGCGCGGCCGCCAACGCCGGCGTCAAGGTGATCACCCGCGTGGTCGACTACGGCGGGCTGTTCTTCGACGACGTCGTCCCCGGCCAGGAGCTGCTGCCCTCCGACCACCGCGGGTTCAGGCCCGCCGGCTGGATCGAGGCCGGGCGCGATCGGCTCGAGTCGATGCGGCCGATCGCCCAGCGTGCCGGCCTGACCATGATCCAGCTCGCCTGCCAGTGGAACCTCGCCCACGAGCCGGTGGCGTGTACGGTCCCAACGCTGATCCAGGAGGCAGGTCCCGGCGCTCGGCCCGTCGAGGACAAGCGGGCCGAGCTCGCTGCGACGCCCCGCGAACAGCGCCTGTCGGATGCCGACGTCGAGGCGATCCGGGCCCTCGGAGACAACACCGGCTGCATGATGCTCAAGGGAGCAACCCCCGAGCACGAGGGCGACGAGCGACCGGACCGCTGGGTCGTCGATCAGCGCCTGTCTGAGATCGCGCGCCGGTGGGGGATCGAGCCTGAGCGAGACCTGACGCGCGCCGCCGCGGCGTTGTAGCCTGCCGACAGATGAGCGTTGAATACACGGGAGGCTGTGCCTGCGGCGCGGTCCGTTTCGAGATCACCGAGCCGCTCGTCGGAGCCCTGTACTGCCACTGCACCCGCTGCCAGCGGCGCACCGGAACCGCCGCTTCGGCCAACGCCAAGTGCGAGCCCGGTTCGTTCCGGGTCGTCCAGGGCGAGAAGCACCTTCGGGCCTGGAAGCCCGAGGGCGGCGCCGAGAAGTGGTTCTGCGGCGAGTGCGGATCGGCCCTGTTCAGCGTCGTTCCGGGTGATGTGCCGACGATCGGCGTGCGGCTCGGGGCGTTCGATTCAGACCCCGGGATCCGCCCCACCTACCACCAGTTCGTCGCCTACGCCGCCCCGTGGGAGGAGCTCGCCGACGACGGGCTGCCGCGGTATCCGGAGAGCAGCACGGCCTGAGCCGGCCGCGCGTCAGGCCTCGGCCTGGTCGAGCCCCTCGAGCTCGCGCCGCATCCAGTCGCAGCCCGCCGACATGTCCTCGACGCCCATCGCGGCGGCGACGTTGAGCCACATCCCGTAGCGGAAGAACTCGTCGATCCGGTCGTCGTCGGCCCCCGACAGCCGCTGGACGTGCGCCACCAGCAGCGCGTACTGGCGGCGCACCCGGTCGCGGATCAGCTCGTCGTCGCAGGCCGCGTATGACTGGTGCTGGATCATCAGGTAGTCCCGGTTGGACTCGAGCATCTCCACGTACGCCTGGCCCATCGCCAGGAACACGTCCATATCCGGCTCGGCCCGCTCGGGATCGAACTCCTCCGCGGCGCGGGTGAACGTCTCGCCGATCAGCTCAAAGCCGCGCTCGACTGCGGCGATGAACAGCTCGCGCTTGTTCGGGAACAGGCTGAACACGTACGGCTGCGCCACCCCGACCCGCCGGGCGATCCGGTCGACCGGAGTCCCGTGGAACCCGGTCTGCGCGAACTCGTGGACCGCCGCTTCGATCAGCGCGTCCCGGCGCTCGGCCGCCGGGACGCGGTGACGTGTCTGCTTCTCGCTAGATGAGGACGGCATCGCCATCTCCACGGCCGATCCTAGACGCTGGCTCAAGCGGCCTGCCGGACAACTTCGACGCCCTGCGGCAGCTCGGCGGCTGCACTCTCGGCGCCCTGGACGTCGGTGGCCGCCTGCCGGCTGCGGCCGAACGGCAGCACCGCTGCGATCAGGGCGCCCGCGCCGAGCACCGCCACTCCGACCCACATCGCCGGGACCAGGCCCGAGACGTAGTCCTGCGGCGAGGCGTAGCTGCCGTGGGCGGTGAACACCGTGGCCAACACCGCGATGCCGAGCACGCCGCCCAGCTCGCGGATCGCGTTGGTGGCGCCGGAGGCCTGTCCGGCCTCGGACACGCGGACCGAGGACAGCACCGCGTTGGCGGCGGGCGCGAACACCAGCGCCATGCCCGACCCGGCCAGCACGAACGGGCCGATCATGCTCGCGTACGTCTGGGTGACCGATGCCTCGGTCGCCAGCCATCCGAGCGCGATCGCCTGCAGCGCCAGCCCGGTGACCATGAACAGGCGCGATCCGTACCGCTCCGAGAAGAAGCCGGCCAGCGGCGAGACGATCATCGTCGCGCCGGTCCACACCAGCAGCTTCACGCCGGCCTGCAGCGGAGTGTTGTGGAGCACGTTCTGCAGGAACTGGCTGAGGAAGAAGATCGAGCCGAACATCCCGAAGTACATCGCCAGCGAGACCGCGTTGGTCACCGTGAACGACCGGTTGGCGAAGAAGCGCATCGGCAGCATCGGCGCCTCGGTCCGCAGCTCGTAGACGACGAACCCGATCACGAGCACGGCGCCGGCCGCGAGCGAGACGATGATCTGGGGGCTGGTCCAGCCCATCGACTGGGACTGCACGAGGCCGTAGACGATTCCGAACAGCCCGGTCGAGGCCAGCATCAGCCCGCGGAGATCGAGCTGGCTGGAGGCGCCGTAGCTCTCGTCGAGCCGGCTGGCGGCCAGCGGGACCAGGACCAGTCCGATCGGCACGTTGATCCAGAAGATCCAGTGCCACGAGCTCAGCTGGATGACGGCGCCGCCGACCAGCGGCCCGAGCGCGACGGCGATCCCGCTGATCCCCGACCAGATCCCGATCGCGACACCGCGACGCTCCGGCGGGAACGCCTCGGCCAGCAGGGTCAGCGTCAGCGGCGTCGCGATCGCGGCGCCGACGCCCTGCAGGGCCCTGGCGGCGATCAGCAGGTCGACCGAGCCCGCGAGCGCGGCTGCGGCCGAGGACAGGGTGAACAGGGCGATTCCGAACGTGAACATCCGCCGGCGGCCGAACCGATCGCCGAGCGCGGCGCCGGTCAGCAGCAGCACGGCGTAGGACAGCACGTACGCGTTGACGGTCCACTCCAGCGACTGGATCGAAGCTCCGAGCTCGCGGCGGATGCTCGGCAGCGCGACGCTGACGACGAGGTTGTCGAGCACGACCATGAACAGCCCGATCGAGACGATCGCGAGCGTCCATCCGCGGCGGCTCTTGGCGGGCTTGGGGTCGGCCGAGATCGTCTGGGTTGCGTCGCCGGCGGAGGGCGCGGCGGCGGCGGTCTTGGCTTGACGGGGCTTGAAATGAAGTTTGGAGGTCATAGTTGGCTCCCTGCTTAGTGAGTGCTAACTGCCGTAGTAACTTAGCAGCCGCTAATAAGATGTCAAGCGCGAATTCGTCTGTCCGCGAGCGTTGCGAACATGTGTTCGATGTACGTGGAGCTGCACTGCCACTCGGCGTTCTCCTTCCTCGACGGGGCGTCGCTGCCCGACGAGCTCGCCCCGGCCGCTCGCGAGCTCGGCTACCAGGCGCTCGCGCTGACCGACCACAACTCGGTCTCGGGGTCGATGGAGTTCGCCGTGACCGCTCGCGCGCTCGGGCTGCGGCCGATCCACGGGGCGGAGGTCGACCTCGCCGACGGCCGGCACCTGACGCTGCTGGTCGAGGACGCCAGGGGGTGGTCGAGCCTGTGCCGGATCTTGACCCGCGCGCACGCGCACACGCGCGAGAAGCCAGGTCCGCCGTCGCAGGCGTTCGTCGAGCTCGAGGACGTGCTCGAGGGCGCCGAGGGGCTGGTCTGCCTGAGCGGGTGCGCGCTGCGGGGCGTGCACGACGAGCCCACGCTCAGGCGCCTGCTCGAGGCGTTCGGTCCCGACCGGCTGAGAATCGAGCTCCAGCGGCCGTTCCTGCACGACGACAGGGCCCGCAACCGGCGGCTCGAGGGGCTGAGCCGGAGGCTCGGCGTCCCGTGCCTCGCCACCGGCAACGTGCACGCGCACACGCGCTCGCGCGCGCCGCTGCAGGACGCGTTCGTCGCCGTGCGCACTGCACTCGACGCTGGACGCGTCAGAGCCCGACCGGCGCGGCAACTTCAGCCACGTGCTCGCCTCGCCGGAGGCGATGGCGGCGCGCTTTGCGGAGCATCCGGAGGCGGTCGCGGAGACGGCGCGGCTGGCCGAGCGATTGAGCTTCGACCTCTCCAGCGACCTGGGCTACCGGTATCCCGGCTCGGAGGACTCGGAGGCGATGAGCAACCTGGCGGAGCTGTGCTCGGGACGGCTGCAGGGCCGCTACGAGAGCTCGCCGGCGAGTGTGCGGGACACCGCGGCGGCGCGCCTGCAGGAGGAGCTGAGGATCATCGAGAAGCTGGGCCTGCCCGGCTTCTTCCTGCTGCACCACGACATGCTCGAGCTGGCTCGGGAGGTCGCGGTCGAGGTGAGGGGTCCCGACACGGCCCGGGCGTTGCTGCCGCCTGGGCGCGGGCGGGGGTCGAGCGTCTCGTCGATCGTCTGCTACCTGACCGGGCTCTCGCACGTCGATCCGATCGCCAACGAGCTGCTGATCGGGCGCTTCCTGAACGAGGAGCTGGCGGCGCTGCCCGACATCGACCTCGATTTCCCGCGCGACATCAGGGAGGTGCTGATCCCGCGCGTGCACGAGCGCTACGGGCATGACCGCTCGGCGCTGGTCGCCGCGTTCCCGACGTATCGCGCGCGGGGAGCGATCCGGGAGTTGGGCAAGGCGCTGGGACTTCCGCCGGGGGAGATCGAGCGAGTGGCGCGGGGCAGCGAGGGCTGGGATGCGCGCGAGGTCGCCAGGGACATCGAGAGCGCGTTCGGGGTCAAGCCGGACGCGCCGGGCCAGACCGACGGGAACGCTCGCCGCGGCGCCACCGGGCGGTGGGCCTGGTTGGCTCGGCTGGCGGCCGAGGCCCACGGGCTCCCGCGCCACCTGTCGCAGCACTCCGGCGGGATGATCGTCGCCACGCGACCGCTGCTCGACTGCTGTCCGATCGTGCCTGCGGCGATGGAGGGGCGCCAGATCGTCCAGTGGGACAAGGACTCCTGCTCGGACGCCGGCTTTCTGAAGATCGACCTACTGGGGCTGGGAATGCTCTCGGCCGTCGAGCGCTGCGTGGAGATGGTCGCGCGGACCCGGAACGAGCGGATCGACCTGTCGCGGATCCCCTACGACGACGCCGCGACGTACGAGTGCATCCAGGAGGCGGACACGACCGGCGTGTTCCAGATCGAGAGTCGGGCGCAGATGCAGTCGCTGCGGCGCACCCGGCCGGCGAACCTCCAGGACATCACGATCCAGGTGGCGATCGTGCGCCCCGGCCCGATCCAGGGAGGGGCGGTCAACCCCTACATCGAGCGCCGGCAGGTGATGCGCGAGGATCCGAGCTACCAGGTGCCCTACGAGCATCCGTCGCTCGAGCCGGTCCTGCGGGAGACGCTCGGGACGATCATCTTCCAGGACCAGGTGCTCGAGGTCGCGATCGCGTTCGCGGGCTTCTCGCCGGGCGAGGCGGAGGGGTTGCGGCGGGCGATGAGCCGCAAGCGTTCCGAAGCGGCGATCGAGGCCCACCACAAGCGGTTCGTGGCCGGTGCCCGGCAGCTGCACGGGGTCGACGAGGACACCGCTGAGCGGGTGTTCTCGATGGTCCAGGGATTCTCGGGCTTCGGCTTTCCGAAGGCGCACGGAGCCGCGTTCGGGCTGCTCGCCTACCAGTCGACGTGGCTGCGGGTGCACTTCGGCCCCGAGTTCCTGTGCTCGCTGCTCAACGAGCAGCCGATGGGCTTCTATCCGCCCGACGCGCTCGTCCACGAGGCCCAGAGGCGCGGGATCGAGGTGCTTGCGCCCGACGTCAACGAGAGCGGGGCGGAGTGCGACATGGAGCTCGACGGGGTCGATCGCGCGGGCCCGGGGACCGCCGACGGCCGCGTCCGGATCGGTCTCGGATACGTCCGCGGGGTTCGCGACCAGGAGGTCAAGGAGCTGGTAGCGGTGCGCAAGGCGGGCGGACGGTTTCGCACGCTCTCAGACCTCGCGTCGCGGGCCGGGGCGGGCGCGCCGGCGCTCGAGCTGCTGGCGTGGTCGGGCGCCTGTGACTCACTGGTGGGCGCCGAGCGTCGGGTGGGCGCGAACCGGCACCCGGTCCCGGAGCGCCGGACGCAGCGAGGGGCGGGCGAGCGCGACGTTGGCGAGGACCACCGGTCAGAGCGGCGGATCGCGCTCTGGCAGCTCGGTGTGGCCACGCCGGGCAGGAAGGTGCCGGGGGGAACGCAGCTGGCGCTGCCGCTCGACCTGCCGGGGGCTCCCGAGCTGGCCGCGCTGTCGGCCTGGGAGGCGATGCTGGCCGACTACGGGACGACCGGGATGACCACCCGCACGCATCCGCTGGCACTGTTGCGCGAGCGCCTGCCGGCCGATGCCGTGACCAGTCGCGATCTGGAGACGCTCGCGCACGGCACGCGCGTGCGGGCGGGCGGGATGGTGGTGGCCCGGCAGCGTCCGGGCACCGCCAGCGGAGTCGTGTTCATCCTGCTCGAGGACGAGTTCGGGACGATCAACTTGATCGTGCCGCCGCCGATCTACGAGCGCCATCGGCTGATCGTCAGGACCGAGCCGCTGATGCTGGTCGAGGGCAAGCTCGAGCGGTTCGCCGCGTCCGGGGGAACGATGAACGTGCTGGTCGACAAGGTCGGGGCGATCGCCGCTCCCGATCGCATGCTCGCCGAGATCAAGGACTTCTCGATGCTCGACGAGCAGGTCCGCCGCGGGCTGGCCGAGCAGAAGGCCGCAGCCGAGACCGAGGCCGAGGACTTCCGGGCGGTGGCTCCGCCGGTGATGAGCTTCGCGTCCGGGCGGCGGCGATGAGAAACCGTCGCCGATGAGAAAACCGTGGGCCGATCGGAACCGTTCAGCGTTGAGAACCGCCCCGGAGGGGCGGATCGGCCGCGGCAGCGACCCATTCGGGCGCTTCGCGCGATAAGGTCCGCGCCCGGTGCTCCCGGTAGTCCTTTTCATCCTGTTCTGGGTCGTGCTCGGGCTGACCGTGTTCTTCATCGCGGTCCGGGGTGGCCCCCAGGGCACGGGCGACGCGCTGCAGGGACAGTCGCCGGGGGCCCGCAAGGCGTGGGGTCTCGCCTTCGTGGTCATCTACATCGGCTTCGGCGTCGCGATGCCGATTGCGTTCCTGCACGGCAACAACGCCAACGCGAACTCGCAGGTCGGCGGGATCACTCTGACCTCGGGCGAGAAGAACGGCCGGATCCTGTTCGGAGAGCACTGCGGGGTGTGCCACACGCTCGCCGCCGCCAACGCGGTCGGCAAGGTCGGACCGAACCTTGACACGCTGCGCCCGCCCGCCGTGCTCGTGCTGCACACGATCAACAACGGGTGTCTGCAGAAGCCCCCGACGCCGACCAGCCCGGAGGCCTGCCTGGGGCAGGGGAACATGCCTGCCGGGGTCGTCGAGGGGACCGACGCTCAGCAGGTCTCCGCAGTTCGTCGCGAGGGTCGCGGGCAAGGAGTAGGGCGCGCGGTCCGTCCCGGGCGCTCAGATCGCCCGGGGGCGGGCTTCCAAGGGTCGCGGAGTGCAGCGAGTGGCGGACCGTTGGCGGGTCCCGATTTTCGGCTGGCTGGCCAACAAATCCTCGTAAAGCCTTGGTCTTCGGGCCCTTAAACCCGCAAATTCCGCACGAAGCGTCCACGCGTTCCGTCCGAGCAGGCGTTAAGATCGCATCTCCGTAACACGCTGAATTCCCGCCTCCACCCGGCGTCACCCGGGCGGCAGGAAGCGGGGGGCCCAGGTTGTTGGGGCGAATCGCATAGCCGCGTAGCGCCGCTCTTTCGGCGCGAGCCCGTCAGCTAACCCCGTAAGCCCAAGAAAGAGGACGGTTAGATGCGCCAGCCCGGCGTTTCGGTACGCCCAGATGATCTCTGGAGCGATCATGAGTGGGAGGAGACAGGCCTTCCTTGGGAGGAGACCACTCCTTTGGAGGAGACCACTCGTACCGCTACGTCGACCCGTGCGCGACCGTCGGTTCCCGCCCCGCCAGACGAAGGCGTTCAGGACGGCTCTCGAGCGTTCGCCCCCACTCGCTCGCGAGTAGCGCCAGGACGCTCTGAGCGGAGCGGCCCCACCCGCCCAGGAGCCCGCGCCCCCGGCTCCGCCGCGCGGGGCGTCCCGGCCAGCGCGGGAGCGGTAGCCCCCACCCGCTCCCGCACCGAAGCGCCGGGACGCCCCGCGCAGGGTGGCTCTCGTGCGCGCCAGGAGCGATCGGGTCCGGAGCGACCGCGCGAGGATCGACCGCGAGCGGATCGCGTTGCCCCCGCAGCCGGGGCCGCGCCCGCGGCGCTCCCCGGGCAGGGCGTCCCCGGACGTCGCACCGTGAAGATCCAGGGCCGCGGCGCCGAACGCAACCTGATCTACTCGAGCCGCCGCCCTCAGCGGCGCCCGTCAGAGCGCCGCCACGAGCGCGCCGGCTTCAAGCCCGACCGGGTCGCGATGTGGGCGGTGCTGCTCGGCGTGTTGCTGATCCTCGTCGCGGCGACGAGCTCACACGCCGCGGTCCAGTCACACGGGACCGCAGCCGCGCACCCGGCAGCGCCCGCGCCGGCCATTCGCCGCTGATCCGCGACCGGTCGAGCCTGCCGGCAGCGTCTCCGTCGCCGGAGCCTCAACCCTGGATCACCCGCGCGCCTAACCGCGGCGTAACACTTGAGCAAGACCTGGGCGGGACACTGGATCCGAGCTGAAACGGACCGGTCCGTCCGCCGCTGTAGGGAGGGGCTTACGGACCTGATATGGACGACTGATCCAGTCTTTATCGGCCCACGTATACAGGCAAGAGGCGATTTCTATGTCCCCGCGAAACCAAAGGGGTAGGAGCCAGCCTCGGGTACTTGGACAAGCCCGAGGACGGCGACGTCAGGCCTTGTAAGAACGCCTTGTCCAATCTACACTTATAAAGCGTAAGCAGGTCTCAAAAGTAAAGGGCCGTGGGGGCCCACCGACAGAGCCTCCGGGTGGTCAATCATGAAAACGTCCATGAGCAGATTCCAAATCCACGACGATCTGACGGCGCCCGACGGCTCCGTCAAGGTGCTCCGCGGGGCGCTGGCCTCGGGCGGGCAGCTTCCGAACTTCCTCGGCGTGCTCGCCGGCTCGCCGGCAGGGCTGCGCGCCTACGCGCGTTTCCGGTCGGAGCTGCGGCACGGCAAGCTGACGCTCGCAACGCTCGAGCGGATCGCGCTTGCGGTGGCCGAGCACTACCACTCCGAGCCGGGCATCGCGACGCACTCCCGGACCGGGAGGGCCGCGGGCCTCGACCTCGACGAGGTCGCCCAGGCGCGCAAGTTCACCTCGAACGATCCGCGTGAGGCAGCGCTGCTGCGCTACCTGCAGCCGCTGCTCGAGGAGGGCGGCAAGCCCGCCATGCACCTCCACGAGGAGGCCCGCGAGGCCGGCTGGGACGACGAGCAGATCCTCGAGGCGATCGCGGCGATGGCGCTGGAGATCTTCACCTCGATGGTGAACGTCGCCGGCGAAGTGCCGGTCGATGGCTCACAAGAGGCGTCGCGGGCCCTTCAGGCAGCGTAAGCTCTCCGCCTGATGTGTGCCCGCGTGCACCCGTCGACCGGTCAGGCCGAAGCGCCAGCTTCCTGCTGCCCGCTGTACCACGAAGCGGTTGAGCTCGTGGGCCGGCGCTGGACCGGGGCGATCCTGAGGGTGCTGATGGACGGCCCGCTGCGGTTCTCGCAGATCGCGCAAGCCGTCCCGGAGCTGTCGGACCGGTTGCTGTCCGAGCGCATGAAGGAGCTCGAGGGCCGGGGGATCGTCGAGCGCACGGTCCACCCGGGTCCGCCGCTGCGCGTCGAGTACTCGCTGTCGCAGATGGGCCGCGAGCTCGAGCCGGCGCTGTCCGAGCTCCAGCTGTGGGCCAACCGCTGGCTGGGCCGCCGCCGGATCCCCGTCGGCGCCTGAGCCCGCCGCGGGACCCGCCTCTCCGCACCGCCCGACGGAACCCGCTCCTCCACACGGCCATACCCCCGGCCAGGCGCGGCCAGTAACGTTCCGCGACCGATGACGAGCACATCCCGCAGCCTCACCGCCGACGACGTCAGCTCGCTGGTGGAGGAGCGCGACATCCGCTTCATCCGCCTGTGGTTCACCGACATCCTCGGCCAGCTCAAGGCGTTCTCGATCAACGCCACCGAGCTGGCCGACGCGTTCGAGGGCGGGATGGGGTTTGACGGCTCGTCGATCACCGGCTTCAACCCGATCGAGGAGTCCGACATGATCGCGATGCCGGACCCGTCGACGTTCGCGATCCTGCCCTGGCGCCCGGCCGAGCAGGGCGTAGCGCGCATGTTCTGCGACATCGTCACGCCCGAACGCAACCCCTACGAGGGCGACCCGCGCTACGTGCTCAGGCGCGCGCTCGAGCGGGCCGAGGCGATGGGGTTTGACCGCTTCAACGTCGGCCCCGAGCTCGAGTACTTCTACTTCCGCGACTCCAAGTCGACCGAGGTGCTCGACGAGGGTGGCTATTTCGACCTGACCGCGCTCGACGCCGGCAGCGATCTCCGGCGCGAGACCGTGCTCGCTCTGGAGCAGCTCGGGATCCACACCGAGTACACCCACCACGAGGTCGGCCCCAGCCAGCACGAGATCGACATGCGCTACTCCGACGCCCTGAAGATGGCCGACGACTGCATGACCTACCGGATCACGGTCAAGGAATACGCGATGAAGTACGGGCTGCACGCGACGTTCATGCCCAAGCCCCTGTTCGGCAAGAACGGCTCGGGCATGCACACCCACCAGTCGCTGTTTCACAACGGCAGCAACGCCTTCTTCGACGCCGACGACCAGTACTTCCTGTCGGACGTCGGCAAGGCGTTCATCGCCGGCCAGCTGCGCCACGCGCGCGAGATCAGCTCGATCTTCGCTCAATGGGTCAACTCCTACAAGCGGCTCGTGCCCGGCTACGAGGCACCCGTGTACGTGGCGTGGTCGCGCCGCAACCGCTCGGCGCTGGTCCGCGTCCCGCTCTACCACCCCGGCAAGGAGCGGGCCACGCGGATGGAGCTGCGCTGCCCCGACCCGGCCTGCAACCCGTACCTGACGTTCGCGGTGCTGCTGCAGGCGGGGCTGGAGGGGATCGAGCACGGCTACGAGCTGCCCGAGCCGATGGACAAGAACCTCTACCACCTCGCCCCCGACGAGCGAAAGCGCCTCGGGATCGAGCAGCTGCCCGAGACGCTCGGCGAGGCGATCGAGCTCACCGCTCGCTCCGAGCTAGTGCTCCGCACGCTCGGCGAGCACATGTTCAACCGCTACATCGAGATCAAGCGCCAGGAGTGGGACGACTACCGCGTCCAGGTCACTCCGTGGGAGCTGGAGCGCTACCTGCCGGTGTTGTAGCGAGCGCCGCGCGGAGCTCCGCCGGCTCGATCACCGGGGCCTGGCAGACGAAGTGCTCGCAGACGTACGCCGCGGCATGACCGTTCAGGGGCTCGCGATCCTTCAGCAGCGGCACGCCGTCGGCGTCACCGGCTCCGCGAGCCAGCACCAGGTGCGGGCGCAGCTGCTCGCGGACCACGGCCACCAGGGCGTCGGCCTCATCGGGCGGCCCGACGATCGCGACCTCGCGCACCTGCGCCGCGTAGAAATCCGCCGCGCGCAGCAGGTGCCCAAACGCCACCGGCTGCCTCAGGGCAAGCGGGTACAGCAGCCGCAGCACGCCGAGCGCGTGGCGCTCGTACTTGCCGTCGCCCGACAGCAGCGCCAGCCGCAGCAGCCCGAGCGCCGCGGCCGAGTTGCCCGAGGGAATCGGCGTGTCCTCGAGATCCTTGCGGCGCGCCGGCAGTGGCTCGCCGTCGTCGGCGGTGCTGAAGAAGCCGCCGCGCTCGGGATCGGAGAACCGCTCGATGATCGTGTCGCCCAGCTCCACTGCGGCGCGGTACCAGCGCGGGTCAAACGTCGACTCGTACAGCGTGAGCATCGCCTCGAGCAGGTAAGCGTGATCCTCGAGGTAGGCGTGGATCCGCGCCTCGCCGCCCTTCCAGGTGCGGAGCAGCCGCCCGGAGTCGTCGCTCACGTCGTCGAGCAGGAACGAAGCGCAGGCGACCGCGGCGTCGAGATAGTCCACGCGACCCAGCACCGCGCCGGCGTCGGCCAGCGCCGAGACCATCAGCGCGTTCCACGACGTCAGCCGCTTGTCGTCGAGCCCCGGCCGCTCCCGATCCGCGCGACGGTTCAGCAGCCTGGAGCGGATCTCCTCCAGCTGCTCGGGGACGGGGCCGCGGGCCTCCAGCACCGAGGTTCCGTGCTCGAAGTTGCCGCCCGGGCGGACGCCGAAGTAGGCGATCGCGGGCTCGGCCAGCTCCGGTCCGAGCGCGTCGCGCAGCTCGTCCGGCGTCCACACGTAGAACTTGCCCTCGACGCCCTCGGAGTCGGCGTCTAGCGCCGAGCAGAAGCCACCCTCGGGCCCGCGCATCTCGCGCAACGTCCAATCGAGCGTCTCGCAGCACACGACCCGGAAGCGCTCCTCGCTCGATAGCTGCCAGCCGTGCAGGTAGGCGCGGGCCAGCAGCGCGTTGTCGTAGAGCATCTTCTCGAAATGGGGGACGGTCCAGGTCGCGTCCACCGAGTAGCGGGCAAAGCCGCCGCCGATCTGGTCGTAGATCCCGCCGGCCGCCATCGCCGCCAGGGAACCCAGCGACTGCTCGCGCTCACCGCGCGACATCAGGAACTCGATCACCGAGGCGGCCGGGAACTTGGGCGCGCGGCCGAAGCCGCCGTTGGCGCGGTCGTACGACGCCCCGAGCGCCGTCACCGCGTCGTGCAGCTGCTCGCCGCGGATCGGCTCCGCCGACGGGTCCAGGCGGGCGGTCGCGTTCAGCGCCTGCACGATCTGGGCGCTCTGCTGCTGCACCTGGTCGCGCTTGGACTCCCACGCGTCGGCCACGGCGGTCAGCAGCGTCTGCCAGCTGGGGAGCCCGTGGCGCGGCTCGGGCGGGAAGTACGTACCGGCGTAGAACGGCGCCTTGTCGGGCGTCAGGAACGCGTTCAACGGCCAGCCGCCCTGGCCGGTCAACGCCTGACAGGCCTCCATGCAGAACGCGTCGACGTCGGGGCGCTCCTCGCGGTCGACCTTGATGCACACAAAGCGCTCGTTCATCAGCGCCGCGATCTCGGGATCCTCGAAGGACTCGTGCGCCATCACGTGGCACCAGTGGCACGCCGAGTAGCCGATCGAGACCAGCAACGGCCGCTGCTCGTCGCGGGCCCGGGCGAGTGCCTCGTCGCCCCACGGGAACCAGTCGACCGGGTTGTCCTTGTGCTGCAGGAGATATGGCGAGCTCTCGCTCGCCAGGTGGTTCGGCACTAGCTGACCCGGATCGGCGGACGGTGCACGAATCCCAGGCTACCCGTCGCGATTGCCGAGCAATACGCTGTGGATGTCGCGCTAACCAGGAGGAGAGCCATTTGTCTGCGAACCGCGAGCCCGTCCAAGCTCCCCACGCCCCAGCTGCAGTCGGCCCGTACGTCCACGCCATGCGTGCGGGCGCACTGCTTTTCTGCTCGGGTCAGATCCCACTCGACCCGCGCACCGGCGACCTGGTCGGCAGTACCCCCGGGGAGCAGGCCGGCCGCTGCCTGGAGAACCTGTCGGCGGTTTGCGAGGCGGCCGGCGCGACGCTCGGCGACGCGGTTCGCCTGACCGTCTACCTGACGGACATGCGCGCGTTCGGGGAGGTCAACGAGGTCTACGGCTCGTTCTTCGAATCCGACCCGCCGGCCCGCGTGGCGATCGCGGTGTCGGCGCTCCCGCGCGGCGCGATGGTCGAGATCGACGCGGTGGTGGCGCTCCCTGAGTGATTCGCTGACAACGGCGGGGGCGAGCCCGGCGGTCTCGCTCTCGGACATCCGTCGGGCCGCTGGCACGGGCGCCGGGATCGTGCGCCACACGCCGGTGCTGAGCTTCTACACGCTCAGCGAGCGGGTCGGCTCGACGGTTGCGCTGAAGGCCGAGAACCTGCAGCGAACCGGATCGTTCAAGCTCCGCGGAGCGTTCTCGAAGCTGGCCGCGCTCGGCGACGCGTGCGCCAATGGAGTCGTCGCCGGGAGCGCCGGCAACCACGCCCAGGCGCTGGCCTACGCCGCCCGCGAGCGCGGCGTCCGTTGCGAGGTGTTCATGCCCGAGACGGCACCGATCGCCAAGCTCGAAGCTGCCAGCGGTCTGGGCGCGATCGTCCACCTGGGCGGCGCCACCGTCGACGACGCGCTGGCCGCCGCCCACGAGCGCGCCGACGCCGGCGGGCTCGCATTCGTGCATCCGTTCGACGACCCCGACGTGATCGCCGGCCAGGGCACGCTCGGGCTCGAGCTGATCGAGGACATCCCCGATCTCGAGCGGGTGATCGTGCCGGTCGGCGGCGGTGGGCTGGTCAGCGGAATCGCGATCGCGATCAAGACCCAGCGCCCCGAGGTCGAGGTGATCGGCGTCCAGGCCGCGACCTGCGCGCCGTTCCCGGACTCGCTGCGGGAAGGCCGGCCGGTGGCCGTGCAGTCGGCGCTGACGATCGCCGACGGGATCGCGGTCAAGCGTCCGGGCAAGCTCACGCTCGCGCTGATCGACCGTTGGGTCGACGAGATCGTGGTCGTCGACGAGGACCAGGTGGCCGAGGCGATGGTGTTCCTGCTGGAGCGCGCCAAGCTCGTGGTCGAGGGCGCCGGCGCGGTCGGCGTGGCGGCGCTGATGTCGGGCCGGCTCGGCCCGGCGAGCGGCGGCGGGACGACCGCGATCGTGCTCTCGGGCGGCAACGTCGACGCCGGCCTGCTGGCCGAGATGGCGCGTCGGCACGAGACCCAGGCCGGACGCCGGCTGGTGCTGCTGGCGCGCGTCCCCGACCGCCCCGGCTCGCTGGCGGCGCTGCTGGTGCTCGTCGGCGAGCTGCGGGCGAACCTGCTCGACGTGCAGCACATCCGCGAGGGCATCGACCTGCACGTGCGGGAGACCGCGGTGCAGTTGGTGCTCGAGACGCGCGGCCCCGAGCACGCCAAGGAGGTCACCCGCGCGGTGAGGCAGGCGGGCTACGCCGAGACGCGCGTGCTGCGGTAGTCCCGGGCGCCCGCCACCAGCGCCCCGATCACGCGGCTGCGCTCGTCGGCCTCGGGGTGCCACTGGACCCCGAGCACGAACCGGCAGTCCGGGGCCTCGATCGCCTCGGGCAGCCCGTCCAGGGACGAGTAGCCGGTCACCTCGAACTGCTCGGCGACTGCCTCGACGCCCTGGTGGTGGTGGGACTTGGTGTTGTGCACGATCTCGCCCGCCGCCAGGGCCGCCAGCGAGCCGTCGGTGAGGCGCACTTCGTGGTCTGAGTTCTCGAAGCTGCCGGGGTTGGCGCGGTGGCCCTCGTGGCCGACCTCGTCGGGCAGGTGCTGGGTCAGGGTGCCGCCGAAGGCGACGTTCATCACCTGCATGCCGCGGCAGATCCCCAGCACCGGCATGTCGCGCTCGACGGCGCCACGCGTGAGCGCCAGCTCTGAGCGGTCGCGCTCGGGCACGATGTTGCGGGTCTCGGCGTGCGGCTGCGCTCCGTACTCGGCCGGGTCGACATCGTTGCCGCCGGCGAGGATCAGGCCGTCGATCACGTCGAGTACGGGTCCCGGGTCCTCTTCGTAATGCGCGTCGGGCGGAATCATCACGGCGAGGCCACCGGCGCGCTGGATCGCGGAGATGTAGTCGAGTGGCAGCAGCGCCGACAGCCGGTCCCAGACGCCCCAGGTGGCGCGGGTCAGGCTGGTGCAGATCCCGATCACGGGTCGTTCTTCGCTCATCAGATCCAGCGTAGTAGCTACCCGTTTTTCACCCGTTTCGCAGCAACGCGCGCTGCACCTTGCCGCTGTTGGTCCTCGGCAGCTCGTCGGCGAAGTCGACGATCCGCGGGTACTTGTAGGGGGCGGTCTCGCGCTTGACGTGATCCTGGAGCTCGCCGGCTAGGTTGTCGCTGGGAGCGATCCCGCCGCGGACGACGACCACCGCGCGCACCACCGACCCCCGCTCGTCGTCGGGGGCGGCCACGACCGCAGCCTCGGCGACGGCCGGGTGGGTGAGCAGCGCCGACTCGACCTCGAACGGGCCGATCCGGTAGCCCGCGGAGATGATCAGGTCGTCGGAGCGCCCCTCGAAGTACAGATAGCCGTCGTCGTCGAGCGCGACCCGATCGCCGGTCAGCCACGGCTGCTCGATCGGCGCCGGATCGCCGCCGAGATGGGCGACGAAGAACGTGGGGTCGGTCGACGGGTCGGCGAGCACCAGCTCGCCGTCGATCACCCTCAGATCGACGCCCGGCAGCGGCAGTCCCATCGAGCCCGCCCGGACCGGCTGGCCGACGGGGTTGGCGGTCAGCTGACCGGTCTCGGTCTGGCCGTAGCCATCGCGGATCTCGATCCCGGTGCCCTCGCGGAACGCCCGCAGCACCTCGGGGTTGAGCGCCTCGCCGGCCGCTACCAGCGTCCGCAACCCCGGTACCGGCTCGATGTCGACCCGCTTGGCGATCACTCGGTACTCGGTCGGGGCCATGCACAGCACGTTGACGCGCTCATCGGCGAGCAGAGCCAGCCGCTGAGCGGGATCGAAGCGGGCGTCGTGCATCAGCGCACAGGCGCCCCGCAGCCACGGCGCGATGAACGAGTTGCGGGCCGACTTCGACCAGCCGGTCGAGGCCGTGCACCACACCAGGTCCCGATCGCGGGCGTCGAGCCAGTGCTCGGCCTGCAGCCGCTGGCCGGGCAGGTAGCGCTGGCCGTGGATCACTCCCTTGGGCTCGCCGGTGGTGCCGCTGGTGAACGTGATCAGGCACGGGTCTGCCGGGTCGAGCTCGGCCGCCGGCGCCGGCTCGTGCGCGAACAGCGACTCGTCGGGCACGGTCAGCACGACGCAGGAGGGCGACGCCGCCGACAGCTCGGCGACGTCCCGCTCGTCGGCGACGATCAACGACGGCCGGGCGGCGTCGAGCCGGATCCGCAGGTCCTTGGCGCGCAGCTGCTCGTTGCAGGCCAGTGCCACGGCGCCGATCCGAAAGCAGGCGACCATCGTCAGCACCCACTCCGGCCGGTTGCCGATCAGCGTCATCACCACATCGCCCCGGCCCACGCCGTGGCGCGCCAGCGTCCCGGCGAGGCGGGCGCTGCCATCGGAGATCTCGCCGAACGTCCATTCTCGGCGGCGGCCGTCCCGGGCCACCTCCACGATCGCACGTCGCTCCGGCGGCGCGGCGTCGACCACGTCGCGCGCGAAGTTCACCGGTCCATCACTGGCAGGAGGGTACCCCGCGGGGGCGGTGGGGCGGCCCCAGCCTGCGCGGGGCGGCCGACCCGCGGTCTACGCTTGGCCCGGATGAGGCGCGCCGGGATCCGGAGGAGCTTCGCGGTGGCCGGGGTGGTCGCGGCGGCTGCGGCGGCGGTCGCGGCGCCGGCGGCGATGGCCAGCACGGCGCTGGTGGCCAAGGGCCAGGCCGGGAGCTTTCCCTGGCGGCTGCGGATCACCTCGCGGACGATCAACGACCGGCCCGGGATCTGCGTCAGTTTTCTGTGGGCGTCCGCGCCCGGTCAGAAGGTCGGCAACGGGGCGCCGACCTGCTACATCGCCGGCCGGGCCGTCGCCACCCACGGGCGCCCGGTCTGGAGATTCACCCTGCACCTGAGCGTCGGCGGCTACCAAGGAGTCATCCCCACGGCGTCGTCGGGCAGCTCCGGGTTGGCCGGGTTGCGGGCCGTCGTGTTGCTCGTCGACGCGCGGGCCGAGCGCGCCGTGACCACGCTCGGCGACGGGGAGGTGCTCCGCACGCCCGCCCACGCGCTGCCGCGCCGGCTGCGCCGGCACGCCCGCGTCGCCTGGTCGGTCCAAACGGTCCCGCTCGGCAGCAGCACCGGCGCCGGGATGACGGTCAGCCGCTCGGTCGCCTACAACAAGCGCGGCCACGCCGTCGGGTCCTACAAAGCCCCGCGTTAGCAGCCACGACTGAGCGCTGGTAGCCTCGAGCGCGCATGGGCCTGATGACCGGCAACGGCCCGCTGGGGCGCGACCCGGCCGGCGAGTTCAACTTCGAGCCGCCGCCGCCCGGCCGTGCCATGTACCTCGATCCCAGCCCCAAGCGCATCCGCGTGGAGTTCGGCGGGGAGCTGATCGCCGACAGCCGTCGCGCGCTGATGCTCCACGAGTCCGGACACCAGCCGATCTACTACTTCCCTCCTGCGGACGTCCGCGCGGATCTGCTCGAGCCCAGCGAACGGCACACGCACTGCCCGAAGAAGGGAAAGGCCTCCTATTACACGATCAAGGTCGGCGACCAGGTGCTCGAGGCCGGCGCCTGGTACTACCCCGACCCGCTTCCCGAGGCTGCGTGGCTGAAGGACCTGATCGCGTTCTACTTCAACCGCGTCGATCGCTTCTACGAGGAGGACGAGGAGATCTTCGTCCACCCCCGTGACCCCTACCACCGGGTCGACGTGCGCGCCACCTCCCGCCACATCCGGATCTCGCTCCACGGCGAGCTGCTGGCGGAGAGCGCCCGCGCCAAGGCGCTGTTCGAGACCAACCTGCCGACGCGCTGGTACCTGCCCGCCGACGACGTCAGCGCGACCCTGCTGCAGAGCGACACGGTCACCCGCTGCCCCTACAAGGGAGCCGCGAGCTACCACTCGGTCAGGCTCGCCGACGGCGACATCGCCAAGGACGTGGTCTGGTACTACGACGACCCGCTGGCCGAGGTCGCGCCGATCGCCGGGATGCTCTGCTTCTTCAACGAGAAGGTCGACATCGAGCTCGACGGCGAGCTCCAGCAGCAGCCGGCCTCTCCCTGGAGCGACGGCGCGAAGTCCAAGGCCGCCAATGCGCTGCCCGCGCAGACGCGCGGCTGACGCGCACCCAGCGCGGGTATTCTCGACCGATGGCCATCGCGACCCCTTACACCGAGAAGACCGACGAGCAGAAGGCGATCTGCGAGATGGTTCGCCAGTTCGCCGACGAGCAGATCCTGCCCAACGCCGAGCACTACGACCACGAGGACAGCTTCCCCGAGCCGATCGTCGAGCAGATGAAGGAGCTCGGGCTGTTCGGCGTGACGATCCCCGAGGAGTACGGCGGCATGGGGCTCGACCTGACGACGTACGCGATGATCGTCGAGGAGCTGTCGCGCGGCTGGATCTCGATTTCCGGAATCGTCAACACGCACTTCATCGGCTCGTACCTGCTGATGAAGTTCGGCAGCGAGGAGCAGAAGCAGCGCTACCTGCCGCGAATGGCCACCGGTGAGATCCGCGCCGCCTTCTCGCTGTCGGAGCCCGAATGCGGCTCCGACGTCCAGGCGATCAAGACCAGCGCCAAGAAGGTCGGGGACGCCTACGAGATCAACGGCCAGAAGATGTGGGTCACCAACGGGCTGCTGTCTACGCTCGTGTTCGTGCTGGTCAAGACCGACCCGGCCGCCGAGCCCAGGTACAAGGGGATGACCTGCTTCATCGCCGAGAAGGAGCCTGGCGCCACCGAGAACACCGGCGAATACGCCGGCTTCAACGTCCCGCCGAAGATCAAGAAGCTGGGCTACAAGGGCGTCGAGTCGACCGAGCTGGTGTTCGACGGCTACCGCTGCCCGGCCGAGAACATCCTCGGCGGCGAGGACGCCGGGCTCGGCCAGGGATTCGTGCAGATGATGGACGCGCTCGAGGTCGGCCGCGTCAACGTCGCCGCCCGCGGCGTCGGGATCGCCCAGCGCGCGCTGGAGCTGGCGCTCCGCTACTCACAGGAGCGCAAGACGTTCGGCAAGACGATCTCCCAGCACCAGGCGATCCAGTTCAAGCTCGCCGACATGGCCACCCAGGTCGACGCCGCGCGACTGCTGACGATCCGAGCCGCCCGCCTCAAGGACGCCGGCGAGCGCTCGGACCTCGAGGCCGGGATGGCGAAGCTGTTCGCGTCCGAGGCCGGGCGCTTCTGCGTCGAGGAGTCGTTCCGGATCCACGGCGGCTACGGCTACTCCAAGGAGTACGAGATCGAGCGGCTGTACCGCGACGCGCCGCTGCTGCTGATCGGCGAGGGCACCTCGGAGATTCAGCGCATGGTGATCGGGCGAAAGCTGCTCCAGCGCCACAAGCTCTAGTGGACCCAGTGGACCCCACCACCTGATGCCCGCCACCGACACCAAATCGCTGATCGAGACCGGGGTAAACCGGTTCCTGGAGGAGGTGCCGGCGCTCCAGAAGCTCAAGCTGGTCGTCGGCCTCGAGCTCCGCGGCCGCGGTGACACCCAGATGTACCGGGTCGAGATGCCCGGACCGAAGGTGACCAAGGACATCGCCGCCGACGCCAAGGTCCACCTGGCCGTCCAGCGCGCGGAGTTCAACGAGCTCGCCACCAAGGGGCACGTGGCCGACTGGCGCGAGGCCTTCGCGCACGGCGAAGCCCAGGCGACCGGCATCGATCAGGTGCTCAAGCTGATCGTCAACGTGGTCGAGCGCCAAGAAGAGCGCTCGCGCACCCGCCGGGCTACCGGCTCTCGGCCAGCTTCTCGGCCGCGCTGAGCTGATCGTCGATCAGCGCCAGGCCCGAGTCCCAGAAGCCGGGATCGGCCAGGTCGATCCCGATGATCGCGCCGAGCTCCTCGGGGCTACGCGACCCGCCGGCGGCCAGCAGGTCGAGGTAGCGCGGGACGAACGACTCGCCCTCGGCGACGAACCGGCCGTACGCCGACAGGGCCAGTAGCTGACCGTACGCGTAGGCGTAGACGTAGCCTGGCGTGTTGATGAAGTGGGGGATGTAGGACCACCAGATCCGGTAGCCGTCGGTGATCTGCACCGAGTCGCCGAACAGCTCGGCCTGGCTGTCGTACCAGAGCTCGCTGATGCGGTCGGCTGACAGCTCGCCTTCGTCTCGCCGCCGGGTGTGCATCAGATGCTCGAAGCGGTTCATCGACATCTGCCGGAACACGGTCGCCATCGAACTGTCCAGCCGCTCGGCCAGCAGGCTCAGGCGCAGGTCGTCGCTGTCGGCCTCGGCCAGCAGCCGCTCGAACACGAGCGTCTCGCCGAACACCGAGGCGGTCTCAGCCAGCGTCAGCGGCGTGCTCTGGTGAAACGCACCCTGGGGCTGGGCGAGCGCCGCGTGCAGGCCATGCCCGAGCTCGTGCGCCATCGTCAGCACGTCGCGGCGCTGGGCGGTGAAGTTGAGCAGCACGTACGGGTGGACGGACGGAACCGTGTACGAGCAGAACGCGCCGCCGCGCTTGTTGGGCCGCACCGGTGCGTCGATCCAGCGCTCATCGAAGAACCGCCGGGTCACCCGGCCGGCCTCGGGCGCGAACGACTGGTAGGTGTCGAGCACCAGTTCGCGGGCCTCGCCGAACGAGAACCTGATTTCTTCCTGGAGCACCGGCGCCATCCGGTCGTAGTCGGCGAGCTTGGGCAGCCCCATCAGCCGGGCCTTGAGCGTGTACCAGCGCCGCGGGATGTCGTAGCGGTTGCGAACCGCCTCGATCAGCGCCATCACGGACTCGTCGGAGGCCTCGTTGGCGAGGTTGCGGCTGGCCAGCCAGTGCGGGTAGGAGCGCAGCCGGTCGTCGACGGACTTGTCGTAGACCAGCGTGTTGTAGATGAACGCCCGGGTTCGCAGCCCGGGCTCGAGCGCGCCGGTCACCGCTTCGGCCGCGGCCTGGCGCATCGAGCGGTCCGGGAACTGCAGGCGGCTGAGCGCGACGTCGAGCGGTACCTGGTCGTCGTCGAGGCCGACCCGCAGCGCCGACACGAGCTCGCCGAACAGGCGGTCCCACGCGCTGTTGGCCGAGATCGACTTCTCCGCCAGGACCTTCTCCTCGGGCTCGGACAGCAGGTGGGGTCGGTAGCGCCGGGCGCTGCGCAGGTAGTGCCGGCAGAAGGCAAGCGGGTCCGGCGAGTCGGCGTCGGGCTCGGCCAGCAGCTGGTCGGCCCGCGCGTCGTCGACCGCCGCCCACTCGAGCTCGAAGAACAGCAGCTTGGTCTCGACCTCGGTGGCGCGCTCCTGAACGCGCTGCAGCAGCGCCCCGCGGGCGGGGTCGGCGGTGTCGGTCGAAAACCACAACGACGCGTAGGAGCCGGCGCGCCCGACGAGGTCGTAGATGCGCTCGAGCTCGCGCATCGCCCGCTCGAGCCCGGCGGCATCGAGCTCAGCGACCTTGCCGGCGTACTGGTCCGCGAAGCTCGACGCGGAGGCGACCGCCTGGTCGAGCATCCGGGCGACCCCGGAAGGGCCGTCCTCGCTGCCCTCGATCAGCGGATCGAGGTCCCACTCGGTGGCGAGCAGCTCGGGGTCGGTGAGCGGATCGGCGGTGGCAGACATCTGTGACGGAGCTTAGGGTCCGGGGAAAATTATTGCGGACTAGTCCGGCTGCCCGGCGGCGCTGGATCGCCGTGCGCAGGCCCGCGGGTTCAGCGGTCCCAGGATCCGGTACACCGCGATCCGCTGACCCAGGGCGCGCCGGCTCAGCACCAGCTGGGCGTTGGGATCGCTGCCGGTCCAGCGATCCTCGGGCGAGCGGCTCAGCCGCTTGGGATGCCAGGGGTCGCGCGCCGGGGTCGTGACCACGTAGTCGTAACGGCCGTCGTTGATCGCCCGTCGCCACTGCGGGCAAGAGGCGATCGCGGCGAACGACCCGTGCGGGCCGCGGGCGCCGATGTACTGGACGCGGTTGGAGTCGTCCGGGCCCCACAGCGGATACGCGAAGAAGCCGCCGAACGTCCCCACTACGCCGACGCGCGCGTCGTGTACGCCACGGAAGTACGCCCACACGTGCGACAGGTACGACACGCCGGGGTTGAACTGATAGCGCCCGCGCAGGTAGTGGCGCTGCCATCCGTAGCCGGCCGCGGCGCCGGCGATCAGCAGGACCGCGGCGCCGCACAGGACGAGCACGCGCGAGGGGGCCCGCAGCCGGAACGCCACCAGCGCCAGGCCGGCGAGCAGCAGCGCCGCCGCGACCAGCGCGACCCCGAGGACGTGGCGATCGGGCCACAGCGACGGGCGGATCAGGGTCGCGAGCAGCGCGGCGGCGAGCACCGCGAGCACCGCCGCCTGTCGTCGCGGGCCCGACAGCGCGGGGGCCAACGGCAGGATCGCCAGCGCCAGCGCCAGCGGTGGCGCCGCGTAGCGCAGGTTGAAGGCGAACCCGGCGGGGTCGCCCGCCGGGCCGGCCGCGCTCTCGGGGGTGATCAGGTAGGCGGCCAGCGAGACGAGCGCGACGACGCCGAGCATCCGCACGGTGCGCCCGGCGCCGGGCAGCAGGCAGAGGATCGGCCCGACGATCGCCAGCCCGACGATCACGAACCACCAGCGCGCCAGATCGGCGGCCAGGCCCGGGGCGAAGTAGTGGCTCCAGACGCCCGAGGTGGTGAGGTAGTGGACGATCGAGAACGCGGTGTGCTGTTGTAGCGGCGGCGCGGGAGTGGGGAGGAAGCCGAGGCTCGTCCACGGAAGCGGGTTGCCGACCGCGATCAGGTTGCGCGCATACCAGTAGCCGCCGGCCAGCACCAGCGGGATCAGCCACCGCGCGGCGGTGGCGCCGCGCCGGTCGCGCGGCGCGATCGCGATCACCCCGACCGTCAGCGCGAACACCGGCGCCAGCAGGCTCAGCTTGACGCCGGCCGCGAGTCCCGCCGCCACCGCCGCCAGCACGGTGGCCGCGTCGCGGCCGTCACCGGCGAGCACGAACGCGACCGACGCCAGCAGGAAGAACACGCCGACGATGTCGTTGCCGGCGCCGCCGGCCTGCGACGTGTTCAGCATCGGCGTGGCCATCAGCAGCGCGACGCCGAGCACGGCCGCGGCGCCGGCACGGCGCGAGCCGCCGATGCACCAGGCGGCGACCAGCGACCCACCCAGCCACAGGAGGTTGAGCGCCGGCGACAGCGTGTCGTGGCGCAGCAGCACGATCCCGAGGCCGTGCAGCATCTCGGCCGTGGCCGGATAGAACGCCGTCAGGTACTCGATGTCGGTGAACCGCAGCGGCGCGATGTGGCCCGTCTGGGCAAACGAAGCGGCCCACGGCAGGTGGTACCAGAGCGAGTCGAACGTCCGCACGCCCACGTCGTAGGACTGCAGCGCCGGAGCCGACCACTCGGCCACGACTGTGACCGCGGCCACGACCGCGATGCAGGCGCCGGCGATCTCCGGGCCGCCAACGATGCTGGCGCGGCGGCGGGGCGCGTGACCGGCGCGGCCTCCGGCGGCGAGCCGGGCGCCGCCCAGTCCCACGATCACGGTGGCCGCGACGATCGGCCCGAGCTCGAACCAGCCGACGGTCCCGAGCACTTCGAGGATCGCGATCAACATCGCCAGCGCGATCACCGCCTCGGCGAGCCGCGCCACAGCGCCGATCCATTCGGGCAGCCACCGGCGGCGGATCGCGATCGCCCCGAGCCCCAGCGAGGCAGCGATCACGATCAGCGAGACCGCGCCCAGCGCGTAGCGCCCGGCGCTCATCGCGATCCGGGCGAAACTCTGCCGAAGGCGCGGGATCGCTTGGGTACGCTTGGAATCGATCCGATGACCGGCAGACTAGTGTCGAGAGTCGCGGGCCCGGTGGCACCGAGAGGGGTCACCGGGGGATGCCGCGCAAGGACGCAGGACCCGACGCGCAGCCGCGCTGCGCGAGGGGACGAGGACGCCGCGCGGCGCCGCCGGGGGCCGCTCGAATGACGGGGTCCCGCGACTCTTGGCACGAGGCCGTCGCCACACTGGCGGCCCTCGGTATCTCCGTGGCGCTTGCCGGCTGTGGCGGAGGCGCCACGACGCACGAGCCCACCGCGACGCAGGTGCCGCTCGTCGACGGCGCCAGCGTCATGGCGCAGGTGCGTCAGTGCGATCACGGCGCCAATGCGTATTGCGCGATCGAGATGGTCGTCACCGACCCGCGCTACAAGACCTCCGCCGACCTGGTCGATGAGGAGCACGAGAAGCTCCGCAGCCACGGCTGGACCGGCGGCACCGGCGACACCTCGGACCAGAAGGCCGCCGACTCCCCGGGCCACAAGTTGAGGGTGACCTACGCGACCGCCTCGGGCGACCTGCGCGGCGTCGATCTCGGCTCGATCCAGCGCTCGCGCAAGATCACGCTGGCGCTCTCGCGGGCCCTGTTCGACCAGGCGCCGGCGATGTCGCTGATGCTCGAGGTCGGCGCCTCTTAAGGGACGGCCGGGGCGGCAGTCAGGGCCAGCCGCCGGCCCGGTCCAACCCCGATCGCGCTGCGGCCGTCGAGCAGGTCGCGCAGGTCGGCGCCGACCAGCTCCCGCCGCCAGCCCGAGAGCGTGCGGACACTCGGCTCGGGCTCGCCGCGGCGTGCGGCGCCGACGATCTGCTCGAGCTCTGAGCGCGACGCCAGCAGCTCGTAGGCGAGCCCAGCCTCGAGCGCGCGCGCCCGCAGCAGCGCCTCGGCCAGCGCGATCAGCGGCGCGTCACCGGGCTCGGTGCGCTCGCGCGCGGGCTCCCGTGGGATCGGGGTGCCTTCGCGGCCGCGCGCGATCGCCTCGAGGATCGCCGGGCCCCTGCGGCGCACGCCGGACGGGTGGATCCCACGGATCTGCTCCAGACCGCGGAGGTTGGAGGGCTGGCGCTTGGCCAGCTCCACCAGTGGCGGGTCGGCGAGCACCGAGCCCACGGGGCGGTCCTCGGAGCTCGCGGTGCGTTCGCGCCAAGCCGCGATCTCCTTGGCGACCGCCCGGGCGCGGGGATCGAGCTGATTGACGCGCGGGAGTCGTTCCCAGGCGGTCTCGGGGTCGCGTTCGTCGGTCGCGGACTCGAGCCGGCGGCACTCCTCCAGAGCCCACTCCAGGCGGCCGCTGCCGGTCAGCCGGCGCTGGAGCTCGTCGGCCAGCTCGAGCAGGTGCGCCACGTCCTCGGCGGCGTAGCTGAGCTGTTCGGCGGTCAGCGGGCGCGCGTCCCAGCGCGTGTAGCTCGCCGTCTTGCCCACGCGCCGGCCGAGGATCGCGCCGAGCAGGTTCGCGTAGCCCGCCTGGGCGCTGGCACCGGCGAACCCGGCCGCGATCTGCGTGTCGAAGATCCGGTTCATCTCGGTCTTCCAGGTGCGGCGCAGGATCGCTACGTCCTGGCGGCCCGCGTGCAGGACGATGTCGATCGCGGGATCGGCCAGGATCTCGGCCAGCGGCGTGGTGTCGACTTGGTCGAGCGCGTCGATCACGAGGATCTGGGGGGTGCCGTCGTCGCCGTCGACGACCACCTGGGCCAGGCACAGCAGCGCCCGGTAGCGGCCCTCCGACATGAACTCGGTGTCGATCCCGAGGCGACCGTGCTCGCGCGCGGCGACCGCTGCCTGAGCGATCTCCAACGAAGTTGCGAGGCCCCTATCCCCCATTTGGACCGATCACCCTACACGGCGATGCCACCGTTGAGTCGCCCCGGCGGCAATAACCGACCGTGCTGGTAGGATATGCCTCGATGATCTTCTCCTCGAAGGCCGAGTACGGCGTGCGGCTGATGGTCGAGCTGGGCCGTCAGGCACCCGACCAGCCGACCAGCCTGAAGGCGATCGCCGATGCCGAGGGCTTGCCGCTGGCCTACCTCGAGCAGGTCGTGGCGCGGCTCCGCAAGGCGGGGCTGGTGATGAGCGCCCGGGGCGCTCACGGCGGCTACTGGCTGGCCCGGCCGGCGGAGGAGATCTCGATGAACGAGGTCGTGGAGGCACTCGAGGGCGCGATCGCCCCGATGGAGTGCTTCGTGCACGATCACACCGAGCGCGTGCTGTGCTCGCACGAGCCGGACGCCGGCCGCGGCTGCGCCACCAAGCTGCTGTGGACTCGCGTCCAGGGCGGAATCATCCGCTCGCTGCAGACGACCACGCTCGCCGAGCTGGTCGAGTTCTCGCGCCGGACCGACCGTGCGCCCACGAGCACCGTGGGCGTGGCCTGATGACTTCAACTGAAAGCTGAGATGGCAGACCTAGAGATCCGAAACCTTCACGTCCGAGCTGGGGAGAAGGACATCCTTCGCGGCTTGGATCTCGCCGTGACCAAGGGTGAGATCCACGCCCTGATGGGACCCAACGGCTCGGGTAAGTCGACACTGGCCAACGCGATCATGGGCCACCCGAACCTCGAGGTGACCGAGGGCCAGATCCTGTTCAAGGGTGAGGACATCACCGAGGCCGACCCTGACGAGCGCGCCCGCATGGGGCTGTTCCTGGCGTTCCAGTACCCGGTGTCGGTGCCCGGCGTGACCGTCACCAAGTACCTGCGGACGATGCTCAACGCCCACCGCGAGGCGCACGGCGAGGAGCCGATCCCGCTGAAGGACTTCCGCCAGACGGTGGAGGCCGCGATGAAGCTGACCAACGTCCCGCGCGAGTTCTCCAGCCGCTACCTGAACGAGGGCTTCTCGGGCGGGGAGAAGAAGCGGATGGAGATCCTCCAGTTGGCGCTGCAGCGGCCGGAGATGGCGATCCTCGACGAGACCGACTCGGGTCTGGACATCGACGCGCTGCGGGTCGTCGCCAACGGCGTCAACGCCGTCGCCGGCCCCGACATGGGCGTCCTGATCATCACTCACTACCAGCGGATCCTGCACCTCGTCCAGCCCAGCCACGTGCACGTCATGTACCAGGGACGGATCGTCAAGGAGGGCGGGGCGGACCTCGTCGACGAGCTCGAGGCCAAGGGCTACGGCTGGATCACCGACAAGGTCGCGGCATGACCAGCGTCCGAGCTCTAGTGGGAGGCCCACCAGCATGAGCGTCACCGCGACGCTCCCGGAGATCGCCTCGCAGTTCCCGGTGCTGAGCCGGGAGATCGGCGGCAAGCCGATCACATACCTGGACTCCGCGGCGACCTCCCAGACCCCGCAGCCGGTGATCGACGCGATGACCAGCTACTACACGCAGTCGCGCGCGTCGATCCACCGCGGCGTGTACCCGCTCGCGGTCGAGGCCACCGACCTCTACGAGGGCGCTCGCGGTCGGATCGCCGAGTGGCTCGGGTCGACGCCCGAGGAGACGATTTTCACCTCCAACGCCACCGCCGGGATCAACCTCGTCGCCTATACCTGGGGCCGCCACAACGTCAACCGCGGCGATCTGGTGGTGCTGACCGAGATGGAGCACCACTCGAACATCGTCCCCTGGCAGCTGCTGTGCCAGGACCGCGAGGCTGAGCTCGCCTACGTGCCGGTGCTCGACGACGGCCAGCTCGACATGGACGCGCTCGACGAACTGCTCGCGCGCGGGCCCAAGCTGGTCGCTGTCGTCCACGTGTCCAACGTGCTGGGCACGATCAACCCGGTCGCAGAGATCGCCCGCCGCGCGCACGAGGCCGGCGCCGTGCTGATGGTGGACGGCAGCCAGGCGATTCCGCAGCTGCCCGTTGACCTGCGCGCGATCGACGCCGACTTCTACGCCTGGACCGGACACAAGGCCTACGGCCCGACCGGGATCGGCGTGCTCCACGGCCGCCGCGCGCTGCTCGAGGAGATGCCGCCGTTCATCGGCGGCGGGCACATGATCCGCACGGTCGCGGCCAACGAGTCGACGTGGACCGATCTGCCCTGGAAGTTCGAGGCGGGGACCTCGCAGATCGCCGAGGCGATCGGCCTCGGGGTCGCGGTCGACTGGCTGCGCGAGCTCGGCATGGACCACGTCCGCGCGCACGAGCTGGCGCTCACGGGCGAGGCGCTCGAGCGGCTCGGCACCGAGATTCCCGGGCCTCACCGTCTACGGCCCCCCCGCCGCGACCGACCGCGGCGCGGTCGTGTCGTTCGCGCTCGACGGCGCTCATCCCCACGACATCGGGGAGATCCTCGGGCGCGAGGGCGTGTGCGTGCGCGCCGGTCACCACTGCGCCCAGCCGCTGATGCGCAAGCTCGGCGTGTCGGCGACCGCGCGGGCGTCGTTTGCGGTGCACAACTCCTCGGGCGATTTGCAGCGGCTGATCGACGGCCTGTTCGAGGTCCGCCGGGTCATGCAGCTGGACTGAGGAACGCCCCCGCTACGCTGAGACCGAGATGGACGATCTCTACCGAGAGAACATCCTCGACCACTACAAGCACCCGCACAACTGGAGCCCGCCCGGGGACGAGCTCGAGGACGCGGACTTGGAGTTCCACGACCTCAACCCGCTGTGCGGTGACGAGCTGACCGTCCGGCTGGCGGTCGGCGACGGCGGGCGGATCGACGACGTCCGCTTCTCGGGCCACGGGTGTGCGATCTCCCAAGCGGCCGCGTCGATGGCCTCTGACGAGATCAAGGGCATGACCGTCGACGAGCTGCTCAAGCTAGACCGCTCGTTCGTGCTCGACCTGCTCGGGATCGACATCTCCGCGACGCGGATGAAGTGTGCGCTGCTCTCGCTGAAGGTGCTCAAGGGCGCCTCGCTCGGCCACGTGGTCGACTGGGAGTCCGAAGCGCCGGCCAGCGACGCAGCCTGAGCCGCCGCGAGCTCGCGCTTGTGAAGGCGCGAGAACGGGAAGGCCTGTCGCGTGGAGGTACTTCGCCGCAAGAGCGTCGAGCAGTCCATCAGGGACACCGAGGAGTCCGAGCATCAGCTGCGACGGTCGCTCGGACCGATCCAGCTGACCGCGATCGGGATCGGGGTGATCATCGGCACCGGGATCTTCGTCCTGACCGGAGAAGCCGCCGGCACGGTCGCCGGTCCGGCGATCACGCTTTCGTTCGTGGCGGCCGCGATCGTCTGCGGGCTGGCCGGGCTCTGCTACGCGGAGTTTGCCTCGGCCGTGCCCGTGGCGGGGTCGGCGTACACGTTCTCCTACACCAGCCTCGGCGAGTTGGTCGCCTGGATCATCGGCTGGGACCTGATGCTCGAGCTGGCCTTCGGAGCCTCGACCGTCGCCTCGGGCTGGTCGCAGTACTTCCAGGTCGTGCTGACCTCGGCGCCGTTTCACGCGCACCCACCGGCGTGGATCTTCGCCGATCACCACAACGTCGTGGGCGCGGCGATCGTGCTGCTGATCTCGGGTCTGCTGTGCCTCGGCGTCCGCACCACCAGCGGCGTCAACGCGCTGATCGTCGCGATCAAGCTGGCGATTATCGGCGTGGTGATCGTCGCCGGCCTGTCCTACATCCAGTCTCGCAACTACCACCCGTTCATCCCGCCGGCAGGCTCGACTCCGGCGCCGGGCGGGAGCTCGGGCAAGACGCTGATCCAGACCCTGGGCGCCGCGCCCGGGGCGTTCGGGATCGGCGGGATCTTCAGCGGTGCGGCGCTCGTGTTCTTCGCGTTCATCGGGTTCGACGTCGTCGCCACCAACGCCGAGGAGACCAAGAAGCCGCAGCGCACGCTGCCGATCGCGATCTTCGCGTCGCTGGCGATCTGCGCGCTGCTGTACGTCGCCGTCTCGCTCGTGATCACCGGGATGGTCAAGTACAACAAGATCGACGTCGCCGCGCCGCTGGCGACCGCGTTCCAGTCCGTCGGCCAGAACACGATCGCGACGATCGTCGCCTATGGCGCGCTGGCGGGCATCACCTCGGTGATCCTGGTGTTGCTGATGGGCCAGAGCCGCGTGTTCTTCGCGATGAGCCGCGACGGTCTGCTGCCGCCGATGTTCGCCACGGTCTCAAAGCGCTTCGGCACGCCCTACCGGACGACCCTGGTCACCGGCGCGGTCGTCGCCGCACTCGCCTTCTTCATCCCGCTCAAGACGCTCGCCGAGCTGGTCAACATCGGGACGCTGTTCGCTTTCATCCTGGTAGCGATCGGGGTGCTGTTGCTGAGGCGCAGCCAGCCGGATCTGGAGCGCCCGTTCCGGGTCCCGTTCGTACCGGTGATCCCGATCCTCTCGGTGCTCGCCTCGTTCTGGCTGATGCTCAACCTGCAGACGGCCACCTGGCTGCGGTTCGCGATCTGGATGGCCGTCGGATTCATCGTGTACTTCGGGTACTCGGTGCGCCACAGCCGCGTCCGGCGCCAGGGCGATGCCGGGCCTCCGGGCTCGGGCCCCGATCCGGGCGGCTCGGGCGGCTCTGGCGACTCCGGCAGCTCCGGCGGCCGGTCCAGGCCCGCGGTCCGCGCCGGCTCCACGGGAGCCTGAGCACGGCTTGGCTGCTGGCCCGCGGGCGGACCGGGCGTTTCGTTCCACTCGGCGGTTCCCGGACCTCGCGTGGAACGTTATGCCCGCTCACCGGGAATTTCGTTCCACGCGATGACCCGCGCGCGCCGAGTGGAACGAACTTCCCGCCGCCCCGGGCCCGGTGGCTGCACCCCACCTTTCGGAGCGTCTGGCGGGGCTGTCGAGCGCGATCACGCGATGACTTGCGTTAGCGGTCATCGAGGGACCGCATCGACAGCCCCGCCGCTACACTTCACAAAGTAAATCCGATCTTTTGACTAGGACTTCCGTTTACGTGCCAGAGATCATCGAAGTTTGCCCCGTGGAGCAGCTAAAGCCCGGCGAAATGCGCCTGGTCGAATGGGAGGAACTCGAGATCGGAGTGTTCAACTGTGCCGGCACCGTGTACGCAATCGAAGACCGGTGCTCGCACGACAACGGCCCGCTCGTGGAGGGCGACCTCGACCAGGAGGCATGCACGATCGAATGCCCTCGGCATGGCTCGCTGTTTGACCTGCGGACGGGCCAGCCTAAGACTTTGCCCGCGTACGTTCCGGTGGACACCTTCCCGGTGATCATCGAAGACGAGACGATCAAGCTGGAGGTGGACTAGTGGCTACTCCCGAGACTGAGACCCCGGTCCTCACGGAGAACGAAGCGCTCTCGCGGATCAACGCCGACTACGACGAGCGCTACGGGTTCCATGACGCCGAGAACTACCTGTACAAGGCCCCGAAGGGGATCAACGCCGAGATCGTCGCGAAGATCTCGGAGTTCAAGTCCGAGCCGCAGTGGATGCGCGACTTCCGCCTGAAGGCGCTCGAGCATTTCCAGTCGCGCCCCCAGCCGACCTGGGGCTCGCCGATGCTGGCCGAGGTCGACTACGACGACATCCACTACTTCGTGCGCGCCTCCGAGCGCGCCGAGCGCTCCTGGGATGACGTCCCCGAGGACGTCAAGAACACGTTCGATCGGCTCGGCATCCCCGAGGCCGAGCGCAAGTTCCTATCCGGCGTCGGCGCCCAGTACGAGTCCGAGGTCGTCTACCACCAGGTGCGCGAGGACCTCGAGAAGCAGGGCGTGATCTTCAAGGACATGGACTCGGGCCTGCGCGAGCACGAGGACCTGGTCCGCGAGTACTTCGCGACGGTGATCCCGCCCAACGACAACAAGCTCGCAGCGCTCAACTCCTCAGTCTGGTCGGGCGGCTCGTTCGTCTACGTCCCGCCGGGCGTGCACGTGGAGATGCCGCTGCAGGCCTACTTCCGGATCAACACCGAGTCGATGGGCCAGTTCGAGCGGACGCTGATCATCGCCGACGAGGGCTCTTACGTTCACTACGTCGAAGGCTGCACGGCGCCGACGTACTCCTCGTCGTCGCTGCACTCCGCGGTGGTCGAGCTGATCGCCAAGCCGGGCGCCCGGATCCGCTACACGACCGTCCAGAACTGGTCGACCAACGTGTTCAACCTGGTCACCAAGCGCGCCGTCGCGCAAGAGGACGCGACCGTCGAGTGGGTCGACTGCAACCTCGGCTCGCGGCTGACGATGAAGTACCCGAGCGTCTACCTGATGGGCGAGCGCGCCCACGGCGAGATCCTGTCGATCGCGTTCGCCGGCAAGGGCCAGCACCAGGACGCCGGCGGCAAGATCATCCACGCCGCGCCGAACACGACCTCGAACATCTTCGCCAAGTCGATCTCCAAGGACGGCGGCCGCGGCTCCTACCGCGGGTTGCTGGAGATCGCCAAGGGCGCGCACGGCGCTCGCTCGAAGGTCGTCTGCGATGCGCTGCTGCTCGACGAGCACTCCCGGTCTGACACCTACCCGACGATCCGGATCGGCGAGGACGACGTCAACGTCGGCCACGAGGCGACCGTCTCGAAGGTCGGCGAGGACCAGCTCTTCTACCTGATGTCGCACGGCATCCCCGAGGACGAGGCCTCCAAGCTGATCGTCAACGGCTTCATCGAGCCGATCACCAAGGAACTGCCGATGGAGTACGCGGTCGAGATGAACCGGCTGATCGAGCTGCAGATGGAGGGCTCGATTGGCTAGTACTTCTCCGGCGGTCGAGCTGCCCACGTTCAAGGGGCGGCCCGGCTGGGAGTTCACCGACATCACGGGTCTCGACCTGACCGCATACGAGCCGGTCAGCGGTGCCGAGGCCGCGACCGCGGAGCCGATGTTCGAGCTGCCCGAGGCGCAGGACCTGCCCGAAGGCGTGATCGTCACCACGATCGCCGAGGCGCTGACCGACCACTCCGAGCTGCTCGAGAGCCGTCTCGGGTCGGTGGTGAGCGACGACGATCCGTTCGTGGCACTCAACGACGCCGGCTACCGCAACGGTTCGTTGGTGTACGTGCCCCGCGGCGTTGCCGTCGAGCAGCCGATCTCGCTGGCCAGCGTCCAGGCGCGGGCCGGGACCCTGTTCAACCAGCGCACGCTGGTGGTACTCGAGGAGGGCTCGCAGGCCGAGGTCTGGGAGCAGTACCTGTCGGGGGAGGACCAGCTCGACGGCGTGTTCAACGTCGTCACCGAGCTGATCGTGTCCGACAACGCCCACCTTCGCTACGTATCGGGTCAGGGACTGTCGGAGCGCAGCTGGATCTTCGGCGCCCAGCGCGCCGAGGTCGGTCGCGACGCGTCGCTCGACTGGGTGGCGCTCGGGTTCGGCTCGGCCAACGGCCACGTGCGGATGGAGACCAAGCTGGCCGGCGCGGGCGCCGACGCGCGCGTCACCGGCGCCTACGCCACACATGGCCGCCAGCACATCGACTTCGACACAAACCAGGAGCACGCCGCGCCGAACACGACGTCGGACCTGGCGTTCCGGGGCGTCCTACAGGGCCGCTCGACGGCGGTCTGGAAGGGCAACATCATCGTCGACCCCGGCGCTCAGAAGACCGACGCATTCCAGGAGTCACGCAACCTGCTGATCTCCAAGCGCGCCCATGCCGACGCGATCCCTGGCCTGGAGATCCAGGCCAACGACGTGCGCTGCACGCACGCCGCGGCCGTCGCCCAGGTCGATCCCGAGCAGCTGTTCTACCTGCGCTCGCACGGCCTCGGCGAGGAGGTGGCCAAGCGGCTGGTGATCGAGGGGTTCCTGGCGGCGCTGGTCGAGCGCTTCGAGCAGGGTCCGGTGCGCGAGCGGCTTGCGGGCGCGCTGGAGCGCCGCCTCAGCATCGTGCTCGGCGACTGACGCGGCCCGCGGCGCGGCCGCGACTAGGGCTCGAGCGAGTCGAGCTCTTCCTGGCTGAGCTCGAGCTGGGCCGCCTCGAGGTTCTCCTCGAAGTGGGCGATCGAGCGGGTGCCCGGGATCGGGAGGATCACCGGCGAACGGGCCAGCAGCCACGCGATCGCCACCTGCACCTGGCTGGCGTCGTGAGCGCGCGCGACCTCCGCCAGCGCCTCGCCGAGCCTCGACGCGTTGGCGACCTCGATCGGCGCCCAGGGCAGAAACGCGAGCCCCTGCTCCTCGCACGCCGCCAGCACCTCGTCGGAGCTGCGGTCGGCGAAGCTGTAGCGGTTCTGCACCGACACCACCTCGGCGATCTGCTGGGCGCGCTCGAGCTGCTCGCCGTCGACGTTGGAGACGCCGATCAGGCGGACCTTGCCCTCCTGTTGGAGCTCAACCAGCGCGCCGACCGAGTCCTCGATCGGGACCTCCGGGTCGACACGGTGAAACTGGTAGAGGTCGATCCGCTCGAGCTTGAGGCGGCGCAGCGAGTCCTCGCAGCAGCGCTTTAGCCGATCGGGGCGGCCCGACGGCACCCACTGGTTGGGACCGGGGCGGGTGAGTCCGGCCTTGGTGGCGATCACCAGGTCATCGGGGTAGGGATGCAGCGCCTCGGCGATCAGGTCCTCGGACACCTCGGGCCCGTAGGAGTCGGCCGTGTCGATCAGGTTGACCCCATCCAGGACGACCCGCCGCAGGAGCTCCCGGGCGCCGGCCGGGTCGGGCGGCTCGCCCCAGATCCCGTCGCCGGTGATCCGCATCGCGCCGAACCCGAGGCGGTGGACCTCGAGCTCGCCGCCGATCGTGAAAGTGTCGGTGGCTGTTGTCATCGCGGCGCGATCGTATCGAGCCCCGGCCGCTAGCCTCGGGCTGGTGCCCGCCCACGCAGCACCAGTGCCCGCCCCAGTCCGCGTCTAGATGCAGCGCGTACTCGTCACCGGCGGCGCGGGGACGATCGGCGCCGCCGTGGTGCGCCGCCTGCTCGCCGAGCCCGACCTCGACGTCCGCGTGTCCGATCAGCGCGAGGCGCCGGAGTGGATCGCGTCGGCGTGCGAGGTGCACACCGCCGATCTGCGCGACCTCGACAACGCCCGTGCGGCGATGGACGGCTGTGACAGAGTCATCCACCTGGCCGCGATCGTGGGCGGGATCGCGAACTTCCACAGGCTCCCGTACACGCTCAGCGAGGTCAACGCGGCGCTGTACAACGCGGTGTTCCGCGCCGCGCTGGAGCGCGAGGTCGAGCGCTTCCTGTACGTCTCCTCGAGCATGGTGTTCGAGCGCGCGACCGAGTTCCCGACCACCGAGGCGCACATCGACGTCTGCCCGATGCCTCGCTCGGCGTACGGGTTCTCGAAGTTGACCGGCGAGGTGTTCACGGTCGCCGCGCACGACGAGCACGGGTTGCCGTACACGATCTGCCGGCCATTCAACGCCTACGGTCCGGGGGAGATGCCCGACGACGAGCCCGGGATCGCCCACCTCGTGCCCGACGTGATCCGCAAGGTGCTGTCGGGGCAGCGGCCGCTGCAGATCTTCGGCACCGGGCGCCAGACGCGGACGCTCACTCACATCGACGACATCGCCGACGGGATCGTCACCGCGCTGCGCCACCCGGCTGCGCTCAACCAGGACTTCAACATCTCAGCCGGCGAGGAGCTGACCGTCGCCGAGATCGCGCGGGTGATCTGGGCGGTCTGCGGTCGCTCGCCCGAGGAGTTCGAGCTCGAGCACCTGCCCAGCTACCGCGTTGACGTCCAGCGCCGCTGGCCGTCGGTCGAGAAGGCCCGGACGCTGCTCGGCTGGGAGGCCCGGGTGGATCTTCGTGACGGGGTGGCCCAGACCGCGGATTGGCTGCGCGGAGTGCTCCGCCCGACGGCGTAGGATCCGCACGCTACCCACGAGGAGAACCACTAGATGGCCCGCGGAGTTCCCCAGATGGTCGCACTCGGCTACGGCAAGTACGTGCGCGCCGACCGCGTGTACGCGCTGCTCCCGCTCGAGCGCGACGCCCGCGGCGACGGCCGCCGCACGCTGGTCCACGTCGACGGGATCGACGAGCCGATCGTCGCCTCGCGCTCGGAGGGAGCGATCGCCCGCGACGTGGCCGAGGCACTCGGTCAGCATCCGCCCGGGGGTCGCCGCGAAGGCTCGTTGCCGGGTCAGGTCGCGCTTTTTTAGGTGCGGGTGTCGATTTCGGCCGCTTCCGGTTCGTAGAGGTATTGAAGGAGGTCCTTTCAGCCCTACCAGAGGAGTCGATCTCGATGACCCAGTACCTGCTGTCCGTTCACCACTCCTACTCCGCCCCGACGCCGGAGCCCGAGGAGATGGCGGCCATGTTCGCCGACGTCGATGCGTTCAACCAGCAGCTGCAGAGCTCGGGCGGGTGGGTGTTCGGCGGCGGCCTTGAGGCACCCGACACCGCGACCGTCGTCCAGATCAACGACGGGCAGCCGGTGCTCAGCGACGGGCCGTTCGCGGAATCCAAGGAGCACCTCGGCGGCTTCTGGGTGATCGACGCCGCCGATCTCGACGGCGCACTGCGCTGGGCCGAGCGGGCCACCCGGGCGTGCCGTGCCCCGGTGGAAGTCCGCCCGTTTCAGGCTGAGCCCGAGTCCGCTGAGGGGTGAGCTCGGTCGCCGCCGAGGACGTCGAGCAGGTCTTCCGCGACGAGTCCGCGCGCGCGATCGCGGCGCTGATCGGCCGCTTTCGCGACATCGACCTCGCCGAGGAGGCCGTCCAGGACGCGTTCCTGGTCGCGCTGCGTCAGTGGCCGCAGACGGGCGCGCCTCCCAATCCCGGCGCATGGATCACGACCACGGCTCGCAACCGTGCGATCGACATCCTGCGCCGGGAATCCACCCGCGACCGCCGCCAGGCGCAAGCCGTCAGCATCCAGGCGCCGGACGTGGATGACGAGCTCGATCCGCTCGGGGACGACCGCCTGAGGCTCCTGTTCATGTGCTGCCACCCGGCGTTGTCAGAGCAGGCGCAGGTTGCTCTCACGCTGCGCCTGGTCGGCGGGCTGCAGACCCCGGAGATCGCCCGCGCGTTCTTGACGCCGGCGGCGACGATGGCGCAGCGACTAGTCCGCGCCAAGCGCAAGATCAGCGCCGCGAACATCCCGTACCGGATCCCGCCCGACGAGGAGCTGCCGGGTCGTCTGCGCCCAGTGCTGGGGGTGATCTACCTGGTGTTCAACGAGGGCCACACCGCTACCGCCGGCGCCGAGCTGGTGCGCGCCGACCTCTGCTTGGAGGCGGTCCGGCTGGCGCGGCTGCTGGTCAGGCTGATGCCGGACGAGCCCGAGGCGATCGGCCTGCTCGCGCTGCTGCTGTTGATCGACGCGCGGCGGGCGGCGCGGACGACGCCCGAGGGCGAGCTCGTGTTGCTCGCCGACCAGGACCGCGGTCGCTGGGACCGGCGGCGGATCGCCGAGGGCCAGGCGCTGGTGCGGCGCTGCCTGCGCCGCAACCAGCCGGGGCCGTTCCAGATCCAGGCCGCGATCAACGCCGTCCACTCCGACGCGCCCGGCGTCGCGCTGACCGACTGGCGCCAGATCGTGGCGCTGTATGACCAGCTGCTGGTCTGCGCGCCCACGCCGGTGGTGGCGATGAATCGCGCGATCGCGATCGCCGAGGTCGACGGTCCCGAACGCGCGCTGGCGCTGATCGAGGAGCTCGGGCTCAACGACTACGCGCCGTTTCACGCCACCCGCGCCAACCTGCTCGCCAGGTGCGGCCGCGCCGGGGAGGCGCGGGCCGCCTACGAGACCGCCCGCGAGCTCACGAACAACGAGGCCGAGCGGCGGTTCCTCGCCAGCCGTCTGGCGCGGCTTGCCTGACCCTCATCCCGACCGACGGAGCACCCACTGACGTTAGGCTCCGTGCGATGAGCAAGCGGATCCTGCTGCTGCGCGGCATCAACATCGGTCCCAACCGTCGGGTGGCGATGCCGAAGCTGCGCGAGGCGCTGGCCGCCGCCGGGATGAAGGACGTCGAGACCTATGTGCAGAGCGGCAACGTCGTCGTCTCGAGCCGCAAGTCGCCCGACAACCTCGCTCGCGAGACCGAGCGCGCGATCGCCGACGAGTTCGGCTTCGACGTCGACGTGGTGGTCCGCACTCGCGACGAGCTCGCCGACGTGGTGAAGCGCAACCCGCTCGGCGACGTCGCCGACAACCCCAAGCGCTACCAGGTGAGCTTCCTGTCCGAGCAGCCGGATCCCGACGTGGTCGCGGATTTGGCCAAGCTCGCCCACGAGTCAGAGCGCCTGGTGGCCGACGGGCGCGAGCTTTACGCGTGGCACCCCGAGGGCGTCGCGCGCTCGAAGCTGTGGGCCGCGCTGGCCGGCAAGAAGCTGGGGGTGACCGCGACCGCGCGCAACTGGACCACGGTCACCACCCTGCTCGAGATGGCCGACGGGACGGACTAGCCGCTCCGCACCGAATTTCCGATTCGCGACACTAGAGCGCTGCCTCGGCCTCGACCGCGGGGTCCGAGACGGTCTCCGGTCGATCGGGCCCACGCAGCAGCACCAGCGCGGCCAGCAGCGCCACCCCGACGCAGATCGCGCCGACCAGGAACGCCAGGTGGTAGCCGCCGAGCAGCGACGCCGTCGCGCCGGCTCCCTGGGCGGCCAGCGCCCTGGTGTGCGACGCGGCCACCGTTCCGAGGACCGCCACCCCGAGCGCCGCGGACATCTGCAGCGACGAGTTGACGATTCCCGAGCCGAGCCCGGCGTCCTGTCGAGGCACGTTGGCCATCGCGATCGTGAGCAGCGGCATGAACGCCAGTCCGGCACCGGCTCCGACGAGCACGAACGCGGCCACGACCTGGGGGAAGTACTGGGCGTCCGCGCCGGCGGTGCCGAGCAGCAGCAACCCCGCCCCGGCCGCCACGAGGCCGACCAGCAGCGGCACGCGCGGTCCCAGCCGGTTCACCAGCCAGGCTGTCGGGCCCAGCGACAGCACCGCGATCACCAGCGTCTGGGGGAGGAACGCCAGCCCGGTCTCGAGCACTCCGTATCCGCGGACGCGCTCGAGGTAGAGCACGCCGAGGAAGAACGTCGCGAACATGCCGGTGACCAGCAGCCCGCGGATCAGGCTCGACGCCCCCAGCCCGCGCGCGGAGAAGATCCGCAGCGGCATGATCGGGTTGGGCAGCTGGGACTCCAGCGCGACGAACGCACCGAGCATGATCAGCGACGCGACCACGAGCGAGATCGTGTGGGCGGATCCGATCCCGTGCGTCGAGGAGGTCACGATCGCGTAGGCGAGCAGGATCAACGCTCCCGTCACCAGGATCGAGCCCGGGATATCGATGTCGCGCCCGATCCCGAGGCCCCGGTTCTCGACGATCCAGCGACGGCCGAGCAGCACGGTGGCCACGCCGATCGGCACGTTGACGTAGAAGATCCAGTGCCAGTCGATCGTCTGGGTGATCACGCCGCCGGCGATCAGGCCGAGCGACGCGCCGCCGGAGATCACGAACGTGTAGATGCTCATCGCGGTCGCCCGCTCGCGGGCCTCCGGGAACTCGGTGGCGATGATCGCGACGATCGCGGAGGTCGCCGCCGCGCCGCCGAAGCCCTGGATGAAGCGCGCGGCGATCAGCATCCACTGGCTGGTCGCCAGGCCGCACGCGGCGGACGCGAGCGTGAACACCGTGACGCCGGCGAGGAACACGCGCCGGCGTCCGACCAGGTCGCCGAGGCGCCCGAACAACAGCAGGAAGCTTCCATAGCTGATCAGGTAGCTGTTGAGGACCCAGGTCAGGTTGGCCTGGGTGAAATGGAGGTCGTTCTGGATCGACGGCAGGGCGACGTTGACGATCGCCGCGTCGGCGATGCTCATGAGCTGGCCCAGGCACACGACGACGAGCGCGATCCAGCGATTGCGAGTGGTGGCGCTATCTGGCATAGGGATAATCATTTCATAGGTGACGATCTCATGTCGAGTGATTCTCCTGCCCCCTGCTAGGATCGCGCTCATCAGCCGATGTCCGTAAGCACCTCACCCGGCACGATCACGTTGCTGACGCGGCTCTCCAAGCTCGTCTACCGCACGATGCCCGAGTCGCAGCTGGGGATGCGCCTGAAGCACTTCATGGTGTTGGGCTTTCTGGCCGAGCGCGACGGGATTCCGCAGCAGGAGCTCGGAGATGTCTGCGGCGTCGATGCCAACAACCTCGTGCTCCTGCTCAACGAACTCGAGGCGGAGGGCTACGCCGCGCGCCGGCGCGACCCGCAGGATCGCCGTCGCCACATCGTCGAGATCTCGGAGCTCGGACGCGAGCAGTTCCGCGCCAGCGAGCGCGCCCGCGAGCAGGTCGAGGACGAGGTCCTGAAGAACCTCGACAGCTCCGAGCGCGACACCCTCCGCCGGCTGCTGCTCAAGGCGCTCGAAGACTGACGCCGGGGCGGTCGATGCATCAGTACGTGATCGTCGACGTGTTCACGGACACGCCGCTGGAGGGCAACCAGCTGGCCGTGTTCACCGACGCGTCTGACCTCAGCGGCGAGCGGATGCAGCGCGCCGCCCGCGAGACCAACCTGTCGGAGTCGGTGTTCGTCGTCGGTCGGGGGGACGGGGCGGACGCTCGGATCCGGATCTTCACGCCGGCGACCGAGCTGCCGTTCGCGGGCCATCCGGTGCTCGGGACCGCGTACGTGATCGGGTCTGAGTCGGGCGCCGACAAGGTCACGCTCCAGACCGAGGCCGGGGCGGTTCCGATCACGCTCACGCGCGAGCGCGGGGAGGTCGTGTTCGGCCAGATGGAGCAACCGATCCCCGCTTCGCAGCCGTTTCACCAGGTCGACGAACTGCTCGCCGCGGTCGGTGTGAAACGCTCCGAACTGCCGGTCGAGGCCTACCGCCAGGGCCCGGTCCACGTGTACGTGATGCTCTCCAGCGAGGCCGAGGTGGCCGCGCTCGCAACCGAACTTCGACGCGCTGGGCCGGCTCGGCGCGATCGGCGTCAGCTGCTTTGCCGGCGAGGGCACCCACTACAAGACGCGGATGTTCGGCATCGGCTTGGGGGTCAGCTGAGGACCCCGCCACCGGGTCCGCGGCGGGGCCGCTCGCGGTCCATCTCGCCCGCCATGGCCGGATCCCATACGGCACCCGGATCGAGATCCGCCAGGGCGAGGAGATCCGGCGGCCCTCGGTCCTCTATGCCCAGGTCGACGGCAGCGCGGACGGGCTGGAGCGGGTGCTGGTCGGGGGCAGCGCGGTGATCGTCGCCCGCGGCGAGTACCGGCTGAGCTAGTGGGCCTCCCTAAACGGGAGGCCCAGTAGGCGCTTGCCGCCCTGTGCGGGCGGTGGGATACTCGAGGGACCGCTACCCGCACCAATCGCCGGAGGTGAGGAGATGTCTGACCCGGCCCACGTTCTCGTCGTTGCGCATCAGACGGCGGCGACCAGCGGTTTGCTCGAGGCCGTCCATGCGCGAGCCCAGGACGGACCCGCGACGTTCCACCTCGTCGTGCCGCGCCAGGCGCACGGGATGCACAAGCTCGTCGACCCCCAGGACACCGGGGAGGACGAGGCCAGGCGCGTCCTCGACCAGGCCCTGCCCAAGCTCACCGAAGCAGCCGGGTCGGAGGTCACCGGCAGCCTCGGCGACTCGGAGCCGCTGATGGCCATCCAGGACGCGGTCAACCTCGGCAACTACGACGAGCTGATCATTTCGACTCTGCCGCTGGGGATCTCCCGGTGGCTGAAGCTCGACCTGATCAGCAAGGCGAAGGCGCTCGGGTTGCCGGTCACCCACGTGCAGGCCTCCAGCAAGGCCCCGGCCGAGGCCGGGGTCGGCTCTTAGACCGCTCCAACCCAGCTACATATAGGCTGCCCGGCGATGAAGCTCGCCACCTTTGCAGTGCCGGGTCGCGAGGAGCCGCTCGCGGGCGAAGTCGTCGACGCGCGCGTGGTCGCCTTCGAGGGCGGCGTCGGCGTCGTCGACGTGCTCGCGGGTGCCCAGCCGTCCCCCGGCTCGGACAACTGGTCGCTCGACGAGGTGACGCTGCTGGCCCCGGTGCCGCGCCCCGGGACCGTGTACGCGATCGGGCTCAACTACGCCGAGCACATCGCGGAGACCGGCAACGAGCCGCCGAAGGCGCCCGTCGTGTTCGTCAAGGTCGCCAACGCGGTGGCGCCGCCCGGAGGGCCGATCCGCTGTCCGGAGGTCGTCAAGCGGCTCGACTACGAGGGCGAGCTGACGATCGTGATCGGAGCCGGCGGAGCGATCGGTGGCTTCTGCGTCGCCGACGACGTCAGCGCGCGCGACCTGCAGCGGCGCGAGCCGCAGTGGACGCGCGCCAAGGGCGCCGACACTTTCTGCCCGTTCGGCCCGTGGGTGACCACCGCCGACGAGGTTCCGGATCCGGGCAACCTGTCGCTGAAGACCTGGGTCAACGGCGACCTACGTCAGGACAGCAACACCTCGGACCTGATCTTCGGGTGTGACGAGCTCGTGCGGTTCATCTCCGAGACGTGCACGCTGCTGCCCGGCGACCTGATCCTGACCGGCACGCCGAGTGGCGTCGGGCACGCGATGGATCCGCCGCAGTTCCTCACGTCGGGTGACGTGATCAGAATTGAGATCGAGCGCTTGGGCTCGATCCAACATCGCGTGGGATAGATCTTCACTTAAGCGGGTAGTTGGTCGCCCATGAGGAGCGGGTCGGCGTGCTGAGGTTGCACCCATCGACGATCGACTATGTGATCCTGGCGATCTACTTCGTGGTCGTCCTCGGGATCGGGTTCGTCGCCCGGCTGGCGATCAAGACCGACCTGGATTTCTTCCTGTCAGGCCGGTCGCTGCCGGCGTGGATCACCGGCCTGGCGTTCATCGCTGCGAACTTGGGCGCGCTGGAGATCCTGGGCCAGGCAGCCAACGGTGCACAGTACGGAGTGCCTGCCGTTCACTACTACTGGATCGGCGCCGTCCCGGCGATGATCTTCCTGGGCCTGTTCATGATGCCGTTCTACTACGGTGCCAAGGTCAGATCGGTGCCGGAGTACCTGCGCCTGCGCTTCAACGAGGCGGCGCACGCGTTCAACGCCGGCACGTTCGCGGTCGCCACCGTGCTGATCTCCGGAGTGAACCTGTTCGCGCTGGCGCTGATCATCCACCTGATGCTCGGTTGGTCGGTGACGACCGCGATCCTCGTGGCGGCGGCGATGGTGCTGGTCTACATCACGCTCGGCGGCCTGACCTCGGCGATCTACAACGAGGTCCTGCAGTTCTTCGTGATCGTCGCCAGCCTGCTGCCGCTGACGCTCGTGGCGTTGCACTCGATCGGTGGGTTCGACGGCCTCAAGCACCGCGTCAAGGCGTTCAAGCCGCTCGGCGAGCCGGGCCTGCACGCCTGGAAGGGCCTGGCGATTCACCACGTCACCAACCCGCTGGCTTCCGACTGGGTCGGCGTCATCTTCGGACTCGGGTTCGTGCTCAGCTTCGGTTACTGGACGACGAACTTCGCCGAGGTACAGCGCGCCCTGTCGGCCAAGAACATGTCGGCCTCGCGCCGCACGCCGCTGATCGGCGCCTACCCGAAGATCTTCCTGCCGTTCATCATCATCCTTCCGGGCATCATCGCCGTTCTGACCGTTCACGGGCTGGGCGGCTCGAACATCAACCTCCAGTACAACACGGCGATCCCGCATCTGATCGGTAACTACCTCCCCGAGGGGATGCTCGGGATCGCGGTCACCGGCCTGATCGCGGCGTTCATGGCCGGCGTCGCCGCGAACGTGACCTCGTTCAACACGGTGGTCACCTACGACCTGATCCAGGCGTACTTCGCCAAGGACCGGGACTCCGCGTTCTACCTGCGTGCCGGCCGCTACGTGACGATCGGCGGAATCTTGATTTCGGTGTTCACGGCGTTCATCGCCAAGGGTTACTCGAACATCATGAACTACATCCAGACGCTGTTCTCGATCTTCAACGCGCCGCTGTTCGCGACGTTCATCGTGGCGATGTTCTGGAAGCGGGCAACTCCCTGGGCGGGGTTCTGGAGCCTGGTTTCCGGGACCGCGGCGGCATACGCCACCAACCGCCTGGATGCCTACAACGTGGTGTTCCACTTCGGCTCGCCGCTGAGCGCCAGCTTCTGGCAGGCGATCATCGCGTTCGTCGTCGGCGCGGTGGTGCTGATCCTGGTCTCGTTCGTCACCAAGCCGAAGCCCGAGGAGGAGTTGCGCGGGCTCGTCTGGGGCCTGAACCGGCCCGACGAGCCCGAGGAGCACGCGGACCCGCGCGACAAGCTGTGGTGGCGCTCGCCGTGGCTGCTGGGTGGCGTCGCGCTGGCGATCCTGGTCGTGCTGAACATCATCTTCATCTAGGAGCGGAGCGAGCGAGTGTCAGCTGACGAGCCAAGCGGATACGCCTCAGACCAGCCCCCCGAGCCGACCGCCGGCTCCCGACGTCCAGAGTGAGGCCGAGGCGGTGAAGGCCGCCAACCGGTTCGACATCCGCCGGTTGATCGGCGGTGTGTTCCTGCTCTACGGGCTGATCCTGGTGGCGCTCGGGATCTTCGGAGACCACGAGATCAAGACCAAGGCCGCGGGGATCAACATCGACCTCTGGGCCGGCCTGGGGATGTTGATCTTCGGCGGGCTGATGATCTTCTGGGCGCTGTCGCGTCCGGTCCAGCCGGAGCCGTCAGAGACGGTGCGCTCCGGCTCAGCCGAGCCGGGCGCGGCCTCCTAAGACTGCAGCGTCGCGTTGACGGTGATCTTGATGCCCGAGAGGGCGCGGGACACCGGGCAGTTGCGGCCCGCGTCGAACGCGGCCTGCTCGAACTTCGCCTGATCGATGCCGGGCACGCGGCCGCTGACGGTCAGCTCCGACGTGGTCACGGTGGGGACGCCCTCAACCAGATCGAGCGTGACCTTGGAGCTGACATCCAGGTGCTCGGGCGGCGTCCCGGCCTCGCCGAGCCCGTTTGACAGCGCCATCGAGTAGCACGCCGCGTGGGCGGCGGCGATCAGCTCCTCGGGGCTGGTCTTGCCCTCGGAGCGCTGGGTGCGCGACGCCCACGTGACCGGCAGCTCGAACGCGCCGCTGGTCCCGGTCACCATCCCCGAGCCGTGCGGCAGGTCACCGTCCCACGCAGTGTTTGCGGTCCGTTCAGCCATCGCCATCGCGACTACCTCCTGGGTTGTGTCAGTGGTGGTCTATGACGCGGTCGATGAGCCCGTACTCGACCGCCTCGTCTGCCTTGAAGAACCGGTCGCGCTCCATGTCCGCGTGGACCTGCTCGAGCGGCTGACCGGTGTGGTGGGCGTAGATCTCGTCGATCCGCGCGCGAACGTTGAGAATCTCGCGCGCGTGGATCTCGATGTCAGACGACTGACCTTCGAAGCCGGCTGACGGCTGGTGGATCAGCAGGCGGCTGTTGGGCAGGGAAAAGCGCTTGCCCTTGGCGCCGCCGGTCAGGAGCAGCGAGCCCATCGACATCGCGATCCCGACGCAGATCGTCTGGATGTCGGGCTTGATGAACTGCATTGTGTCGTAGATCGCCAGGCCGGAGTAGATCGATCCGCCCGGGCAGTTGACGTAAATGGAGATGTCCTTGTCGGGGTCCTGAGACTCCAGGTGCAGGAGCTGGGCCACGACGAGGTTCGCAATCGTGTCGTCGATCGGCGTGCCGAGGAAGATGATCCGCTCGTTGAGCAGCCGGCTGTAGATATCGAACTCGCGCTCTCCACGTGCGGTCCGCTCGATCACCATCGGAATCAGAGGCATATGTGTCCAGGCTAGCGTGCGTGCGCCAGGTGGACCCCGCCGGCGGAGCCCACTACGGGATGATCACGGCGGTGCCCTCGAACTTGCCGGCGCGCAGATCGGCGAGCGCGGTCTCGGCCTGGTCGAGCGGATACGTCGTGATCGTGGTCCTGACCGGGACCTCCCGGGCGAGCTCGAGGAATTCGTGGCCGTCGAGGCGGGTGAGGTTCGCGACCGAGCGGATCGTCCGCTCGTGCCACAGGTCCTCATACGGGAACGACGGGATGTCGCTCATGTGGATGCCGGCACAGACGACGACGCCGCCCGGCGCGAGCAGCTTCAGCGCCCGAGGCACGAGCTCTCCGGCCGGCGCGAAGATGATCGCCGCGTCGAGCTCCTCGGGCGGTGTCTCGTCGGTGCCACCCGCCCACGACGCGCCGAGGCTGGAGGCGAACTCCTGGGTGCGTTCGTCACCCGGCCGAGTGAACGCGAACACCTCCCGCCCCTGGTAGACGCCGACCTGACAGATCATGTGCGCCGCCGAGCCGAAGCCGAACAGTCCGAGCCGGGCGCCGTCGCCGGCCAGCCGCAGCGCCCGGTAGCCGATCAGGCCGCCGCACAGCAGCGGCGCCGCCTGCTCGGCCGTGAGCTCGTCGGGCAGCGGCAGGCAGAAGCGCTCGTCGGCCACGGTCAGCTCGGCATACCCGCCGTCGATGTCGCGACCGGTGAAGCGGGCGTTGACGCACAGGTTCTCGCGATCGCTGCGGCAGTAGCGGCACTCCCCGTCGGTGTAGCCCAGCCACGGCACGCCGACGCGGCGGCCGTCCTCGGTGGTGGCGACGATCTGGTGGCCTAGCACGACCGGCTGCTTGGGGACATCGATCTCGCCGTCTCGGAGGTGCAGGTCGGTGCGGCACACGCCGCAGGCCTCGACCTTCAACAGCAGCTGTCCCGGGCCGGGGGTCGGGTCGGGGAGCGTGACCGCCTTGAGCGGCTCGCCGGGGTGCTCGAGGACGGTCGCGCGCACGGTCGACTCAGGGAACCGCGTCGAGCCACGCGCGGCGGCTCGTGTGCACGTCTGGCTGGACGCCGCTTTCGAGCTCGCGGCGGATCTCCCCGAACGTGCCGTAGCGCTCGGCGATCACGTTGTGCTGGTGGATCGTCTCGAGGTTGACCTGGCGCGCCGTGAGGAAGGCGCGGTCGTCGATCATCGGGAACGCGTCGACCGTGCCGCGGATCATCTCGCGCACGCAGTCCTCTACGAACCGCGGCCGCCGGTGGGCCTTCTCGACCACGCGCGCCTCGTCGGAGCGCTTCATCAGCTCGTAGATCTCAGACGACATCGACTGCTCGACGATCGCCAGCAGCGTGGCGGCGTCGATCTCGTCGTCGCATAGCTCGGTGCAGCCGATCAGCAGCGTGCCGAGGCCGCGCTGGTTGTGGGTGGCGACCGGAACCGCCTCGAAGATCCGCTCGATGCTCTGGGCGTCGAAGCCCTCGGCCTCAAGCCGCTCGCGCGAGGCCGCGGTGACGAGCTCCTGGGCGCACGGGCACGCGGTCATTCCCTGCGCGGTGACGCCGATCAGCCGCCGGGTACCGGCGTCGGTGCAGATCGCCGAGCCGTGCAGCGTGTAGAGCTCCTGCGTCTGGATGCCCGAGACCGGCGCCGGCTTGTGTTCGGGGAAGCGAGCCTCGACGTTGACCTCGGCCCGGCGCGCGCCCTGCCGGCTGCGCACCAACTGCGCGATGTGTTCGGCGAGCGTCTCGACCTTGAACGTCGACTCGCCCAGCACAACCTCGCCGATCGCCTCGTTGATGACCTCCTCGAAGCGCGACATGTGCGCGCCCTTCTGATCGGGGCCGAGCTCGACGACGCACTCGAAGCGGGCCGAGAACAGCTGCTCGGAGCCGTCCTGGCGCATCCGAATGACCTTCTCGACGTCGGTCACGCCGACGCGCGAGAGGCCGAGCTGGACCCGCGGCACCCGCGACTGGACGTCGACCATCGGGGCGGCTGAGGAACTGAACGAAGCCATCGGCTCACTTAATAGCGTAGAGGGCCCGCGCCGCGAGCCGCTCAAAGCACTGGACAACGGCCAATATTGTGCTATCACTCGCGATCCATTAGGAGAGTTGAGAGGGGAGTCGTTCCTGAATGGGGCTACTCCTTCATACGACGGGGAGGGCTCAGGGGCTGTGAGCGAAGAGGCGATCGTCCTATTGGCTGACGATGCTCCCATTGCGGAGCTTGACGAGCTGCGCCCGCTGATCGCGGAAGGCCAGGAGCGCGGCTTTCTGACGTTCGAGCAGATCGCGGGGTGTCTGGAAGAGGTCGAGGTGACCAAGGAGCAGCTGAAGGAGCTGCACTCCTATCTCGATGATCAGGGAATCGACGTCGTCGGGGCGGATGGCAATCCGATCAAGCCCGGCACCGCGATCGACTCCAACGCGCAGAGCAACGGCAACCAGGCCGAGGAGCGAAAGAAGCTGGAGATCGACCTCACGGTCGAGCCCAGCCTCGACTCCTTGCGGCTGTACCTACGCTCGATCGGTCGCGTCGACCTGCTCACCGCCGAGCAGGAGGTGATCCTGGCGCGGCGCATCGAGCGCGGTGACATGCAGGCCAAGCAGCAGATGATCGAGGCCAACCTGCGGCTTGTGGTGTCGATCGCCAAGAGCTACTTGGGTCGCGGCCTGACGTTCCTGGACCTGATCCAGGAGGGCTCGATGGGCCTGATTCGCGCGGTCGAGAAGTTCGACTACCGCCGCGGCTACAAGTTCTCGACGTACGCGACGTGGTGGATCCGCCAAGCCGTCACACGCGCGATCGCCGACAAGGGCCGCACGATCCGGATCCCCGTGCACATGGTCGAGAAGCTCAACAAGGTCGTGCACGTCGAGCGTCAGCTCGTCCAGCAGCTCGGGCGCGAGCCGACTCCCGAGGAGATCGCGATCGAGCTCGAGACCACCGTGCGCGAGGTCCGCGACGTGCTGCGGATGGCCCAGCAGCCGATCTCGTTGGAGAAGCCGATCGGCGAAGAGGAGGAGTCTGAGCTGGGCGACTTCGTCGAGGACCAGACCGCCGAGTCGCCGTTCGAGCTCGCGGCCGAGCGGTTGCGGCGCGAGAACCTCCGCCGCGCGCTGGCGGCGCTGCCCGAGCGCGAGCGCGAGGTGATCGAGATGCGCTTCGGGCTGACCGGCGAGCGTCCCTACACGCTCGAGGAGGTCGGGCGCGCGTTCAATGTGACGCGCGAGCGGATCCGGCAGATCGAGAACCACACGCTGAAGAAGCTCGAGGCGCTGCCCGAGGCCCAGCGGCTGCGGGACGCTTCGTAGGGTTCGACCTCACGCGGCAAGCCTCCCAGCCGGCGCCGGGTTTGCCGTGTTAAGCACCCCCTCCGACGCTAGACTCACGGCCCGCGGCGGGGTTCCCGAGCGGTCAAAGGGAGCAGACTGTAAATCTGCCGGCTCAGCCTTCGCAGGTTCGAATCCTGCCCCCGCCACTAGCCAGCAGCACGCATATCGGCAGCGACGCCAAACCGCTACGCTGCGCTCAAGCGCCCTCTTAGCTCAGCTGGTAGAGCACTTCCATGGTAAGGAAGGGGTCGACGGTTCGAGTCCGTCAGAGGGCTTCGCCGGATTTGCAGGGATTTTGGTCATCCGTCTGCTCCTCACTCGTTTTTGAGCGCGTCGATTTCGCGTCGATTAGATTGGCGTGCAGCACGAATTTCGGGTGCCGGCCGGGGCGCAGGCCGCGTGTGGCTCGCCAGCGTGTCGTTCGGTCTCGTCCGGGGCGCAGGGGGCTCGCCTCGCCATATCCGCCGGCGCCAGTTGCGCCAGTCGTCCGTATCCCAGAACTCCCCATCGTGGGCTGGAAACACCGGTCGCATCGCCTGCGGTCGTCCTGAGGCCGCGAACCACTCCTCGAGATCGACCGCGAGGTGCTCCAGCAGCGGCGTGAACCGCACTCGATGTCGCTTGGTGTCGACGTAACGGATGACGTGCTGACCAACGTCGCCCCAGGTGAGAGGCAGACGACCTCCTCGGGCCGCGGCCCTGAATAGGCGAGCACCGAAACCAATGTTCGATCGCGCAGATTCAGCTTTTCCCGTATCGCTTCGACCTGCGACGGCGAGAACACGTGCGGCTCTCTGGTCCGCGTGTACCGTGGCTTGCTGACCGCAGCGGCGGCGTTGTATTCCACGATCTCCTCGGTCACAGCGAAGGACAGGATTGACTGGACGATCGTCATTGCCTTGACGAGTGGCGGTGCCGAGCCCGGCGTTCTCGAGCTCGGCCCGGAAGCGATTCAGGCGCTTCGGGCTCAACTCACGTACCCCGTAGTCCCCAAGGCGGGGAGGATGTGCAGCGCCCACACACGGCTGTAGAGATCGCGGGTTGACTGCGCGAGATTCGGTAGAGCATGCAACTGCCAATAGGTTTCGACGAAGTCGCGCAGAGGTACGTCGTCGGGCACCGCTGCCTGTCCTAGTTGCTTGCGGCGGCGCTGATACGCGAGAAAATCCTGGGCGTCGGTCTTGCGGTCGAAGGTGCGACCGCGTGTTCGGCCGCCCTCTTGCCAACGCGCCTGCCAGCGACCGTTCGCTTTGCGGTGGAGGGCCATCACTTCTGTTCGTCGCACGTCCGCTGTCTAAAGTCGAGCGCGCCCAGCCGTGGAGGGGTTGGGGCTCAGGCGACGAAACGCGGACTGGTGTGCGCGAGCCGGGAGTGCTCGGGCTGCCTCGCCACCGCACTGGGATGTTGGGTCAGCGTGAGTTGGTCAGTCGCTTTCGCTTGCTGGGTCGGTGTGCGGGCTCAGCGGCGGTGATGGTGGCGGCGGTCGCGATCTCCCAGCAGTAGGCGGCCAGTTCGCGTGCGATGGCGACGGCGACGATCCCGTTGGCTTTGCCCGCGCGCGTCACGTAGTTGGCGCCAGCGCGCGTTCAGTCGGCGTTGTGCTTTGCGGGAGATGTTGATGATCTCCGGCGCGTTGCCCGCTTGGCGGCGGGCGAGCGCTTCGCCGACGACGGGGCCGCGGCGGTAGTGGTAGGCGGCCTCCACCAGCAGCCGGCGGGCGTGGGTGGAGCCGGCCTTGGTGATCGACCCGAGTCGGCGCTGCTGACCGGTGGTGTGCTCACACGGGACGATCCCTAGGTAGGACGAGAGCTGATCGGGGTGGTCAAAGCGCTCCCACTCGCCGATCTCGGCACACAGCCCCAGCGCGGCGAGGGTGTCGATCCCGCGCAGGCAGCGCAGCCGGGCGACCGTCTGGGCGCAGGGCGCGGTGACCGCGAGCTTGGCCAGATCGGTCTCGACCTGATCGCGGCGCGCGATCAGCACGTCATGGGCATGCAGGTAGTCAGCCAGTGTCGCCTGAGAGGCATGATCCTCGAAACGGATCGAGGTCAGCCACGAGTGGTGACGGCGCGTCCACGCCTCCCCGGGCACCTGGCCAGTAGATCCCGCGGCGCAACAGAAAGCTTCCGATCCGATGACGAGCGCGGACCAGGTCACAGCGGATGTCGTCTCGGCAGCGGACCAGATCGCGCAAGGGCTTGCGCTCGACTGACGGGATCGTGATCAGCGTCTGCTCCCCGGCGGCGAGCAGCCGCGCGAGGCGCACCGCGTCGCGCTTGTCGGTCTTGACGCGGTCAGCCGGGCGCTCGATCTTGCTCGGCGCGCACGCCCCCAGCTCGAGGCCCTCGGCCAACGCCCGCCTGGCCAGCCCCTAGCCGGTCGGTCCGGCCTCATAGACCATACGCGCCGGCCGCGCCACCGCCAGCAGGTGCGGCAATAGCTCGTGCGGGCGGCCCGCCAGGCGCTTAGTGGTGATCTCCCCGGTGACCTGATCAAACACAGCCAGCGTCGACTCGCGCGCGTGCACGTCAAGACCGACCCAACGGATACCGTCAGCCACGTCGGTACCTCCTGTGTTGTGGGGTCCGCGTCGAAGCGGCCCGCCACGCCGTTGATCGACCTCGACTGAGTTCGTGGGTGTGGGCGCGCCGAGTCCGGGGCTCGCAGCCGGTCGCACGGTTCGCGTGCCGCCGCACGGATAACCGCTGGCGCTGATTGCGGTTGCCTATCGGCCGTTCGGGCAATCGTGTTGTGGGACCGGCGTGCGCCCCGCATCGTTGGGAGACCAGGCGCTGAGTCGTGCGAAGCCTGATCTGCGCTCGGCGGACCTGCACCTCACTGTTGTCGGACCCAAATACAGAAAGGCAATCGCATGTCCCACATCGGGAATCTTATGTCCCACATCAAATCTGACCTGACTGGTCCCGGCGCCGCGAGCACGGTCGACTCGCCCGATGGCGCGCCCCACGACACGATCGATGAGTGGGGCGTCTTTGCGTCCACGACCGAGGCGCTGACGCTGACGATCCTGACCGAGCTGGTGCGCCGAGCGGGCGAGCATCCCGAAGTCCCGAGTTCGGTGGCAGCCATCGTCGGCGGCGTGTACGCCGCCGAGCTGGACCACTGGCGTGTTCACCAGTAAGCACTGGGAAGCCGAGCACCACGCGGTTCTGGATCCCGGACGGCTTCTACGGCGGCGAGGGCGATGCGCTCGACCTGACGGCGGTCGGCAAGGGAGTCGCGGCCGGCGAGCACCTGTTCGTCAACACGTATCTGCTCGGGGTCACGACGTTCGCGGCCGCCGGGCAACTCCACGTACGCGCGCTACGCGGCCGAGCTCGCCGCGAACGAGTCCGAGCATCGGTTGCTCGGGCAAACGCTCGCCGGCGCAAGCCCGCCCAACGACCTCGGATTCGCGGACTACGAATTCGATCGCGTCAGCCAGATCGCCGCTGCCGCCCAGAGCGCCGGCTTCGGCTTCGGCGAGCAGGGGACGGCCGCCGGTCGCTTCTACGACCTCCCACAGTCGCCGATGGCCCCGCCCATCCAGATCAGCTCGAACGAGCCGCGATAGGCCGAACGCCACGCAAGCCCGGCCCGGCGGACCGGGGCGGCTTCAGCCCGGACGCGTCTACCGACCGCCCGGGCTGAACCGTCCTGGAAGCCCGGCCAGACGTATCCCGCGGTCGCGGCGGCTGGCCAACCCTCGGCCGCTGGTCGCCTAGTGGGAAGCCTCGAGTTTGGCGAGGAGCGAGAGGGAACTGAGCGTGATGGGCGCGACCCGATGTCTCGACATGCCCGCTGTGCACTACACAAACCTGCTGATCGTCGTCACGATCGGCCTGCTCGCCCCGCTCGCGCTCGGTTTCTTCCCGCGGTTCCGGCTGCCGGCGATCGTGCTCGAGCTCGTGCTCGGCATCGTGATCGGCCCGTCCGGGCTGGGGTGGGCCGAGCCCGACCTGCCCGTCTCGATCCTCGCTCTGATCGGACTGGCGTTCCTGCTGTTCCTCTCCGGCCTGGAAATCGACGTCGAGCGCCTACGCGGCCCGGTCCTCAAGCTGACCACGATCGGATTCGCGCTCTCGTTCGCGATCGCGATCACCCTCGGCCTCGGCCTGAAAGCAGGCGGCTTCGTCAAATCTCCGCTATTCGTCGCGATCGTGCTCGCCGCCTCGTCGGTCAGCGTGATCTTTCCGGTCCTGAAGGACGCAAACGTCAGCAGCTCGCGCTTCGGTCAACTCGTGCTCGCTTCGGCCTCGAGTCGCGGAGTTCGGCGCGATCATCCTGCTGTCGCTGTTCTTCTCGGGCAAGGGCTCGAGCAGCACCACCGGGACGCTGATCCTGGTCGGCGTGTTCGGGCTGGTCGTAGCCCTGGTGGGCGTGGCAATCGCCGGTGTCGAGAGGTCCATCGGCCTCTCACACGTCCTCCGGCGGCTCCAGAACACCACCGCACAGATCCGCGTCCGGGCGGCGTTCGTGCTGATGATCGGATTCGCCGCACTCGCCGACCAATTCGGGCTGGAGACGATCCTCGGAGCGTTTGCCGCCGGCGTGCTGCTGTCGCTGATCGACCGTGACCAGACGACCCATCCTCAGTTCAGGCTGAAGCTCGACGCCGCCGCATTCGGCGTATTCATCCCGGTGTTCTTCGTCACGAGCGGCCTGCGCTTCAACCTGAACGCGCTGTTCGCGAGCCCGTCCACCGTGGCGCGAGTACCGCTGTTCCTGCTCGCGATCTACCTCGCCCGCGGGCTCCCGGCGATCGTGTACCTGCGACTGCTCGGCCGCTCGTGCGCCGTGATCGCCGGCGTGCTTCAAGCCACCTCCCTGACAGTCATCGTCGCCGCGACCCAAATCGGGCTCCAACTCGGCGTGGTCAGCCAGGCGAGCGCCGCCGGGACTCGTTGCCGCAGGTCTTCTCTCGGTGGTGATCTCCCCGGCCCTAGGACTCGTGCTGCTCCGCCGCGCACAGCCAGAAAGTCGTTCAAAGCTCTCGACCCTACGCGCACCGTCGCACACGCGGGCACCCCGAGCTTCAACACCGGGATCGCTTTCGTAGGTCGGAGACGCGCTACGCGCACGATCGCATCGGCGACGGAGGACGCGTTGGCCGCGCCAGCGCCCGGCAAGTGCTTGGCCGCGATCTCGATCCTCGGTCTCCCACCATTCCCGACGAGCGAAGGGTCGCCGAAGCGGTCACCAGATCCGCCGGGACAAGGCATGGAAAGCGCTCGTCGAGAGGTGCCCGACGTTGCATTCTGGAAGTCACGGATGCCGTAGGCGGACCGCTGCCGCGTCCCGCCGTGGCTGTCGGGCAAAGCGGGAGCAGCCGATCGTGGCGCTCCGCTTCTTCACGTCGTCCGCACCGGTTCTCGCGAGCGAGTGGGGGACTTACTCCCCTAGTCCCGTCCCTTTAAGCGCGGCGGCATGAGTCTCAAAGGGCTGCCACGTGATGATCTTGCCGTCGCGAAACCAGTAGGCCCCCGCGCTCTCGCCCTCGTGAGCGACTTCACCCGATTCGATCCACCGGAGTTCGGTTCTCCCCAGCCCGACCACGGTGTCGCCTCCGCTACGAACCGCTCCGAGAGGATGCGTGGCTGCACGTTCTCATATCCCGCTTCAAACCAATCGCGCACTTGGTCGTGCCCGCGCAGCCGAGGCCCGCCGGGAGTTTGGAGCACAACCTCGGAATCGTGCAACGAGAGAAACTCGTCAACGTCGTCCCGCCGATTGAAGAGTTCGACCCATCTGCGGGCGACCGCGACGTTCTGTTGCGACATGTTCCGCACACTATCTCTTGGAGGACCTAGCCTCTCGCTTCGAGGCGAGATCCCGTTGTCCATGGCAGGGACCAACGGGCCAGCAATCCGCTGTGCTGCTGCTTGGGTGGCCAAGGAATCGTGTGCGGCGCCGTCATCGAACGATCGCTCTCCCTCGAAGCACTCGTCTGCCCTCGAGCGAGTCGGCCATGAATGCGATCGTCGGATCGGCGGGCGAGGGACCAGGTCCGTGAGCGCCCTTCTGGCGAGTGAATTCACGCGATAGCGATCGCGTCGCTGGTGCTTGACTGCGGGCGTGAGGTCTCAGTCTGGGTGGGGTCGCCATGGCTCGTGCTCGTGCGCGAGCCAGACCAACTCTGGGTCGAGCGCACGCACCCGCAGCTGGCCTTCGGTGCGCGGCTGATCGAGCTCGCCAAACCACACCGCCACGTCACCGCCGACCACGATCGGGCGACCGCCGGTCTGGACGACGACCACGTGCATGCCGCGAGTGTGGCCCGGCGCCGGGACGAGTCGCACTCCCGAAAGCAACTCAAGCTCGCCGTCGACCGGCACGTATCGCACGCCAGGCGCCTTGACCCACTCAGGGATGGTGTAGCCGTCCTCACTACACGCGTCGTCGAGCTCCCGGCGCTGAACGTAGATCGGTTTGCCCGCGAACAGGTGGTTGCCGCCGCAATGGTCAAAATGCAGGTGTGTGTTGACGACGATGTCGATCCCGGCGAGATCGAAGTTCTGGTCACACAGAGGCCGCAGACGAGGATCGAGGTCGGCTACCGCCGGGTGCGCCTCCGTGATCCCGGTGTCGACCAGCACGCGCGCATCGGGATGATCGATGACGTGCACGTAGAGCGGCATCCGCTCCCCTTCGGCGAGTAGGTCGGCAACGAAGACTGGCGTGATCGTGATCGCGGTGGGAACACTCATCGTGGGCTATAGACCGTCTGACCCTCGAGATCTCATCGCACGACGGGTGGTCCTGGCGCAGCCGACCATCGGCAGCGACCGGCGGGGACCCCTCAGATTCAGCAGCTACCAACGAGCGCTTTGCGCGAAACGCGCTCGTGACAGCCGCCGGGGGCCGAAGGCTGTGCTCGCCTTTGGTCAGCGCGACGATCGACGGGTCAACCATCGTCCGAGGGAGGACGCATGCCATCCACCATGCAGCTGGACACCTGCGGTCGGCGCCGGTCGCCCGCAACCCTGTCGAGCTTTCACCAGGGACGCCCGCCGCGCAACAAGGGCCAGCGCTACCCGGCCGACCCGCCGACGGTCGAGGAGATCATCGCCGTGATGCACGCCGCCGGCGACGACAATGACGCGGTCCGGCTACGCGGCGTGATCATCGTGCCCTGGCGCGCCGGGCTGCGTATCAGCGAAGCGCTGGCCCTGAATGAGAGCGACCTTGACCTGCACCGAGGCGCGATCCTGGTCCGCCGTGGCAAAGGCGGTAAACGCCGGGAGGTCGGGATCGACCGATGGGCATGGGAGCAGCTGACCCCATGGCTGTAGCTGCATCCGCATCTAGCGCCGCAATGGGTCTCACGAGGACGACCGCTAACGCGGGCTTCGCATCCTGCCATGTCAAGCCCGGGCTGTCTGCCGAGGCAACCGTCCGGGCACGAGCGCGCTCGCCTTGTTGGAGCTCGAGAAGCTCGTCGGAGCCACACCTGCAGCAGAGAGCGGGTCAAGCTCTCGGCCCCCACTCGCGTCTGTTTCGCCGGCGCGCGCGGCCGCCCACTAGGCGGGCCTACGAAGCCCGGGCCCGTCCTCGCCGCTGGCTCCGATCCTCATCTCGGGAACCGACGAGAGGCTCGAGTTCGGCCGCTCGCGCAGCGACCCGGTCCTCATCGGTGATCAGTGACCACAACGTAGAGCGCCGTCTCCCGGTCCGCCGGACCTTCCCGGCGGCCTCACCCGTGCGCAGCTGGGCCAGGACTCGGCTGTAGCTGCTGCCAGTCTGCTCGGCGATCGTTCCCGCGCTCAAACCAGAGCGTGCGTCCGCCAACAGCCGCTCGAGCTGGTCAGTCGACAACGACGAGGTCGCCGGCTTCTTCGGGGTCCGGGTCACGGAGGCGCGCCGGCGAGGCTTGGCGGCCTCAGATCTCGAGCCTGTGGCTTCCCTCGCGCCGAACTCGGGCTTGGGGTTAATGACAGCAGGACGGGGCTCGGGCTCCCGTTTCTTGGTCTGACGCGTCGAGCGACCTGGCCGCGGGCCTTTCCTGCTGCTGTCGAGGGCTGCCGTTGGCGCCGCCGCGAGCGTTGGTGTCCTCAGCGCCGTGCGCGCGTGCTCGAGCGTGCTGATCTCGTCAGCGAGTTCGTCAAGGCGCGTGTCAAGCGAGGCAACGAGCGTGGGAATGTAAGACATGTCCATGAGCGTACGAGAACCGCTGGCAAAGCGCGCACCGAAAGTTTGCGCGGCGCGATCCGCGCGATCGGGTTGTCGCGAGGCTGTCGGAAATGTCGGTGTCGTCTGGTGGGTTTAAGACACTTGCGGAATGGCGCGAGATTTCGTTGGTTGTCAGCGTCAGGGGAGGTCGTCTGACCCGCGATCCCAACGGTTTATCGGGACTGCCGCATTCGTTCTCGGGCGCTGCGCAGAGCGGGCCCGACGGACTGGCCGAGTTGACGCCGATTCCTGAAATGGCCGATGAAGCGCGGAATGTGGCTCAGCCACCATCCGATGTCTCGCATGCCAGACGCCTAGTGGGTGCGGAACTGGTTGGGGTCGGCGTGGACGTTTAGAGGCCCAACGAAGGGCAACGCGATCGCGACCGTGCCGATGACTGCGCGCGCAATCAGGATAAAGCGCGCGATTCGGGAGGCGCGAATTGTCGCGGGCGACGTGGCAGCCGCCCGGGCGTTGCGTACGCCGGCAGCGGTTTTGTGGCCATCCGCCCGGATACTGCGCTGCGTGCAGTAGGCAGTGGCGACCTTCCCGCCAAAGCCGGGGTTTGGCGAACGGCCGGCGAAGCGCGATCATGGAAGGAGGTAAGGACGAAGGCGCGTTTTACCGGGAGTCGGCAAACGAGACGAGATCGCTAGACCAGCTGGACGTTGACGGCCCTGGGACCCTTCTCTCCGACCTCGGCCTCGTAGGAAACCTTCGCGCCCTCCGCGAGCGACCGATAGCCCCCGCCCACAATCGCCGAGTGGTGGACGAATAGATCCTTCGATTCGTCGTCGGGAGTGATAAACCCGAAGCCCTTCTCGTCGCTAAACCACTTCACCGTTCCAGTAGCCATCGCATCTTCCTCCCACGCCGTTACGTGCTGCGAACGCCGAGATTACTCAAAGCAACGCTACGACCCGCTGGCACCGCAAGCGTCGGGCAAACCGTCTAACCCGACCGAACGGCCCTATCAGCCACCGGCCCAGCGATCACGCTGCTCCTACCGGATCATTGCGCAGCACGCCGGCTTCCGCGCGCCGCGGATCAGCAAACGCGATCACAAGCACGCGATCGCGAGACGGTCGACGTCGTGACCGTGGTCGGCGACGTTGGTCGTCCGTGGCTCTCGCTCGCCGCGCCCCGGCAACACCGCCGTGGCTGATGCCTTCCACGAGCTGCTCGCGACAAACGTCGCGCTCGACCGAGCTCGGAGCGCGGAGCATCTCCCGAAACGAGCGAGCAACTCCCACGCAACCGACGCGTCCTTGTCGACAACCTGCATGGTCACCCGTCGGCCTTGTAGATCGCCGCACCGTGAGCCCGGAACGTCGGTTATGAACCGGCGATCGTCAAGGCCATGAGTCGACTGGATCACATAGACCCGAAGCTCTGTCACCGTTGGGTAGCGGAAGTTGCGACGTCGACGTTGTCGCGCACGCTTAGGAGACCGCCTATCGGACGGTGGTGCTCGTCGCCCAGCGACGGCGCCTGCCGGGCAGGCCCGGCTCCCGTTTGAGGCTCGCCGGCCCGAGCGCTCGGTTCCTACGATGCCCCGGTCGGAGCACCACAGCCGTATAGGTGCTCGCGCACTTGATCACAGCTCTCCGCTGACCACCGCTGACTGCTCTCCAGGGCCTCGATCAGAACCTCGGCTGACCGAACCGTCAGCTCGCTGTCAGGCTCGCCGAACAGCAAGACATCCGCGGCCTCCAGCAGTTGCTCCCGCTCCCCGGCCTGCAGTTTGGCGGCTCCCGGGTGATCGATCATGTCGAGCATCGCCGTGTAGTGAGCACCACGAGCAATCATCGGCTCGGTCATCATCGCGATACCCACGTTAGCGACCCCCTCCCGCGCGGACGCGGAGCAAACCTTTCTGGTCTGGTTCACATAAACGTCCGCCACAGGAGTATGGTCGTAGGCGAGCTGGCCCTGCGGCCACGATTCTCAGCCCAAGCCCGCAAGCCACCAACGGCGCAGTCTGCGCCACGAGGCGAGAGGCGGGGGTTACCGGTTTTGACTGTGGGGCCGGTGCCGTACTTCTATGGGCGTTAACCCACCGGCCCGGTGGCTGCGTCTCTACGTGATTGAACGCGCGGGGGTTCTGGCCCCTCTTCCTTTTCGCGCGGACCCACCAGAGGGACGGAAGGGCTTGACGACCATGACGCAGACCGGACACAATTCGGCAGCGCGTAGGCGTGGCGAGTTGACTCGCGATCGCGGATCGCGGCGGCTGTCTGCGGCAATCGATGCCCGACGACGCCTGAACACCCGGCCAGCGGATCGCACCCGGACCAACCCAGACCCGCACCGTCCGAGCGACCCCGGCCACGCGTACCTGACGCGATCGGATGACTAGCACGGTCTGTCGATGCCGCATGTCGTATGTCTGGCGTGCAAGACGTGTCACACAACACTGAAAGCCAAAGCCGATCCGCTCGGGGGTCGATGCCCGTCCGCGGCCCGCTGTTGGTGCCTGTCGGCGACTTGAGTGAAATCGTCTGGGTACCGCGTAATCGAGTCGCGCGGCGTCACGTCGCGCCGCGGCGGATCAGGGGCGGGGCAGCTGATCGGCGACGCGGTCGGCCAGATCATCGCTTGACGCGAGTTCAAGCACGCGCGAGGCCGGCCCGAAATCGAAAGCTGCGACGCTCAGCCTCTCATCCCACAAGTCCACGCCCTCAGCTCTCGCGCTCCCGGCAGCGGCGACGAATGCGTGAGACACCGCCGTCGCCCGCCGCCGCTGCCGCGCCGCCGCGACCGCCGCCCGTCCTCGGAGCTTTCGATGCGGCGCGTCATCGCCGCGAACGGTGCCGCTAGACGAAGGTTCGCGTTTGGCGCCCGGCGCAGGCCTGGCAGCGACGTGTGCCGGTCTGAGCCACGCTGGCTGAACGCAAAACGCGGTCACATGTCAGCGGCGGAACTTCAGGAGCTGGAAGAGGTCAAGGTTCTGATCGCTCGCGGGATGCAGGTCGGCGTGCTCACGGCCGCTGAGATCGCGACGGCCACGGCCGAGCTCGGCCTTGAGGACACCGACGTCGAGGAGTTGCACGACCTGTTCGAAGACTGTGAGATCGAGTTGGTCGATGAGATCGATCCCGCCACCGCGGCGAGCCTGATCATCGAGCGCGCGCCCGAGAAGCGCACCCGCCGCAAGGTTCCGCTGGATCTCAAGCCGGAGGTGCCGACCGACGGTCTGCAGCTGTTCCTCAGGGGCATCGGCAAGGTGCGGCTGCTGACCGCCGAGGAGGAGGTTGATCTCGCCAAGCGGATCTGGCGCGGGGACCTGGACGCCAAGCAGAAGATGGTCGAGTCGAACCTACGGCTGGTGGTCTCGATCGCGAAGAACTATCGCAACCAGGGGCTACCGTTTCTCGACCTGATCCAGGAGGGCACCGTCGGCCTCATCCGTGGGGCGGAGAAGTTCGACTATCGCAAGGGCTTCAAGTTCTCGACCTACGCGACCTGGTGGATTCGCCAGGCGATCTCCCGCTCGCTCGCGGACAAGGCGCGGACGATCCGGATGCCCGTCCACATCGTCGAGAAGCTCAACAAGATCGGGCGCGCGGAGCGCAAGCTCGTGACCGGGCTCGGTCGCGAGCCGACGACTGAGGAGATCGCCGAGGTGACCGGTATCGAGCCCGACGAGGTCGACTCGATCAAGCGCCTCGCTCAGGCGCCGATCTCGCTCGAGAAGCCCGTCGGCGACGCGGACCAGTCCGAATTCGGGCAGTTCATCGCCGACGAACGAGCCGAGTCTCCCTACGACCGCGCCGTCGAGAGCCTCACCCATGAAGCCCTGCGCAAGGCGCTCGAGAACCTCGGCTACCGCGAGCGGCGCGTGCTCGAGCTGCGCTACGGCCTCAATGGCGAGCACCCCCGCACACTCGACGAGGTCGGGCGCACCTTCAACGTCACGCGCGAGCGCATCCGCCAAATCGAACACCACTCGCTGACAAAGCTTCAGAAGCTGCACGAAGCCGAGACGCAGCACGACGACGTGGAGCTCGCCCCGGGCTTTGCGCTGCGCACGCTCGGCACCGAACCTAGACGCCCGTCAACGTGATCCCGGATCTCGAGCCGAGGCGCGACGCCGACGAGGTGAGAACCGTCGCTCAGCCGACCAATCAGATCGCGGCCGCCGCGCACCTCGACCGGCGCGCTTCTTTGCTGAGCGCTGATGTTTGGCTGCCCCGCCCGCGGGCGGCGCAGCCAAACCTCAACCCGCCCGACACTACTCCGATCCCAACCGAATACAACGCATCCGAGAGACCACGTTCGGGTAGACGCAGAATGCGTTGACGTTCAGCCGAGCGTCTGCTTCAGGGGCAAAGGCCCAAACGGCGGAGAACTCATACCAGTGAGCAGCACAGACAGCAAAGCTCGACAAGGTCAGCGATGAGCGACGCCGGACCCGACGATCGCGCCCTGCGGCCGCTCGTCGGCGGCAGGCTGCTCGCCGAGATCACCAACCGGATCGTCGCGTTCATGCGCGAGCACTACGGGCGGGGGCCGATCAAAGCCAAGACCTACGTGCTCGACAACCTGATCGTGTGCGTGCTCACAGACGGGTTCACCGCGATCGAGCGCACGATGATGGAAGGCGGCGAACCCGACCGAGTCCTCGAGATGCGCCGCGACTTCCAACGAATGATGAAACAGCGCTACACCGCCATGATCCAAGAGCTCACCGGCCGCACAGTGCTCGCGTTCCTCAGCCAAGCGCACGTCGAACCCGACCTCACGATCGAGATCTTCCTAATGGACGGGCCACTCGCCGGATTCGGCGCCCTCGAACTCGTCGACCCACCACCCAACGATCCCCACGGCGAGGACGACTGACGAACGCTCCTGCCCTGAGGTCTGCTACTTCCTCAGCGGCCGCATGCGCTCGGCATCGCGCGGAGCGGACGGAGTGTCAGCGTCGGCAAACCCGGACGCATGCTCCCGCGTCGGCGCAGCGCCGGCGCCCACGCGGATGTGCTCGAGCTCCCTATCCCGCGGGCCGACTTCTGCTCTCCCAGCAAGCACGCGTCCGAGCCCGTCCGCCCCTCGCCCGGTGCTCGCCGCGCCGT
>CAWHRT010000023.1:0-292472 GCA_963831845.1 uncultured Solirubrobacterales bacterium | reverse complement strand
CGCGCACCTCGAGGAGGAGCCTCCGGCGCCGCCCGGCCTCGAGGATGTGATCGCGAAGGCTCTTGCTAAGGATCCCGACGGGCGCTACGGAACGTGCGGTGAGCTGGTGGACGCGGCGCGCGAGGCGCTGGGGCTGGGCGAGCCCCCGCGGACGCGGTGGTGGCGCACGCCGGTGGCGCTTGCGCTCGGCGGTGTGGCGGTGATCGCGGTCGCGCTCGTCGTCTACCTCGCGTCGCGGCGCCGGCGGAGCGCCACTATCGAGCGGGGGCTCGCTGGTCCGGATCGACGCGAGCACGAACCGCGTCGCAGCCACGATCCCGGTGGGCAAGAACCCGATCGCCGTCGCCGCCGACGCGGCGGGAGTATGGGTTGCCAACCACGACGACGGCACCGTTTGGCGAATCGACGCTCGCACGAACGGGATCGTGCTCCAGAGTTCCGCGCACGGCGTTCCGGTCGATCTCGCGATCATCGCGGCTCCAGGGTCGCACGACGCAGCGGCGGGGGTCGTCGTCAACGGACCATCGGACCCGAGCGTCGTCCGAGATCGACCGGGCGCTCGACCGACGCGCCGGGCATCTATCAGCCTGACGGGCGGCGGTGCCAACTTCGGCATCTCCGGGCCGCTCTGGGCTCTCCGCGCGTCGCCGCGGATCCTCCGCTATCTGGGTGGCCCTCCCGGACCGGGTGGTCGGACGCGTCGACGACACGACTAACGCGAGCCGGCTTATCCACCCGTAGTTCATCGCGCCGCCACGAACGAGCTGGGCGGACTCGTACCTTCTCCGCCATCGCGGTCGGCGAGGCGGGTATCTGGGTCCTCGGCGACCCGAACGATCGCAGGTTGTGGCGGATCGACCCGGCGACCGGCAAGCTAGCCGCGACGATTCGGCTCCCGCTCGCCCCTACAGACGTCGCGGTCGGCGCCGGCGCGGTGTGGGTGACAAGTGAGCTCGACGACACGGCTCGCTCGATCGACCCGGCGACGAACAAGATCACGGCGACAATTCCCGCCGGGGGGGGCGCGGCGGTGTCGCAGTCGGTGGCGGCTCGGTCTGGGTCGCGGACGAAATCGGGCGCGCGATCACACGCATCGATCGCGCGCACGCTTCGGGTGATCGACACGATCAGCGTCGGCTCGCACCCCGATCGACGTCGCCGTCGCAAACGGCGTCGTCTGGGTCGCCGGGCGCCGAACGTGAGCGCTCGCATTGCTCTCGCGCTGGCGGCCGTCGCGTCGCGATGGTCGCTGCCTCATGCGGAGGTCGCGGTGCGAGCACGATCAGGATCGGCGTGCTCGCCGACTGCGAGGGGCCCTTCAGCTTCGGCCAGGCGACTCCTCCTACGCGGGCGCTGAGCTGCCGCTGATTCGTCGCGGCGCGAGGCCGCTCGGATCACAGCCCGCGAACGGCATCAGCGAGGTAGCCGTCGCCGGCCGCAAGGTCCAGCTCCTCTTCGGCTGCGGAGACTTCACGGCCGAGAAGACACTCACCGAAGCGCGCCGTCTGGTCGAGCAGGACGGCGTCGAGATCCTGATCGGACCGATCGTGGTCGGCGAGTCGCTCGTCCTGCGCGACTACGCTCATAAACGGCCCGGCACGACGTTCGTCGACGGCATCGCGGCCGGGCAGGCCGCTGACGCTCGACGATCCGGCCGCCGAACTTCTTTAGCTTCACGCCCGACGGCGCGCAACAGAGCGCGGGTCTGGGCTGGTACGCGTATCGGAAGCTTGGCTGGAGGAGGGCCGTGACCGTCGCGGTCGACGAGGCCTTCGAGTACACGCAGGTAGCGGGGTTCGTGGCCGAGTTCTGCGCGCTCGGCGGCACGATCGTGAAGCGACGTGTGGTCCCCGCAGGGGGACATCTCCGCTTACGTCACTCGCTCACAGGGCCGACGGCTTCTTCGTCGAGAACCCCGCCAACTTCACCGACCGAGTTCAAGAATCTCGACGGGAGCCTCGCCAAGCGGGTCGTCGGCGGCGTCTTCGTGGCCAATAGTCGACGAGCCCTGAAACGCGTAGGCGGGGTCGTCAACGGCGATCCCACTCCTCCCTCGGGACGCCGACGCGGCTCATCCGGAGCGAGTACCTCGCGGCCTACGATAAGGCGTTTCCCGCCCTCGCCGTGGGCGAACCCACGATCTTCACGATCGCGTACTTCGACGCGATGACCGCCGTGCTCGACGGCCCTGGCGCAGGTCCACGGCGACCTGTCCGGCGGCGAGCGGCACTTCCAGGCGGCGCTCGCGAAGGTGCGGCTCGACAGCCCGGTCGGCCCGATCCGCCTCGACCGCAACCGCCAGGCGATCGCGCCGAACTACCTGCTTCGAGTGGCAGAGCGATGGCAAGGCGATTCATCGCCCGACGATCAGAGTGGTACCGAACGTCGATCAGACCTTCGGCGGCTATTTCCACTCGAACGGCCCGCCGCCCGGCCGCACATACCCGCCGTGCAGGCACGGCCACCCGCCGCCGTGGGCTCGCTCAGGCTGACCCGGGTCGCAGCGACCAGGTGAAGCGGGTCAGGCTCTCGCGCGGAGCGAGCCCGCCGGGGCGCAGCCCGCGCCGGACGAGCAGCACCGGCGGGCCTCGAGGTGAGCGCAGCGCTGCGCGCGCCCGGCCGAGCCCATCCTTCTGCCAGCGGTCAGACAGCCCGGCTACGACCAGCGCGGCGTCTCGGGCGGCGCGCACGAGCTCCTCGGGTTCGGGGGCGAGCAGCACCGGCTGCGCGGCGACGCCGAGCGCGTGCTGGACCGCGAGCGAGGCGCTCGCGAGCAGCCTGCTCGAATCGCGCCCCTCGACGGAAGGGCCGGCAAGGCGTAGAGGCACATCCCACGCGCCCGCGAGCCACGCGCCGAGCTCGATCGCCGTCCAGTCGTGCTCGGCTCCCACGAACGGCACGAGCAGCGGCCCCGGCGCAGGCTCGCCGCCGACGAGCGCGGCGACGTCGCACCGAGCGCCGGCCAGGATAGCCCGAAGCACGGGAGCGTCGAGCAGCCCGGCGCGGCGCATCGACGAGCAACAGATCGCAGTCCAGCTCAGCCGCCATCCGGATGGCGTCGTTGCCCGGATCGCTCGACACGAAGGCCGCTGCCCGCGCGGAGATCCCGTCGGCGAGCAGTCGTTCGCGGTGCGCTTGGACACCAGCACTCTCCGACGACAAGTCCATGGGATCGTCGATCAGCCTTTCGAGCACCACCTCCCTCGCAGGGTGACGCGCCAGCGGGCGAGCGAGCGCCAGCAGCGCGGCGACAGCCCCCTCCATGAGCGCGATGACGAGCACCGAGCGCTCCGGCAACGGCGGCGGCGTCAGCTCCAGCGCGCGGTCCTGCCGCAGGACCGCCTGCTCGAGCTCGCGCAGCGGTGGGCTCGGCTCGATCCCCAGCTCGTCGACCAGCGTGCGCCGCGCGCTCTGGTACGCGGCCAGCGCTTCGGCCTGCCGACCGCAGCGATACAGCGCCAGCATCAGCTGCCCGCGCAGCCGCTCGCGCAACGGGTGCTCCGCGACCAGCCCCTCGAGCTCGGCGACGAGGTCGCCGTGGCGAGCGAGCGCGAGGTCGGCCTCGATCCGCTTCTCGAGCGCCGCGAGGCGAAGCTCCTCGAGCCGCCCGATAGCCGGCTGCGCAAACGACTCGTAGGCGAGGTCGGCGAGCGCGGGCCCGCGCCACAGCCCCAGCGCCGCGCGCAGCTTCCCCGCAGCGACTCTCGGCTCCGCGGCATCCGCCTCGCCGACAAGGCGCTCGAAGCGAAACAGGTCAAGCTGCTCGCGCTCCAGCGAGATGAGGTAGCCCGGCGGACGCGTAACAAGCAGCGCACCCGCGTCGCCCAGCGCCTTTCGCAGCTTCGAGATCAAAACCTGCAGCGCAGTGCGCCCCGACGCGGGCGACCGCTCACCCCACAGGTCGTCGAGCAGCCGATCAGCCGAGACAACCTGGCTCGCGTGAAGCAACAGGATCGCCAGCAACGCCCGCTGCTTGGCACTGGCGAGCGCGACGATCCTGTCGCCGTCGGCGACCTCAAGCGGGCCGAGAATCCGAAACTCCATCGAGATAGCAAGCCGTTAGCGCCCAGAAAGCGGACCCGGCCATTGTCTCTCGCACGTCGACCGCAATGGGCGGTCGTGACACACAGGAGAGCATCATGAGACTCGCCACACGCAGCGGACTGATCGCGACCAGCCTCGCGATCGGTGCACTCGCCGCCCCCAGCGCCCAAGCCAGCGGCTGGCGCCCGCCGGAAGGTCCGGGGGGGTCCGGACCGACTCTGACCAACGCCTTCCAACAGTCCGCGAGTACCGCGAGTACCGCAAGTACGGTCCCCAGCAACGGCTTCGACTACGCCGACGCCGCCATCGGGGCCGGCGTTGCCGGAGGGGTCGCGCTGTTGATCACCGGCGGAACGCTGGGCGCCCGCCGACGCAGTCAACTACGTCAGCCCTAACCGCACGCATCAGCACTACGCGGCGACCGTTTCGGCGAGATATCCAGCTCGCCGCAACGGTCGAGCGCCTCACCAACACAGACAACCAGATCGCGACCCACACACATATGACCAGCGGATGGCCCTGCCCGTTTAGGCACGAGCAGACGGCGTCGAGCGCCACGGGATCCAGGAGCGCTACCGCAAGCGCAGCGCAGCTCGCAAGGGCGCATAGCCCTCGGGCTCATCCATTCGCGTAGCCGTAGCCGTAGCCGTGCGGCGGCGCCGGCGCGCGCGACTGCCTTTGCCCGAGGCGGCGTCGTCGAACTCACGATCGAGTTGGCGACGTTCCGCTGTCCGACGAGACCGCCGACGGGGCCCGACCGGAAGAGGCGTCCGTGGTGGGGTCGACCGAGGACGACCCCACCCAGAACTACGGCCACGTCTGCAGGCCGTGGGTGGCCGGAATCATCGGGGCGGGGCGCTCGTGGGCGGCCTGGACGATCTCGGTGTTGTCGATTCCGCGCAAAATAGACCGAGGTGATCGCGAGGTCAGCGTGCCCGAGCTGGCGCTGAATGACGAGCAACGGCACCCCTTCGCGAGACATCTCTACGGCGTGAGCGTGCCGTGGCTGATGCGGCGCGAACCGACGTCGCACCCCCGCTCGAGCGGCTACGTGGTGCAGCTGCGCGCGGACACCGGCCGGCGACCATGGGCGCCCGCGCGTCGGGCCGCGCAGCACGCAGAACAGCGCACCGACCGGGAGCATGGCGCGCAGCTGCAGCCACGGGTCCAGCTGCTGCCACGCCCACCGGTCCATGCCGACCTCGCGGCGTTTGCCGCCTTTGCCGCGGCGGATCAGGATCGCGCCGCGGTTCAGGTCAAGGTCGCTCTCGTTCAGGGCCAGCGCCTCGCTGATGCGAAGGCCGGCACGCCAGAGCACGACGATCAGCCCACGGAGCCGGACCGCATCGTTGTCGTTGCCGGCCGCGTGCATTACCGCGATGATTTCCTCACCGTCGGCGGTCGGCCGGGTAAAGCTGACCCTTGTTGCGCGGCGGGCGCCCCTGGTGAAAGCTCGACAGCGTCGCGGGCGAGCGCCGGCGGCCGCAGGTGTCCAGCACCACAGTGGATGGCATGAGTCCTCCCTCGGACGATGGTTGGCATGCCGATCGTCCCGCCGGGGAGGCAAACGGACCGTTCAGTGTCCGCCGGCAGTGGCAAGTGCAGTTCGCGCGACGCGCTAACCAGCCAGCAGCCGCCGCACATGGGAGCCGTGCCTATGCAGCGGCCGCTCAGGCGTCCGCCCGCTCAGAGTGCCGCTCGGCGACGAAGCGGCACTCTGGCCGGCGCGGCAGAATCCTGGGTTCGATGAGGCCAGGAGGCTCGACTGGGTCCGCGCGCGTCAAACTGGATGGCGTGAGGACCGGAGCAAGCCGGGCGGAGATCTCGGCGCGCTCGTCGGCTATCGACACCCGGGCGAGATCCTCCTGTTGAGGATGTCTGGGTGTCGACATACAGACGCCTTGAACAGCTTTTGCAGAGGAGGTGCCTCCGCTGCTCGGTCAAGCCGCTTCTGGGCGGCGGGCTTTCGTGCACCCGAACTGGGCCCTTCGCTGAAGTCCCACCCGCTGCCGCGACGGCTTGCATGCAGAAGCTCCTCTTAGCCGACTGTTTCAGCCGCGTCGCTGCTCGAAATCTGGGATGAAGCCGCTGCCCTCAGGTCCCGGGCTGGCCGGCGGCCGGCGGCGATGTGACAGAGGGGTTCCGCGTCGGCGCGTCGAACGAACCATATGAACGGTTTTCAGTCGAGCGCACCTTGCGTGTTTCGGTTGTGGCCGTGGCATCCGACCGGTTTCGCTCGATTTGAGCGATCTCCGAAGAGACGGCTAACTGATGAGATATCTCCCGCTTTCGTCCGGCTGCTCCGGCCGCGATGTCGCAGTCGACCTGGGGACAGCCAACACCGTCCTGTCTGCTCGCGGCGGCGAGCTGGTCGTGTCTGAGCCGAGCGTGGTTGCGGTCGACACGCGCACCGGCGGGTCGCTTGCCGCGGGCAGCGAAGCGCTGGAGCTTTTAGGCCGCGATGGGATCGCCGCGATCCGGCCGCTCAAGCACGGGGTGATCGTCGACCTACGGGGCACCGAGGCGATGCTGCACCACCTCATGAGCAAGGTACGGCGGTATCAGGCGGCCGCAGCCGCGCGTGATTGCGTCGGTGCCCAGCGGCGTCAGCGGCGTGCAGAGGCGCGCGGTCGCCGAGGCATGCATCGCGGCCGGCGCGCGCGAGGCACGTCTGGTCGCGGCGACAATCGCGGCGGCACTCGGCAGTGGGTTGCCCGTGGAGGAGCCGACCGGATCGCTCGTGCTCGACGTCGGTGCCGGCACCAGCGAGGTCGCGATGATCTCGATGGGAGCGATCGTCGCCTCGAAACTGATCCCGATCGGCGGTCACCAGTTCGATCAGCGGATCAGCACTCACCTCAAGCGCACGCACGGGGTGCTGATCGGCGAGCGAACCGCCGAGCAGATCAAGCTTCAGATCAGCTCGACATCCCCATGGCTAGAGGACGCGCAAATCGAGATCCTCGGCCGCGACATGGCGACCGAGATGCTCAAGACCGTGCGGCTCACCCGTCAGGAAATCCACGGAGCGCTTGAGAGGCCGCTCACCCGGATAATCGAGGCCACCCAACAGACCCTCACACGAACGCCCCCGGAGCTGGCCAGCGACGTGATCGACCGCGGCATCACCCTCACCGGCGGCAGCTCGCTTCTACCCGGGCTTGCAGAGCGGCTTCGCCTCGAGATGGGAACGCCCGTGCACGTGGCTGACTCCCCGTGCACCCGCATCGCGATCGGCCTAGCCAGATTGGTCGAGAAGCAACCCAGCTCCCCCCAGTCGCCCGTTCGCCGCGCGACCGCCGTGACGACCGCCACAGCGCCTAACTGACGTCCCGGCCCACAACCCAAGCCGCGAGGTACAAACACGCGCTCTAGTACGCGAGTGCGATCACGAACATTCCTACCGACGCTGCTCTCGCTCGCCATCATGCTGCTACTTGCAGCCGGCGAAGAGGCGAAGCGGTAGTCGGCGGCTCGGGTGGCCGCATGGGCGACGAAGCAGCGCCGATCCTTGCGGCGACCCTGAGCCCGGGTCGGTGCCGTGCTCGCGCGGGATCGTCACCGCGCTGGTGCTCGGCGCGCCGTCGTGGACCTCGGCCGCGAGCATCAGCGGCGCCACGAGCACCACCGGCGGTTCGCTCGGTGCGCTCTGGACGTAGTAATGACGCACGTTCTGGGCAGCAACAGCAACCGGGGGTAACGATGTTCTCGGAAATCGGCGCCGCACCGGAAAAGGCCACGTGACGCGCCACGCGCGGTAGGGTGCGCCCGCGAGACTTCGATGAACCTCGCCCGCATCCTCACCGAATCCGCCCAGCGGGATCCAGCTCACGTGGCGCTCAAGCTCGACGCCATGGAGGTCAGCTATGCGATGCTCGACGAGGCGACCGCGCGTCTTGCCGGGGTGCTCGCCGACCAGGGCCTGGCTGTCGGCGATCGCGTCGGGATCATGCTCCCGAACGTTCCCTACTTCGCGATCTGTTACTACGGTGTGCTGCGAGCCGGTGGCGTTGTCGTGCCGATGAATGTGCTCCTCAAGCGCCGCGAGGTGGCGTTCCATCTGAGCGACTCGGGGGCGAAGCTCCTGTTCGCGTGGGAGGGATTTGCCGAGGACGCCGAGTTCGGCGCGCAGGACGCCGGCGCTGCATGCGTGATCGTCGCGCCGGGATCCTTTGAGCAGCTGCTCGGCGGCGCGGACCCGCGGCCCGAGGTGGTTGACCGCGACCCCGATGACACGGCTGTAGTCCTTTATACGTCAGGCACCACGGGGACGCCTAAGGGCGCGGAGCTGACGCACCAGAACCTCACGCGCAACGCCGAGGTGTCGCGGTCGCTGTTCGACCTCGGGTCTGAGGTGATGACGCTTGGGGCCCTGCCGCTGTTTCACTCCTTTGGACAGACGTGCGGGCTGAACGCGACGATCTCAGCCGGCGGGACGCTGACCCTGATCCCGCGGTTTGATCCTGGCAAGGCGCTCGCGATCATCCAGCGCGACCGCGTGAATCTGTTCGAGGGCGTCCCGACGATGTACAACGCGTTGCTGCATTACCCCGAGCGAGACAAGTTCGACACCTCGACGCTGCAGTTGTGCGTGTCCGGAGGTTCGGCGATGCCGGTCGAGCTGCTGCGCGGCTTCGAGGATGCATTCGGGTGCAAGGTGCTCGAGGGATACGGCCTGTCGGAGAGTTCGCCGGTCGCGTCGTTTAACCCTCGCGAGCGCGAGCGCAAGCCCGGCTCGATCGGCGTCCCGATCAGCGGCGTCGAGATGAAGGTCGTCGACGAAGAGGACAACGACGTGGCCCAGGGCGAGATCGGCGAGATCGTGATCCGCGGCCACAACGTGATGAAGGGCTATTGGAACAAGCCCGATGCGACTGCGGAGGCCCTGCGCAACGGCTGGCTCCACACCGGCGACATGGCGATGATCGACGAGGAGGGCTACTTCTTCATCGTCGACCGTAAGAAGGACATGATCATCCGCGGCGGCTACAACGTCTACCCGCGCGAGATCGAAGAGGTCCTCTACGAGCATCCGGACGTCATCGAGGCGGCGGTTGTGGGCCTCCCACACGATGAGCTCGGAGAGGAGGTCGGCGCGGCCGTCGCGCTCAAGGACACCTCAACCGCGACGGCGCAGGAGCTGTCTGACTTCGTCAAGGGTCAGGTCGCGGCGTACAAATACCCGCGGCGCGTGTGGTTCGTCGACGAGCTGCCCAAGGGGCCGACCGGCAAGATCCTCAAGCGCGAGATCGAGCTGCCCGAGTCCGGTTGAGCCGACAGCCCGGGCATCCGCGAGACGGCGGGAGGACGTGAGATCTTCTCGCTGATCCTCGAGCTAGCCGGCTACGAACGCGCCGCCCAAAAGGAGCCATGCGGCAGGAGCTGACTGCCCACGAGAGGACGACCGGTATCGGACAACCTGGGCCACGCGCGACGCCCGGCCGGACACTCCCGCCTTCACGAACAAGGAGCCGCGTCATCGGCTAGGCCCAGTCGAGTTCTAGCTTCCGCTCCGGGCCGGCGATCATCAGAAGCAGCAGTGCCGGTCTCGCAGCGGCTGAGGCGACATTGCGGCAGTCAGGTCGGAAGTGCGAGTGACGGTCCTCGGCGAGACACGTAGGTGTGTTATGAACTCGCGTTGCATGAGCCGTCGTGCCCCTGCTTGCTGGTCCTCAGGAGTCGCTTGCTACTTGAGCGTGATCGCGACCACCGTTTTGGCCTGTTCGTGCGGTGGCTCGGCCGGGGCGGCGCAACCAGCGTCCGAGGTCACGCGCGCTGTCGCCGCAAGCTGCGTGGGACTTACCGCTCGTCAGGAATACCGCTCCGCGCGGCTCGTGTTCGATGGCAGCATGCTTGCCGGCGCCACGGTTGGCGCCGGCGGTCATCGCGTGCTCAGTTCCCCGGCGCGCGTCGCGGTGACCCGGTATCTCAAGGGCCATGGACCGCGGATCGTCCGGGTTCAGACGGCGGTGACGGCCACCTCGAACGGCGTGACCGAGAACTCAGAGGGGATCTTGCCTCGCGTCGGCGAGCGATGGCGGATCTTTACGGATCGGTCACGACAGCCCCTGCCAACATCTGACTGCAACGGCAGCCGACGACTTCGATAGAGCCGCGCGCGCGACCAGCGATCGCCCGGGCACACCGCTCGAATCGCGAATGCCGCCCGTCCAGGCTGCCGCTCTAGGTCGACACCAGGCGGAGCGGAAGTCGGGACCCTCGTGCCCGCAGCGGCGACGATGGAGGTGCCGGGCGCATGGTTGGGGCGCGACTTCCGTTTCGGCGCCGAGCAGGCCATCGGTCTGCGCGCGAGTGGTTGTCTCCGACCGCCAGACCAGGTCTGGGCGGTCGGGCGATCGCGTGGGTGGCCGAAGCGATTGCGCGTTGGGACTACTGGATCGCGGACGGGGTCGTCGGCTTGACTCAGTCCGGCTCTTGTTGCGCCGTGGGCGCGCCGGCGGGAGAGACTGTAGGTCTGATTAGGGTTGTGGGGCTGGGCGGGTGTGTTCGGGGTTGGGCGTGTGGCAGGTGGCGGTGGCGAGGTCGTGGCTGGTGGGTGCGTTGTCGGGGTCGATGAAGGTTTGGATGAGTAGACCGTCGACCGTGGCGATCATCACCGAGGCGAGGTGGCGGGCGTCGGTGGGGTTGATTGTGTCGGGGAGCGAGTCGGTGAGCAGGCCGGCGATGCGGTCGCGTTGTCGGTTGTAGTGCGCCGCGAGTTGTTGGCGTAGTTCCGGCGAGCGGGCGCTGCGTGCGAGCGCTTCGATGTAGGCGTGGTAGTAGGGGCGGATCGAGTCGTATTCGTCGAGGACGGTCCGTAGCGCGGCCGTCAGCGACAGTGGCCCGGGCCCTGGGTCGATGTAGGTGGCCTGGATGATCGTGTCAGCCCATTCCTCGAGCGCGAGTCCGATCGCTTCGTTGAGCAGCGCCTCTTTTGAGCCGAAGTGGTAGCCGATCGACCCTAGGTTGGTGTTCGATGCGGCGACGAGATCCCGGGCGGTGATGTTGCCGTAAGCACGTTCACGCAGCAGCGTTCGTGCCGCCTCGAGCAGCTTGGTGCGATGAGTTGAGCGATCAGAAATAGACACGCTGATTAGAACGATGTATAAAACATCGTATAAGACGTTGCTCAAGTGTTGGGCGGATAGCAGATGGCGGTACCGCCACCCACCAGATCGAAAGCACTGATGGCGAGGCCCGGGCTCGAGCAGTCAGCGCTGCGGCTCGCGACAGCCGGCGACGTCTCGCGGCTGGCGGGCGTGCTCGCCGACGCGTTCATCCACGACCCCGTGTACACGTGGATGCTGCCGGGCAGTCTCCGACTCGAGCCACGGCTTCGAACGATGTTTGCGGCTGAGATGGAGCAGTACGTGTTACCGAACGGGGGCAGCGTTTGGACGACTTCCGGGTACGACGGCGCGGTGTGCGAGCTGCCACCCGGCGCTTGGGAGATGCCAATGTCCATGACGGGGACGGAGGCGCTCAGGTGGCTACGGGCGTTCGGGACTCGGCTGCTGCTCGCGGGAAGGGTGCAGCGCGTGATGGCGGCACGACACCTCCGTGAGCCCCACTACTACATACGAATCGTCGGGGTGCGTACCGCGCGACAGGGACAGGGCGTGGGATCGGCGCTCATACAGCCAACGCTCCAGCGAGCCGACTCCGCCGGGCTACCGACCTACATCGAGGCCAGCACCAAGCGCAGCGCAGCACTGTATGAGCGGCTCGGCTTCGTGCCCATGGACGTGCTCGCGCTGCCGGAAGGCGGACCACCGGTATGGCCGATGCGGCGGCCTCCGGCAAGGGGCACTCACCACGCTGCGGACCAGTGAGCCGTTTCATCCTCTGCTCGGCAACAAAATCGGCGATCCCAACCACAGCATCTCGCAGGACCGCACAGCGGCACACGGTCCGGTAGCTCCAACAGCAGGAGCGGCTCGGTGACCCGATCGGCTCTCAAGAGACCTGCTTTCACGACGAACGAGGAGCCGCGTCATCGGCTAGACCAGTCGAGTTCTAGCTTCCGCTCCGGGCCGGCGATCATCAGAAGCAGCAGTGCTGATCTCGTGGCTGCGGAGGCGACCAAGCGGAAGCGGTCTTCGAGCGGAGGCGACGTTACGAGTTCCGTGGTGCCGTCCAGAGCGCCGCGAGTGCACGCCCGTACTGGGCGACCTCGGGATCGTGGCCACGTGCGCAGCGGCGCAGGTTGTCGAGCATGTCGGCTTGCTTGATCGCGCGCGCGAGATCGCCCGCTGCCCCAGGTGCGCTGATGATCCGTCCCACGTACTCGTCGTAGGGCTCTTCGGGATCGTCGCGCGTTAATAGACAGAGAGCCTGGAGCTCGTCGGCGGTGAGTCGGGCGCCGAGCGCATCGGCGGTCAGGTCGCTGTCCTCGATGACGTCGTGAAGCCAGGCCACGCGCTGATGGGCATCGTCCGCCGCCACGGCTTCGGCGACTCGAGCGACGTGGCCGATGTGAAAGCTGCCGTCCCGGTCGCGCTGGTCGGCGTGTGCTCGGACGGCCAGCCCGCGCGCCTCGGTCACCGACATAAGACGCTTCTCGGCGCTCACGTCCCAGAGCTTCTCAGACGGCGACGGCGCGGTGGTCCGCCCAGACTCGGGCCTTGCGAGGCTTGACCTGTGACCGGCGACGAGTTGACCGATGCCTGGGATGCCGGCATTCTGTTCCCCGGTGGCATCGGCCACGTCCAGCACCTCCGCATCCCCTGGGTCCTTCACAAGCGCCACGGACCCACCAAAGCAAAAGACCGCCTGATCTACGGCACCAAACGAGCATGCCAGGTCCACGGCTGCCCAGAAGTTCGGCGCAGCTCTACCGAGCGATAGGCGGACGCGCTCGCGGATGCGATCAAGCGCGGAGGGCTCCAAGCGGACGCCGACGAGTTACTCGCTGCGCACGCCGAGCTACGACGCGGAGATCTTCTCGGCAAGCCCCACCGAAAGCTTCGCGTTCAAGCCTGAGGCGCCACAGCGTCCGATTGAGTTGGTCGTGGCAGGCCCACACTGCTGCTTCGGGCCTGGCGGACAGAGCGGCAGCGCCGTAACCAGACCCGTGTCGGCGACTTTGCGGAAGTCTGCGAAGCCGGCTGCTGGTCGGCGGCCCTGCTGGTCTCCTACAGCCGCCGGTCACGTTTGCGCCTCGGACGGGGCCGTGACCGGCATTGCGATCTAACCGGCGTCTAATCGCGACGTTGTGAGCCTTGTTTCAACTCTGTGAGCAATGTAAAGTTGTTGTCACCGGTCAGAAATGTATGCGGAGTGCGTCATAGGCTCCGCTGTGGCGCACGACCCCGACGCGACTGGCTCGCGGCTGGGGCCGGACAGAGATGAGGCTGACCTTGGGGCGATACGAAGGGCCTCTTGCGCTGGCAAATGGTGCTTCAGCGAGACCGAGCCCGCGGGCGTGGCGGCGAGCGCTGATCGCGGCTACGGGGCCGTGCAGAGCCGATCGTGAGGCGCTTGGCGGCGGTGCGCGCGCCCCGCCTTTCCCGCGAGTTACAGGTTACTTCGAATCTAGGAGGCTCCTCAATGCGCAAGATTATTTGTTGGGCGCTTGGCGGCGCGCTGGTGTTCGGCGGAGTGGCATTCGCCAACGACCACCCCAGCAGCTCAGCGCACGGCCACCACGGTGCTCACGCCCGGACGATCAAGGTGTTCGCGCAAACCGTGCAGCTCAAGCAGCTCGATCTGGGCGACAGCGGCTTTAGCCTCGGCGATCAGATCGTCCTCTCAGACGACCTGTTGACAGCAAAGGGCGGAACCAAGGTCGGCTTTGATGGCGGCGTCTGCACGGTCGTGCGGGTCGATCAGGCGACGAGCGCGACCGGAACGCTCCAGTGCCCGGTGACGCTGTCGCTCAACGGCGGGCAGCTGTTCACCGTGGGTCTTGTCCGTATCGCAAACGGGGCCTTGACCGGCACGCAGACGGTGGCGGTAACTGGCGGGACAGGGCGTTTCCGTGGGGCCCAAGGCGAGCAGGCGATCCAATTCCTCAGCCCGACCGAAGCGAACCTCACGATCACACTTAAGCGCTAGCTGATAGCTCGGCATCCGGCGGAAGACGACGAGCCCCTCGCTCACCCATCCGCCGGATGCCCTCTGTGCGAACGCGATGCACACGTGGATTCGCGGAGCGCGCGCGGCGGGTCGCTCGAATACCGAAGATCTTGCTCAAGCGACCCCATCGGCGTCTGTCATGTCCGCCACGGATCCGAGCCCCAGCGCCACCGCACGGCGTGCCGACGCCCCTTTTCCGTTCGGGGCGAGACGCACGTCGCAGGCACTGAGGCGGCTCTCGTCAAGTGCTAGATGGCGCACGGTCATTTCTCTAGTCTTGGACGAGTCGGGGTGGCTGCTTGACCGGGCAAAGCGGGCGTTGTCGGGTTGGTTCGCCGAGCGGCGGTCCACTGGCGGATCCCGGCGGTCATCGTCGTTGTGGTACCTCACGAGCCGAGACTCCGCGCGGGGGCTGCTCGGGCCACTCTGCGGGCAACGGCGAGATCCACACGTCGGGCGAAGGGAGAGCACCTCGCACGCCGATGTTGGCGACCGCGCTGACGGCGGCCACTTGTGCCCCGCAATCGTTGATCGTAGGCTTCCATAGGATGGGCTGGTGGACCATCTCGCGATTTGCGTGAGTGATCAAGCGCGGTCACGGCGCTTCTACGAGGCCTACTTCGGGTTCGGAGCAGCCCCAGCCCGACGCTACGACGACGGCGTCCTGATGCTGTACAACGCGGCCAGCTTCGCGCTCGCTCTAGGCCCGGCGACAGAGCCGCTCGCACGCCCTACCTGGATGCACTTCGGTATCAGACTCCGCAGCCGCGGCGCCGTGCTCGCGCTACGGGCCCGGCTTGCCGCCGACGGAGTCGAGCTGGTCGAGGAATGGGATGAGCCGGAATACGTCAGCGTCAAGTGCCGTGACCCCGACGGGTACATCGTTGAGGCGTCGTGGGAACCAGTCTCCCCGATCAGCTAGCCAGATAGCCCGCCGACCAGGGTGGCGGTAAATCGTGCTCGCTAACCGGTCCGGCGCTGGCGCGGCAGACGAAGACTGATGCGCGGCGCCCTCGCAGCGAGGCGGTGCTCTTGAGCAGCAGCACGGGCTGTGGAGGCGCTCGACGTGCTGCGTTCACGAAGCCGAGCCGTTATGCACGGCCGCGAATTGCGAGCGGGAAAGTTCCGCCTTTGGCTGTCGAGCTCAGCGAGCAGCAGTGGAGCCATCACGGCGGCACCGGCGACGAAAGCGGAGCTTGAGACGTTGCAGGGACCTGCTCTCTATGAGCCGTCCGGCTGAGTCTGGTCGACTGGGCTATGCGTCCGGCGCGGGTAGCCTGCACGTGTGGAGCCTGCACGCGCAATGCCCGGGCCACGCGTCTTGATCGTCGGCTTGGATCCGGACGCCGTACCTCGAGCCGACGCCGCCGCCGTGGAGACCGGGACAGTGAGTTAGCCCGGCTTCAGTCAGCTTCGTTGCTCCGTCACTCGGAACTCACTTATTTCAGGAGGCTTCGAAGTCTGCTATGCAACTCGCCCGTGTCTTCGACTTGTTCTAGTTCCTTCGGTACTTCGATGACGTTAACGGTCTGATCGGGCCCAGCGATCGGGCCACCAGCTCCTGAGCCCGGTTTACCTTCAACACCGTGGTGGGCCGTGCCAACTATCTTCCCAGTCTTATCTGTAATGACAATCATCTTCATGGCCGGCTCCTTAGTCCCCTATTCACATCTAACCTAACGACAGCAATCATTGGTTGATCGGCAGGTCGCTGAAGAGGATGAATTCCAGCATGAACGGCACATCAATTGTGCTCTCGTTTCTGATCTTGAACTCGTAGAAGACCTCCGGTGCATGATCATCGCCCGGGCCACCGCGGCTCTTCGCGAAGTCGAAGATCACGAGCTTATTCTTGGCGGAATTATTTCCGCCCTGCGCTGGCCCTTTGGGGAGCGCTCGAAAGAGGATCGGACCTTGATTCGGACCCGTTCCCCGGGCATGATCCGTAAAAAAGTTCCAGTTCCACCACTGCGTTTGGCCCGCTGCGATCGAGAACCCCCGATCGATTTGCCAACGTATGGGCATTTTGGCCCCTTTCCTTGATCGGAAACCGAGCGTACTCCTCGGCCGGTGGGAGCGCACGCGCCGTCCGCCGTCCCGAGAATCGTGGCCAACAGTCCCAACCCGGCGCGCGATCACTGTGTGGCCTTACCGGCACGCGCGGCAGATCGGCTCGGAATTAGGCAGTTCCACGGCCATCTGGAGGCACTCGGCGATCTCCGGGCCGGTGAGACGCGGCCGGCGCGGCGCAGCGATCACCTCGACGCGGCGTTCGTCGGTGCGGTTCGCGACGGTCGCAGGCACCGAGGAACGGTCCAGCAGCCCTGCGCGCCCCTCGGCGCGGTCGTGCTGCAGCCACTTGCGCCGCGATCGATCAGCAGCTCGCGGCCTTTGACGCTGAGCCTGGCGTTACCGCTCAGCTTCATCCGGTGTCGTCCTTGGGACTGAGGGCTTCGACACCACTCAGCCTCCAAGGAGGCCCGGATGAACAACGTGCTCAGGATCTACAACTGATATGGCGGGTGGTGGCGTCAAATAGCGCAACGGATCAACGGCGCTGTCTGCACTGTCGCGATGCCCAGCGAGGCGATGGTGACCTTGGTCGGATCGGTTGCTTGCGAACAGGCTTAGCCGGGCAGGGGCACGAACCGCTTCAGCTTGCCGCTCGTCTGCCGGTCAAGCGCTGCCACGGATGTGATGATTACCGAAGGTGGGCGCAGGCCGAGCTCGCGGAGGGCCGCTTCGATTTTGGCTGTCACGAGCGCGGTGTCGATCTCGCCGTCGGCGACGACGTGAATGTCGGCACCGATGGCTGTTTGGCGAACTTGGTACTCCACGATGTGATGGTGTGCTGCCAGCGCGGAGCGGAAGACGTGGGGATGGATGCTCACCCCGCTCGGGTAGATGAAGGTGTCGTCCAGGCGTCCCTGCGGATCGGCGATGGTGCGGAACCTCGATCCGCACGGGCGCCGTCCCCGGAGAACGGCCACTTCGTCGGTCACCTCGAAACGGATCAGCGGCAGCGCGTGGTTGTACAGATTGGTGATGTACACCTTGTCCGACGGTGATCCAGTCTTGACTGGCTTGCCGTCGACGTCGACTGGCTCAAAGATGCACAGGTCGTCCGGGAGGTGGTTGCGATGCCCACAGAACCCTGCGAATACCCCCTCGGACGTGCCATAGCGGTTGCCGATCGGGACGTCCCACGCCGCGCGGATCGCGGCCCGCGCCTCTGGGAGAAGCGGCTCAGCGATGGCCTCCACCCGCCGCGGCGAGATCCTCAGCCGCCCGGCTGAGGCCTCGCGTGCGAGAAGAGCCAACACCGAGCTGTATCCGATGAGCTCCGTAGGTTGGAGTTCATCGAGACTCGCCACGATGTGTTCTAACGGCTGGGTGACCGGCAAGAGCTGCTCGGGGCCGCGAGGCGTCGAGAACGTCAGGCGAAACGCGGCCGAGACATGAGTCGCCTTCGACGCGGCCACCACCGCGGCCAGGCGCGAGACGCCCGCCAGGGCCGGATCGGACATCCAGTCCCGCTCGGGGAACCTCAGCATCGATGTCCAGCACGCCGCCCATGCATCCCACCCAGAGGCGTAGACGCCGCGTTGGCCGGACGAGCCACCGGAGGCCACGACGTGATACTCGCCCAACAGATAGGCGTCGCCCTCGAGCCCGTCTAGGTGCCGTTCGCAGAGCTCGAGCGAAAGGCGCCCGTCGGTCACGATCTCGTCGAAGTGCTCCATCAGATCGGTCTTGGTCATAACCGGGAGAGCGACCATGTCCGCCTCGGTCATCCGATCGACATCGATCTCTTTCAACCGCTCGCGGTGCCATCGCGAACCCCGAACCGCCGCCCCCACCAACGCGCGCAACCCACGCAGCCGCTCCGCCCGGAGCCGACCCGCCGACCACTCGATCCGCGCCCCATACTCGGGCAGCATCGCCTCAGCCGTGGCGACGTGAAGCGCCCGCAGCTCCTCATACTCGCTGACCCAGCTATCGCGCTCGGTCGAATGGGCACGCCCTCCTGGCATCACGTGTTACACCGCGTCGCCGCGTCCCCCTCTACCCGTGCAACCGCGAGACCGGGAACCAAAGCTCGTGTACCCGGGGCAGAACCGACCGTTGCGCTTAGCGACGGGTGCGAGAGCCGGCATCAGTCGGTCGCTCGATCGCGCCATAACACGAACGACAGCGCAGTCATCGCACACAGAGCTGGCCGCACACGAACCTCGGAGATTATTCGCAAGCGACCGATCCGACCAGAACCCCGATCGTGTTGCCGGGATTGCGGCAGTCCGAATTATCACACGTCGAGTCTGCTACTCCTGAGCGGTTCCGGCCGTACTCGAGCCAACGGCGCCACTGCTGGTCTCACGAATTTCCGGAACTCTCACGTTCCCCTGCGCGAGGGCTGCGGTACCTATGCAAGCCGCGGCCTGGCCTAATGGCCTCGTGAGAGTTACGCGTGGATTCAATCGCCGTTCAGACGCCGTGAGGGCCGTGCTGCGGGCAACCGACCGTGACTTTCATCGTCGAAGACCGAGCACTTTCCGACGAGCGCTTTCGCCGACTCGAATCCCCTGAGCGGATGATCGCTTCGGCGACGTCGGACGCCCCAGGCCCGAGCCGGCGTTGATGAGTACTCTGCCACGCACGCCCTCGCGAGCATCCGTTCGACCGGTGAGCGTCGCAGCGACGACGTCGCAGTCACCCGCACGGGCCGTGATGGCTGGGCTACCCCGGAAGGGGGCCCACGCGCGACGGCGCTTGCCGCCTTTGCCGCTGCTGCGGATCAGGATCGCGCCGCGATGTAGGTCCAAGTCGCTCTCGATGAGCGCGAGCGCTTCGCTGATTCGCAGTCCGGCGCGCCAGAGCACGACGATCAGGCCGCGGAGTCGGACCGCGTCGTGGTCATCGCCGGCGGCGTGCATCACGGCGATGATCTCCTCGACCGTCGGTGGATCGGCCGGGTAGCGCTGACCCTTGCCCAAGCCCTGGTGAAAGCTGGGCAGGGTTGCGGGCGACCGGCGTCGACCGCAGGCGTCCAGCTGCACGGTGGATGGCATGCGTCCTCCCTCGGACGATGGTTGACCCGTCGATCGTCCCGCCGGGGAGGCAAACGGCACCGTTCAGTGTCCGCCGGCAGTGGCAAGTGCAGTTAGCGCGGAGCGCAAATTAGCCGCCAGCCGCCGTGCACGGAAGCCGTGCCTATGCAACGGCCGCCCAGGCGTCCGCCCGCTCAGAGTGCCGCTCAGGCGACGGAGATGGCATGAACGGCCCGTGATCTGGGCGGGGTCGGCTAGGAAGTGAAGGTGGTCGGTCCTCCGTGTCGAACGGCGTCGTAGGCGCGCGCGGTGCCAGCCGCGCGGCCGGCCATTGCGAATAGGAGGTACCGACCGTGAGCGACGGTAAGGGATCGGTCCCCCGGAACGTGGCTGGTGTGATGCCGGCGCGGCTGTCGGGGGCGATCATCGCTGGGTTCGATGTGCATTTGCGTCAGATCACCTTCGATTGCTTGGACTCCCAGACCGGCGAGGTGACGCGCGGGCGGATCGCGTCAGAGCCGGCGGCGGTCAAGGATTGGGTCGGGCAGTTCTGCGGCCGCGAGGTGCATGTCGCGGTGGAAGCCTGCACGGGCTGGCTGTTTGTCGCTCGCGCGGTCCAGCGCGCCGGGGGCGTGCCGCACCTGGCCGAGACGGTCGAGACCCGCGCATTGCGAGGCCGCAAGCGCCGCGCGAAGACCGACCGCCAGGACGCGCTGTGGCTCAGAGAGCTGCTCGCGGAGGGTCGGCTGCCCGAATCGTGGATCGCGCCCGAGCATGTGCGCCAGTGGCGCTCGCGGCTGCATCTACGCAAAGCGCTGATCGACGAGCGCACCCAATGGCTGCTGCGGATCCGCTCGGTCCTATATCACCACGGGATCAGCGCGGGCGCGCCGGCCCGGATCGCAGCAGCCGACGGCCGCGAGTTCCTCCAGCGTCTGGATCTACCCGCCGACGCGCGCGAGCGGGTCACGGTCGCCCTGTTTATGGTCGACACGCTCGAGCGTGAGATCCACCAGATCGAACGGGGGCTGCGAAAGATCGCGCGCCACCAGGCCGGCTGCCAGACGCTGATGACCCAGTTCGGAGTCGGAGAGCTGATCGCGCTGACCTTCCTGTCAGAGCTCGGTGACGCCAGCCGCATGACCAGCTCGCGCAAAGCGGTCCGGTTCGCCGGGCTCGATATCGGCGTGCATCGCTCTGACCAGACCACCCGCGTCGGACGGCTCACCCGCCAAGGCTCATCGCCGCTGCGCTGGGCGCTCTATGAGGCCGCGCAATCCGCGACCCGCCGCCAGAGCCCCGACTACGCCCACTACCACGCACTCCGCGCCAGCGGCATGACCCACACCCGCGCGTCACTGACGATCGCGCGCAAGATCGCCCGACGCAGCTACCACCTCCTGCACAACCTCGGCCCCGAGGCCCTCACACCCGTCCCCGACTGACCCTTCCTCGCGGCTCCAACCGCCCCCACATCACCGATGCGGACCCTTCCGGCCAGCTCCCACAGCTTCCGCGGCACCCACACCAACGGCGGCCCTGACAGAGACCGAGCGACCGGACACCCCCACGGGATGACCGATCAACCATCACGTCCCGACCAGCCGCCACGGCCGCTCGAGGACCCAGATAAGCCCGGGCACCCACGGAGCCAACACCCAACCCCCTCACCACACCGGAGGCATTGACACCGACCAACCGTTCAGATAAGCGGAAGCCGATCCACTCTGTCGGTGTAAGGTTGGTGGCCGGAGGCGCAGCACGACTTGGGACGGAAGAGCGCGAGTGATTGACACGGAGCTGTTGGTGATCGGCGCCGGGCCCTATGCGCTGGCGACGGCGGCGCTGGCTCGTGATCGCGGCATCGACACGACGGTCGTCGGGCGCTCGATGGGCTTCTGGCGCGAACACATGCCGGCCAACATGTTCCTGCGCTCGGGACCCGACTGGCACCTCGACGGGGCCGGAGTAGACACGCTCCAGGCGTACCTAGCCGAGCGGCAGATCGACCCGGACGACGTCGATCCGATCCCGATCGGCCTGTTTCTTGACTACGCCGCGTGGTTCACGGCCCGCAAGGGCCTGCCCGTCCGCGAGGAGCTCGTCGTCGAGCTCGAAAAGCTCGATGCCCGCTTCGACGCCAGGCTTGACTCCGGCGAAGCGGTTCGTGCCGACTTCGTCGTGGCCGCGCCCGGGATCCGGCAATACACGCAGGTCCCCGGGTGGGCCGCCAGCGTTCCCGCCGCGCGGTCGGCCCACACGTGTGACCTGGTCGACCTGAGCGAGCTGTCCGGCGCGCGCGTCGTGATCATCGGCGGGCGACAGAGCGCGTACGAATGGGCGGCCCTCCTCTGCGAGCACGGCGCCGAGCGGATCGACATCGTCCACCGGCATGACGTGCCGCGTTTTGAGCGTGTGAGTTGGAAGTTTGTCGACGAGCACGTCGAACGTACTTTGGCCGTGCCCGGTTACTGGCGAAACCTTCCCGACCACGAGCAGGAGGCGATTGACCGGCGCTTCTGGGAGGTGGGGCGGCTCACGCTCGAGCACTGGCTGGCGCCGCGCCTTGACTCGCGTCGTGTCACGCGGTGGCCGGGGACCGAGGTGATCGAGGTCATCGCCGGCCACGATGGCGACGGTATGCGCGTGGTCCTGTCAAATGCGCAGTCGCTCACTGCCGACTTCATCGTCTTCGCCTGCGGGTACGCGGTCGACCTTGGCAAGGTTCCGTATCTGCGCGGGGTGCTCGATTCGGTGGCGCTGGCGGACGGTTTTCCGATGCTCGACGAGCACTTCCAAACCACGCTGGACGGGCTCTACATCACGGGTTACTCGGCGACTCGAGACTTCGGTCCGTTCTTTGGATTCGTCAAAGGCTCACCGGCCGCCGCGACGCTTATCGTCCGCGACCTCGTGGCCAAGTCAGCAACGCGCGCCGGGCAGACGGCGGCAGCAACCGCCACCGTTCTTGATCCGCCAACCCAGACGTAGACGTTGACGTCGAAGATGCGGCGCATGCCACGTAGGGCAGCGACCATCCCACGCGTATTCGCCTCGTTGGTCAGCGCATCCGGCGTCACGAAGTCGGCGATGCTGAACGTGTCGCGGGCGGTGGCGCGAGTGGCGCTGGCGGCGGCCCTTGCGCCGGCCGCCGAGGCACGAACACAGGCTCGACTGCCGGGGACCGCGTTCTCGGTGCCCGAGCGGCACCAGCTACGCGCCTCGGTCGTGCGACTTGTGTTTTCCAGTCGGACAAGCGGGAGCCCGATCGTCCATGATCGGTCCTTGCTGCTCGTGCGCTCGCTGCGCGGGCAGAACGGGATTCTCAACCCACAGCAAGCGAGATGGATCACGTTCAGAGCTCGGGCTAGCAACTGATGCTGCCTAACACGCGGGGCGGCCGGAAACCTGCGGATCGCATGCCGCGGGCGGCGGGCTGTGTCTCGCTCGACGCCGCAACGCGTGAAGGCGGATTTGGCGCGCGGCGAGCCGTAACGGTGGCGCGCGCGGGCCTGAGCCCCCTCTTGGTGGCGCTCGGGTGGTAGGTCCCGTGGCGCAAGGTCACGCAGATCGTGGCCTTGCCGGCATGGGATGTCTGCGCCGTGCGCCGGGCGAACCGCACCGCGGCGCCCGCCACCGGATGCCCACTGGAGGTGGTCTTGGAGGCAAAGCAGCCGCGGCCGGCGCGGGTGCGCAGCAGCGAGACCGAGAGCCTCATCGGCTGTAGCGGAACGCTGAGCTTCTGATCGGCGCCGTAGCTCGTCCCCGCCGTGTTGTGCGCGACGATCCGGAAGTGGTAGGTCCTCCCTGGCGACCGGCCGGAGATCGTCGCGGACTGCGGATGGGTCGCGGTGCCAGCGCCGGCGCCGCGCGAGCTGGTCTGCTTGCCGTAGGCGCTGGAGGTTCCGTACTGGAAGTAGTAGCTGGTCGCTGACCCGTTCGAGTTGACCGTCCCGTGCAGGGTGGCCGAGCTGTGGGTGACCTTCGTCGCCGCGCCGGTCACGACGGCGGGCGCCTTCGCTGACACCGTGTAGGTGATGCTTGACTGACCGGTCAACCCGTCGCTGCTGGTGGCCGTGACCGTGAACGTGTGCTGCCCCCGCGGTGGAGGTATCGATCGCCGTCCCGGGCGGATGCCCGTTCCGATCCAGGCATGACTCGATCCCGGGGCCGCCGGCCCCCTCGGTGCAGCTGAAACTCGAAATCACAACCTGCCCCTGGGCGTAGGTCGCGCTATCCGCTGGCATCGTGATCGACGCCGTTGGCGCAGAGACGGCCCAGCTGATCACCACCTCCGGCGCGTCCGAGGAAGACGCCGTCACGATCGAGATCCCGCCAGACGGGCCCGCGCCCGCGTAGCTCGAGCCACCACCCCCGCCACCACACGCATTACCTGCGCCGCTGGCCGTGCCGCCCCCGACGCAATGCGCGCGGCGTGGCCGCGGTGCGGTGACTGGTCTTGCTTGCGCCAGGCGGTCTGGCGACCGGGGCGATACCTCGACCCGGGCCGCTTCAGCACCGAACCTTCGAACCCGAGCCGAGCCGCCTCCTCGGGTTGACGAGTTCGGTTGCGTTGTGTCATGCTGCCGGCGCGACATGAGATCGATCGGGGCGAGCCGGTTGCGGTTTGTTGGTGTGGCTGTCGTGGTCGTGGCGCTGGTGGCGCTCGCGGCTGCGCGGGCGCAGGCCGGGAGCATGTATATGCATTCGGCTCGCAACGGCACGTTCGTGGGCGGCCGGCTGACACTTCACGGCGTCGGGCGAAACGTGACCTGGATCACGACCGGCGGTCGCGCCGGCGTGGCCCCGATCACTCTGGCGCAGAAGCGGCTGTTCGTGCGCAACACGCAGGCCAGGGGCGTGCTGCACATCGCCGGTCAGCGGGGCGGTCAGGAGTTCACGTTCCGGCTGAGCGGCCCGCGTTACAGCGCGGCGCGCAGCACCGTCAGCTACCGGGCGGCGCCTCTGACCAAGGTCGCCGTCGCAGCCAGAGCCGCGGCAGCTGTCCCACGGCGCTTCGGCGCCGCCTCGCTGTCGGTCCTCCCGACCTCGTCGCGAGGGAGCGGGCTGCTCGGCAGCGCGCCGCTCCCGGCGCTCGGGAGCGGCGACAACGGTGGCAACGACTGCGAAAACGCTATATGGAACGACACCTCCTCCCGCACAAGCCAGGGGAACCCGATCCAGCTGGTCTCGTCACAGCAGTGGGATACCGATGACTGGTTGTCGCCCCCAAGGACCGACCTCATCTTTTTCAACGACGCCGCGGACGTCATATCGGAGGGCGGCCTCTGGCGGGGCTGCGAGGACACGACAGTCTGGCACTTCGTTCCTGCGTGCATCGTGGGCCAGGGCTGCGGCCCTTCCGGGACATTCACGGTCAGCATTGAATGGGATTGGAGCTGGGTCGCGCCCCGCTACACCTGCACGTCCTCGAATCCTCAGTACAAGTGCAAGGACGGCACAACACCCGGCGGCGTGATCAACTGGGCGCTAGTCCCAGCTTAGCCCGAATCCCCGGGGTTGGTGGGGCGACCCGCCGCTCGTTTACGAGAGGTGCGTCAGACCGTGAAAGCAGGTTCGGGCTAGGACGATCGCTCGCGTGGCAAGAGAGCCATGCGCCGGCATCTGGCGTGGTTCAGAAGCTGCCGAACCTCGACCTGATCGACTGTTCTTCGTCGATGCGGGCGCTGCCGCGAAGCGGTACGACTCACTGTTGAGCACCCAGCGGTTCCGGTCTCTATGCGAGTGCGAACGCGGAGGCGGACGGGGGATCGCTTCCCTAGTCAGGCGAGCACGTCGATTTCCGTGCCGACCGTGTCGAACTTGTAGAGGAGCGGCGCGAACTCAAGCGGCACCCGGATGCAGCCGTGGCTCGCCGGAAATGGCGGGACGGACGCAAGTCCGTGCAGCGCCCGTCCGCCAGCGTAATAGCTGGCGTATGGCAACCATTCCTGGTACGGGTTTGACCAGGATTCCACCGACTTCGAGTACACCCGGTATCGGCCCAGCGGCGTTACGTACCCCGGCATCGCTGTGGACACCGGCAGCACCCAGAGCACTTCGCCGCCCGACACTTCGAGCGCGAGCTGCTTTGAGATTGACACCTCAACGCGTCTACCCGCACGTTGCAGCAGCGGCGTCGGTGTCGCCGCCTGCGCAAGCGCCTTTTGGGTCTGCGGCCCCGCGGTGCCGTCACGGGTGATTCCCGCCCACTTCTGAAAGGCGATGACTGCGTCTACGGTCGCCGTGGTGTACTCGCTTGACCCTGGGCCAGGCAGGAAGTGCAAATTGAAGAGCCGCTGATTGACGGCTCGGACATCCGCTCCGGTCATGCCGACGCGTAGCACCCTCGACGGCACGCGATGCGCCTGCGCTGTCCGCGGTAGCACCCGCAGCTCGGCGGACACCGCACGGAGACTGACGGCGGGCCGCGCGAGGACCGCGGCCATGCGCTGACCGAGTTGCGGCGTGCGCGCCGGGACCTTGGGAGCTCCGGTCACGGTCACCGAGACGAACGCGACCGCCGCGCCAACCAGGAGGAGTGCTGTTGTTCTGACCTTGCTCATGTCCCGTCACGCCCCGTACGCCGCAGGCCCGGACGGCTGATGTTTCACTTCGGCGCCTGCGTCTCCTTCAAATCGAGACCGTGCGTCACCGGCGACGCACGCCGGCTTGCATCGGCGTATGGATGCCCCACAAGCGCGAATCGAAGCCGCCAAGTCCTTGCTTTCCGTAACGCGGACGGTAGGAACGGACTCGGCCGTGCTACTCGGCCTGACTCTTGCCAACGATTCCCAGAGTGCCGCTCGGGCGACAAACGGGCAGTCTGCCCGAAAAGGTCTTGATCATCGGGGCGGGGCCTCCTGATAGGTGCTGGAATGTGTCCCATGACCGACGACGCCGGCGCAACCCCTGCCACGCCTGATCCCGACGACCACGTCGCCCGCCTGCAGGCGCAGATCGACGAGGCCAAGGCCCGCCGCGCGGGCTACCGCGCGGAGTCCGCCGAGACAGTCGCCCGAGGGGGCCCCGTGCGCCCGACGGACGAGGAGCTGGGGATCATCAAGACAGACGACACGGTCGGCAGGATCGCCGCTGACGCGAGCCAGGAGGCCCGGAGCGTGCTGAGCCGCCTGATGTCACGGTTCGGGCGGGGCGGGAAGAAATAGGGCGGACGGTCCCGGCCTTCGCATCCTTAACTCCGGCAGTGGAGAACTTCATCGCTTGTGACGGGGGCAGTCGGTGTTGTTGCCGCCGGATCTGACTGATTGGGTGCCCGAGGATCACGTGGTGTGGTCGATTCTGGGGGCGGTCGAGCAGATGGACCTGAGCGCGTTCTATGGGCGTGTCGGGAGAACGGTCAGGGGCGGTCGGCGTATGAGCCGTCGATGATGGGGATCATTGCGGCGACCTCGGGTCGGCGCGTCCACTCTCCTTCGACGCTGTCGGGTTTCGTCCATAGCGGGAGCGCGAAACGGCGGTCAACGAGCTGCCGCGGACGAACACCGCGAACTGCTCGAGCCAAGCGAGGCCCTGCTTGTCTTGCCCGGTGTCTGGGCGTAGGCTCGCGCCCCTGTGGACCATCCGTGGCCGCGGCAGACCGAAAGGCTGGGATCAGCGATGAAGGTGGAGACGGTCGAGGTGATCGAGGCGACCGATCGGCAGCGCGGCATCGCGTCGCTCACGCTGGCGTTCTCATCCGACCCGGTGATGCGGTGGGCATGGCCGGACCCGGGAAGGTACCTGACGTACTGGCCGAGATTCGCCGAGGGGTTCGGTGGGCAGGCGTTCGATGACGGCACGGCGTACGGGCTCCAGGACTGCCTGGCTGTCGCCTTGTGGATGCGGCCCGGCGTCGGGCCCGATGAAGAAACCGTCATGGGCGTGATGGGCGAGAGTCTGGACGACCAGATCCTCAAGGACGTCAACGGCTTGTTCGAGCAGATGGGCGAGCTACACCCCACGACCGACGTTTGGTATCTGCCCCTGATCGGAGTCGACCTGGTCGCGCAGGGCCGGGGCCTGGGCTCAGCACTGCTCCGACATGCGACGGCGACCTGTGACAACGACGGACTCCCGGCCTACCTCGAAGCAACCAACCCGCGCAACCGAGACCTCTATGCGCGCCACGGATTCAATGTCGTTGACGTCATCCAGGCCGGAACCTCGCCACCGCTTTGGGCGATGCTCCGAGAGCCAGCAGCGTCCTAGAACCGAAGACGCCCCCTCCTGCAGTCCATGCGAAGGGGCCACGGAGACGTCCTTGCCGCTTCAGGCGTGAACCAGTCACCCTCGATACGCCGACGACGATTGCTGATAGGTCAACCTAGGGGTGCCTCGACCGCCGCCGGGAGAGGGCCTCGATTGCTTGCCCTTTTGCGGAGGGCCTTCGAAAGACCAGCCCCTCCCGACGGTGGTGAGGTGCCGCGAGCGGCGACAGGACGTAGCCCCGAGTAGAGGGCCTTGTCTATCAGCACCCGCAACGGTACCTCCTGGTCGGGGCACGGTCGAGTGTCCACCAGAGGAGGGTTGGGTTGATGGCGGGAAGCGTCGCTGGGATCGATTGGGCGTCTGAGAAGCACGACGTGCTGATCGCCAACGAGCACGGGGAGCGGCTGTTGGGAGAGACGTTCGCGCACGACGAGCAGGGCATCACGGCGTTGTGTGACGCGCTGGTCTGCTTTGAGGTTGGGATCGTCGCGATCGAGCGCGGCGACGGGGTGCTGGTCGAGCGGCTGCTCGAGGCCGGGATGCGCGTGCTCGCGTTGCATCCCAATCAGGTCAAGGCCGCGCGTGACCGGTTCCGCGCCTCGGGCGGGAAGTCCGACCGGTTTGACTGCTTCGTGCTGTGCGAGCTCGCTCGCACCGACGCGCATCGCTTCCGGCTCCTGGAACCTGATTCCGATCAGACCAAGGCGCTGCGAGCGTTGACCCGCTCGCGGGAGGATCTCGTCGCCGCGCGGGTCGCGCTCGCCAACCAGCTCCGCGCTGAGCTGGAGCGGTTCTGGCCCGGACCGATCGGCCTGTTCGCCGCGCTCGATAGCCCGATCTCGCTGGCGTTCCTGGCCCGCTACCCCAGTCCGGACGACACACGCGGGCTGGGTGAGAAGCGGATGGCCGCGTTCCTGAAGGCACACCGGTACTCGCGCAAGACGCCGGCGCAGCTGCTCGAGCGCCTGCGATCCGCGCCGTCTGGACGCGGGGGCGAGGTCGAGACCCGCACGCGCCGCGCGATCGTTATCCGCCTCGTCGAGACTCTCCAGGTTCTCGTCGAGCAGATCCGCGGGCTCGAGACCGAGATCGCCGACGCGCTGGACGCGCACCCTGACGGTCAGATCTTCCGCAGCTTCTTCAAGACCGACTCGGTGATCTGCGCCGCGACCCTGCTCGCGGAGATCGGCGACTGTCGGCGCCGCTACCCGCACCGCGACGCGATCGCCGCCGACGCCGGCCAGGCACCGGTCGCGGTCGAGTCCGGCAAACGCAAACACGCGAAGTTCCGCTGGGCGTGCAACAAGCGACTACGCAACGCGCTCTCCACGCTCGCGCACTGCACTTGCCGCTGGAACCCGTGGGCCGCGGACCGCTACGCCAACGCCCGCCAACGCGGACACAACCACCGCCGCGCGCTACGCACCCTCGGCCGCGCGTGGGCACGCATCATCTGGCGCTGCTGGCAGAACCACACCCCATACGACCCAGCCCGACACACCGGCCTGCAACAGCACATCCTCGTCACCATCCCCTCCAACTCGGGCCCCCGGCCCGATCTCCCCGCTACCGCCCGGATGGCAGGTCAGACCACCACCCATTGACACAGGACGTCTTTCGCCATCGAGATAGCGCGCGGCTCACGAGCGCTTCGGCACGACCGACGCGCCCTGCGGGTCGATGGTCGCTAGCGGCGTCGGAGGGCATCGTGCCGCCGACCCGAGCGCATCGCGTTCCTCGAGCACCCCGACCTGCCCGGAGCACTGGCGCCACCTCAGCCGGCGTCCGGCCGGGTAGCGAATCACTGCTTCTCCACGCGATGTTCACCGGTCGTTGACAGGACCGGGCAGCCAGGTGGGAAGCACTAGCAGTGGACCGGGGGGCTTCGATTGTCACTACACGGGAGTCGCCCATGCGCATACGCACGATCATGTTCCTGGCCATTGCCGCCGTCGCGACCGCCGTCGCCGGCCCGGCAGCGGGACTGGCCCAGGCCGATTCGACGATGGTGCTGACCGGTCACATCACCTCCGAACAACCTGACTGGGTCTACGTTCCTTTCGACGTCCCGCCCGGGACCAACCGGGTTGATGTCTCCTACTCCTATAACCACGTCAACGGCAACGCGCTCGACATCGGATTGTTCGACGAACACGGGATTGCTCTCGGCGACCAGGCCGGGTTCCGGGGCTGGTCCGGTGGGGCGCGCACGTCGTTCACGGTGTCGGCCTCGGATGCGACGCCGGGATACATCCCTGGCCCCGTGAGGCCGGGTCGGTGGAACGTGATCCTTGGTCCGTACACGGTCGGCTCCAGCGGAATCGACTACACGATCAACGTGACGCTTCATTCCGGCTCGCCGGGACCGCCGTTCGTACCCCATCCGGCCCCCGACTCAGTTCCGGGTCGCGGACCCGGCTGGTATCGCGGCGACCTGCACATGCACACGATCTACTCCGACGGAAGTTTCGCGCCCCAGGACGTCGTCAACAACGCCAAGGCTGCTGGCCTGGACTTCTTCGTGTCCACCGAGCACAACACCGATTCCTCGCAAGCCGTGTGGGGCGATGTCACGCCGCCGGACCTGCTCGCGATCCGCGGCGAGGAGGTTACGACCAGGGCCGGGCATTGGGGCGCGGTCGGCCTGCCGCCGCAGACGTGGATCGACTGGCGTTACCGGCCTCAGGACGACCAGCTCTCGCGGTTTGTCGGACGGGTCCACGCCGACGGCGGCCTGGCGATCGCCAACCATCCGTTCTCGTCCTGCAAGGCATGCAGCTGGGGCTTCTCCTACCGGCCGATGGACGCGGTCGAGGTCTGGAACGGGCCGTGGGATCCGGGTGACCAGCAGGCGCTCGAGAAGTGGGACTCGATCCTGCGCTCGGGACGGCGGTTCCCGGCCGTGGGCGCAAGCGACGCTCACCGGCCGCCGGACGTCATCGGCCTGCCGCAGACGGTCGCCCACGCCAAGGCGCTCGACGACACCGATGTCGTGGCCGCGCTCAAGGCCGGGCACTCCTACGTCGCCGAGTCAAACGCGGTGAGCCTGTCGTTCACGGCTCGCGAGGGCCTTTACCGCGCGGGCATCGGCGACCAGCTGCCAGGCCACTCCGCCCAGGTCAGGCTCCGGGTGATCGGCGCGGCGGGAACGACCGTGACGTTCCACACCGACCGCGGGCCGGCCGGCGGCGGCAGCGTCGCCTCCTCCCAGAACACGGTCTCGGCCCATGTCGACGACGCTCGCTGGGTCCGCGCCGAGGTGCGCCGCGCCGACGGGACGATGGTGGCGTTCACCAACCCGATCTGGTTGGGCAAGGAGCGCCGCTAGACGAGCCCGGCACGTCGAGCTCCTCAACCAGCGATCGGGACCTTGCGGACCGAGGCGCTGCCGTTGGGGAGCTCGACCGTAGCCGACGCGGTCGACGCCCCGGACGCCGGGAAGTACGCCCAGGCCGAGCAGCCGACGTTCACCGGCAGCTGCACTCGTGCGGGCCAGCCGGCGGCACGCGATCGCGTTCGTGCCAACCCGATCGTGAGCGCAGTGACGTCGCGGCGAGCGAAGCAGTCGTCCGCCGTGGGCGTTGAGCCGGCCCTGCCGATGGGCGGTCGCAATCACCGCGATCGCCTAGGGCTGGCTTCGCGATGCCGCGGGTACCGACGCGTACGTTGGGCATCGACGAGGCGTCCAGGGTCGCTGGTGCTCGTCCCAGGTGCAAGCGCTGTGGCCACCGTCCTACACTTGATGTCTCAACTAAACGATGGTGACAACGATGAGAGCACTACGAATGATGATCAGGCCGATCCGTTACGGCTGGTCGGTCCAACTGAGCGACGGCCGTGAGCTGGCACGGTTCGTCGGGCCTGGCGCTAGATGGCGCGCGACGCGCTACCTGAAGCGCGCCGTCGAGGCGCTCTCCAATCCGCTCGCGCCTCGCCCTTCCTTCTAGACCCAGACCCGGGGACTGGCTAACTCGGACCCGGCTCGTCGGCCTCGAACGAACGCACGGCCTCGAGCCGCCGGCCGTTCAAGACACCTAAGCGGCGGTGCGACGGTCTGTCGCAGTTCCTGCGTCGCGCCGTCGACAATCAGGACGCGGCGTTTCGCACTGGCCGGCCCGCGCGGTCGCGGCGCAGCGCTCCTGCTTCGGGCGCACCTGGACAGAGTTGGACGGCAGATCGGCGACGGCTAAGAGGAGAGCTGGAGGCAGCGATGGACGGAGGCGATCGCGATGCCGCCCTCGCCGACGGCCGCTGCCACGCGCTTCACCGATCCGGAGCGGACATCGCCGACGGCGAAGATCCCTCGGACGCTCGTCTCGAGACCGAACGGCTGCCGATCGGCCTGCCAGTGTCCTGCTTCCATCGCGTCGGCTCCCGTCAAGACGAAACCGTGCTCGTCGCGCGCGATCTCCGAGGGGAGCCAGTCGGTCGCCGCTTCGGCGCCGATGAGGACGAAGAGCGCGATTGTCTCGCGTCGAGATGTCATGCCGGCTCTTCGATCGATGACCTCGATCGCCTCGAGTTGTTCGTCTCCGTGCGCCGCGACAACCTCGGATCGCGTCTCCACCCGGATGTTCGCTTTTGTGGCGATCTGCTCGATGAGGTATTGAGACATGCTCGCTGCGAGCGACTCGCCCCGCACGAGGAGTGTCACCAATCGGGCGTGGTTGGAGAAGAAGATGGCGGCCTGGCCGGCAGAATTGCCCGCCCCGATCAGGAACACGTCGTTTCCGTGCGCGAGACCGGCGTCGCTGCGTGCCGCACCGTAGTAGACACCGGAGCCGACGAATCGATCGACCGAATCGAGCTCGAGGCGGCGCCACTCAACACCCGTCGCGAGGACGATCGACCTCGTTCGGAGAACGTCGCCTCCATCCACGGTGATGGTCAGGTCGGCAGGGTCGATGCCTTCGATTCGGCGGGTCACGACGATCTCGGCGCCCAGCCGCTTCGCCTGTTGCAGTGCCCGGCTCGCGAGCTCGTCCCCCGAGATGCCGAATGGGAACCCCGTGTAGTTCTCGATCCTGGTCGAGGCGCCGGCCTGCCCGCCTGGGGCGAAGGACTCGATCAGCCCCGTCTGTAGGCCCTCGGAGGCGCCGTTGACCGCCGCCGTCAGACCCGCCGGCCCGCCGCCCACGATCACCACGTCGTAACGCTCCCGGCCTGGCGCGACCGTCAGTCCGCCAGCCATGGCAATGACACGCATCGTTGGCGCAATCAGCCGGGTGCCGTCGCGCAGCGCCACGACAGGATAGGGGGCGGCCACGGCGGCTCCACCTCCGGTTCGTGCAATAGCGGCGGGATCGTCGGGGTCTAGGTGAGAGTGGGGAATCTGATTGCGATCGAGGAAGCTCTCGGCGGCGTGCACTCCCGGGTCGAGGCTCGGGCCGATCACGAACATCGCCGGCTCGAGCGGCTGCGCGGTGGCGTTTCTGAGCATGTCCAGCCGCTCCAACGCGGCGGCGCCCACCGTTGCGGAGATCTGGGGGGCCAAGGCGGCGAGTGTGTGGAACACCTGGACGGTCACCTTCAGCACGCGCGACGCCTCGATGGCCCGCATACTGGCGGGCAACGGCGTGCCGAGCGTCATCGGGATCTCGCCTCCGAGCTCTCCTGGGAGCCGGACGCCGATCACCTGCTCGACCCCGTTCACGAGCTTCGTCAGCTCGGTCTTCCCCTCGACTACGACCGCCAGAAACCGGCCTTCGCCCTCGTGGGCCACATACTCCCCGGGGATGAGGTGGATGTCCTCGACGGCGCCGGCTAGGTACTCAAGCTCATTCTGCCCGAGCGCCGAGAAGAGCGGAATCGTGGCCAGCTCATCGACAGTGATCACGATTCCCTCACAACCTCTTCCGCCTAGCGTCCCTGCAGCGCAAGCAGCTCAGGTAACGACTGCCGCGCAAGAATACGCGGTCGGTGTTTGACCGATACCACCGGGGAACGGGCACAGGGCTCGGCCCCGCGGTTCCCAGAGGTCGGAGATCCTCAGGAGGGTCGTGCGGCCCCGACTTGTGATTCTGGTTTGCCGTCGCCAGCAGCGGGTCTCGGGCTATCGCGTCGTCACCGGGCTTTCAGCCGGTCACGATTGGCGCCGGGGGCTGCCTGACGATCACGGTGGCCGATGCGACGTTGTTGGCCAGGTTGGGATCGTCGGTGGAGGACACGACGCCGACGCGGTTGGTGTGGCGGCCGATGCCGTTGCGGGTGACCGTGACGTTGATGACGACGCGGCCGCTGACGGGGATCCGGCGGATCTGGCAGCGGGCAGGGTGTTGTCCGTAGCATTTGCCCTTGCTGCTTCGGATGTGTAGCGGGTTGGTCCCGTGGCTGAGTTCGGCGACGACGACATTCTCGGCTGCGTCGGGCCCGTGATTGACGACCACGATCCGGTAGTGCAGCGGCTGGCCGGGTTGCGCGGTTGCGGGTGAGACGGTCTTCGTCACCGACAGGTTCGCTATGGGTCCGTCCGCCGGGTTGAGATCTGGCACCGGGGCTGGCGGTGCCGGCGGTCCTGGCGGTCCTGGCGGTCCTGGCGGTGTCGGCGGTGTCGGCGGTGCGGCGGGCGCGGGCGGGTGGGCTCGGTCCCGGGGGGTTGGGGATCAGCTGGTTTACGAATGTGCAGTTGGCGTTCGGGTGGCTGCGGGTGAGCTTGATCGTCGCCTGGCCTCGGGCACTGGCCACTGGTCGCCCGTTGCACAGGACGTAGTCGAGAATCCAGTGCCGGCCGGCGGGTTGCACGGTGGTCGACTCGGTGATCTGGTAGCGACCGAGCGGCAGCCGGCTGGTGTCGTCGCCGGCAGCGCGGACCGGCTTTCCCGGCCGGGTTGTCTTGGCCCGCTCCAGGTAGCGGGTCGGTGTTCCGAACAGTGGCCGGATCCCGAATAGGACGCTGCCGACCCCACCCAGCGTGGCCTTGTTCAGGCTTATCGAACCCGCGGGCGTGAAGCGGTTGCGGAATAGACAGTAGGCGCCTTGTCCGGCGGTGATGCTCACGGTGGTGCTAGCGGAGGTCTTGCGTTTGGTGCCATCGCAGACCACCGCTGCGACGGACCATTTCCCGGCCGAACTGGCCTTCGGCAGGCGCTCGGTGACGCGATAGGTCCCATTGGGCAGCGCGATTGGACTGCCCGTGACCGGCACGCCCACCCTACGCGTGGTCAGGGTCTGGGCGGCCCGCTTGGGGCCTGTCACCTCGAACGGGAAGCTGCCCGTACCGCCGAGCGTCTGCTTAGCCAAGATGACCAGCTGTTGTCCAAGGCAGCCATCTCGTTTGACCACCAGTGCGGGTTCTGGAACAACATCAGCCCCGCGCCGCAGCCAAACTGAGGTAGCACGGGTAGTAACCAGGTAAGGCGTCACGGCGCCTGACCGGCACGGGAGAGACGATCTGGGCATACACCGCCCAGATCGTCTCCCGGCGGGGGATTTGGACTCACTTGCCGGGCCGGGCGGGCCTAGATGCCCATCGAGCCATTCGAACGTCATCTCCCCGCGGATCTCGTCGACGAAGAGCATCCGATGGCTCGCATCGATCGCCCATTTCTCTACAAGCTCGTGCCAGTCCTGAGGGTCAAGGTCCTGCGTTCGCGACTCCATAGCTCCTCCAGTACCGAACCGGTCAGGTCCGCGTTCCGTTCGTCAGACCTCTGGATCGTCGCCAAGGCGGCCACTAGGGCCTGACTTCCGCTCGGGTTGGCCGCCGACCGAGAGCAGCCGTCTGGTCCCGGCCGCCTGGCGGCCGCGGCTCACGCCCCGTTCGTGAGGCGAAAGTAGCGGGTGATTGCGAGCCGAACCAACTACGTGTTGTGGCTCGGCCACTGCACCGCCAACCTATGGAGGACTAAAGGAGCCTCGATGATTGATCACGTCGGATTTGCTGTACGCGACTACGGCCGCAGCAAGGCGTTCTACGAGAAGGTCCTGGCCGCGCTCGGCCTCCGGCTGCTAGTGGAACCGTCGGGAGAGGCTGCCGGCTTCGGGGCGGACGAGAAGCCAACGTTTTGGATCGAGGCTCAGGGCCGGCCGGTTACCGGTCGCCTGCACATTGCTATCGGGGTCGACCAGCGCGAGCAGGTCGATGAGTTTCATGCGGTGGCGCTCGAGGCCGGGGCGAAGGACAACGGACGACCTGGGGTCCGCGCGATGTATCACCCCGACTACTACAGCGCCTACGTGCTCGACCCAGACGGCAACAACATCGAGGCGGTCTGTCACGCCCGCGAGCAGTAGCCGCGGCAGCGCCGTCGGCTGTCGCATCGTCGCCGCAGGGGCCACGTTGACTGGCTGCGCTGCTTGGGGGCCGGGATTAGGTGAGGGCGAGGCGTTGTTAGGCCGCCCGCCTGGTAGGCGAGCGGCCGGTCGCTACAGAGTGAGTCCGGCGGATGGCGAGATGGTCGGGCGCGGCTCTGCCTCCGCTCGGCAGCGCTGGTGGGTCGCCGCCGGTCATAACGACTTCCGATGGCTCCGGTGGGGTCGGAGGCGGGCCTGCGTGAGGATCGACCGTGCGCGCCGCCACCGGCCCGTCCTCGAGCAGATCAGTTCGGTACGCCGCGCGATTTTGGCTGGGCCGCCCGCGCCTGTCGGCGGGAGCGGACGGCGTGCGAGCTGATGCAGCCCGGCGCGCGCCGCGGTCGCTGCCCAGCGGCGTCCGAGCGCCACGTCGACATTTCGGTGTTGGCGCGTCTCGACGGACCGACGTGCTGCGCCTACTGAGGGGCTACCGCTGAGTGGTTGCTACCGGTACCCCTCCACGGTACAGTCGGTCGGTGCGGCAGGTCGAGGTCGAGCGCACGGGGACGAGCCATCACGCAGTTGCGGCGGGGGCATCCGCGGCGCGAACCCGAGTGGCGGCGGCCGTCGGCGCGCCGCACGGCAGCCCGGCCGCCGCGGTGTTGGCGCTCCAGCAGACGGCGGGAAATCGCGCGACGACGCGATTCCTGAGCCGGCAGCCGCACACGGTCCACAAGCCACTGGCCGACATCGTCCGCTTGCGCACGCTTGCCGAGCACGCGAAAGACCGGCGCGACCTGCTGGCGAGCTACATCAAGGCCGCACGCGACGACCTCAAGCGTTATCGCGAGCGCTTCCGCGAGGTCGATAAGCGCTACACGGCGGCGTACGAAATGTACAAGGGCACGCTCAAGACGATGAACGCCTCCGCCGACACGGAGCAGTTCATCGTCAACCAAGTGTTCTCGCTGCTCAACAATCTCACGGTCGGAACGCTCGGCAACGCGCTGCAGGAGGCCAAGTTGGTCGGCGCAGCCACCAACCTCTACGGGGCGCGGCGGTCAACACGGCGATCGGCAACCTGGCTCCACAGATCCCCAAGGCAGAGGTCTCGGAGGAGCTCAACCCGGCGCTGCACCGGGCGGAGGGGTTGCAGATGCTCGACGACCTCAACGCGATGGTGCTAAGCATCGCGGCGGACGGGATGATGCCCGTGACCGAGCCGATGGAACTGGCGCAGAAGCTGATTGCCGAGGTCCGGGTGGACACCGCGCGCGGCAAGCGCGAGCTCAGTGATGAGCAGTTCAAGCAGGAGCTCGCCCGGCTGGAGGGTTACGAGTCGCGTGGCGTCGATTTCATCGTGGCCGCGTTGCGCGGACACCAGCGGCTCGACAAGCTGCGCGCGCTGTTCAACCGGTCTCCGTTCCCGAGTCAGCGTCAGTGTGAGCAGGACATCTGGATCACCTGGATGTCACATCAGGACCCCGGCTGGGGCTTCAATCGCTGGACCAGCGTGCTCGGCCGGCCCGAGCTGCACAACCGGCTGATCGCGGTCGGGTTGGCGACGCGGGACATCGGCCTGACGCCGCCGGTGGACAAGAGCGAAAACGGTGGCCGGCTCGGCGTCGCCACCAACGGCATGACCGATCGCGTGGTGCACGGCCAGATCATGTCCAGGGACCCCGCGCACTGGCTGCGCGACGCGTCCCTCAACGAGCTGAAGTATGTAGCTCAGTACTGGAGCAGCGTCTTCCTGGCCAGCGAGCCGCCGCCATACGCCAACGAGGAGCGATGACGGCCGTTCTGAGTCAGTAGTGCACCGGGGCCCTCCGATCCGAGGGATTCGTCCCCGAGTACGAACTCAGTCTGTGGGTCCGTTCGCCGGGTAGCCGGCAGCGATGTTCCGCGCGCCGCGACCCGAGAGGTCCGTCATAGCGATGTCGCCCACACACACGCGACTAATTAAAGCCGACCGGTTCGTCGGACGGCCGACCGGGACGGATAAGGCGCCGAAGGTGCGGTTACTCGATTGGGCCGCTTGTGAGCGATGCGAGTAGCGGGACGACACTGGAAGCATTGGGTAGTTCGGCGATCTGGCGCGCCACCACGGACGCTGCGGCGGCGATTGCGGGGTCGCTGATCACCTCGTCAAGCGCGGCGTCCAGATCGGCCGTGTCGCACCGGCGCCCGACCCCGGCTCGGTGACATGCGTCGGCCATGCGCAACTGGCTCGGCGTGCCACGAGGCATGAGCACCACCGGGACGCCGGCAGCCAGCGAGGCGAGCACGGTCCCGGCGCCGGCGTGCGAGATGACGACCTTGCACGAGCACAGCAGGGCGGGGAGCGACACGAACTCGCGCGCCTGGACGAGGCGCTCGTCGATTTCCGCGAGCTCGCGTCGAAGTTGCACGCTGGGAGCGGTGACCACTACCCGCAGGCCGCGAGACGTGCACGCCCGGACTGCAGCAGTCAGCTGTAAACGTGCATTAGCGAGGCTCGGAACGGTGCCGAACCCGATGTAGACGTCAGCCTCCAACGCCGGTCCCCGTCCTTCTAGGAGGCGTGGACGGATGGGCCAGACAACGGACGCGCCCGGCGGCGGCTGGTCCTGCAGCATCGGCGGGCACGGGTTCACCAGCGCGTGGGCGTAGAGGCCTGCTGCCGCTGGCACGTCAAGTCCGCACGACTCCCAAAGCGCCGAGGCAAGGTCCTCAATCTCTGCGAGTTCGCTCGCTGACCGCAGCGGACTTCCCCAACCGTGCGTGACCCACGGGATCCCCGCTTTCGCTGCCGCGACCGGGGCTGCGTACTCGCCTTCTTCGTGTAGCACCACCTCCGGTGGCCACCCCTCGATGCACACCAGAAGGTCATCTAGCGTACTCGGCGCCATGACCTGCGCCCACATCCGCGTGGCCCACACCCTCACCGGCTGGGCATCTGTCTCGGGCCAGCGACGGCTTCTCTGCTCGCGCATCTCCACATTGCTCATCCCCGCCGACACGGGCTGAAGCCCAGCCCCGGCGATCACCGCGTGAAACTCCTTGTTCGTGGCGACGCGAACCTCATGACCCGCGAGTTGCAAGGCGCCAGCGAGATCGAGCACAGGCACGAGGTGGCCCAGACCGGGAACACCGCTCACGAGCACACGCACACCAACGTTTCTAGCTGAATACGAGCCGATCTGCCAACGCAGGCAACCCATGAAACGAACGAGCATCAGATAAGGAGCGGCGCGATGCGCGGGGACCAGGGCTCGTGCAATGCATGTGAAGCAGTACCTGTTGTCTGACCGCGGAGCGCCGTCGGGGAGAACCTGTCACCGCGGCGCTTGACGCATTAGATCGGGGACCTCAGCCAGGGGTGCCATAAGATTGCGCCGTGCCGTTCACGCTCAGGAACCTCAAGGAGGACTTGGACGACGTCGGGTTCAGGTTTGACGGCGCGCCGGACCTCGAGTTCCGCTTGGCGACCGACGCGCTCGAACTCGAGAAATCCGGCCTGAGCTACCAGCGCGTCCCGCCCGGCTACCGCTTCCCCTACGGCCACACGCACAAGAACCAGGAGGAGGTGTACGTGGTCGTGCGCGGGAGCGGGCGGATGAAGCTCGACGACGAGATCGTCGAGCTCAAGGAATGGGACGCGGTGCGCGTCCCGCCCGGTACGTGGCGAGGCTACGAGGCGGGGCCGGAGGGCCTTGAGATCCTCGTCATCGGCGCGCCCAATCTCGGCGAGGCTCCGCGCGAAGACGTCGAGGGCCAGCGTGACTGGTGGGCTGGCTAGCGCCAGGTATGTGACGCAAAGCGGGAGAAGAACGCACTCAGCCGAGGGCAGTGCACGCCCTCTTTCTCGCTCGCGCAGGTTCGCTGCCGGAGCTCATTCGTCCCGTCCCCAACCCGCCCCCTTGGCTGCCGCTGCGGCCGGCCGTAGTTAGGGTATGAGGACGATCTTGCCAGCGATGTGACCGGCCTCGAGTTCGGTGAACGCCGCTCGAACGTCGTCGAGTGGGTAGGTGCGCTGGATCGGGACGACGAGGTCGCCCGCCGCGATCGCTTGGGCCAGTTCGGCCAGGGTCGCCGCGCTCGCCGCGGCCGCGCCGCCGTCGCCCTTGACGCCGTACTTCTCGATCGAGGGGAAGTCGACGGTCGTGTCGATCCGGTTCGTGGCGATGCCAAGCTCGAGCGCCAGCTCGACGTAGCCATCCCCGACGAGGTCGATGAACGCGGCCACCGGCGACTGCGCGGCGGCCGCGGTGATCCGCTCACCGACGCCATTGCCGTAGGCGACCGGAACCGCGCCGCGCTCGCGCAGCCATGCGTGATGGCGCTCGCTGGCGAGTGCGATGACGCGGGCGCCCGTGCGGACCGCGAGCTGGACCGCGAACACGCCAACGCCACCGCCCGCCCCGGCGATCACGACCGCCTCGCCCGCAGTCGGGGCCACGGCGCGCACGGTGGCGACCCCCGTCGCGCCTGCGACGAACAGCGCGCCCGCCACCTCCCACGGGACCTCCGCAGGCTTGGCCGTCAGGTTGCCAGCCTCGACGAGCACGTACTCGGCGTGGCTTGCACGGTTGTCGGTATAGCCGATCACCTCGTCGCCCACGGTTACGCCCGTCACGCCCGCGCCGACCTCCTCGACCACGCCGGCGAGGTCCGAGCCCTCGCCGCTGGGAAAGGTCGCGGGGAAGATCTCGCGGACCAGGCCCGTACGGATCTTCGCCTCGCTGGGATTGATGCCGGCGGCGCGGACCGCCACGAGCACCTGGTCAGGCCCCGGCTCCGGACGCGCGACCTCGCGCACTTCGAGGACCTCGATGCCACCGTAATCGTCGAATCGGACTGCCTTGGACATCAGCCGGTCACCTACCCATCGGCACGTGCGATTGAGTTCAGCCATGTCACGTCGCACGGTCTTAGCCTCTGGACGCAAGCACACGATCCAGCGGGGATGTCCTTAAGTTCGGCGATCTCGCAGGCCTCGCGGACGAACTCTTCGTTTGGCATTCGATACACACCCTTCTCTGGCGGCGGTTGGGTCGTCGCAAGACTGGCATCGCCTGAGGTGAGTCGCCATCGCTCGATCTTGGCGATTTCGGGACTGGCCCGGCGATTCAATCCGACGCTTTGGGCTTAGGACGCCGCTGCCGACCTGCGCATCGCTACCCGACGGCTGAAGGGGAGGAAAGCGATCGCTCGGCGACGCCGGCCAGGGTGGGCCGTCTCGGCGTCCTTCTCGGCAACGGCCAATTGGCCGCCGCCCAGCCCAGGCGTCCCCACCAAAGGCTGGCCGGAACCAGCACATGCACGCTGTCCGTGGAAGATCAGTTCTGCGGTGCCCCGGTCGCCGAATCAAAGGTCTGGAGGCCCGAGTCGTGAGTGACCTTCAGGGAATCGCTCGATTCAAGTCTCAGGCGGGCAAGCTCGAGGAGTTCAAGCGCCTGGCCGCTGGCCAAACCTGATCACCGGGTAAGCTGCCCATAGCGAGACCCCTCGATCAGGCGCACTACGAGTAGTAGCTCGGGAACCATCATCACGACGCCGGGGGCCCCGGCGAACGGCGTGCTCGCGGGCGTACGCGCCGGACCCGGGCCGCCGAACGCCATGCCTCAACGCTACGAACTCGTCGCGGTCCCCAGAACCCCCCAACTGCGGGATTCGCAGTGCCCAACAATCAGGACGAGCCGACGTTCGGCCGAACCGTGCGCCTTACCCCTTTGCGACCTTTAGGCGTCGGTCGGCCGCCTCTTGCTTGAGCGTGGCCTGATGGGTCGCGAGCGTGGCGGTCTGAGCTGCGCGGCGCTCGAGCGGTGTCGGCCGCCGCATCGACGGCTCGACCGACACGGTCATCTTGTTCCTGGCTGCCATTGCTTGTCCTTTGCTCGGTTGGCCATTGGGGTGATCACGACTGCCGGATGGCGTGGGAGATGATCCAAGCGATCCTGGCCGACTCCGTTAGTCACAGTCCCGCGCAGCGCGAGCCGAAGCACCCAATCCAAAGCTTAACTATACATGAATTTCATATCTAGAATTGATCTTCCACTGTGAGCGCTCGGGTGGGCCTGGGCGCGCGGGTGCGCCTCGGCGCGCGGCGATCTCGACGGGTTCTCTAGGATCTGCTCGTGGACCCGACCTTGTCACCGCTCGGTCGATGAGCGTCGAGCTACTCCGAGCTGTCGGCCCGTCGGGGATCGACATCGCCTGCGAGCGCTTCGGCGATCGCGACGCACCGCCGGTACTGCTGGTGATGGGGCTCGCTACGCAGATGCTTGGCTGGCCGGATGAGTTCTGCGTTGCGCTGGCCGCGCGCGGACTGCAGGTCACCCGGTTTGACAATCGTGACGTCGGCCTGTCGACGCACTTGCATGACGCGGCCCCGCCGGATGTGATGGCGGCGCTGTCGGGCGATTCGTCCTCGGCGTCCTACAAGCTGTCGGACATGGCGGGCGACTGTGTGGGTTTGCTCGATGCTCTAGGGGTGGAAAGCGCGCACATCGTTGGTGCCTCGATGGGCGGGATGATCGCTCAGACGGTGGCGATCGAGCATCCCGATCGGGTTCGGTCGCTGACGTCAATCATGTCCACGACCGGCAACGAGGCGGTGGGTCAGGCAACACAGGAGGCGATCGGCGCGCTGCTGTCGCCGCCCGCCACCAGCCGTGAGCAGGCCGTAGATCGGACCATCTCGATCTTCCGTGTGATTGGATCACCCGGCTTTGAGCTCGACGAGCCAGAGCTGCGCGAGCGGGCCGGACTTGCCTTTGACCGCGCCGACGATCCGCTCGGTGTGGCTCGTCAGCTCGTCGCGATCATTGCCTCGGGGGATAGAACAGCGGCCCTGGCGTCGCTGAATGTGCCAACGCTCGTGCTCCATGGCGCCGACGATCCGCTCGTCGACGTGAGCGGTGGCAGGGCGACGGCGGAGGCCATCCCAAACGCTGAGATCGTCATCTTCGCCGGCATGGGACACGATCTGCCGCGGGCGCTATGGCCCGAGATAACCAAACGGATCGACGGCCTCGTTCGGCGCGCCGAAGCGCCGGCGACAGCGCGCGGCTAGCGCCCCATCAAGCTCCGCAAATCAGAACTCAGGCGCTCCCCGCGTCGCGACGTCCGCGCTGGCCGCCACGGGATCGAGGCCGCTCTCCGGGTGACACCAGTACCGGGCGAGCGTCGCAAGGCTTGAAACCCCGGATACCGTCGCCCACGACATGCGCCGGAGCATAGGTCAGAGTTGTTTGATCAGCCGTACCTCCCGGACGTGGGTGCCGCGAAAGTCCGATGCTCGGTCCTCCCCGTCGGGGTGATACCCGGCTCTGCAGTAGAACGCGAGCGCCCGCTCGTTGTGTTCGTGTGTGAACAGAAACGCTTCTCGGCAGCCGGCGGCGCGTAGAGAATCGTGGGCAGCGACGAGCAACGTGCCGCCGATCCCGCGTCCGGAGTGCTCGGGAGCGACGAACAGAAGGAACAGCTCGCCGTCGTCTGGATGGGCCGCGGCGTAGCCAACGACGCCGTCGGTCTCGTGCTCTGCGACCAGCAGCACCTGTGGCGGCGCGTGGTCGGCAACGAGCTGATCCCAGTCCTCAGCAGTGAACATCGGCTCGTCGACGAGATCGCCAAGGTAGGTCCAGCAGGCGCGGACGGAGGCGTCGAAGACCGCTCCGATCGCAGGCGCATCGGTGGGAATGGCCCGGCGTACCTCGATCGGCGCAGGTTGCATCATGATGGGCAGTCGGAGCCGAGGCGATGGGCCTCGACGTCATCCACGCTCATCGGCGCCACGTCTTGGGCCGACCGGCAGGACATGCGCCGGCACCGGAAGTTTCGCGCGAAGGATGGGCATGCCTCTGGACGGACGCACGCAAGGTACACCAAGCTGGCCTAGCATCTGCGCGGGTTCCCGCTCCGTCACGAGGCTCGCAACGCCGCCCGCCACGTCAACCAGGAACGCGCCGTGACCAACGACGACATCGCCCGCATGATCCTCGACACAGGCACCTATGTTGTGCTCGCGACCGCGGACGCGGAGGGGGAGCCGTGGGCCTCTCCGGTGTGGTTCGCAAAGGAGCACTACCGGCAGCTGCTGTGGGTGTCGCATCCTGGCGCACGCCATTCGCAGAACATCGCAGTGCGGCCGCAGATCGCCATGGTCGTGTTCGACTCGACAGTCCCGCCAGGCACCGGGCAGGCCGTATACATGACCGCCACCGCGGAACGAGTGAGTGACCCCGGCGCAGTTGAGCACGGGATCGGCATCCTCTCGCGCGTGTCGGTCACCCAGACGGGCGAGGAGTTCGGGCTGGACCAAGTCACCGGCGACGCACGGTTGCGGTTGTACCGGGCGAGCGTGCGCGAACATTCGATACTCGACCCGGAAAGCCCATTTGACGTCCGCGTCGAAGTTAGCCCCTAATCGTGTTCCGACGCTCCCGTGATGCAGTCGATTACGGACTGCCTCCCATACGGTCAATCAGTCGGTCGCGGTCCAGGCCGTATTTGATAAGCAGCGCCTGATCTCGCTTGATATCAACCGGATCGGGCAGCTCGCGGTCCGCCTCGGCCACAAGCTCGCCCAACCCGACCCGCCGCATAGTCTCCAGCACTTTGTGTTTGCTGACCTGCTGTAGGACCATGTCACGCTCCCGATGATCGTTAGTACTGGCGCGGCGGTCAACTGGCGTCTGACGAGTCCTCCAACGCGGGCCGCACGACGAGCAGCGACTGCGGCGCGCGATGCACCAAGGCGCTAGAAACCGACCCCAGCAGCGCACTGGCAACGGCGTTATGGCCCCGGCTGCCGACAACGATCGCTCTCGCGTCGTGGTCGCGCGCCGCCGCGATGAGCGCGTCCGCCGGCTCGCCTTCACGAACCTCAAAGCTCCAGCTCACCTGCGCGTCAGCCAGCACCTCCTCGGTTTTCTGGCGAGCATCGCGTTCGAGTTCATCCAACATCCTCGGCGCCTCAGCCGCGCCCGCGCTGCTCATCTGTATCAACGTCGAGGTGTGACGAACGTGCACGACGATCACCGGGACCTTCAGCGCCTCCGCCAACGTCGAGCCCCGCTGCAGACCGGCGATCGCGTCACGCGAGTCATCCATCCCGATGATGATCGGGTGATAGTTGCGGTTAGACGGATCAGACAACTCCCGAGAAGCATACGAGCCGACTGATCTGCACGCCTGCAGTTCGCGTCGAGCCTCCGAAACCCCGCGTCGGTGCTGGCCAGGTCTTAGGCCTCGTCGATGTTCTGGGCGTCAAGAAGCGCGACGCACGCTTGGATGCAGGCCCGGCAGACCTTCTCGCAGATTGCGCAGTGACGGTGATGGTGAGCGTGCCGGGCGCACTCCTCGGCGCTGCTCTCGCAGGCGCGGATGCAAGCCTGGAGCAAGCGGTGGACGATCAACTGGTCCCATTGCGCCGGACGAGAGAGAACTCGGGCCGTGACGTCGCATACGTCCGCGCAGGTGATGCACCGGGCGGCGCACACGCGTAGTTCGTCGACGTCCTCCTCGGCGAGGTCGGCATTCGCGCAGGTGGTACACGTCTGAACACACCTCAGGCACGCATCTATGGCTGCGGCGACATCCTCTGTGCTGAGCGGGACGCCGGTTGGCACGGTGTCCAGGATCTCTTTGGTATCGGTCATGATCGACCCCTGGATGGAGTGCAGCGCCGGGGGCGCTGCCGGGCCGTTTGGCTCCGGCGAGACCAGCATAACTCGCGTCGACGCCTCCGCCCCGATGCGGGCCCTGTTTCGCGAGCCATAGCCTTCGGTTGACGCAACCGTCATCCGCGGAGACAATCGGCTGATCATTCGACCGTAGGAGGCCGCGCATGTCGTGGAAGCTAGAGGGGTCCTACTTCGAGACGTGCTCGTGCGACATGGTCTGTCCATGCACCGCGTCGCTCGCGTTCGGCGCCACGCTGGACCGCTGCCGGGTCACGCTCGTCTTCAACGTCAAAGACGGCGAGATCGAGGGCACCGACGTGAGCGGCCTGACCGTCGCCGCAGTCGCCGACACCCCCAAGGTGATGACCGACGGGAACTGGCGCCTCGGCGTGTTCATCGATGCGGCGGCGTCCGACGAGCAGGCCGAGAAGCTCGGCGGTGTGTTCTCGGGCGCCCTCGGCGGCCCGATGCAGGCCCTTAGTCCGCTCGTGGGAGAGAACCTCGGTGTCGAGCGGGCGACGATCGAGGTTCGCGAGGACGGCTTACTTCACTCGGTTCGGATCGGCGACGCAGTTGACTTCGAGATCGAAGACGTGGTGCCGTTCGGGGTCGAGACCGGTGAGCCCGCCCGTCTCACGGGCATCTTTCATCCCGCCGGATCGGAGCTGACGATCGCCCACGCGACGCGGTCAAAGATCGACGCCTTCGGGATCCAGTACGACGGGAACGCCGGCTTCTCGACTTCCGATTTCTCGTGGGCAGCGTGACCGCCGCCGCTGTCAGCGACCCCGTCCGTGATCGTGGCGAGCTCGCCGCGGCGGTCGTCGCAGTCCGCTCACGCCTCGCCCTGGTCATCTTGTTGCTTGCGCTGGCCGCTGCGGCGTGGTGGTCGACCGTCGACCGGATGGCCGGAATGGACGGCGGACCGGGAACTGATCTTGGAACGCTTGGCTGGTTCTTGGGCGTGTGGGTCGTGATGATGGCGGCGATGATGTTCCCGTCACTGGCGCCGACCACCGCGTTGTACGCGCGGATGACCCGTCAGCGCGGCTGGACCCGCCCGCTCCTGTTCTCCGCCGCGTACCTCCTGGTTTGGGGGGCGGCGGGACTCGTCGCGTACGGGTTGTTTCGCTTGGGCCGGAGCGCTCTCGGCGGCGATCTGGCCTGGCGGACCGGCGGGCGGTGGTCCGCCGCCGCCATACTGGCCATCGCCGCGATCTACGAGCTCACACCTCTGAAGGACGTGTGTCTGGGAAAGTGCCGCAGCCCGCTGGGGTTCCTGCTGGGCGCCTGGCGCGACGGGAACCGCGGCGCGCTCGAGATGGGATCCAAACACGCCGCCTGGTGCCTGGGCTGCTGCTGGGCGCTGATGGCCGGGCTATTCGCGCTCGGAGTCATGAGCATCACATGGATGGCCCTGATCGCTGCGCTCATCACATTGGAGAAGACGATCCCGTGGCGCCGGGCAGCTACCTGGGGCACCGCAGGCGTGCTCATCGCTCTCGCCATAACGATTGCAGCGATACCGAACGACGTCCCAGGGCTGGTGATTCCGGGCGGCAGTCAACACGCCATGCACTCGATGAACGCAATGCCCTGATTCGCGCGCCGCACGGAGTGGCGGCTGACTCGTGCCGTCCTGAGGTCACGGCGGCCCGGTCTGGTCGGTTTGGCTAGCCCGTGTAATCGAATGTCGAGCCGTAGCCACACACACCCCGGTACTCGAACGAGAGCTTCTCGTCGTCGACCACGAGTTCGTCGGTAATTAGTTCCTCGCCTGCTCGGTCGTGCCCCGAAATGACGCACGTGACGGTTCCGTCGCCCTCGTAGCGATCGCGGATTCGCACGCTAATGCGGTCTCTTATCCGCAGGCGCTGGCGACGGCGTGTGTGATCAACGGTGATCTCCACCGGTCGCACCGCAACAAGCTCGCTCGGCTTCCACGCCCATGGGAAATGACGCTCAGCATCGCCACCGAGATGGCCGGTGAAGATCCCCTCGAGCGCAGCGCGCTGCTTCTCGGAAGCCCGCGCGTCTAGATACAGCACCCACATCCATGGCGAGCCCGGCTCATCGTCGCTGTAGCGCAACGCCAACGCGACCGGCAGCCCCGATAGGTCGATGCCGTCTGCCACACCCTCCTCCACCAGCCACGAGAGGACGCCCATGCAGACACCATGAGTTGAACGGCCTCCTGCTACGCCGTCGATCCGGCGGCAGGGACATATCGCCTCACAGTTGCACGACTCAAAGTAGGTGCCGCGGATTCGCCAGCTCAACGCCTCAGCTCCGAACGACGATGCATGCCCCAGTATCGCGCTTCCGACGCTACGAGTGCTTCAGGCGTCTCGTCGCAGATCACCAGCTAGCGTCCGGGTTATGGAGTTCAGCCGCGAGTTGCGCAATGACGTGCTGGCCGGAGACATCACGCTCTCGGTTCGACTGTGGAGGCGGCCACGGGTCAAGCAGGGCGGCCGCTACCGAGTCGGCCCCGGTGAGATCGAAATCGACGCCATCGAGCTGGTCCCGTTCGCGGCGATCACCGGGGCGGACGTCCGACGAGCCGGCGAGCCTGATCGCGAGACGCTGCGCCAGCGCGCCGCGCACGCGGGGCCGATCGACGAGGACACGCTCGTCTATCGAATTGAGTTCCATGTGGTCAGACTCCAGATGAAGACCTCTTTGGGTTGAGCCCGGGTAGCCCGACCACGTAGCACCGCGGGCGTCGCTGCGCGCTACGCTTCCCGGATGCTGGGCGCGTCTCAGGCGAGCGGCATTAACCTTCCGGGACTGCTCGGTCTCGTCGTTGTGTTGGCCGTCGTCTTCTTTCCGTTGCTTCTCAGACGCCCTGCTCCTTCCAAGGACTCTCCTGACTCGAGCTCAGAAGACGGGCCCGGCGGCGGTCCGCCGCGCCCACCGCGTCCTCCTGACTCCCCTCTCGGCGGGATTCCATTGCCCGACGCCGACCCGTCCACGCTGCGGCTGCGAGACCACCGACGTCCCACGGCGATCCGCGCCGAGCGCTCGAGACGGGGAGCGCCGAGCCGGCGCGGTGGCGCAGGCGTCCCTCGTTGAACGTCCACTCGTTCCGACGCCAGCAACTCGTTTCCCACGGCGCCGGCCAGCGCCGGTTGATTGCGACGTGGATGCCTAGCTTCTGGTAGTTGGTGGCGAGGCTCATGGCTTAGCCGTGAGCGATCACGCCGTCGGTTACTCACCAGCTTGGCTGACTGTCTTGGACGCGTCGCCCATGAGCGACCCGCCGCTCATCGCGCAAATTGCGCCGTGTGTCGTTAATGACCCGCCGTTGAGCGATCTCGGCTTGTGTGACTGCTCGTCGTCGTAGATAACTGTTCAACTGTCCGACGCGGGCGTGGCCGGCGCTCCCGGGGATTGGCGTAGTGAACAGGAGAGCAGAGTGAGCTCTGGCGATCACTGTCGGCTGTCCGTTGCCGTGCTGTCGGCCGCTTGCGCTGGCGCGTGGCCCGCCTCGGCCACGCGCAGACTCGCGCCGAGCTCCGCACGGCACGCGGACGTGTCCCAGGAGTTTGTGAGAGCTGGGTAACCCAGGAGGTTGCGCAGCGATTGTGGGGCGAACGAACTGAAAGAAAGGTAGTCAGAGTTATGAAGGTTCCTCGACTTACGGCGCGGTGGATAGGTCCCGTGATCGCGCTGGTCGCGCTCGTCGCGGTCGCCGTGCTGGTCGCGTCGGTCGGCGTCGGAGCGCGCACGGCACGGGCCGACACATCGACCACCGCGTGCGCTTCGGGCACGGACGTCACCATCGACAGTGGGCCGATCTGCGGCCTGAGCGTCAATGGCGCGACCAACGAGTGGTTCGGCATCCCGTATGCGGCTCCGCCCGTCGGGCCATTGCGCTGGCAGCCTCCGCAGGCCCCGACGCCGTGGACCACCACGCTGCAAGCGACGCGTTCGGCAGCGAGTGCACGCAGGGCGCCGACGAGTCCCTCCCGCCCCGGTAGCGAGAACTGCCTGTTCGTGAACGTATGGGCCCCGGCGGACGGATCGACCGACCTGCCGGTGCTGGTTCACATCCACGGCGGTGGGTTCGTGGTCGGAAGCGGCAACGGCGATAACAGCCTCCTGTCCTCGACCGGGCACGAGGTCGTCGTGTCCCTCAATTACCGCCTCGGGATCTTCGGCTTCCTGGCCGACAAGGACCTCGGCGCGAACTCCGGCGACTACGGCCTGCAGGATCAACAGGCCGCTCTTCGCTGGGTCCGGAGCAACAACGTCCGCCAGATTCGGCGGCGATCCCTCGAACGTCACGATCTACGGCGAGTCCGCCGGCGGATCGAGCGTCTGCGACCCGATCGCGTCGCCGACCGCTAAGGGATTGTTCGAGCGTGGGATCAGCGTCAGCGGCGAGTACAACACCCTGCTTGGCTCGCCGAACTCGCTCACGAGCCGCAGGACTGCAAGTCGCAGATCCCGACCCGAGGCTCAGGCGTTCGCTGCGGGCAAGAACTTCGCGGCGGCCGTCGGCTGCGGGGAGGGCACGGCCGACGTGGCCTCGTGCCTGCGGAACGTCTCGGTGACGACCGCGCAGACGGTCGCCGGCGGAGGCGTAGTGGGCGGGTTCTTCCCCGTGCGGCTATCAGGACGGAGGCCAGGGTACGGTCGGCCCGACGATCAACGGGACGACGCTGACGATGACGTTGCGACAAGCGCTCGCGTCGGGGCATGTCAACCACGTTCAGGTGATCGCGGGCACGGACCGAGACGAGGATCTCGTCGGTACCGCGACGACGGCCGCCCAGTACCAGAGCCTCGTCGACACCCAGATACGGGCCGTTCGCCTCGACAGGTCCTCGCGAAGTATCCGCTCAGCCACTTCGACAATCCCGGCGTGGCGTGGCGGACCGTGGCGGCCGACTCGGACACGGTGTGCCCGTCGATGGAGACCGCCCAGGACCTGGCGTCCCGGCTACCGACGCCCGCGAGTACGAGATCGACGACAACGACATCCCGCCGTACCGCGTCTCGGGCCCCGGAGTCGTCGCGCCCGGTGCATCTCACGTCGGTGCGTGGTTCCTACCCCGGTGACGCCCCCTCTGGACGCCAACCAGCAGGTCCTTCAGGACCACGAGCTCGCGTTCGTCACCGCGTTCGCCCGCAACGGCAACCCGAACACGGCCAGCACCCCGTCGTGGCCGAAGTTGAACAACACGGAGACGTGATGTCCCTGCAGCCGGCTGAGCGACAGCGAGCTCGTCACCACGCGAGATGGCCGCACAGCACAACTGCGCCTTCTGGGATCGCGTGGCCCAGCAGGCGCCGTAGTCGATGGAACGTTGGCGCGGGGGTGACCCCCGCGCCAACGTCCTCACGTCGCACATCGGACGGATGGCGGGCGGTACACGTGTCGGCAGCTTCGTGCCTCCCCCGCGTTTTCCTTTAGTCCGCGCCAGTGTCAGTGACCTAGCCCCGGCCGGGCTTAGCCGGACGTTGTTATCGATTGTTGGCGCGGCGTTATCGCGATCGGTAACAGTTCCCGGCGCCTATACAGGCACCGCCGGTCGATCGGCGATCCCGGTCGCCGTGACCGATCGGGCGGGCACTCCGTCCTACCTCGCCCCTCGATGCCTTGAGCGGGTCCAGCGATGCGTTCTCACCATCAGACTCCGGTCGTAACTTCCGCCGGCTCCTCGCCCCCGGGACCAGGCCGTCATGGTTTCCGGCGAGACGTCGAAGGTCTTCGGGCAGTGGCCGTTGTGCTTGTGGTCCTGTTCCACTGCAGGGCCGGCGATACCCGGAGGGTACGTCGGCGTGGACGTCTTCTTCGTCATCTCAGGGTTTCTCATCACGACTCAGCTTGTGCGCGAGCTGCGGGAGACGGGACGGATCTCGTTCCGCGGGTTCTACGCCAGGAGGGCTCGGCGAATCCTTCCGGCCGCGACGCTGACCACGATCGTTACGGTCGTTCGTCGCGGGCCTGCTGTTGCCGCCGCTCGCCGCAATACGGGTGTTTGGCGACGCCCGGGCGGCGGCAGTCTTCGGCGCCAACGTCCACTTCGCCGCGAGGGACGCCGACTATTTCAGCGCCGATCTTCCTCCTTCCCCCGTGCAGCACTATTGGTCGCTCTCGGTGGAGGAGCAGTTCTACTTCGTGTGGCCGTTGCTCCTCGTTCTGTCGTCACTTGTCTGGCTGGGGATACGGCGTCGATCAGCTCGGGCTGCTCTTGACGACGCCCGCTCGGCGGGAGGCAGCAGCGCCGGTGAGCGGCGGCCGCGCTTTCGGGTGGTGATCGTGATGCTCTCCGCGGTGGCGGTGCTTTCGTTCGCCGGCTCGATCCTGGAGACGCCACAGTCCGCGACTCGGCTTACTACTCCCTGGGCACGCGGGCGTGGGAGCTCGCTGCCGGCGCGCTCGTCGCGCTGTCGCTGCCTCTCGCCGCGCGTCTCGAGACGCGGCTGGCCGGAGTGCTCACCTGGACCGGTGTCGCCTGCATCGCGACGGCGGCCATGATTTTCAACAACTCCACGCCGTATCCGGGAGGTGCTGCCTTGCTTCCTGTCGCCGGTGCGGTCGCGATCATCTTCGCGGGCTCTGCGGCACGGAAGCGCTGGGGCGCGGAGGCGCTGCTCGGTACCGCGCCGTTTCAACGGCTCGGTGCGTGGTCATATTCCTGGTACCTCTGGCACTGGCCGATGCTGATCCTCGCGCCGGCCTTGCTCGGACATTCTCTCTCAACACTGGAGGCTCTCACCATGGCGCTCATCTCGCTTGTGATTGCGATGCTGTCGTTTGTGCTCGTCGAGCGGCCGATCCGGCGGATACAGACGTTCGTCCGCCATCCATCGCTCGGTCTGACCGGCGGAGCGGTGCTCGTCGCCACTTCGCTCGCGGCGGTAGCGCTGGCCCGTCCCGTGTTCGCATCGCTGCATTCAGGGCCCCCAGTGGCGCGCACCGGTCCTGGTCAGCCGCGGGACGGCGCCTCTGACCGCGCAACTCTCGGCAGACCTCCGCGCAGGGGTGCGAACGAGGAGGGTTCCGTCGAACCTGGATCCGTCGGTCACGGTGGCGGCGCAAGACAAGCCCGTCATCGACAAGAACGGGTGCCTCCTGGTGGACGCCGCGGTCAAGAGCAAACCGTGCGTTTACGGCGACAAGACGTCCCATACGTCCGTCGTCCTGTTCGGGGATTCACACGCCGCAGCGTGGTTCCCAGCCGTGAATCGGATCAGCATGCAGCAGGGTTGGCGCCTTCTGGTGATCGCCAAGTCCGGGTGCCCGGCAGCAGCTGTCAACGTCGTCCGATACGGCCGCGGCTTCACCAACTGTCCGGCTATGGAGACGAACGCCGAGCATCAGATCGCCGCGCTGCATCCGGCGCTCGTGATCGTCGCGTATTCACAGTACTTGCACGGAGACCGGCCACTCGCCGGAGTCCCCACGGGCGACGGCAGCACCTGGCTGGACGGGACAGAAGCGACCTTCCGCTTCCTTCACCGTGCGGCCGCGCGGGTCGCTTCATCACGGACGTGCCGATGCTGACCCAGGTCGCTCCCGACTGCGTGTCCGGGCACATGTCGAATGTCCGGCCATGCACCGTCGCCCGCACAACCGGTGTCCGTTACCCACAGTCACGCGCCAGGAGCGTCGAGCTCGCGGCACGCAATCACATCGACTCGATCGACTCGACGCCGTGGTTCTGCACCCCCGTGCGCTGCCCGGTGGTCGTCGACAACATCCTGATGTACCGAGACGCGCAGCACATGACGCCGCAGTGGTCTCGGTTCCTGGCTCCAGTCCTGGCCGATGCGCTCAAACCAATCATCCAGGCACTCAAGGGCCGACACAACACGCTGGGTGACCGCCGGCACGAGGCGCACCACGATTTCGCGTCGATTTTGCCAGATAGTTAGACATCCCTAACTAATTTGTTAGGGTTAAGGCGTGAGGAAGCCTTGGAAGTCTAAGTTGTCGCGTCGTCAGTTGTTGATGGGGGCGGGCGCGACGGCGGCGTCGATTCCGGCGCTGCGGGCGTTGATGCCAGATCAGGGATTGCACGACGCGCTCGCGGCCGGCCCCGCTGAGCACCACCATGCACACGTCTCGCACGATGGATCCGCGCACGCCGGCGGGGTCGGACGCGTCGATCCGCGCGTGAACGGGTTTGATCCGAGCGAGCTCGTCCGCGGTTTTGACGAAGGTCGAACGCGGCGGCTCGCGAGTGGGCGGACCGTGCGGGAGTGGGAGATCGTCGCAGCGGACAAGGAGATCGAGGTAGCGCCGGGCGTCAGGTTCGCAGCCTGGACGTACAACGGGCGTGTACCCGGCCCGACGCTGCGGGCGCGCGAGGGCGAGCGTCTACGAGTGAGGTTCGTGAACGGCTCGCATCACCCGCACACGATGCACTTCCATGGGATTCACACCGCCGACCATGACGGCGTGCCGGGCGTGGGCCGCGGGCTGATCGAGCCGGGCGGGTCGTTCGTGTATGAGTTCGACGCCGAGCCTGTCGGCTTTCATCACTACCACTGCCACGCCAGCCCGCTGGCCGAGCACATCGCGAAGGGGCTCTATGGCGCGTTCATCATCGACCCCAAGCGCGGGCGGCCGGACGCCGACGAGCTGGTGCTCGTCCAGAACGGCTTCGACACCAATTTCGATCGCGAGAACGAGGTCTACGCGGTCAACACGGTCGCGTTCGCCTACGCGCACGACCCGATCAGGGTCAAGCGCGGCGAGCTCGTCCGTATCTACCTGCTCAACATCCTCGAGTTCGATCCCCTGAACTCGTTCCACATCCACGGCAACTTCTTCCACCGGTTCCCGACGGGCACCTCGCTTGAGCCGACCGAGTTCACCGACATAATCGCGCAGGTTCAGGGCCAGCGTGACGTGCTCGAGCTGCGCTTCCCGTTCACCGGCAAGTACATGTTCCACGCTCACAAGACCGAGTTCGCAGAGCTCGGCTGGATGGGCTTCTTCGAGGTGGCCGACTAGGTGCGCGCAGCGCCCGCTACCGCTCAGCGCCGCGCCCCCCGCCCGCCGGCCTGGCTGGTGGGCGCGGCACCGCTGGCCGTCCTGGCCGCCGCGATCGCCGCCTTTCTCGCGCTCGGCGCTCCCGGCCTTGAGCGGATCGGCGTGGCGGAGGAGAAGCTAGCCGTGGTCCGGACCGTGCTCTCGCCCGGCGAAATCGAGCTTAGGCTCCGCAACGACGGCGCCGACCCGGTCCGCGTCCGCCAAGTGGTGGTCAACGACGGATTCGCCGCCTTTGCGCAGTCGACCAGCCGGATCGGAAGGCTCGGAACCGACACCGTGACGATCGCCTATCCCTGGATCGAGACCCAGGACTACGACGTCACCCTGATCACGGCGACCGGTGCGACGATCGAGCACCACGTCGCGGCGGCGACCGAGACCCCGGCCGCCGACCTTGGGTTCTACGGCCTGATGGCGCTGATCGGACTCTACGTCGGGGTGATCCCCGTCGCGATCGGCATGCTCTGGCTGCCGTGGCTGCGTCGCATCGATCCGCGCTGGATCCAGTTTCTGCTCGCCCTCACCCTCGGCCTGCTCGTGTTCCTCGCTGTGGACGCGGTACTCGAGGGCGTCGAGTTCGCAAGCGGCGGGGCGCAGGCGTTCGGCGGCCCGCTGCTGGTCATCCTAGGCGCGTTACTCTCCTACGCGATCTTGGCCGGCATCGGCAACCAGCTAAACGCGGAACATCGGCGCGTGAGCGGTGTTCGCTGCGCCGTGCCCGGCTTCCGGCTCGCGTTCCTCGTTGCACTCGGGATCGGTCTGCACAACCTCGGCGAGGGGCTCGCGATCGGCTCGGCCTACGCGATCGGCTCGCTCGCCCTGGGCGCGACCCTCGTGGTCGGTTTCGCCCTGCACAACACCACCGAGGGGCTCGCAATCGTCGCGCCGGTAGCCGACGAGCGCGCGCGTAAGTCGACGATCGCGCGCCTAGCGCTGCTCGGGGTGCTCGCCGGCGCGCCCGCCATCGTCGGTGCCTGGATTGGCGCCTCGGCTTTCGACCCAACCCTCGCCGCGTTCCTGTTCGGGCTGGGCGCCGGCGCGATCGCGCAGGTCGTCGTCCAGATCGCGCCAAGCGTGCGCGACCGGCAAGGACGGCTGCTGCACCCACTCGCCGTCGGCGGGCTGGTCTCTGGGCTCGCTCTGATGTATGCGACCAGCCTGCTGGTCAGCGTCTAATGGCTGCGCTCGAGGCGCAGCGGTCTGCGGCGGTCGAGGACTACGCCAAGGCGATCTACTCGCTCTCCGAGCGCAGCGACGGCGGCGCCTCGATCTCGGCGATCGCCGAGCGGCTCGGCGTCGCGCCGGCGTCCGCCTCGGCGATGGTGACGCGGCTCGCCGAGCTCGGACTCGTGCAGCACGAGCGCTACCGCGGCGTCCACCTGACCGCCAGCGGCGAGCGAATCGCGCTCGAGGTGATCCGCCACCACCGCCTGCTCGAGCTGTACCTGGCCGAGGCGCTCGGCATGCCCTGGGATCGCGTACACGAAGAAGCGGAGATCCTCGAGCATGCGGTCTCGACCGAGGTCTCGGACCTGATCGCGGCCAAGCTCGGCGATCCATCCCGCGACCCCCACGGCGACCCGATCCCGAGGCGCGACGGAACCGTTGACCAGAATCCGACCGTGAGTCTGCAGTTGGTCGAACCCGGGGCAACCGGCATCTTCACCCGGGTGTCTGATTCGAACCCGGAGCTGCTGCGCTTCCTCTCCAAGAAGGGGATCGCGCCCGGGATGCGCTTCAAGGTCGTCGACAAGGACCCCCTCGACGGCCCGCTATACGTGCGCTTCGGCAGCCACGTCCATCCGCTCGCCGGCACCGCGACCCGCACCATGCGCGTTGAGCTCGACAGCGCGCCGCGATAGAGCGCTCGCTGGTCGATATTTTCGGAGAAACATCAGTTGCACCTCGTCAGCGGTTCACGCTGCCGGGGGGATGTTGGCGTTTAGGTGGAACACGTTGTCAGGGTCATAGCGTGCCTTGATCTGTGCCAGCCGCTCGTACTTTTGCGGCCCGTAGGCGGCACGAACGCGGTCCTCGTCGGGTTCGGTCATGAAGTTCACGTAGCTTCCGACACCGACGGCATGCGGCGACAGCGCCGACCAGAACGTTCGCACCCACGTCCGCTCGCTCTCGTAGAGTTCCGGGGTCGGAGCGGCAGCCGCGATGTTCACGATGTAAGTGTGGGACCGGGCCCCGCCGAAAGCGGTAGCGTCATCGGCCGCCCGGCTGTAGGCGCCGCCGAGGACGAAGATCGGCAAAAACGAGAGCGGGAAGGCCTTCGTGGGCTGGTGCTCCAAGATCACCTCGATCGCCGCGTCGCTGAGCTCGTCGAGGTAGACAGCCTTCTCGTAGGCAAGGGATGCCCCAGGGCGCGGACGCGTTGAACATCTGCTGAAGCGCGGTGTAGGGGATCGGCGTGACGAGCTCAATCAGCGGCGGTATCGCCTCACGGACCGGTTCTATGAGCCCGGCATGGGACTCGGCGTCTCCGAATCCGACGATCGCGAAGGCGTAGACCGGCGCGAGGTGATGCTCCTCTGGCACGAACGGCTCCGGCGGGGCGCTCAGGCCGGCCAGAAACGCACCGCACCCATCGGGCAGGCCTTTGACGTACTCGCGGGCAAAGCGAAAGACGTCGCCGCCCTGCTCGGGCGGGTACAAGAACATGCCGAGATGGACAAGCGGACCAACTGGCGTCAAGTTGAACTCAAAAGACGTAACGACGCCGAAGTTCCCGCCGCCACCCCTAAGCGCCCAGAACAGGTCTTCATTTTCGCCGGTCGTCGCTTGCAACACGCGGCCGTCAGCGGTGACGACCTCGGCGGCGAGGAGGTTGTCCGATGTGAGCCCAGCAAGCCGGCTCAGCCAGCCAAAGCCGCCGCCGAGCGTTAGCCCGGCCACGCCGGGGTCGGTCACTGATGAACCACCTGCGCACTGCCAACCCCGTGGTCCTGCGCGAACGCCAGCGAGGCAGCGACATCACCGCTGCTCGTGCAGCTGGCAACCACCGCGGGGCGCCGCTCGATAACCCCGTTCCAGATCGAAACCGCCGCGTCATACGCCTCCTCGCCGGGCGTCGACACCATCCCGTCAATCGCGCCCCGAAGCGTCCCGACCACGCTCTGCACACCAGTCATCGCACTCTCTCCTGATCGGCCACCGGTTGTGCCCGCCCAGCCTAACTGGTGCGATGAGCTTCGCGGTAGCCAACGGTCTGTGCTGCTGAACACATAACCGACTCAAAGGCGACGAGATGCTGATCCTCTACGAACACCCCTTCGCGCTCTACTGCCAGAAGGTCCTGGTCGCGCTCAACGAGCTGGGCGTCGCGTACGACGTGCTCGAGGAGCAGCGTGACTTCGACCGAGCCGAGCTGGCCCGGCTGTGGCCGCCGGCGTCGATCCCGGTGCTGCGCGACGGCGACCAGGTAATCGGCGAGACCTCGATCATCATCGAGCACGTCGCCGGCGCGCGCCTGGTGCCCTCGCTGCAAGCTCGCTTGTGGGACCGCATCTGCGACCAGTACGTCTCCGACTCCGTCCAGGCAATCGTTTCCGAGACGATCGAGGAGCGCTTCGACGACCGCGTGGTGCAGCGGGCTCACGAGCGGCTCGACATGGCGTACGGGATGCTCGAGACGCAGCTGGCCGAGCACGAATTCCTCGCCGGCGACACGTTCACGATTGCCGACTGCGCGGCCGCACCGGGTCTGTTCTACGCGTTGGCCGTCCATCCGTGGGACGAGGGCGCTCATCCCCAGGTGACCCGGTACTACCGCGCGCTTGCCCAACGTCCGTCCTTCGCCGAGGTGATCGCGAACGCCCGTCCCTACCGTGATCTGTTCCCGCTGCCCTGGCCGGCCGACTTCGACCGCCACCACTGACGTGATGCGTCGAGCAGCGCCCCCTTGTGGTGGTGGCACGCGTGATCTAGGTTTTTTTGACGGTGCTGCACGGGCGCACAGCCGAGCTGGACCGAATTGAGGAGCTCCTGGCGCGAGCGAGACGCGGGCACGGCGCTGCCCTGATCGTGCTCGGGGAGCCCGGCATCGGCAAGACGGCCCTGCTTGAGGCGGCCCGCGGTGCCGCCCGCGACATGCTGGTGCTGGGAGCGACGGGCGTGGAAGCCGAGGCGCAGCTGCCGTTCGCTGCCCTTGGAGAGATCGCCGCGCCCCTCGTGGAGGGGATGTCGGGCCTGCCTGAGCCTCAGGCCGACGCGCTTGCGACCGCGCTGGCGCTGAAGCCGGTCAGCCGTCCCACCGACCGACTCGCCGCCTACGCGGGGTTTCTCGGGTTGGTGCGTGGCGTCGCGCGGGCCCGCCCGGTGTTCGTCGTTGTCGACGACGCTCAGTGGCTCGACTCGGCCTCCGCGGAGTGCCTCGGCTTTGCGGCGCGGCGGCTCGTCGATCACCGGATCGGCCTGCTTGCTGCTGCGCGCACTGCTGACCCCCAAGCCGCACTGCGCACGCGGATCGCCGACGAGCTCGAGCTCGCTGAGCTCGATCCGCAGGCGGCCCGTGCCGTATTGCGCGACTCACCGCTGAAGCTTGCGAGCGAGGCTGCAGAGCAAATTCTTGCCGCCGCCGTGGGTAACCCCCTGGCGTTGCGGGAGCTACCGCGGATGCTCACGGAGGAGCAGCGGCAAGGGCGGGCACCGCTCGCGCCGCTGCCCGCGCCCGAGGGGGTGTTGGGCGAGGCGTTCTCGCAGCGAGCTGCCGCCGCGGGAACCGATGCGCGGCGGGCGCTGCTCGTCGCCGCCGCATCGTCGAGTGAAGCCCTGACGCCGGTGGTGGCCGCCTGCCGCGAGCTGGAGATTCCCGCCGGAGCCTTGGAGGACGCTGAGGGGAGTGGCCTCGTGGCGCTCGGGACGGACACAATCACCTTCACTCACCCCCTGCTTCGCGCGGTCGTGTACCAAGGTGCGGCGCCAGCGGAAAGGCGCCGCGCCCATCGGGCGCTCGGGAACCACACGGACGAAGACGCTCGAGCCTGGCACCTCGCGGCCGCCGCGGTCGGGCCGGATCCCGCCGTGGCGGCCACGCTTGATCAGGCCGCGGCGCGCGCGACGGCGCGCGGCGCGCACTCCGTTGCGGCGGACGCGCTTGAGCGGGCGGCTCAGGCCACGGAGCCCGGCGACGGGCGCTCGCAGCGCCTCCTCGGGGCCGGGCTGGCGGCAGCCCTCGGCGCGGCCTACTCCCGCGCGGCAGCGCTGCTCGAGCCGGCAACCGAGATGAGCGACGCAAGGGCGCGGGCCAGCGCGCGGCACCTGCTGGCGATGGTGACGCTCACGGGCGCCGGCCGACCGGCACTGACGAACTACACGGTGCTCACCGACGAAGCCGAGGCGGTAGTCGCGATCGAACCCGCCCTGGCCGCGACGTTCCACGCCGACGCTGCGCTCGCCGCGATCGTGGCATCCGACTGCCGGCTGGCGTTGGCCTCGGCGCGACGGGCGGCGGAGGTGCTACCGGCGGCCGCGCCCGCCATGGTTCGCTGTCAGGTGCTGGCGATGCTTGGGCTGTCGCTCGCTTTGCGGGCGGAGTACGACGACGCGAGGAATGCGTTGGACCGGGCGAGCCCGCTTCTGACCGAGGTCAATCCGCTTACCCCGGCGGCCCAGTCAATCGCCTTCGGGTTCAGCGGACGGCACTGCCTCGGCCAAGAGGCGGAGATGCGCCGTGAGCTCGGAACCCTCGTGTCGTTGGCGCGCGAGGCCGGCAGCACCACGCTTCGACGCTACGCCCAGCTCCTGCTCTCCGACTCGGCCTTCGGCCTTGGCGACTGGGAGGCCGCAGAGCGCGCGGCCGAGGAGGCAGTGGCGATCGCCGACGACTTCGGCAAAGGAGGCCCGCTCTCGATCGCGCTGACGATGCGCGGGCAGGTCCACGCCGCGAGGGGCGAGGAAAGCCAGGCGCGAGCTGCCGTCGGCTGGGCGCTGCGAATCGCCGACCCGCCGGGCTACCTCGGGGCGACGATCAGGGCTCGTGCCGTGCTCGGCTTCCTGGAGCTGGGACTCGGCCGCACCGAGGAGGCTGTCGATGAGCTCGAGGAGACCGCACGGATCGCCTCGGAGTCAGGGCTGGAGGATCCCTTGAGGGTGCCGTTCGCGCCTGATCTCGTGGAGGCATACGTGCGGGTCGAGCGCATGGACGACGCCCGTGCGCTCACCGCCGATCTCTCGGCCCGGGCCCAGGCGAGCCCAGCTCGCCTCGCGAGCGGCCTCGCCGAGCGTTGCGAGGGCGTGGTCGCGGCGCGGGACTTCGAGCGTCGGTTCGAGTGCTCGCTCGAGCATCTGCGCTCCGCAGGTTCGCCGTTCGAGGTGGGCCGCAGCCTGCTGGCGTTTGGCGCGCGCCTGCACCGCGGGCGCCAACGCGCGAGTGCGCGGGAGCGGCTACGGGCGGCGCTCGACGTGTTCGATCGGCTCGGGGCGGCGCCGTGGTCCGCGCGCGCCACGGCGGAGCTGCGAGCCGCCGGGGCGCGGCGGCGGCGAGCCGACGATTCCGACCATCTCACAGCCCAAGAGGCGCGGGTGGCACTGGCGCTGGCGAGCGGGGCGACGAGTCGGCAGGTGGCGGCCGAGCTGTTCCTGAGCCCGAAGACGATCGAGTTTCACCTCGCGCGGGTTTATCGCAAGCTGGGAATCCGGTCGCGCGCCGAGCTGGCCACCGCTGTCGCGAGAGGCAAACTCGGCCGCCCGCCTGGAGACGAGCCGCCGAGCCCGAATCAGTTCTAGGGGTGCAGGCGGTCGAGGATCTGGTGCAGCGCGGCTTGGAGGATCGCTGACTGGATTGCGGAGTCCAGTTGGCTGGGGTCATTGAGTTGGTGCAGCAGCCGCGTGACGTCGAGTTCGTCGATGGTCCGGCGCAGGACCGGCGCGGTCGGGAGAGCGTTGTCGACGAACCCGGCCGGGATCGCTTCGATGATCGTCTTGGCAATCCCGGGCAGATCGGATTGGTCGAGCGCCTCGGGAAGGAGCTGGGACACCTTGGGTAGGCGGCCCTCGCGGTCGAGGCGGTCCACGGCGTCGCGTAGGCCAGCCTTGAGCGCCGCGGGAGCGCGGGGGTCGAGTGAGCGGGGGTCGGCGAGCGCGAGCACGAGCCGCTCGCGGGAGATGCCGAGCCGGCACGCGGCGCCGTCGAGGCCGAGCAGGACGATCTGCTCGGCGAGTGGTTCGAGTCGCGCCCCGATCGGCGGAACCGGGCGCGGGACGCACGGGTCGGCCGGCCGGCGCGGAACGTAATGGCCGCCGCCTGCGGCGACCTGAACGCCGAGGACTGCCCCGACGAGCAGCACGGCGATCAGCGGCAAAGCGAGCCTCCTCATGAGCGGCTCCGATCGCTCAGCGCGAGCGCGGGTCCCAGCGCCAGCAGCGCGAGTCCGGCGGCAACGAGGAAAGCGGTGCGGAACGCACGCGTCGCGGCGCGCTTGAGCTGATCCTCAAGGGAGACCTCGAGGGCCTGGGCGGTGGTCGCCTGCGCCGCCGGCAGCCGAAGCGCCTTGAACGCTGGTCGAAGGTCGGGAATCCGGCCGCTCTCGGCAGACAGGCGGCTTCCCAGTTGGTCGGCGAGGTCGAGCTTGGTGGAGGCGGGAAGCCGCGCATCGAGCACGAGGCTCGCGATCGCCTCTTTGGCCGGCGTCTCGGCATGGCGCAGGTCGGCGGTAAAGATCGGCGTGAGGATCGCAAGGCCGACGACCACGCCCGCATGCCGCGCCGCGATCGTCCAGCCCCCGTGAAGCGCGCGCGGGACCCGGTCGCGCAGCGCGGCCGCAGTGAGCGAGTCCACCGCTAGCCCGAGACCAAGGCCGACGAGCACCTGCGGGGCGATCGTCCAGGCAAGCTTCGCGCTCGGCAGGAGCGCCAGACCGACGAGGCCGCCGGCGATCAGCACGGACCCAGCGACCGCTTCTGATCGGGTGCCGGCGCGCACGCTCCGAAACAGCGGTCCAGCCGCGAGCGCTGCCACCGGCACCGCCGTGACGGCGACTGCAGCCACCGCGGGCGAGTTGCGCCACCCGTCCACGAGCAGCAGCACCAGTAGGAACAGCGCCGCCGTGAGCGCTGCCGACAGCAGCGCCAACGCCAGGTTGGCCAGCACCTGCGGCCGATCCGGCGACGTGTCCATCTTCCCCCGGCTGCTCGCCGCCCGATCCCGCAGCGCGATTGCCGTGGGCAGCGCCAGCAGCACTATCGGGATCTGCACCACGAAGATCGACCGCCAGGAGAACGCCGACGTCAACAGCCCCCCGACCACCGGACCGACCGCCGCCCCGGCAATGCCTGCCGCCACCCACCGCTGCGCTCCCGCGCGTTCGGCCCCGGAGGCTTTGACCAGAAGCTCGAGACTCCCGACGATCACCAGCGCGCCCCCCACCGCCTGGACCGCCCGTGCAGCGATCAACACCGCGAGCGACGGCGCCGCCGCGCACACAGTCGTCGCCGCCGCGAACCCGATCAGGCCGAAAGTGGTCGCCGTGGCCGGATCCCCGCGCATACAAATCCGGGCCGCCGGCACCGCGACCACAGCGAGCACGAGGTTGAACGCGATCAGCACCCAGGCGACCTGCCCAACGGGAGCACCGAAGTCACGCAGGATTTCCGGCAACGCCAGCGTCACCACGCCCGAGTCGCCAAGCACGACCGCCACGACGAGCGACAGCACCACGACGGCGCCTGTACGTCGCCGCGGCAGGCTCGTCGGCTGCTCGCTGCCGGCGGCGCTCATGAGCGGGCTAGCGCCGGCGCCCGACTGGCAACAGGTAGCGTCCGAGATACAGCCTGTTGCCCGAGGATCCTGCGACCACGAGTCGGGACCCCGAACGTATGAGCGCGTTGATGAACACGTGCTTTGGCTTGCCGATAGTGAACACTCCTGCGCGCGCGAACCGCGTGTTCGGCAACCCGTTGGGCCGCAACTGAGCCAGCTTGGACTGCACGCCGACAGTCACCTCACCCGCTCGCGTGGACGTGACGCCGCACGTCGTAATCGCATTGCCGCCGATGCCAGGTGTCATCGATCGACCGTTCCGGGCGCGGCCGTAGGAGCGGTCCAGTGCGCCCCGTCGGGTCAGTCTGGCGGTCAGGAGCGCAGAGCGGTGCGTGCCTCCGCCACCGGTCACCGTGATCCGGCCGCTGCCATCGACGGTCATCGCACACGGATACCACGACTGGGGGACGTGAGCGCGGTCGAAAATCGTGATCTGCGTGTGCCCGCGGGTGCCGAAGGACCGCAGGGGGCGACCCGTTCGGGTCAGACGAAAGACGCCGGCGCTGCCGTGCCCTCCGCTGCCCCCTCCACTCCCGCCGATGTAGTCGATGTGCCCGGAGGCGATGACACCTCCGTCAGCGGTCGGCGCCAGGCCGTTGACGCCAGCGCTGGATGCAGCCTTCGGCTTCCAGAACAACGCCTGGACGATCCCTCCACCCCCGAACGTGCGGTCAAGCACGCCGTCGCGCTCCAAGCGCGCCACGACAAAGGGACGGCCGTTGCGATTCGCGTTGGAACCACCGACCAGGATGCGTCCGTCGGCCTGGATTGAGAGTGAGTTCGCGATCCCGCCGACGGCGAGCTTCGCAAGGCCGCTGCGGCGTGCCCCGAACGTCCGGTCGAGCCGCCCATTTGCGTCAAGGCGCATCACCAGCATCGACCCTTGGCCGTACCCGCCGGCGATCACCAGCTTGCCCGTCCTTCGGTCCCGGGCGATCGCCGTCGCGATGAACGGACCATCGGCCACCGGAAACGCCGACCTAAAAGCCCCGCGCACGCCGAAGCTCCGGTCCAGTCGCCCGTTGCGCAAGTAACGCATGACGAGGAGCTGACCATCGCCGGACGGCGGACTGGCCTGCCCCGAGACGACGATCCGTCCGCCGTCCGTCGCGATCGCGCCGTACGCGAGTGCAGCCGTCCCCCGGATCGGCGTCGTCACGAACCCCCGCCCCCCACCGAAGCTCCGATCGAGCCGCAGCCCCGCGGACGCAGACGCGCCAAGCGCCGGCGCAACGACCATGGCTGCCGATAGTCCGGCTAACACACCCCAGCCCGACCGCAGGATGACAACCCTCATCTGCACCGCACGGCAGCGTAGCGAGGGGCAGCACACGTGCGGGCCTCGGTTTGCTCTCGAAGCTTGCGCTCCTGGGCTCGCAGCTGCGCAACCTGCTCGACTGCCTGCTCTCTGGCCTGGTTGAGCACATCGAGCTGCTGGGCGAGCGGGTCATCAGCGCGCGCCTGATCGTGCAGGCGGCGGATCTCACCGGCCAACTCGTCCAGGACCACCCCCAGCCCGCCGAACCATGCCCTATCGATCGCCGGCGAGCGAGTCCCGCGCGGCGCCGCGACCGTCGTCGGCCGAGCAAGATGTGCTCGGTGCCGATGTAGTCATGCCGCAGCATCCGCGCCTCATCCTGAGCCAGGACCACGACCTGGCGGGCGCGCTCGGTAAATCGCGCAAACAAGAACATCAATGATCCCGCCGCGGAAACGACTCCGCGACAACGGCGTCGACCGCGCGCTGACCGTGCCCTAGTCGCGCTCAAAGGGTGACGACGAACACGGCGAGCGTGCGAGGGACTCCTCGTCGGTCGCGCTCGACTCGCGTTGGCCGTCGACGTGTCGCGCCGACCCGCTCGGCAACGCGGATCGAGGGCATGTTGTCGGTCTCGATATCGAGAACCACCGAGCGGATGCCATCGATCTGGCGCGCGACGTCCAACATCGCGAACACCGCCGAAGTTGCGATCCCGCGCCCGCGTGCCCGAGGCAGCACCCAGTAGCTGAGCTCGCCGACCGGGCGATCATCGGCACAGATCGCGGCGCAGCTGGTCGCCGGCGAGGCCTTGCCCGGCAGGCGCAGTGCGACCTTTCCGAGCACGCGATCGTCGCCGACCTCACAGACCGCCATCGACGGTCCGCGCCGACCCTCGCGTTGCTGGGCGATCCAGCGCTCGGCGCCGAGCTCCGCTATATGCGACCACCTCACTACCTGAGGATCGTCAACCACCGGCGCGATCGCCGCCGCGTCACCTGGACTCCACTCTCGCAACCGCACGGCGGTCATCAGCCTCAGTCTGGATCTCCACGACAATCACTTCCACGGGTGGGTGGCGAGCCGGGGAGTGGTGGGTCGGTGGCAACGAGACCTGCGACGAAGATTCTGGCCTGCCGGCGGGCGAGTTGGTCCCAGTCACGTGCTAGCGGTAGTGGCTGGGCGAGCATCGCGCCGGTGATGATGATGTCAGTGGGGTTGGCGTCTGGTCGGATGCGTTCGATCGCGGCGTCCGCGGGCGAGGACCTGTTCGAGCAGGTTCCTGATCTCGGTTCGCACCGCGACGATCTTCTCGTCGTGGATGACGGGGCCGCCGTGGAGGGGAAGGATGAGCTCGTTGCGGGTCGAGATCGTCTGTTCGAAGAATTGCTCGAGTGCGGCAGGGGCCGGCTCGTCGCTCAGCGCGGCGGCGCGCGCGTGCTTCAGAACACGGCCAAACGAGCGCAGCGTCAGAGCCAGCAAGAGCGCCGAGCGCGTCGGGTAGTGGCGGTAAAGGGTCCCGACCCCGACGCCAGCCTCGTCGGCGATCGTCGCCATCGGCACTCTCTCGCCGTCGCGCCTGACGACGATCGTGGCGGCCGCGAGGATGCGTTCGCGATTGGCTGCTGCGTCACTTCGCAGTGGCCGCGCGACGCGCCGTGTCTCTGACGGTGCTTCAGACATGCCGGGGATCGTCCCACGTCGCGAGGTCTGCGAGTCGACGTTCCTGGCTGAGAACGCAGCTGCCGTAGAACGGCCGAGATCGAGTTGTTCCGGAGTGCCCTGGCGGCGCCGGAGCCCGGCAACCGGATCCGGCAGGGCCCGGGTCGTCAAGCGCCTCTCAGTCGCGTGATTAACGTCCCACTCGAGGCCTCCGGCGGACAGCCTGGGACGTTACCCGCGTGGGGCGTGACCAACGTCCCAAGGTCGCCGCGACCAGGGTCGAGTGGGACGTTGTCCATGTCCGCCCGCCCGCCCGCCCGCCCGCACGGCCGGCTCGGGCACAGGGCTCGCGTGAGGTAGGCTCACGATGCTAAGCGGACGATTTCCACCGCTTAGCCCCCGACAGAGGAGTGCCGATGAACGACACCTCGCCCGCTGAGTACAAGCCGCCAGGACCTATTCCTGCCGATGACCCCGGGCGGGTGCTGACGCACGTGAGTCCCGACACCGATGAATCGCTACCTCACCTCGGCGTCGTCGGCGATACCTACACCATCCTTGTGTCCGGCGCCGACACCGCTGGGCGCTACACGCTGATCGACATGCACGTCCCGCCGGGTGGCGGGCCGCCGCCCCACCGCCATGACTTCGAGGAGATGTTCACGATCCTCGACGGCGAGATCGAGCTCACGTTCCGCGGCGTCAGCGCCGTCGCAAGGGCCGGGGACACGATCAATGTGCCCGCCAACGCCCCGCACGTGTTCAAGAACGTCTCCGAACGGCCCGCGAGGCTGCTGTGTCTCTGCTCGCCCGCAGGCCAGGAAGAGTTCTTCAAGGAGATCGGCGTGGCGGTCGCGCACCGAACCGAGGCTCCACCGGCGCTCGACGATCCCGCCTCGCGCGCATTCATCGCCAAGGCGGTCGCACTCGCCCCGAAGTACCGGACCGAGCTGCTACTCGGTCCGCCGACGCCCTGATCTGCGAAGTGCTCATTTCGCAGCGGGGGTAAGCCAGCGGTCGAGCTCGTCGATGATCGCTTCGATCGCCGGGCGGAGCTCATCGGCGATCCTTCCCTGGCTCTGGTTCTCGCGGGTGCGTCGCCCAGCCTCGCTGATGATGATCTGGAACACGCTCGCGAGGGCGATTCCCTGCAGCTTGGCGATCTCTGGCCCAACTTCTCCGGTCTCGCCGATCGCGCTGGCAATCGCGTCCGCCTGTCGGTCTGACATCTCGAGCGAAAGCCGGTGGACGGTCGGGCTGATCGCGGCGAGGTAGCCGAGCTCACCACGCCACTGCTCGGCGGGAACGCGGCGGATCCCCTCGACGACGTCCAGCGCGAACTCCCGGATGGCGGCCGCTGGGGTGGTGCCGGGTGCTCGCGTCCGGATCAGCCGGCAGAGCTGGTCTTGGACCTCCTGGTCGTAGTCCGTTACCAGGAGTTCCTTGGTCGCGAAGTAGTTGTAGACGGTCTGTTCTGAGACCTCGGCCTCGCGCGCAACATCGCTGACCGCGACCTGCTCATAGCCGCGCTCGGCGAACAGCCGCGCCGCCGCGTCGGCGATCACGCGGCGCGTGCGCGCCTTCTTGCGCTCGCGCAACCCGGTCTCGGTCATGTGCTGAAGATAGCAAATATTTGACCTGAGACTAAACTTTGGGTAGACTCCAAATTCATGGCCGCCGAACAAGAGGAGCCCTCATGGCTACCACCAGTGCCACCAGCAACCGGACCGCGCACCTGCTCGAACTCATGACGAAGGGCGACGAGGCCTTCAACGCCCGCGACTTCAAAGCGGTGGACGCTGTCCACCATCCAGACATGATCGCGTTCATCACCGGGCTGGCCGAGCCGGTCTATGGACGGGAAGCGCACGCCGCAGCGATGCAGCAGTTCCTGCGGAGCTTCCCCGACATGCACGTCCATACCCCGTACCCGATCCAGTTCGGAAGCGGCGACTGGATCACCGTCGTCACCCACGCCACGGGGACCTTCACCGGCGAGATGACGCTTCCCGACGGCAACGTGATTCCCCCGACGGGGAAGGCGTTCGACATCGAGTTCGGCCAGACCAGCAAGTGGGACGGCGACCGGCTGAGCGCGATCTCCGCCTTCTGGGACGCCGCTCTTCAGGCAAAGCAACTCGGGCTTACCCAGTAAACGAGGGATCCGCCGGCGTGATGTTCTGGTTGAGGTGGAAGAAGTTCGTTGGGTCGAACTGTGCCTTCAGATTCTGGAGGCGCGCGTATGTGTTCCTGTGGTAGGCCGAGCGGACGCCCGCTTCTCCCTCGTCGGCAAGGAAGTTCACGTATCGCGCGCCGGTGCCGTGAGGCTCCATCGCGTCTGACGCCGCGCGCACCCACGCTGTGTTCGTCCGGTCCTCGGCCGGGTCGAGCCAGAGCCCGATGTAGTTCATGAGGAAGCCGGCGTCCCGGTTTCCGAACGCTGTCGCGCCCGCCGGCACGCGGCTCATCGCTCCGCCCATTTGATGTATGTGAAGTTGTCCAAGCGGCGCCGGGATCCCGTCGGAATGGGCGAGAATCGCTTGGATCGCCTCGTCGGTGAGCCGGTCAACGTACTCCGAGCGCCAATAGTTGCGCGAGCCGCGCGGCACGCCTCCGTCGAACATGCCTTGAATCGCCTGGTAGGGCATCGGTCCGAGAGCATCGACCGCGGGGGCCAGATCGCGCAGGGGCCGCAGGTCGTCCTCGGCTCGGCCCTCGGGGTCGAGGTGGCAGCACGCGATCGCAACGATCGGGGCTCCCACCACTTCCGGCGGAACGAACGGCTCGGGGGGCGCGTACAAGAACGCCGCCATCGTGCAGAGCTCGTCCGGCGTGTCGCGAACCCAGTCGCGCCAGAAGCGCAGCACCTCGTCGGCGGCCTGCGCCGGCCACGCCACGAGCCCGCCGAACACCTGCGAGACCGGGTGCAGTCGGTACTCGAACTCGGTGACAACGCCGAAGTTGCCGCCGCCGCCGCGCAACCCCCACAGAAGCTCCGGGTTGTCGGTTTCGCTGGCGCGCACGGTCTGTCCGTCGGCCGTTACGAGGTCCGCCGAGATGAGGTTGTCGCACGCCAGGCCATGCTTGCGCATGAGCCAGCCGATCCCACCGCCGAGCGTAAACCCGGCGATCCCGGTAGAGGTCACGAGGCCGCCGGTCGTCGCGAGGCCGAATGCCTGCGTCTCGCGGTCGAGCTCGCCCCAGGTGAGCCCGCCCTGGGCGCGGACGGTGCGCGCTTCGGGATCGACACGCACGCCCTTCATCGGCGAGAGGTCAACCACGATGCCTCCGTCGCAGGTCGCGTTCCCCGCCACGTTGTGGCTTCCGCCCCGGACGGCCACGGTCAGGCCCTCGCTGCGCGCGAAGCCGGTGGCGGCGATCACATCGCTAGCCCCGGTGCAGCGCACGATCAACGCCGGCCGGCGATCGATCAATCCGTTCCAGACGCCGCGCGCGTCATCGTAGGCGGCATCGCCCGGCAACACGAGCTCGCCCCGTAGCGCGGTGCGCAACTCCTGCACGGTCGCCTCTCCGAAAGCGGGCGGCTCCGCAACCTGGCCACTGGTCATCGTCTGCTCCTCTGGTCACTTGAACTGGAGAGGCGAAGTTAGGGTCGAGGCGTTAGTCCGGCGTTAGCGCCGGATTTATCACGCCCGGAGCACCTGCTGGCAGTACGCCAGGCCGACCTGATCACCGATTCGGGCGAAGATCTCCGCGGCCTCTCGAAAGCGCCCCGGTGCGCGCTCGGGCTCGCCGAGCGCGGCGTCGAGCCGGGCCAGCTCGAGCAGGATGGCGCTGCACCAGGCTGTGTGAGGAATGAACTCCCGCCACAGGACGAGCGCCCGCTCCTGGAGCTCCCAGGCCTCCTGTAGCCGGCCTGCGTCGGCGGCCAGATATCCCAGCTGCATGACGGCAGATGCACGGCCCGGACCGTCGTCGGTTCGATCAAAGAGGGACAGGGCCCGCTCGGCACTCGCCCACGCGCGGCCGGACTCCGCGGCTCGGGCGGCGGCCACCGCGATCGCGAGCAGCGAGAGGCCAATTCCGCGCGCGTCGTCCGCCGCCTCGCGCAGCGCGAGACTCTCCTCGTGGCGCTCCCGCGCCTGCTCGGGTTCGCCCCCGGCGGAGAGCAGGTTGCCAAGCTGGCTCAGTGCCTGCGCGGCGCCCAGCCCGTCGCCGAGCTCGCGGAACCGCGAAAGGGACTCCTCGACCAGCGCCTGGGAGCCGGCAATGTTGCCCGCGTCGCGCTCGGCCGCGGCGAGGTCACAACGCGCGTAGGCGACCGCGCCGGCCGGCGTTACGCGGCGCGCCGTCACGAACGTCTGCTCGAGGAACAGCCGCGGCAGCCCGCCGGTTTCGCGCTGAATGCGCCCGAAGCCGAGCGCCACCGGCAGCAGCAGCGGCTCGCCGGGCTGCGGCAGCGCGCGCAGGAGCTCGATGCTCCGCGCGATCAGCTCGCAACCTGTCGCCGCGTCGCTGCGGGAGGCCGAGATCACGCCCAGTGTGTGGATGACCGAGGCGACGATCGCCGGCTGGGCCGCCTGCTCGGCGATCGCCTGGCTTTCCTTGCACCAGCGCTCCGCCCCGTCATAGTCCGAGAACACCCATGCGATCGTCCCGAGGTAATGCAGCTCCTCGCTAAGAGCCCGACGGTCGCCCGACTCTCTGAAGAAGGCAACCGCCTCGCGGGCGGTGCCAAGCGCCCGACTGTGGTCGCTGCGGCGCAGGCTGAGCACCGAGAGTCCGTGGAGCGCTCGGGCGCGCGGCGCCGACGGCTCGGGCGCCGCGCTCAGCGCGTCCTCCAGCCAGCGTGCGCCCTCACTGCGGTCCCCTCGATCGTGCCAAAACCGCCACAGGGCACCAGCAAGCCGCAGTGCCACATCGCGCTCGGTTCGCAGCGCGGTGCGCAACGCCCACCGCAGCTCGTCGGCCTCGCCCGCGAGCCATCGGCGAGCGCCGGGCTCATCGATTGTCGGCTGGAGCGCTTCGGCCCGCCGTAGGTAGTGTGCGCGATGGCGCGCCTCGAGCCGCTTCTGCTCCCCGGCCTGCTCCAGACGCTCGCGCGCGTAATGGCGGATGATGTCGAGCAGGCGGTAGCGCGCGGCGGCGTCCTGCTCTTCGACTACTACGAGCGACTTGTCGACGAGTCGGCCGAGCACGTCGAGCTCGCCCTCACACACGGACTCGACCGCATCGAGGTCGCAGCTCGCGGCGAAGACTCCGAGGCGGCGAAACAGCGTGAGCTCGTCCTCGTCGAGCAGCGCGTGACTCCAGTCGAGCGTTGCGGTGAGCGTCTGTTGGCGAGTAAGCGCAGTTCGTGGACCCGCCCTCAGCACGCTCAGGGAGTCGCGCAAGTGCTCGGCGATCTGCGCGGGCGCGAGCACGCCGACACGGGCCGCGGCGAGCTCGATCGCCAGCGGAATCCCGTCCACCCGCCGGCAGACCTCCGCCACGGCGGCGGCGTTCTCCTCCGATAGCGCGAAGCGCGACGAGGCGTCACTGGCCCGCTCGGCAAATAGCCGCTCGGCTTCGGGTGGCGTGAGCGAGGGCACGCGCCAGTTGACCTCGCCGGCGATATGCAGCGGCTCGCGGCTGGTGGCGAGCACCCGGAGGTTGGGGCAGCCTGCCAGAAGACCCTCGACGAGCCGGGCGCTGGCGCCAATTACGTGCTCGCAATTGTCCAGCACGACGAGCATCTGCCGCTGGCCCACATGGGCAGCAATCGCCTCTTCCGGGCGACGCGTCGAGCGGCTCGCCACGCCCAGCACCTCACCCACGGCATGTGGGACAAGGGACCCATCGGAGAGCCCGGCAAGCTCGACGAGCCACACGCCGTCGGGCGTGTCTCGGAACAGCGCGGCGGCGGCCTCGAGCGACAGGCGGGTCTTGCCGGCCCCGCCCGGCCCGGTCAGAGTCACCAGACGATGTCGGCGTCCCAGTCGGACGACCTCGCTGAGCTCACGATCTCGCCCCACGAAGCTGGTTAGCTGGAGCGGAAGGTTGCTGGGCAGCCTCGGCGCCGGGTCGCCCCGGCGGGCCGCTGGCGCCGACTCGCCTACGTCCTGCGCTCCCACCCTCCGGGTGAGGATGTCCTGGTACAGACGGCGGGTCTCGTCTTCGGGCTCGTCCGCAACTTCCCGACGCAGGGACTCGCGCAGCAAGTGGAACTGGGCCAGACCGCGTTGCCGGCGCCCGGTCATGGCGTAGATGCGCATCAGCTCGCGGTGCACGCGCTCTTGCAACGGCTCGTGCAGCAGCGCCTGCTGAAGCGCGGCGGCCGCCGCTGCCCAGTCGCCGGCCTGCTCGAGCATCAGGGCGAGTTCGACCAGCAGGCTGAGATGGCGCTCGCGCAGCGCCCGCCTGCGTGCGGTCGCCCACTCATCGAAGCGATCCTCAGGCAGGAGCTCACCGCCGTAGAGATCGATCGCCGCGCGGTGGCGCTCGATGCTCGGGGCACGCTCGGCCTCCTCGGCGGCCTCCTCGAACTCCTCAACGTCGATGCGGAGCCGGTCGGTGGCGAGCGTCAGGGCGTCGTGCGCGAGCGCGATCCGAGCCGCGCCATCTTCACCGCAAGAGTCCAGCGCACGGCGCGCGACAAAAAGCGCCTGGCGCAAGTTGTTGGACGCCGCGGCCGGGTCCCAGTCAGGCCACAGCGCCTCAATCGCCTGCTCACGGTGAAGGCTGTGCTCCGGCGTGAGGGCGAGGAGCTTTACCAAGCCGCGCGCCTTGCGCAGCCGCCACGCCGCCTCGCTCACGGTCACCTCGCCCGCGGCGACGCGAAAGCCGCCTAGGAGGTCGATGCGCAGCTCCGCTCGCGCTGCCGCTTCACCGGAGCGCGGGTCGACGGACTCCGGGTCCACGGTGTTGAGCGGCGGGAAAGACGGGGCGACACCCGGATAGAGCACCTGGAAGATCCGCTCCGGCCGATCGAGGTCCTTCAGCCGATTCTCCCCGAGGTCAACGAGGGCCAGATCGTCGGACAGCTCGTCCTCGATCAGCTCACGACTCGCGTTTGACAACAGGATCTGCCCGCCGTGCCCAGCCGCGCAGATGCGTGCCGCCCGATGCACGCCGAGCCCCTGGTAGCCCTCCTCGCCGAGCGAGGGCTCACCGGTATGGATGCCGATCCTGACCTTGACTCGCACTCCATCGGGCCAGTCTTGCTCAGCGAGAGCACGCTGACCAGCGACCGCCGCCGCGACCGCTTCCTTCGCCCGGCTGAAGGCCACGACGAAGGCATCGCCCTGTGTGCCGATCTCACGCCCGCCATGCTCCCCGAAGGCCGCGCGGAGCAGCCGGTGGTGTTGCAAGAGCAGATCCTCGTAACGATCGCGCAGCCGGATCACCAACCGGGTCGAGCCCTCGATGTCGCTGAACAGCAGCGTGACGGTGCCGCGGGGCAAATCCGCGTGTGATGGCATTGGACCCGGAGTCTCGCACCCGGCTGGCGGTCTCGGCGAGCTTGGCGCGAAATCCCGCCCAACGGCAGTGCCCCGGAGCTGCGGCTCGCTGCCCGGGCGGGAACCTTCCTATCCCTACTAAAGGTGAGTGGCCTGCTTGACCCTCTACGGCGCATGCGTAGACTGCGACCGGCCATGGGAGGATTTCCGGGGTGTGCGGTTCGTTGTGTCTCCTTGTCGGAGTTAAGGGGTCACGCTGGTGGGAGGACCGCGTCGTGGCTGCCGTCCGCTTGGGCTGCGGTGCAAGCGCGCGCGTGCTGATGCGATGGGAGCTGAGCCGCGCAGGAAGTGACGTGTTCTAAGGGCAAATCGCGGAGGTATGAGGATGAGCAAGCTAATTCCACGTCTGCTGAATCGAACCACGGTGAGGCCGCGTCGTGCGACAAGAGTGTTCTTACTGGCGGCCAGTGCCGCGATCCTCGTGGGTGTGAGCGTGTTTGCGACGGTAGGAGACGCTCGTTCGCCGAAGGCTCATGCGGCGAAAGCTCCGGTATTTGTACGCGCTTGTGACCAGAAGACCGGACCGGCGGAGAGCATTGGCGATCTCAACATTCGGCTCCACGTCGCGTGCGGTAAGGGACAGAAGGCCTTCAAGCTCGCTCTGTACCCAGCGACTGCGGCGCGCGGCCCCGCCGGCCCTAGCGGGCCCGCCGGTCCCAAGGGGCCCGAGGGGCCGAAGGGGCCACGGGGACCGCAGGGTCCGCAAGGTCCCCCGGGTGGCGGCGCTTCGGCCGCCGAGTATGCAGTGGCTAACGTGCTTGTCAGTCGAGGTGGTGCTGCGCCAGTGGTCTGGGCGACGTTCTCGGCGACGCTTGGCTCGCCGGTCGGTACCACGGCTGGAGGACAGGTTCGATTCTCATGTTCGGCTGCCCAGGCGCCTTGCAAGGTCTCCGTCGCGGCTGCCGTTCTCTCCCGGCGGACTGGTTCGGCACACCTGTTTCCCAGGGTCCTGATTCACAAAGAGGACGGGCCCCGTGCACCTCAGACGTTCTGCGAGTACGCCAACGGCGCTGACAACAGCGGTGCCGTAGATCGCATCGCCCGGGTTCCTATTGACACTCATGTGACGTCAATCCACACGCCGCTGGCGATGGGGATCGGCGGAACGCTCGACTGTGACTCCGATCAACCGTTCAGCCCCTCGGTCAAGCAGATCTGGGTGCCGAATGCATCGACGGGCGGCACGGCTTTCTACGACGTGTGGGCGACGTTGACGTTCTTATAATTCACAACCGACCGCAGTTCGTACAGCCGAGGCGAGGGACGGCCGAGATGCGGTCGCGGCCGTCCGCGGACTGGTGCGCGGTGCCGCGTTCCTCCAACCGCTCGACGACGACGGCCGTCCGTAAACAGCACGACGGCGGAACTTTCTCCGAGATCGCCGGTCCAAGGCTGTAGAGAGCAAACTTCGATGGAGGTCCTCGATGGCAGAAGAGAGCACAGGCACCGGGCGTAGGTCGGGAGCGACGGCCGGCGAAGGCGACCGCTCGGCGAGTTCGGACTCGCCGCTGCACTCAGAGCGCGGGCAGACCACGATCGCCGATACGGTCGTGACCAAGGTGGCGGGCGTGGCGGCGCGCGAGGTGCGCGGCGTGCACGATCTCGGAGGCAGCATGAGTCGTACGCTGGGCAACGTCACGCAGCGCGTGGGGGTCGGCGACGAGCGATCACAGGGAGTGTCGGTCGAGGTCGGCGAGCGCGAGGCGGCAGTCGATCTGACCCTGGTCGTGGAGTACGGGGAGTCGATTCCGCGGGTTTCCCAGGCGGTTCGTGAGAACGTGATCAAGCGGATCGAGGGCACGACTGGTCTGACGGTCACCGAGGTCAACGTGTCGGTCAACGATCTGCACTTCCCCGGTGACGACGGGCCGGAGCAGTCGACGCGGGTGCAGTGAGGGCGACAGTGGCGCCAGCCGCTGCACCTTCGCCGGCGTGGGGCGTGTCGCGCTCGCAGCTCGGGCGTCTCGCGCTCGAGGCGGCCGCGGTCGTGCCTGGCGTGGTCGGAGTCGATGCGGGGCCGCGCGAGTCCTACCTGACGGCCGATGAACCCACCGGCGTATTGCGGGGCGTGTCGGTGATCGCCCAGGCCGACGGCCGGTACGCCGTCGACCTGTGCCTGGTCGCGGGGATCGTGCCGTTGATCGAGCTGGCCGATGAGGTACGACGTCGCGTCCGGGCGCATGCGGCTCTCGAGGGCCTGGCGGATCAGGTCGGCGCGGTGAACGTCGAGTTCGCTCGCGTGCTCAGCGATGAGGAGATCCTCGCCGAGGCAGCGGCAGAGGCCGCGGCAGCGGCAGAGGCTCGGCCTGAGGTGCCGAACGGCGGCCGCCCGTCGGCCGACGACGGGTCGCCGTCATGATCCTGCTAGCCCGCGCAATCGTCCGCGTGGTCGGGTTCCTGGCGCTGCTGGCGCTGGCCGCGGCTGGGATCGTGCTGGCGGTGTTCTGCATCGGCACCGGAACCAGCGGCCCGAGTCTGGGCCGACTGGCGGTGCTGCTGCATCTCTCGTCGCTGCGCGACACGGTCGGCGATTGGCTCGCGCAGCTGGAGGCGCCCGGATCGACGGCAGTGATCGCGGGGCTGTGCGGTCTGGGCGCGATCGCGATCGGCGTGCTCCTGCTGGTCGGCCTGTTCGGGCGGCGGCGCGAACGGCTGGTGACATTGGCCCGCGAGGAGCGTGGGGTTCTGTCGGCTCGTCGTCGGCCGCTGGCGCAGGTCGCCGGCGCCCTGGCCGAGCAGGTCCGTGGGGTCACGCAGGTCCGCGTTAAGGTTCGTCGACAGCGAAAAGTGGGCGCGCGGTTGTCGGTTCGCGCCTGGCGCACGCGGTCGTCGGATCCCGAGCAGGTGCGGAGCTCGGTTCGCGAGCAGTTGCTGACGCTCACCGAGCCGTTCGGACTGCGCACGCGCGTCGATGTCCCCGAGCGGGGAAGGGTGGATTAGATGCCTCGGCAACGCGTCCGCGAGCGAACCTCCGTGCTGGCCGCAATCGGCCAGGTCGTGCCGCTCGTTCTGGCGCTGGCGCTGATCTGGTACGGGGCGATGCTCGTGCTGCTCGCCGTCAAGGTCTCGCCGTCGACGGTCAACTCGATCAGCGGGTACCGGACCGCGTACAACTGGCTGAGCGGCCTCACGCCGGCCGACGTCGACGGCGGCGTTACTCGCGCGATCATCGCCGGTGCCGGGGTGCTTGCGTTCCTGGTGTTCGGCTGGCTGGCCTACAAGCAACTGCCGCGCCCGTACCTGGCCCGCCGCGACCTGCCGCTTGACACCGGCGACCGCCGCGGCGAGGTGGTCGTCGAACCGCGAGCCGTCGAACGCGTCGCCGAGGTGGCCGCGGGAACGAACCAGGTGGTCACCGGGGCTCGCGGGCGCTATTCCACCGACGACCTCTCGGTAGATCTGAGCGTTCGCCGTGCCCGCGATCTCGCCGACACGCTGCGCGACGCGCAGCAAAGAGTGGCCGATGCGCTCGAGCAGCACGACCTGCCGGCCATGCCCATAAACATCACGCTGACCGGATACGACCGTCGGCAGAGAAGGGAGCTTCAATAGAGATGAATGTCAAACAACAGCTGGGCCTACTTGGCTTTCTGTTCGTGGCCGCCTGGATTGGGTTCAACTTCGGCGACGCGGTCCTGTGCCTCGTCGGCGCCGCCGTCTTCTACACGGTCGGCGCTGTGCTGCAGGGCGAGCTCGACCTCGCCGAATTGCAGGCGCGAATTCAGCGCTCGCAGAGCAGCTCGCGCTGAGCGCGATCGGTCTTTGACGCGGAGCCGGCCGTGATGTGAGCGGCCAGCCCGATGACCGGATCCTGGTTGAAGCTGCCCAAGACGGCGATGTCGCCGCGTTCGAGGCTATCGTCCGCCGCCATCAGCCCGCCGTATATCGCGTCGGGCTGCGCATGCTCGGCTCACCGGCCGATGCGCAGGACGTCACGCAGGAGACGTTCGTCCGTGCGTGGCGGAGCCTGGGCAGGTTTCGACGCGACAGCGCCGTGAGCACATGGCTGTACCGGATCGTCACCCGGAGGTGCCTCGACGTGCTGGGCGCGCGGCACCCGACCGATGTGCTCGAGGATGAGGATCCGGAGATGCTCGGCCCGGGCCCTGCCGAGAGCCTCGAGCAACGCGAGCGTCTGCGCGCGGTCAGCCGCGCGATCGTGGGACTACCCGCCGACCAGCGCGCCGCGCTCGTGCTCCGCGAATTCGAGGGACTGTCCTACGAGCGGCTGGCCGAGGTGCTCAACACCAGCGTGCCGGCCGTGAAGGGACGCATTCACCGCGCGCGCCTCGGCGTCCTGAAGCAAACGGCAACGTGGAGATGAGCGAATACACCGAACAGCTGCCGTGCGGCGCAGAGCTCGAATCGCTCCTGGTCCAAGTCGCCGACCATGAGCCGGCCTCCGACCCAGAGCATCAGGCGAGCTGCCCCTACTGCCAGGCTGCGCTCGAGAGCCTTGGGCGCGAATGGTCGGGCGTGCAGGCGCTCGCGCGTGAGCCGGTCGCGATGCCGGGAGGTGCCACCGCCCGGACCATGCTTGCGATCCGCGAACTCGCCGTGCTCCTGGCGGACTCGACCCTGATCGAGGGTCCCCGCGGCGAGACCCGCGTCAGTCATATCGCCGTGGCCCGGGTTGCGCAACGTCTTGCCGCCGGGGTACCCGGGGTCGTGTTCGCCTCCGCGAAGCCGGTCCCGCAGGAGCCGCCGCACCCGGTGAGGCTCAGCATCGCCGTGCGGCTCGTGGTGGGCTGGAATCCCGCGATCACGCAGATCGCGCAGGCGCTTCGCGATCTTCTCATCCGCCGGGTCCCCGCGCTCACGGGCGCCGAGCTGACTCGGATCGACATCACCATCCGAGACATCGCCGAGCCCGGCGACTGACGCGCGATCGCGTTCGGGAGCTCAGGTGCTCGTGGCACCCCCCTCCCCGGTCTCGAACAGCTCGCTCAGAAAATGAGTGATCAGCCAAGTCGCCAATCGTGCCGTCGCGCCCGAGCCGTCCGCCGGCGGATTCAGCTCGGCGATGTCGAACGCCACGACTCGGCCGCGGCCCGCGATGGCGGCCAGCGTTGCTCGCAGCTCGCGGTAGCTCAGACCACCCGGCTCCGGCAGCGTCGTGCCGGGCACGAGGCCGAGGTCAAGTACATCGAGGTCGATCGACACATAGATCGCGTCACACATCGGCACGAGCTCGTTGACCACCGCTGCGGGACCTCGAGCGATGAGATCGAGCGAGGTCGCGAACCTCACCCCCAGCTCGCGCATGCCGTCGACCTCTTCGCGTTCAACGTTTCGTAGCCCGAGCGCACTCACACCCATGACGTCCGGGAGCTCTGTGATCCGCCGCAGCTGACTCGCTCCGGTGAGACGGGAGCCGTCCAATTGATCGCAGAAGTCGGCGTGCGCGTCAACGTGCACCATCTCGAGGCGACGGTGAGCCGCCACCCCAGCCGCGAGCGGAAAGCTGATCGAGTGATCGCCACCGACCGCAACCAAGACGCAGCCGTGCCCGACGATCCGGTCTGCCGCCTCACGCATGCGAGCGAAATTGCCCTGATCGTCCGCTCCCTGGATCACGACGTCCCCGACGTCGACCATCGTTACCCCGCGGAGACGATCGCGGTCGCTCTCGACGTCATACCAACCGATCGCGCCGTCCTCCGGCGACTCGCCATACGCGAACTGTTCCCATGACGCTTGCCGCGCAGCAGCGGGCCCGAGCTTCTGCCCAGTCCGGTTACCCGGCTGCGGGGTGCCGCCATCGAACGGCACTCCGAGAAACGCCACCTGCGCCGTCACGCCGGCCAGATCCACAACTGCCGGCACGCCAAAGAACGTGCGAGCGCCGGTTGTCAGCACCTCCGACATCTCCGCTCACGTTTCGCCCAGGACCAGAGCCACGGCTGAGATCGTAACCGCGGGGCATATCCCCGAACCCGGACCGAGGGCGAGGAATGTGCCGGCGGGGTCAGGCGGCCCTGGCGGCCCCGTGGGTCAGGTGGGCCTTGACGACCAGCTCGCTGCGCGGCGGGATCATCCCGAGCAGGCTCCAAGTCATCCCCAGCTCCCGGTGTGGCGCGGTGGTGGCCACCTGCAGCTCGAGCTCGCCGTCGACTTGGCGTACCTGCGTGCCGAGCTCGACCGGGATCGAACGACCGCGGGCTGACAGACGACCACGCACCTTGAGCGTGTCGCCCTGCAGATCGACCGAGTCGGAGACGAACCGCACCTGGGGATGGTTCTCGACGTCGAAGAAGTCCGTCGAGCGCAGGTGCCGGTCGCGCCGGCGGTTGCCGGTCTGAAGACTGGCGGCGTCGATCGTCAGCTCGATCGCGGGGTTGGCGCCCAGGTCGAGCTGGCCGTCGAAGTCGTCGAAATGGCCCTTGACGGTTCCCAGGCCCCAGAACAGCCGGACGCGGAACTCGATGCTCGAGCGGTGCGGGTCAAGCTGCCATTCGCCGCTCATTCGGGTTTCAACGGTGGCTGTTGGCATCATTCGCGTCTCCATGCTGGTTGAGGTCATGCGTGCTCGGACCCGCCCGAGCGCTGGGCGCGGATCTGTCACATCCGCTGCGTCTCGCGGGTCTATCTGGAAGACACGCGCCGAACGAGGGATGTGACATGGACGAGCAAGATTGGCTGGCTGAGCACTTCGAACAGCACCGACCCCGCTTACGAGCCGTCTCCTACCGCATGCTCGGCTCGCTCAGCGAGGCTGACGACGCTGTCCAGGAGGCGTGGCTGCGTCTCAGCCGCGCAGACAGCGACCGGGTCGACGATCTCGGCGCGTGGCTGACAACCGTCGTCGCTCGGATCTGCCTCAACGCATTGCGCTCCCGTGCGGTGCGGCGAGAGGAGCCGATCGACCCCCACGTGCCTGACCCGATTGTCTCGGCGGTCGACGGCGTCAGCCCCGAGGACGAGGCGCTGATCGCGGACTCGGTCGGCCTCGCCCTGTTGATCGTGCTCGACACGCTCGCCCCGGCCGAACGGCTGGCGTTCGTTCTGCACGACGTGTTCGACGTGCCGTTCGAGCAGATCGCAACGATCATCGATCGCTCAGAACCCGCCGCCCGACAGCTCGCCAGCCGCGCCCGCCGCCGGCTCAGAACGACACCAGCCCCCGACACCATCGTCGCCGAGCAATGGGAAGTCGTCGACGCGTTCCTCGCTGCCGCCCGAGAGGGCGACTTCGAGGCGCTCGTGACGGTGCTCGATCCCGACGTCGTGCTCCGCGCCGACGCGGGCACGACGGGCCCGGACGGGTCGCAAGTCCGGCTTGGGGCGCACACCGTTGCCTCGGGCGCGATCACGTTCCGCAGGCTCGGCTACGTGCCCCAGCGGGCGCTGGTCAACGGCGCACCCGGCGTGGTCACGTTCGCTGGGAAGAGCCGTTCGCGGTGCTCGGATTCACCGTCGCCCGCGGCAAGATCGTCGAGCTGAACATCCTGTCGGACCCCGCCCGTCTCCGGCGGCTGGACCTGCCCGTCCCCGCACGCTGACAAATAGCATGTAGGGCATGCTCGGCTGCGCACGCGTTCTGGCTGCGCGCGCCCGGCCGCGGGGAGATCCGGCCGGTCACGCTGCCCGAGCCGGGGCGGGACGACGTGCTGGTGCGCACCCTGCGGTCCGGCGTCAGCCGCGGCACCGAGACGCTGGTGTTCCGCGGCGGTGTGCCGCCGGCCCAGTACGCCGCGATGCGGGCGCCGTTTCAGGAGGGGGACTTCCCGGGGCCGGTCAAGTACGGCTACCTCAACGTCGGCGCCGTGGAGCAGGGGCCGGCGGAGCTGTGCGGCCGCACGGTCTTCTGCCTGTACCCGCACCAGACCGCCTACGTGGTGCCGGCCGGCGCGGTGACCGTCGTGCCCGAGGACGTGCCGCCCGCTCGTGCCGTGCTCGCGGGCACCGTCGAGACCGCCGTCAACGCCCTGTGGGACGCCGCGCCGCTGCTCGGCGACCGGGTCACCGTCGTCGGCGCCGGGATGGTCGGCTGCTGCGTCGCACGCCTGCTGAGCCGGTTCCCGGCGGTGCAGGTCACGCTCGTCGACGTCGATGCCGGCCGGGCCGATGTCGCGGCCGCACTCGGCGTCGACTTCGCGCTGCCGGCCGACGCCGCCGACGGTCGCGACCTCGTCGTGCACGCCAGCGCGACGTCCGCCGGGCTCCAGCGGTCGCTCGACCTGCTCGCGCCCGAGGGCACGGTCATCGACCTCAGCTGGTACGGCGACAGCGAGGTCCGGCTGTCGCTGGGCGGCGCGTTTCACTCGGGTCGCCTCGGCATCCGCGCCAGCCAGGTCGGCACCCTCTCCCCGGCCCGCAGCGGGCGCCGCACGACGGCCGACCGGCTGGCGCTCGCGCTCGAGCTGCTGCGCGACCCTGCCTTCGACGCGCTCGTCACCGGGCAGTCCCGCTTCTGCGAGCTGCCCGACGTGATGGCCCGGCTGGCCGCCGGGAGCCTGCCGGCGCTCTGCCACACCATCACCTACGACGGGGGGTAGATCGTGTTCAGCGTGACCGTCCGCGATCACATGATGATCGCCCACAGCTTCCGCGGCGAGGTGTTCGGGCCGGCGCAGCGCCTGCACGGCGCGACGTACGTCGTCGACGCCACGTTCCGGCGCGCGGCCCTCGACGCCGACAACATCGTGGTCGACATCGGTGCAGCGGCCGAGGAGCTGCACGCTGTGCTGGCCGAGCTCACGCTACCGCAACCTCGACGACGAGCCCGCCTTCGCGGGCATGAACACCTCCACCGAGGCGCTCGCCCGGGTGGTCGCAGATCGGCTCGCCGACAGGGTGCACGCCGGCGCCCTGGGCGACGCCGCTCGGGAGCTCGACGGGCTGGTCGTCACGCTGCACGAGTCGCACATCGCCTGGGCGAGCTACGAGCGGCCGCTGTGACGGCGGTGCATGTCGTCGTACCCGACGGCATCGACGATCCGGCCCGGCCGAGCGGAGGCAACGTCTATGACCGCCATGTCTGCGGCGGGCTCGCCGCGCTCGGCTGGTCGGTGCACGAGCACGCCGTCCCCGGCTTCTGGCCGCGACCCGACGCGGCGTCGTTCGCCGCCCTCGCCGACGTCGTCCGGCGGATCCCCGACGACGCCGTCGTGCTGCTCGACGGACTGGTCGCCTCGACGGCCCCCGAGGTGCTGGTGCCGCAGGCGCGCCGGTTGCGCCTGGTCGTGCTCGTGCACATGCCGCTCGGTCACCGGCCGGCCGCAGACGGGGCCGACGACGCCCGGACGCGGGAACGCGCGGTCCTCTCGGCCGCCGCGGCCATCGTCACGACCAGCGCGTGGACCCGGCGTCGGCTGCTGGAGCTGTACCGCGTTGCCCGCCGAGCGGGTGCACGTCGCCGAGCCCGGGGTCGACGCCGCCGACCTCGCCACCCGGGACCGCCGCCGGCGGGGCGCTGCTCTGCGTCGCGGCGGTGACCTTCGACAAGGGCCACGACGTGCTGCTCGATGCGCTGGCGACGATCTCGGACCTGTCCTGGCACTGCGTCTGCGTGGGCAGCCTGGACCGCGACCCGGCGTTCGTCGAGGGTCTGCGGCGCCGCTCACGCGACGGCGGGCTGGGCGACCGCGTGTACTTCGCCGGGCCACGGACCGGAGCCGATCTCGACCGCAGCTACGCGGCCGCGGACCTGATGGTGCTGGCGTCGCGTGCCGAGACGTACGGCATGGTCGTCACCGAGGCTCTGGCCCGTGGCCTGCCGGTCGTCGCAGCCGAGGTCGGCGGGCTGACGGAGGCCCTCGGTCACGGCGCCGACGGGACCCGGCCGGGGCTGCTGGTCCCGCCGGACGACCCCGCGGCACTCGGCGCCGCGCTGCGAGCCTGGCTCGGCGACGCCGAGACTCAGAGGGCGGTTGCGCCGGGCCGCCCGCGAGCGGCGCGAGTCGCTCCGCGGATGGTCGACCACCACGTCCGTGATCGCAGGTGTCCTGGCCGGGGTGGCGCGATGACCGACCGACGGGCATCCGGGTCAGCAGGGCATGGCTTGCGCTCCGCGAGCCCGCTGACGCCGCGGCCCGTGCGCGCGACCTCGTCGAGCTCCTCGGTCGCCGGCTCCCGGCGACCGGCCGCTGGGTGATCCACGACCTCGGCTGCGGCACCGGCGCGATGGGCCGCTGGCTCGCGCCGCTGCTGCCCGGGCCGCAGCACTGGGTGATGCACGACCGCGACGCGGACCTGCTGGCGGTCGCCGCCGCCGACCTCCCCGGGCCGGCCGCCGACGGGGCCGCGGTCACCGTCGAGGCCAAGCGCTCCGACATCACCCGGCTGGACCCGGGCGATCTCGCCGGCGCAACCCTGATCACCGCCTCGGCGCTGCTGGACCTGCTGACCGAGGACGAGTTGGCCGGGCTGCGTCACCGTCTGCGCCGGCGCAGGCGTGTCCGATCCTGCTGACCCTGTCCGTCGTCGGTCGCGTCGACCTGAGCCCGGCGGATCCACTGGACCGCCGCGTGGCCGCCGCGTTCGATGCCCACCAACGCCGCGCGACCGAGCGGGGCCGCCTGCTCGGCCCGGACGCCGTCGCGTTCGCCGTCGAGGAGTTCGGCCGGCTGGGCGCCGAGGTCCTCGTCCGGCCCAGCCCCTGGCGACTCGGCGCCGCGCAGGCCGACCTGGCGGCGGAGTGGTTCACCGGGTGGGTGGCGTGCCGCGTGCGAGCAGCAGCCCGAGCTGGCCGCCGAGACCGAGCGTCTACGCGCGCCGACGTCTGGCGCAGGCAGCGGCCGGACAGCTCGCGGTCACCGTCGACCACGCCGACCTGCTGGTCCTGCCCCGTCGCGCGACGTCGACCGGTCAGTCGGTCTGGAAGCGCGACGACAGCGCGTAGCGCAGGAGCACCACGTCGCCGATCTGGCGGACCTCGGCGAGCGTCGCGCGCCGGCCGGGATTCCAGGGGAAGCGGCCGTCGCTCACGAACCGCGTGGCCCGGGAGTCGCCGACGAAGAAGGGCGCGACGACCAGCTGCAGCTCGTCGGCGAGGTTGTCGGTCAGGAACTGGGTGTGCACCTTGCCGCCGCCCTCGACCATCAGCCGCTGCACGCCGCGGGCGCCGAGGTCCTCACTGAGCCTGCGCATCTTGACCCGCTGGCCACCGTCGACCACGGTCGCGACACCGTCCGAGTCGCGAGCGGGCGTCGACCACGCGCGGGCTCGTGCAGTAGACGAGCTTCTCGATGTCGCCGGTGGTGAAGAAGTCGGCGCGCGGGTCCAGCTCCAGCCGCTCGGTCACGGTGACCTTGATCGGCGACGGCGGGAGCCCGCGAGCCGTCCGCTCGTCGCGGCGGGTCTGCGAGCGCACGAGCAGCCGCGGGTTGTCGGTCCGCACGGTGGCCGCGCCCACCAGGATCGCGTCGCAGGAGGCGCGCACGGCGTCGACCCGGTCGAAGTCGGCGTCGTTGGACAGCTCCAGGCGCCGCGGCGCCGCGCTGCCGAGATAGCCGTCGATCGACATGCCACAGCTCAACAGGATGTAGGGGCGGTCAGGCATGTGCTGCTCGCTCCCGGAGCGGCGGTTGGTTGCGCTCCGGAAGTCGGGTACGACGGAACCATGCCACCAAGAGGACGGCGGCGCCCGGGCAGGCTGGCGACGAGCACCATGACGCCGTAGACGACGGCGGTGGCGACCCCTCGTTGCGCACCCAGGCCGGCCGCGGCGAACGCCCACGCCGTCACGCCCTCGCGCGGTCCCCAGCCACCGACGCTGGGCAGCACCATGGCCATCATCACGAGCAACGCTATCGGCAGCATCTGGGACAGTGGCGCGGTGGTGCCGGCGGTCCGCGCGGCGATCAGGAACGTGATCGCGTGGCCGACGACGACCAGCGCAGATGCGAGCGCGATGCCCGGCCACGCTCTCCGGCGAGCAGCGCCGTCGCGGATGTCGCGGGCGGCCGCGCTGCGGACCCGCGCCCACGCGGACCGGCCGCCATCAGGTCCGGCCCTGGCCACGAGCACGACGCGCAACCAACGCCACGACGACCGCGATCGCCACCAGCGGCATCGACGACCGCACCGGCGACGGCAGCGCGAGCAGAACGATCGCGGTCAGGACGACCTGCACGACCTGCCCGGCGGAGCGTTCCCACGCGACGGCCCGCAACCCGCGGCCGACGTCGCTCACGTCGCGACCGTGGCTGACCCCGCGGTGGACGTCGCCCACGACCCCGCCGGGCAGCGTGACGTTGAGAAACTGCGAGCGGTAGTACGCCGTCACTGCCGCGGGCAGCGACAGGTCGACGCCGAGACCGCCGGCCACGAGCTTCCACCGCCAGGCACAGCACACCGTCGTCAGCACCGCGACGCCTGCCGCTGCCGCCAGTGCCCGGCCGTCGACCGTGCGCACGCCGTCGAGGAACGGGCCCGTGCCCACGTGCCAGATCAGCACGGCGAGCACCACGGCGGGGCCGACGAGGCGGCCCCACGCCCACACGGTCCGGCTCATCCCGGCACCCCTTGTGCTCGAGGGAGCCCGGGTCGGGCCGCCCCGGGCGAGCTGCCGACGCTGCCGGGCGGGCCGCTCGAAGACGGACGCGAAGACCCGCGCGAACACGATCGTCAGCGGCAGCACCAAGGCGAGCGAGACGACGAAGGCGGGCACGCCCGGGCGAAACCGGCCGGCGACGATCCGCTCGTAGACGATGACGACGATCGGGGCATGGGTCAGGTACAGGCTGTACGACGACGAGCCGAGGCTGCGGATCGGCCGCGTGTCGAGCAGGCGCAGGAGCCGGGCCGGATGGCCGGTGGCCAGAGCGGCCAGCAGGCACGCGATCGCTGGGCCCAGCGCGAGGTCGACCCAGAACAGGTGGTCGAGCGTCCACACCGAGCCCTGCCACCAGATCGTGGCGAGCACCGGCGCCGCGGCGGCGAGCGCGAGCCAAGCCCACGGCCACGACCGGCGAGCCTCGCTCGCGCCCACGATGCCGGCGCTCAGGATGCCGACCGCGAACAGCGCGGCGAGGTCGGGCGGAGACTGGATCACGAACGTGTCCAGACGCGAGATGTGCGGGCCGAAGATCCCCACGGCCGCCACGACGAGCGTGACCGTGGCGACCATGGCGATCCCGCCCCACCGGCGCACAATCAGCAGCAACAGCGGGAACAGGAGGTACAGCTGGGCCTCGACGGCCATCGACCAGAACGCTGCGTTGGGGCTGTGCGCGCCGACGATGTTCTGCACCAGCAGGCCGTTGACGACGACCGATTTCGCGTCGGGCATGCCACGTCCCGGCTGAGCGACGACCAGCCACGCGACCGCGAGGCTGAACGCCAGGGCGGCCCAGTACGCCGGCAGGATGCGCCGGGCCCGCCGGCCCGCGAACCGGGAGACCGCGTCCAGCCGCCAGCCGTGGCGGGCCGGCGACAGGGCCAGCGAGAAGCCCGACAGCACGATGAACACGACCACCGCGAAACGCCCGTAGATGAACCAGCGGGCCCAGAACGGCGCGTGGTCGACCGGATAGCCGGGGAAATGCGCGCAGGAACAAGTGGTTGATCACGACGTACAGCGCGGCGAGGCCCCGGATGCCGTCAAGGCCGACCAGCCGCTGTCGCCGAGGACCGGCTAAAGCCGGCTCCGCTGGGTCAGCGCTCACGACGGCTACGGGGTCGCGGGCTTTGAGTTGAATGCCGTGAAGAAGCGGTTGCGGAACGCGCTCATCGGCCAGACCGGCGCGTTGGGCTTGGGCCGCAGGCCCGCATCCCAGCCCCAGCTCCCGACCTGCTTGAGCACCTTCGGGTCGTGGGCGATGATCGAGATCGGCACGTCGTGGTTGGAGTTGTGTCCGCTGACGATCGGCAGTGGCTGGTGGTCACCGAGGACGACCATCACGAGATTCTTGTCGCCGTAGTGCTTTACGAACGAGATCAGGGTGCTCAGCGAGTACACGATCGACCGGCCGTACGCGGCCTTCACGCGCGTCGGGTTGCTCCAGAACGCGCCCGTCTCGTGGTCCATCGGGATCTTGTTGTAGATCGAGCCGTTGCCGACGTCCTTCCAGCTGATCTGCTGGGGGATGCGGTTCCACGGCATGTGGCTAGAAACGGTGTCGACCTCTGCGAACAGGGGCTTGCGGTTCTTCTTGGACAGCTCGAGCCGTTGCAGCGCCGCGTAGCTGTACTGGTCGGGCATCGACGCGTAGGTGAAAGTGGGGCCGTGATATCCGACGTCACGCCGGTCGTAGAGCTTGTCGTAGTGGTAGAACGATGTCCCCACTGACCAGCTCTCGTCGTTGGACGGCACGTCGTCGACCGTCCTCCACCCGGCCTCCTTGAACGCGTCGGTGAGCGTGAAACGGTTGGTGTTCATCAGCTGGTTGTAACGGCGCTGGTTGTTGACCCAGACCCCGGACTGCAGGGTGGAGTGCGCCAGCCAGCTGATGCCGCCGTACGTCGACGAGGTGAGAAAGCCGCTGCGGGCCGAGAACCCGGCGCTCTGCAGGGTCTTGGTCCCCTTGTCGAGCACGGCATCGACCTGTGGCGAGAACGAGGAGCCCTGCACCGCGTACTGGCCGTACGCCTCCACGAAGACGAGCAGGACGTCCTTGCCGCGCAGCCCGGTCAGCAGCTGATTGGCGGGAGTGTTGCGGAAGGTGTCGTGCTTGATCTGGTTGGCGAAGACCCCCTGATCGTGGATGTCAGCCCGCACCGCGCGCACCTCGTGGACGACCAGGCCGGCAGAGAGGGTGGAGGCGATGGGAGTGTGGGGGATGACCTGGGCGCTGAACGCCCAGCAGAGCGCCCAGACAGCGCCGAGCCCCGCGACGACCCGGAGCGTCCACCGGCGGTTGCTGGCCGCGACCCGCGTCAGCCGGAACGCCGAAAACGTGGTGAGGATGACGAGGACGATGACGCCCACGACGATGCCGACGACGACCAGGTTCGCCTCTGTGCGGCCGATCGAGAAGCGCAGCGTCTCAATGCCGGTCCCGACGTAGCTCTTGTCGCTGAGCAGGTCAAACCGCCGGTCGAAGGTGTCAAGGAAGCCGATATCGAGGACCTTGAAGATGACAATCAGCGCGAGCAGTGGTCCGACGATTCCGGCCAGGATGCGCCGGGGAATGACAGGCAGCACACTGGCCAGGGCGACGAGCACGAGCCCCTCGAGGGGAACCCTCAAGAACCCGCTGAGCGAGACATCGCTCGGCTGGTCGGGGGCGACGAGGGCTGCCCACACGACCAGCGACGGCGACGATCGTGAGCGCTACGGCGATCCCGCGTCGCACGTTGCGCAGTCGGGGCCCGGGTGCCGAACCGGATTCAGGCTCCGGTGCGGATCCCCCGGACTCGAGTTCGGCGTCGGGCGTGGTCACCGGGCGGCCGCGAGCGGGTCCGGTGTCGGCCACCGCAGCGGTCAGCGTGCCGCGCCGGTTGCTCCACAGCCACCACACGTCGCGGCCGAACGACTCGGCCAGCAGGGCCAGGGCGAGAACGAGCGCCGTCTGGATGACGGCCGGCGGCAGGAGATGTGCAGCCGCGATAGTCAGCACGATCCCCTGCAGCGCGGCGACGGTCTTGCGCCAGAAGCGAGGCGGCAGCTGCTCACGCATCCACGGCAGCGCCCATTCGGCTGCGAGGAACACGTAGCGGGCCGCGCCGATCGCCAGCACCCAGGCGCCGGCCGATTGGGCGACATACACGCTGAGGATGAGGATCAGGAACGCGTCGACCTCGGCGTCGAGCTGCGCGCCCTTGGCCGTCGTACGCGTGCGCCGCGCGACCCATCCGTCGACCGCGTCCAGCACGAGCGCGACCGCCGCAAGCGACACCAGCAACGCGACCGGTTCGGGCGCAGCGAACGAGTCCGCGATCAGCGCGGCGACGCCGATGGCGAGCGTGGCCCGAGCGAGGGTCACCCAGTCGGCGGGGCCCAGCCGGTCGGCGCGGCGAGTAGGTGAGCCCGCGCGGCATTGCGTCACAGCTGCGGTCACAGGGGCGGTCTGAGCGATTCGCATCGTGTGTCCCGTGTCAGGAAGGGTCGGTCGCCTTGGCCGCGGGCGGCGGCTCTTGCCCGAGACGCTCGGCTGCCGCTGCGTGCTTGGGCTTCTCAATCCATGACGCCCGCGCCGGGCCAAGACTTCCCGGCCGGGGCGGCTGACATCCTCCGCGGCGTGAACGACGCGCGGCTGAGTTGCGATGCGGAGCGCCCGCAGTCGTGAAGCAGGACGAGCGTGCTCCGTTCGTGCGCGCGCTCCAGCGAGCCCGCGCGTCGGCATACGCACCCGGCGAGTTCGTCGGGCAGGAGAGCTTCATGCGCGCCAGCGAGATTCGCGCCCTGGCGGGCCGGACCGGGATTCGCCCGGGGGTCTCCGTGCTGGACCTGTGCTGCGGCGTGGCCGGGCCGGGACGGTTCATCACTCGGGAGTTGGGTTGCTCGTATCTGGGGGTGGACTTCAGCTCCAGCGCGATCGAGATCGCACGCGAGCGCGCCCACGACCTTCCCTGTCGCTTCGAGGTCTCACGGATCCCGCCGATCCCTCCGGGGCCGTTCGAGGTGGTGCTCCTGCTCGAGACGATGCTCGCCTTTCCTGACAAGCAGCCCCTGCTTCGCGACATATCCCGGGCGCTCACGACCGGCGGGCGGTTCGCCTTCACCCTGGAAGAAGGCGTGCCGCTCACCGAGGCAGAGCGGGAGCGGATGGCTGACGCCGACACGGTTTGGCTCACCCCACTGGACGAGATGCTGGCCGACTTGCAGCGGGTCGGGCTCGTTGTCCGCTGGCAGGAGGACTGTAGTCGTTCCCACCGTGCCGTGGCGGATTCGTTGATCAACGCGTTCGCCGCCGATGCCGCGGACATTTCCGCGCAGATCGGACGGCGGGCGCTAGAGGAACTGCTGACCGCCCACCGGCTGTGGAGCGAGTGGCTGCGTGACGGACGGGTCCGCAAGCTCGCCTTCGTTGCCGAGAAGCCGGCGACGCAGCGCACGACCGGCGCGGACGTCGCCGCGTCGCGGGGCAACTGATCGGGCCGCGCCTTCATGCTACGTCCCGGTCACCTCGATCGCCGTTGGCGCCATCGTCGGTCGCGCTCCCCACCACGCCGCCGATTGGCGGGGCGCGGTCCTGGCCAGGGATCGGCTTGTAGTCGTCGTATTGCTTCCATGCTGCCTTGACGGCCGACCAGGGCGTCTTGCTTGCCTCCACCCAGTCCTGATATTGCTGGCTGAACGGATCGTCCGCTGGCGGATATCCCTGGCGCCACCTGGCGAACTCGGGGCTCGCGCGGTTGGCCGGCGGCCGCAGGGGCTCGGGCGCCTCGGTGCCGAGCCTCTCGAGCAGTTTGTCCCGGGCGCCCTCGAACTCCGGCCAGTATCTGCGGCGTTCTTGGTCAGTCATCTTCTGCCAGGCCTCGAGTGCACGCCCAGCCTCGCCGACGAGTGGCTTCGGCGGTAGCGCGGGAAGCGGGGGCGGCTTGTCGGGGCGGGGCGAGAGGGGCAACAGTGGATGACGCCCGGGGGGACCCGCCGTGGGCCCTACCTGCAGGATCGAGCTCGAGTAGGCGAGGAACTCCGCGACGGGAGAGTGCGTCGCGGAGTCGTCTCCGATGTCGCGATAGTCACTGATCAGGTTCTGCCTGACGTGTTCGAGTTCGTGCGCCACGATGTGCACAAACGATTCAAAGCCGCGGCCGAAGGCCCCCGGCCCGAGGTCTACGCGGCTTTCGCGATCCTTGTTTGCGAGGCCGGTCGTCAAACCGTCATATCGAGTCAATGTGGGATCGAAGCGCACGATCGTGAGACCCTTCGTCGACAGCCGGTAGGCGCGGACCACCGCCCAGAACGCTTCAACCGTGAGACGGTTCTTCTCTTCGTTTGCGCTCGCGGCGGCAAATGCCGTGAGGTAGCCCTCGATCGCGGGTCGGATCGCGTCGCCAACTGTCTGGCCGGTGCCGCCAGCCGCTTGACGCTGGATCAGGCGCGTCACCGCTCGATTGCCTGCCGCGCGCTGAATCGCGACAAGGCGCGCACCTGACACTCGGGGCAACTGCGGATCAAGCACCGACGACCCGCGCGGTACGGGTTCAGACTGAGTCGACCCACCCTCGGGCTCGGTCTCACGCTCACGCTCGTGCATGCGACACCATCAAGGTAGCTCGCACCGGGCACGACAACAAACGCCGCGGACCGGCGAGCTCCTGCCAGGACTCAGTGCGGCTCGAGGATCGCTCTGGCCAGAGCGTCGCTCAGCGTTTGCTCGGCCTGACTCCAGGAGAGGTTGCTCGCGTCGACGAGCTCGCTCCAGGCATGGTGGCTGGTCGCGGCGCTCAGGAGTGCGGCGGCGCGGGCGGCCGGCAGTCCTTCGCGCAGTCCACCGAGTTCGCTGATCCGCTTGATCGTCAGGCTCGCGCCGTCGCGGTGGCGGCGCTGTCCTTCGGCAACGGCGTGCTCGAGACCGGGTTCGACCGCGGCGGCGGTTAGCAGCGCGCCGATGATGTCGCCGCACTGCTGCTGGAGCACGCGGGTGAGCCGGATCTCTGCCTTCAGTGCCTCTGCAGCGGTGCTCGCGGTTGCGACGGCGCCGGCCCCCTCGCTGACGTTGCCTTCCTCGTCGATCAGGTCAAGCAGCCCCATCAGCAACCCATGTTTGGACCCCAGGCGCGCATAGATCGTCTGGACGGCGACGCCCGCCTCCTCGGCGATGTCGCTGACGGACGTTGCCACATAGCCGCGCTGGGCGAACAGCTTGCGGGCGGTCTCGAGGATCTCCCGCCGGGTCTGCTGCGCCATCCGCTCGCGGCGGTCTAACCGGGCTGAACTCATCGCTTGACAGAATACAGATCCAGTTACTAGAATGTGATTCTAATGACTGGATCTCAAGTCTAAGGAGTCTCTCTGATGGACGCCATCGCACTCTGCACTCGGGCCCAGGTCGAGATGTTCGGCAAGGGGCGCGTGGAACTCGTCGACGAAATCACCACTTCAGAGGTGATCGATCACGGCGCGCCGCCCGACGGCACCCGCGGGCGCGAAGCGATGAAGGGCACGATCCGGTGGATCCACTCCGGCCTGGACGACGTGGCCTACGAGGTCAAGGACGTCGTGCAAAGCGATGACAAGGTCGTGCTCCGGTGCACCTTCCGCGGCACGAACACCCGGGAGTGGATGGGCCACCAGCCGACCGGGAAGTCCTTCCTGGTCGACCACATCCACATCTACCGCGTCGAGGGAGACCGCATCGCCGAGCACTGGGGCACCCGCGACGACCTGGGCATGCTGCACCAAATCGGCCACCTCGGCTAGCACGCCGAGCTCCGCGAACGAGCATGAGCGCGGAGTCCGCAATGCCGCTCGCCCGCCTGGAGCGGATCATTCACGTGAGCGGAACTGCGAGTGACGAACGAAAGGAGTTTGCGATGGGCGCACCCCCTGAGGACCAGCAGACGCACCCGGTGATTGCGGCGCGGCAAGCCACGCCCGGACAGGCGACCGCCAGCCCGTGGGGGCCGGATGACCAGATCGGCATGTTGAACCTGGTGACGCCCGAGTCGATCTCGAGCATCCTCACCGAGGTCGACGCACACAAGCTGTTCGACCTCTCGGTCGACTACTTCCAGGGGATGCCGGGGTGGACGGGCTGGGGCGACCCGCCGTTCGCGATCTGGATGACGGCGACGCCGGCAGGCGGGACCGTCGATGACGTTGCCGGCGTGGGGCCTGACACGATGCGGCGGGTCTCCCGTTCATCCGATGCGATATCGATGTTCACCCACACCGGGACGCACATCGACACGCTCAACCATTTCGGCTACGACGGGGTTGTGTGGAACTGCTTCGACATGCGCGAACATCTCGGCTCGCAGCGCTGGCATGTGTCGGGAGCGGACCGTCACCCGCCGGTGATCGCTCGCGGCGTCCTGATCGACGTCGCCGGTGCCCACGGCGTCGAGGTCCTACCCGACAACTATCCGATCGGTGCGGCGGAGCTCGACAGCGTCCTCCGTTCTCAGCGAACCGAGCTCCGAGCCGGCGACGTGGTCCTGATCAACACCGGCCGTATGTCGCTGTGGCCGGACGCCGATCGGTTTGTACCCGCCGAGCCGGGGCCAGACCTCGCCGGGGCCCGGTTCCTGGCCGAGGCCGGCGCAATCGTGATCGGCGCCGACAACGTGGGCCTCGAGGTTCAGCCGGCCTCGTTCGACGGCTCCTTTCAGGCAGTGCACACCTACCTGCTCGCCGAGGCGGGCGTCCCGATTCTCGAGGTCGTTCGCGTCGACGAGCTGGCGGCCGACAAGGTGTACGAATTTGCGTTCGTAGGCGCATGCATGAGGATCCGAGGCGCCACCGGGGCACCGATGCGGCCGATAGCGCTCCCGCTGCGCAGCGGTTAGGCCGATCCCGCCAGCCGCTCGACTGCCATCCAATCTATGGAGCGGGACACTAGAGCGCCGCGGCGAGGAACTCGAGCATATTGGTGCCGCAGATCGCGGCGACCTCGTGCTCGCCATACCCTCGGGCGCGCAGCTCGGCGGCCAGGTTGGGAAACGCCTCGGGACCTTCGAAGCCTTCGACGACCGCGTCCGGCGGCAGTTCGGCGGGCAGGCCGCGCTCGCCGGCGACTACGTTCAGCGCGCGGGCAACGCGCCGGTAGAAATCGGGTCCGATCCCCACCCGGTCGGGCCCCATCACCTCGACGGCGTGGCTGATGTGGTCGATCATGCGACCGACCGTCGGCTCGCTCGAATCGACTCCCAAGGGATGGCCGAGCACCCCCAGAATGCCGCCGTGGTCCGCCAACGCCCTCAGTTGGTCGTCGCTGAGGTTGCGCCGCGTGTCAAACACGGCCCGACACCCCGCGTGGCTGACAAATGCCCTTCCCGGCGGCAGCAACTCGAGCGTCTCGCCCACCGTCCGCGGCGACGCATGTGACAGGTCGACGACGCACTCCAGCTCTGACAGGGTCCCCAGCAGCTCCCGCCCGATCCGGGTCAGGCCGTCGTCTACCTCCTCCCCCAGCCCACAGGCGAAGGCGTTGCGGGCGTTCCAGGTCAGACCGAAGCATCGAACGCCCAGCTCAAAGAAGACGCGCGCGAGCGGCGGATCACCGACCAGCGGCTCGCAGCCCTCCAGCCCGATCATCAGCCCGATCCGATCGCGCTGAGTCCGCACGGCCCGGACACCCTCGGCGTCGCGCACGGCGACCACGTCGCCGTCGGTTTCTGCCACCGCACCCAGAATCGTCGCGATCTGCTGTAGCGCGAGCGCGAGGTGCGCCTCCGCCGGATGCCCGCCGTCGGCGACGTTCACCGCGCACACGGTCAGGCACACACCACCTTGTTCCAGCAGCGGCAGCCAATCACGCGAGAAAGCCATCGCCTCACCGCGTCGCTGCAGAAGCTCGGCAGCAAGGTCGTTGTGTGCGTCCACCGCTGCGGGTGTCGACGAGCGGTTCATCAGCGAACCTGCATATCACGCGGCCGGGCGCCTGCGCGCGCCTTAAATGAGAACGCCCCGGTACGGCGGGATATGAGGCCGGACTCGGGGCGCGCTCGAGGGAGGAGAGGTACTACGCCAATCATCATGGACTCCTCCGACCTAGAAGTCAAAGACGTATAACACAGGCAACTTATAAGCACAGCCTCTAAGTCGGCGACGTTGTCGCCGGGACCACGCGCACCTCGATGCCGGCGGCCCTTATCCGGGCGGCCGCAGGGTGCTTGCAGGAGCGCAGCGGGCGGCGGCGTGCCGGCAGCAGCACGAGGTCGAACCGGTCCCGCGCGGCCAGCTCATGCACCGGCGGATCCACCCCCTCGAGCAGCAGCTCGAACGCGGCGGCGCGGCCCGCGTCACCCAACCGCTCGCGCGCCCTGTGCAGGTCCGCTCGCGTCGCGTCGATCACCGCGTCGTTGTAGTCGAGCGCGGAATTTCCGCAGCGCGGCCCTGTCGGCGCCTGCGGAGCGACACAGACGACCGTCAGCTGCCGGCCCTCACCGATCAGCTCGCGCGCTGTGTCCATGGTTGCCACCCCGGCTCGACCAGGCTCGAACACGACCAGCACGCGCTCGCACATCTCCACACGATCATGTCAGCCAGGGCGCTGACAGGGCGCTGAACGTCCCGCGCGTCGGCGGACCAGGGAGCGTGACACGGGATCCCACGGGTGCGAGGGCCCGCGCGACGCAGGATCATGGCACGCGTACTGCATACCGCACGCATCGGGCTGCGGCCTGGTGTGCGACCACAACGCAAAGGGGAGCAGATGCCCACCACGACTTCGCCGAGCCCGCCATGAGCGAGTTGCCGATCGAGGGCGAGCTGCCTTCGCTGGCAGGTGCGACCGGATGGCTCAACTCCGAGCCGCTGACGCCGGCGTCGCTGCGCGGGCGGCCCGTGCTCGTCGAGTTCTGGACGTTCACGTGCATCAACTGGATCCGGACGCTCCCCTATGTCCGCAGCTGGTTTGAGCGCTACCGAGGCGACGGGCTGACCGTGCTCGGCGTGCACACCCCGGAGTTCGGGGTCGAGGGACACATCGAGAACGTGCGCCGAGCAGCCCAGGAGATGCGGATCGAGTATCCGATCGCGGTGGACAGCGACTACAGGATCTGGCGAGCGTTCGACAACAACTACTGGCCCGCGCTCTACTTCGCAGACGCGGACGGGCAGATTCGCCACCACCGCTTCGGGGAGGGCGAGTACGAGCGATCGGAGATCGTCATCCAGCGTCTGCTCTCAGCCGCCGGAGCGAGCGACGTGACCCCGAAACCGGTACCGGTCGATGCCAGCGGGATCGAGGCTCCGGCGGACTGGGATGAGCTGCGGTCACCCGAGGCCTACGTCGGCTACGCCCGCGCCGTGAGCTTCGCGTCGCCAGGCGGAGCCTCGCCGGACGTGCCGCGGCAATACACAGCGCCGGACGTCCTGCGCCTCAACCACTGGGCGCTTGCCGGCGATTGGACGATCGGGCGCCAGGCGACCGTGTTGAACGCGCCGGATGGGCGGATCGTGCATCGCTTCCAGGCGCGCGATCTGCACCTGGTCCTGGCGCCCGCGCGCGACGATCAGCCGGTGCGCTTTCGAGTGAGCCTCGACGGCGAGCCACCCGAAGCTGCCCACGGCGTCGACACCGACGAGCAGGGCCGCGGCACCGTCACCGAGCCACGCCTGTATCAGCTGATCCGGCAAGCGCAGTCCGGTCGCGCAGCACACGTTCGAGATCTCATTCCTCGACCCTGGGGTTCGCGCGTACGTGTTCACGTTCGGATAGTGCGGGCCGACGCAGGTCCGTTGCGTCAGCGCGCGGGGCTCAGGTACGGCGCCGTCCTGGGCGGGGATCCGTCACGATCCGAGCGTGGACATCGAGGCACTCATCCGGCTTCAGCGCGATAGTCACGCCCGTGCCGGCGGCGGTCTGGCCGGGTCGTGGCCGGCCGACTCGGCGATGGACGAGGTGCAGCTCGGCGCGTTCCTGGCCGAGCGCCGCTACTGCGTGCTGGCGACCACCAACCGGGACGATCACGCGATCGCCCGGCCGGTCGCGTTCACCGTCGTCGGGGCGTCGTTCTGGTTCGCGACCGTGGCCGGCGCCCGGCTGCGCAACCTCGAGCGCCTGCCGTGGGCGTCGGTCGTGATCGAGGACGGCGACGGCGACGCCCACCGGGCGGTCGCGGTCGACGGACCGGTGACGATCACAGACCAGCCGGCCGCCGATGTGCTCGAGGCCTGGGAGGCGCGGCACGGCGGGAGGGCCGCGTGGGCCGTCAAGTGGTTCGAGCTATGCCCCCAGCGCCTCGTCTCCTACACGGCCCGCAACGCCGCCGGCTGACTCGCCGAGATACAACTCTCGGGCATGTCCGCAGACCCGCAAGCCGAGCTGTCCCAGGCGCTGGTCCAGTGCGTCGCCGACGCGCTGATCTTCGCCGACCGCGACGGACGCATCCGCGTCTGGAACCCCGGCGCAGAGGGCACCTTCGGCTACACCGAGCGCGAGGCGCTGGGCCAGCGCCTGGACCTGATCATCCCCGAGCGCTTTCGCTCCGCGCACTGGACCGCATTCGATCGCGCTATCGCCACCGGGGAGACGAAGTACGGCCGCGACGCGCTGACGACAAAGTCGATGACCAAGGACGGAGCCGACCTGTACCTCGACTTGAGTTTCGCGCTGGTCACCGACGATGCCGGAGAGGTCCTCGGCGCCGTCGCGATGGCCCGCGACATCACCGGTCGCTACACCGCGGACCGCGAGCTGCGCAAGCGCGTCGTCGAGCTAGAGGCTCAGCTCAACGCCCGGTCATAGCCGAGCGTCGGGAGACGACATCGTGGCGCTCGGAATCGCTCACGGCTGCCCGCCGGCGTAGATACGATCACGCCGCTGGTCAAGGTGCCGTTGCCCACCGGGGGCCGCGGCGGTCACAAGAGGGAGTAAGCGTCGCGGGTTGCAAACGGGCGTTGGACCGCGCCTCGACCCGCGGGAGGGTTCAATTGACGCCAGCAAGCGACCGGCGAGGCCACTCGACACGAGGTGAATCATGAAGACCCTGTTCAGGAACGCGATGGTGCTCTCGATGAAGGACCGGAGCCCGGGCGGCGCGAGCCGGGCGGACGTGCTCGTCGAGGACGACCGGATTGCCGCGGTGGGCGTCGGGCTGGAGGCCTCCGACGCCGGTCGGGTGATCGACGGCGAGGACCTGCTGCTGATGCCCGGGATGGTCAACGCGCACATCCACACCGAGCAGAACACGTTCCGCGGCCGCTATCCCGGCCTGCCGCTCGAGGTGCTGATGCTGTACGCCTACCCCCTCACCGGGGCCAGCCCGATGGACGCGGAAATGATCCACCACCGCACGCTGCTGGCCGGGATCGAGTCGCTGAAGAGCGGCGTCACGTCGGTGCTCGACGATGTGATCGAGGTGCCGCGCCAGGAGCTCGGGCAGCTGGGCGCCGTGTTCGGTGCCTACGCGCAGATCGGGATGCGGGCGAACATCTCCGGTCACGTGATGAATCGGCCGTTCTTCGAAACGATCCCGTACCTCGAGGAGACGCTGCCCGAGCGGCTCAAGGAGAAGTTCCTGCGCGTCCCGCCGATCGGGCTTGACGAGTACATGGACTTCTGCGGCGCCGCCGTGGACCGGTTCCACGGAACCGGCGATGGGCGGCTGCGCTACGTGGTGGCGCCGTCGGGCCCGCAGCGCGTGACCGAGGAGCTGCTCGAGCGCGTGGCCGAGTTCTCCAAGCGGTTCGACACGCCGATGCACATCCACGTGCTCGAGACCCGGGTTCAGCGCGTCACCGGCGCCCGGCTCTACGGCAAGAGCCTGATCAGGCTGATGGCCGACCTGGACGCGCTGCACGAGAAGACCAGCATCGCGCACGCGATCTGGATCGACGAGGAGGACATCGAGGTGATCGCGCAACGCGGCGCGTCGGTCGCCCACAACCCCGTGTGCAACCTGCGGATCGGTTCCGGTGTCGCCCCGCTGCGCGGGTTGTTGAGCGCCGGCGTCAACGTGGCGCTGGGGACCGACGGGATCTCGAGCAACGACAGCTGCCGCCTGTTCGACGTGATGAAGGCGGCCGGAATCGTGCACACGATCTCGACCGACGACTATGACCAGTGGCCCACCGCCCACGAGATCCTGTGGGCGGCGACCCGCGGCGGCGCGCGAGCCGTCGGCCTCGACGACCAGATCGGCTCGATCGAGCCGGGCAAGAAGGCCGACCTGGTCGCGCTCGACCTGTGCACGTCGGCGTTCGTCCCGCTCAACGACGTCGCCAACCAGCTCGTCTACGCCGAGAACGGGTCATCGGTGCGGCTGGTGATGGTCGACGGCGAGGTCGTCGTCGAGGACGGCCGCTGCACGAAGGTCGACGAGACCGCGGTGCTGCACGAGGCGCGAACGATGCTGGACGCCTACCTCAGGCAGCACGCGCTGGTCGAACAGGACGCGCGTGAGCTCGAGCCCTATTTCCGAGCCGTGTACGAGCGGTGCGTGGCCGAGCACCGCTCGTCTGCGGCTGTCGTCTAGCCCTCGGTCAGGACTTGAGCTTGATCCGGAAGCCCTGCTTGTGGCCGACCGTGATCACCGAGTTGCGGACGTCGTGCTTCCACCCCTTCGGCAGCGAGGTGCGCAGCGCGACCGCACGCTTGATGTCCTTGATCGCCTGGCTGCAGGACAGCTGGCCGATCGTCCAGACCGAGTAGGTGCCCTTCGTGAGCACGAACTTGTCGATCCGGCTGTTCCGGCTGCTGACGGTGTAGGTCGCGCGGCACAGCGTCCCCTGGGTCACGCCGCCGCCGGCGGTCGGGTTCCGCGCGCCGCCGAGCCCCGTGACCGCGGGGGTCGTTTGGAAGCCCAGGCCGTTCTTCATCGCGAAGATCTTCTTCGACGAGTTCAGCGACCAGGGGCTGGGGAGCGGCTTGCCGTAGTAGCGGTCCAGGAACAGCGCGAACGCGCGGCTGGCGTCCTGGCAGGTGAACGCCGACGAGCTTTTCAGCAGCGTGATCACGTAGTTGCCCCTGCTGAACGGCGTCCGGTCGACGAGCGTGTTGTTCAGCACGCTGAACGTTCCGGGGCAGGTGCGGCTCGACGGCACCGGCGGCGGGACCGGCGGCTTCTTGTTCGTGGGGGTTACCGTGAAGCTCGTCGATCCCTTGCGGAAGCCGCGGCCGTTGATCGACCAGCCATCGGGCAGCTTGCCGGTCCAGGCGTTGAGGAAGGCAGTGAACAGCGACGACGCCTGCGTGCAGCTGAGCTTTCCGGAGACAGCGATCACGTACGGTCCGGCCGCAAGCGACAGCTTGCCGATGTGATCGTTGTGGAGCACCTGGAAGGTACCCGGGCACGTGACCGGAAGCGGGGCTGTCGGCGGCGGGGCACCCCACCCGATCGGCGCCAGGATTGCCGCGAGCGCGGCCACGCTCGCGAGACAGGCGATCAGACGGCGGATGGGCATCGAGACACGCTCCTACGGTCGGGGAAGACGAACAAGCACCGTGGAGCGCGGCCCCACGCACGCCGGCTATCCATAGCTGCGGCAGAGGCAGGTTAGCTAGAACCGCCGAGCAGCGGTCGGACCGCTATGGGTCGAGGCTGAACGGCGGGTAGCGGTCCGTGATCAGCAGCAACACGTAAGCCGTCACGCGGTTGTGCCAGCGGAACACGCCCTCGATGAAGTCAAACAGTGAGCGTGGGTAGCGGCCGGTGAACAGGATCGCGAACCAGGCGATGATCGCCGACACGAGCACACCGATCCACAGGAAGAACAACACGATGTAGTGCGGGATCGCCAGCAGCCACTTGATCAGCGGCATACCGCGGCCGAGGTCGTGCTCGACGTCGGGGTACGGGAAGTTCAGGTGAACGGCCTGCTCCTCGTCGGTCGACGGATAGCGGTCGTCCATCAGCGCGAGGTACACGCCGATCCGGTTGCTGAACCGCGCCAGCTGCAGGTTCCAGTCGTACCACCAGCGTGGGTACTTCTTACGGAACAGGATCATCAGCAGCACCGGGATGAACAGGACCCCGATCCCGCCGCCGACGTAGCGCACGCCCTCGGAGCCCCCGTGGCCGCTGAAGCCGCCGCCCTCGAGGGTCGCGGCGAGGATCGCGATCGGGATGATCCAGAAGATCCGAAGCGCGGTGCTGAGCCGATCGAGGTTGCGGTCGGGATAGTCGACCGCGAACGTCAACGGGTAGTTGTGACTCCCACTCGGCGGCACCGCATCGCCCGGGCCGGGCGGCGGTTGCTGTGCGCTCTCCACCAAGTGCTGGTTTCGGCGGCCCCGGTGAATCTCCTTCTGCGGGGCGCACGAGCAGGTTCTGCGCGATCGGCCAGGCCATGCGGGGCATCGGCCTGGCTTCGCTGGAGGTCGCGGATCGCGCGCGTTGACGTCGAGCGTCTCCCACCCGGGTTCGTGCGAATGCTGGCACGCGCGAACGCGGGTGCGTATGGTGCGTCCCGTGCCGTTCCTGGGTCACAAGTTCAAGCGCGAGCGCGAATGGGACGAGGTTCGCGCCTCGGCCCGCGACGACCTCGTCGCGCTCGGCGACGACATCCGCGCGCTCGACGTCGACATCCAGATGCCGAACGTGTCCGACGACGCGAAGGAGCGCTACGAGCAGGCGTTGCAGGCCTATCAGCGGGCCAGCGGGATCTTCGACCGCGCCAAGCGCCCTGAGGACCTGGCGCCGGTGACCGAGACGCTCGAGGAGGGGCGCTACGCGATGTCGTACGCGAAGGCGCTGCTGGAGGGCAAGCCCCCGCCGGAGCGCCGCGCCCCCTGCTTCTTTGACCCGCGCCACGGCCCCTCCACCGAGGACGTGGAGTGGGCCCCGCCGGGCGGCTCCGCGCGCCCCGTGCCCGCGTGCGCGGCCGACGCGATCCGGATCAAGGAGGGCTTTGCTCCGCACGGACGGCAGGTCAGCGTCGACGGGCGCCAGACCGACTACTGGAACGCGCCGAGCCGCTATGGCCCGATGATGGGCGGCTACTTCAACGGCTTCGGGGGCGGGTCGCTGCTGTCGACGTTGCTGCTGGGTTCGGCGCTCGGGGCCGGGCTCGGCTTCGGCGAGGAGCTGGTCGGCGGAGGGTTCGGCGACGGCGACGGCGACGGCGGCGACGGCGGAGATGGCGGAGACGGCGGGACGGAGGCGACGGCGGGGACGGCGGCGGTGACGGCGGTGGCGACGGCGGTGGCGGCGACGGAGGTGGCGGCGACGGCGGCTGGGGCGACGGTGGCGGCGACTTCGGGGGCGACTTCGGAGGCGGGGACTTCTAGCCTCGCGGTCGGGCATCCGGGGACCGGGTGCTGCCGACCGTTTGGGCCGGGTGACGCGTGAGGTGCATAACCCCCTCGTGACCAGCGAGGACCGGCCGGCACGCCGTCGGTGCTGCTCGAGCTAGTGGCCGCTCTGGTGATCCGGCGCGAGCGGCGGCGCGCCCTGCCTGGCCGCCTCGTTGACCGACCAGTACCGACCGAGCCGCCCGGCGTAGGCCGCGGCGTATCGGTGCAGTCCGGCCAGGCGGTGAACCTCGATGGGCGTCAGGCCGATGTGCCACAGATCGACGATCAGCACGATCCGGTCCTCGTCGGCGTGGTTCCACGCCTCGTGCTCGTAGGAATCGTCGAACACCAGGCAGCGCCCCTCGCTCCACCGCCGCGACTCGTCGCCGACCCGGATCGCGCAGTCGCCGTCGGGGACGGCGATCCCGAGGTGGCAGCGCAGCCGCAGGTTGGTCGGCCCGCGATGCGCGGCGATGTGCGTGCCGGCTCGCATCCGAGAGACGTAGATCAGCCCGGCCGCGGTCCGCATCGCGCCCTCGCCCTCGATCACGCTCGTGGTCACCGGGCAGGCCTCGCACACGTCGTCGTGCCGGCGTCCTCGCTCGTACAGGAAGATCACGTCCCACTCCCCCGTGCGCCCGATCCGCTCGCTTTCCGGCGCGAACCGCGAAGGCTCGAGCGCGAGTATCTCCCCGCGGATCGGCTCAAACCGGCGCTCCAGCTCGGCCGCGATCCGGAACGCTTCGGGGTCGAACCACGGCCGGCTGTCCAGCTCGGGGTACAGCTGCCGGCTCGACGCCCCCGGCGCGTCGGCGAGCGCGTCCATATAGCGGGCAAAGCGCAACTCGGCGTCCACCGGCTGCACACCAGCCGCCCGGCGCGAGCCCGGCCCGCTTCCTGACAGCTGCTCGTATAGCGCGCCCGGGTCACCCGGCGGGGCCGGGTCGCGTTCTCCCGGAGCCTCGGTCAGACGCTCCGCCAGGGCGAGCCATCGCTCGTAGGGCAGCCGTTTGTCCCACGCGACGCCACACTCAACGAGCCTTCGCTGCGCTCGCATCGCCCAGGCCCGCGCGGCCTCGGGCTCGCCGCGGCGCCACGCCGCGTCCGCGAGCCACACGCACGGTTCGCCCACCACCGGGCAGGCGACCGCGGCCTGCGCGAGACGGTCGGCGCGCGGCGCCGGATCGGTCGTGGCCAGACCCTCCCGGTAGGCCCGCAGGCCGATCGCTTCGTCCTCGGGCGTCGCCTCGGACAACGCGAACACGAACGGCGGCAGCGTCACCGCGGCGCTGTCATCGAGCAGCTCCGCCATCCGCCCGGCGATCGCCAGCCACGACCCCGGTGAGCCATCGGGGGCGCGCGCCTGGTCGGCGAGGTTCGCCAGGTGCAGCATCACCACCGCATCCAGCTCATCGCGATCGGCTCCCGGTGCCACCGCGCCCGGCGCCCAGCGATGGGTCCCGGCGGCAAGCCGCCGGCGCGGTACGACCGCGAACAGGTAGGCGACGCGCTCCGCGCGGTCGCCGACGAGCTCGGCGACCTCGGCGCGTCGCTGGGGCGCAACCAGCCGGCGGCTGCGGGCCTCGGTTCCGTAGACGCTGTGGACCAACGCAGCGCGCTGCAGCCACGCCGGCTGGTCCCACCGGTCGAGGATCGCGGCGGTCTCGCGCAGGTGATCGAGCAGGTTGCGGCCGGGACCGTGGCCGTGGCCCGCGGCCCCCTCGGCCTCGAGGAACGCGATCACCCGCTCGGCGGCGGCGTCCTCGCTGCGCTCCGGCTCACTCATCGTCCGTGATCCTGGCATGGCGCGCGTTCGCCCGACACCGAGGATGTCGGCCCAAGGAATCGAGCTCGTGGCAGGCTCAGGCGGGGCGAGAGAAGAACTCGCTCACCGCCGGCGCCACCGCCCCGGCCTTGACGATGTGACGCTGGCCCTCGAGCGTCCGGTGCTCGGCGCCGAGGTTGTCGGCGAGCGCTCGGGTGCCGTTGCGCAGCCAGGCGGGGCTCTTGCCGCCGCCCATCACCAACGCGGGCACCTGCAGATCCCAGCGGCCACGCGGCAGCGGCTTGCCGGCCTGGAGCCCGTCCATCAGCTCGAGGTCGTAAGGAAGCGTGTGGGCGACGGCCTTCAACCGGCCCCACGCCGGCATCAGGTGCATGATCGCGACGACCGAGCCGGGCAGGTTGGAGCCGTCGCGCATGAAGTAGGACACCGCTTCGGCCCGGCGGCCGGCGGCGATCAGCTCGCGGGTGTGCGCGGCGGCATCCGGCGGCACCGGCGGACGCTCGCCGTCGACTACGAGCGGGAGCTCGTAGACCGCAACCTCCTCGATCCCCGGAAGCCGAGTGGCCGCCTCCAGCACCAGCGCGCCACCGGAGGAGATCCCGTACAGGCGGGCCCGCCCGCCGGCCGCGGCGACGATCTCCCCGAGATCCTCGAGCTCGCGCTCGACCGCGAACGGCGGGGTGTCCCCGCTTTCGCCGCGTCCCCGGCGATCGTAGGTGTAGACGGTGAACTCCGGCGCCAGCGCGCGCGCCAGCCCGTCGTTGAGGCTCGAGCCGCGGTACGAGAGCGCGCCGTCGACGAGCACCACGGCGGGTCCGTCGCCCGTGCGCGTGTATCCGATCCGCGTGCCGTCCTTCGAGACCACGTGAGCCAACGCGGTCACCGTTCGAGCTTCATCAGGCCGATCACCCGACCCTCAGGATCGGTGAACTGGCCGAGCTCGAGGTCCGTGCCCGGCACCGGCGCCGGGCCGAACACGCGCGCGCCGCCCAGCTCCTGCGCCTTCGCGAGCGCGGCCTCCACGTCCGGGACGCCGACATAGAACGTGACATGGCCCGGGCCGCCGCCGGGTGCCGCGCCGATCCCGCCTCCGATCCCGGGGCTGCCGTCGGCCGGCGGCGCGATCGTGCCATACCCGAACTGCTCGTTGACGTCGAGCTTCCACCCGAACAGATCCGCGTAGTACCTCTGCAGGCGCGGACCGTCCTGACCGACGACTTCGAAATGCACGACGGGGTTACTCATTTTCCGACTCCTTGTTGGTGGGTGTGCGCCGCCCCCACTCCGTACTACCGGCCCGGTCGACGAAACTCATCGCAGCCGTCGTGACGGATCTAAGCTCTCGGGGTGCGCACGGCCGCAGAGCACGACACTGCGGAATTGCGACGGCTGCTCGAGCTGGCGCTGAGCGACGACGCGGCGTTTCGCGTGCTGGTCGAGCCGTATCGTGCCGAGCTCCACGCCCACTGCTACCGGATGCTGGGCTCGTTTCACGACGCCGAGGACGCGCTCCAGGAATCAATGCTCCGGAGCTGGCGTGGGCTCTCGAGCTACGACCCGGCGCGGCCACTGCGACCGTGGCTGTATCGGATCACGACCAACGCGTGCCTCGACGTGATCGCCAAGCGACCCAAGCGCACGTCGCCGATCGAGTCGCTGCCGTCGGCCGAACCCGACCAGGGCCCGGGGGAGCCGGTCACCGAGACGCCCTGGCTCGAGCCCTACCCCGACGGGGCGCTCGGACTCCAGGACGGATACGCCGCGCCCGATGCCCGTTACGAGCAGCGCGAGAGCGTCGAGCTCGCGTTCATCGCGGCCGTGCAGCACCTGCCGGCACGCCAGCGAGCGGTGCTGCTGCTGCGCGAGGTGCTCGGCTTCTCGGCCCGCGAGGTCGCCGAGTCGCTGGAGATGGGGCGCTACGTCGAGGCCTGGGCCAGCCGCGACGTCGACGGGATCGTGGCGATGCTGGTGCAGGACGCCACCTTCGCGATGCCGCCGTTCCCGCACTGGTTCCGCGGCCGAGACGCCGTGGTCGCGTTCATCACCAGCACCGGCCACCCCGACATGCGCCACCTGACAGCGCGGGCGAACGGGCAACCGGCGGTCGCGTGGTACACGTGGGACCCCGGCCGGCACATGTACGCGGCCACCTCACTCGAGGTGCTCACATTCGACGGCGCCCGGGTGAGCGAGATCACGGCGTTCGTGTTCCCCGACCTGTTCGTGAAACTGGGCCTTCCCGCCGCGATCTCAGATCGAAGCGACTAGGTGGCGATGAGTCCGGGCCGCCGCCCGCGTCTTCAGAGACAACCCAGCCGAAAGGATCCCGATGCGCAAGCTGATCGTCACGGAGTTCATCTCGCTCGACGGCGTCATGGAGGCGCCCGGAGGCGAGCCGGGGTACCCGCACAGCGGATGGGTCGGACGGTTGTTCAGCGACGAGCTCGGCGCCTACAAGCTCGAGGAGCAGCTCGCCGCCGACGTGCTGCTGCTGGGCCGCACCACGTACGAGAGCTTCTACGGGGCCTGGCCGCAGCGCGAGGGGCCGATGGCGGAGAAGATCAACACGATGCGCAAGGTCGTGGCCTCGACCACGCTGAGCTCCTCCGACTGGCAGGACACGACCGTCGTCTCCGATCTGAACACTGCGGCCGGCGAGCTCAAGCAGGAGGACGGCGGTCCGATCCTCGTCGCCGGCAGCCGCTCGGTGGCGCAGGCGCTGCTCGACGCCGGCCTCGTCGACGAGCTCAACGTGCAGGTGTTCCCGCTGATCCTCGGCAGCGGGATGCGGCTGTTCCCCGAGCGTCCTGACCTGATCGAGCTCGAGCTCGCCGCCTCGCGCCCGCTCGCCAACGGGATCGTGCTGCAGACCTACCGCCCGGTGGCGTGACCGCGGCGCGGCCGGCTCAGTGCAGCCGCCGCTCGACGACGGCCTCTGCGGCCGCCGCCGTGGAGGTGTCTTGGACGGCGGCCTCCCGGTAGATCTCGCGCAGCGTGTCGCCGATCCCGGTCAGGGCGGCGTCGAGCTCTGACTCGCTCCACTCGAGCTGCTCGAGACCCACGACCGCGATCGCCCCGCCGGCGTTGACGACGAAGTCGGGCGCGTACAGGATCCCGCGCGCCCGCAGCGCATCGGCCGCGCCGGGATCGGCCAGCTGGTTGTTGGCTGAGCCGGCGACGATCCGGCAGCTCAGACGGGCCGCCGTGTCGGTGCTGAGGACGCCGCCGACCGCGCACGGGGCGAATACGTCGCAGCCGGCGTCCAGGACCCGGTCGGGGGCTACAGCCTCGCCCTGGACCCGCGCCGCGACCGCCTGCGCCCGGTCACGGTCGACGTCGGCGACCAGTACGGATGCGCCGGCATCGCCCAGCAACCCGGCAAGATGCGAGCCGACCCCGCCCGCGCCCTGGACCAGGATCGCCCGCTCGCGCAGATCGTCTGACCCGTACACCTCGGCGACGCTCGCCCGGATCCCGTGGAATACGCCGACCGCTGTCGGACGGGCCGGGCTGCCCGAGCCGCCGGCCTCGACCGACCGCCCAAACACGTACCTGGTCCGCTCCCAGATGACGTCCATGTCGGCCTCGCCCGTGTTCATGTCCGAACTCGTCCGGTACGTGCCGCCCAGCGACTCGATCAGGTCGCCGTAGCGCTCGAACAGCTCGCGCCGGCCGTTGCCACTCGGGATCTCGGGCACGGCGATGACGCCCTTGCCGCCGCCGAACGGGAGCCCCGCGACCGCGAGCTTTCGCGTCATCGCGCCCGACAGGCGCATCGCGTCGGCCAGACCGTCGGCCGGGGATGCGTACGCCTTCATGCGCGTGCCGCCTCCGGCGGGGCCGCGGCGCGTCGAATGTACGCACACGAAGATCCAGCCTCCCGTCTGGCGGTCGCGGCGGATGACCGCCGTCTCCCCGTCCCAATCCGCCAGGAGCTCCTCGAACCCGGTCACGCCTGCATTCGATCACAGCGACGCGCGGCGTGCCCCAACAGCGAGCGCACGACCGCCCGATGCCTGGCCTCGATTCTTCCCCACACCGCTCTTGCGCCCGGGTTCTGTAGGCGCGCGAACGTGGCGAACAACATCCCCTCGGGCTCGCGCTGCAACAGCAGCTCTCCCGACAGTCCGAGGCGGGACCCGGCGCCAAGCAGCACGCAGTCGAACTCCTGGCGGCGGATCTCCCAGCCGAGCACCCGCCGCGATGACATGGGCGAGCCCACCTTGAGGCCCAGCGCCCACCAGCCGCACAGGAGCTTGGCCCTCACGGGCACGGGCGTGTCCTCCATCACCGCACGCGCCCACCGCTCGCAGCTGACGACCGCCGGCGGACTCCCGTAGACCATGAACGCGTCCTCGTAGTCGATCCGCGACAGGCTGCTGAGCTCGCGGGCCGCCGGCGGCACGGCGATCTCCCGCACCCTGGTTGCAGTGTTGACGCGGCTCTCGGTCGCAATCGTCGTGACCACATCGACCTCCATCCATACAGTAGTGTATGGATGGAGGATAGACGATGTCCGCCCCCACTCGCACGCCCCGCGGCACCTGGATCCAGGCCGGGCTGCGCGCGCTCGCCGACGGCGGTCCCGATGCCGTTCGGATCGAGCCGCTGGCCAAGGCGCTCGGGGTAACCCGAGGCGGCTTCTACTGGCACTTCGACGATCGGCAGGCGCTGCTCGACGAGATCCTCGACGGGTGGGAGCGGGCAGCCATCGACGAGGTGCTCGAACGCGTCGAGCGCCGGGGCGGCGATCCCCGGACCAAGGCGCGGCGCGCGGGGGCGTTGACCTTGAGCGACGAGTTGCTGCCCGTCGACCTGGCCGTGCGCGACTGGGCGCGGCGGGATCCTGCGGTGGCACGGCGGCTGCGGCGCGTCGACAACCGCCGGATGGAGTACCTCCGCGCTCAGTTCCGCGCGATCGGCGCCGACGAAGACGAGATCGAGGCCCGCTCGCTGCTCGCGTTCTCGCTGCTGATCGGAAACCACCTGATCACCGCCGACCACGGCTCCGACAGCCGCGAGCAGGTCCTCGAGCGGGCCGCGCGGTGGCTCCTGGCCTAGAGGTAGTTTCCGACCACGTTGTTCGGCCGATGAGCTCGGGCGATCGGTCGCACCGGACCACGGCTCGCCCCGGTCCTCGGGCGGCGACGTGGTCAACGTCCCAGCCGAGGCCTTCGTGGGTCAGCGTGGGACGTTGATCACGCCCCACGTGGCGAACGTCCCACAGTCCCGCCCAGAACCGTCCAGTGGGACGTTGTGCACGCGATTTCGCCCGCCATCCACTATCGGAACAACCTCCTCCCAGCGTTGGCCTGAAGCTTGCGATCATCGACCGGTGCTCTCACTACGCCCCAATTGCGAGCTGTGCGACGTCGACCTCCCGCCGGACTCGACCGCGGCCCGGATCTGCACCTACGAGTGCACGTTCTGCGCCGATTGCGTCGACAGCGTCCTGCACGACGTATGCCCTAACTGCGGTGGCGGCTTCGCTCCGCGCCCGATCCGCCCGCGCGAGGCATGGCGGGCAGGGGCGGGACTCGCGAACCATCCGCCGGATACCGAGCGTCGGCACGCTCGCTACTCGCGCGAGGAGATAGCGCAGCTGACCGCGCAACTGCGCAACGTGCCGCCGGCCGAACGGTAAGCGCTAGGGCGGACCAGCTCGACGGGTACGCGCCTGGGGCCGCCGCGCTGATCACGGCCGGCGCTGCGAGCCGGCCTCCGCAGATCGAACATCACCCGGGTGATATTCGAGCTCACCCCTTGACAGGCCACCCCTGGCCGGGTGAGTGTTGCAGCACCATGGGCGTCGCTCGACTTTTGCGGAGGGCGTAGTGGTGGCGACGGCGGTCTTGCTGACCGGTCCGCGCCACCGGGTCACGCTCAGGCTTCGGGTCTCGTTCACTGCGCGGCGCGGCCGGGCGCGCACGGTCGGACTCCGGGACTGCAACTCCCGAAATCCGGTCTGCAATACTCGAACTTCGTTCGCCGATGAGGGGGTGCCATGATGCGTCACGGCTCACACGGGCTGTTGTCCAGGATGCGGTTGCCGGCGTTGGTGGGATGCGTCGCGTTCTCGATCGCGCTCGCGGCCGCGGTGCCGGGTAGTGCGGCGGCAGCGAGTAAGCCCGCTGCGGCAGCGAGTAAGCCCGCCCGCATCAACGCGCTGGTGAGGGGCGCGATCGCGCACCACGGGGTCCGAGCGGTGATCCTGGAGATCAGCGTCAAGGGCAAGCCGCTGATGACCAGGGCATACGGGCAGTCGATGACCGGGGTGCCGGCCACCACCAAGATGCACTTTCGCAACGGGGCGGTGGCGATCTCTTACATGTCGACGCTGCTGCTGAAGCTCGTCGACCAAGGCAAGGTCAAGCTCAATGACAAGGTGTCCAAGTGGCTGCCTAAGATGCGTGACGGTAACCGGGTGACATTGGGGATGCTCGCGCGCATGACCGCGGGTTACCACGACTTTGAGCAGGACCCACTGTTGACCAAGATGCTTTACCGCAACCCGTTCGGCGCAATCACCACGCAGGACCAGTTGCGGCTCGCACTCGACGAGCCACTGCAGTTCACCCCGGGTACCAACTGGAGCTACTCGCACAGCGATTACGTGATCCTCGGCCTCGCGCTGGAGAAGATCACCCACGAGCCGCTGAACGTCGCTCTGCGCAAGATGGTCCTTCGCCCGCTCGGCCTGCGCAACACCGTCGCCTCGCAGACCGCGAAGATCCCGTCGCCGGTGTTGCACGCGTACAGCAGCGAACGACGCGCGTTCCTGGGGATCTCCAAGCACACACCGTTCATCGAGGAATCGTCGTTCTGGAACCCGTCGTGGACACTCGCGCGCGGCGCGGTGGAGACGACCGACATCGCCGACATGACCCGCACCGCGATCGGCATCGGCTCGGGCCGGCTGCTCAGCGCGAGATCGCACCGGATGCAGATCGACCCGCACCTCGGCTTCGGCCATCCGCGGACCGGCTGTGAGCGCTGCACCAAGCTGACCCGGCTCTACGGCTACGGGATCGGCGCCGTGCGCAACGGATCGTGGATCCTCCAGAACCCACTGTTCGGCGGCTATGCGGCGATCGAGTCATACCTGCCGTCCAAGCGAATCTCGATCGCGCTCGCGGTCACGTTCAAGGCCAGCGCGTTTGACGTGCTGGGCAACTACTCCAGCTACTGGAGCTCGTTGTACGCTCAGATCGGGAAGGTGATGGCTCCGCACGATCCGCCGATCGTGCCCAACGGGGTCTAGGCGGCCATCGCGAGGCGGGGATTCAACCAGCTCACGCGGCGATGAATCCCCGGATCAGCCCGCGAAGCCGTTGGCGCCCAGGATCTCGTCGATCCGGGCCCGGTGGGCGGCCTCCCAGGCATCGAGCGATTCGCCGGCCTCCGCGGTGAGCCTCGCTCGAGCGTCGCGCAGCACCTGCTTGCGCCGGTCGCCGGGAACGACGACGACGCCCTCCTCGTCGGCGACGACGATGTCACCCTGATTGACGGTGACGCCGCCGCACCGCACCGGCTCGCCGAGCGGATGCACGACCCGCTTGCCGCCCGGGAACGGGATCACTCCTCTGGCGAACACCGGAAATGCCAGTTCCCGCACCTCGCCGACGTCGCGGATCACGCCGTCGACGACGAACCCCGCGATCCCGTTGCGCTGGGCCACCGCGCACACGTTCCCACCGGCGACCGCATAGTCGGCGTCGCCGGCCTGCACCACGATCACCGTGCCGGGCGCGGCGCGGTGGATCGCCGCGTGGAGCATCAGATTGTCCGCGGGGGCGCAGCGCACGGTGAAGGCGGATCCGGCGAGCCGGGGCATCGGGCCCCAGAGCGGGCGGATACCGCCGTCCATGACCTGCTCGCGGTCCAGTACGTCGGCCAGCGTTGTCGGGGAGATGGCTTCGAAGCCGGCGCCTTCATCGGGCTGATCGGACATGCGACGTTCCTACCAGATCCGCGCCGATCGGCCCGCGGCGCCCAGCCAAGGTCGGCTCCGATGCACCTGCGCGCGGGGATCTGTGAAGATCCACCGGCGACGGCCACACGGCCGCGAGCCCAACACGAACGGACGGAGATGTAGATGAGTGATCTTGTTGCTGTCGCCTACGACAACGTGGACACCGCCCGCCGGGTGGCCGACAACGTGGTCCAGCTGCAGAAGGCGCACGAGATCGAGCTCGACGACATGGTCGTGGTCGAACGCCAGCAGGACGGAAAGGTCAAGCTCCACCAGCCGTCCGCGGCCGGGGCCGGGGCGGCCGGCGGCGCCCTGTGGGGCGGGCTGATCGGACTGATCTTCTTCGTGCCGCTGCTCGGCATGGCGATCGGAGCCGCGACCGGCGCGGCCGCCGGAAAGCTGTCGGACTACGGCGTCGATGACGACTTCATGAAGCAACTCGGCGACAACCTCGAGCCGGGAGCCGGCGCGCTGATCCTTCTGATCAGGAAGGTGTCCGTCGACAAGGTCATTCCGCAGATCAAGGTGCCGGGCAAGATCATCCAGACCTCGCTCGACAACGAGTCCGAGCAGCGCCTGGCCGACGCGCTCGCCGTTGCGGGCCAGAACTAGCAGCGCGGCACCGGCCTGGCGGCTACGCCTCCGCGGGCTGATCGATCCGGGTGCAGCGAAAGCCGATGTGGCTCATCCCGGTGTCGATCATCTGCGGACGGCGAGCCGCCGGCCGGTAGCGCAGGCAGTAGCTGTCGGCGCACAGGTACGAGCCGCCCTTGATCACCTTGCGGGGGATCCGGAACTGCGGCTGAGCGGGGTCGTAGCTGTCCTCCAGGCGACCGCCGCGAGGGTTGGCCGGCACGCAGCAGGCTCCTCGGCGCCCTGCTTGTGTAGGCGCCGCGGCGAATACCAGTCCGAGGTCCACTCCCAGACGTTGCCGGCCATGTCGTAGAGGCCGTAGCCGTTGGGCGGGAACGAGCCGACCGGGAGCCGTGCGCTCCGTAGCCGTCGATCGGGGCGCCAGGGGAACTCGCCGTGCCAGTAGTTGGCCAGGCGCTCCCCGGGCCGCTCCGGCTCGTCGCCCCAGGTGAACGCCGCCGCCTCGAGACCGCCGCGCGCCGCGCACTCCCACTCGCGCCTCGGTCGGCAGCGTCTTGCCGGCCCAGCGCGGCGTAGCGTCTCGGCGTCCTCGTAGGCGACGTGGACGACGGGATGCATCTTCGCGCCCGGAGATCGAGCTGCCCGGACCCTCGGGGCTGCTCCAGCTCGCGCCGGGCGTCCAGGTCCACCACTGGTTGAGGTGGCGCAGGTCGACCGGCCCGGGCGTCATCGTGAACACGAGCGATCCGGGGACGAGGTTCTCGGGCGGGGCGCCGGGGAAGTCGGCGGGATCGAGCGGGCGCTCGGCCACGGTGACGTAACCGGTGTCGTCGGACGAACTGCGCGAACTGCCGCGTTGGTGACCGGTCCGCGGTCGATCCAGAACCCGTCGACGGTGACGTCGTGCGCGGGCGCCTCCTCGGGATAGTGCGGCATCGGATCCCATCCGGAACGTGCCGGCGGGGATCCGGACCATGCCGTCGTCGTCAACGCGTGATCTCCCGCTCGGTGAGCGCCGCCTCCAGCTTCGCCACCACCTGGTCGATCGTGAAGCTCGCCGCCTTCTGGCGCGGCGGGAACTCCTCGAACGTCTGCCAGGAACTGGCTCACCAACGACGGTCGCCGCCAGAACGATGTAGTCGTTGTCGAGCATGCCAGTCGTAGTAGGTGTTCGAGGTGATGTCGGCCCGCTCGAACGGGTCGGTGCGCAGGTTGAACAGCTTCGGGACGCGCAGCGGCACGAACGGCTCGGCCCAGATCTGCAGCGTCCCCTGCACCCGCTGCTCCATGAACACGACCTTCCAGTTGTCGAACCGGAGCGCCGAGCACGTCGCCGTCGTCGGAGAAGTAGAAGAAGCCCTGGCGCGGGCTCTTCTCGACCTCGCCGGTCAGGTACGGCAGCAGGTTGTAGCCGTCGATGTGCACCTTGAACGTCTTGTCGCCGGCCTCGTGGCCCTGCTTGAGCTTCTCGACGATGTCCGGCTCGCCGGCCGCGGCGAGGAACGTCGGCAGCCAGTCGTGGTGCTGGATGATCTCGTTGGAGACCGTCCCGGGCTGGATCTTGCCGGGCCAGCGGATCATCTCGGGCACGCGGAACGCGCCCTCCCAGTTGGTGTTCTTCTCGCTGCGGAACGGCGTCATCCCGCCGTCGGGCCAGGTGTTCATGTGCGGCCCGTTGTCGGTCGAGTAGATCGACGATCGTGTTGTCGGCGATGCCCGAGCTCGTCGAGCTTGTCGAGCAGCGCGCCGACGTCCTTGTCGTGGTCGATCATCGTGTCGTGGTACGGCGACTGCCAGCGGCCGGCCTGCCCGACGCTCTCGGGCTTCGGGTGCGTGCGGAGGTGCATGTGGGTGGTGTTGAACCACAGAAGAACGGCGTGCCGGCGGCGTGCTGGCGGTCGATGAAGTCGAGCGCGTGCTCGAGCGATCTCGTCGTCGATCGTCTCCATCCGCTTCTTGGTCAGCGGGCCGGTGTCCTCGATCCTCTGCTTGCCGACGCGGCCCCAGCGCGGGTCGCTCGGTCGCGTCGTCCTCGTCGGTGGCCCAGCAGTGCAGCACGCCGCGCGGGCCGAAGCGCTCCTTGAACTGCGGGAAGTCCGCTCGCGGCGGGTAGTTCGGGCAGCTCGGGCTCCTCCTCGGCGTTGAGGTGGTAGAGGTTGCCGAAGAACTCGTCGAAGCCGTGGACCGTCGGCAGGAACTCGTTGCGGTCGCCGAGGTGGTTCTTGCCGAACTGGCCGGTGGCGTAGCCGAGCGGCTTGAGCAGCTCGGCGATCGTCGGGTCCTCGGCCTGCAGGCCGACGGTCGACGCCGGCACGCCGACCTTGCTCAGACCGGTGCGGAACACGCTCTGGCCGGTGATGAACGACGAGCGGCCGGCGGTGCAGCTCTGCTCGCCGTAGGAGTCGGTGAAGAGCATCCCCTCCTCGGCGATCCGATCGATGTTCGGCGTGCGGTAGCCCATCAGCCCGTCGCTGTAGCAGCTCAGGTTGGTGATCCCGATGTCGTCGCCCCAGATCACGAGGATGTTCGGCTGCTCGGCGTCAGGCATTCAGTGCTCCTCGGCTCGCGTTTCTCGGGCGGTAAACGATATTCCTAACGCCTCTGCGACCGCGAGCGCTACCTTGCCGACAGCAGATGCCCACGTTCCGCGTGCGAGTCGTCGCGCGCTACCCGGCCAGCGACGACCTGATGGACCGCTTCAGGGGGACTCCCTGGGAGACGACCGCCGTCGAGCACCTGTTCGAGGAGGGCCCCGGGATGCCGCCGGCGTGGCAGACGCTGACGGCCGTGTACGAGGCCGAGGGCGCCGACGAGGCGCAGGCGCGGGAGCTGGCCCTGGCGATCTTCGGGGCCGAGCGCCGCAGGACGTCGCTGCCCAGGCCCGCCCGCGTCGTCGCGCAGGCCGCCTGATCAGCTACAAAACGACGATGAGCACTTCGCCGAGCATCGACGCCGGGGCCGCTGCGGGCCGAGATCAAGGGCGGCGTGGTCGCCCCCGAGGATCCGGTGTGGGACGACGCCCGTCAGGCCTGGAACCTCGTGGCCGACCAGCGCCCTGCGCTGGTGGTGCGACCGACCAGCGCCGACGACGTGGCCGCGACCGTGCGCTTCGCGGCCTCCGCCGGGCTGCGCGTCGCGCCGCAGTGCTTCGGCCACGGCGCGGTCAGCCTCGGCGACCTCGACGGCACGATCCTGCTGCGCACGATCGGGATGACCGGCGTGAGCATCGACCCCGAGCGGCGAACGGCGACCGTGCGCGCCGGCGCCGCCTGGCGGGATGTGGTCGGACCGGCCGCCGAGCATGGGCTGGTCGGGCTGCACGGGATGTCCGGCGGCGTCGGCGTCACCGGCTACGCGCTGGGCGGCGGGATCGGATGGCTCTCGCGCCTGCACGGTCTTGCCTCCACGCACATCACCTCGCTCGAGGTGGTGACCGCCGACGGCGAGCAGCGCCACGTCGACGCCGACAACGAGCCCGAGCTGTTCTGGGCGCTGCGCGGGGGCGGCGGTGGCCCGGCGGTCGTGACCTCGATGGAGATCGCCCTGTTCGAGCTCCGCGAGGCGTTCGCCGGCGCGCTGATGTGGCCGCTGGAGTCGGCGCCCGAGATCGTGCACGCCTACCGGGAGTGGATCGCGACGACGCCCGACGAGCTGACCTCGACGCTCAGGTTGCTGCGGTTCCCGCCGCTGCCTGAGATCCCCGACCCGCTGCGGGGCCGCGAGCTCGTGGCGATCACGCTCGCCTTCACCGGAACCGAGGCCGACGGCAATGAGCTGGTCGCGCCCCTGCGCGCGCTCGGCAGTCCGTATCTCGACACGCTGGCGACGATCCCGGCGCCGGCGCTGGGCGACATCTCGGGCGATCCCCAGGATCCCGTCCCGGCGATCGGCAACGGGCTGCTGCTCGACCGGTTCACGCGCGAGACCGCCGACGCCTACCTCGAGCTCGGCGGGCCGGGCGCGCAGACCCCGTTCGTCTCGCTGGAGATCCGCCAGCTCGGCGGCGCGCTGAAGCGGGCCACGCCCGACCCGGGCGCGGCCGGCCCGCTGGCCAGCGAGGCGCTGGCGTTCGCCACCGGGGTGCCCGTCGACTCGGACGCTCGGCGCGGCGCTCGACGGCGCGCACGACGCACTCCGGGAGCGCCTCTCGCCCTGGATCGGCGAGCGCAGCTCACTGCTCACGTTCGACGAACGCGGCCGCAGCCTGCGCGGCGCGTTCACCGCGCCGGTGGCCGACCGCCTCGCCGCCGTCACGAGGTCGTACGACCCGGACGGGATCTTCGTCGCCAACCACATCGCCGACTGAGCGACTCACCGGTCACCTGGACCAGCCGTCGCAGCGCCCAGCGCACTCAGCGCACCGCGGGCGCCAGCCGCCGGACGGTCATGGTCGCGCTGATCGCGAACGCGATCGTCGCGGTGGCGAAGATCATCGGCGGGCTGATCAGCGGCTCGGCCGCGCTGCTCGCGGAAGCCGCCCACTCGATCGCCGACACCGGCAACCAGGGGTTCCTGCTCGTCTCGATCTCGCTGGCGGCGCGCGAGCCGACCCCAGAACAGCCGTTCGGCTACGGCAGGCAGCGGTTTCTGTGGACGTTCATCGCGGCAGTGGCGATGTTCATCGCCGGAGCGTTCTTCGCGATCGGCTACGGCGTCTACGAGCTGCTGCAGGGCGGCGAGTCGACCGGCTTTCTCGCCGCGTACGTCACGCTCGGGATCTCGCTGGTCGCTGAGGGCGCGTCCTGGCTGCGGGCGCGGCGCCAGATCCGCCACGAGGCGGCCGAGGCCGGGCTGCCGCCGCGCGCCTACGTCCGCTCGAGCCGCGACCCCAACGTCAAGATGGTGCTGTTCGAGGACAGCGCGGCACTGGTCGGGATCGTGATCGCGCTCGCCGGGATCCTGCTCGACCAGCTCACCGGCGCGTCGGTGTTCGACTCGGCCGCGTCGATTGCGATCGGCGGGCTGCTGGTCACCGTCGCGGTGTGGATGGGCCACGACACCTCTGAGCTGCTGATCGGCGCGGCCGCCCGCCCCGACGAGCGCGAGGCGCTCGAGCGAGCGCTCTCGGACTTCGACCAGGTCGACCAGGTCGTCGAGCTGCTGACAATGGCGCTCGGCCCGAACTCGCTGCTGGTGGCGGCCCGGATCGACCTCGCCGAGGGCCTCGCACGACAGCGCCATCGAGGAGCTCTCGGACCGGATCGACGAGCGGCTGCGCGAGGTCGTGCCCGACGTCACCGAGGTGTTCCTCGACGCGACCACGGCGCCCACCCGCGGGGGCGTGCGGCGGCCCCGGCGACAGCGGCCGCCCGGCGACCTGACGTAAGCTCGTCGCGATGACGCCTCGGGACGCGCAGGGGGAGGCCCCGCCGTGCCGGGCTCCGAACACTGACCCCCGAGGAGGACTCCGATGCGATACGTAAACCTTGGCGACACGGGGCTGCGCGTCTCTCGCATCTGCCTCGGGATGATGAGCTGCGGCAAGCACGAGAGCCGTCAGTGGGCGCTCGAGGAGCAGGAGGCCGAGCCGATCGTCAAGCGCGCCGTCGAAGGCGGGATCACGTTCTTTGACACCGCCGACGTCTACAACGGCGGCGAGAGTGAGGTGATCACCGGCAGGCTCATGCGCAAGCTGTTCGGGACGCGCGAGGAATACGTGGTCGCCACCAAGGTGCACGGCCGCACGATGCCGGGCGAGAACGGCCGCGGCCTCTCCCGCAAGCACATCATGGCCTCGATCGACGCCTCGCTGAAGCGGCTCGAACTCGACTACGTCGACCTGTACCAGACCCACCGCTGGGACCCCACGACCCCGATCGCCGAAACGATGGACGCGCTGCACGACGTCGTCAAGGCCGGCAAGGCCCAGTACATCGGCGCCAGCAGCATGTACGCGTGGCAGTTCGCCAAGTCCCAGGCGGTGGCGAGCACGCGGTTCATCTCGATGCAGAACCACTACAACCTCGTCTACCGCGAGGAGGAGCGGGAGATGATCCCTCAGTGCCTCGACCAGGGCGTGGGCGTGATCCCGTGGAGCCCGCTCGCGCGCGGGCTGCTCGCCGGGAACCGCACCCGACAGGGCGAGCGCCTGACCACACGTGCGAACACCGACACGTTCGGCGAGTCGCTGTACAAGCCCGAGATCGACTTCGAGGTCGTCGACCGCGCCGCTTCGGTCGCGCAGGAGCACAACGTGCGGACCGCGCAGGTGGCGCTGGCGTGGCTGTTGCAGCGGCCCGGGGTGACCGCGCCGATCGTCGGCGCCACGAAGCTCGAGCACGTCGAGGACGCGCTCGCCGCCGAGGCGCTGGAGCTCAGCGAGGGCGACGTGGCGCGGCTCGAGGAGCCCTACGTCCCGCACGCGATCGCGGGCCACTCGTGAGGGGGCCGGCGGTGCAGCCCGACACCGGCAGCGAGGTCCGCCCCGAGCACCTCGAGCCGACCGCGTTCATCGACTCACAGCATCCGGCGGTTGCAGAGTTCGCCGCGCGGGCAGTCGGCGACGCCGACGATCGGTACCAGCGCATCAGCCGCCTGTTCCTCGCCGTCCGCGACGGAATCCGCTACGACCCCTACACGGCCACCGACGACCCCGACGACTACGTCGCCAGCAACGTGATCGGCCGCACCGGCGCGTACTGCATCCCCAAGTCGGTGGTGCTCGTCGCCGGCGCCCGCTCGATCGGGATCCCCGCGCGGCTGGGGTTCGCCGACGTCCGCAATCACCTCCAGTCCGACCGCCTCCGCGAGCTGATGGGCGGCTCGGACGTGTTCGCCTACCACGGCTATGCCGAGCTGCACGTCGACGGCGAGTGGCGCAAGGCCACTTCGGCCTTCAACGCCTCGCTGTGCTCGCGCTTCGGCGTGCCGCCGCTGGATTTCGACGGCACCGAGGACGCGATCTTGCACCCGTTCACCGGCGATGGCGACCCGTACATGGAGTACGTCCGCGAGCGTGGGAGCTACACCGATCTGCCGCTCGACGAGATCGTCGAGGAGTTCAGCCGCGTCTACCCCGCGCTGATGCGACGCGAGCGCAGCGCCGTCGCCGACCCGAAGTTCGACGAGCCCGCGACCGGCTAGCCGGCGTCGATCTCGACCGGGACGCCGCGCGCGAGCGTCTGGTACACGACGCAGTAGCGCTCGGTCTGCTTGAGCAGCGACTCCAGCTGCTCGGCGTCGACGGACGGCAGCTCGAACCGCAGGCGGATCGAGCGAAATCCGACCGGCGCGTCGCGGTCGACGCCCATCGTCCCGCGGAAGTCGAGCTCGCCCTCGGCGACGATGCGGCCGCCGTCGAGCTCGATCTCGCGGTTAGCGGCCACCGCCTTGAGCGTCACCCCGGCGCAGGCCACCAATGCCTGCAGCAGCATGTCGCCCGAGCACGCCAGCGTGCCGTCGCCGCCGCTGGCGGGATGTAGGCCGGCTTCCACCAGCGCGCGACCGGTCTGCACCGAGCACGAGACCGCGGTCGAGTCGAGGTCGCCCTCCGCCGTCAGCGTCACCATCGCGGTGTCGGGATCCTCGCGGTAGCGCTCCTTTAGTGGTGTCTGCACCGCCTGCAGTTCCTCACGGCTCATGTTCGGCGTCTCCTTCTCGGCCCAATCTCTCGTTACTCTGGACACTAGCCGGAGGCGGCGCGCAGACGCGCCCGCAGCGCCGGGTAGCCCGGCGAGCCACGTCGCTGACGCGGAGGCTGGTGGCCAGGTTCGCGTACCGCTGGAGGGTCACGCAACCGAGGCCGCCGGTCGAGGCGTCCTGGTCCCATACCCCGACCGCGATCGTGTTCCGGCCGTCGGCGCGGAGGATCCCGGCGGGGACCGGGAACGACGTCTAGGGCCCGGTGTCGTTGATGTAGCGAACGACCTGGGGGACGCGGAGCTTCGGCCTCGACGACCTGCGCTGGGCCCAGGTTCAGCAGAAGTACGCCACCGACGTGCTGGGCTACCCGGTCTGGGGGCTGTCGCCCTCGAGCACGGCCGACGACACCGGCGGCTACGGCGGCTACGGCGGCTGAGGGGCAAGCGTTGCGACCGGGCCAGGGCCTCGCCCAGTGCACGACCTGCGCCACCGAGGACACGGTCTCGCCGCACGCGTCGGCGATCGCGCTGCCGGTGACGCCGCGGCAGGCCTACGACAACCTGGCCAACCTGCGTCACCTGTACCCCGACGTGTATGACGCCGACGGAGGCTTCTACGACGCGGTCAATCCGAAGACCGGGTCGGTCGGGCACCGCCGGCTGGTGCTCGACCAGTCGATGATCATGGCCGCGCTCGACGATGTCCTGAACCGCGGCGCGCTACAGCGCGACTTCGTCCGCGACCCGGTCTCGTGGGCGGCACGGCTATATCTCTCGCGGGAGACGATGTCGATCTCCTGAGCGGATGTCGATCTCCTGAGCGGATGTCGATCTCCTGAGCGGATGTCGATCTCCTGAGCGCCGGACGCTCCGGCGCTCACGTCTCCCAGAACGACCCCTCCTGCGGCGCCTGCAGCCCCGCGCGCTCGCGCTGGATCCGGGCGAGCCGCCCGCCGGCCGCCGCGGCGAGCATTCCGGCCAGCGCCGTGACCACCGCCAGCAGCGGGGGGAAGCTGCCCAGGGAGGCCTTCGCCGACGTGCCGACGAGCTTGTGCACGACCAGCAGCGCGATCCCGTACAAGAGGCCGCCGAGGAAGCCGCGGTCGGCCGCTCCCCACCCGTCGCGGTGCTCGAAGCCGGACACGAACGCGCCGATCAGCGCCAGCACGGCGACCGCCCAGTAGGCGGCGGCAGAGGCGCCGATCAGCACGCCCTGTAGCGCGCCGAGCGCGGTCGGGATCACCCCGGCGACGACGATCTGCACCGGACGAGGCCGGTCGCGCAGCAGCTCGGGGTTGTACATCGGCGCTCGGCGCTGGGGCCTTACTGGAAGATCTCCGTCGTGGCGTCGCCGCCGGGGAGGTGGATCTCGTGGGGCCGGGCTCCGTCGGCCTGCTCGTGGAAGTCGACGAAGAAGTCGGGGTCGAGTGCATAGGTGCCGTCGGCCTGGCGGTCGAGCTTGGTCAGCCAGCCCTTGATGCCCGGATAGAACTGGTTGTCCCAGGTCGAGTACAGCGAGTTGGACACGTACACGCGGTCGCCGTCGAGCGAGTTCTGGAGCATCTGTGGCCCGCCGTTGAGCGGCTCGGCCGCCTTCGGGTGACCGCCGTCTCGGCCCAGCAGCCCGCCCAGCCACACCTGCGAGCGCAGCGTCGGGTTACGGGGGTCGGACACGTCGTAGTGACGCAGGTCGCCGTGCAGCCAGTTCGAGAAGAACAGGTCCTTGTCGTCGAGCGACAGCACCAGGTCGGTGATCAGCCCGGGCACGCCGCCCTCGAGCGGCCAGCCCTCGAGCTCCTCGTTGGCCACGTCGATCGCCTTCTCCGTCGACCACGAGCCGTTGTCACGGGCGAACCGGATGATGTTGCTCGACAGCGTCGCGCCGACGAATCCCTGGGCGGAGTCGGGGTCGTGCTGCCAGCGGATCTCCAGCGGGATCAGGCCCTCGTCGCCGAGGTCGATCGTCTGGGTCATGGCGCGCCGCTCCAGATCCCAGAAGTGCAGCTTGCGGCCGTACTTGCCGGCGGCCACGTCGGCCGGGTTGAAGCCGTCCTGGAAGGTGTTCGGCGCGCCCCACTCGCTCGAGATCAGCGTGTTCTGCCGGGGCTGGTACCAGAAGTCGTACATGAACTCCATGCCGTCGGCCTCGCGCTCCCAGCGCTCGGCGACGCTGAAGTCGCGGGCGTCGAGCACCGCGAAACCGCCCGGCGCGTTGCCGTCGGCGTCGCCGAGCATCGAGATCGTGATGATGTCGCCGGGCATGCAGTGGACCGTGTGCGGTGCGCTCAGCCCCAGCTTCTCACGCAGCTCGTCGCCCTCGATCACGTTTTTGATCGTCGGCGAGCGGGGGTCGGACACGTCGAGCAGGTGGATCCGAGACGAGCGGAAGCCGGGCACCACCAGCGTGTCGCGCCGCAACTGCGAGTGGCAGGCCGACGAGCACGCGTTCCAGCCGAAGTGGTGCAGCTCGTCGCCGACGTTCGGCATGTCGGTGCGCCCGACGATCTCGCCAAAGGTCGACGAGGAGGGGTCGACGTCGACCACCGCGATGAAGTCGGGGCGGTCGATTCCCGTCCCCTCGTACAGCGACGCGACGTAGACGATCTTCTCGGGGTCCTGTTCGCGAGCGACCTGGGGAGATGCGTAGCCTGGGCCGCTGTGGGCTTGTGAGTCAGCGCTCATCCGCGGACCTCCTTGGTGTCGTTGTTGTCTAGGCTCACATGCTTGAGCGAGGATCTTCCCATCTTCGACCTGCAAAGTCACTCCGTCCATTCCGACGGAATGCTGTCCGCCGCCGAGGTCGTGGCCGCAGCCGCCCAGGCCGGCGTGCGGCTGCTCGCGCTCTCAGACCACGACAGCGTCGACGGCGTGCAGGAGGCCGTCGATACGGCGCAGCGGCTGGGGCTCGGGCTGGTCCCGGCGGTCGAGATCTCGGCCCTGGACGAGAACAACCAGGACCAGCACATCCTCGGGTATCTGATCGACCACCGGGACCCCCTGCTGTCCGAGCGCCTCGAGAGCTATCGCCTGGACCGCGAGGGCCGCGCGGGCCGAATGGCCGATGCGCTGCGCGAGCTCGGGTTCGAGCTCGACGAGACTCCGCTGCAGGCCAGAGCGGCCGAGGGCAAGTCGATCGGGCGTCCCCACCTGGCCAGGGCGGCGGTCTCCCACCCGGCCAACCAGACGCGCCTGGTGCAGGATGGCCTCACCGACCCCTCGGCGTTCCTGGTCGAGTACCTGATCGAGGGCAAGCCGGCGTTTCGCTCGCGGACGATCCCGTCGGTGCCGGAGTCGATCGACGCGATCCACGAGGCCGGCGGGCTCGCGATCTGGGCCCATCCGTTCTGGACGATCCCCGAGCCCGAGACCGTGCTCGGGATGCTCGACAGCTTCCGCGAGTCCGGGATCGATGGCGTCGAGTGCTTCTACGTGACCCATACCCCGGAGCAGGTGGAGGTGCTCGCCGACCGCTGCGACGAGCTCGACCTGCTCACGACCGGGTCATCGGACTTTCACGGCCCGGGGCACCGCGAGTTCTCCCGCTTCAGAGCGTTTCACACCTTCGGGCGCGAACCCCGGCTCGGACCGATCGGCGACTGACCGTCAGGCGGCTGACCCGTCAGGCGGCCACCGCGTTGCGCTCGGCCAGGTGCTGGCCGACCTTGCGCTTGACGCGCTGCAGCGCGTTGTCGACGGTCTTGCAATCGCAGCCGATCCGGCGGCCGACTTCCTCGTAGGAGTGGCCGTCCAGGTACAGGGCCAGCACCCTGGACTCGAGCTCGGACAGCGCGGTCGAGATGCAGCCGACCAGCGCCTGCAGCTCCTCGGACGAGATCACCTGGTTGACCGGGTCGTGGACCGACGACCCCGGCAGCATCTCGTCGAGCGTCGGCTCGTTGTCGCCCGCCGACCCGGCGGGGGTGCTCGAGAACGACACGTACTGGTTCAGCGGCGTGTGCTTGTTCCGCGTGGCGGTCTTGACCGCGGTGATGATCTGCCGGGTGATGCACAGCTCCGCGAAGTTGCGGAAGCTCGATTCGCGGTCCGTGCGGTAGTCGCGCACGGCCTTGTATAGGCCGACCAGGCCCTCCTGGATGAGATCGTCGGCGTCACCGCCGGCGAGGAAGTACGAAGACGCCTTCAGCCGGACGAAGCCGTAGTAACGACGGACGATGTGGTCGTATGCCTCCATGTGCCCCTGCTTGGCAAGGGCGATGAGATACCCATCCTCAACCTGAGGTTGAGAGCTAGACCCTGCTGAAAGTCGAGCCACGAATGGTCCCTTCTCGAGCTCGCCGCGTGCGGGCGCTCGGTAGGATCGTGGCGCGGTACCTCCCCTGGCGCCGTATCAGTTGTTATGCGGTTCCGGTGATCGTTGTACCGGGCGCTGCGACGTCTCTCTCCCCTGAACCCCAAGCCTCAGGCTTCGATCGACGGTTATCTCCCGTGGCGGAACTTTACATAGTGCGGGGGTTCTGTCAAGTACACGGGGCGTTTGGGCGAGAACTACCGGTTGGCTCGTCCGGCGGCGGGGAACCATGGCCGCATGACAACCAGCAGCCAGACCGTGTCCGAGCTTCGCGACGAGCTCGTCTCCACCTGCCGGGCGCTCGCCGATGACGGCCTCGTCACCGGCACCTCGGGAAACCTCAGCTGCCGCGCGGGCGACGGCGTCCTGATCAGCCCCACCGGTGGTGAGCTCGGAGGGCTCGACCCCGACGAGATCCCGCTTGTCAATCTCGACGGCGAGGTGATCGACGGCGAGCTCGAGCCGAGCTCGGAGGTCAACCTGCACCTCGGCATGTACCGCCGGTACGGCGCGGGCGCGGTCGTGCACACCCACGCCCCGATGGCGGCGGCGCTCGGTTGCGTGCTCGACGAGCTCCCGTGCGTGCACTACGTGATGGTCGACCTCGGCGGCGAGGTGCCGGTGGCTCCGTACCTGACGTTCGGCACCCAGGAGCTCGCCGACGCCGTCCACGACGCGATCGAGGGCCACACCGCCGTCCTGATGGCCAACCACGGCACGCTCGCCTACGGCGGCGATCTGGCCACCGCCGCCACCCGCACCAGGCTGCTGGAGTGGGTCTCGAACCTGTACTGGCACGCCGCCGCGATCGGCACGCCGAGGACGCTCACCAAGGCCGAGCAGGACGACGTGGTCGCGGCGATCGAGCAGCGCTCATACGGGACCACCCACCGGATCGCCGGCGGGTAGCAGTCCGTCCAGGTCGGTTGGATCGAGCTCGAAGCGCACGGCGCTCACCTCGTGGCCTCCCAGCCCCGGCGGTCCCATTCCTCCTGCGGCAGCAGCTGGTCGACTCGCTCGAGCACGTAGTCGGGCGACTGCTCGGCGCCGGCGGCGGCGAGCGCCACCGGGCTGGTCTCGCCACTCAGCACCAGCGCCCCGCGCATCCCGGCCGTGCGGGCGGCGGCGACGTCGGTGTACAGGCGGTCGCCGGCCATCAGGCAGCGCTCCGGAGACAGTCCGAGTCGGCGGGTGACCGCGTCCATCATCGGCCGTCCGGGCTTTCCGAAGTGAAGCTCGCAGCGGCGGCCGGTCGCGGCCTCCAGCGCGGCGATCACGGCACCGGCGTCGGGCTCGCCGCCGGCCGGCATCGGGCAGTAGGGATCCGGGTTGGTGGCTACCAGCCGCGCGTCATCCCGGCGCCACAGCGCGTCGAACGCGATCTGGAGCTTGCGGTACTCGAGCGTCCGGTCGTAGCTCGCGATCACCAGGTCGATCTCGGCGGGGTCCTCCGACAGCCGCACGCCGGCTTCGCGAAGGGCCCGGATCAACGGCCGCTCGCCGATCGCGAACACCCGCGCCTGCCGGCACTGCGACACCACCCAGTCGACCGTCACCTCCAGCGAGTTGACGACCTCGCGCTCGGCCGCCCGGATCCCCAGGCCGGCCAGCTTTTCGACGTACTCGGCGGGCGTGCGGGTCGGATTGTTAGACGCGAACACGACCGGCCGGTCGAGCTCCCGGATCGCCTCGAGCAGCCTCGCCGCCCCCGCCAGCAACCCGTCGCCCAGGTACAGCGTGCCGTCGAGATCGAACACGTACCCATCGAAGATCTCCCGGGGGCGGCGGAGCAGCGACGGGGCCGGTTGCACGCCCCGGAGATACCCCCGCCCGCTTACGGGTACACGAAGGAGATGTCCTGCGTGATCGCGATCGACTCGTCGACGACCGCGACCAAGGCCGTCGTGTGGGACCGCGAGGCCTGCACGCGCCGACGGCGGTGATGTGCGGACCCAGGCCGCTGATCGTCGAGTATGCGACGCCGGACTCGAGCTCGGACGCGCCTGTCGCGGTCTGCACGCGTTCATCGTCCGGCACCGCGCGAGGCCTGCTCGCCACGTCGCACTGCTCGAGCGGACCGTAGGCGGCGGCCTACGCCTAGTCTTGGAGCCGCCGCCGCCGGTCTTATCCTTGCGGCCCCGCAGAAGGGACCGTACAAGTGACCTCAGTCGACGTCGAGTTCGGACTGACCGCAGTCGCGGCGATGCTGTCGCCGACGACGCTGACGTTCTGCGTGCTCGCGCTCGTGCTGTCCAAGCGTCCCGGCCGAACCGGGACGTGGTTCTTCCTCGGCGCGTTCACCTTGACGATGATCATCGGCATCGTGGCCGCCTTCGTACTCGGCGACGCCGCTGCCTCCGCGCATCACTCCAGCACCCCGAAGACGTGGGTGGCGATCTTCGACGTCGTCGCCGGGGTGGCGCTGATCGTGTTCGTCATCCGGTTGCTGCGCCGGCCGCCCAACCCCAAGCGAACGGCCGACGCGATCGACAAGATGAGCAAGCTCTCGTCCTCGCCCGCGATCGCGATCGTCGCCGCCGGCGCGACGCTGGCAAACCCCGGCGGGTTCATCCCGATCGCGCTGAAGGACATCTCGCAGCTGAAGCCGAGCGCCGGCGGATACATCGTCCTCTGGCTCGGTTTCGCGATCGTGTCGCTGCTTCCGCTGCTCGTCGCGCTGGTAGCGCTTCTGGTCTCGCACGATCGGGCCGTGAGCAAGCTTCAGCTGGCGCGCGGCTGGCTGGAGCGCCACACGAGAACAATGGCGGCCGCGATCATCGTGCTGCTGGCCCTGGCGCTGCTGCGCAACGGAATCGTCGGACTCACGAGCTGAGAGCTCGCGCTCCAACGGGAGGCCGCTAGGACTCCGGCCCGCCGCCCTCCAGCACACGCCACGACCGCTCGGCGACCTCGCGCATCTCCAGGAACTGCTCGTAGCGCTCCGACATCGCCTCGTGGGCAGGGTCGTCCGGGCTGAACTCGTCACCCATCTTCGCCAGCCGCGATGCGGCCTCGGTGAACCCCGACTCGCCGCCGGTCTCGACCAGCGCGGTGATCAGCGCGCCCTTGGCGCCGAGCTCGGAGTCGGCCGAGCGGCGGGTGACCAGCCCCGTGGCGTCAGCGATCAGCTGACACCAGAAGTCGCTGGCCGAGCCACCGCCGCACAGGCGCAGCTCGGTCGACTCGGTCGACGCGGCGGCCAGGCAGTCGCGCACCACGAGCGTGAGCCCCTCGAACACGGCACGCGCGATGTCCGCGCGCCCGTGCTCGACCGTCAGCCCGAACGCGGTCCCGCGGGCGCCGGGGTCCAGGAACGGGGCACGCTCCCCGGCGGGCGAGAAGTACGGCAGCACCGACAGCCCGCCGGCGCCGGGCTGCGCCTGCTCGGCCAGCTGCCCGAGCTCCGGCGCGTCCGACACGCCGAGCGTGGCCACCGCCCAGTCGATCACGTCGGTGCCCGCCATCGCCGCAAACGCTCGCAGATAGCGGTTCGGGACCCCCATCGAGATCGTGAACCCGGCCGCGCTGCCGCCGGTGTCGACCTCGTCGGCGACGATCTCCGTGCACAGGGTGGTGCCGAGGATGCTGCAGGCCTGCCCGGTGTCAACCGATCCGCACCCGATCGAGGTGGCCGCGATGTCGAACGGCGCCATCACCACCGGCAGTCCCCGAGCGAGCCCCATCGCCTCGGCGGCCTCGGCGCGGAGCTCGCCCGTGCGCGACCCCTGACGGCGGATGTCGGGCAGTAGCTCGCGCGCCCACTCCAGTTCATACATCGCCAGCAGCTCGTCGGAGTACTCGCCGCTGCGGATGTCGAGCAGCGGCACCGACGCGTCGGACTCGTCGATCCCGAACTCGCCGGTCAGCCGCAGGAAGATCCAGCCGTCGCAGAACATGCTGCGGTACGCGTTCTCGACGCGCTCGGGCTCGTGTTCGCGCAGCCACGGCAGCACCGCGCACGGCAGCCCCGGGAACGCCAGCGAGCCGTTGATCTCAAACGCCCGCGCGAGCGTCCCCTCGCGCTCCCACTTCTGCACCAGGGCGGCGTTGCGCGCGTCGTTCCACAGCACCGCCGGACCGGTCGGCCGCCCGTCCGCGTCCACCAGCCAGCAACCGTCGCCCTGGCCGGTGAACGCGAGCAGCTCGACCTGCTCGTCCAGCGACCCGGTCATCTCCTTCACGGCCCCGCTGACCGCCTCCCACACCGCACCCATGTCCTGCTCGGCGAACCCGGGCTGGGGCCGCAGCACCTCCGTCGGCTGGCGGACCACCGACAGCTCGTTGCCGTCCTCGTCGAAGGCCACCGCCTTGATCAGCGACGTGCCTACGTCCAGGCAGATAGACGCCATGGCTCTCTCCTCATCGGGCGTTTGGGGTGGACCCGTCGGCATCGGGATTCTGGCAGTGCGCGAGCGGCTCGCCGGCGAGGAACCGGCTCACCTCCTCGGCGACGATCCGAGCTGCGTTGTGGGCCACCTGGCGGCTGGCCCCGGCCACGTGCGGGGTCATCACCACGTTCGGCGCGGTGAACAGGCGCGAGTCGCTCGGGACCGGCTCGGCCGGGTGCACGTCGAGGCCCGCACCCGCGAGGCGGCCGGCCTCGAGCGCGTCGAACAGCGCGTCGTAGTCGAGCAGCGATCCGCGCGCGGCGTTGATCACCACCGCGCCGTCGGGCAGCATCGCGAGCGCGTCGGCGTCGATCATCCGCTCGGTCTCGTCGCCCGCGCGCATGTGGAGGGTCAGGATCTGCGCGCGCGCCAGCAGCTGCGAGAGCTCGTCGACCTGGGTGATCCCGGGACCTCGTGCCTTCGCATAGGGGTCGTAGACGAGGACCTCGGCGCCGAACGCAGCCAGCAGCGCGGCGACGCGCGCGCCGACCGTCCCGTATCCGAGCACGCCGGCCGTGGCGTGCTCGAGCTCGGACCCGGTCTCGCGATAGCGGAAGAACTCCCCGCGCCACTCGCGACTCGACAGCGACTCGTGGGCCTCGCAGATTCGCCGCAAAGTGGCCAGCAGCAGGCCGATCGTGAACTCCGAGGTCGCGGTAGCGTTGCGCCCGGGGGCGTTTGAGACGAGCACTCCGTGCGCGGTCGCCGCCTCGAGGTTGACGTTCACCGGGCCGCCGCGGCTGACGCCCACGAACCGCAGCCGCGGGCAGGCCTCGAGCACGCGCGCGGTGATCGGCGCGAGCTGGGTCACGCAGATCGTGGCGTCGCCCAGCGCCTCGATCAACTCGTCCTCGCCGCCACTGGCCTCGTGCACCTCGGCGACGTCGCCGAACGGCTGCTCGGGCCACGTCAGCTCGTGCTCGCGGATTTCCAGCTCGCCACCGACGTGCTCGCGCAGCGCGTCGCGCAGCAGCGACACCAGCACGAAGCCGTCGCCGACCGCCAGCACCGGACCCGTCATCGCGTTTCGTCCTGCGGCGGCGCCGCGTTGAGCCGTAGCAGCGCGGCCTGGCCGCCGTCGAGGCGCAGCTCGGTGAGCGCGCCGTGCTCGATCATCGGCAGCCGCCGCCGGTAGTCGCCGAGCGCGATCCCGAGCACGTGGCAGACCAGCAGCCGGATCAGCGTCGTGTGGACCACGACCATCACGCGGGCTCGGGGGTTGACGGTCGAGATCTCCTCCAGGCAGCTCAGCGCCCGCGCGAGCGCCGCGCCAGGCCGCTCACCGCCGGGGAGCGGGTGCGCGGCGGGATCGCGCTCGAACGCGGCCCGGGCGTCGGGGAACAGCTCGCGCATCTGTGCCGACGTCAGCCCCTCCGCCTCGCCGAAGTCCAGCTCGGCCAGACGCGGGTCGATGCGCAGCGGCAGGCCGGCGCCGCCGGTCGCGATCTCGGCGGTCTCCCGCGCCCGCGTCAGCGGACTCGACCACACCTCGGCGAGCTGCGCGCCGCTCACCCACGCCGCCAGCCGCCGCGCCTGCTCGCGGCCGGCCTCGTTCAGGGCCACGTCGGTGGCGCCGGCGTAGCGCCCCTGAGCCGACCATTCGGTCTCGCCGTGGCGGACCAGCACGAGATCGGTCATCGACCCGCCCGCTGGTGGCAGTGGGAGGCGAGCTCGGGATCGAGCCAGCCGCGGCGCTCGAGCTCGTCGATGAGCCGCAGATACGGCTCGCAGAAGCGCTCGGAGTGACTCGCGCGCGGCTCGATCGTGTCGCCGAGGTGGACCATCTCGCGCGCCGCCTCGGCCACCGTGCGCCCGCTCGCCGCGGCCAGGATCGCCATCCCCAGCGCCGGCTCGCTCCGGTCGGGCAGGACCACCGGGCCGTCCAGGACATCGGCTCGCAGCTGGCACCAGTAGCGGCTGCGGGCGGCGCCTCCGGTGAGCCGCAGCGGCCACCGAACCTGGACGCCGAGCAGATCGATGTAGTCGAAGCAGAGGCGCTCGACGAACGCGACGCCCTGGAGCAGGCCCGCGTAACCGTCGGCCTCGTCGCTCGGCACGCCGAGCTCGAAGCCCTCGGCCTCTCCGGCCCGGAACGGGAAGCGCTCGCCGCGCGCCAGCAGCGGGTAGGCGACGACCGAGGCGGGCTCGTGGCCTTGGGCGCGGTCGTCGAGCTCGGCCAGGTCGCGGCCCTCGAAGCGCTCGGACAGGATCCCCGCACCCGTGCTGGACGCACCGCCGGGCAGCCAGTCGCCGTCGGGCGAGCGGTGCGAGTACATCACCCGTGACGGGTCGCGGACCAGCTCGGGCGTCACGCCCTTCAGCACCAGCGTCGTGCCGAGCGCGCTGTTCCATTCGCCCGGCTCCAGCGCGCCGGCGCCGATCTGCGCCGCGCAGCCGTCGGTCATCCCGGCGATCACCGGCGTCCCCGCGGGCAGTCCGGTCGCCTCGGCGCCGTCGCTGCCGACCTCTCCGAGTCGCTGGCCGGAGCGGACCACCTCGGGGAGAATCTCGTCCGGCACGCCGAGCTCTTCCATCACCTCGGTAGGCCACCGGTCTGCGAGCAGGTCGTAGCCGGTTTTCAGCGCGTGGCTGGAGTCGGTGGCGACGCGCTCGCCGGTCAACCGGCGGCTGATCAGGTCGGCTTGGTGGGCGAGCGTGACGTCCGGGCCCAGGCGGTCGGCGCGCGCCAGCAGCCACAGCAGTTTCGGCAGCCCCCACGACGCCGACATCGAGTACCCCAGCGATGACCACACGTCCGCGCCGCGGCGGTCGACGAGCTCGGCCTCAGCGGCGGCGCGCGAGTCGTCGTACATCAGCGCCGGTGAGACCGGGCGGTGGCCGCCATCGAGCAGCAACACCGTGCCCGAGGTGCTGTCGCACGCCACCCCGGCGATCCGGCCGGCGTCGATCCCGGCGACCGCCTCACGGCAGGCGCCGGCAACGGCGCTCCACCAGCTCTCGGGATCCTGCTGGTGGCGCTCGCCGGAGCGCTCGCTGCACAACGGCCGGGACGCCGCCGCCACAACCGCGCCGTCGCCGTCGGCCACCAGCGCGCGCACGCCCTGCGTGCCCAGGTCGAACCCGATCCACAGCGGCTCGGACGTCATCCGCTCACCGCGCTACCCGCTCGCCGCCGGACCTACGCGACACGCCCGGTCGCGGCGTACAGCAGCACCGCCGCGGCCGCGCCGACGCTCAGCGACTCGATCCGCCCCCGCAGCGGGATCGCCACCAGCGCGTCGCAGGCGGCCGCGACCCGCGGGCGCAGCCCCCGGCCCTCGGAGCCGAGCACGATCGCCACCGGGCCGTCGAAGTCGACCGCGTCGTAGCGCAGCGGCGCGTCGCCGTCGGCGCCGTAGCACCAGATCCCGGTCTGCTTGGCGTCGGTCAGGAAGTCGGCGAGGTTGCGCACCCGGGCGATCGGCAGGTGCTCGACTGCGCCCGCGGACGCCTTGCACACGGCCGGCGTCACCTCGGCCGAACGGCGCTCGGGGATCACCACCCCGGTTGCGCCGGCGCACTCGGCGCTGCGGCAGATCGCCCCCAGGTTCTGCGGATCCTGGACCTGATCGAGCGCCACGATCAGTGGGCGCTCGGCCGCCAGCACCGACTCCGGCTCGGCGTAGCGGAACGGGCCCGTCTCGGCGCATATCCCCTGGTGCTCGGCGCTCCCGCAGCGCCGCTCGATCTCGTCCGCAGCGACGGTGTCGACCGGCACCCCGGCGCCGGCCAGCCACGGCTCGCGGGCCGCGTTCTTGGTCGCCCACGCCCGGTACACCGGCCGCGGGCCGCGGATCGCCTCGCGCACCGGGTTACGTCCGTAGACGATCACGGCGCGGGCAGCAGCTCCGGGCCCTCGGAGCCGTCGCGGACCTCCCAGCCGATCGCGCGCAGCTCGTCGCGCAGGCGGTCGGCCTCCGCGTAGTCGCGCTCTGACCGGGCCCGCTCGCGGGCGTCGGCGAGCTCCCGGGCCGCGTCGGGGACGGCCACCGCCTCGGCCTCGAGCAGGTCGTCGAGCCCGAGCACCGTCAGCATCTCGCGCAGATCTGCGTCGCCGACCGGCGGCTGCGAGCGGTTTGACTCGCGGACCCAGTCGAACACCGCGGCCAGCGCCCGGGGTGCGTTGAAGTCGTCGGCGAGCGCGTCGAAGAAGCGGTCGCGCAGCGACCCCGACCACTCCGGCGACGGCCCCGGGGCCAGCCGCCGGGCGGCCTCGCGGATCCGCCTGACTCGGGCGGCGGCCTCCTCCATGCGGTCGTCGTCGAACTCGACCGGCTGGTGGTAGTGGCCGCCGCAGAAGTACATGATCAGGGCGTCGCGCCCGTACGCGTCGAGCGCCTCGTGGAGCACGAAGATGTTGCCGACCGACTTGGACATCTTGTCGGCGCCGAGCTGCACCATCCCGTTGTGCATCCACAGCCGCGTGAGCGGCTCACCGCGGGCTGCGAACGTCTGCGCGGCCTCGTTCTCGTGGTGGGGGAAGATCAGGTCCGAGCCGCCGCCGTGGATCTCGAAGTCGAGCCCGAGCAGGCTCTCGGCCATCGCCGAGCACTCGATGTGCCAACCCGGCCGTCCGCGGCCCCAAGGCGCGTCCCACGAGGTGTCCTCGCCGGGCTTCTCGGCCTTCCACAACGCGAAGTCGAGCGGGTCGAGCTTGAGATCGGCGCCCTCCACGCTCTCGCCCTGGTCCATGTCGTCGACGCGCCGGTGCGACAGCTCCCCGTAGTCCGGATAGCTGCGGACCTGGAAGTACACGTCGCCGGCGTTCGCGTAGGCGTGGTCGCCCTCGATCAGGGTCTCGATCAGGGCCACGATCTCCGGGATCGTCTCGCTGGCCCGCGGCTCGTGGTCGGGCCGGCCCAACCGCAGCTCGTCGGTGTCGGCGATGTACGCGTCGGTCATCTCGCGCGCGAGCTGGTCGCTGGGGACGCCGACCTGGCGCGCGGCCGCGTAGATCTTGTCGTTGACGTCGGTGACGTTGATCACCAGCGTGACCGCGTAGCCCTCGTGCTCGAGGAACCGCTTGAGCAGCGAGAACACCACGAACGGGCGGGCGTTGCCGACGTGGATGCGCCCGTAGACGGTGGGCCCGCAGGCGTAGATGCCGACGCGGCCGGGCTCGCGCGTCTCGAGCGGGCGGACCTGGCCGGTACGGGTGTCGTGCAGACGGATCTCTCGCATCCGCAGGCAACCCTAGCCGTTCGTCCGCGACGCCTCCGGGATGGGCCGGGCGGTAGGCCAGACCGGGAGGGCAGGGCGGGAGCTTCGTCACATTCGACGACCGGCCTCCGTCGTGTGTGACGTTATGCGCGGTGAGCGAGCAGTTCGTTACACGCAGCGCTCGGGCGTCGTCGCATGTGACGTTTCGCCCCGCCCGGCGGGAAGTTCGTTCCTCTCGGCGTGCGCCTCGCCCCGAGCGGAACAGAGTTCCCGCCCACTGGGAAGTTCGTTCCGTTCGGCGATGGGACTTGGCCGAGGGGAACAAACTTCCCGCCCACCGGACGCTCCGCCCGCCGCCCACCGGACGCTCCGCGCGCCGACCGACCTGCCCACCGGACGCTCCGCGCCCGCCGCCCACCGGACGCTCCGCCCGCCGCCCACCGGACGCTCCGCCCGCCGCCCACCGGACGCTCCGCCCGTACCGCCGGGTAGGCTGTGCCCGGTGGCTGGGATGCCTGGACCGGTGCCGCGACTCGCCGCCATCGACGAGGCGTTCTCGTCGCTGCCCGATCGCTACCTCGGAGCCGACCCGGGCTTCGACGCGACCTACCAGGTCAGCCTGTGCGACGTCGGACGAACCTGGGAGGTCCGGTGCACCCACCACGGCGCGCGGGTGCGCAATGGCGGCACCCGCCGGCGCCCCGACGTGACGATCAACACGACCTCCGACACGTGGATGGCGCTGCGCGAGGGCCAGCTGTCGGGCGTCGAGGCATTCGACCGCCGGCTGCTCGGCGTCAGCGGCAACCTCGACTACGCGATCGCGTTCGAGGGCCTGTTCCGTCTCCCCAACGGACGCCCGCCGCTGCTGCAGATCCGCGACGTGCCGGTCGGCCGCCACCGGATCTCGACGCTGACGATGGGCACCGGCCCGGACGTGCTACTGCTCCACGGGCTCGGCAGTACCCGCGCGTCGCTGTTTGAGACCGCCGCCGTGCTGAGCCCGACACTACCGCGTGCACGCGCCCGACCTGCCGGGGTTCGGCTCCTCCTCCAAGCCCGCCTCCGGGGCCTACACCGCACGCTGGTTCGCCGAGGTCATGCTCGGGCTGATGGACGCGCTCGAGGTGCGGCGGACCCGGGTCGTGGGCAACTCGCTCGGCGGGCGGATCGCGATCGAGATCGGCCTGACCGCGCCGGAGCGAACCACGGCGCTGGGGCTGCTGTGCCCCGCGGTCGCGTGGCTGCGGCGGTCGCTGCACCCGGTGGTGCGGCTGATGCGACCCGAGCTCGGGATGCTGCCGCACGCGTTCCGCCGCTCACTGGTGGCCTCGCACGTTCGCAGCATGTTCCACGACCGCGACCAGATCGACCCTGACGTGGCCGACCTGGTGGTCGACGAGTTCCGGCGGATCTACCACAGCCCGGCCGCCAGGTACGCGTTCTGGTGCAGCGCCCGCAACATCTACCTGGAGGCGCCACTCGGACCGGACGGCTTCTACCCGCGGCTGTCGGAGCTGCGCCCGCCGGCGCTGTTCGTGTGGGGCGCCAACGACTCGCTGGTGCCGCCCGCCTTCGGGCGTCACGTCGCCAAGTGGCTCCCGCAGGCCGAGCAGGTCACGCTCGAGCGTTGCGGGCACGTTCCCCAGGTCGAGCAGGCCGAGGCGACCAACGAGCTGCTGACCGAGTTCTTCGATCGCGCCGACGCCCCGCGGGCGCGCGCCGCGTAGCGGCCGTGGCCGCGCTGCCGGGCCGGGTGCTGCGCGGGGTCGGCGACCAGGTACAGCGCCGGATCCCGCGGGGCGAGCTCGACGAGCGCGATCCGGACTTCATCCGCGAGCGGCTGCCGCTGATGTGGCTGGTCGCGAGCCTGTGGTTCCGCGGCGAGGTCCGCGGGCTGGGCAACATCCCGGACTCTGGGCCGGTGCTGCTCGTCGGCAACCACTCCGGCGGGAACATGACGCCCGACACCGTCATCTTCACGCTCGCGTTCAGCACGTACTTCGGCGTCGAGCGCGCCTTCTACCAGCTGGCCCACAACCTGGTGCTGGCGATGCCGGCGCTGCGCTGGCTGCGCCGGTTCGGAACCGTCGCCGCGTCGCCTGACAACGCGGCCCGGGCGCTCGAGTCGGGGGCCGCCGTGCTGGTGTATCCAGGGGGCGATCGCGAGGTGCACCGGCCCACCTACCAGCGCAACCGGATCGACTTCGCCCAGCGCGTGGGTTTCATCCGCCTCGCGCTCGACCGCGACGTTCCGATTGTCCCGGTCGTGTCGATCGGCGGCCAGGAGACCGCGCTGTTCCTCACGCGCGGCGAGCGGCTGGCGCGGCTGCTGGCGCTCGACCGGGTGGCGCGGCTGAAGGTCTTGCCGGTGTCGCTGGCGCTGCCGTGGGGACTGAACGTCGGCGACATGCTCGGCCACCTGCCGCTGCCGGCCAAGATCACGATCGAAGCGCTGCCGGCGATCGACCTGCGGGCGCAGTTCGGGTCTGATCCAGACCCCGACGAGATCTACGACCACGTCACCCGGCTGATGCAGGATACGCTCGACGCGCTAGCCGCCGAACGGCGGCTTCCGGTGATCGGATGAGGGTCGGCTCCAGCGTGATCGTGGACGCGCCGATCGAGCCGGTGTGGTCGATCGTGTCCGATCCCGAGCGCGTCCTGAGCTTCATGTCCGGGGTCACGCGCTGGGAGTTTGCCGGCCCTGCGCGCGACGGCCTCGGCGCGCGCTACCGAATGCTGCTGCGGGTCGGGGCGGCGGAGGTCGGCGGGCTGATCGAGGTCGTCGAGTGGACTCCGCCGAGCGAGTTCGCCTGGACCTCGGTAACCGGCGTCGACCAGCGCGGACGTTGGCGCCTGCGCGAGCAGCCCGACGGCCGCACCCGGGTCGAGCTGCGGCTCGCCTACGGCGTGGTCGGTTCCGGGTTCAGCGGCTGGGTCGCCGAGCGCGTCGCCGCCCCGACCGTGTCGGGCCACGTGCGCCGCACGCTGAGCCAGCTCCGGCGGCTGGCGGAGCACGAGCAGCTGCGCGAGCGCGCCGCCGCCCGCCGCGCGGCGCTCTGACGGCTGGCGGCCGCGCTCCAAGTGTCAATTAGTGAATCGGGACACTAGGCCCGCGGGTACGCTGGACCCGGTTGGCCAGCCCCACGCGCAGCGTCCTCAACGTCCCCGGCGCCCGCCTCCAGGCCGTCGCCGGGCTCGTCGCCCAGCTCACCCAGGGAGTCACGGCGATCGGGATCGTGCTCGTCATCCATCAGCACGACGGCTCGCTGGCGCTCGCCGGAGCGGTGGCGGGCGCGGAGTCGATCGCGGCTGGGATCGCGCGCCCGGCCCAGGGACGGCTGATGGACGTACGCGGCGCCGGGGTGGTAATGGTCGTCTGCGGCCTGGTGCATCCGGCCGCGCTGTGCGCGATCGTGGGGCTGTCGCTGGCCGGGGTCCCGGGCGTGCTGCTGCTCGCGCTCGGCGTGATCGCCGGTCTGGCGCTGCCGCCGGTGTCGACGGCGATGCGCGTGGCCTGGGGCGAGACGGTCCCTGCGGAGGACCGCACCGCCGCCTACAGCATGGTCTACCTGACCCAGGAGCTGTCGCTGCTCAGTGGGCCCCTGTTGTTCTCGCTGGTCACCGCCGTGGCGTCGGCGGCGCTGGGACTGGCTGTCGTCGCGGTGCTGTCGGGCGCGGGGGCGGTCGCGTTCGCGCTGTCGGTGCGATCGGCCCACTGGCGCGCGGCGGCGCCGCCGCACAAGCGCGCGGGGAGCGTGCTGCGCAGTGCCGGGATCCGCTGGCTGCTGGCGGCCGCGATCCTGCTGGGCGGCGTGATCGGCACGGTCCAGGTGGGCGTCCCGGCGGTCGCGATCGCTCACGGCGCCCCGGCGGCCGCGGGACTGCTGATCGCGCTGCTGTCGGTCGGCGGCGTGATCGGCGCGCTCACCTACGGCGCGCGTCGCTGGGTGTCGGATCCGGCGGCGCGGCTGGTCGCGTTGATGGGGCTGATCTCGGTCTCGGCCGCGCTGATGATCACCACCCCGAGCCTGCCCGTGCTCGGCCTGCTGCTGCTGATCGCCGGGCTCGGAGTCAACCCGGCGCTGACGACCCTGTCGCTGCTCGTCGACCGCGAGATCAGCGGGCCGACCGCGTCGGAGGCGTTCGGCTGGCTGTCGACCGGGATCGCCAGCGGCACCGGCGCGGGCAGCGCGATCGCCGGCGTGCTCGTGCAGCACCGGGGCGACGCCCGCCCCGCGTTCGTGGCCGCTGCAGTGGCCGCGGTACTCGCCACCGGCGCCGCGGTCGCGCTCAGGCGGTTCGCCTGGGTCAAACGTCGGTAGCGCTACGGACCTCGACCGTCGCGACAGCGAGCGCCGCGGCGCCCTCCTCGCGCCCGACGAAGCCCATCCCCTCCCCGCGCGTCGCCTTCACGCTGACGTGCTCGGGGGCGATCCCGATCGCTTCCGCGAGCGCCTCGCGGATCTGCTCCCGCACCGGTGACAGCTTGGGGCGCTCGAGCATCACCGTCGCATCGACGTGAACCACGGACACGCGGTGTTCGGTCAGCAGCCCGATCGTGGTCCGCAGCAGCTCGATCGAGTCGGCGCCCCGGTAGCGCTCGTCGGTGTCGGGGAACTGACTGCCGATGTCGGGCAGCCCGGCCGCGCCGAGCAGCGCGTCGATGATCGCGTGGGTCAGCACATCGGCGTCGGAGTGCCCGGCGAGCCCGCGCTCGGCGTCGAGCTGCACCCCGCCGAGGATCAGCCGCCGGTCCTGCGCGAACGGGTGGCAGTCGTAGCCGATCCCGGTCTGGACGGTCATCGCGCCCGCTCCGACAGCATCAACTCGGCCAGCTTGAGGTCGATCGGGCTGGTCACCTTGACGTTGTGCGGGTCCGAGCGCACGAGGTGCACAGTGCCGCCGGCACGCTCGATCAGCCAGGCGTCGTCGGTGGCGACCGCCAGCAACTCATCGGAGGCCTCACCGAGCACCTGCTCCAGGACCTCGCGGCGGAACACCTGCGGCGTCTGTACCGCCCACAGGCGCTCGCGGTCAAGCGTGCGGTCCACCGTGTGGCCGTCGTCGGCGACCTGCTTGATCGTGTCCGACACGCGGCGTGGCGGCGATCGCCGCGTCGGCGCCCGTGCGCTCGAGCTCGTCCAGCGCGCGCTCGAACAGCTCGGGCGAGGCCAGCGGCCGGGCCGCGTCGTGGACGATCACCGGATCGCCGTCGCCGCTGGCTCGCAGCGCCTCGCGCACCGACTGCGACCGGGTGGCTCCACCCGGCACGGTGATGACGCCGTGCCCCCCGTCGAGGTCGACGCCCGTCGGGCATCGCGATCACGATCCGCTGGACCGCCGCAACGGTCCGCAGCGCAGCGATGCTCCACTCCAGCATCGGCCTGCCTGCAAGTGTGACGAGCGCCTTGGGCCGGCTCGATCCAAGGCGCTCCCCACGTCCCGCGGCCACGATCAACGCGACCGCCATCTCGGTCTCGCCGCTACTTCGCGGCGACGACCACCTTCACCGTCTTCTTCACGCCGGAAGACTCGGCGAGCAGCCCGTAGATGTGCTCCTCGACCTCGTCCTCGTCGAGCTCGAGCGCATACATGAGCTCTGAGGCGAGGATCTTCTTCGCCCGCGTGAACATCTGCTTCTCGCCGGTCGACAGACCCTTCTGCGATTCACGGATGGCGAGGTTGCGCACGACCTCGGCCAACTCGTAGATGTCGCCGGTCTTGATCTTGTCGCGATTGTGCTTGAACCGGCGGTTCCAGTTCTTTGGCATCTCCGAGCACTCGTCCTGCAGGACGGCGAGCACCTTCTTGACTGTCTCCTCGTCAATCACGCGCCGCAGCCCGGCCAACGCTGCATTCTCGGTGGGGACCATCACGGTCATGTCGTTGTGCAGGATCTTGATCGTGAGGTACTCCCGGCTCTCCCCCAGAACTTCCTTGACCTCCTTGCGTAGCACCTTGCCAGCCCCGTGGTGCGGGTATACGACGTTGTCGCCGATCTCGAACTCGATATGCGGCGGCGGTTCGATGGTGTCGAGATCCGTGAGGTGCTCGTCCATTAGCTCGGTGATGATGTCCTCCTATCTCCCAGCCTCACGGGGCAAACGACCCCCGCAGGCGGATTACTTCGTCGTTGGCCTGAACCTACGTTTGCAGGTATCGATCCACTAGGTTGATCTCCTGCTGGCGGCGAAGGCCCTCGCGGATGTCCTTCGCCCGGATCTCGCCGACTCCGTCGACGGTCTCCAGCTCGCTGTCCGTGGCGGCCAGGAGCTCTTCGAGGCCCCCGAACTCGTCGACAATCCGTTGCACGACGAGCTTGGGCAGTCTCGGTATCCGCCCGAGGATCCGGAAACCGCGCGGAGACACCGGATAGTCGAGCGTGTTCAGTTTGCGGTCGTGACCCAGCAGTTCCGCCAGGCGACCGAAGTCCAATAGGTCCTGATGGGGGAGTCGGACGAGCTGGTCGAATGCCGTCGCGAACACGTGGTCGGAGTCCTCGACCAGGTAGTCGTGGACGAGCGCCGCCTTGTCGGCCGACACGCCCACCATCGTCTCGTCAAGCTGCATCTCGATCAGCCGGCCCTCGCTTCCGAGCTCGACGATGTAGCGCTCGATCTCGACCGCCATCCGGGTGACCAGCTCGGCGCGCTGCAGCACCGTGAGCACGTCGTGCAACGTGGCCCCGCCCTCGAACTCCAGGGCGGTCAGGCGGGTCGAGACCTGGTCGAGCCGGCTGCGGTACTTGTCGAGCGTGGCCAGCGCCTGGTTGGCCTTGGCCAGCACGACGGGAATGTCCTCGAGGATGTACTTGATCCCGTCGACGTACAGCGAGACCACCTCGCGGCGCTCGGAGATCGCGACGACCAGTGCGTCGGTCTGCTTGGACACGCGCTCCGCCGTCCGGTGCCGGGTCCCGGTCTCCAGCGTGAGGATCGTCGGATCCGGAGTCAGCTGCACGTTGGCGTGCGCGATCTTGGTCGCGTTCGAGCTCAGGACGATCGCGCCGTCCATCTTCCCGAGCTCGTAGAGGAACGTCGGCGAGTAGTCCAGATCGAGCTTGATCCCCCCTGAGAACAGGAAGGCGAGCTCGTCCGCGTCGCCGATCACGATCAGTCCACCGGATCGAGCGGACTGGATGTTGTCGATGCCCTCTCGCAGCGCGGTGCCTGGGGCGACCATCTCCAACGCCCGAACCATCCGGGAGTCCTGTCGCGACTCGAGCTCCTCTTTGAGCTCTTCCCCGGAACGCGGTGGCATCAAGGCTGATTTTACCTCTTATTGACGATTTCCAGACCCCCGGTGCACCGATCCCTGTGCCGTGCGCCGCGCCCGGATCGCGGCAACCCCCAACGGCGGGGTCGGGTTTCGCTCAAGCGGCCAGCGCGGCCGCACGATTGCCGCGCCCGAGCGCCGCCGTCAGCGCCGACCGGAGCGTCCTATGGCCCTCAGGCTCGATAACCGCAGTCAGACCAAATTTCTGTGCCTCGGCGAGCCGGCGATCGCCGTGGGCGACGGAGCGCAGCTCGCCGGTCAGCCCGAGCTCGCCAAAGCACGCCATCGGCCGCTCGCCGCCGGCGCTGGTCAGCTCGGATCGCCGCACCGCGCTGGCCACGGCCAGCGCGACCGCGAGATCGGCGCCCGGATCGTCGACCCGGACGCCGCCGACCACGTTGACGAACACGTCCGCCGTGCCCAGCCCGATCCCGGCGTGGCGGCCCAGCACAGCGAGCACCAGCGCCACCCGGTTGCGGTCCAGGCCGGACACGACCCGGCGCGGCGGCACAAGTTCCGATCGGGAGACGAGCGCCTGGACCTCGACGAGCAGCGGCCGCGAGCCCTCCATCGCGCACAGCACCACGCTGCCCGGAGCACGGGTGGCCTCGCCCACGAACCGAGCGGACGCGTCCAGCACCTCGACCAGGCCGTGGTCGCGCATCTCGAACACGCCGGCCTCGTTGGCGCGGCCGAAGCGGTTCTTGAGCGCCCGCAGGGTCCGGTAGGTGCGCTCGCGCTCGCCCTCGAACTGCAGCACGCAGTCGACCATGTGCTCGAGCACGCGGGGGCCGGCGAGCGCGCCGTCCTTGGTGACGTGGCCGACGAGCAGCACCGCCGTGTCCTGCGCCTTGGCCACCCGCATCAACTCGCCCGCGACCTCACGGACCTGGGCGACCGAGCCCGCGGCCCCGGACAGATCGCCGGAGTGCAGCGTCTGCACCGAGTCGATCACGCACACGTCCGGGCGCTCCTGCTCGAGCGTGGCGATCACCGTCTGCAGGTCGGTCTCGGCGATCACCGGGATCCGTAGCGCCCCGTCGCCGCTCAACCGCTCCGCCCGCAGCCGGATCTGCGCCGCCGATTCCTCGGCAGACACGTACAGCGTGCGATGCCCCGCCGTCAGCACGTTGGCGAGCGCCATCGTGGTCAGCGTCGACTTGCCGATCCCCGGCGAGCCGCCGATCAGCACCAGCGAACCGGGGACGATCCCGCCGCCCAGCACGCTGTCGAGCTCGCCGATCCCGGTACTCAGCCGCCGCTGCTCGTTGGCGACGACGTCGCCGAGCGCGACCGGGGCGACGGCGGCCGCGCGAGCGGTCCGGCGCGAGCCCGAGCCCGGGCCGGCCGAGGTCGCGCGCGGCGCAGGCTGCTCGACCATCGCGTTCCACTCGCCGCACCCCGGGCAGCGGCCGGCCCAGCGCGGCGTCTCGTGGCCGCAGGCCGAGCAGACGTGGATCGTGGTGGCGCGGGGCATCAAGGTAGGGCGTTAAACGACGTCGGGCCCAGGCTAATGCCTGGGCCCGACGTAAACCGTTTGCCGCTGAGCGCTACTCGGAGTCGGTCGGAGCGTCCGCGGCGGGCGGCTCCTGGGGAGCCTCCTCGTCGCCGCCCTCGCCCGAGCCACCCTCGGCGCCGACGCCGACCGGCGTGGGCCGCGGAGCGGGCTCGATCACCGTGAGCTTGACCTCAGGCTCCGAGTCGCCAGTGCGCTCGCCGTCGACGTTGGGCTCGACCAGCACGGTCGAACCGGACGGCACCTGCGCGCGCAGCACGAAGTCCGCGAGCGGGTCCTCGATGTAGCGCTGGATCGCCCGGCGCAGCGGACGGGCTCCCATCGAGGGATCCCAGCCCTTCTCGACGAGCAGGTCCTTGGCTTCGTCGGATAGCTCGAGCTGCAGTTCGCGCTCGGCCATCGACTCGCGGATCCGCCGCAGCAGCAGCTCGACGATCTCCTTGATCTCGTCCCGGGCCAGCTTGTGGAACACGATCACATCGTCGATCCGGTTGAGGAACTCAGGCCGGAAGACCTTCTTGAGCTCGCCCATGATCCGGTTCTTCATGTCGTCGTAGGTGATCCCGGTCTCGTCGTCGGACACCGCGAACCCCAGCGGGGTGTTGCGCGCGATCTCCGAGGCGCCGATGTTCGAGGTCATGATCACGATGCAGTGACGGAAGTCGACGGTCCGCCCCTGCGCGTCGGTCAGCCTGCCGTCCTCCAGGATCTGCAGCAGGATGTTGAACACGTCGGGGTGGGCCTTCTCGATCTCGTCCAGCAGCAGCACGCTGTAGGGCTTGCGCCGCACGGCCTCGGTCAGCTGACCGCCCTCGTCGTAGCCGATGTAGCCCGGGGGCGAACCGACCAGCCGCGAGACCGCGTGCTTCTCCATGTACTCGGACATGTCGATCCGGACCATCGTGTCCTCGTCGCCGAACAGGAACTCGGCGAGAGTGCGCGCCAGCTCGGTCTTACCGACGCCGGACGGGCCGAGGAAGATGAACGAACCGGTCGGGCGCTTGGGGTCCTTCAGACCCGCACGCGAGCGCCGGATCGCCTTGGAGACGACCTCGATCGCCGGGTGCTGCCCGATCACGCGCTTGTGGAGCTCTTCCTCCATCCGCATCAGCTTCGCGGTCTCGGCCTCGGTCAGCTTGAACACCGGGATGCCGGTCCACATCGAGACGATGTCGGCGATTTCCTCTTCGCCGATCGCGGGACGCTCGGTCGACTCGCCGGCCTCCCACTGCTCGGCCAGCTCGCGCTTGCGCTGGCTCAGCCTGCGCTCCTTATCGCGAAGGTTCGCCGCCTTCTCGAACTCCTGGGACTCGATCGCCTCCTCCTTGGCACGCCGGGTCTCCTCGATCTCGTCCTCGAGCTCGCGGTAGACCGGCGGGGAGGTCATCGACTTGATCCGCATCCGCGACGCGGCCTCGTCGATCAGATCGATCGCCTTGTCCGGCAGGAAGCGGTCGGAGATGTACCGGTCGGCCAGGTCGGCCGCGGCCTCGAGCGCCTCGTCGGTGATCTGCACCTTGTGGTGCTGCTCGTAGCGGTCGCGCAGCCCCTTGAGGATCTGAACCGTCTCCTCCGTGCTGGGCTGGTCGACGGTGATCTTCTGGAAGCGGCGCTCCAGGGCGGAGTCGCGCTCGAGGTACTTGCGGTACTCCTCGAGCGTGGTCGCCCCGACCGTCTGCAGCTCGCCGCGGGCCAGCGCCGGCTTCAGGATCGAAGCGGCGTCGATCGCGCCCTCGGCGGCACCGGCGCCGACGAGGTTGTGCAGCTCGTCGATGAACAGGATGATGTCGCCGCGCTGGGTGATCTCCTTCATCACCTTCTTGAGGCGCTCCTCGAACTCGCCGCGGTACTTGGAGCCCGCGACCAGCGCCGCCAGGTCGAGCGTGTAGATCTGCTTGCCCTTCAGCAGCTCGGGAACGTCGCCGTGCGTGATCCGCTGGGCCAGGCCCTCGACCACGGCGGTCTTGCCGACGCCCGGCTCGCCCACCAGCACCGGGTTGTTCTTCGTCCGGCGCGAGAGGATCTGCATGATCCGCTCGATCTCGGTCTCGCGGCCGACGACGGGGTCGAGCTTGCTCTCGGCGGCCAGCTTGGTCAGGTTGCGGCCGAACTGGTCGAGCAGCTTCGAGGACTTCTTGCCCTCGCCGGGCGCCGCTGCGCCCGCGGCCGCGCCGGCGCTGCCGGAGCGTTGGCGGCTGCCGGGGCCCGACAGCATCCTGATCACCTCGTTGCGGATCTTCTCGGAGTCCGCGTCGAAGTCGAGCAGGATCCGGGCGGCCACGCCCTCGTTCTCGCGCACCAGGCCGAGCAGGATGTGCTCGGTGCCGATGTAGTTGTGGCCAAGGCTCAGCGCCTCGCGAAGCGCCAGCTCTAGGACCTTCTTCGCGCGCGGCGTGAACGGGATCTGGCCGGAGGTGACCTCCTCGCCCGAGCCGACGATTCGCACGACCTGGGCTCGCACACGCTCGACTGTGATGTCAAGCGACTCGAGCACCCGGGCCGCCAGGCCCTCCTCCTCGCGGAGCAGGCCGAGCAGGATGTGCTCAGTGCCGATGTAGTTGTGCTTGAGCGTTCGCGCCTCTTCCTGCGCCAGGACGACAACCTGGCGGGCTCGCTCTGTAAATCGCTCGAACATGGTTCTCTCTCGGTGTGGCGGATACTCGGTCGGTCGGTCGGGACGGTTTCTGGACTTGGTTTCTACGCTGCCGAACTCGTCGAGGCCTGCCGGCTACGGGATGGCTTCAACGCCGCTCTACTCACCAAGATCGGCCTCCCGGCCGCAATAGTTGAGCGCAAGCGGTTAGTTCTGTGGCCATTCCGCAGTTTACCAGCCCTCCTGGAGCCCACTGCGGGCATACCCCAGCGTCCCAGAAGCACCTGACGATCAGCGAACGTCATCGAGACCTACGTTAGCGCCACCGACGACGAACCCCGTAAGAACGCCGTAGCCGGCGGTCCACTAATCCCTCATAGCGGGAAACAGCACGACCTCGCGGATCGACCGCAACCCGGTCAGAACCATCACCAGCCGGTCGATCCCGATCCCGATCCCGCCGGTCGGCGGCATCCCGTGTTCGAGCGCCTGGATGAACGCCTCGTCATACGGCTGGGCCTCCTCGTCACCGGCCGCGGCCAGCGCGCGCTGATCCTCGAAGCGCCGGCGCTGGTCGTCGGGATCGTTGAGCTCGGTGAAGGCGTTGGCGACCTCCAGCCCGCCCACGTAGGCCTCGAAGCGCTCCACCAGCCCCTCCTCGGAGCGGTGGCGCTTGGCCAGCGGCGACAGCTCGACCGGGAAGTCCATCAGGAACGTGGGCTCGATCAGCGTCGGCTCAACCTGCTTGGACAGAAGCTCGTCGACCAGCGCAGGCCAGCCGGCGTCCTCGGGCACCGCAAGCCCGTGGGTGCGCATCTCCGCGGCCAGTGCCTCGCGGTCGCGATGGGCCAGGATGTCGATCCCGGTGCGGTCGAGGATCGCCCCGGCGAGCGTCTCGCGGCGCCACGGCGGCGTGAAGTCGAGCTCCCCCGAGTACCCGACCTCCGAGGCCACGTAGGCGATCAGGCGCTCGCAGCGGCCGGCGATGTCGTTGTAGTCGGCGTATGCCTCGTAGAACTCGAGCATCGTGAACTCGGGGTTGTGGGTCGTGTCGACGCCCTCGTTGCGGAAGTCCTTGCCGATCTCGTAGACGCGCTCCAGCCCGCCCACGATCAACCGCTTCAGGTACAGCTCGGTGGCGATCCGGAGGAACAGCTCGCGGTGAAGCGCGTTGTGGTGGGTGATGAACGGCCGCGCCGCGGCGCCGCCGTACAGCGGCTGCAGGACCGGGGTCTCGACCTCGATGAACCCTTCGGCGTCGAGGAAGCGGCGCGCCGCCGACACGATCCGCGCGCGGGTGACGAACAGCTCGCGGGCCTCCTCGGAGGCGATCAGGTCGAGCTCGCGGTGGCGAAAGCGCGTCTCCACGTCTCGCAGGCCGTGATGCTTCTCGGGCGGCGGCCGCAGCGACTTGGCCAGCAACACGAACGACTGGATCCGCAGCGACAGTTCCCCGCGGCGCGAGACGAACGCGATCCCGTCGACGCCGATCAGATCACCGAGATCGAAGTCCAGCAGTCGCGCCATCCCGTCGTCGCCGAGGTCGTCGACCCGCGCCTGCAGCTGGATCCGCCCGGAGCGATCGACCAGGTCCAGGAACGCCATCTTGCCCTGGCCGCGCCGCGCCGCCAGGCGGCCGGCGACGCGGTGGGACACGGTGGTCTCGTCGCCGGCCTGCAGGTCTCCGTGGGCCTCGCGGACCGACGCGATCGGCTCGACGCCTCCGAACTCGTGCGGGAACGGGTCCACCCCGGCCGCGCGCAGCTCGTCGAGCTTGCGACGGCGGGTGGCGAAGACGTCTGCGGGTTCCTCGCCCAGGGCGGGCCCCAGCTAATGGGCTACGTCGATCTTGGTGATCTTCAGCTTCCGCTCGCCGCGAGGCGTGGCGAAGGACACCTCTTCACCCCGCTTGCGGCCGAGCAGCGCCTTGCCGACCGGAGACTCGTTGGACAGCTTCGCCTCGGCGGGATTCGCCTCGGCCGAGCCGACGATCGTGTACTTGGTGGACTTGCCGCCCTCGTCCTTGACGTGCACCACCGAGCCGACCCGAACCGAGTCCGTGCTGAGGTCGGTGGCATCGATCACCGTGGCGGAGCGGAGCTTCTCCTCGAGCGCGGCGATCCGCGCCTCGAGCATCGCCTGCTCGTTCTTGGCGTCGTCGTACTCGGCGTTCTCGGAGATATCCCCGAACTCACGGGCCTCCTTGATCCGCGCCGCAATCTCACGACGGCGGGTGGTCGCGAGGTGATCGAGCTCGGACTTGAGGTTCGATAGTCCTTCTGGTGTGAGGATGACGTCCTTGGGCATTGCGTATGACCTGTACTTGAAGCGTTCTTTACGAAAAAAACCCGCCTGTGGAGCGGGGGGTCACGCAGCGTCCGTGTGCCGTGGGCGGATGAGTATAGACATGCAGGTAGTTCGCCCTGAAAATTCCCGTCAGCCAGGGGTTTGCGCCAGCGCCGGCTCGATCGGCCGCCGGGCGGCCCCCTCGAACAGCTCCCGGGCGGCCTCGAGCGTCGGCGCGGTCTGAACCGCGGCCTGCAGCGACTTGGCGACGGGAGGCGGTGGCGCCAGCCGCTCGACGTACCAGGGATAGAACTTGCGCAGGTATCGCGTCGCGCGGTCCTCGCCCAGATGGTCGCGCGCGCACGCGAGGACCCAGTCGAGCTCGGCCAGGATCTCGTCTGGCTCGGGCTCGCCCTCGCGCAGCCCCAGCAGCTCACCGAACAACCAGGGGTTGCCGAGCGAGCCGCGCGCCAGCAGCACGCCCTCGGCTCCGGTCTGCTCGAAGGCATGCCTCGCCTGCGCGGCGCCATGCAGGCCCCCGGAGATCAGCACCGGCACCGGCAGCTCTGCGACCAGCGATCGGGCCAGCTCGTAGTCGGGCGCGCCCTTGTGACGCTGGGAGGCGTGGCGTGGGTGGATCGAAAGCCCCGCCACGCCGCCATCGTGGGCCAGCGCGCGGGCGATGTCGACGCCGCTGGTGTCGCCGGGGCGAAGCCCGGTGCGCAGCTTGACCGTGACCGGCAGTCCGCTCCCCCGGCCTGCCGCCCGCGCCAGCGCCACCGCGCGATCGGGATCGTCCAGCAGCGCGGCACCGGCGCCGGTCTTGCAGACCTTGGGAACCGGGCAGCCCATGTTGATGTCGATCAGGTCAGCGCCCGCCGACGCGACCGTCTCCGCGGCCGAGGCCATGACCTCCGGGTCGTGGCCGAACAGCTGCACCGACACCGGATGCTCGTCGGGGTGAATGCGGAGCAACTCGCGGCAGGTCCGCTCGTTGCGGTAGTGCACGGCAAAGCTCGAGACCATCTCCGAGACGACCAGCCCGGCCCCGTAGCGCTTGGCCTGAAGTCGTACGAACCAGTTGCCGATTCCGGCCAGCGGCGCGAGCACGACGCGGTTGGGAATCCGGACGCCGCCGAGGGTCCATGGGTCGGTGAGAGCTCGGGTCACGACCCTTTCATGGTACGAATCACGACATGGACCTCGTCGAAACCTTGGCGCCCTGGACGGCGATCGTGACCGACGAGGTCCCGGGGTTGCGGCTGTTCGACGCCCACACGCACGTGGGCTACAACGACCCCGACGGGATGCACCAGAGCCCCGAGGAGCTGACCGCGGCGCTCCGGCAGGCCGATGCCGCGGGGGCGTTCATGTTCCCGTTCCACGAGCCCGACGGCTACCCCGAGCCCAACGACATGGTGCTTGAGGCCGCGCAGCAGTCCGACGGCCTGCTGGTGCCGTTCTGCCGCGTCAACCCCCACCACGGCGCGCTCGAGGAGGCCGTGCGCTGCCTCGAGGCCGGCGCCCGCGGGATCAAGCTGCACCCGCGCGCCGAGCAGTTCACGCTCGACCACCCGGGCGTGCGCCCGCTGATCGCGCTGGCCCACGAGCGCACGCTGCCGGTGCTGATCCACGCCGGGCGCGGGATTCCGGCGCTGGGGCTGCACGCCGTCCAGCTGGCCGGAGAATTCCCCAACGCGCGGCTGATCCTCGCGCACGCCGGCATCTGCGACCTGTCGTGGATCTGGCGGGTCGCCGCCGACCACCCCAACCTGCTGTTCGACACCGCCTGGTGGATGCCGGCCGACATGCTGTCGCTGTTCTCGCTGGTGCCGCCCGGGCAGATCGTGTTCGCCAGCGACGCGCCGTACGGGTTGACTGCGGTCTCGGCGGCGTTCCAGCTGCGTTCGGCGCTTCAGGTCGGCCTATCGCCCGATCAGATCCGGTCGATCGCCTCGGGCCAGTCGCTGCGGATCGCCGCCGGCGAGCCGCTCGAGGTCGCCGGGCCGGCGGTCGGCGAGCACGAGCGGGCGCCTCACGTGCTGCTCGACCGCGTGGCGGAGTTCGTGATGCTCGGCGCGATCGCGTCGATGCGCCAGAGCGTCGAGGCGGCGACCGAGATGCTGGCGCTGGCCCGGCTGGCCTGCGACGTGCCCGACGACATCGACGACGCCCCGATCTTCGCCGCGATCCGTTCGCTGCTCGACGCCTACGACGAGTTCGCCGTCGCCGAGCCCGACAACCGGCGCCGGCTCACGTTCCTGATCCTGGCCGCGACGGTGGCCCGCACCCCCGAGGTGCCGGTCCCTCACCTCAGTCGCGATTTCGCTCCCAGATCAGCCGCAGCCCAGTCAGCGTGAGCAGGTCGTCGACCTCGTCGATCGTCTCACGGATGAACGGCACCAGCACCCCGGCCAGCCCGCCGGTCGCGATCACGGTGGTCGAGGTGCCGATCTCGGCCCGCAACCGCCGCACGATCCCCTCCACCTGACCGGCGAACCCGTAGACGATCCCGCTGCGGATCGCCTCGACGGTCGACTTTCCGATCAGCGAGCGCGGCTCGGCGAGCTCGACCTTGGGGAGCTTGGCGGCACGGTCGTAGAGCGCATCGATCGAGATCTCCGCGCCCGGGGTGATGATCCCGCCCAGGTACTCGCCGCTGTCGGACACCACGTCGTAGGTGATCGCGGTGCCGAAGTCGACGACCACGCAACGGCCCTTGACCTGCTCGTAGGCCGCGACCGCGTTCACGAGCCGGTCGGCGCCGACCTCGTGCGGGTTGTCCATCCGGATCGGCATCCCGGTCCGGATCGACGGGCCCACCACGAGCATCCGCTGCGCCAGGTAGCGCTCGGCCATCAGCGTCCACTGTTCGGCCAGCTGCGGCACCGTCGAGGACACGATCGAGGACTGCACCGCGTCCAGCGACAGCCCGCGCAGCGCCAGCAGGTTCGACAGCGCCGCGCCGAGCTCGTCGCCGGTGGACTCGCGGACGGTCGCAAACCGCCAGTGCTGGGCGACGCTCGTGTCGCCGTCGGCGAACACACCGAAGTGCGTCTGGGTGTTACCGACGTCGACGACCAGCAGCATCGCGCAACCCTATCTAGTGCTACAGGAGCGGTTCACCCACGCGGCGGACCGCCTGGCCTTCCGGGAGCCCTGCCAGCGCGTCGGCCGCGCGCACGCCGCCGGGGAGCGTCAGCTCGGGATCGAGCTCGAGCAGCGGCACCAGTACGAACCGGCGGCCGAGCACCTCGGGGTGGGGCAACGTCAGCCGGTCGGAGCGATGCTCGAGCGACCCGAGCAGGAGGACGTCGACGTCGATCGGCCGGGGACCGTGTCGGATCCCGCCGGGCTCGCGGCCGAGCTCGCGCTCGACCCGCTTGGAGGCTTCGAGCAGCTGCTCGGGATCGTGCTCGGTCTCGATCCGGATACACGCGTTGTAGAAGTCGCGCTGGTCGAGCACCTCGCCGACCGGCTCGGTCTCGTACACCGAGGACGAGGCGAGCACGGTCACGCCCTGCGCCGGCAGCGCGGCCACCGCCTGCTGGAGATGATCGCGGCGGTCGCCGACGTTGGAGCCGAGCCCGAGGTAGCCGGTCCGGCCGCCGTTCATCAGTGCACCGTCCGGCGCACTAGGCCTCGCGCCACACCTCGACCGACACCTCGGTGACCGGCAGGTGCAGCGGCGGCTCGGGCTTGGCCGCCTTCACCCAGACGGCGTGCACGTCGTACTGCTCGAGCAGGCGGTCTGCGATCGCCGCGCACAGCCGCTCGAGCGTCTTGTAGGAGCGCTGGGCGATCAGGTTGGCGATATCGCACACCTGCGCGTAGTCGACGGTGTCCTCGACCCGGTCGGTGACGGTCGCGTCGGTGTCGCCGACATCGATCCGCAGGTCCAGCAGCAGCCGCTGACCCACCTCGCGCTCGGCCGCCGTGACCCCGACGTGTGTGAACAGCGAGAGCCCGCTGATCTCGATCGTGACTTCGGGCTCGGGGTGGCCCTCGTCCTCGTCGTCTACGTCGTCGTCGTCGAAATCGTCGGCGTCGGCCATCGCGCGGTGACCGTAGCAGCCGTCACCGCGAGGGCGTCACGGACGGGACCGACGTCGTGCACGCGGAACACGCGGGCCCCGCGCTCGTAGGCCAGCACGCTGGTGGCGATCGTGGCCGCGACCCGCTCGTCGGGCCCGCGACCGGTGATCCGGCCCAGGAACGACTTGCGCGAGGTGCCGATCACCAGCGGCCGGCCGATCGCCACCAGCTCGTCCAGGCGCCGCAGCAGCTCGAGGTTGTGGTCAAGCGTCTTGCCGAAGCCGATCCCCGGGTCGAGCATGATCCGCTCGCGCTCGATCCCGCGCGCGAGCGCGAATGCCATCCGCTCCTCCAGGAACTCCCTGACGTCGCAGACCACGTCGTCGTAGCGAGGATCGTCCTGCATCGTGCGGGGATCGCCGAGCATGTGCATCAGGCAGCAGTCGGCGCCGGCGGTCGCAACCACGTCGGCGAGCTCGGGATCGCCGCGGAACGCGGTCACGTCGTTGACGTAGGTGGCGCCGGCCGCCAGCGCCTCCGCCGCGACCTCGCTCTTGGACGTGTCGATCGAGATCCGCGCCTTGGAGCCCGCGGCCACCAGCCCCTCGATCACCGGCAGCACCCTCCGGAGCTCCTCAGCGGCTCCCACCGGTTCGGCGCCGGGACGGGTCGATTCGCCGCCGATATCGAGGATCGAAGCGCCCTCGAGCTCGAGCTCGAGCCCGTGAGCGATCGCCGCGCTGGACTCGAAGTAGCGACCGCCGTCGGAGAACGAGTCCGGCGTGACGTTGACGACGCCCATCAGCGTGAAGTCGGCGGTCACGAGTGCGGTGGTTCCTCGTCGGGCCAGTGACCATGATCGTCGAAGTACTCGCGCGCCCGCTCCTCCTGCTCTCGGTCCCGGTTGCTCTGCAGGCTCATCCGGAACAGCCAGTTGACCATCCACACGATCAGCGCGGCGATCAGCAGCGCCACCCCGGCAGCGGCGATCGTGGGGCTGTGGTGGTGGGACCCGGGCCCGCCGATCACGATCAGAACCACGCCGGCGATCGCGATCGCCAGCGGCAGCCCGACCCGGGCGGCGAGCAGCAGCAGCCGCATCGGGCGGCCGCGGGCGACGTCATCGGGCATCGGTTGACGGGGGCTGTGCGCGCTGATCGGGCTGACGTTAGCGTCCGCGAGCCGGGGTGCGCCGGTCACGTGGTGGTGACATCCGGCAGCCGCCGCCGTATATCTTCCGGCGCCGTGAGCAAGGAATCCAATCACCAGGCCGACCCGGGCTCCGCGCTGCAGTCCGGCGCGAAGCTGACCCGCCGCACCCTGCTGGGCGCCGCCGCGGGGGCCGGCGCCGTGATGGCCACCCGCGGGCTCCCCGCGTGGGCGCGTCCGATCGTCGACGTCGCGGGCGTGCGCCGGCCCGACTCGCGGCCGTTCCCCCACCTGCCCGCGGGGCACGCCAGCATGCCCCAGATCAAGCACATCGTGGTGCTGATGATGGAGAATCACTCGTTCGACAACCTGCTCGGGATGGTTCCCTATCAGGTCCCGGGGAGGGCCGGCGTCGACGGCCTCAGTCGCCGGCGCGGCAGGTTCACCGAATTCAACCGGAACACCAACGGCCACCGGGTGTTCGCCAACCGTGCGCCGACGCCGTGTCAGCTGCAGGGTCACCCCGGCCAGAACTGGAACGCCAGCCACCAGTCATGGGACAACGGCCGCAACGACGGGTTCGTGCGCGCGAGCGGGCCGATCGCGATGAGCATCTGGGACGAGCACGACCTGCCGTTCACCTACTCGCTGGCCAGGCACTTCCCGATCGGCCAGCGGTACTTCTGCTCGGTGCTCGCGCAGACCTACCCCAACCGCCGCTTCATGTTCACCGGCACCGCCTCGGGGACGATCGCCACCGACAGCACCACGTTCTCGATCCCGGCGGCCAACGGCACGATCTGGGACCGGCTCGACGCCCACCACATCGACTGGGCGATCTACTACCAGAACGCCCCGAGCTGGTTGATCGTGCCGGGCTCGTTCACCGCCGCGCGCGCGCCTCGCCAGCGCAAGTTCGAGACGTTCGCCGCCGACGTCGCCGCCGGCAGGCTCCCCCAGTTCACGTTTCTGGACCCCAACTACGACACCACCTCCGAGGAGAACCCCCAGGACATCCAGGTGGGCGAGCGGTTCATCGCCCAGGTGGTACGCACGCTGATGAAGGCGCCGACGTGGAAGCACACGGCGTTGTTCATCAACTACGACGAGCACGGCGGCTACTACGACCACGTGCCGCCACCGCGTGCGATCAGGCCCGACAAGATCAAGCCGATCCTCGCTCGCGGCGACGCGCCGGGCGACTACGACCGCTACGGGTTCCGCGTCCCGCTGTTCGTGGTTTCACCGTGGGCCCGCGCCAAGTACGTCTCGAACATCGTCCAGGACCACACCTCGGTGCTGGCGTTCGTCGAGCGCAAGTGGAACCTCCCGGCGATGACGTTCCGCGACGCCAACGCGCAGCCGATGACCGACTACTTCGACTTTCGCAAGCCGGCGTTCGCAAAGCCGCCGGCGCTCGCCGCGGCTCCGGCGCTGGCGCCGGGAATCGCCGCCTGCCACGCGCACGGGCTCACGCCCCCGCTGCCGCCGGGCGTCTGAGGCGGGTCGTTACTCGGCGGTTCCGCCGGCCAGCCCCGGACGGGGCAGGGGCCGCGGGGTGTCGCGACCGGCGCGCTCGCCCGCGGCGGGCGGGATCGGGACCTCGGGCGGAGGCGGCGCCTCGGCGCCGAACACTTCCTCCTCGGTGCCGCCATCCAGCAGCGCGTGGAACTCGGCCTGCTCGATCGTCTCGCGCTTGACCAGGATCTCCGAGAGCTTCTCCAGCGATCCCTTGTAGCGGGTGAGGATCTCCTTGGCCTGGACGTGCGCGTTCTCCACGATCCGGCGGATCTCGTCGTCGATCTCGCGAGCGATCTCGTCGGAGTAGTCGGGCTCAGCCGAGAACTCGCGACCCAGGAACGGCTGGCCGTGGTCGTGGCCGAACACGCGGGGACCGAGCTTCTCGGACATCCCGAACCGCATCACCATCTGCTTGGCGGTGGCGGTCACCTTCTCGAGGTCGTTGGACGCGCCGGTGGTGACCTCGCCAAAGACGATCTCCTCGGCGGCACGGCCGCCCAGCGTCATCGCCATCGTGTCCTGCAGCTCGGCGCGGGTGGTCAGGAACTTGTCCTCGCTGGGGAGCGAGATCGTGTAGCCGAGCGCCTGGCCGCGGGAGATCACCGAGATCTTGTGGACGGGGTCGGAATGCGGCAGGTAGTGGCCGACGATCGCGTGGCCCATCTCGTGGTAGGCGGTGATCCGCCGTTCCTTGTCGCTCATCACCCGGGTCTTCTTCTCGGGACCCGCGATCACGCGCATGATCCCCTCTTCGAGCTCGATCTGGGTGATCTCGCGCTTGCCGTTGCGGGCCGCGAGCAGGGCTGCCTCGTTGACCAGATTGGACAGGTCGGCGCCGGTGAACCCGGGCGTCTGGCCTGCCAGTACGTCGACGTTGATCTCACGAGCCAGCGGCTTACCGCGGGTGTGGACGTCGAGGATCTTCTTGCGGCCGTTGCGATCGGGGCGGTCGACCACGATCTGGCGGTCGAAGCGGCCGGGCCGCAGCAGCGCCGGGTCGAGGATGTCGGGGCGGTTGGTGGCGGCGATCAGGATGATGTTGTCCTTCATCTCGAAGCCGTCCATCTCGACGAGCAGCTGATTGAGCGTCTGCTCGCGCTCGTCGTGGCCACCGCCTAGACCCGCGCCGCGGTGCCGGCCGACGGCGTCGATCTCGTCCATAAAGATGATGCACGGGGAGTTCTGCTTGGCCTGCTCGAACAGGTCGCGCACGCGCGACGCGCCCACCCCGACGAACATTTCGACGAAGTCAGAACCGGAGATCGAGAAGAACGGGACGCCGGCCTCGCCCGCGACCGCGCGCGCCAGCAGCGTCTTACCGGTTCCGGGCGGCCCGTACAGGAGCACGCCCTTGGGGATTCGCGCTCCGAGCGCCTGGAACTTCTTCGGATTCTCGAGGAACTCCTTGATCTCATGGAGCTCCTCCACCGCCTCGTCGACCCCCGCGACGTCGCGGAAGGTGATCTTGGGCGAGTCGACCGACATTCGCTTCGCGCGCGACTTGCCGAACGACATCACCTTGGAGCCTCCACCCTGCACCTGGTTCATCAGGAAGATCCAGAACCCGATGAAGATCACGAACGGCAGGATGTAGGTCAGGAGCGACAACCAGCCGTTGCTCGCCTTGCCCTGGATGTCGAACTCGCTCTGGTCGGCGATGCTCTTGTGCGCCGAGGTGATCAGCTGCGGCGTGTACTGGTCCGGATAGCCGACCGAGTACTTCGTGCCGCCGTACTGCGGAAGCAGCTGGACCGACGCGGTGTTGTCCTTCTCCTTGAGGGTGAGGCTCTTGACCTGCTCATTGTTGAGCTGAGTCAGCAGGTTGCCGAACGAATAGTGGGTCGAATGGCTCGAGCTGCCGATCAGCTTCTGAGCGAAGAAGGCGAGCACGACCACAATCAAAATGGGGAAAGCTGCGCTCTTGAAAAACCTGCTCATAGAGAAACTCCGCGCATGCGACGCGCCGGCTTGGGAGCTAGACGGACCAAGCGTAGCACCTGGGTTTGGCCCTCTGGCCAGGGTGTTCTGGGCGGTAGGGGCTCATTCCTTCAACGCCGCGACATAGGGCAAGTTGCGGTAGCGCTCGAGGTGATCGAGGCCGTAGCCGATCGCGAACCTGTTCGGTATCTCGAACCCAACGTAGCGGGTGCGCAGATCGACCTTCCGGCGCTCGGGCTTGATCAGCAGCGCGCACACCTCGAGCGAACGCGGATCGCGGCCGGCGAGATTGCGCAGCAGGTACTGGAGCGTCAGGCCCGAGTCGACGATGTCCTCGACGATCAGCACGTCACGGCCCTCGATCACGGCGTCGAGGTCCTTCAGGATCCTGACCACGCCGGAGGACTTCGTGGCCGAGCCGTAGGACGCGACCGCCATGAAGTCCACCTCGCAGGGGACAGTCAGGTGGCGCATCAGGTCCGACAAGAAGAACACCGCGCCCTTGAGGACGCCGACCAGGACCAGGTCCTTGCCCTCGTAGTCCCGCGAGACCTCGTCGGCGAGCTCGCGCACCCGCCGCGCCAGCTCCTCGGGACCAACGAGGATTTCCCCGATCGCGTCGTCGTCCACGTCAGGCCATCCTAGAGACGGGAGCCGGCGACGGTCGCGCGCTCAGGCGCACGCCCTCGCGCGTGCTCGCCGTGACCTTGAAGCGCTCGGAGGTGGCGACGCCGGCCACCCAGGCGATCTCGCCCCGGGACTCGACCACGGCGACCGCGGCTCGCTCTCGCCTGGGGACCCGCCGGGCGGTGAACAGATCCTGCAGGCTCTTGGTCCCGGAGAGCCCGAGCGGCGCCATCCGGTCGCCCGGGCGCCACGAGCGGACCACGAGCTCGTCGCCGAGCGTGGCACGGTCGAGCATCCCCGGCTCGCGGACGGGAGGCCCGAGCTCGCAGCAGACCTCGCTGGGGCCAAACCGGACCGCTCCGGGGATCCGCAGAAGCACGGTCTCCGGGGCCCGTTGCTCCGAGGTGCCGAGCCGTTCGAACCGCACCACTCCGTACTCGGCGATCGCGCGCACGCCGGCGCCGACGTGCAGCTCGACCGTCCCACGGTCCGAGAGCGCGGTCACGTCAGCAAGCCGCCGCGCCGCGCCGGGGGCGATTCCCCCGGCGGCCTCGTCGGCCAGGCGCTGCACGACCAGCCGCGACAGTGCCGGGGCAAGCTCGCGCAGGCGGGCCAGCTCGATCTGGCTGCGGCCCCGGAGGACGTCGTCCACGAGTTCGTCGAGCACGGCGGCCTCGTCGCGGAGCACGCCGGCCAGGGCGAGCACGTTGTCGAGCGCACCGGGGTGCGCGTCTCGCAACGCCGGCAGCAGCCGGGCGCGGATCCGGTTGCGCGCGTAGGTATCCGACGCGTTGGTCTGATCCTCGCGCCAGCTCAGCCCCCGGGCCGCGCAGTACGCCGCGGTCTGCTCGCGCGTGTAGTCGAGCAGCGGGCGGACCAGCACCCCCTCGCGCGGGCGCATCCCCAGCAGCGCGCGACGACTGGGGGACGAGGCCAGCCGGTACAGGATCGTCTCCACCTGATCGGTCGCGGTGTGACCCGCCGCCACGTCGCCTCCGCGGGCCAGCACCGCGCTCGCGGCCGCACCGTAGCGCTCGTCGCGGGCCCACGCCTGGAGGTTGCCGGACTCCGGTCGCTGCGGGCGGCGGATCTGCAGCGGCACCCCGAGCTGCTCGCACAGCTGCGCGCACTGGCGCTCGTCGCCCTCGGCGGCGTGCCGCAGCCCGTAGTTGACGTGCAGCGCCGTGACCGCCTCGCGGCCGGCGATCCTCACGGCAAGATCCAGCAGGCAGGTGGAATCGCGCCCGCCGGACAAGAGCACGATCACCGCACGGTCGGCGACCAGCAGTCCGCCGGCGGCGACGGCTTGCAGCATCTCGTCGGGATCTGGCCCGCTCACTGGCCCGATTGTCCTGGAACCGACGGGAATCGTCCAAGCCCGCCAAGGGATCAGTCGGCGGCGGGAGCCCGGTGAGAGGCCGGACCCTCGCCGCCCGCGGACATCACGGCCCGCTGCGTCGGCCGTTGGCGCTCGTCACGTTTCCGGCGGCACCTCGCGCGCGTGAAGCCTGACCATCGGCAGCACACCCACGCTCCGGCCTGTTGCCTACTTCGTGCGGCTAGGTCTACTCGCCTCGACGGCGTATGTCAACCTCACCGCCGATGACGGAGCCGATCCACATCAAGCCGACCGCGGAGCTCGCCGAGCGGGTGCTGCTGCCGGGCGATCCGGGTCGCGCGCTGGGGCTGGCGCAGGCGCTGCTGGAGTCGCCGCTGATGTTCAACCACAACCGCGGCCTGTGGGGGTACACGGGGCGCGCCGGCGACGGCGAGCCGCTGACGATCCAGAGCACCGGAATGGGCGGTCCGAGCGCGGCGATCGTGATCTCCGAGCTCGTCGACCTGGGCGCCGGGAGGCTGTTGCGGGTCGGGACCTGCGGCGCGCTGGAATCCGGATTCGAGCTCGGCGACCTGCTGATCGCGACCGATGCGATCCCGGCCGACGGGACCAGCCGCGCGCTGGGCGCGGGCAAGCGCGTGACGCCCGACCCGGATCTGCTCGGCGCGCTGATCGCGGCGGGCGACGCCCGCACCGGCACGGTCGTCTCGACCGATCTGTTCTACGACGGCAGGCCCGATCAGGAGCGTCGGTGGCTGGCCGACGGCGCTGCCGCGGTCGAGATGGAGACCGCGACGCTGTTCGCGCTGGCGACGCTGCGGGGCGTCAGCGCCGCGACGCTCCTGCTCGTCACGGACCTCCTGTTCCCCGCGCGCGTGAGGATCGGCGAGGACGCGTTGCGCGAGGGCGAGCGCCGGATGGGCGAAATCGCGGTCGCCGCGCTGACCACGACGGGGCGCAGCGGCTCGGGTTGAGCGATCAGGCGGAGGCGTTGCCGACCGGCGGCTTGGCGCCGGCGGCGTTGTCCGAGAGCGCGGCTTCGATCCGCTCGAGTCGCTCCTCGATCGCGGCCAGGCGCCGGTCCAGGGCGGTGTTGGCGCCGAGCCCCTCGATCCGCTGCTCGACCCGGTCGAGACCGTCCTCGATCCCCTCCAGCCGCTGCGAAACGCCGCGCAGCCGCCGGGTCAGACGCTCGAGATCGCTCGCCGACGGCAGGTTGAGCGCGCCCATCGCGACCTCCTGAGCGCGCGTCGCCTTCTGCTTGGTCTCGAACGCCGCGGTCATCGCACCGGTGACGACCGGGTTCTCGAGCATGCCCGAGGCGAGCTTGCCGATCGCCTCTTCGCTCTGGCGTGTGACCCGCTGGCGCAGGCCCTGGTCTGCGGGACGCAGCTCATTGTCTGCGGGACGCAGTTCATCATCTTCGGGACGCAGGTCATTGTCTTCGGTCATTGGCGCCCACTGTAACGGTCCCCGCCCGCCACGGCGAACCGTATTTCCGGACTCGCGAGCGCCGTCGGTCCCAGGTCGGCGACCAGACTGAGGCTGAGGTTGAGGCTTATACTGCGCAAACCCTCAGTGCGGCCGTTACGGTCATGTGAACGACCTGCCGATAACGGACTGGTGCACCTTGATCAGCTTTCCCGCGAATTGCAGCGATGTCGCCACGAAAAACGCACGGATGTCAGGCCGCTTCGCCATTGCAAAGCGCCGGATCAACCAGTAGCTTGCAGCCGAGCCGCAGGACCAGGCGGCCCTGTTGACATGCGTGTAGCAGCCGGCGGAGGACCAAGCCACAAGTGTTGAGAGGTAGGAAGCTTCGAGTCGCGGGTTGCACGATCGCGACGATCGCTGCCGTGATGGGCCTCTCGGCCCTTCCGGCTGCCTCTGCAACCCCCAAGTGCACGGTGACCGTGAGGCTGCCGACGGGCAAGCTGAAGACCTACTACCTGGACGCCGGCAAGCCGATCTCAACGCTGAACCTCCCGGCCGGTACGCGGGTCCTGTCGGAGTGGTGCCCGCCGGGCTCGTCGACGACGCCGACCACGTCGACCACGCCCACCACCCCCACGTCGCCGACGACGCCCACCACCCCGACGACGCCGACGACGCCGACGACCACGGGCACCACGCCCACCACGACGACCTCCAACCCGCCCAAGCCCAAGGGCAAGCCGAAGTCGCAGCGCCCGTCCAACCACACCTCGCCGCCGTCGACCGGCAACAAGCCCAAGCCGAAGCCCAAGCCAAAGCCGAAGCCCAAGCCAAAGCCGAAGAAGCACGGCTCCAAGCCGTCGCGGCCCGCCCACAAGCACCACCACCACCAGACCGCGACCGCGCCGCCGCAGCCGCCGCCCTCCTCGTCGACGATCACGCTGCCGACCGCGCCGCCGATGGGGGTCCCGAACTTCTTCATCGACAGCTTCCGGATCCCGCCGTTCCTGCTGCCGATCTACCAGGCGGCCGGGATCCAGTACGACGTCCCGTGGCAGGTGCTGGCCGGGATCAACGAGATCGAGACCGATTACGGCCGCAACCTCTCGGTCTCCAGCGCGGGCGCCGTCGGCTGGATGCAGTTCCTGCCGTCAACCTGGAAGGAGTGGGGCACCGACGCCAACGGAGACGGCGAAGCCGATCCCTACAACCCGGTTGACGCGATCTTCAGCGCCGCCCGCTATCTGCACGCGGCCGGTGCCTCCAAGAACCTCTCGCAGGCGATCTTCGCCTACAACCACGCCAACTGGTACGTCCAGTCGGTGCTGCTGCGCGCGAAGCTGATCGGTGGCATGCCGACTCAGCTGGTCGGCGCGCTGACCGGGCTGGTCGAGGGTCACTTCCCGGTGGCCGCACCGTCCAAGTACGCCGACGACGCGGTCGAGAAGCTGGCCAAGCAGCGCGTCAAGAGCGGCAACGCAGCGGTCCCGATCGAGTCCGACCCCACGACCACCGCCGTCTCGATCTACGCCAAGCAGAACTCGCCGGTGATCGCCGTCAACGACGGCAAGGTCGTGAAGATCGGCCAGAACGCGCAGCTCGGCCGCTACCTCGAGCTCCAGGACGCGACCGGCAACGTCTACACGTACGCGAACCTCGGCTCGATCCCGAGCCAGTACCCGGTGCCCAAGCCGATCAAGGTCACGGCCAAGCAGATCGCCCAGCAGCTCACCGCCCAGTCGAGCTCCAAGCCCACCAAGGCGCCGACCGCCCCGGCCAGCGCGGGCTCCCAGCAGGATTCCGCGGCACCCGCCTCAGCCGACGCCAGCCAGGAGGTCGCCGCGTCCCCGAAGACGCCGTCGGCGAAGACCGGCGGCGGCTCGCAGGGCGCGGCGGTCGAGCCCACCGCCAGCCAGGAGACGTCCTCGATCGCGACGCCGATGGTCAAGGAGCGGCTGTTCGCCGACCCGCACCGCCCGAACTCCTACCGGGCCGGCGGCGCGCTGCAGATTCGCAGCAGCCAGTCGCAGATCTCGAACTTCAACGACTACTTCTCAGACGTCCTGCATCTGGCCAAGGACCAGTACACGCTCGAGCCGCTCAAGCAGGGCGCGGTGGTCGTGGCCGGCACGATCCTGGGCCGGATCGGCGCGCGCACCAAGTCCTCGGCTTCGCACCTGCAGTTCATGGTCCGCCCGGCCGGCAAGAACGCTCCGCAGATCGACCCCAAGCCGATCCTCGACGGCTGGAAGCTGCTCCAGGCCACGGCGGTGTACCGCGCCGCCGGCGTCGATCCGTTCTACGGCCCGGGCTCCAAGAACGCATCGGTCGGCCAGGTGCTGCTGATGTCCAAGGAGCAGCTGCAGACCCGGGTGCTCGAGGATCCCCACGTCCAGATCTACTCTTGCGGGCGCCGCGACATCGAGGCAGGCCTGATCGACCGGCGGATCCTCGGCGTGATCGAGTTCCTGTCGGCCTCCGGCCTGTCGCCGACGGTCAGCGGCCTGGACTGCGGGCACAGCCTCAGCGCCTCGACCGGAGTCGATGCCGCGGGCGGGACCGGGTCGAGCATGGACATCTCGGAGATCAACGGGATCTCGGTCGCGGGCCACCAGGGTCCGGGCTCGATCACCGACCTGGCGATCCGCCGGCTGCTCACGCTGCAGGGCGCGATGAAGCCCGACGAGATCGTGTCGCTGATCAGCTACAAAGGCCAGTCGAGCACACTGTCGCTCCCTGACCACACGAACCGCATCCAGATCGCCTTCACGCCGCTGTTCGGCCGCAACGACAAGGTCTCGGCCGAAGTCAAGAGCATCCTCCAGCCCGGCCAATGGATCAAGCTGATCAACCACCTCAGTCAGATCCCCGAGCCGATCGTCTCGATCGCGCCGAGCAAGTACGCGATCAAGGTCAAGAACGCGGCCGGGTAGCCGACGGCTCTCGCTCGCGGCTGTTTCGCTTCAGCCAGGTCGAGCTGCCGTGGCCGGTCGGTCCGCCCGACGGTCGCTACCTGGTGCGCGCCGCCGGCGACACGACCGACGCGCCGCCTACGCACGTGCTCGTGATCGCGACCCTCGGGACGGTCGAGCGCCGGCTGCTGAAGCCCGTTCGGCGCAAAGCTAATGCTCAACCTGAGCCTGAGCCTACGCCGGTGGCCACGGGCCGGGCGACCGTAATCGACGTCGACGCGGAGCTGCCCGACGAGGCGGCCGCTCGCGCCTGGCTGGAGCGAGCCGGCGAGGAGCAGCTCGCCGCCGACCTGGCCGTCCTCAACCGGGCGCTGCACGCGTTCCGGCTGGTCACGGCCGACCCGTACCAGAACGCGGTCACCCGCGGTCAGGCGCTGGTCGCCAGGATCGGGTACGGCGCCGGCGAGCAGGTCGCCGACGGGTTGTGGACCGACGCCCGCGAGCTGACCCCGTCCACCGGCCGCCGTCGCCGCGCGGCCGTGCTCGCCCCCCAGGCGCGGCTGGCCGCGGTACTGAGCGGCCGCCAGCGAGCGCTGGTCTGCGAGGAGCTGGCGCTGCGCGCGCGGCTGGATCTCGACCACGGCCGCGATCGCGAGGCGGCGCTGCAGGTGCTCGTCGCACTCGATGCCGCGCTGGCCGAGCTGCCGGGAGACCCGTGGGCGGCGGGGCTGGGGGAACGGATCGGCGAGTTGCGGGGAAGGCGCGACGCGATCGCGATTGCCGCGCAGGCCGCGCTGGCGGGGCCGCTCGGGCCCGAAGAGCTCGAGGTTGTGACGTCCACGCTCGGGCGGATCGAGGCGGCGCTGCGGGCGGCTCGCGCGACGCCTGGACGGTCGCGGACGCCTGGACGGTCGCGGACGCCTAACTTGCCGCGTCGCGCGCGAGCCCGACCGCGGCCAGCAGCGCCTCGAGCTCGTCGACCACGTCGCCGTCCATGCGCACCGCGGCCCGGCGGTCGAACGGGGTCGGGCCCTGCGTCAAGATCGCGATCGCGCCGCCCGCCGCGAGCGTCATCTCCGGCAGCTGCGCGACCGGATGGACCTCGAGCGAGGACCCGATGCACAGCATCAAGTCGGCCTTCGCGGCCAGCTCCTGGGCGCGCTCGAGCGCGTCCATCGGCAGGAATTCGCCGAACAGGACCACGTCGGGCTTGAGCGGGGTGCCGCAGTCGCAGCGCGGGACCTCGTCGGCGTCGGCCGCCTGACGGTCGCGCACCTCGGCGAGCGGGTAGCGGGCGCCGCAGCTGAGGCACGAGGAGTGCGCGATCGTCCCGTGGACCTCGATCAGCTCGCGCGATCCCGCCTGGGCGTGCAGCCGGTCGATGTTCTGGGTGATCACCGCGTCCAGCAGCCCCACGCGCTCAAGCTCGGCCAGCGCCTCGTGGGCGCGGTTGGGCCGCTTGTCCTCGAGCGTCTGAAAGCGCCTGCCGTAGAAGTGCCAGAACCGCTGCGGGTCCGCCCGGAACGCGTCGATGTGGGCGACTTCCATCGGGTCGACGTTCTCCCACAGGCCGGTGCGCGGCGACCTGAAGTCAGGGATCCCTGACGGAACCGAGATGCCGGCGCCCGTCAGCGCCACCACCGACTCGGCGGCTCGGACCAGCTCGGCCAGGCGGGTCGCCTCCTTGGTCACGGACATCGGCGCTGAGTCTAGGAGCCCCGCTCGTGGGCGAACCGGGCCAGCGTGGTCTGCAGCGAGGACGCGATCGCCCGGCGGATGAACAGCAGGTCGACCACCGGCGTCACCGGCGAGCGGCGGTTGAGTGCGTAGGACAGCGCCAACGTGACCTCGACGCCGTCGGCGACCGGCGCGAACGCGACGCTCTGGCGACCGCTGATCGAGGGGTCGCTCACCTCCGACGTCTGTCCTTGCAGCGGCGTGTGCTCCACGACGCGCTCGACCACCCGGCCACGCCCGGCCGGTCCCGACTCCCAGGTGACCACCGCGCCGGGTTCCGGCCACGGCCCGCTGACGTCGAGCACCCGCTCCAGCCCGTCCACCCACGACGACCAGCGGCCGGTGTCATACCAGCGCCGCTCGACCTCGCCGACGGCGCCGGCGACCGTCTGAGTTGCCTGCACCGTTCGCATCCTCGGTGAGCGATTATCGCCCGCTCTGGCCAGCGGGTAGGCTCAGGTGGAGCATGGCCGACGCGCTGCCAGAAAGCATCGAGCCCTACGAGAACATCTCGTCCAAGGCCTACGAGCACCCGGCCGACCGGGCGGCGACCGCGGCGTTGAAGGCGGTCCCGATGCTCGACACGGTCGTGCGCAAGCTCGTCGAGTGGCGCTACGAGCGGGCCCTGCGCCAGTTCTACCTCGGCAACTCGGTCAAGGTCGGCGAGCGCCAGCTCCCCGACCTTTGGGCCTCCCACCTGGGGGTCTGCCGGATCCTCGACATGGACACCTATGACCTGTACGTCAGCTCGGACGTGCGTGGCGGCGCCCAGGCGGTCGGCTCGGGCAAGCCGATGATCGTCGTCGACTCGCAGCTGCTGCAGTGGCTCGGCCCGGGCGAGCAGCGCGTCGTGCTGGCCCACGAGCTCGGTCACATCCTTTCCGACCACGTGATGTACATGACGGCGCTCAACATCCTCCTGAGCGTCGCCAGCCCGCTCCCGTTCTTCCTCGGGATCCCATTCCGCGCGGTCCGCGCCGTGCTGCTCGAGTGGTACCGCGCGGCGGAGCTCAGCTGCGACCGGGCCGCCACGCTGGCGGTCCGCGATCCCCGGATCGTCTGCCGGACGCTGATGGTCACCGCCGGCGCGATGCCGGCCGACCGCCTCAGCCTCGACGCGTTTATGGCCCAGGCGATGGAGTACGAGGCCTGGGACGACCCGTCTGACCGGGTCCGGCGCTTCTTCCAGGAGATCGGTCAGGACCACACGTACGCGGTCCGCCGCGTGTCCGAGGTAATGAAGTGGGTCCAGACCGGCGAGTACGACCGGATCGTCCGCGGCGAGTTCCGCCGCCGCGACGACCAGACCGACGTCCGCGGGGAAGCCAGCGACGCGGTCCAGTTCTACGCCGAGCGCTTCCGCACGATCTTCGCCGAGGCCGGCGACAACCTCGCCAAGGCCGGCTCCCAGATCGGCGGCGTCGCCGATCAGGTGGCCGACTGGATCCGCAACCGCCCTGGTGGCGGCGGGCCGCCGAAGAACGGCGACCCCGACGACGACGAGAGCTGACGGCGGCGCCGTCCGCGGACGGTGGTCATCTCCCGCGAGCGGCAGTTTCCACGTCCCGAGCACGACCGGTCGACTTTGTGCCGCATATAGCGGTACTCGATCGACCAAGCGCGTCGGCCGCTTGACAGCCGATACGGTAGCGATATATCGTTAACGCTCGGCGTTAGTACTCAGGAGGAACGCAAGATGAGTTATGCACACGCGCACTGCGCGCCTTGGCCGCTGCGGATGCGAATGATGAAAGGCGACCCGCGCGGCCCGATCGAGCACATGGAGCGCTTCGCCGCGCTCCGGCACCTCGCCGAGTCCTTCGGGGGCGGACCGGGCGGCGGCCCCGGCTGGGGCGGCGGCCCCGGACGTTTCGGCGGCGGCCGCGGACGGCGGCGCCGCGGCGACGTCCGGACCGCGCTGCTGCTGCTGCTCGCCGACGAGCCGCGTAACGGCTACCAGCTGATGCAGGCGATCGAGGAGCGCAGCGACGGGCGCTGGCGCCCCAGCCCCGGCTCGGTCTACCCCGCGCTGTCCCAGCTCGAGGACGAGGGCCTGATCCGCTCGACCGAGCGTGACGGAGCCAAGCTGTTCGAGATCACCGACGCCGGGCGCGAGCAGCTCGGCGACCGCGACGGCAAGTCGCCGCCGTGGGAGATGGAGGACGACCCGGCGTTCGAGGCCGCCGGCGAGTTCCGCTCGCTGATCCACCAGCTGGCGCTGGCGACGATGCAGGTCGTCGGAGCCGGCAACGAGGATCAGATGCGGCGCGCTCGTGAGGCGCTGACGGAGACCCGGCGCAGGCTGTACCGGATCCTGGCCGAGGACGACGAGCCGGCAGCGGGCGAGCGGGGTGCGGATGCGTGACGGCGTAACGTTGTCGGACGGGATGGCAGCGACGCTCGATCAGACAGGGCCGGCGATCCAGGTAAGGGGCCTCGTCAAGAACTACGGCGAGGTCCAGGCCGTGCGCGGCGTCGAGTTCGAGGTCGCGACCGGCGAGGTGTTCGGGTTCCTCGGCCCCAACGGCGCCGGTAAGACGACGACGATCAACATGCTGTGCACGCTCGCCAAGCCGACCGACGGCTCGGCGCTGGTCGCCGGGCACGACGTCGTCCGCGAGCGCGACGACGTCCGCCGCAACATCGGCCTGGTGTTCCAGGACCCCACGCTCGACGGCTACCTGACCGCCGAGCAGAACCTGCGGCTGCACGCCGACCTCTACGGCGTGCAGTCCGATCTCGTCCGGCCGCGCATGCACCAGGTGCTGGCGATGGTCGGCCTGTGGGACCGCAAAGACTCGCCCGTGGCCACGTTCTCGGGCGGCATGCGCCGCCGACTGGAGATCGCCCGCGGCCTGATGCACTCGCCCCGGGTGCTGTTCCTCGACGAGCCGACGATCGGCCTGGACCCGCAGACGCGCCGCTCGATCTGGACCTACATCCGTGAGCTCAAGGAGCGCGAGGAGATCACGATCTTCATGACCACGCACTACATGGACGAGGCCGAGTGGTGCGACCGGATCGCGATCATGGACCACGGGGAGATCGTCGCGCTCGACACGCCCGAGGCGCTCAAGGCTCAGGTCGGCACCGACCGCGTGATGATTCACACCGACGACGACGAGGCCGCGATCGCGGCGATCGCCGAGCGCTTCGGGATCGAGGCGTGGATGTCGGAGGGAATGGTCACGTTCGGAGTGCCCGCCGGCGAGGAGTTCGTCCCGCGGCTGTTCACCGAATGGCCGGCCACCCACCCGCCGATCAAGTCCGTGAACGTGTCACGACCGACGCTCGACGACGTGTTCATGTCCTACACGGGCACCACGATCCGTGACGCGGAGGAGGACCAGGGCCGGCACCGCAACCGAGTGATGATGCAGATGATGACCGGAGGTAGGCGATGAGCACGACCGTCGACCGTGCCCGGCAGGGCGCCCCGAGTGAAGCCCCGCCGCCCGAGATCGTTCGGGTCAGCGTCCCCAAGCGAAGCCTTGCGTCGGAGCTGCGGGCGATCCGGATCGTGTGGCGGCGCGAGCTGATCCGCTTCAAGTCCGACCGGCTGCGGATCGTCACCTCGCTGATCCAGCCGCTCCTGTTCCTGTTCGTGCTCGGCTCGGGCCTGCAGAGCCTGGCCAAGTTCGGGACCCACGGCGTCGACCTGAAGACGTTCATCTACCCCGGGATCCTCTGCATCGCGGTGATGTTCACCGCGATGTTCTCGGCGGCGTCGATCGTCTGGGACAGAGAATTTGGATTTCTGCGGGAGATGATGGTGGCGCCCATCCGGCGCAGCTCGATCGTGATCGGCAAGTGCCTGGGCGGCGCCACCGTGGCCTCGATCCAGGGCGTGATCGTGATCTGCCTGGCCGGCCTGGTGCACGTCCCCTATGACCCGGTGCTGATCCTCGGGATCTTCGGCCTGCAGTTGCTGCTGGCGTTCGCGATCACCGCGTTCGGAGTGATGGTCGCGGTCCGCATCAAGCAGATGCAGTCGTTCATGGGCGTGATGCAGATGATCGTGATGCCGATGTTCTTCATCTCCGGTGCGCTGTTCTCGGTGGCGAGCCTGCCGGCCTGGCTGACGGTGCTCAACCGGATCGACCCGCTCACCTACGCGGTCGACCCGATGCGGCGGCTGGTGTTCGATCACCTGTCGATCTCACCGGCGGCTCGCGCCGCACTGGATCCGGGTGTCACCTGGTGGGGCTGGCACGTCCCCTCGCTGCTCGAAGCGGGCGTGATCTTGATCCTCGGGCTGATCATGCTCGGGATCGCGATCTGGGAGTTCAGCGCTACTGAGTAGCCGGTATCAACCCGGTTTCTCCGATGTTCACGACTCGTTCACATCTGCCCTGGCGCGTTCTGTAACTCTGCCGCGCAGTGGGGACCGAGCTCGTATTGATCCTGGTTATCGCGGCGGCGGTAGCGTTCGATTTCACCAACGGGTTCCACGACACGGCGAACGCGATGGCGACCTCGATCGCGACCGGCGCGCTGAAGCCTCGGACGGCCGTGATCATCTCGGCATGCCTGAATTTCGTCGGCGCGTTCATCTCGATCAGCGTCGCGGCCACGATCGCCAAGGGGATCGTGGAGCCGGCAGTGACGGGCGGCGCGGACGGGCTCGCGGTCGTCGAGGCGGCGTTGATCGGCGCCATGGTCTGGAATCTGATCACGTGGTATTTCACGATTCCGTCGAGTTCGAGCCACGCCTTGATCGGCGGCCTGATCGGGGCGGCGATCGCAGACGTCGGCTCCTCGGCGGTGAGCGCCCGCGGGATCGTTGAGAAAGTCGTCGCTCCGGGCGTCCTCGCGATCATCATCTGCGGTGTCGTCGCCTTCGTCGCCACGAAGGCTGCCTACATGCTGATCCGCCGGCTCGGTCAGGAGGAGGCAAGACGCGGTTACCGATATGGCCAGATCGGCTCGGCGTCGCTGGTTTCGCTGGCCCACGGGACGAACGACGCCCAAAAGACGATGGGCGTGATCGCCCTCGCTTTGATCTCCACCGGCCACCTCAGTGCTGCCCACTTCACCGTGCCGATTTGGGTCAAGTTGCTATGCGCGACCGCGATGGCTCTCGGCACCGCCAGCGGCGGCTGGCGCATCATCAACACGATGGGCAACCGGATCACGACCGTCGAGTCGCCTCAGGGGTTCGCGGCCGAGTCGACCAGCGCGGCGACGATCCTCGCATCGTCGTACTACGGCTACCCCCTGTCGACGACGCAGATCGTCTCGGGCGGCGTCATGGGTGCGGGCCTCGGGAAGAAGGGCGGGGTCGTGCACTGGCCCGTCGTCGGGCAGATGGGGATCGCATGGGTGATCACACTGCCCTCGGCGGCGCTAGTCGCATTTGCGATGTGGCACATTTCCGACCTCTTCGGTACGAACACGAACGCGGGCGCGATCGTGATCACGCTGCTCGCGGCGGCGATCGCAGCCGGGCTCTACATCCTCTCCAAGCGCAATGCAATCACGGCGAGGGACCTCGACCGCACGAACGTGACACCGGAGCTCGAGGCGGAACGGGCCGGCGAAGCGGCCCCGGCACTCGCCTGACAAGCTCATGTTCGTCGTCGCATCGCCAATCGTCGACTGGAGCGCCATCTGGAAGATCTGCCTGGTGGTGTTGGCGGCCGGTGCCGGCACGGTCGTCATATTCGGATTCCTGTTGCTCGGCCTCAAGTTCGCCAACACCACTGCGGCGGACGGCACCCAGGGCTCCGGATCGCGTATCGGGGGCCTTACGGTGGCGGTGGTGTGTGGAGTGATCTGCGTCGGGATCATCGTGATCGGGATCTACGCGATGACGCAGAAGACGTGACGAAGTCTGAAGCCGCCACGGCGAGGTCGGCTCTCTGATGCCTGATCCGACAGGACGCTGGGTCAACAGAGCGCAATGGCAATGCCCAAAGTGTCGCATGGGTCAACGGTTACCTGGACGCGCGCTGTCAGAAGTGCGATGGGAGCGTCCGCCCTCCCGAGGACGAGCCAGTCAGACCTCCCGACCCGCTCGATCTGGTCGGCCAGAAAGACACCGGGGCCGAGGATTAGCCTCGACCCGGCAGTCAAGTCCGTGACTAGGATCGGCTAAGCGGTCGCCTTCGCAGGCTGCTCGACCCGGCGCGGCAGCAGCGTCTCGCGCGCGATCACCAGCCGCTGGATCTGGGCGGTGCCCTCGTACAGCTGCAGGATCTTCGCGTCGCGCATCAGCTTCTCGACCTTGTACTCCTTGATGAAGCCGTACCCGCCGTACACCTGCACGGCGTCGGTGGTGACCTCCATCGCGGTGTCGGCCGCGAACCGCTTCGCGTGCGAGGACTCGAGCGTGTTGCGCTTGCCCTGATCGAGCAATACCGCCGAGTTCCAGGTCGCCAGCCGGGCCAGGTGGACCTTGGTCGACATGTCGGCGATGATGAACTGGATCGCCTGGTGCATCGCGATCGGCACGCCGAACTGGACGCGCTCCTTGGAGTAGTCGATCGCGAACTCCATCGCCGCGCGGGCCACGCCGGTGGCCATCGCGGCCACGCCCGGGCGGGTCCGGTCGAGCGTCATCATCGCGATCTTGAAGCCCTTGTTCTCCTCGCCGACCAGGTTCGCCAGCGGAATCTCGACCTCGGGGAACGTGATCGTCGCGGTGTTGGAGGCCCGCTGGCCCATCTTGTCCTCGTGCTTGTCGACGACCACGCCGGCGTCGCGGGGGACGACGAAGCACGAGATCCCCCGGTGTCCGGCCTCCTTGTCGGTCTTGGCGTAGACCGTGTACCAGTCGGCGTACTCGCCGTTGGTGATGAAGCACTTGGAGCCGTTGATCACCCACTTGTCGCCCTTCTGCACGGCGGTGGTCTTCATCCCCGATACGTCGGAGCCGGCGTCGGGCTCGGTGAGGCAGAAGGAGGCCAGCAGCGGCTCCTCGCTCATCGGGGCCAGGTAGCGCTTCTTGAGGTCCTCGGAGCCGGCGATCAGGACCGGCGCGGTGGCCAGCCCGTTGCACGTGATCGAGGTTCCGATCCCGGAGCACCCCCACGCGATCTCCTCCTCGATGATCGCGCCGTCGAGAAACCCGAGCCCCGGGCCGCCGTACTCGACCGGGAGGTGGCCGTTCATCAGCCCCAGATCCCAGGCCTTCTCGATGATCTCGCCGGGCCACGTGCCGTCCTTGTCGTACTCCCAGGCAACCGGGCGGATCTCCTTCTCTGCGAAGTCATGCGCCATCTCGCGCATGGCCTGCTGCTCCTCGGTGAGCGTGAAGTCAACCACTGGATTTCTCCTTCGTGAACATAGATTGACTAGTCAGTCAATGGCTTAAATCGTAGCGCGCGGTTGGTCGTGTGCGCAACACTTAACGTCGTGCAGCACGCGTTTGGCACGGTGATCTGGATCGTCTTTGGAATCGGCGTGCTCGGGGCCGTGATCGCGCTGGTCTCCGGCCGCAAAGCCTGGGACGACTACGGCAGCGACCATCTGCTGATGGATACCGAGCGCCCGCGCGGGCCCACGCCGGGCTCCCCCGGTGCCCTGCAGGAGCGCGACGCCGAGATCCGCGAGCTGCTGGAGGCTCGCAACGCCCTGCGCGCGCGCCGCGGCGAGCCGCCGGTCGACGTCGAGCAGGAGCTCGCGCGGCTCACCGCCCCGGCGATCGATCCCGCGCTGCGCGAGGAGATCCGCGATCTCGTGATCGCTCGCAACCTCCGCCGCGCGCGTACGGGCAAGCCACCGCTCGACGTCGAGGCCGAGATCGAGCGCGAGATCGCCGGGCTTTCCGATCTCTGACCGGGTCGGGGTGGCCTCGCGCGCGGGTTGCTTGTACTCTGCCGCCCGATGACAGATCCGCGCCGCTTTGAACTAAACGAGCTGGTCAACCGCCCGGGGACGTACTTCAACCCTCAGACCGAGGTGCTCCTGTCGGTCGACGACTCCCCCGACCTCGACACCGAGATCTTCAACATGGAGGAGTACGAGGGCGCCGACTGGGTCCTGATCTCCGACGAGTCGGCGATCGACGACAGCCGACGCGACGAGCTGTTGGAGCGCTTCCAGGTCGAGCTCCACCCACCCCCGATGGGCGATGACGACGAGGAGGTGGAGGACGAGGACGAGGAGTCCTTCGACGAGAGCGAGAAGGACGACCCCAACGCCTCCGAGCGCGAGTGACGCGGTCCGGCTCGGCTAGCCGCCGTTGAGCTCGGCTAGCCGCCGTTGAGCAGCGACGCGCAGCGCTGCATCTTCGAGATGTCGTTGCCGGCATCCGAGACGCACTTGCTGTAGCGCTTGACGCTGCTGGAGGCGCCCGCCAGCCCCGAACTCGAGCTGCCGGAGCCGGAGGTGCCCGAGCTGGAGCCCGATCCCGAGCTGCTCGACCCGGCTCCGGTCGCCCCCTGAAGCGCCTGCATCAGCGAGTCGACCTTGCTGCTGAACTCGCTGTAGGGACGGACAGTCTGCGGCGCGCTGATCGTCTGCGGCTGGTTGAGGTCGGAGTACTGCACGGTGAGGGCGACCGCCGCCGCGGTCATCCCGCCGAGCTGGGTCGAGGTCTGACCGGTGACCGGCAGGGTTGTGCCGATCGAGAGCTTGCGCAGCATCTTGTCGTCCTTGCCGGTCCACACGTCGAACGTGGTGTTGCGGACCTCGCTGGCGATCTTCGCCCTGGTCGAGGCCGACAGCCCGTTCGAGAGGTTGGCCGTCTTGGGCACCCCGAGCGACGAGCTCTTCTTCAGCACGGTGTCGACATCGGTGAGCAGCCCCTGGACGTTGACGCCGGCGCGGATGTGGGTGGTCTCGTCGCCGGCCACGGTCTCGTCACCGACGACCGTGGGGTTCTGCAGCCAGTCCAGCGGCTTGATCCCGAGCTTCGACAGCCCCGTCGAGTTCTTCGACGAACTGCCGCTGGCGCCGAGGTCCGAGAAGCTCGACTGAAGCTTCTTGAAGGTGTCCGCCGGCAGCTGGTAGCCGGTTCCCTGCAGGGTCACGTAGCCCTTGGAGCCGGTCGAGATGATCCCCAGCGATCCGGACTTCCCCTCGGCGCTGATGCTGACGTTGAAGTCCGACTGCGGGAGCTTGCCGCTGCCGCCGGACTCAAACGGCCCGCCGAAGCTCAGCTTGATCGGCCCGCTCACGCTGCTGGACCCGGTGGGATTGATCGTCAGCGCCAGCTTGATGTCGCCGCTGTCGATCTTGTGGTTGCCCTCGAACGTGTCCTTGAGCAGGCCCGCCGCGTCCTCAGAAGAGCTGCCGCTGCTGCTTCCGCACGCGGCGACCGCGACCGACGCCAGGCAGACGAGCAACACCGTCGTGAGCGCCCCAGACCACCGAATCCTTTGATGCATCGTGCGAGATCCTCCTCAGCGATGGCGCCGATTGGGCATCGAATGTAGCATCGGGTCAGTGCGTGGGCGCCTGTTTGGCCTGCTCGTTGGGTTTCTTCTGTTTCCGTCCGCCGCAGGGGCAGCACCGGTGCTGGTGCTCGCGCCCGGCGGCCATGCGGTGCAGCGCGATGACCCCTACCTGACGGGGCCGGCGGTGACGCCTGCTCCGCTCGGCGCGCCCGCCGCGCCCGCCCGTGTCCGCGTCGCGCGCGGCAGCGACAAGACCGTGCGCAGCGAGCTCACCCGGCTGCGGCGCTCGGGCGCGATCACCGCGGGGGCGTACCGCCGCTACAACGCGAGCTTCAACGCCGCGCTGAAGACCGAGCGTGGGCTGTCCGGGACGCGCGCCACCGAGCTCGAGGCGGTGATCGAGAACCTGCACCAGATCGCCGCCTCGCGGAAGCTGATCCCGTCGCGGCTGCCCGTTCTGTTTCAGACGCTCGACCGCAACCGCCAGTGGTGGACCACCGGTCCGCTCTTGACCTACGGTCAGCGCGTCGAGTTCACCGGCTCGGACCTCGTCTGGCAGTACTACCCGGGCCAGGGGATCGAGCTCCAGGTGCTCGGCACGTTCGGCAAGGCCGACGGCCTCTACACCGCGGGCCGCGCGAGCTACCCGCAGCTGGTCGCGCTGCTGGCGCAGATGATCCCGCTGGCGGCCCGGCGCGGCGGCGGGCTGACCTGGGAGTACTACTTCAAGTTCGACGGCGGGATCCCGCCGTGGACCAGCGCGATGTCGCAGGGCACCGGCCTGGAGGCGCTCGCCCGCGGCTACCAGGCGACCGGCGACCGCTCGTACCTGAAGGTGGCCAGCCGGGCGCTGTCGATCTTCTACCGGCGGCCGAAGGTGGGGGTGCGCGAGCGGACCCCCCGCGGCGCCCGCTACCTGCAGTACTCGTTCGCCCCGGGCGTGGACATCATCAACGCGTTCCTGCAGTCGCTGATCGGGCTCTACGACTACTGGAAGGTGAGCGGCAACAACCAGGCCAAGCGGCTGTTCGATGCCGGCGACGCGCAGGCCCAGGCCGAGCTGCCCCAGTTCGACACCGGCGCCTGGTCGCTGTACCAGCCGGGCGAGGAGGACGACCTCAGCTACCACGAGCTCGTCACCGGGTTCCTGGCGGAGCTGTGCACGCGGACCAAGGCGATCGCCTACTGCACCACGGCCGAGCGGTTCGCCGACTACGAGAAGACGCCGCCGGCGCTGACGCTGCTCACCCGTCAGGTCAAGGTCCACAGGTCATCGACGATCCGCTTCCGGCTGTCGAAGATCTCCAAGGTCGGGATCGTCGTCGCCCGCGGGACCCAGACCGTGTTCGACACCAGCGCGAGCTTCTCGCACGGGGTGCACTCGTTCGCGATCCCGGCGCTGTCACAGCCCGGCCAGTACCAGGTGCGGCTCGCGGCCACCGACCTGGCCGGGAACTTCGGGCGGATCGTCGGGACTATCCGGGTCTCGTAGGAGAACGTAGACTCGCGCGGTCATGAGGCCGCGCACGATCCTGTACACGGGCAAGGGGGGCGTCGGCAAGACCTCGGTCGCCGCGTGCACCGCGCGCGGCTGCGCCGCCGCCGGCCTGCGGACGCTGGTGATCTCCACCGATCCAGCGCACAGTCTGTCTGAGTCGCTGGAAGTGCAGCTCGGATCTGAGCCGTTGCCCGCCGGCGACCACCTATGGGGTCAGGAGGTCAAGGCCCAGGAGGAGATGGAGCGCCACTGGTCGGGCGTGCAGGAGTGGCTCGGCGACCTGTTGCTCGAGCGCGGGGTCGATCGCATCTCCGCCGAGGAGCTCACGGTCCCGCCCGGGATGGACGAGCTGTTCTCGTTGCTGGTGCTCCAGCAGCACCACCACTCCGGTGAATGGGACGTGATCGTCGTCGATTGCGCGCCGACCGGCGAGACGCTGCGGCTGCTGTCGTTCCCCGATGTGGCGCGCTGGTGGATCGACAAGGTGTTTCCGGTAGAGCGCCAGATCCTCGCCGCCGCGCGTCCGATCGCGCGCTCGCTGCTCGACATTCCGCTCCCCACCCAGGCGGTGTTCGAGGACGTGCAGCGCCTGTCGCGCAACCTGATCGAGATGAACGAGATCCTCCGCGACCGCGAGCGGTCGACGATCCGGCTGGTGATGAACCCCGACAAGATGGTGATCGGCGAGGCGATGCGGACGTTCACCTACCTGAACCTGTACGGGTATCTGACCGACGCGGTGATCGTCAACCGGATCTTCCCGGCCGACGTCGGCGACTACTTCGCCGGGTGGCGGCGCCTGCAGGAGGAGCACCTCGAGCTGGTGCAAGCGGCGTTCGCGCCGGTGCCGGTGCTGCGTGCGCCGTACTACGACCAGGAGGTCGTCGGCGCCGAGATGCTCGACCGGCTCGGCAACTCGCTGTTCGGATCCGACGGGCTCGACCCGGCGGCGGTGCTGTACGACGCCGTCACCCAGGAGCTGCTGGTGTCCGAGCACGAGGCGCGGCTGCGGCTCGCGCTTCCGTTCGTGCGCAAGGGGGACATCTCGCTGAAGAAGATCGGGCTCGAGCTGGTGGTGCGGGTCGACGGGCAGAAGCGGACGATCATGCTTCCCCCCGCGCTGGCGGCGTTCAACCCGACCGCGGCGCGGTTTGACGACGGCGCGCTCGAGGTGACGTTCGACGGGGCTCGGCACCGCTGATGGCCGGCGAGGAGCGGATTCCGGCGGGGGCCTCGGAGGAACGCCTCCGGCGGCTGGAGCAGCGGCTGGATCGGGCGTCGGCGGCGGCCGAACGGCTGATGACCGAGGCGGCTGCGTCGGCCGCCACCGGCCGCGAGCCTCCGCCGGCGGGATGGCAAACCCCGGAGTCCGAGGACGCGGGCCGCCGAGACGATGAGCTCGACGCGCTGATCGCGCTGCTGCGCTCGTTGCGCGACCGGATCCCGCCCGACCTGCAGCAGCGCCTGGTGGCGGCGCTGCGCGAGTTGCTGGAGGCGATCCGCGCGCTGCTGGACTGGTATCTGGAGCGGCTGGAGCACCCGCGGCGGGAGCCCACCGAGGTCCAGGACATCCCGATCCTCTGACCGTGGACTCCTGAGAACCCTCCAGGGCCGGTCCTACAATCGGATCCGTGGCGCGCACCTGGATTCTCACCGGGTCGCCGGAGAATTACGAGGCGACCAAGGATCACGACTTCAACGTGATCGGGGTGAAGGAGCGAAACCGCGCCCGCGCGCTCGGGATCGAGCCGGGTGACCGGATCGTCCTGTACCTGACCCGCGTGATGGCGTTCGCCGCCAGCATCCGCGTCGAGGGCGAGATGTACGAGGACCGCGCGAAGATCTGGCCGGGCAAGCCCGGCAAGGCCGACATCTACCCGTGGCGGTTTCACACCTCGCCGGAGATCGTGCTCGACGAGCCGCTGTGGGTGCCGGCGCAGTCGCTGGTCGGCCGGCTCGAGCACATCGCGAAGTGGCCGGAGGAGCACTGGACGCTCGCCTTCCAGGGGCAGATCCGTTCGGTGTCCGACCACGACGCGCAGATCCTCACCGAGCAACTCAGCGCCGCCGCGGGCGCGCCGGCATGAGCGCCCGCCGCGTGGCCGATGCCTGGCGCAAGCTTCCCTCGGAGCGGCGGCTGGCCGCGGTCGCGGCGATCCTCCTGTTCGTCAGCCTGTTCTTCCCGTGGTACCAGGAGACCGTGATCGCCAAGGGCTCGGCCGCCAAGCTGCAGTCGGTCAGTGCGTCGATGAGCGGCTGGGCGCGCGTTCTCGTTCGTCGAGGCGGCGATCCTGCTGGTGGCGGGGGCGGTGCTCACGTTGCTCTACCAGCGCGCCGAGGGCCGGGCCTTCCACATCCCCGGCGGCGACGGCGGGCGTGATCATGGCCGCCGGGCTGTGGGCTTGCGTGCTCGTGATCTGGCGGATCTTCGACAAGCAGGGCACCAGCAGCCACGGCCAGTTCGCGACCACCTCCGGGATCGAGTGGGGCATCTTCGTCGCGCTGGCGGTCGCCGGGCTGCTCGCCTACGCCGGGTCGAGGATCCGGATCGCGCACGTGCCCGAGCCGCCGCTCCCGGGTGAGCCGCCGCTTCCGAGTGAGCCGCCGCTGCCGGGTGAGCCGCCGCTGCCCGGGTGAGCGGCCGCTGCCGGGTGAGCGGCCGGTTCCGGCGCGACCAGAGCGCTACGCCAGACCGGCGTCAGGCGACTCGGAGCCGGCGACGCTCGAGCGCCGTCGCGACCCGTACCAAGACTGACTCGGGCTCGGACTCGAGCTGGCGCCAAGTGACGCGGATCACCAGCAAGCCGTCTCGCTGGTGCTCGGCGTCGCGCTCGTGATCGCGCTCGAACGCGGCGCGACCGCGGTGGTAGTCGTAGCCGTCGATCTCGAGCAGCACCCCCTCGCGGCGCCACAGGAAGTCGGCCACGAACCGCCCGAGCCTGGCGTTGACCTCGGGCTCGGGTAGGCGCGCCCGGCGGATCATCGCCAGGAACCGCTCCTCGGCCTCCGAGCGGGTCACGGTGGTCGGCCGGTCCGGGCGCGCCAGCGCGCGCAGCCGGGCCGCGCCGTTTCGTTTCGGGTAGCGCGCGGTCACCCCCGCAATCGCCTCGATCGTCATCAGCCCGCGGATCAGCGCCTCGTCGAACGCCAGCTCCAGCGAGCGCTCCGACAGGCGCGGAGCGATGTCCAGCAGCGTGCGTGCCGCCGAGGTCAGCGGGATGCCGGCGCGCAAGCGGACGTCGCGGCGGTCGATCGCCCCGGCCCGGTGAACGCAGATGCCGGGCCGGCGTCGGCCGGCGTCGCGGCCGACCACGGTGACGTCGACGTCGCCTCCGATCGCGGGACGGATCCGCCACATCGCCGCAGCCGAGTGATGGCTGATCAACGCGCCGTCGCCGCAGGCGAGGACCGCGGCCCGCTCGGCGGCGAGCGGCGGGAGCGCGCTGCGGCACCACCAGCGAGTACACCCCGCGGTGGCGCTGGTGCAGCCGCCCGCGCGCGATCGCGTGGTCGATCGCCCCACGGCCGATGCCGAGTGCGAGCAGCTGTTCGCGGGCGATGATCGCCTGCTGGGCAGCCGCGATCGCCGCAATCTCGCGATCGGGCCAGCCCACCACCTGCTTAACGTCCCTTTCGACCCCTGTCAGCGGTACCGAGGGACGTTGATCACGCCCCACGTGGCGAACGTCCCAAGGTTCCCCGCCGGGGCCTCGAGTGGGACGTTCGTCATGCGGATCGACGGCCATGCGAGACCCAGCATCCCACCGCAAAGCACCGAAATCCGCCCCCGCGATTCTTTCGTCGCAGACTTTTTGCAGTCCTGTGACAACTTCAAGCCCCCGGGGTGGATTATCCCGCAGGCTGCAGCGCGAACACGTAGTAGGCGCTCACGGCGCCGATCACGACGATCCCGGTCAGGATCAGCGGCCGCGACTTGATGATGTGGCCGAACACGCCGATCACGAACCCGAGCGCGATCACCGCGGCGAATAGGCCGAGGTGAGAGGAGCGAACGGCGGTGGACAGGGAAAGCACGCGGGAAACCCTATATTTGACCCTCCCCGCCCACTACGAGTGAAGCAGCCCGCCCGTGCCCAGTGACGCAGCCCACCAGATGAACCAGCCCGCCTCGGTCGACGAGCTCGCCACCGGGCTCCGCGCGGTCGGGTACCTGCCCGGCGACTCGACCGCGCTCGTCTCCTACCTGGCGACCAAGCTCGGCAAGCCCGTGCTGGTCGAGGGCCCGGCCGGCGTCGGCAAGACCGAGCTCGCCAAGGCGCTGTCCCGCTACCTCGGCCGGACGCTGGTTCGCCTGCAGTGCTACGAGGGTCTCGACGAGGCCAAGGCGCTGTACGAGTGGAACTACCGCAAGCAGCTGCTGCGGATCCAGACCGAGTCCGACGACGCCGGCTGGCGCGACGTCCAGGACGACATCTTCGGCGAGGAGTTCCTGCTCCCGCGCCCGCTGATGACCGCGATCGCCTCGGCCGAGCCGGTCGTGCTGCTGATCGACGAGATCGACAAGACCGACCAGGAGTTCGAGGCGATGCTGCTCGAGCTGCTGTCCGACTTCCAGATCTCGATCCCCGAGCTCGGCCGGATCGAGGCGACCACACAGCCGGTCGTGCTGCTCACCTCGAACAACACCCGCGAGCTGACCGAGGCGCTCAAGCGCCGCTGCCTGTACCTGTGGCTCGACTACCCGGGCCTCGAGCACGAGCTCGAGATCGTCCGCCTGCACTCGCCCGACCTCGACCAGCAGGTCGCGCGCAAGCTCGTCGAGATCATCCACGAGGTGCGCGAGCTCGACCTGAAGAAGCCGCCGAGCATCGCCGAGTCGATCGACTGGGCCCGGGCGCTGCTGCTGCTCGGCGCCGACGACATCGACGACACCACCTTCCGCGAGACGATGAGCGTGATCGTCAAGCACCGCACCGACCTCGACACGGTCGCCGCGCGGGTCGGCGTCAGGCTGGCAGATGCCCGCCCCGCGGCCTGACAACGGCGCGCGGTACGCCGGGATTCCGCAACAGGGCCCGGACGGCTTCGACGGCCAGTTGCTGCTGTTCGCCGAGGACCTGCGCGAGGAGGGCGTCGCGGTCGGGACCTCGGAGATCCTCGACGCGTTCGAGGCGCTCGGCCAGATCCCCTGGACGCGGTCGGCCGACTTCAGGGAGGCGCTCGCCGCGACGCTGGCCAAGTCGCCCGAGGACCGGCGCGTGTTCGACCTCGTGTTCGAGCGTTTCTTCTTCCGCGCGGCCGAGGCGGCGGCCTCGCGCCGCGGCGTGACCGAGGGTCAGGGCGAACGCCGGCGACCCGTCGGAGGGTCAGGGCGAGGGCGAGATCGACCTCGACACGCTGCGCCAGCAGATCGCCGCCGCGCTGCGCGACGGCGACGAGGCCGCGCTGCGCGACCTGGCCCGGCTGGCGATCGCCGCCTTCGGTCGCGGCGAGGGCTCGGGCGTGCTCGGCGTCGACGTGCAGCGGATCCGCCGCGCGCTGGGCCTGCGTCCCGAGCCGCAGCCCGAGCTCCCCGAGGACGACCCCCGCCGCGACGGCCTGCCGCGCGACCAGCTGCGCCGTTTCGAGCAGCACCTGCGACGCGAGCTCGAGCGCGACCTGATCGAGCGCACGGCGTCGCTGCCGCCCAAGCGCCCGTTGAACGAGCTCGACCGCGCGCTGCCCACCGGGCCGATCCAGGACCTCGCCGCCGTGCACCGGGTGGTCGCCCAGCTCAAGCGCCGCCTGGCCACCCAGGGCCACGAGCTGCGCGGGCGCAAGCGCCACGCCCACGTCGACGTGCGGCGCACGATGCGGGCCTCGCTGCAGACCGGCGGCGTCCCGGTCGTCCTCAAGTACCGCCCCCAGCGCCCGCGCCGCCCCGAGATCTTCGTGCTGTGCGACGTCTCCACCAGCGTCACCAGCGCGAGCACGTTCTTCCTCAGCGTCCTGCACGCGCTCCACGACGCGTTCCGCAAGCTGCGCTCGTTCGTGTTCATCGAGCGGATCTCCGAGGTCACCGAGGTGTTCGAGCGCGAGCGCGACTTCCGCGCCGCGTCGGAGGCGATCTCCAAGGACGCCGGCGTCGCCGACATCTCCGGCTACACCGACTACGGACGCGTGTGGACCGAGTTCCTGGCGCTGATCGAGGACGAGCTGCACCCGCGGGCGACCGTGATCGTGCTCGGCGACGCGCGCACCAACGGCCGCCCGCCCCGCGACGACGTGTTCGCGGCGATCACCGCCCGGGCCGGGCGCACGTTCTGGCTGAACCCCGAGCCCCGTCTGTACTGGAACTACGGCGACTCGGTGATCGCCGCCTACGAGCAGTACTGCACGGCGTTCGAGTGCTGGCGCACCGACCAGCTCGAGGAGTTCGTCAAGGCCCTCACCCAGCCGATCACGGCGTAGGGATCCCGCCGCGTCCGCGCGGGCGATAGCATCACGGCGGTATCCGAAAACCCAGGGGGGCTGGCGGGAAAGCCGGCTGAGATAGCGCCCCACGCGACGAGAGCGACCCGGCGCTGACCCTTCGAACCTGTGGGGTAATGCCCGCGGAGGGAGCAATAAGCGCATGATCGAGGCTCCCGTGAAGGAGCCTCGCGATCTTCAGGGCCCCGTTGGCGTAGAGGTCCAGGTCGTGAGCAGAACGTTCCGCAGCCGGCGGGGCGAGGTGACCGCGCTGCAGGGCGTCTCGATGTCCGCCGGCCCGGGCGAGATCGTCGCCGTGGTCGGTCCGAGCGGCTGCGGCAAGACCACGCTGCTCGAGCTGATCTGCGGCCTGCAGCCGCCGGACTCGGGAACGGTCAGCTCGGCGCCGGCGGCGCTGATGCCCCAGCGCGACCTGTTGCTGCCGTGGCTGACCGCGGTCGACAACGCCGCGCTGGCGCTCCGCGCCAAGGGGGTGTCGCGCGACCGGGCGCGGGCGACCGCGCAGCCCTGGCTCGAGCGCTTCGGGCTCGCCGGGTTCGAGCGGGCCCGGCCGGCCGAGCTGTCGGGCGGCATGCGCCAGCGCGTCTCGTTCCTGCGCACGCTGCTGGCCGGCAAGCCGGTGCTCGCGCTCGACGAGCCGTTCGCCTCGCTCGACGCGATCACCCGCAGCGAGATGCAGGGCTGGCTGGCTCACGTGCTCGAGGCCGAGCCGCGCACGGTCGTGCTCGTCACCCATGACGTCGAGGAGGCGGTCGTGCTCGCCGACCGCGTGGTCGTGATGTCGCCGCGGCCCGGCCGGGTCGTGGCCGAGCTCGAGATCGCGCTGCCGCGCCCGCGCCGCCGTACCGATCCCGCGGTCGTCGCCCTGCGCGAGCGCGCGCTCGAGACCCTGGGGGTCGGCGAATGACCGCGGCCCGTATCGCCTGGCGCCCGACGCTGGCCTGGCGAGCCGTGTTGGTGCTGGCGATCCTGATCGGTGTCTGGGAGCTGTACGTCGACCTCGGCGGCGTCGACCCGCTGATCCTTCCCGCCCCCCACGCGGTCGCCAAGGCGCTCTACACCGACCGCTCGCTGCTGTGGAGCAACTTCCTGGTGACCGCGCGCGAGGTGCTGCTGGGGATCCTGCTGGCGACGGTCGCCGGGCTCGCCTGCGCGATCGCGCTGCACTTCTCGCGGACGTTGCGCCAGGCGATCTATCCGCTGCTGGTCGCCTCTCAGACGATCCCGATCCCGATGCTCGCCCCCGTGCTGGTGCTGTGGCTCGGGCTTCGGGATCTTCCCCAAGCTCGTCGTGATCGCGCTCGTGTCGTTCTTCTCGATCGTGGTCACGACGCTGGCCGGCCTGGCGTCGGTCGACCCCGACCTGATCAAGCTGATGCGGACGTTCGACGCCTCGCGCGCGACCACGTTCCGCCACGTGGAGCTGCCGTCCGCGCTGCCGGGCTTGTTCACCGGCGCCAAGATCGCGGTCGTCGTCGCGGTGATCGGCGCAGTGTTCGCCGAGTGGATTGGCGCCAGCTCCGGGCTCGGATACCTGTTTGCGCAGTCGATCCCGCAGTTCCTGACCGCGCGCGCGTACGCCGCCGTGCTGATCCTGTCGGTGTTCGCGATCGCGCTGTTCGCGCTGCTGACCCTGGCCGAGCGGCTGGTGCTGCCCTGGGCCTATCGACCAAGAGAGGAGCGCTTGTGATCAAGCGGGCCCTGATCATGATCGCCGGCCTAGCACTGGTGCTGGGATTGGCGAGCTGCGGCGAGAAGAAGGAGTCGGTGTCGTCGTCGGGACCGAAGCAGTCGCTGACGCTGATGCTCGACTGGTTTCCCAACGCGGATCACGTCGGGCTCTATCAGGCGCTGGCCGACGGCAGCTTCGAGCGGGCCGGCCTCAACGTCCACGTCCAGGTCCCGTCCGACCCGGCGCTGCCGCTGAGGCTGCTGCAGGCCGGCAAGACCGACCTGGCGATCTCCTACGAGCCCGAGGTGCTGCTGGCCCGCAACCAGGGCGTGCCGCTGGTGTCGGTCGCGGCGATCGCGCAGCGACCGCTGACGTCGATCGTGTCCATCGGCTCAAAGCACATCCGGACGGTCGCCGATCTGCGCGGCAAGACCGTCGGCGACGCCGGGATTCCCTACCAGCACGCCTACCTGACGACGGTGCTCAAGCGCGCGCACGTGCCGGTGAGCTCGGTCAAGGAGGTCAACGTCGGCTCCAACCTCGTCCCGGCGATGGTGTCGGGCCGGGTCGACGCGACGCTCGGCGCGTACTGGAACGTCGAGGCGATCCAGCTCCAGCGGATGCACAAGAAGCCCAACGTGATCCGCATGGACCAGGTCGGGGTCCCCCCCTACAACGAGCTCGTGGTGGTCGCCCGCAAGGCCACGGTGGTCGACCAGCCCAACGTGATCCGGCGCTTCGTGCAGGCGCTCGGCCGCGGGTACGAGGCCGTCCGCAAGGACCCGCAGACCGGGGTCGACAACCTCGTCAAGGCCAACCCCGGTCTGGACGCGGGCTTCCAGCTGGCGAGCGTCAAGGCCAGTCTGCCGGCCTTCTTTCCCAGCGACCCGAACAATCCGTGGGGCTGGCAGAGCACCAGCCAGTGGAACGCGTATGGCCGCTGGATGCTCGAAAACCACCTGATCTCCAACCCACAGGCAGTCGCCGACGCGTCGACTAACGAGCTGCTTGCGGGGCAGGGGCTGTAGCCCCGCGCGAGTCGACCTGCTCGAGGATCAGCTCGGCCAGGCGCTCGGGCGCGTCGAGCTGCACGAACGTGCTGGCGTCGTCGATCCGCTCCAGGCGTCCCCGCGGGAGCACCGCGGCCAGCCGCTGCCCATCGGCGATCGGGAAGTAGGGATCGCGGGTCGCCCAGGCGAGTAGCGCCGGGCGGTCAAAGCCGCCCAGGCGCTCGGCCGCCGCGACCATGTCGGTGCCCGGGATGGCGCGCAGGAACTGCTTGAGGTCGGCACGGATCCGCCGGTCGCCCAGCGGCGCCATCCACGACTGCACAAGCTCGTCGTCGATTGGGCGCACGGTCAGCTTCAACTTCGAGATCAGGCCGCGGGCCCAGCCGAAATGGCCGAGCACGCCGCCGCCGGCCGCGATGCCGGGGAGCGCGAGGCCGCTGACGAACGCCTTGAGCTGAGGCGGCGGAAAGTGGTCGAAGGCGTCACAGTTGGTCAGCACCAGCGCCCCGAGGCGCTCGGGGTGATCGACGGCCACCAGCTGTGACAGGGCGCCGCCGGTGTCGTTGCCGACGAGCGTGACGTCGTCGAGCTCGAGCCGCTCGAGCAGCTCCGCGATCAGGCCCGCGACAGCCGTCGGCGTGACGTCGGGACCGACCCCGAGGGGGATCGAGTGGGAGCCGAGCGGGAGCTCGGGGACGATGCAGCGGGCGCGCCGGGACAGCAGCGGCATCAGCCGGTCCCAGATCCGGCCGTTGACCAACAGGCCGTGGACGAGCACGATCGGCGGCCCCTCCCCTACATCCCGGTATCGGATCACGCCCCGCGAGAGCTCGGCCTCGCGATACTGAGCGGATGCCATGGAAAACCTGGTCTCAGACATCAGATATACCTCACCGCTAGGGTTCACATACATGATGTACGGATCTTCACATACAAACGGTATGTATGTCAACCACTCCTCGCACTAAGGCCCAGCAGCGCGAGGACACGACCGCTGCGCTGATCGCCGCCGCCCGCGATCTGTTCGCAGAGCGCGGCTACGCGGCGGTCGGGACCGAGGAGATCGTGCGCCGCGCTGGGGTCACCCGCGGAGCCCTGTACCACCACTTCCGCCGCGGCAAGGAGGAGCTGTTCCAGGCGGTGCTCGTCCAGGTCAGCGCCGAGACGATGCGCGCGGTCGCGGGCCGGGCGTCGCAGGCCGGCGACCCCTGGGACGAGCTGGTCACCGGGATCGACGCGTTCCTCGACGTCTGCACCACCCGCGACGTCCAGCAGATCGTGCTGATCGACGGCCCCTCGGTGCTCGGCTGGGATGTGTGGCGCGCGATCGACGCCGACCACGGTCTGGGGCTGCTCGAGTCCGCCGTGCAAGCCGCGATGGACGACGGCGTGCTGCTCCCCGGCTCGGCCCGGTCGGTGGCGCAGGTGCTGCTGGGAGCGCTCGACGAGGCCGCGATGGTCGTCGCCCGCGCCGAGGATCCGATCGCCGCCCGCGCCGAGATGGGCCAGACGGTCTCGCATCTCCTGGCCGGCCTGCGCGGCCCGGCCAAGCCGTAGCGGGCGCGTGCTGCTGCGCACCGACAACCGCGGCGTGCTTGCGATCGGCCAGCCGTCGCATGCGTGGATCTCGGGCCAGCTCGCGCGGATCTGGGGCAACGCGCGGTTCGGCTCCGTCGAGCCCTACGAGGAGGTGTGCCTGGGCGCCGAGCAGCACGACCTCGGCATGGCCGACTGGGACCTGGCGCCGGCGCGCAATCCCGACAGCGGCCTGCCCCGGTCGTTCATGGAGATGCCGATCGAGGCGCACCTGGAGCTGTGGACCGCGGGGCCGCGCCGGCTGCTGGCCCAGAGCCGCTACGCCGCGCTGCTCGCCTCGATCCACGGGTACCGGCTGTACGAGCACCGCGACCTGACCAGGCTCGCGCCGACCGACGCCGACTGCGTGCGGGAGTTCCTCGCCGAGCAGCGCCGGTTCCAGGCCGAACTGCTCGAGTCACTTCGCGCCGACCCGGCGACCGCCACGGCCGCGCGCGAGCAGACCGTCGCGCGCAACAGCCAGCTGGTGTGGACCTGGGACACGCTGTCGCTGGCGGTCTGCTTGGACTGGGCGCCGTACACGGTCGCGGAGGTGCCGACGGGCGGCGCGCCGGTGCCGATGCGCCTGGCGCCTGCCGGCCAGCCCCGCCGGCTGACGCTCGATCCATGGCCGTTTGAACCCGGCAGCGTGATCGTCCGCTGCGAGGGCCGGCGACTGCGCGGTCCCTACGGCGACGAGGCCGTGCTGCGGCAGGCGCTCGCCGCCGCGCCCTGGGAGACGCTCGAGTTCGAGCTATCGCCGGTTCCAAGCGCGCCTACAGCGAGCGCAGGAACTCCAGCATCGGCCCGTTGACCACCTCGGGATGAGTCAGGTTGGAGGCGTGCGCGGCGCCATCGACCCGCACCAGCCCGACGCACCCCGGCAGCCGCTCGCTCAGATCCTCGGCGAGCTCCATCTCGACGGAGCGGTCCTCGGTCCCGTGGAACACGATCACCGGGCAGCCGATCTCCGCCACCCGGTCGGTGATGTCGTCGCGGTCGAACAGCGTGTTGCCGGACTCGCGCATGTGCTCCCGCGGCAGCTGCTGCCACTTCTCGATCCAGATCGGGGTGACCTCGGGGGCGCCGATGATCAGGTCGGCGATCGCCTGAGCGAGCTCGGGGACGGGTCCGACCTGCAGCCAGGTCTCCTGCATCTGGCGGTAGGCGGGTAGCTGCTCGGGATTCTCGACGCCCGATTGCGTGTCGATCAGGACCAGCGCCCGGACCCGAGCCGGAGCCAGCAGCGCGGCGCGCAGCGACAGAAAGCCGCCCTGCGACATCCCGCCGAGAACCGCCTGTTCGATCCCCAGGTGGTCGAGCAGCCCGAGGCAGTCGCGCGCCGAGTCCCAGTAGGTGAACGGCTTGCCGTCGAACTCGGTCTCTCCGAACCCGCGCTCGTCCCAGGCGATCACGCGGAACTCCGGCGCGAGCGCCGCGGCCTGCGGCGCGAACATCTCACGGTCCATCAGAAAGCCGTGCGAGAAGATGATCGGCGGTCCGTCTCCGCCCGTGTCCTCGTAGCGCAGTCGCTGGCCGTTGACCTCGGCGTATGGCACCCGGCACCTCCCGGTCGATCGAAGGGCCGCGAGCCTATCGCGCGGGCGTCAGCTTCTTACCGTGGGCGTGCAGCGCGTACAAACCTGCGAGCCCTGACCAGGGCGCGTACGGGGCAAAGCGCTCGACGACCTCACTCTCGGTAGCCCGCGCACGAGGGTCGCCGCTGGAGAGCTTGCCGACGAGCTTGAGGAATCCGACGTCGGCCGCCGGCAGCTGATCGAGCCGGCCCTGGCCGGTGAGCGCCAGCATCTGCACCGTCCAGCGGCCGATGCCGCGGATCGCGCGCAGGCGGTGCCACCCGCGCTCGTGCTCGGCGTCCAACAGGTCGACACGCCCGGACGCGACCTCACGGGCGACGCGCACGAGCGCGCTCGCGCGACCGGCGGAGAGGTCAAACGACGCCAGCAGCGCAGGCGCCTGACCGGCGAGCACCGCCGCCGTCGGGGAGTCGCGCAGCCCGGTCGCGGGGCAGCGGCGCCCCAGCCTCCAGGTCAGCCGGCGCTCGATCGCCGCGGCTCGCTCGAACTCGATCAGCTGCTCGCAGATCGCCCAGGCCAGCGCCTCGAACGGCTCGGGGCGGCCCGGGGCTCGCAACCCGGGGTTGGAGCGGACCGCGCGGCCGATCAACGGGTCAAAGCGGAAGCGCTCGTGGAACTCCTTGAGGTCCTGGTCAACGCCGAGCGACAGCCGCATCCGCTCCACCCCCCACTCGGCCGCCTCACGACGCTCGGCGCGGGCCACGAACACCACCCGGTCGCGAGAGGGCTGGCCGACGCGGATCAGCACGGGCTCGTCGCCGTGGTGCAGCAGCCGCTCGAGCACTCCGCGACGAACCCGGGTAAGCCCGTCCATCCCGTTGCGCAGCGGTAGCGAGAACGCCCACGGCGGGCGCACTTCGACCCGCACCGCCTCCTCGGCGGTCACTCGCCCGGCTTGCCGACCAGGTGGACGTCGACCACGAACGTGCGGCTGCCCACGATCGGGAGCATCTCGACGGCCCGTCGAGCACCGCGGCTACGGGCGAGCTTGCGGGCGCTGCGGCGCTTGACCAGCGCCAACGTGGCGGCGCCGGCGACGAATCCGGTGGCGGCCATCGCGGCGGCCTGGACGACCGGCAGCTGCGAGGGCGCGGGGCGCTCGACGGCCCGCACCTCGGCGAGCACCGGCAGCCCGTCGACGATCTCCTCGTCCTGCTCTAGCTGGTCGCCGTGGATGGTGGGCTCGTCGTTCATGGTTGCGACATCCTGTCACCGCGCCCGGTCATCGTTCTCCTCGGCGGCGCGGGTGGTGCCGTTACGATACAGCCCACGGAGGGAATGCCGACCTCAATCGACGTCTTCGCCAAGGCCCGTGAGCACGAGCGCCTGGAGCAGCTGCGGGCCGCCCGGGAGCTCGGTGCTCTGCCCTACTTCCGGGTCCTGGAGGGACCGACGCTGCCGGTCGTCGAGATGGAGGGGCAGCGCCGGATCATGCTGGGCTCCAACAACTACCTGGGGCTGACCGGCGACGAACGCGTCAAGCAGGGAGCACTGGACGCGCTCGAGCGTTACGGGACCGGGCTGACCGGCTCGCGCTTCCTGAACGGCACGATCGATCTTCACCTCGAGCTCGAGCGGGAGCTGGCCGACTGGCTGGACACCGAGGCGGCGCTGGTGTTCACAACCGGCCACCAGGCCAACGTCGGGGCGCTGGGCACGATCCTCGGTCCCAGCGACACCGTCGTGGCCGACTCAGGCGACCACGCCTCGATCCTCGACGGCTGCATCCTCTCGCGCGCCAAGCTGAGGGCGTTCCGCCACAACCGTCTGGACCGGCTCGAGCGCACGCTCGAGAAGGCCGCGGGCGACGGCGGCGGCGTTCTGGTGGTGGTCGACGGAGTGTTCTCGATGGAGGGCGACGTCGCGCCGCTGCCCGAGATCGTCGAGCTGTGCCGCCGCTTCGGGGCGCGGCTGATGGTCGACGAGGCCCACGCGCTCGGCGTGCTCGGCGCGCGCGGCGCCGGCACCGCCGAGCTGTTCGGGGTCGAGGCCGACGTCGACCTGCGGATGGCCACGTTCTCGAAATCGCTGGCTTCCTGCGGCGGCGTGATCGCCGGCCCGGCCGACGTGATCGAGTTCCTGCGGATCGCATCGCGGCCGTTCATGTTCACCGCCTCGGCGGTCCCTGCGGCCGTCGGCGCGGCACTTGCCGCGGTCCGGATCTGCCGCTCGGACGAGGGCCATGAGCTGTTCGCCCGGGTGCTCGACAACGCGCGCTACCTGCACCGCGGGCTCAGCGAGCTGGGCTTCCAGGTGGTCGAGCCGACCCGCCTGTCGGACGGCAGCGAGGTGGTGACGCCGGTGGTGCCGGTCGTTGTCGGGGACGACTGGAAGGCCGTGTTCCTGTGGAAGGCGCTGTACGACGCCGGGGTGTTCGTGAACGTGGCGATCCATCCGGCGGTTCCGCCGGCCGGCGCGTTGCTGCGGACGAGCGTGATGGCGACCCACGACCACGCCACGCTCGACCAGGCGCTGGAGATTTTTGGGGCCGCCAAGCGGGCCTTCGAGTCCGAGCACGGACCACTCCCCGGCGCCTAGCAGCCCGCTTAATCACGAGCTAGTTACACGCCGCGAGTTTGTCCACTTGCGCACAAGCAGCGCGGATCAGAAAAAACACGCTCTAAGCGCATGGTCCACCAGATGTGACGTTGCTGTGACCCCTCCGTTGTCGTAGTTTGAACGGCAGTCGAACGGTGGTCGGCCGAGCGGCGCGAGGGTCCCCCGGGGGTGGCGGGCGACCTGCGCGGCAGGGGCGACAACAGGAGCCGAGCAGGCTCGGGCGACACCACAGGGAACCCACGGGCGCGACGCCAAGCGGCGCCGTGAACGCGGTCCTGCACAAGTCAAATTCGTTCGCCCCTGGGCGGACAGGACGCAGGGAGAGATCCACTACATGACGGACACCGCCACGATGACCCCGGAGCCGCAGCGGATGCGGGCCCTGGGGCGAGCCAATGAGATCCGGCTCGCGCGTGCTGAGCTGAAGCGGAGAATCGCCGGCGGGGACGTGTCGGCCGCTGACGTCATCCTGGCCCCGCCGCGGGAGGCGAGCACCTGGGCTTTGAGAGAGTTGCTGATGAGTCAGCGTCGCTGGGGCAGCACCCGATGCACGAAGTTCCTTTCGCGCTGCCAAATCAACGAGACCAAGACGGTGGGTGCGCTCACCGACCGTCAGCGTCGGCTGCTGGCAAGCCAGCTGGCGACGTGCGCGTCTCGCGAGTTCCAGCTGGTGGGGGTTAGCTGAGTGCCCCGACCCCGGTCCTGCGTCGTCCGGACAGGCGACGCGGGACCGCCGGTCGCTAGAGCTGGATCCCGATCGGGACCGGGCTGGCCCCGGCGAACAGCAGGAACCACACCGCGAACACCGCGAGCGTGATCCCGGCGCTGACCACGAGCACGCTCTCGAGCACGACATGGCCGGGGTCGTCGTGGCCGCGGGACAGGCAGTTGGCGCGGTAGACGTTCGAGAGCTTGGACAGGAGCGCTGCCAAGACCCCGATCGTCGCCACGACCCCGATCATCATCGCCCCCAGCGCGGCGCCGAGCGACGCGGTGGCGCCCTGGATCTGAGAGCCGATCCACAGCCACAGCAACGGGGTGCCCACCCACAGCACCAGGCTGCCGATGATCATGATCGCCACGACGAGCCCAGCGCCACCGCCAGTCCTCAGCATTGCGCGCATCGTTGCCTCAGGATACCTGCAGTTACAGGGGATTCAGAAGGGCCGCGGCGCCGTCCCGCGACCCCCGGCTAACGGACAGCCTGAGGACAGCTTGACCTGCCACCAACCCATCAGCATCCCGACCAGGCCCAGCCGGGGCCTGACCTCCCAGACGCCACACCCGGGTTGGCCGAGCTCCCGGCAGGAGATCCGCTCGAAGCGGTGCTTGCCGGGCTCGAGCAGCATCTGCTCGAGCGCCAGCCGGCTCGCCGCCTGAGCGTCCGCGCGCTCGGCGATCGTCACGCGAGCGGCGCCCAGACGCTCGACCAGGTCGTCGCGCACCCGTTCGAGCTCGCCGAGATCGAGCAGCCGGGCTCCGTGTCCGCGACGCTCGGGGACCTGCTCGAGGCCGCCCATCGGGAACGCGGTCACGAACGCGTGGGCGAGCTCACGCTCGAGCCGGACGATCTGCGCCCGCAGCGCCCGCCGGGCCGCGCGCTCGCGGTCGTCGACCACCGCCGGGGTCGCCGGCGCCGGGACCTGCACGGTGCGCGTCGCCTGATCTAGCAGCTCCATCCTCGCCTCATCCTGGGGCCCGCCGAGCTTATCACCGCCCTATGGCCCCCACGGAAACGTTGGAGCCCACCCGCGGTCGCCCACGCGACTACACGCTCCCCAACGCTTCCGCGCACACCCACAGCGCCTCCTCGACGTGGATCGCGGGCACCCCCTCGACGCCGACCGAGAACAGCGCGATCCGTTTGGTGCGCGCGGTCGCGCCGTGCCCGGGCGCGAGCTCTCCGAACAGCAGGCCGTGGATGCAGCGGGCGTCGGCGACGACCAGCCGGGCCGGCCCGACCGGATAGGCGTGCGCGCCGACGCCGAGCAGCTCGCCATCGGTCGTCGTCCGGATCCCCAGCCCGGCCTGGTCGACCAGGTCGGCGTCCAGCGCCCACACCGGGACCCCGGTCTCGACCAGCGCGATCAGGAGCGCGTCCTCCAGCGCCCCGCTGGAGCGAAACTGGCCGTGCAGCAACCGCTCCACCGCGGCTTCCTCGCTGGGGATCCGGTCGACGTCGGGGTCCAGGCCGATCTGGCGGAAGAACGCCCGGTAGGCGTGCGGGATCGGCTGCGTGCGCATCGCGATCACGCTGGCTCCCCGGTAGCGGTCTGACAGCTGCCGCAGGCGCGCGATGACCGCAGGCGGGCTCGAGCGCTTGGTTGAGGCAACCGAGACCCAGTCCAGCCGCAGGCCCGGCAGCTCGGCGCGCAGTTGCTCGTCGATGAACCCGGGAGCGGCCCGCAGCTCGAGTTCGTCGCCGGCGCGGCTCATCGGCCGACCAGCGCGCGGACGCGCGCGGCCAGCGCGTCGGGGGCCAGCCAGTGGTTGCCGATCAGGCGGTCGGTGACGACGCCGCCGCGTTGGGCGAGCTCGACCAATGGGCAGATCTCGACCCCGTAGAGGGAGCCGAGGCGTCCGTCGCTGTCGTACGCGACCGGGATCGTCCAGTGGTGCCGGCGGACCTCGGCCGCGACCTTCGAGTGGCTCGCACCGACAGCGACCGCGGCGAACTGGACCTGGCCCGGAGAGAACCGGCGAGACACCGCCTGCAGAGTGTCGACCTGCTGGCGACAGTTCGATGAGCCGGTGACGAAGAACGCGAGCACGAGTGGCGTGCGCTTGGAGATCAGGCAGATGTTGAGCGCGCGGGGGTCGTGGCGGGCCTCGGTGCACGGCGGGTTCGCGTTGGCGGCGCCGTTGAGCGTGGAGGCCGCCAGCGGCGCCGCGAAGTAGTGCAGCTTCTGCCCGGCCGGAATGCCGGTGGTCCCGGTGCCGTGCGACGCGAACTGCCACACGGAGATCACGACCACCAGCGCGAGCCCGAAGATCCCGATCATCCACCGGTAGCGCCGGGTGTCGATCGCGCGTTCGGGCTTGTCGGGGGGCGGCCGCTCGGGCGGCGGGGCCGGCGGCGCCGATGCGGCGGCGGCGCGGTCGGGGTCGAGGCGATGCGGGGGCGTCGGCGAGCTCACGCGACTCGGGCGCGGCGGCCCGGGCGCGGCAACCCCGAGATCACCCGGCGGACCCTGGCGCGCGCGGTCTCCAGCAGATCGTCGCGCTCGGACAGAGCGAGCACTGACGGCAGCAGCAACATGACCCCGGCCAGCGAGACGGTCAGGTCGATCAGCGTCACGAACCCGAAGTCGCGCAGCATCGTGATGTTCGACAGCACCAGCACGCCGAACCCAGCGATCGCGGTGATCCCGGAGGCGAGCACCGCCCGGCCGGTTGACCGGTAAGTGCGCGCCAGTGCCTCGCGCAGCTGATAGCCGGCCTCGCGCTCCTGCCGGAACCGCTCGGACAACAACACGCTGAATTCGGTTGAGATCGCGATCACCAGCGTGCCCAGCGCCGCCGACATCGGGTTCAACGGGATTCCGATCGCGAACACGACCAATGCCGACCAGCCGGTGGCGAGCGCGATCGGGATCAGCGGTACGAGCACGCGCCGGGGCCGCCTGAACACGATCAGCAGAATCAGCCCGACCGCGGCTAGCCCGGCGACGAGCGTCAGCAGCCGCCGACTCGAGGACGACAGCGCGGAGTTGGCCTCGGCCGCCAGCACCGGCACCCCGGCGAGCCGCGCGGTCACGCCGGGCGGCGGGTGCAGCTGCGAGCGCATGTAGTCGATCACGCCCTGCTGTCGCGCCAGCGGCATCAGGCGGATCCCGAACGCGAGCGCGGCCTCCTTGTGGTCGGGAGTGATCACCGCCTGGGAGAAGTAGCCCGGGACCGCCTTGAGCAGCCCGTCGATCGCGGCGGCGCTCGGCGGCGCCTGCTTGGCGCCCTGGGCGGTGCCGCCCGAGAACAGATCAGGCAGCGACAGCGCCGGGCACAGCGTGGCCTTCGCACACCCCTTCTGCTCGACGTAGCCGTAGTGAGACAGCAGCGAGTTCTCGTACTTGGTCATCCACGCGATCACGCTCGGCGTGGCGACGTCGTCGGCGCGGACGGTCACGTCGATCTCGCCGGACACGCCGGTCACCCGCTCGAGCGTGCGCAGGTTCTGCAGCGCCGGCATGTTCGCCGGCACCAGCTTGGTCACGTCGGACTCGACGGCCGTCTGGGTGTCGGCGACCCAGCCGGCAGCGGCCAGCACGATCCCGACGGCGAGCACGCGTCCCGGGTGCGACACGACGCCCGACAGCAGACGGCGCCCCGGCAGCCGCGGTGGCTTGAACTTCCGCAGCGGGCGTCGAGCAGCCGCGGCGGCATCTCCCAGAATCTCCCCTGCTCCACGGACCGACGCGCCGAGCGCGCCACCGGTGCGGTCGGTGAGCGCGAGCGCCGCCGAGCCGGCGAGCAGCGCGCAGGCGAACGCGATCGCGATCCCCACGACCAGCAGCACCCCGAAGCCGCGCACCATCGGCACCGGCGACAGCAGCAGCACCAGGAACCCGACGCCGGTGGCCAGCGCCGCGGTGGCGATCGTCGGCGCCGCCGTGCCCGCCGCCCGCGCGACCGCGTCGACGATCCCGCCCGCCCCGCCGGGGGCGTCGCGGCGCGCCTCCTGCACGCGCGACTGGAACTGAATCGCGTAGTCGACGCCGAGCCCGATCAGGATCGGGAGCACCGCGATCGACGCCAGCGTCAGCGACGCGCCCACGAGCGACGTCACGCCGAATGTGATCCCGACGGCGGCGAGCGCGATCGCCAGCGGCAGCAGCCGCAGGCGGCTGCGGAACACGAACAGCAACACCGCCGCCATCACCAGCAGCGCGCCGATCAGCAGCTTCGAGATCGAGCCGGTGATGTCCGACGCGAGGTCGTTGGTCACGACCGGGACGCCGCTGACCGTGTACGTGCCGCCGCTGGCCAGGCGGAACATCGGCATCCCCACCGCCTGGCGGATCCAGCCGATCGCCTGACGCTGCTCGGCGTCCGACAGCGAGGCCTTCAGCCGCACCTGGATCAGCGCCGAGCCGGAGTTGGGGAACAGGTAGGCGAACCGGGCCTTGGGCTGATCGACGCCGCGGGTCTGATCGAACACGATCTCGGGGATGAACTGCGGGTCGTTGATCGACGGCATCCCCGAGATCCCCGACTGCAGGTACAGCTGCTCGAGCTGCTGGAGCTCCTGCTGGCGCTGCAGGGCGCCGGCCGAGGTGGCGGCCTTCTGAGCCTGAGACTTGGAGAGGCCACGGCCGGTGGCCAGCTTGTAGGCGCGGTTCTCGGCGTTGGTGATCGCGGTCTGGGCGGTGGCCACGAGCGCGCGGACCTGAGTGTTGACCGCGGCGACGGCACGGTTGAGGAACGTGCCGGGCCCGTAGACGACCTGCACGGGCCGGTGCTTCATCAGCTGCCCGCAGGCGCTCGCGTTGCCGCCGTAGGCGGGCTTGGACCCGGCCTTCGCCGGCGTGTACGACGCGAGCTGGGAGTTGGCGACCAGCACCTGGCCGCCCAGGCAGGCCTCCAACCGGCTGATCGTGGTCAGATCCTGGGTCCCGACCAGGTCGGTGAGCTTCTCCTGGACCAGGATCACGACCGCGTCGGAGCCGAAGTGCCGCTGGTCGTCGGCGGTCGCCCGGTAGCTCTGAGAGGAGGCGTTGACGAACGTGTCGCTGCCGGCGTTGGGCTTCAGCGACAGCGCCAGCGCGCCCCCGGCCAGTGCGAGCGCCAGCAGCAGCCCCAGCGTCAGAAACGGCCGTCCGGCGGCGGCCCTCGCCACCCGCTCGAACCTCTGCCTCGCTCTCATCTGGCCGTCCAGGCTATCGGCGCACCCCAGCGGCGGCGAGCCGCCGGGGTCTCAGTCCATCGTCAGCGGGCCCTGGGACTCGCCGGACAGGAACTGGCGGATGAACGGGTTCTCGGAGTTGAGCATGTCCTCGGCGGGGCCGGCCTCGACGATCCGGCCCTTCCACAGGACGTTGATGTAGTCGGCAACCCGGCGCGCCGTGAGGATGTCGTGCGTGATCACGCAGAACGTCGGCAGGTGGGGCTTCTGCTTGGCCTTGGCCTCTTCCATCATGTCGCGGTGGATCTCGAGGATCAGCTCGCCCAGCAGGGCGGTGCGGACCGGATCCAGGCCCGAGTCGGGCTCGTCGAACAGGACGATGTCGGGCTCGAGCACCAGCGCCCGGGCGAACCCGGCGCGCTTGCGCATCCCGCCCGAGAGCTCGTTGGGCATCAGATTGCGCGCGCTTGACAGGCCGACCTCGCCGAGCCGGCGCATGACGATGTCCTCGATCTCGTCCTCGCCCTTCTCGGTGTGCTGACGCAGCGGGAACGCGACGTTGTCGAAGATCGGCATCGAGCCGAACAGCGCCCCGTCCTGGAACAGCAGCCCGAACTTCTTGCGCATCTCGAACAGCTGGTCGTCGGGCATGTTCGGGACCGACTGGCCGTGGACGATCACGTCGCCCTCGTCGGGGTACAGCAGCCCCACCATGTGCTTGATGCAGACCGACTTCCCGGTGCCCGACGGGCCGATGATCATCGACACCATCCCCTCGGGGAGGCCCATGCTGAGCCCGCGCAGGATCCGGGCGCGCCCGAACGACTTGTAGACGTCGATGAACTCGACCGAGTCCGGGCGGCCCGACGGATAGACCTTGTAGCTGTGCCACCTGTACTCCTCATCGGTGGCACCGCGCGGGGGCGCCGGCCGAGGCGGCTGCTCGTCGACCACCGACACGCGCGAGGGCGGCCGCGGGTCGGGGTCCGTGAGCCGTTCGCTCACCGCCTCGTCGTGCTCGCGGTCGGCGGACTCGAGGAGATCGTCGGCGCGCGGTTCGCCCTCGCGCTCCTGCCCTTCGCCAAAGCGCTCCATGTTCAGCCTCCGATTGGTGCCCTCGGGTTGGCGCCCCAGAAGAGCTGCGTACCGAGCATTCCGATGAGATGTACAGCCACGATGTTTAGGACCATAGACTTCGCCGTCGCGGTTCCGACCCCCACGGGTCCACCGCTCGCGTTATAGCCGTAATAGCAGCCTACGAGCACGATCACGGTTGCCATCGCCATGGCTTTGATCAAGCTATATAAGAGATCCGGCGGATTCTGGAACTGCCAGAAGATCAGGAAGAACCCGCCCGAGGAGACGTCGCCGATCTGTTGAACCACGACCAGGTAGCTGGCGAAGAAGCCGGCCCCGATCGAGCACAGGTAGACGAACGGCAGCACCATCCACGACGCGAGCAGCCGCGTCGCGCACAGGAACGTGACGCCGTTGATCCCCATCACCTCGAGTGCGTCGATCTCGTCGGAGATCCGCATCGACCCCAGCTCGGCGACGATCCCGGTCCCGACCTTGGCGGCCATCATGTAGCCGAACGCGTACGGCACGAGCTCGCGCAGGTCGCACCACGCCGAGAACACGCCGGCGTACGCGGGCACGCCGTTGGCGCGGTCGAAGTACGCGCCCTCGACCCCGCACTCCAGGCCGATGATGAACACCAGGCCCCAGATCACCAGCGTCGAGGAGACGATCAGGATCCCCGACTGGCGCAGCGCCTCGCCGAAGAAGCGGAACACGCGCAGCCGGAACACGTCGCCCACGATCCGCGACGTGAACTTGACGATCTCCCCGAACGACTCGATCCACCCGCGGGGGGTTTCCAGGAGAGTTTCCACTAGTGGCCCATCACTTGACGATCGTGGTGATCTCGGGGTGCGTGGCCAGCAGCGTCTGCGTGAACGCGTAGTTGAACGCGAAGATCCCGAGGAACGCGATCACGACCGCCTGGTTGACGGCGCGGCCGACCCCCTCGGCGCCGCCGGACGCCGTCATGCCCTTGTAACAGCAGACGATCGCGATGATCGCCCCGAAGATCGTGGTCTTCACGACCGACCCCCACAGGTCCGTGGTCGACGCGTTGTTGAAGAACGTCGCCCAGAACGGGCCCAGCGGGGCGTGGTTGACGAGCGTGGCCACGATCCCGCCGAAGATCCCGAACAGCAGCGCGTAGATGTCGAACAGTCCGGTGACGAGCATCAGCGCCAGGAACCGGGGGACGACGAGATTCTTAATCGGGTCGACGCCGAGCACCTGCAGCGCGTCGAGCTCCTCGCGGATCTTGCGGGCGCCAAGATCCGCCGTGATCGCGGTGCCGGCGACGCCGGCGAGCACGATCGCATCGACGAACGGGGCGAACTCCCGGATCGACGAGAGCACGAAGAAGCCGCCCAGGCGGTCGAGCGCGCCGAACAGCACCAGGAAGTTGGCGGCCTGCAGGCCCGGGGCTCCGTAGCCGAACGCCACCGTCGAGACCAGCAGCGGGAACCAGCACAGCTTCATCGCGAACAGGAACTGGCCCACGAACTCGCTTCCGTACGGATATGGCGGGCGGATCGCCGATGCCAGCGTCTTGCCGGTCAGGATCATCATGTTCCCGACCTCATCGAGCACATTCTTGGTCGGCAAGAACGTTCGCTCGGCGACTGCTCTGATCAAGCTTGCACTGTCCTCTCCCCGTCGGCCATCCATCGCCATTGGGCGACTGCGCCGGTAAGCCTACGCCACCGGGTCGCCGATCACCAACAGGGAACCGTCGGTCCTAAACGTTTGCAAACCACTCGACAGGCGGATGGTATGTTCGGCGTCCCTTGACGTCGTGGAGGACGAGGAGCTCCGGGGTGCTGGCCGCGATTGCGGCGACCGTCGCGCTGACCGCCTGTGGAGGCGGAGGGTCGGATCAGAGCGCGTCCGAGCCGCAGGGGAACTTCCCCGTCCAGGTTGCCGCGGCCACGTTCCCGACCTCGCAGCGCCTGGCCGAGCAGACCCATCTGACGATCGCGGTCCGTAACAGCGGCAACCAGACGATCCCCAACGTCGCGGTCACGATCTGCAACGTGACCTGCACGTACCCGGCGCCCACGGGACAGGGCACCGACGCCGCGGCGTTCTCCGAGGACCTCCAGCAGGCGAACCTGGCCAGCGCCTCCCGTCCGATCTGGATCGTCGATCAGCCGCCCGGCCCGTGCCGGTTCGCCTGCAAGTCAGGCGGCCCCGGCGGCGCCGTCACCGCCTACTCGAACACGTGGGCGCTGGGACAGCTCAAGCCGGGCGCGACCGCGAGGTTCCGGTGGGCCGTCACGGCGGTCAAGCCCGGCAGACACGTCGTCGCCTGGCAGGTCGCGGCCGGCCTCAACGGCAACGCCAAGGCGGTCCTGTCCAACGGGTCCGCCCCGCGCGGCACGTTCAAGGTCACGGTCCACAGCAAGCCCGAGCAGTCCTACGTGACCGCCTCGGGCAAAGTCGTCGTCAAGAAGTAGCCTCGCCCGCTCTCGCCGGCCCGTCGAGGCCGCTGGCGGCGGCGGCTACGCGTTGCTCGACTGCGTCCAGATGTTCAGCGAGCCGTCGACGGCGTAGCGGTCGATCTCCTCGAGCTCGCCGGCGTCGAAGTCGGCGCGCTCGAGCGCGGCGACGTTCTGCTCGAGCTGCCTCACGCTCGAGGCCCCGACCAGCGCCGAGGTGACCCGCTCGTCGCGCAGAGTCCAGGCGATCGCCATCTGGGCCAGCGACTGGCCGCGGCGGTTGGCGATCTCGTTGAGCGCGCGCACGCGCTCGAGGTTCTCGTCGGTGAGCAGGTCGGAGGAGAAGTAGTTGCCCCGGCGCACGCGCGAGTCCTCGGGGATTCCGTCCAGGTAGCGGTCGGTCAACAAGCCCTGGGCCAGCGGCGAGAACACGATCACGCCGACGCCCTCGCGCTCGACCACGTCGAGCAGCTCCTCCTCGATCCAGCGGTTGAGCATCGAGTAGGAGGGCTGGTGGATCAGCAGCGGCGTGCCCAGATCGCGCAGCAGCTGGGCCGCCTCCTCGGTCCGGCGCGGGCCGTAGGAGGAGATCCCGACGTAGCGCGTCTTGCCGGCACGGACCGCGGCGTCGAGCGCGGCCATCGTCTCGTCCAGCGGCGTGTCGGGATCGAACCGGTGCGAGTAGAAGATGTCGACGTACTCGAGCCCCATCCGCTTGAGACTCTGGTCGAGGCTCCCCAGCAGGTACTTGCGCGAGCCCCACTCGCCGTACGGACCGGGCCACATGTCGTAGCCGGCCTTGGTCGAGATCACCAGCTCGTCGCGGTAGGGCCTGAAGTCCTCGGAGAACAGCCGCCCGAAGTTGATCTCGGCGCTGCCGTACGGGGGGCCGTAGTTGTTGGCCAGGTCAAAGTGCGTGATCCCGAGGTCGAACGCCCGGCGCAGGATCTCGCGGCTGGTGGCGATCGGCCGGTCGTCGCCGAAGTTCTGCCACAGGCCCAGTGAGATCTCGGGCAGCTTCAGGCCGGTGCGGCCGCACCGGCGGTAGGACATCCCCTCGTAGCGCGAATCGTCGGGGATGTAAGGCTTGAACGCGAGCTGTGAATTGAAGGGCACGCGGGCAGTATTAGCAGGGCCGGTCCGCCCGCGCCGGGAGCGCTCCGCGCATTAGCAACCCTGATGCCATACATTTGTAATGGGCATACCTGCCGCCTGCCCGCCTGAGCCGTACCGCCTCCGCCATCGAGCCGTATAGGAAGGAATCAACGCATGCCGCGCATTCGCCAGCAGAACGTCCTCGCAGCCAAATGGACGCCCAACGGGGGTACCGCCCCATTGGGGGCGCCCGACCTGACGATCTCCGACAACCAGGTATTCGGGTCCGACGTGTTCACCGCGTCGGTGCAGCGCCAGCGGATGCCCAAGGACGTCTACCGCCGGCTGTCGCGGTCGCTCGCCGAGGGCGAGCCGCTCGACACCTCGCTCGCCGACGCGGTCGCGCTCGCGATGAAGGAGTGGGCGCTCGAGCGCGGAGCCACCCACTACACCCATTGGTTCCAGCCCCTGACCGGCTCCACCGCCGAGAAGCACGACAGCTTCTACGCGCCGACCGGCGAAGGCACTGCGTTGGCCGAGTTCTCCGGCGACGAGCTGATCCAGGGCGAGCCCGACGCCTCGAGCTTCCCCACCGGCGGCATCCGCGCCACGTTCGAGGCGCGCGGCTACACCGCCTGGGACCCGAGCTCGCCGGCGTTCATCCTCGAGAACCCCAACGGCGCGGTGCTCTGCATCCCGACCGCGTTCGCGTCGTGGACGGGCGAGGCGCTCGACCACAAGATCCCCCTGCTGCGCTCGATGGACGCGCTGTCGAAGTCGGCGGTGCGCGCGCTCAAGCTGTTCGGCGACGGCGCCACCCAGCGGGTGTTCACCACCGTCGGCCCCGAGCAGGAGTACTTCCTGATCGACGAGCAGTACTACTTCGAGCGCCCGGACCTGGTGACCACCGGCCGCACGCTGTTCGGAGCCAAGCCGCCCAAGGGCCACGAGCTCGATGACCACTACTTCGGATCGATCCCGGAGCGGATCCTCGCGTGCATGCTCGAGGTCGAGCGCGAGCTGGCCAAGCTCGGCGTGCCGGTCAAGACCCGCCACAACGAGGTCGCGCCCAACCAGTACGAGATCGCGCCGGTGTTCGAGAACTCCAACGTCGGCTCCGACCACCAGCACCTGACGATGCTGACGATGCAGAACGTCGCGCGGCGCTACGGCCTCGTGTGCCTGCTGCACGAGAAGCCGTTCGCCGGGGTCAACGGCTCGGGCAAGCACAACAACTGGTCGATGGGCACCGACACCGGCTCGAACCTGCTCGACCCGGGGGATACCCCGCACGAGAACCTGCAGTTCCTGTTCTTCTGCGCGGCCGTGATGCAGGCGGTCAACAAGCACCAGGGCCTGCTGCGAGCGTCGATCGCCTCGCCCGGCCAGGACCACCGCCTCGGCGCCAACGAGGCGCCGCCGGCGATCATCTCGATCTTCCTCGGGCGCCGAGCTCGAGCGCGTGTTCGGGGCGATCGAGCGTGGCGAGGCCGGCGAGTCCACCCCGGAGTCGTTCCTCGGCCTCGGCACCCCGGTGCTGCCGCCGCTGCCGCTGCACGGCGGCGACCGCAACCGCACCAGCCCGTTCGCGTTCACCGGCAACAAGTTCGAGTTCCGCGCGCTCGGCTCGAGCCAGTCGCTGTCATTCCCGAACACGGTGCTGAACACGATCGTCGCCGAGGCGATCGACGACCTCGCCGAGGAGCTGGAGAACAGCCTCGAGTCCGGGACCGAGCTCGAGGAGGCGCTGCGCCCGATCCTTCAGCGTGCCTACGCCGACAACAAGCAGATCGTGTTCGGCGGCGACAACTACTCCGAGGAATGGCACGCCGAGGCGGAGAAGCGCGGGCTGCTGAACCTGCGCGCCACTCCGGACGCGCTCCCGTACCTGGTGGCCGACGACACCGAGTCGCTGTTCTCCAACTACGGAGTGCTGTCGCAGCGCGAGCTGGAGTCGCGCTACGAGGTGTACCTCGAGCAGTACGTGACGAAGCTCAACATCGAGTCCGAGACCGCGGCGTCGATCGCGCGGACGATGCTGCTGCCGGCAGCGGCGCGCCACCTGGCGCTGCTCCTGGAGGCGCAGCTGACCGAACTGGCCGGCGAGGCCTCGGACCTGATCGGCGAGTTCGCGGCGGAGATCGGGGAGCTGGAAGAGGTCAACCTGGGCGAGAACCAGCCCCACGACGACCTGCTCAAGCACGCCGAGTACATGCGCGACAAGGTGGTCCCGGCGATGGAGACCACCCGGGCGACCGCCGACAAGCTCGAGAAGGTCGTGGCCGACGATCTGTGGCCGCTGCCGAAGTACTCGGAGATCCTGTTCATCAAGTAGACGCCTGAGGGTTCCGGGCCGCCGTGGTCGCGGCCCGGACCGCCTCCGCCCGCCGCCGGGACGGCCCCGCGTTGCACGGAGCCGCCCAGGAAACCGCAACTTGCGGGAGTAATCCGGGTTCTACGGTACGGTGACTGGCCGTATGAGGGTCGACCGCGGCATCCGCGGTTGTCGGGCGCTTGAGGTCTTCCGGTTCCCGCTCCCGGTGGCGACGTTCGCAGTTTTGGCGGCGGCGATGACGTGCGCGCTGGCCGCCCCGGCATTCGCCGCCTCGGGTGGCGCCGGCACCGGACCGTCGGGCGGAAGTCCGATCAAGGTCAAGCCGAAGCCCAAGCCAAAGGTGCGTCACAACCACGCCGCCTCGGCCTCGAACCCGCTCGCCAACCGCGGGATGTGGATCTGGGTGCTGTCCAGCTCTGACGGAGGCAACCTGTCCAACCTCGTCGCCGGCGCCCGCCGCTACGGAATCACCACCGTGATGATCAAGAGCGGCGACGGAACCGGCACCTGGTCGCAGTTCAACCCGAGCATGGTCGCGGCCCTGCACCGCAGCGGCCTGCGGGTGTGCGCCTGGCAGTACGTGTACGGCGACCACCCGATCACCGAGGCCTACGTCGGCGCGGCCGCGGTCCACGACGGCGCCGACTGCCTGATCATCGACGCCGAGGCCCAGTACGAGGGCAAGTACGTGGCGGCACAGGCGTACATGACGCGGCTGCGCAAGCTGGTCGGCGGCAGTTACCCGATCGCGCTGGCGGGTTTCCCGTACGTCGACTACCACCCCGCGTTCCCCTACTCGGTGTTCCTCGGACCCGGCGGCGCGCAGTACAACACACCGCAGATGTACTGGGCCGACATCGGCACCACTGTCGATGCCGTGTACGCCCACACGTTCAGCTTCAACCGGATCTACCGCCGTTCGATCTATCCGCTGGGACAGGTGTTCAACAATCCGCGCGCCGGTCAGATCAAGCGCTTCCGCCAGATGTCACGCTCCTACGGCTCGGACAACGTCAGCTGGTGGGACTGGCAGGAGGCGACCGCCGGCGACTGGCTCGCGCTGTCGCAGCCGATCGGGGCGCTGCGCGGGTTCGCCCCGAGCGCCACCTACGCCACGCTCGGAATGCACGCGCGCGGGGATGTGGTCGTTTGGGCCCAGGAGCATCTCGTCTCCGCCGGGCAGCGCCTGGCGATCGACGGCTCGTTCGGGCCGGCGACGTTCAAGGCAGTCGAGAGCTTCCAGGCCAGCCACGGCCTGCCCGTCGACGGGCTCGTCGGCCAGGCGACGTGGAGCGCGCTGCTGCGCTACTCGCCGATCCGCGTCCGCTGGGTCCACCGTGGCCGGCGGATCGTCGCGCTTTCGCGCGGCGCAACGCAGACGCTGCCGGTGCCCCAGTCGGCCCGGCTGCACGCCAAGCGCAACGAGATTCCCGGCTCGGGCGGAGCCGGCTGGCCCCAGCGCTGACGGCGCTACAGCAGGTCGTGATCGCGCGCGTATGCGACCAGGTCGGCGCGCGACATGAGTCCGAGCTTCTGCTGGATGTGCGCGCGGTGTGACTCGACCGTGCGCACGCTGAGGTACAGCATCGATGCGATCTCGGCGTTCGTGTGCCCGAGCGCAATCAGCTTGAGCACCTCGAGCTCCCGGACCGAGAGATCGTCGGGTGGCGTCACCTGTGCGGTCGGTTCGGCGGCGAGCCTGGCGCCGAGCTCGGGCTGCAGGTACGTTCGCCCCCGGGCGGCGAGCCTCACCGCCAGCATCAGCTCGGCCTCGGCCGCGTCCTTGAGCACGTAGCCGACCGCGCCCGCGCGCAGTGCCTCGCGCGCAAAGGCGGGCTCGTTGTGCATCGTCAGCACGACGATCTGGGTGTCGGGGGCCGCCGCGCGGATCCGCGGGATCGACGGCAGTGAGGACTCGCCCGGCATGCTGAGATCGAGGATCAGCACCTGCGGGTGATACGCGGTGACCCGTCGTTCGGTCGTGGCCACGTCGCCGGCCTCGGCCACCACCCGGAAGCCGGGCTCGGCCTCGAGCAGCAGGCGCAGGGCCGAGCGCACGATCTGGTGGTCATCGGCGATCACGATCGTGATCTCCTCCCGCTCCGCCTCGGACTGTTCGGATGCCGACATGTACGCGTCTTTGTATCGCGACGACACCCGCAACACGTAACTGGCACCATCGTTTGCGACCGTCGACCGGAGAATCGATTACGGTCACACTGTAGGAGTCACAAAACAGTTCAACAAGGAGACGCCATGCCGCCTGCCAAGAAGCCGGCCGCACGCAGGACCACCGCAGCACGCAAGCCGGCGACGCGCAAGCCGGCCGCACGTTCATCGAGCTCAGCCTCGTCGAGCAACGCATCGAAGTCGGCGCCGACACGTCGCGAGCTCGAGCGTGCACACCAGCGCCTCGAGAAGTTGCTCGGCGACGCCGGGGACGCGCTTCAGGGCGTGACCAAAACCGCGACCAAGACCGCGCAGGGTGCCTACAGGGACCTCGGCAAGACGCTGAAGTCCGTCGAGCGCGACGCCAAGAAGGCCAACCGCACCGCACTCAAGGAGTTCGACAAGCTCCGCGCCGCGGTGACACCGGACAAGAAGCCCGCGCGCACTACCGCCCGGCGGAGTGCGAGTGGCTCCAGCAGCAGCCGTTCAACCAGCAGCCGGTCGACCGGCAGCCGTTCCAGCGGCGCTCGCTCGAGCAGCGCTCGCTCCACGAGCCGCTCCTCAGGGACGCGCGCGCGCAGCTCCCGCCGCAGCAGTTCCTAGCCGAAGTGAGAACTGACGCGTCGGGGATCGGGCGCGTCAGCCTCGCCACACGAACGTCGCGGTCGTCCGCGGCGGCAGCGCGTATCGGAACGAGCGCCCGTCGGCGGCCACGACGAAGCGCAGCCGCGACCCGGAGCTGTTGTAGGCGACCAGCGCGATGCTCCCGTCGGGGTTGGCAAACGCGACGTCGTCGAGTCCGGGGGTGGCTCCGTACACGCCGTCGGGCGTGCGGAAGTTGGTCACGAACGACGTCGACGCGATCCGCACCGCACCGGGTGAGACGAACTTGCTCACCTGCCCCAACTGGTAGTAATTGAGGCCGTAGGTGACGGCGTGGGTCTGCTCGTCGATCGTGACGATGCCGGTGCAGCGGGGACAGCCGCGGTTGGGCGGCTGCACCGGGCCGCCCGCGGGATCGAGCGCGAGATTCCACAGCCCCACCACGCTGGCCCACGCCCGCAACGAGCCGATCATCGCCTCGGAGGGCTCGTACGCCGCGAGTCCGGGCGAGCACTCCGAGACGATCTCGTCGAGCTGCGGCGCGAGCAGATGGAGCGCCTCGATGTAGGCGGGTCCGCCGTAGCAGTGCCACGCCAGTCCGGTCAGATCCTCGCGGGCGGGGCCGGTGACGAGCGACTGGGCGTAGTCATACAGCGCGCCGCGGTCGAGCCCGTAGATCTTGGGATGCACGCCGGCGGCGTCCAGCGCCGGCATCAGCTGGCGCACGATGAACCTGGCCTCCGCGGTAGCCGACAGGTTCAGGCCGGGGAACGCCGTCGGCGCCTGCGGCTCGTTCTGCGGCGTGATCGCGTCGACGCGGATCCCGAGGTGCCGGTACGTCGTCAGGAACTTGGCGAGGTACAGCGCGAACGGCTGCAACGCCGACGAGCGCAGCCGTCCTCGGTTGTGGAGGTTGTCCAGCGCACCGTTGGTCTTCATCCACGCCGGCGGGCTCCACGCCTCGGCGAGGATCTGCAGGTGCGGGTTGTCCGCGATCGCCTCGCGCAGCGCCGGCACGATGTAGGGCAGGTCGTGGGCGATCGAGAAGTGAGCCAGCGTCGGGTCGGTCTGTCCGGCGGGGAGGTCGTCGTAGGTGTAGGGAGTCCCGGTGGCGGTGAAGTCAGACGCGCCGATCGGCACCCGCAGGAAGTTCAGGCGAATGCCGTTGGCGCCGAACAGCGCGTCCATCAACTGGTCGCGCGTGGCGGGTGCGAGCTCGTCGTAGATGAGCCACGCGGAGCTGTCGGTCATCGCGCCGCCGACGCCCTGAAAGCGCTGGTAGCGAACGCTGTCGTCGACGTCGATCGTGCGCGCGGCACGCGGCTGCGCCGTGGTGAACCGCACGTCGCGCAGCCGCGTCAGGTGCCACCCCAGGTCGTCGCTGGTCGCCGTAACCTGGACCGTGGGTCCGGGGCCGGCCGCCGCGGCGGCATTGGACGCCACGACGAGAACCGCCACTGCGGCGACCGGGGCAACGGCGGCGCACAGGCTCCTCACGACCCGTCGGGGCAGCGCCAGTGTCCCGATCCTAGTGTCCCGATTCACCGCGACACTAGGCCGCCTTGGAGAGCCCGACCAGCCCCTCGGTGAGCTCGCGCAGACGCCGGCGCGCGTCCTCGTCGAAGGCCTGCGGGTCCGGCCGCGACGGATGCAGCCCGTTGTAGAAGCGGCCAGTGACATCGTCGAGCGCCGGGTCGGAGATCAGGTGCATCAGCGCCTGCACGCCCTCCTCGAGCGTCGAACTCGAGCTGCCGCGAGCGGCCAGCACGATCTTGGTCGGCATGAAGCTCGCGGGATGGATGCAGTTGGCGGTGACGCCTCGGTCGGCAAGCTGGTCGGCGAGGTCAAAGGTGAACATCACCTGGGCGAGCTTGCTCTGACAGTAGGCGCGCATCCCGCTGAAGTGGCGCTCGAGCATCACGTCGTCGAAGTCGATCGGCATCTGGCCCAGCGAGCTGACCGTGACCACGCGCGCCGGGGCGGAATCGATCAACAGCTGCTCGAGCATCCGCGTCAGCAGGAAGCCCGCAAGGTAGTTGACCTGGAAGCGCAACTCGTAGCCGTCGTCGCTCTCGAGGCGCTGGCCCTCGCCGGGCTCAAACGTGCCGATCCCCGCGTTGTTGACGAGCGTGTCGAGCTCGTCGTGCTCGGCGAGGATCCGCTCGGCCATCGTCCGGACGTCCGCCAGCGACGCGAAGTCGGCCCGGTAGAACGACAGGCGGTCGTTGCCGGTGTGGTGCTCGATCTCCTTGATCGTCTGCTCTCCGCGGCGCTCGGCGCGGCCGTGCAGCAGCAGGGTCGCGCCGGCGGCGGCGAGCTCCGTCGCCACCGCGCGCCCGAGCCCGTCGGTGGCACCGGTGATCAGGATCGTCTGCTCGGAAATCGGTCGCATCGGTTCAGTTTTGGAGGACGGTTCCGGGATCGAGTGTCGTCGGCTCGGACTCGTCGAGCTCGACCGCGCCGCGCACCACGACGCCCTCGCCGAAGGTGACGTCGCCGTGCACGACCAGCCGCTCGGCTTCCCGCAACGACGGCGCGCCGTCGGGGAACCGCTGCTCGAAGTCGTCCAGCAGCTTGTAGTAGTCGCTGTCGAGCTCGACGTACGGCAGGTTGCCGTCGCGCTCGGGGATCGGCTCGACCAACATGTCGTCGGACACCGCGTAGACGTCCGAGCGCAGGACCAGCAGGTCGTCGGTGGTCTTAACCGGGACGAACCGCCGGCGCGGGACGCACAGCAGCTGGGCGCCGGGGAAGCTGCCGATCGCTGCGCCCATCGCGCTCTCCAGCTGCAGCACCGCCGGCGAGCTCTTGTCGCGGGGGTCGACGGTCTTGCGGTTGATGATCAGCGGCAGCTCCAGGACGCCGTCGGACTCGTCGAGTGCGTCGGACAACACCCGCAGGTCGATCCACAGGTTGTTCGTGTTGTAGTAACGCCAGCGGCGGTAGTCGCGGAAGGACTCCTGGTCCTCGTCGGGCGTCTGTGCGGTCTCGCGCAGCACCAGCTGGCCGTCGGCACGACGCCGGGCGATGTGGCCGCCCTTGCGGTCGGCCTCGGTCCCCTCGACGACCTCCATCAGGAACGGGATCTCCTGCGCTGCGATGAACGCCGCGATCCGCGGATCCACGGTCGCGCCGAGGTTGTCGGAGTTGGAGATCATCGCGTAGCGGAAGCCCCGCTCGAGCAGCTTCGCCAGCAGCCCAGAGCCACGCAGGGCGCCGTAGATGTCACCGTGGCCCGGTGGGTTCCACTCCAGGGTCGGTTGCTGCTCCCAGGTCACCGGCTCGAGCGTCTCGGCGTCGAGCTTGGGGACCATGCTCTGCATGAAGTCGGCGGGGACACCGTCGGCGGCGATCTCGGGATGACGCTTCAGCGCGGCTAGCGTTTCCTCCCTGGTGGCCTCGCTGTCCATCAGCACCAGCGGCAGCGCGACGCCGTGCTTGCGCCGCAACTGCAAGGTCTGGCCGATGATGATGTCCAGGAACGAGCGGCCGTCGCGCGCCTCCACCAGCGACTTGGGGCTGCGCAGGCCCATCGTGGTCGCCAGCCCGCCGTTGAGCTTGACCACCACGAGCCCGTCGAGCGCGCCGGACTCATCCGTCTCCGGGAGGTCGTCGAGCGACGGCACGCCGGTCGCCGGCTCGAGCTCGGAGGTCGGGAGCATTCCCGACTCGCCGCCGGCCAGGCGCTTATATGCGCCGGCGAACGCGCGGATCGCCTCGTCGGAATGGCCGGCGTCGCGCATCTTGCGCTCGGCCGCCTGGAGACCTTGGGCGTCCATGGTCGGCATTCTGCCTGACTCGGCTCGCCGTGACCTGCCACCATGCCCGGGCCATGGAACAGAGGACGATCGCAAGGCTGGGTCGCGAGGTCAGCGTCGTCGGATTGGGCACCTGGCAGCTCGGCGCCGATTGGGGCGACGTCAGTTCCGACGCCGCCAACGGCGTGCTCGAGACCGCCTACGAGCGGGGCGTGACGTTTTTCGACACCGCCGACGTCTACGGCGACGGCCGCAGCGAGCGATTCTGTGCCGAGCTGCGCACGCACCACCCCGACGTGTTCGTAGCCACCAAGATGGGCCGGCGCGTCGAGCAGTTGACCGAGAACTACACGCGCGAGAACTTCCTGGCGTGGAACGACCGCTCGCTGGAGAACCTCGACGAGCAGCGCCTCGACCTGGTCCAGCTGCACTGCCCGCCCGACGGCGTGTTCGAGTCAGACGCCGTATTCGAGTGGCTCGACCACATGGTCGCCGACGGGCGAATCGCTGCCTACGGAGTGTCGGTCGAGACGGTCGCGCAGGCGCTGTCGGCGATTGTCCGCCCGCACGTCGCCAGCGTGCAGATCATCCTCAACTGCTTTCGCCTCAAGCCGCTCGAGCAGGTCCTCCCGGCGGCGCGCGAGGCGGGCGTCGGGATCATCGCCCGAGTGCCGCTGGCGTCCGGTCTGCTGTCGGGCCGGTACGACGAGAACACCCGCTTCGCCGCCGACGACCACCGCAACTTCAACCGCCGCGGCGAGGCCTTCGACGTCGGCGAGACGTTCGCCGGCGTCCCCTACGAGGTCGGCCTGGAGGCGGCCCGCCGGCTCGGCGAGCTGGTCGACGATGGGTCGACACTCGCGCAGTTCGCGCTGCGCTGGGTGATCGACCAGCCCGGCGTCAGCACGGTGATCCCAGGCGCGCGTAACCCGGAGCAGGTGATCCAGAACACCGCCGCCGCCTCGGCGCCGCCGCTGCGAGCCGAGCAGCTCGACGGCGTCAGGGCCGTGTACGACGAGCTGGTCCGGGAGCACGTTCACGCCCGCTGGTAGCGCGATCGATCCGCGCCGCGCAGCGCTAGACGTCCTGCGTGCGACGGTCGCCAGGCTCGCCGACGAGCTCCGGCCGATCGACCCGGGGTGGGTGGCGCGCTCCAGGTCCTTGGAGCTCGTGTGGGCGCTCAACCACGTCCGTCTCGAGGCGCCGGTCCCCTACGAGGAGGCCGCCGCGCTCGTCCGCGAACACCTGGCCGGGCTGCCGTTCGAGCACGTGGTGATCGAGGACGCGGCCGATGAGGCGCTCGAGGCCGAGTTCCTCCGAGACGGCTGGAAGGTCGAGCGCGACGTCGTGATGGCGCTGGGCGCAGAGCCCGACCGCGTCGTCGACACGTCAGCCGTGGTCGAGCTGCCCGAGAGCGCGACGCTGCGGCTGATGGCCGACTGGCTGCGGGAGGAGATCACGCTGTCGGGCGAGGCCGTGCAGCAGGTGCTGCGGGCCACATCGCTGGAGGGCGCGGCGTGGGGAGAGTGCCGTCTCGGAGCGCTCGGCGACGACGGCGAGGCGGTGGCCATGACGAAGCTCCGCACCGCTGGGACGACCGCGTGGGTCGAGGACGTGTACGTGTCGCCGGCGGCGCGAGGCCGCGGGTTGGGACGAATGCTGGTCGCGCGCGCGATCGAACTGGCGCGCGAGACCGACCCCGAGGTCGTGTTCATCGTCGCCGACGACGACGGCTGGCCCAGGCAGCTGTATGCGAAGCTGGGGTTCGAGCCGGTCGGCCAGCTGCGCTCGTTTCACCGCGGTCGCGGGTAGGCGTGCTGGTCCAATACCTGTAGTTCCTGACCAAGCTCGGTCGAATCGGTCGCCCCGGACCTCGAGCGCCCCTGGCCGTCGCGCGGCGACGTGGTTAACGTCCCACCCGAGGCCCTCGCGGGTTAGCGCGGGACGTTGACCACGCCCCACGTGGCGAACGTCCCACGGTGACGCCCAGAGCGCTCGAGTGGGACGTTATGCACGCGATTTCGCCCGCCATCCGCGCACCCGCGCACCCGCGCACCCCGCGCACCCGCGCACCCGCGTCCCAGATCAATCAGCGCTTCGGGCATCCCCCGAGCGCCCGCAGCTTCGTGCGGTAGGTGCGCGCGTCGGCGTGAACGAAGTCGCCGTGGGTCTGCGTGCGCAGGGCGGCCACGCGCTCGTGGTGGTACGGGCTCGACAGGCTCTCGGCGTGGCCGATCACGTTCGCGATCTCGATGTGGAAGCGACAGCGCAGCCACCGTACGAGCCTCAGGCTGGCATTCAACTCACGGTGGTCGCCGAGCACCTGGGCGTCGCTGTAGCCGACGTGCTCGATCCCGATCGCGGTCCAGTTGAGGCCGACGGTGTGCCGGCACATGATGTCGATCGAGACGAGCTGGTGGATCGTCCCGTCGCTGTCGATCACGTAGTGGGCGCAGTCGGCCGGGAGCTCGTGCAGTTCGGGGTCGGGCACGTCGGCCGCGAACGTGTTGTAGGTGGACGAGAAGTCGGGCGAGTCGGTGTAGTGCAGGACGATCACGTGCGGATCGACCAGCTTGTAGGTGTGGATCCCGTAGTGGCGCTCTGCATAGGCGCGCATCTGCGCCTTGCGCGTGGCGCCGAACGGGATCGGGTCCCAGACGATCCGGGGCTTCTCGACCGCCGGCGGAGGCTTGGCCGCGTGGGCCGCGTGGGCCGCGTGGGCCGCGTGGGCCGCGTGGGCCGCGTGGGCCGCGTGGGCCGCCGGCGCGCGGGCCGCGCCGTGGTCGCAACCACGACCGCGGCAACCACGACCAGCACGATCGCCGCGAGCTGCCGCCCCGCCCTCATCGCTGCCCGTAGTAGGCCTGGGGTCCGTGCTTGCGGTCGTGGTGCTTGTCGCGCAGCGCGTCGGCCAGCGGAGCCACGCCCGGCTCGAGCAACGTCGTCAGCAGCGCCACCCGCGCAACCTCCTCGAGCGAAACCGCGGTCCTCACCGCCTCGCCCGCGTCGGCCCCCCAGCAGAACGGCGCGTGCCCGCGGACCAGTGCCGCCGGCAGCTCCGCTGCACCCAGCTCGGACACCGCCTCGACCAGGGCGTCGCCGGTCGCGCGCTCGTAGTCGGAGTCGATCTCGTCCGGCGACAGCGGCCGCGTCACCGGGATCGGATGCGCACACAGGTCGGCATGGGTGGTGCCCAGCAGCGGAATCTCGCGCTGGGCCTGCGCCCACGCCGTGGCCCAGGTCGAGTGCGTGTGGACGATCCCGCCGATCGCGGGCAACGCCCGATACAGGACCAGGTGCGTCGGCGTGTCGGTCGACGGTCGCCGATCGCCCTGCACCACGTTCCCGTCGAGGTCGACCACGACCATGTCATCGACGGTCAGCGCGTCGTAGGCGACGCCGCTGGGCTTGATCACGATCAACCCGTGGTCGCGGTCGATGCCGCTGACGTTGCCGGAGGTGAGCACGACCAGGCCGTGCTCGGGCAGCGCGCGGTTGGCGGCGAGCACGTCCTCGCGCAGCCCGTCGAGCATCAGCGCTCGCTCTCCACCGTTGCTAGATCTCCGCGTAGTCGAGGTCCAGCAGCTCAGCGAACCGCCGCCAGCGGGCGACGTGGTCGCCGAGGTTGACCACGAAGTGGTGCGGCGCGCCGAGCGTGAGCCAGTCGTCCATGAACGACTCCATCCCGCGCTCGGGGCGGAAGTGGAAGTAGGGCATCTCGACGTTGGGGAGCTCGGGCGTGTCGAGCACCTCACCGCGGCCGACCACGAGCCGCCAGTACTCGCCCTCCAGTGCCACCAGCGCGGCCGAGGTGGCGAGCCCCGGCTCGGCCGAGAACACCAGCGTCGGAGGATTGTCGAGGCGGCCGATGCCGAGCTCGCGATCGATCAGCCGCACCGCGCGATCCGACCGGGCGATGGCCGGGTTGCCCTCGCCCATGTGGCTGATCAGCACCGAATCCAGCTCCCAGTCCATCGCGTACATCTCGCTGAAGTGAGCGTTCCCGATCAGCGACTGCGCGGCGCACATCAACGTCGCCGTGTTCGTGTCGCCCTCGGCGGCGTAGCCATACCCGTCTGCCATCAGGTTCGACGCGCCGAGCAGCGGCAGCTGCTGGAAGCGACCGTCGCCGCCGATCGAGTCGAAGTGGAACGAGAACCCGGCGTAGCCGCGCTCCTCGAGCATCGCGCGGATCGCCAACTCGATCCGGGCGGCGTAGGCGTGTCGCTCGCGCGGCAGGTCTGAGGCGACCTCGAAGCGCTCGGCGTGCGCCGCGATCAGCCGGTCGACGTCGGCGTCGGGGACGTCTGCGATCCGCGCCACCAGCCCGCCCAGGTCCTCGCTGACGATCATCGGCCCGAGCCGGCGCAGCAACGCCGGTGGGTCATACAGGATGTCGCCCATCCCGTTCATCGGGTAGCCCAGCAACGCGATCCGGGTGCGGCGCAGCGACGTCACCGCGCGCGCCGCCCGGGCCCAGTCGCCGAACGCGGACGCGAATTCGTCAGACCGCCAGTCGCCGGTGATCACCGAGAACGGCTTGCCGATGCGGACCAGCGCGTTCGCCTGATCCTGGGCGCCGTGGATGCCCTGGTTGTAGGTCAGGTCGGCCATGTCCCAGGCGGCGGTGACCTCGCGCTCGGGCTGGATGTTGGCGAGCATCAGCGGCACCGGCGCGTCCATCAGTGCGCGGACCGTCCGCATCGCCGGACCGTAGGTGAGCATCACGATCGCGATCCCGTCGACGCCACGGCCGAGCAGCTCGGACACGACCGCCTCGACGTCGTCGCGGTCGCGCGCCGGACGCGTGAACACGACGTCGGCGACGCCGCTCAGCTGCTCGGCGACCGCGCCGGCGTACTCGCCCTGTCGCTCGGTGATGCCGGGCAGCATCTCGTCGTAGAGCTCCTGCATGATGCCCAGCAGGCCGATCTTGGGAAGCTCGCTCACTGTTCGCCCCTCTCGGTCGTGCGGATCCGCTTGAGCTCGTGCATCAGCTCCACCTGCGAGCGGCCCAGCAGCTCGTACAGTTCGCGGTAGATCGCGTACACCCGGTCGTAGGTGCGCTTGGAGTCACGGTCGGGCTCGTAGGTGCGACCGCCCTCGGGACGCGTGGCGGCGATCGCCGCCTCGATGTCGTCGAACGCGCCGGCCGCGACCGCCCCGAACAGTGCCGCCCCGCGCGCGGGGATCTCGCCCGAGGCCGGCACCTGCACGGGCCGCCCGCTGGTATCGGCGAGCAGCTGCATCATCAGCGGGCTGCGCTCGGCGATTCCGCCGCAGGCCACGATCTCGGTCAGCTCCAGGCCGTGCTCCTCGAAGTTCTCCATGATCCGGCGGCTCCCGAACGCGATCGACTCGAGCAGCGCGCGGTAGATCTCCTCGCGCGTGCTCTGCAGGGTCAAGCCGAAGATCGCGCCGGTGAGATCGGCGTCGGCGAGGATCGTGCGGTTGCCGTTGAACCAGTCGAGCGCGACCAGCCCGGTCTCGCCCGGGGCGATCTCGCTCGCCGCGTGCTCGAGCTCGGAGTAGCTGCCATCCTCCTTGGCGACGTTCTCCACGAACCAGGCGAGCATGTCTCCGACCGCCGCCTGGCCGGCCTCGTACCCGTACAGCCCGGGCAGGATCCCGTCCCTGACGACGCCGGTGATCCCCGGCAGCCGGGTCTCCTCGGGGTACACGACCAGGTCGCAGATCGAGGTTCCGATCACGATCACGAACGCGCCGGGCTCCTGCACCCCCGCGCCCGGCACCGACACCATCGCGTCGATGTTGCCGACCGCGACCGCAACCGACTCGGGCAGCCCCAGCCGCTGCGCGACCTCAGCGCGCAGCGTTCCCGCCCGCGTGCCCAGCGGCACGAACTCGGTCCCGAGCTTCTCGGCGGGATCGGAGAACCCCGGGTAGGCCGCCTCGAAGTACTCGGTCGGCGGCAGCCCGTCCTCGGGGGACCACATCGCCTTGTAGCCGGCGGTCGCGCTCTGGCGCACCTGCGTGCCGGTCAGCCACCACACGATCCAGTCGGTCGCCTCGATGAACGCATCGGCGGCGTCGTAGACCTCGCGATCCTCCAGCCACAGCTCGATCAGCTTCGGGAAGTACCACTCCGAGGAGATCCGCCCGCCGTAGCGCGACAGGAACTCGTCGCCGCGCTCGAGCGCGATCTCGTTGAGGCGGTCGGCGACGGGCTGCGCGGCGTGGTGCTTCCACAACTTCGCCCACGCGTGGCGCCGCTCGCGCCAGAGGTCCAGCTTGCACAGCGGCTCGCCGTCGGCGGTCACCGGCAGCACCGTGCACGAGGTGAAGTCGACGCCGATCCCGACCACCTCGTCCGCGGCGACGCCCGCCTCGGACAGCACCGCCGGGATCGACTGCTCGACGACCAGCACCCAGTCGTCGGGATCCTGCAGCGCCCAGTCTGGCGGCAGTCGCTCGCCGGTTGACGGCAGCGTGCGGTCGATCACCTCGCTGGGGTAGCGGACCACCGACGTGGCGAGCTCGGAGCCGTGCTCGAGGTCGAGCAGCAGGGCTCGTCCGGACTCCGTACCGAAGTCGACCCCGATCGCGCAGGGGCTCATGCGACCCGGGACGTCAGCCCGCGTCGCTCTGCGACGACGACGGCAGGCGTGTGTTCCGCGCCCGGCTGTGAGTCGGCGCCGGCGTCGGTCGCCTGCGTCGCGGTGTCATCCGACGTGCTGGGCTCGCCCGGCGGCAGCTCCGGCTCCGCGCCCTGTCCCGAGTGGCCCGCGAGCGGCGCGGCACCGTTGCCTGCCTGCGCGGCCTGCCGGGCCCGCCGGTACTCCTCGACGACGATGTCGGTCAGCTCCTGCACCGACGTCTCCGCGGTCGGCTTGTCGAGCGCGATCACCCCGTCCTGGATCAGGTTGACGCGGTCGCAGGCGGTGAGCACGTGCACGTAGTTGTGCAGGATCATGATGATCGAGACGTTGCCCTCGTCCTTGAGCCGCTGGATCAGGTCGAGGATCATCGCCCCTTCCTTGGCGCCCATCGCCGCCAGCGGCTCGTCGAGCAGGATCACGTCCGCGTCGCCGGAGATCGTCCGCGCCACCGCGATCGCCTGGCGCTGACCGCCCGACAGCCGCGCTGCCGGCACGTCGATCCGCGGGATGTTGATCCCGATCTGGTCGAGTGCCTTGCGCGCCTCACGTCGCATCAACGCGTTGGACAGGAACGGGATCGGCCGGTGGATCTTCTCCCGGCGCAGAAACAGGTTGTGGTAGACGGTCAGCTCGTCGATCAGGGCGAGGTCCTGGAAGACCGTGTCGACGCCCTGGGACCTCGCGTCGTCGACGCTCTTCGGCGCATAGGGCTCGCCCTTTCGCCACATCTTGCCGCCGTCGGCGCGTTGGAAGCCGCACAGGATCTTGATCAGCGTCGACTTGCCCGCGCCGTTGTCGCCGAGCAGACCCAGTACCTCGCCCTTGCGCAGGTGCATGTTGATGTCGCGCAGCGCGACCGTCGGACCGAACCGCTTGGTGACGTGCTCGACCCTGAGGACATCGTCCTCCGCCGAGCTCGGGGCGACGACCATCTCGCCGGCGATCTTCGCGTCGTCAGCCACGGCCCGATCCCGTCCTCACGCGCGCGATGTAGGTGTTGATCGACATCGCCACCAGGATCGCCAGCCCCAGGTACAAGTACTGGTAGTTGGCGTTGACGCCCTTGAGCGTCAGGCCGTCGTTCAGGATGCCGAGGAACAGCGCCCCGATAAAGGCGCCGATCACGGTTCCCGAGCCGCCGCGAAGCAGCGTGCCGCCGATGACGGCGGCGGAGATCGCCTGGAACAGGTAGACATTCGATCCCGACGGATCCGGGGTGATCGTCGTGGAGCGAACCGTCTCGAGGACCCCGACGAGCCCGGCCAGCAGCGCGCACATCATGAAGTTGCGGATCAGCACCAGCTTCACGTTGACGCCGGCCTCGGCCGAGCCAAGGCGGTTTCCGCCTACCGACACGGTGTAGATGCCCCAACGGGTGAAGCTCAGCACCAATTGGAGAAGGATGACGATCCCCACCGCCCAGATCAGCTCCGAGTAGGTGCCACCGCCGAAGATCTTGGAGAACGTCGTGGTGCCAGAGATCGCCGTGCCCGGAGGCGTGACCGGCGTGGCATGCGACAGCACCAGCGTCGCCCCTTCGAGCACGAACAACATGCCCAGCGTCGCGACGAACGACGAGATCCCGATGTAGGCGTTGGCGATCCCGTTGACCGCGCCCAGCGCCATCGCCGTGACCATCGCCAGGATCAGCGCCACGTACAGCGGCAACCCCCAGTGGTGCAGCTCGTAGAACCAGAACGGTATGAACAGACCCATCGCGCCGATCGACAGGTCGATCTCCCCGTTGATCATCACGAACACCTCGCCGGCGGCGAGGATCGCGTATGGCGCGAAGAACGGCAGCAGCGTCTTGAAGCTGTCCACCGTCAGGAAACGGCCATCGGCCACGGTCACAGCGAAATAGATCGCCGTGATCAGCGTGATCACGATGATGCTGCCCTCGCGCAGCGTCAGGAACCGCTTGCCGAGGCTAAGGGCGCCACCGTGGGCCCGGCGCTGCGCCGGGCCCGTGGGGGCGGTCGTTTCTGGTGCGCCTGTGACCGCCATCGCTAGATCGGTTGCTGTGGTTGGAGTGCTTTCGTGGTCAGGACTTCTGGACTCCGGCGCCCGTCGCGGTGCCTTCGTAACGGCTCTTAGTGTCGTTGTACGGAACAACCGTGGTCTTGTCGAGGAACTTCAGGCCCGTGTTGACGCTGGCGATACCCGTCAGCTTCTGCGTCACCTGGTACATGTAGAGCTGGAGGACCGGATAGAAGCCCTGCAGGTAGGGCTGCTGGTCGATCGTGAAATCGATCTGACCCGCCGCAAGCAGCTGCTGAGTGACCGGAGTGAGGTCATAGCCGCCGCCCTTGACCCCCTTGGAGCGCAGGCCGTGCTTCTGGATCGTCTGCGCGACGCCTTGCGTGCTGCCGCCGTCAACCGCGAACAAGCCCTTGGTGTCCGGGTGCCCGACGGCGTAGGAGTCGATCACTCCCAGCTCGGCGGGGACCGCGGCCCCGGTTGCGACGGTGTGCGTGGTGATCGACGAGTGGCTCTTGAGCGTGTCCTTCGCGCCGTCGATCCGGGGCTGGATGTTGAGCGCACCCGGCGTCGCGATGAACAGCGCGACGTCGCCGGAGGGAACGAGCTGGGCGATGTGCTGGCCCATCTCCTGCCCCGACACGAACAGGTCCTGGCCGATATACGCCAGCCTGTCGTTGCCCGTGACGTCCGCGTTGTAGGAGACGACCGGGATCCCCGCGGCGAGCGCTTTGGTCGTCGGCGCGTTGAACGCATGCGTGTCGATCAGCGCGATCGCGATCCCGTCGACCTTGGCGCTGACCGCGCTGTTCATCGCGTTGACCATCTGCGAGATGTTGCTCGAGTCAGAGCCGGTCCACTGGTACGAGCAGCCCAGCAGCTTGCACGCGTCCGCGGCGCCGTTCTGGGTCGGCGTGAAGAACGGGTTCGTGGTCACATGGTTGACGAACGTGAACTTGTAGCTCTTGCTCGAGCCGAAGATGCTCGCGGCCGCACTGCCTCCAGATGCGGCAGAGCTTGTGCTCGAGCTGCTACTGCCGCCGCCACAGGCCTCCAGGGCCAGCGCCGCGATTCCCGCGGCTCCACCGGTGAGCGCGGTGCGGCGCGTCACCTGGCGCCACTTCTTGTACGGAGTCTCGTCCTCTTTGCGCTCGTCCCATTCCAAGCGCTCTACAGCGTCATAGATGCTGTCCTCGTCTGCCATCTGCGCACCTCCTCCTCTGGTCATTGGACCCGGCGCTCCCACACGTGAACGCAATCAAAGTCCCGCGTCGCTGTCTACGCAACTTAACCGCGTGCCAAGAATTGCACCCTGAACCCACAATTGTCATGCAAGGACGCGCGAACCCTTAGGGCATCCGTGCGCGTGCGTGCAGAATTGCTGCCTCTCCTCTCCTCGCCAAGTAGCGAACGACGCGGCATGTTAGCGATCACACATTCCCAATGTCAACCGTTCCGAACGGCTGCTGTGCTGGACCTTACGATCAGTTCCGGACGGGAATCGGCGCCGGGCTCGAGCGGCCGGCCGGCGGCCATCGTCCGCAGCAGCAGCCGCACGCCGCGGGTCCCCATTTCGTCGAAATCCTGGCGGATCGTGGTCAGCGGCGGCGAGAAGTACGCGGCCTCGGGGATGTCGTCGAATCCGACCAGACTGACCTCGCCTGGGATCTCCCGCCCGGCCTCGTTCATCGCCCGCAGCACCCCCAGCGCCATCTGATCGTTGGCGGCGAAGATCGCGGTCACCGCCGGGTCGGCGGCGAGCTCGCGGCCCAGGTCGTAGCCTGACTGCGCGCTCCAGTCGCCGTACAGCGGCTCGGGCACGTCGGCGCCGGCCGTCTCGAGCGTCGCGCGCCAGCCGTCCAGCCGCTGCATCGCCTCCAGCCAGCCGCGCGGCCCGGCCACGTGCCAGACCGTGCGGTGGCCGAGTCCGAGCAGATGCTCGGTCGCGGTCGCGGCGCCGATCACGTGGTTGACGGCCACCACCGGCACCTCGCCGGTCGGTCCGGCCTCGACCGCCACCAGCGGGATCTCCGACGGCGCCCCGCACAGAGCCTCGGCCGCGTCCTGCTGCGGCGCGATCGCGAGGATCCCGTCGACGCCGTGCAGGCGCAGGCGCTCCACGGCCTCGCTCACCGAATTGTGGTTGAGCGCCTTGAGGCTGGCCACGATGATGAAGTAGCCGGCCTCGTGCGCCGCGCGCTCGATCCCGCACAGGGTCGCCGCCGGGCCGTACAGCGTGGTGTCGAACGTCACCACGCCGAGCGTGTTCGAGCGGCCGGTGACCAGCGCCCGCGCCACCGAGTTGGGCCGGTAGTCGAGCTCGCGCATCGCGTCGAGCACGCGCTGGCGCGTCTCGGGCCGGACGTGGCGGCTCCCGTTGATCACCCGCGAGACCGTCTGGTGAGACACGCCCGCGAGCCGGCCGACATCCGACATCACCGCGGCACGACGACGGGTCAGCGGCTTGTCGTCCTCGTCAATGGCACCCACGTCTCACCGGGCCCTCTCGCCTCTCTCCCTCTCGCCGAGCGGCCGGTATGTTAGCGCTAACTCACGGCCCGTGGCCAGCGTTCCCGCGCCGCGGTGCAGCGCATAAGATCACGGCTCCCCGGCCGCCAACCTCGAAGGAGAGCGATGAAGACGAGCCTCGGCATCTGGGCCTTCGGTCCGATGATCACGCGTTTCGTGCCGGGTGGCTACCAGCCCGAGCACAGCTATGAACCCGAGCCGGTGGCCGACAAGGTGCACCGGGCGGTCGAAGGTCTCGGCGACCTGATCGACGGCTACGAGTTCCACTACCCCAACGAGCTGTCGCAGGAGAACCTGTCCGAGGTCCGGTCGGCGCTGTCCGGCCACGACATCTACTGCATCGCCGGCGGGCTGCACCTCGACCCGCGGTTCGGCCGCGGTGGGCTCGTCAACCCGGATCCAGCGTTGCGCGCCGAGGCCCAACGGATCGTCCGCGACGCCGCCGAGTTCGCGGGCTCGCTCGGCGCCCACCTGATCATCTGGCCCGGCGGCGAGGGCTACAACTACCCGTTCCAGACGCCCTACGTCGACTCGTGGGGATGGCTGATCGAGGGCATGGGCGCGGCCGCCGAAGTGTGCGCCCAACACGGCGTGAAGCTGCTGCTCGAGCACAAGAACTCCGAGCCGGCGATGAAGATCCTGATGCGCAACATCGGCATGTGCCTGCACGTCGTGCACAAGCTCCAGGCGGAGGGAATCGACAACGTCCAGATCAACATGGACTGGCAGCACCTGCTGATGAACGGCGAGCACCTGCCCGAGTACGCGGCGCTGCTCGCCGCCGAGGGCCTGCTCGGCCACCAGCACGCCAACTCCGGCTGGGGCACGTTCGACGACGACAACATGGTCGGCGCGACCGCGTTCATGGAGACGCTCGAGCTCGCGCTCGAGCTGCGCCGCGCCGGCTACGGCGACGCCGGCGAGCGACTCGGGTTCGACCTGTACCCCTACACCGAGGACCAGGTCGGCGCGGTCCGGCGCTCGGTGCTCCAATGGCGGTTCATCGACTCGGTCGCGGCGAAGATCGACGACGCGGCGCTGCGCGAGGCCCAGCAGGCCAAGGACGCCGTGCGCGCGTACGAGCTGGTGTACGCGGCCCTGGGAGCCTAGTGTCGCGCGATGACCGTGCTGGTCGGGATCGACGTCGGAACGACCGGCGTCAAGGGCCTGGCGATCGACCCCGGCGGAGCGATCCTGGCTCGATCGGAGGTCGGCTACCCGCTGTCGACGCCGCGCCCGGGGTGGGCCGAGCAGGATCCCGAGGACTGGTGGCGGGCGACCAAGCAAACGCTCGGCGAACTGCGCGACGCCGTGGGCCGGTTTGACGGGATCGGGCTGTCGGGTCAGATGCACGGGCTGGTCGCGCTCGACGCCGACGACCGCGTGCTGCGCCCGGCGATTCTGTGGAACGACCAGCGGACCGGGGCCGAGTGCGAGGAGATCGAGCGCACGATCGGGCTCGAGCGGCTGCTGTCGCTGACCGGCAACCGCGCGTTGCCGGGCTTCACCGCGCCCAAGCTCCTGTGGCTGCGCCGGCACGAGCCCGACGTGTACGGGCGGATCGCCCGGATCGCGCTGCCCAAGGACTACGTGCGACTGCGGCTGTGCGGCGAGCACGCGACCGACGTCGCCGACGCGTCGGGGACGCTGCTGCTCGACGTCGCCGGGCGGCGGTGGAGCGAGGAGGTGCTGACGGCGCTGGAGCTCGACCCCGGGTGGCTGCCGCGGGTGCTGGAGAGCCCCGAGGTGTCGGGGGTCAGCCCCGACGGCGTCCCGGTCGCCGCCGGCGCCGGGGACCAGGCGGCCGGCGCGCTCGGCGTCGGCGTCGACCGTCCCGGGCCGCTGTCGGTCGCCCTCGGGACCTCCGGCGTGGTGTTTGCCGCGCTCGATGCGTTCGCCGCCGACGGCGCCGGCCGCGTGCACGCGTTCTGCCACGCCGTGCCCGGGGCCTGGCACGCGATGGGCGTGATGCTGTCGGCGGCCGGCTCGCTGCAATGGCTGCGCGACACGATCGCCGCCGGCGAGTCGTTCGACGCGCTGACCGCCGAGGCCGGCGGCTGGGATGCGGGCACCGAGGGGCTGACGTTCCTCCCGTATCTGGTCGGCGAGCGCACGCCGCACGCCGATCCCGACGCGCGCGCATCGTTCACCGGCCTGACCGTCCGCCACGACCGCGGGGCGCTCGTGCGCGCGGTGCTCGAGGGGGTCGCCTACGGGTTGCGCGACTCGCTCGACCTGATCGTCGAGCTCGGCGGCAAGCCCGCGCTCGGGCGCGTGTCGGGCGGCGGCGCCCGCAGCGACCTGTGGCTGGCGATCGTCGCGTCGGTGCTGGAGCTGCCGCTCGAGCGGGTTGCGGTCGACGAGGGCGCGGCGTTCGGCGCCGCGATCCTCGGCGGAGTCGCGGCCGGCGTGTGGCCCGACGTGCATGCGGGCGTCGAGGCGACCGTGTCCGTCCGGGGAACGGTCGAGCCGGTCGATGAGTGGGTCGAGGTCTACCGCGAGGGCCGCGAGCGCTTCCGGGCGCTGTACCCGGCGATCCGCGGGGTGGGTTAGCGCTTTCACGCGCCTGGGTGCCCGGCGGGTGCCCGGTGCCCGGCGGTGCCGGGTGCCCGGGGTCCGGTTGCCCGGCGGGGTGCCCGGGTGCCCGGTGCCGGGGATCGCGCGCGTCGGGAGTTTCGTTACATGCGGCGCGCTCCCGTCCCCGCGTGTGACGTTTCGCCCGCTGAGCGAAAGCTTTGTTACACGCGGCGGTCAGGGCGCGCCCGATGTGACGAACCGCCCGGACTCGGCGGGAAGTTCGTTCCCCTCGACGTCGCCCGCCCGCCCGAAGGAACAAAGTTCCCGCTCCAGCGGGAAGTTCGTTCCGCGCGGGACCAGCGACACGCCGAGAGGAACGAACTTCCCGGTCCCGCCCGCGCCAGCTCCCGACCCCTCGGAGCTCAGCGAAGCTCGCCGAGCACCCCAGAGACCGCGGCCAGCAGCGCCCCCGAGGCGAGCAACCCCTCGGCGGCCGCGAGCTCTGGCGCCATGAACCGGTCGGGACCGGGGCCGGCCACGCGCGAGCGCACACACGCCAGCGCCGCCGCGGTCGCCGGCCCGGGACGCAGCGGCGCGCGCAGATCGAGCCCCCGGGCGGCGCATACGAGCTCGACCGCCAGCACCCGACGGAGCCCGTCGACCGCCACCCTCAGCTTGCGCGCGGCACCCCAACCCATCGACACGTGGTCCTCCTGCATCGCGCTGGTGGGGATCGTGTCGACGCTCGCCGGCACGGCCTGGCGGCGGTTCTCGGCCACGATCGCCGCCTGCGCGTAGTGGGCGAGCATCATCCCCGAGTCCAGGCCGGCGTCCTGGGCCAGGAACGGCGGCAGCCCATGCGAGCGGGTGGCGTCGAGCAGCCGGTCGGTGCGCCGCTCGGCGATCGCGCCGACGTCGGCGACCGCGATCGCGAGGAAGTCACACGCGTAGGCGACCGGCGCGCCGTGGAAGTTGCCGCAGGATTCGACGCGGCCGTCGGGCAGCACCATCGGGTTGTCGATCGCCGAGCGCAGCTCCGCGTCGGCGACCCGCGCGGCGTGGTCGAGCGTGTCGCGGGCGGCGCCCGTCACCTGCGGCGCGCAGCGCAGCGAGTACGCGTCCTGGACGCGCGGGTCGCCCTCGCGATGGCTGGCGACGATCTCCGAGTCGGCCAGCAGCGCGCGCAGGTTCGCCGCGCTCGCCGCCTGGCCCGGCTGCGGGCGCAGCGCCACCAGATCCTCGGCGAACGCGCGGTCGGTCCCGAGCAGCGCCTCGACCGACATCGCCGCGGCCACGTCGGCGACCCGCAGCAGCTGCCGCAGGTCCTCGATCGCCAGCACCAGCATCCCGAGCATCCCGTCGGTGCCGTTGATCAGCGCCAGCCCCTCCTTGGGGCCGAGCTCGATCGGCTCCAGCCCGGCGGAGGCGAGCGCGACCGACGCCGGCGCCCGGGCGCCGTCGGGCCCGTCGACCTCGCCCTCGCCCAGTAGCGCCAGCGCGCAATGGGCGAGCGGCGCCAGGTCGCCGCTGGCCCCCAGCGACCCGTGCTCGGGGACCACCGGCGTGAGCCCGGCGTTCAACAGCCCGACGATCGCCTCGGCCACGGCCGGGCGCGTCCCCGAGCAGCCCATCGCCAGCGAACGCGCGCGCAGGACCATCATCGCCCGCACGACCTCGCGCTCGATCGGCGGTCCGATCCCCGCGGCGTGCGAGCGGACCAGCGCGCGCTGGAGCTGCTCGCGGCCGTCGGTCGCGATCCGGACCAGCGCCAGCGAGCCGAAGCCGGTCGAGATCCCGTAGTGGGGCTCCTCGGACCGGGCGAGCACCTCGACCACGGCGGCGCTGCGCTCCATCGCCGCGCGTGCATCGGCGCCGACCGTCACCGGCGCGTCACCGCGGGCGACGGCCAGCACGTCGGCGGGCGACAACCCGTCCGGTGTCAGCTCGACGCGGTCCACCGGCGGATCAGCGCACGCCCGGCAGCGGCCGCAGGTCCGGCTCGGTCCATTCCGCGCGGGCGCCGTGGCTGGCGATCAGCTCGCGGCTGTAGTGGCGCTCGAGCAGCTGCCGGTCGAGCAGCCCGGAGTTGCCGGCGATGAACTCGTCGAACGACCCGGCGTCCGAGTCCCGACGGTGGACGTCGACCAGCCGCACCCACGACCGCGTGATCGTCTCGTGGTAGCGATCGGGCATCCCGTGCTCGCTCGCCAGATGGCGCACGGCCGCGCTCATCGCATCGGTCGCCTGCTCGAGGCGGTAGCGGCCGAGGTACGTCCAGGCCAGCTCGACGTGCTCGCGGTGGCCGAAGCGCCCGTGCGCGCCGACGATCCGCTCGAGAGCCTGGAGGTCACCTTCGGTCATCTACGCCAGCAGCCTAGCGCCGGGACCTGGCCGCACCTCGAGCGCCTCGTCCGGCGCCACCGCATCGGGCGGGAACAACCCGAGCACGTTGCCGCCGAAGCCGCCGCCGACGATCCGCGCGCCGAGCGCGCCCGCGTCATGCAGCCGCCGATACGCCGCCTCGACGGCGGGGGTCGAGATCTGAAAGTCGTCGCGCAGGCTCGCGTGGGACGCGTCGAGCAGCCGCCCCAACTCGTCCATGTCGCGCCGCTCGAGCGCGCCGACGGCGGCGTCGACCCGCTCGTTCTCGGTGATCACGTGCCTGGCCCGCCGGTTCAGCGGCTCGGGAAGCTCCTCGGCCGCCGCGAGCGTTGCCTCGCGGAGGCTCGACACGCCCATCGCCTCGGACGCCGCGGCGCACTCCTCGCGGCGCTCGTTGTAGCCCGACCCGGCGTGGGTGTGGCGCTCGCCCGAGTCGAGCGTGACCAGCGAGTAGCCGCCGAGCTCGAGCGCCACCGTCTGCACGTCGAGCGACCGGAAGTCAATCCGCAGCGCCCGGTCGGCCTCGCCCAGCAGCGACGACAGCTGGTCGAGCAAGCCGGTCTGCGCGCCCACCCACTCGTTCTCGACCCGCGAGCAGATCTTGGCCAGCTCGACGCGGTCGCACTCGGGCTCGCCACTGAGCGCAACCATCGCCAGCGTCAGCGCGACCTCGAGCGCGGCCGAAGACGACAACCCGGCCCCGCGCGGGACGTCCCCGGTGATCCGCAGCCGGGCGCCGCGCACGGGCACCCCGGCGCGCTGGAGCTCGGCCGCGGCGCCGCGCACGAACGCGCGCCACCCGCGAGCCGGCGGCGGATCGGCCAGCTCGAAGCTGTCGCGGCCATCGAGGTCGACCGCGGTCGTCTCGATCCGCGGCGCGTCGAGCGCCTGCCCCTGCACGGTCACGCCCTCGCTGATCGCAAACGGGAGCGCCAGCCCGAGGTTGTAGTCGGTGTGCTCTCCGATCAGGTTGACGCGACCGGGAGCGAACACGGTGACGCGATCACTCAACGTTGATTAGTGTCCCTTGCATGGTCGTCAGGTGGGGAATCATGTCTACCGCGCGCATCAACCGTAAGTTCCTCGACGGCGCACGTCAGTCCTCCGAGGTCGAGGTGGTGGCCGTGGCCAGCCGTGATCGCGACCGCGCCGAGGCCTACGCGAGGGAGAACGGGATCGAGCGCGCGCATGGCGACTACGACGCGCTGCTGGCCGATCCCGGCGTCGACGCCGTGTACATCTCGCTGCCCAACTCGATGCACGTCGAGTGGACCGAGCGTGCGCTGCAGGCCGGCAAGCACGTGCTGTGCGAGAAGCCGATGGGCCGCCGCGCGCACGAGGTGGAGCGCGCGTTCGACGTCGCCGAGCGCGAGGGCCGCCTGCTGATGGAGGCGTTCATGTACCGCCACAATCCCCAGACCCGACGGCTGACCGAGCTCGTCGCCGAGGGCGCGGTGGGGCGAGTGCGGATGATCCGGGCGTCGTTCAGCTTTTCGGAGCCCGACCTTCGCAACGTGCGGCTCAGCGCCGCGCTCGACGGTGGCGCGCTGATGGACGTGGGCTGCTACTGCGTCAGCGGCGCGCGCCTGATCGGCGGCGAGCCCGAGCGGGTGACCGGCGAGCAGGAGCTCGGTGGCGACGGAATCGACGTCGCGTTCGCCGGCATCTTGCGGTTCCCCGGGGACGTGATCGCGCACTTCGACGCCGGGCTGGCGCTCACCATCCGCGACGATCTCGAAGTCGTCGGCGAGGACGGGTCGCTGTTCCTGGACGACCCGTGGCACTGCCTCGATCCGGTGATCCAGCTGCGGCGCCCCGACGGCGTCGAGCTGATCGCGATCGAGCCGGTCAACTCCTACCGGCTGGAGGCCGAGAACATGTCGGCGGCGATCCGCGGCCAGGCGCAGCTGCTGCTCGGGCGCGAGGATGCGGTCGCGCAGGCGCGGGCGATCGAGGCGCTGTACGCGGCGGCTGACGCGGGGCAGGCGGTCGCGATTGGCTGAGCCGCGCGTGCGGGTGCGCTCGCCGAGAGCCGAGGATCAGGACGAGTTCCTCCGGGCGATGCGGGCCAGCCGCGAGTTCCACCACCCCTGGCTGGAGCCGCCGACCACCCCGGAGGCGTTCGACGTGCTGCTGCGCAGGGTGAACCAGGAGTTCTTCGAGCCGCTGTTCGTGGAACGCCTCGAGGACGGCGCGCTGCTCGGGTTCTTCAACCTCAGCTGGATCATCCGCGGACCGCTGCAGAGCGCGTTCCTCGGCTACGGTGCCGTCGCCGCTTACGCCGGCCACGGCTATATGACCGAGGGGATGCAGCTGACGCTGCTCCACTCGTTCTCGGACATGAACCTGCACCGGATCGAGGCCAACATCCAGCCCGGCAACGAGCCGTCGATCGCGCTGGCCCGGCGCTGCGGATTCCAGCGCGAGGGGTACTCGGTCAGGTACCTGAGGGTGGGCGGCGCGTGGCGCGACCACGAGCGGTGGGCGATCACGATCGAGGACTGGATCGCCCACCGCGGCGACCCGAGCTAGTGGACCCCACCGAAACATTCCAGTGGAGCCCATTAGGTCGCCGGCCCGCGGGTCACTCGAACCCCTTGGGCGGTCCGATCGTCGCCGCCTCGGGTCCGAAACTCTCCACGTAGTGAACGTGGACGTCCTTCCACCGGTTCATCTCGTCGCGCGCGTCGGAGTCGTCGCCCAGCTCGCGCTCGAGCGCGTCCAGACAGGTGTGCCAGCCGGCGCCGTCGCGTGCCGCCTTGCCGCGCTGATCGAGCGTGTCCAGCAGCGTCAGCACGGTGCCGTCCTCGATCGGGTGCAGCTCGAGCCGCACGACGTCGGAGCCCCAGCGGAACTCCATCAGCGACGGCGGCTCGTAGGCCAGCATCTCGCCCTCGAACGGAGGCAACTGGCCGCCGGGGAACGTGAACTGCAGGGGTGCTCCGGCGGCGCGTTCGCCGTCGATCGTCGTCGGGAACCAGTGGGCCAGGTGCTCCGGCTCGGTAATCGCCGCCCACACCTTCTCCGGCGGGTGGGCCAGCGCGCGCGTGAAGCGAAGCTGTGAACGTCCGTCCTGCAGGGTGTCGAGGGTTCCGAACATGTGGTTCTCCTCTGGGTTGTCTTGTGGTCAGCTGTCGGACATCTCGTCGAGATGGCGCTCGAGGTCGTCGAGGCGCGAGGCCCACATCGCCCGGTAGGGCATGAGCCATTCGTCAATCGCGCGCAGCGGCTCGGCTCGAACGCTGTAGAGACGACGCTGCGCATCGCCGCGCACCTGCACGAGCCCCGCCTCGCGGAGGATCCGCAGGTGCTTGGAGACGGCCGGCTGGCTCACCTGAAGCCGATCGACCAGCTCCCCCACGGGTCGCTCGCAGTCGCGCAGCAGATCGAGGATCCGGCGGCGATTGGGTTCGGCGATGACGTCGAACGCTGTCATCCTGACCTTTATAGCTGTTCAGCTATATAGCTGTCAAGTCATAGATGCGAGCGGCGCGGACCGGGCGGCCCGGCGTGTCTAGCCTCAGCCACGCGATGCTCTATTTCCACCACCCGTCGTCGCTCGAACCCGACCCCCGCTCGCTGATTGCAGAGCATCCGGACGTCCCCGAGCGGATCGAAGCGATCGAACGCGCGATGGCCGCGGCCGACTGGCTGGGCTGCGAGCGCCGCCAGGCGCCGGCCGCGGACGAGTCCCGGCTCGAGCTCGTCCACACCCCCGAGCACGTCCGCTACATCGCCGGCCTGTCGGAGTCCGGGCCGGTGGAGATCGACGCCGACACGGTCGTCACTCCGCAGTCGTACCGCGCCGCGGTCCACGCCGCCGGCGGTGCCTGCGCGATGACCGAGGCACTCGTCACCGGCGAGGCCGACGCGGCGTTCTGCGGCCTGCGGCCGGCCGGCCACCACGCCGATCGCGACCGCGCGATGGGGTTCTGCCTGTTCAACAACGTCGCGATCGCGGCACAGCTGGCGGTCGCTGAGCTGGGCCTCGAGCGGGTGCTGATCGTCGACTGGGACGTCCACCACGGCAACGGCACCGCCGAGATCTTCCGCCGGCGCAGCGACGTGCTGTACGCCAGCATCCACCAGGGCGACCTGTTCCCGGGCACCGGCAAGATCACCGACGCGGGCTCGGTCGACGGCCGTGGGTTCACGCTCAACCTCCCGGTGCCGTCGGGCGCGACCGACGAGGTGTGGCTGTCGTTGGTCGAGTACGTGGTGATCCCGGTCGCGCTCGAGTTCGCCCCACAGCTGATCCTGATCTCCGCCGGGTTCGATGCGCACCGCGACGATCCGCTCGGCGGGTGCCTGCTGGATTCGGATTCGTTCGCCCAGATGGCGTGTCACGTGCGCGACGCCGCGCGCACGCTCGCCGCGCCCGTGGGGGCCGTGCTCGAGGGCGGCTACGACCTCGACGCGCTCGCCGCCAGCACGGTGGCCACGGTGGCCGCGCTCGGCGGCGCCGGCGAGGCGGAGTCGATCGCTCCCGATCCGCTGGTGACGTCCCGCGTGGCGGCGCACGTGTCGCATTTCTGGGAGCTGTGAGACCACCCGGGTTAGGACCCGGTGAGGGCGCAGTTACGGCCTCGTTGACCCCGGCTCCTCGGGACGCGGGCGGGAATATCGTCCCGCGCAGTGAGTAGCGGCAGTGCTCGCCCCGGTCGGAGACGGCGTCGTCGTGGACTTGCGCGGCTCGCGGCCGGCGTGCTGTCGGCGGTGCTGGTCCTGACGTTCGTTCTGGTTGCGCTGACCGATCACGACGCCGTCACCAGGGCCGCGACCCGCGACGCGCACTCGGGGGCTCGTGGCCCGCACCAGTGGACGGTCGTCGCGACGATCGCCCCGGACGCGACCGGGCGACCCATCCCCCGGTCGTTCCTGGGGCTGTCGACCGAGTACTGGTCGCTGCCCGGCTACGAGGGCCACATGACCGTATTCGGGCGAGTGCTGTCGCTGCTGCACGCGCCGGGAGACGGACCGCTCCTGATCCGGGTCGGCGGCAACTCCGCCGATCACACCTTCTGGGAGCCCGCCGTGCGCAGCGTGCCGCGCTGGATGTTCCAGCTCACGCCCGCGTGGCTGCGGGCCGCGCGGCTGCTGGTGGCGGACACCGGCGCGCACGTGATCCTCGATCTGAACCTGATCACCGACCGTCCGGCGATCGCGATGGACTGGGCCCGGGCGGCCGAGGCCGAGCTCCCGCGCGGGAGCATCGACGGCTTCGAGATCGGCAACGAGCCCGACATCTACAGCCGCTGGTTCTGGCTGACGCGGATGGCCCGCACCGGTTCGCGGGTGGGGAGCCTGCCGCAGACCATGACCCCGGCCGACTACAGCCGCGACTTCGCCACGTACGCGCGGCTGCTGCGCCGGATCGCGCCGGGCACCCCGCTGCTCGGTCCGGCCGTCGCCAACCCGACCCGGCACCTGTCGTGGATCTCGGACGTGGTGGCGCGCGAGCACGACCGCCTGACCACGGTCACCGCCCACCGCTATCCGTACTCGGCGTGCGTCTCGCCCGCATCGGGCAGCTACCCGACGGTCGCGCGCGTGCTCAGCGAGAAGGCATCGGCGGGCGTCGCGCGCTCGCTCGAGCCGGCCGTCGCAGTCGCCCGGCGGGCGGGGCTGCCGCTACGTCTCACCGAGATCAACTCGGTCACTTGCGGCGGCCTGCCCGGCGTCAGCAACACGTTCGCCACCGCGCTGTGGGCGCCGGACGCGCTGTTCGAGCTGATGCGCGCCGGGGTCAGCGGCGTCAACGTGCACGTCCGCACCGACGCGGTCAACGCCGCGTTCAAGCTGGGCCGTCAGGGCCTGGCCGCGCGGCCATTGCTCTACGGCCTGATCGCCTTCCGGCGGATGCTCGGCCCAGGTCCGGGCACGCTGGTGCCGGTGCGCGAGAGCGCCCGGCCGGCGCAGCGCGTCAAGGTGTGGGCGGTCCGCGACGACGGGCAGCTGCACGTGATGGCGATCGACAAGGGCCCGAGGCCGGCCACGGTCGACCTCCGCATCCCCGCCGACGGCCCGGCGACCGTCGCCCGGCTGACGGCTCCGTCGGCGACCGCCACCTCGCACGTGACCCTCGGCGGCCAGTGGCTGGGTCGTGACGGGAGGTGGCGAGGCACGCAGACCACCCAGACGGTCGCGCCCGGCGCGACTGGGTACCGCGTCGAAGTCGGTCGCTACAGCGCCGCGCTGGTAACGGTCAAGAGCTCCGGCTGACGGCGATACCCTCGTCTGCGAGCGCCATGCCCGAGTCAGACCTGCAGATGCTGCGCGAACTGATCCCGTTCGCGGCCACACTCGGCATCGAGATGCTCGAGGCCGGTCCGGACCTGGTGTCCGCGCGCCTGCCGTGGACCCCGGAGCTGTGCACGATGGGCGGGCTGATGCACGGCGGCGCGCTGATGGCGCTCGCCGATAACGCCGGTGGCACGTGTGCGTACCTGAACCTGCCCGAGGGCGCGACCGGCACCGCGACGATCGAATCCAAGACGAACTTCATGCGGGCGGTCCGGGAGGGCGCGGTAACCGCGAACTCACGGCCGCTGCACCGCGGGCGGACGCTGATCGTGGTCGAGACCGAACTGCACCGCGACGACAGCAAGCTCGCGGCCAAGGTCACCCAGACCCAGGCCTTCCACTACCCGCGGTCGTGAACGCCGACGGCGGATACGAGGAGTGGCCCGCGCCGGCGGCGCTGCGGGCATCGGTGGCCTGCTTGTGGACGCGCTCGGCACCGGCCGACCCGGCCGGGCCGACGCTGATCCTGCCCGACGGGTGCGTCGATCTGATCTGGAAGCGTGGACAGGGGGCGTTCGTCGCCGGTCCCGACACCGGCCCGGCGCCGACGACGATCGCGCCCGATGACGTGATCGTGGGCGTGCGCTTCCGGCCGGGCGCGGGGTTCGCCCTCGGGCCGCCGCTGCACGAGCTTCGCGACCGCCGGGTCGACATCGCCGAACTCGACCGCGACCTGGCCAGAAGGCTGCCCGCCGAGCTGCCGCCGCAGGTGGCGCTGGCGCGGCTCGCCGAGGCGGCCGAGGACCGGGCGCGAGCCCGGCCTCCCGATCCGGCCATCCGCGAGGCGACGGTGCTGCTGGCGTGGCCGCGGACGAGGGTGTCCGAGATCGAGCGGGCGGTGGGGCTCGGGGAGCGCCAGCTGCGGCGGCGGTTCGACGCCGCGGTGGGCTACGGGCCCAAGATGCTCCAGCGGATCATCCGCTTCCGGCACTTCCTGGGGTCGCTGGATCGCGCGCCGGGTCGTCCCGACCTGGCGAGGATCGCGTTCGAGAGCGGCTATGCCGACCAGGCTCACCTCTCCCGCGAGAGCGCCCGGCTGGCCGGAATGTCGCCGTCGGCACTGGCGGTCAGGCGGCCGGTCGTCGCCGGCAATGGCCTCGACGTCCGGACGCAGGCTCAGGGGGCGAGCACGTTGCCGGGGTCGGGTCGCAGCTCCGGCGGCGCCTGGCTGTAGTCGCGAAACGGGCGCGTCGCGCGCGGCCGCGACGGCGCTCACCCCTTCGCGCTCGGCCCGCTCGACGAACGCCAGCGCGTCGGGCGTGTTGCGCATCAAGCCGTCGAGGATCGGCCCGAGCGTCTGCGTAGAGGCGAGACCCATGTTCTCGTAGGCGTGGTTGACGACGAGCTTCATCGCCGATAGCTGCGACGAGGGGATCGAGGCCAGCTCGGCGGCCAGGGCGCCGACGCGCTGCTCGAGCTCCGCGAACGGGACGGCCTCGTTGATCAGCTCGATCTCCGCCGCCTGCCGGCCGGTCAGCGGACGGCCGGTGAGCGCGTGGTACTTGGCGCGCGCGAGGCCGAGCCGGTAGATCCACATCCCCGACAGGTACGCGCCCCACATGCGGCTGTAGGGGGTGCCGATCACGGCGTCCTCGCTGGCCACCACCAGGTCGGCGGACAACGCGAAGTCGCTGCCGCCGCCCACGCACCACCCGTGCACCTGCGCGATCACCGGCTTGGAGGCGCGCCAGACGCTCATCAGCTTCTGGGTGGGCGACAGCTGCGGGTCGGTCGCCGTCGCGAAGTCCTTGCCGGGATCCCAGCGGCCGTCGGTGGTCAGGTGCTCGTCCCAGTGGCGAAAGCCGCCGCCGAAGTCGTATCCGGCGCAGAACGCGCGCCCGGCGCCCCGGACCACGATCACCTTGACGTCGCCGTCGCGCGTGGCGGCCCCGACCGCGTCCTGCACCTCGTCGGGCATCGGCGGCACGATCGTGTTGAGTGCCTCGGGCCGGTTCAGCGTGATCCGCGCGACCGGTCCGTCGACGGCGTAGGCGATCGTGCTGTAGGACATCGGACGCTCCGTTTCTGGTCGATTGGGCGCAGCGCTTACGATCGTCTCATGACCCTTGCCAGCGAGGTGATCGCCCGGCGGATGGGCCTCGCCCAGCCGCAGACCCACGACGTGACCCACGAGGCGGATCTGCCCGTGACGATGGATGACGGGGCGGTGCTGCTGGCCGATCGCTGGGTCGCGACCGACGCCGACGGTCGACCGCAGCCCACCGTCCTGGTCAGGTCCCCGTACGGCCGAACCGGTTTCACCGGACTGCTGTACGGGCGGCTGCTGGCCGAGCGGGGTCTGCAGGTGGTGACCCAGAGCGTCCGTGGCACGTTTGGCTCCGAGGGGGAGTTCAGCCCGTTCGACGAGCGCGCCGACGGGCTGGCCACACTGCGCTGGCTCCGGGAGCAGCCGTGGCACGCCGACCGCATCGGGATGGTCGGCCCGAGCTACCTAGGCCTGGTGCAGTGGGCGGTCGCGCCCGACGCCGGCGACGATCTCGTGGCGCTGGCGATCCAGGCCAGCGCCTCGCAGTTCCACGGCCAGACGTACGCGGGCGGCAGCCTGTCACTGGAGACTTCGGCGTCGTGGCTGGTGCTCGTCGCCGAGCAGGAGCGGCGGCTGGCTCCGGTGGCGATCGCCCGTGCCCTGCGCAGGCTGCCCGCCGTGCTCGACGAGCTTCCGATCGGGGAGATCGACGAGCTGGCCACCGGCTCGGAGATCGGCTGGTTTCGCGAGGCGGTCGCCCATCCGGCTCGCGACGACTCCTACTGGGTCAGGCGTGACTACGCCGCGGGGGTCGAGAAGGTGTCCGCGCCGGTGCACCTGATGGGTGGCTGGTACGACATCTTCCTGCCGTGGATGCTGGACGACTTCGAGGCGCTGCAGGCGGCCGGCCACGACCCGCAGCTGGTGATCGGTCCGTGGACGCATTCCTCGTCTGATCTGCTGGGCGCCGGGATCCGGGAGGGGATCGCGTGGCTGCGCGCCCGGCTGCTCGACGACGACCGGCTCGTGCGTCCCGCCCGCGTCAGCGTGTTCGTGACCGGCGAGCGGGTCGGCAACGGCTGGCGCGAGCTGCCCGGCTGGCCGCCCCCGGGCGCCGAGCCGCAGCAGCTGTGGCTCGCCGACGACGGCAGGCTCGAGCCCGGCGCGCCCGGCGGATCCCGGCGCCGGCGGATCGGCCGGTGCGGACGGGTACCGCTACGACCCCGCGGATCCGACGCCCTCGCTGGGCGGACCGGTCCTGCTCTCACGCGAGGCGGTCGTCGACAACCGCGAGCTCGAGGCGCGCCCGGACGTGCTCACCTACACGACCGCCGCACTGGACCAAGCGCTCGAGGCGATCGGCCCCGTGTCGGTCGAGCTGTATATACGCGCGAGCAGGCCCGACTTCGACGTGTTCGCGCGCGTGTGTGATGTCGACCTCAACGGCGCGTCGTGGAACGTGTGCGACGCGCTGGCACGAGTGGCACCGGGACGGTTCGAGCTCGCCGGCGAGAACCTATGGCGCGTCGAGCTCGAGCTGTGGCCGTGCGCGCACCGCTTTGCCGCCGGGCACAGCATCCGCCTGCAGGTCTCCTCGGGCGCGCACCCGCGCTACGCCCGCAACCCTGGCACGGGCGAGGACCCGTACCGGGCGACCAGGTTGCAGGCGGTCGACATCGAGTTGCTCCATGGCTCTGAGCACCCGTCCGCGCTGGTGTTGTCGGTCGTCGGCTAGGCGGCCTGCGGGATTAGGATGCCGCGGCCTTGGAGGCGGCCGCCGTCGAGGTCGGCCATCGCGTCGTTGATGTTCTCTAGGGGGTAGGTGCTGGTGTGCAGGCTGACCTTCCCTTGCGCGGTCAGGGTCATCAGCTCGGCGAGGTCGGTGTAGGTCCCGACGAGGTTGCCGATGAAGCTGATCTCGCGGCTGATCACGTCGATCGTGGGAATGTCGATGTTCTCCCCGTAGCCGATCACGTAATAAAAACCGCCGTCCTGGACCATCTCGATCCCGTCCTGGATCGCGCCCTTCTCCCCCACAAAATCGATGATCGCCTCCGCCCCCAGCCCATCGGTCAGCTCCCGGACGGTCTCGACCTGACTGCCGTCGACCTTCACCGCGCGATCGGCCCCGACCTCGGTCGCTAACGCCAGCGCCTTCTCGGACGGGTCGATCACGATGATCTGCGCCGGCGTGTAGGCCTTCAGGCACTGGATCCCGATATGCCCCAGCCCCCCGGCGCCGATCACCACCACGTTCGTACCCGCTCCCAGCACGGGGATCGCCTTCTTGACCGCATGAATCGCCGTCAGACCCGCGTCCGCCAACGCCGCGATGTCCTTCGGATGCAACGACGGATCCAGCTTCACCACCGACCGCGCCGACGTCAACAACAAATCCGCGAACCCACCATCACGATCAATCCCCGGAAACGACCCACTCACGCAATGCATGTCATCGCCCCGCCGACACGGCCCACACAACCCACACGAGATATACGGATGCACGATCACCGTATCCCCCACCGCCACGTTGCTCACGCCCGACCCGACCTCGTGCACCCAACCCGCGTTCTCATGCCCCGGCGTATACGGCAACCGCACCTGCGACTTCTCCGCCCACTGCCCCTCCTGAATATGCAAATCCGTCCGACACAACCCCGCCGCCCCAATCCGCACCACCACATCAAACGGCCCCGCCACCCGTAGGCTCATCGATGCTCTCCAGCTTCAACGCCTCGTGATACGCATGCAACCGCGCCGCCTTCATCACCATATCTCCTGCTCGTCTACAATCCATGCCGGAACCCAACATCGACCTGCAGATCCCCCCGTTCGCCTCCAGGCTGGTCCGGACCAGACGCGCCATCCGCCGCCACCGCTCCAGCCCCGCGGCGCCACGGCTCGCCCGTCCCCCGACACCAACGCCGGCGCGTCCGGACCCGCAGCCAGCCCGAGCTGAGCGCGAAACTCCACGCACCGCCGGGCCTCCACGCCGTCCGGCAGGTCCGCGACCCGCATCGGCCACGACCCGCTCCACCGACAGCCCTCGGCCAGCAGCGCCTCGACAATCCGCCCCTGCCGCGCCACCAGCGCCTTACGCACAAACAACTCCCGCAACGCCTCCAGATCATCATCGGCCGTCTCACCCGGAAACGCGCCCATAAACCCATCCCCGCGCGCCATCGCCCGGTTGATCTCATCGCCCGTGTAGTGATCCTCCAGCACGACCGTCACCGCCCGCACCCCCGGCAGCGCCCGCACCACCCGCCGCGCGTCCGCCGCCATCAAAAACGCGAAATTAGGCGCGCACTGCGGCGTCGGCAACCGCAACGCGACCCGCACATCCCCATCGGTCGGACACCTCGCACGCGCTCACGAACCGCAAGCTCGTGATCGACTCGTCCAACTCCGGGTCATAGACGCCCGCCAAGGCGTCCATGACCCGGTCCACCATGCTCATGCCGATTCGACCAGCTGCGCGTCGTCCTGCGCGCCCGGCGTCCCCGCCTCATCAGGCAGCCCCAACCCCGCCGGCACATCAATCCCATACAGCTTCGCCGCGTTCAACCCCAGGATCTTGCGCTTCGTCGCGTCATTCACCCGCGGATAATCGCTGTAGCTGTCATCGGGGTAATCCCAATCCAAAAACCCCTCGATCTGCCACTTCGGCTCCCAAATCCCATAATCCGAGCCGAACAACATCTTGTCCTCACCCACCCAGAACAACAACTCACCCATCACCTTCGCAAAAAACCGCGGACGCGCGTACATCAACCCGCCGATCACCACCGACAAACCCGCATACACGTTCGGCTCCTGCGTCGCCATAAAACAGAAATCCTCGATCCGCGGCAACCCGACATGCTCAATGATGAAATTCAGATCAGTGTTCTCCGTCGCCGCCTCATCAACATCCCGAGGATCAAACGCATCCTTATCCAACGGCCAGATCGTCGGACCCTTATGCACATGAATGTTCTTGATCCCCAACTCCCGGCACTTCTCCAAAAACGGCTTCGTCTGCTCATCATCCAGCCGCCACCCACGCGACCCGTTATTCCACTCCGCCGTATACAACTTCACGCCCCGCAGGTTGTACGTCTTCGCGTCCCTCTCCAACTGCTCCAACCCGAGATCCCCATCACGCGGATCAAACCGGCCGTTGACGATCAGCCTGTCCGGAAACTTCTCAAACAACTCAGCGTTCTGCGCCGCCGTGTTAAACCCCGTCTTGTACCACTCACGCAAATACGTCGACTGAAACACCCCAACATCAACGCCACCGTCCTCAAACACATCCTTGACGAAATCATCATGCGTATAACTCATGAACTTCTCAATCGGCCAATGCGTCTCCGGCGGCCCCAAACCCATATACGCATGAAAACAATCAATCCAACCCTTCGCATACTGCTCCTGACCCGCGACCCAATTATCCGGACCAGCCGACCACATATGCAGATGGCTATCGACCACAAAATACTTCTGGCCGTTCTTCTCGTACATGGGGAGCCCTCTCGTTCGACTGCGCGATACGCGCAATCTACTCCGCTGATCGGGCGCGGGGAAGGGCTCGGGTCAGACGGTCAGTCGAGCGCGCTGCTGATCGCGTCGACGAACGAGTCCACGTCGTCCTGGGTCGTGTCCCACGAGCACATCCAGCGAACCTCGCCGGTGTGCTCGTCCCAGACGTAGAACGGGAACTCCCGCTGGAGCGCCTCGGTCGCGGACCGGGGCAGCGTCGCGAACACGGCGTTGGTCTGCACCGGTCGCGTGATCTCGAGCCCCGGCAGGTCGCGCACCGCGCCGGCCAGCGACGCCGCCATCGAGTTCGCCTGGCTCGCGCAGCGGAGCCACAACTCGTCGGTCAGCAGCGCGTCGAACTGGGCGGCGAGGAAGCGCATCTTCGAGGCGAGCTGCAGGGTCTGCTTGCGCAGGTACTCGAACCCGTCGGCGAGCTCGGGGTTGAGGAACACGACGGCCTCGGCTCCGAGCAGGCCGTTCTTGGTGCCGCCGAACGACAGCAGGTCGACGCCCGCGTCGGACGTGATCGCCCACAGCGGCAGCTCGAGCGCGGCGGCGGCGTTGCTCAGCCGGGCGCCGTCGACGTGCAGCAACATCCCGTGGTCGTGGGCGAAGCCGGCCAGCGCCTGGACCTCGGATCGCGTGTACACGGTGCCGAGCTCGGTGCACTGCGAGATCGTGATCAGCCGCGGCTGGGCCACGTGCTCGTCGCCGACGCGGGTGATCATGCGTCTCGGCCAGCTCCGGCGTCAGCTTGCCGTGCTCGGTGGCCACGGTCAGCAGCTTGACGCCGGCGATCGCCTCCGGAGCCCCGCACTCGTCGACGTTGACGTGCGCGGTCGCGGCGCAGATCACGGCCTCCCACGGCCGGCAGACCGCGCGCATCGACAGCACGTTGGCGGCGGTCCCGTTGAACACGAAGAACGCCCGCGCGTCACCGCCGAACTGCTCGGCGAAGCGCGCCTCGACCTGGTGGCTGAACTCGTCGTGTCCGTACCCGAACGTGTGTCCGACGTTCACGCGCGCGATCGCGCCCAGCACCGCCGGGTGGACCGTCGCCGAGTTGTCGGACGCGAACCCGCGCGAGCTGTTCACGCGGGCAGCTTAGCCCGCAGAGAGCTGTAGAAGATCGACAGCGGGAACTCGTCCTCGAGCACCAGGTCCACATATGGGCGCGGGTCCTCGAGGTCTTCGAAGTCGCGCACGTCCGCGACCCAGCGCGATCCGGCCGCGGGCGGGACGTTGGCCGCGACCAGGTCGTGCGCGGCGCACCAGTGCTGGAGCTTGGTGCGGTCGATCCCCGTCCGGTAGAGCTCCTGGACCTCGGCGTGGAGCGCGGTGACGCCTTCGGAGACCCGGTCCCACTCGATCGTCAGGCGGTTGTCGGTCCAGTGGACGTAGCCGCGCCGGTGCAGATAGGCGAACAGCAGCTGGCCGCCGAGGCCGTCGTAGTTTCGTCGCCGCGGCCCGGTGATCGGGAAGCGCAGCAGCCGGTCGAGCAGGATCGCGTACTGGACGTTGCGCGCCGCCGCCACGCCGGAGGCCTCGAGCTCCAGAGCCTGCGTGAACGCGGTCAGGTCACAGCGCAGCTCCTCGAGCGCGTACATCCAGTACGGCGCGCGCTGGCGGATCATGAACGGGTCGAACGGGAGATCGCCGTGGCTGTGGGCGCGATCGTGGATCAGGTCCCAGAGGATGTACGCCTGCTGGGAGAGGTCGGCGCGCGACAGCATCGCCGCGGCGTCCGGCGGCAGGTTCAGCGACAGCAGGTCGGCTGCTGCCCCGGCGACGCGGCGCAGACGCTCGGCCTCGCGATCGCAGAAGATCGCCCCGAAGTGATTGACCGGACGCCCGGCGACCGACACGGTCTCGGGGAACAGGGTCGCGCAGTCGCTGTCATAGCCGCGCGTGGAGTCGATCAGCTCGACCGGGACGAACTTCTCGTTGTCGTAGCGGGTCCGCTCGAGCTCGGCCACGTGCTCGGGCCACGGCACCCGGATCAGCAGCGCCTCAAAGCACGTGTCACGCGACCCGTTCTGCTTGTACATCGGGAACACGACCAGGTTCTCGACCCCGTCGCGCCGGTCGCGCTCGGGCCGGAACGCGTCGAGCGAGCGGGTGAAGTCGGGGCGCTCGAAGCCGCCGTCGGCCCACGCGCGGAGGTCGTCGCGAACCGCGCGCAGGTACTCGGCCTGGTGGGCGAAGCCCGACTCCTGCCGGGCGATCGCCTCGATCATCGCGTCCACGTGGCCGCTCGCGACGGCGGCGTCGCCGGCGAGCGACCCGTCGGGCGCCTGCAGCAGCGCCAGCGCGTCGGTCTCATCGCGCAGCTGCACCCACGCGGGGTCGGTGCGTGCGAGCCACCCGCGACAGCACCGGCGCGGCGCGATCGGCCGGGGGACCGCCGGCCGCGGCCCAGGCGACGATGTTCAGCCACAGCACGCGGTGGTCGAGCTCATCGATGCAGTCGTCGCCGAACAGATCCGAGTCGGCGAGCACGACGACGCGGCCGCGGCCGTGCTCCTCGGCGACGATCAGTGGCGCCCCTGGTGCCGAGGATGTCGCCTGCGCGCGGGCCAGCACGCGCGAGCCGTTGATCGAACTCAGCGTGGTCGCGCGGTACAGGCAGGCGGAGGCCACCCGCGCCAGCAGGTCACCCTCGCGGCCGCGCGCTCCCTCGCCGAGCTCGGGCAGGATCCAGCTCGGGACGCCCAGGTTGTGGGCGTAGTCCTGGACGGTGTCGCTGGCGATGTGGATGCCGAAGCGGGCGAGCAGCTCGTTGACGTTGTTGCCGTACTTCTCCTGTTCGGTCTCGCCGAGCACGATCAGCCCGCCGCCGCGGTTGACGAACGCCTCGACCGCGTCGAGCTCGCCGGCGCTGAGCTGGGGCGAGCCCGGAGCCGATCGTCCGCTCCCACGCCGAGTCGGACGGATGCGCGATCACCAGCACGTCGCAGCCCGTGAGCGTCTCGGCGTCGAGCGGCCCGGCCACGTTCGGGGCGACGGCGAAGTCGCGCTCGGACAGCGCCGCGGCCGCCGCCGCGTAGGAGGAGTCGCCGGGGTGGGCGGGCTGCATCTCACGGGCGACGTCGGGACGGATCGTCCAGGCCTCGCTGTGGGCCTCGTCGAACAGGACCCGGGCTACGGTTACGGCGCTCACGACATCGCAGCCTAGCGGCCGGTCCGGCGGTTGTCGATCCCGAAATTCATGTATTCTGCGCAAGAAATCAAAGCATGGACGACTATGACCGTCATATTCTTGCGCTGCTCGTCGAAGATGGTCGGCGCACGTACGACGACATCGGCCGCCGCGTTTCGCTGTCGGCGCCGGCGGTCAAGCGGCGCGTCGACAGGCTTCGCGAGGGCGGTCAGCTGCAGGGCTTCACCGCGGTACTCGACCACGAGGCGTTCGGCCACCGGACCGAGGCCCTGATCGAGCTGTTCTTCTCCTCCGGGACGTTGCTGGACGAGGTTGCCGAGACCCTGCGCCGCTACCCCGAGGTGGTCGAGGCCTGGAGCGTCACCGGCGAAGCCGACGCGATCGCGCGCGTGCGCACGCAGGACAATTCAGATCTGGAGCGCCTGATCATGGAGCTCCAGCGTCACGGGCCGGTTGAGCGGACACGCTCGCAGGTGGTCCTGTCGCGGCTGGTTCACCGCTAGCGGGCTCCGATCGGAGCCCAACCGTGGACCGCCTGCGAGCGGCCCCGTCCGCTGACTCGTCCGATGACCGGGCGCCCGCCCCAAGCGCTACCGGTCATCGGACGACGAGCCCCCACTCACCCGATGCACGAGTGAAATGCTCCCAGCCCTCAAGTGGTGGTTGTCGGGGATCTATACGGGCGGCGCGGATGCTTGGATCACCGCTCGTAAGAATTTTCGAAGAGCGAACCTTGCCACAACCGTGTCAAGGTTCGGTAGCATGGCCTGATGCGCGACTTCCTAGCGGCCGCCCGCGAGCGGGTGATCGTCTACGACGGCGGCATGGGCGCCACGCTCGAGCAGTTCGACCTGAGCCTCGAGCGCGACTACCGGCTGCCCGGACGCTGCCACGAGGCACTCGTCCTCAACCGGCCCGATGTGATCGAGGGCGTCCACACCTCGATGATCGAGGCCGGAGCGGAGGTGCTCGAGACCGACACGTTCCAGGCGTCGCGACTGAAGCTCGCCGAGTGGGGCCTCGAGGACCACACCGAGGAGATCAACCTGCGGGCGGCCCAGATCGCTCGCGAGGCGGCCGGTGAGCACAACTTCGTGGCCGGCTCGATCGGCCCGACCGGCTTCCTGCCCGCCAGCGACGATCCGACCTTGGGGAGCATCACGTTCCCGGAGCTGGCCGTCGTGTTCGAGGAGCAGGCGCGCGGCCTGTTGGCCGGCGGCATCGACCTCGTGATCATCGAGACCGCCCAGGACATCCTCGAGGTCAAAGCGGCGATCTTCGGGATCCGGGAGGCGTTCAAGACCGCGGGCCGCAGCGTTCCGATCCAGTGCAGCGTGTCGTTACTGCCCCAGGGCGGCAAGATGCTGCTCGGAACCGACATCAGCGCGGTGCTGGCGACGCTCGAGGCGCTGCGCGTCGACGCGATTGGCCTCAACTGCTCCACGGGGCCCGAGGACATGCGCGACGCGATCCGGTTCCTCGCCGAGATCTCGCCGGTGCCCGTGCACTGCATCCCGAACGCGGGGCTTCCGCTCCAGGGCCCCAACGGAGAGACGATCTTCCCCGAGCAACCCGAGCCGCTCGCCCAGGTGCTCGGCGAGTTCGTCGACCGCTACGGCATCTCGATCGTCGGGGGCTGCTGCGGGACGACGCCGGCGCACATCGAGGTGCTCGCCGATCGGGTCCGGGGCCGCGTCCCGGGCGAGCGTCCTCAGCCGCGCCCGCCGCATGTGTCGAGCATGATCGCCGCCACCTCGCTCGTCCAGGACCCGGCGCCGACGCTGGTCGGCGAGCGGGTGAACTCGCAGGGTTCGCGCAAGGCCAAGGAACTGCTGCTCGCCGATGACTACGACGGGATCCTCACGATCGCCGAGGACCAGGTCGTGGGCGGCGCGCACGTACTCGACGTGTGCGTGGCCCTGACCGAGCGCCAGGACGAGGCCGAGCAGATGCGCCAGGTGGTCAAGCGGATCTCCCTCACCCAGCCCGCCCCGATCCAGGTCGACTCGACCGAGCCGGACGTGATCGAGACCGCGCTCCAGCAGATCCCGGGGCGGGCGATCGTCAACTCGGTCAACCTGGAGGCCGGCCGCGCCAAGCTTGACCGAGTCGTGCCGCTCGCCCGCGCCCACGGCGCCGCGCTGATCGCGCTGACGATCGACGAGGTCGGAATGGCCAAGACGGCGGCGCGCAAGCTCGAGGTCGCCCAGCGGATCACACAGCTGTGCTGCGAGGAGCACGGGCTCGATCCCGAGGTTCTGATCTTCGACTGCCTCACGTTCACGCTGACCACGGGCGACGCCGAGTGGCGTCCCAGCGCGGTCGAGACGATCGAGGGGATCCGGGCGATCAAGGCCGAGATCCCCGGCGTGAAGACATCGCTGGGAGTGTCCAACGTGTCCTTCGGGGTCGGCCTCCCCGCCCGCAGCGTGCTCAACAGCGTGTTTCTGCACCACTGCGTCGAGGCGGGGCTCGACCTGGCGATGGTCAACCCGAACCACATCACGCCCTACGCCGAGATCCCCGAGCAGGAGCGCGAGCTCGCCGACGACCTGGTGCTCAACCGCCGAGAGGACGCGCTCGAGCGGTTCATCGCCCACTTCGAGTCCAAGGGAGCGTCCGACGACGCGCCCGACAAGGTCGATCCGACCGAGGGAATGGAGCCCGAGGAAGCGCTCCACTTCCACATCCTGCGGCGCAAGAAGGAGGGCGTCGAGGACTGGATCGACGCCAGCGTCGAGAAGATCGGCGCGGTCCCGACGCTCAATACAGTGCTGCTGCCGGCGATGAAGGAGGTCGGCGACAAGTTCGGCGCCGGGGAGCTGATCCTCCCGTTCGTGCTGCAGTCGGCCGAGGTGATGAAGCGCGCGGTCGCCCAGCTCGAGCAGTACCTGGACAAGCTCGAGGGCTACACGAAGGGAACCGTGGTGGTCGCGACCGTGTTCGGCGACGTGCACGACATCGGCAAGTCGCTGGTCAACACGATCCTTACCAACAACGGCTACACGGTCGTCGACCTCGGAAAGCAGGTCCCGATCCAGACGATCCTCGACGCCGCCGAGGACCACAACGCGACCGCGATCGGGCTGTCCGCGCTGCTGGTCTCGACCTCGAAGCAGATGCCCGCGTGCGTCCAGGAGCTCTACGAGCAGGGCCGCGACGTCCCGGTGCTGATCGGCGGCGCCGCGATCAACCGCAACTTCGGGCTGCGGATCCTGTACCCGCACGGCACCGAGTCAGACGAGATCTACCAGCCCGGCGTCTTCTACTGTAAGGACGCGTTCGAGGGCCTGGCGAAGATGGATCAGCTGATCGACCCCGAGCAGCGCCAGGCGCTGGTGGCCAAGACCCGCGACGCGGCCCGCCAGCTCCGCGAACAGCCCGAGGCCGAAGTCGACAATGGCCCGCCGGTGACCGACGACTCGGTCCGCAGCGCCACCGACACCACGAACCCGATCCCTGAGCCGCCGTTCTGGGGCGCCCGCGAGATCGAGGTGCCGATGGACGAGGTCTACCACCACCTCGACACCCACGTGCTGTTCAAGCTGCACTGGGGCGGCCGCGGAGTCAAGGGCGAGGAATGGAAGCGGCTGGTCAGCGACGAGTTCCAGCCGCGGCTGGAACGGATGTGGCGCGAGCAGGACTACCTGCGCCCGCGTGCCCGGCTTGGCTTCTTCCCCTGCAACTCCGACGGCAACGAGCTGATCGTCTGGGACCCCGAGGACTTCGATCCCGCCCACCCCCGCGAGCTCGAGCGGCTGGTGTTCCCGCGCCAGCCCAAGCACGACCGCATCTGCCTGGCCGACTTCTACCGCCCGGTCGGGTCGGGCATCGACGTGGTCGCGCTCCAGGCGGTCACCGCCGGCAGCGAGGTGACCGAGCTGATGGCCGAGCTCGAGCGCGACGGCGAGTTCGCCGAGCAGCTGTATCGTCCACGGCCTCGGCGTCCAGACCGCCGAGGGGATGGCCGAGTGGATGCACGCCCGGGTCCGCTCGGACCTGGGGATCGAGGCCGCCCAGGGCCGGCGCTACTCGTGGGGCTACCCGGCGTGCCCGGAGCAGTCCGAGCACGAGAAGGTGTTCCGGCTGCTCGATGCGCCGTCGATCGGACTCAGCCTCTCGGGAGGCTTCGCCGTCGAGCCCGAGCAGTCGACGCTGGCGATCGTCGCCCACCACCCGCAGGCCGTTTACTTCGGGATGAAGTCGGGCTCCTTGCCCAAGAACGAACGCCAGGCCGCTGACGAGCTGATCGCGGGGACCGACAAGGACCCCACGCCGCGCGGCCGCACTGGCCGACTCGGATCCCGCGAGCGAGCTCGCGATCTCGGGCTGACGCGCCGGCGCAGCCGGTTCGAGCGAGCTCAGCTCTCGGCTTCGACCGCGCCGCCGCGCGAGCTCCGCTGGCGCGAGCTCGGCCGGGCCGGCAGCTTGACCGGCGCGGCGTGCATCGCGCGCAGCCTGACCTCACGCCAGGACATGCCTTCCTTCAGCAGCGCGGGCATGCCCATCATGATCGCGGTCGTGACCTCGACCGCCTGCAGGATCACGCCGTAGGCGACGCCGGTCCCGTACCCGACGTGCCAGCCGGTGTGCAGGACGGCGGCGCAGGCGGCCTGGAACACACCCAGGTTCGCCGGGGTGACCGGCAGCACGGCGGTCACGTTGACCGCGAACAGCACCGCGGCGGCGGCGCCGATGCCGGTCCGGTTGGCCAGGCCCAGGGCGTCGAGCAACAGATAGCAGGACAGCATCTGCAGGCCCCAGGCCGAGAGCTGCGAGACCGTCGCGATCGCACCCAGCTTGGGCTTGCGGAACACGATCAGGCCGGCGCGCACGCGGGCCATCCCGCGCCGCGCCTGGTCCAGCAGCGCGTGCAGCCGTCCCGAACGCGAGCCGGCGCCGCGCAGGATCACCGGCGAGATCAGCACCAGGACCAGCAGCGCCACCGGTGCGATTGCCGCGAACAGCAGCGCGTTCTGGTGGCCGTTGAACAGGTCCACCGAGGAGAACATGATCGCTCCGAGGATCGCCAGCGCGACGATGTTGAGCACCGTCTGGGACACCAGCGTGCCCAGCACGACCGGAAGGTTCTCGCGCGGCCGCCCCGTCCGCCGGGCCACCACCAGGGCACGTGCGGGCTCACCGAGGCGGGCCGGCAGCGTCGATGACATCAGCACGCCGATGAACGTCCCCTGGGCGGCATCGGACAGCTTCACCCGCGCGCGCGGCAGCGCGGCGCGCAGGATCGCGTGCCAGGAGAAGGCGCGCAGCACCATCGAGGCGCACATCACCCCGAGGCCGAGCAGCACGAACGCGGGGCTGGAGCGCAGCAGCGCTGCCGCGATGCTGGCCAGGCCGATCTTCTGCAGGGCCAGCAGCGCCAGCACGGCGCCGCCGATCGAGACCATCGCGAGCCCCACGCGGCGGGCGATCGCCACCGCGCCGGAGCGCTTGCCGGCCGGGGTCTTGGGCTCGAGGCTGGGAAGTCTGCGGGCGGGGGCGTGGGGCTTGAGGTCGGCGGACCTCGCCCCGATCCGGACCGCGGCGCGCTGCACGGCGCGCTGGGGCTCGGGCGTGGCGATCGCGTCCTCGTAGGCCCCCATCACCTCGGCGGCCACGCGCGGCCAGGCGAAGCGCTGCACGTCGGTGGCGGCGTTCTGGGCCATCTCGGCGCGGCGGTCGGGCTCCTCGTAGAGGTCGCGGAGCGTCTCGGCCAGCGCCTGCGGGTCGGCGGGCGGGACCAGCACGCCGTCGACGCCGTCGCGGACGACGTCGCGGTAGCCGGCGATATTCGAGGCGACGACGGGCGTCCCGGCCGCGAACGCCTCGGTCAGGACCATCCCGAAGCTCTCGCCGCCCAGCGACGGCGCGCACAGCACGTCGGCGGCCTCGAGCTCCTCGCGCTTGACCTCGTCTGACACCTTGCCGAGCATCCGCACGCCGGTCGAGTCCATCAACACCGGCGCCAGATCCTCGGGCGCGGGGCCGATCACCGTCAGCTCGGTGGGGATGTGCTCGCGCAGCGCCTCGAATGCGCGCAGCAGCAGCGGCAGGCCCTTGCGCTCCACCGCCTGGCCGACGAACACGATCCGCAGGCGGTCGCCCATCGGCCTCAGCGCGGCGATCGCGGCGCGCTCGGGGTTGACGCTGACGCCGTTGGGGATCACGCGGTAGTGGCCGCCGAAGAAGCGCTTGCCGCTCCAGGCCGCGGCCTCGGAGACCGCGATCCGGACGTGCAGGCGGTTCAACATGCGGCGGGCGCCGATCAGGCTCGCGATCCCGTTGGAGACCTTGCTCTCGGAGTAGACGTGGAAGGTGCCGACGAGCGGCAGGCGCGTCGAGTCAGTGGCCACCCACCCGCTCAGCGGGGCGAGCGGCTCGTGGATGTGGACCACGTCGAAGTGCCCCGTGCGTAGCTCGCGCTGCATCGTGGCGACGCCGTACGGGGTGATCGAGACGTTCGAGACCGCGCCGTTGGCTTTGAAGCCCACGGTCCGGCCCAGCGGGATCAGGTACTCGGGCGCCTCCACCTGCTGCGGACTGGCGCCCCGGTGCAGCACCGTGGCGAACCGGTCGACGGGATCGAACGGAGCCAGCACCCGCACGTGGTGGCCCTCCTCGATGTAGCGCTCCGCAAGGGCTTCGATGTGCCTGGTTACGCCCCCCGGATACGTCCACGAATAGGGCGAAACGAACGCTATCCGCATGCTCCCCATCCTAGAGGCTTGGGCACTCGACGTCCGTGATCTCTGACCGCTTCAAGGGCCCGCGCGCGTGACCGTCGAGGTTGTCGCCGCATGTACATGCTCCTACTACTAACCGGACTGCCCGGTCGGGTTTCTGCTCACACGCCTGCGTATCATCAACTTGTCGTGCCTGTACGGCATTTCGTCAAATACACCTTTCTCACGGTGGATCCTGCCTGGCGGCGGCTCGACGACGACCGCCGCGCCGAGGACAAGCGCGAGTTCGTCGCGGCCTGCGAGGACTTCGCCGACGGACACCTGCTGCGGTCGTTCTCGCTCGTGGGGACCCGCGGGGACGCCGATCTGATGCTGCTCAGCCAGGCCCAGAACCTCGAGCGGATCCACGAGTTCCACGTGGTGCTGGCTCAGAGCGGGCTGATGAAGTGGTGCTCGATCCCGTATTCGTTCCTGGCGATGACCAAGCCCTCGGAGTACTCCGACGAGTCGCGCCTGGAGGTCCGGCCGGGCAAGGACAAGTACCTGTTCGTGTATCCGTTCGTCAAGACCCGCGCCTGGTACGCGCTGCCCGCCGACGACCGCTGGCGGATCATGCAAGACCACATCCGGGTCGGCCGCGAGTTCCCGTCGGTGGACATCAACACGTCCTACTCGTTCGGGCTCGACGACCAGGAGTTCGTGGTCGCGTTCGAGACCGACAACCCGGCGGACTTCCTGGACCTGGTCCAGCGGCTGCGGACCACCGAGTCGAGCTCCTACACGCTGCGCGACACGCCCACGTTCACCTGCATCTCCTGCTCGGTCGAGCGGGCGCTGGGCGCGCTCGACGGAGCCGCGCTGACCGTGACCGAGCCGAGGGCGCTGTGACCACCGATCCGGTCAAGCTCGCCTCCGACTTCGACGAGGTCGTCGACATCACGGTGATCGGCGCCGGGCCGGTCGGGATGTGCACCGCCTTCTGGGCGGGGATGCGCGAGGCGTCCTCGCGGGTGATCGACTCGCTGCCCGAGCTGGGCGGCCAGCTGACCACGCTGTATCCGGAGAAGTGGATCTTCGACGTGCCCGGGCACCCCCGGGTGCTGGCCCGTGACCTGGTCGAGATGCTGCGCCAGCAGTCGCTCGAGCAGTTCGACGTGCCCGTGCACCTCAACACCACCGCGGACACGATCTCCTGGGAGGGCGAGGGCGAGGACCGCGTGGTCGTACTGCACACCGACCACGGCGACCTGCGCTCGCGCGCGGTGATCATCGCCGGCGGCCACGGCGCGTTCGAGCCCAAGCGGCTCCCGGGTTACGACATGACCCCGTGGGAGGGCCGCGGCGCCCACTACATCGTCGGCGAGAAGTCGGTGTTCGAAGGCAAGCGGGTGCTGATCATCGGCGGCGGCGACTCCGCCTGCGACTGGGTCGTCAACCTGCTCGACACCGCCAGCGAGATCCGCCTGGCCCACCGCCGCGAGGGCTTCCGCGCCCACGAGCTCACGGTCGGGCAGGTGCTCGAGGCCGCCGACCGCGGCGACGTGATGCTGCACGTGCCGTTCCAGATCAAGGAGGTCTACGGCGACGGCAGCATCGAGCGCGTGCGGCTGTTCCACTCCGAGGACCAGGAGCACGAGCTCGAGATCGAGGTCGACGCGATCCTCCTGCAGCTCGGGTTCAAGACCGCGCTCGGGCCGCTGAAGGACTGGGGCTTCGAGGTCGTCAAGGGCGCGATCGTCGTCGACCAGGTGATGAAGACCTCGCTCGACCGGGTGTGGGCGTGCGGCGACATCACCACCTTCGACGGCAAGCTGAAGCTGATCGCCACCGGCTTTGCCGAGTCGGCGATCGCCGTCGCGCAGGCGGTCCACGAGCTGCGGCCCGACACCAAGATCCAGCCCAAGTACTCGACCAACACCGGCGTACCCGGGGCGGTTGCCGGCCAGCCGTAGCACTGAGACCGCCCGGGCGAAGGCCGTGGCCGCGCTGCGGGCGTCCGATCCGGTGCTGCGGGCCGTGATCGACTAGGTCGGTGCCGACAACGTGATGGATCCGCGGTCGCGGCTCGCGCCCGACCACTACGGGGCGCTGGTGCGCTCGATCGTCGGCCAGCAGCTGTCGACGATCGCGGCGGGCGCGATCTACGGGCGCCTGAAGGACCGCTACGGCGGGCGGACGCCGACGCCGCAGGAGGTGCTCGACGACGATCCGGACGAGATGCGCGTCGCCGCCGGGCTGTCGCACGCGAAGGTTGCCTACCTGCGGTCGCTGGCCGAGCACGTGCTCGACGGCTCGCTCCAGCTCGAGCGCCTCGACGAGCTGCCCGACGACGAGGTGATCGCCGAGCTCATCGCGGTACGCGGGATCGGCATCTGGAGCTCGCACATGTTCCTGATGTTCCAGCTGCATGCGGCCCGACGTGCTGCCGGTCGGCGACCTCGGGATCCGGCGGGCGTTCATGGTCCACTGGGGCTTCGAGAAGCTCCCCAAGCCCGCCGAGATGGAGCCGATCGGCGAGCCGTGGCGCCCCCATCGGACGCTCGCGTCGCTGTTCCTGTGGCGTTCGATCCGAGCCACGCCGGTCTGAGCGGGGTCAGACGCCCACGGGTGGCAACCGGGAACAACGTTCCGCTCGGCGCGCTCGTCGCATCGAGTGGAACAAACTTCCCGCTCAGCGGGCACAACGTTCCACTCCATGACGGAGCCGCGTCGAAGGAACGAACTTCCCGGCGAACCGGGCTAGACGGCCGAGACTTCTTCTTCTTCGGCGACCCGGAACGACGAGCCGCAGCCACAGGCCGCGATCACGTTCGGGTTGTCGACCTTGAAGCCGGCGCCCTGGAGCCCATCGACGAAGTCGATCACCGAGCCCCTGACGTAGGCCAGGCTCGGGTGGTCGACCAGCAGACGGATGCCCTTGTCCTCGAACACGGTGTCGCCGTCGCGCTGCTCATCGAACGCAAGTGCATACTGGAAGCCCGAGCAGCCACCGCCACGTACGCCGACCCGCAGTCCTGCGGTGTCGGCCACAGCGGCCTGAGAGGAAAGGAACTCTCGGACCTTCTCGGCTCCCTTGTCTGTCAGGGTGATCATGCTTCACGAAGTATAGCGTTGCGACCTCGCTACGCTTTCAAATATGTCAACGAGCCCCACCACCGCTACCCCGGAAGAGCTCAGGGCCCGCATCGAGGCCGGCATTCCGCAGGCGACGGCGGTCGTGACCGGCGACGGGCACCACTTCAATGCGGTCGTGTCCTCACCGGCCTTTGCGGGCCTGTCCCGCATCGCCCAGCACCGCCTCGTCTACGACGTGTTCGGGCCCGAGGTGGGGGGCCGGATCCACGCCCTGTCAATTCAGACTAAAGCCTCGGAAACGGAGAACAGCGCATGAGCGACGTAAGCAGCAACCCCCTGCGCGACGAGATTCAGAAGGCGATCGAGCAGAACCGGGTGATCCTGTTCATGAAGGGCACCCCGCAACGCGCCCGCGTGCGGCTTCTCGGCCCGCACGGTCGCGGCCCTGCAGACGATGGGCACGCCGTTCGCGGCGGTCGACATCCTGCCCGACCCGCGGATCCGCCAGGAGCTCTCGGCCCTGTCGAACTGGCCGACGATCCCCCAGCTGTTCGTGGACGGCGAGCTGGTCGGCGGCGCCGACATCGTCGCCGAGATGTACGAGTCCGGCGAGCTCGCCGACGCGCTGGGAGTCGAGGCTTCAACCGGCCAGGAGGCTCCCGAGCCGGAGCCCGTCCAGGCCCCGCCGCTGGGCATCGAGAACCGCCTCTAGTCGACAACCGATCGAGCTTCCCGCGGCCGGGTGCTGCTCGCTCAGCTCAGCGACCCGCACATCGGCGCGGACTGGGGCATCGGCGACCCCGTGGCCGGGTTGGCGGCGACGGTCGAGGCGATCCGGTCGCTGCAGCCGCAACCGGACGCGGTACTCGTCTCCGGCGACCTCGCCGACACCGCCGCCGACAGCGAGTACGCGCAGGTGCGCGAGCTGCTGTCGCCGTTGCGGGCGCCGGTCTACGTGCTGCCCGGCAACCACGACGAACGCGGCGCGCTGCGCCGCAATTTCGGGCTCCCCGGCGTCGGCGCCGAGCCCGTGCAGTACTCGGTCGACTTCGGCGGCGAGCTGCGGCTGGTCGTGGTCGATTCCCTGCGGCCCGGCGAGGATTCCGGCTCGCTCGATCGCGAGCGGCTCGGCTGGCTCGAGGCCGAGCTCACCGCGGCGCCCGAGCTGCCGACGCTGATCGCAATGCACCATCCGCCGGCCCTCACCGGCATTGCTCCGTGGGACGAGATCGGCCTTCCGGACGCCGACCGGCGCGCGCTCGGCGAGGTCATCGCGCGCCACCGGCAGGTGCGGCGGATCGTCGCCGGGCACGTCCACCACACGTTCGCGAGTGAGCTCGCCGGCTGCCCGACGCTGACGATTCCGAGCACGTTCGTGCAGGCTCGGCTGAACTTCGCGGCCGAGGAGCTCGAGCTGGCCGAGGGGCCGGCGGGCTTCGCCGTGCACGCCATCGTCGACGGCGGGGTGGTGTCGCACCTCCAGCCCGTGGGGTAGTGGAACCCACTAGCCGGCGCGGGCTCACTCCCGCGCCAGCGCCACCGCCTTGGCCGCGATCCAGGTGGTCAGGCCGAAAATCACGAACGCCAGCGGGATGTGGACAGCGACCAGCCCGTCGTGGCTGTCGTCGGTGATCAGGTGCCCGATCCCGGTTTGAGCGAGCGTGATCACGAACAGGATCGCCGAGCAGGTGACCAGCCGCGGATAGGCGCCGCTGCATGGTCTCGGACACGACGACCCTCCTGTTCTGGGTTGCACGTTCCCCCGCCCGAGACGACAGCACCGTCGGCGCGAACCTTCCGCGCCCACCCGGATGTTCACATCCGGTGTGCTCGCACCCTGATCGTCAGCCGCGCCGCGCCGGTGATCAACAGCGCCGGGTCGCGGTAGGCGCGCTGCACCCCATGCCCGGAGATCCGGGCGACCACGCCGTCGTAGGACGAGATCGAGGCAAACTGCCGCCGCAGCTCGGCGATCGAGCTCGGAGGCGACCCGGCCCCGCCAACCGTGAACGTCAGCAGGTCGCTCAGCCCCCCGATCAGGTCGTCGGCCGAGTGCGCGCCCGGGGGCGGCGGGCCGTGCAGCGACACGACCAGCTTGCGATGCGCGTCGGCCGGTATCCGCAGTCCGAACGAAACGGTCCGCACGGCGCCCCGGTACCTGCGTACGCGCAGGTGGATGTTGACCCGCCGACCCGGCGTCGCCGATCGCGGCCCGTGGGCCGAGAGGATCGAAGCCTCCTGTAGCCCACGGCGGGCCTGGATCTGGGCGCTCACCCGGGTCAGGTGCAGCGAGGCGAACTGGGCGCTCTCGAGCACCCCGAACGCCGACGTCAGATCGTTGGTGACGCCGGACGCGAGCTCGGGCGGGACCTCCCCCATGTCGCCGGCGGTGCCGATCCCGACGTAGCGATTGCAGAACCGCAGCGGCCGGCGGCTCTCGCGCAGCGACACCTCGGCGCACATCCGCCCCGACTCGGCGGCCGGAGCGCCGTCGAAGATCTCGGTCGCCGCCTCCCCCGCCTCCAGCGGCGAGATCACGTCGACGAGTGATGACCCGGTCGGCAGCCCGATATCGGTCTCGTCGGCGACCTCGCTGCGCAGCGACAGCGTGCGACCGCTGTCGAGATCGCGCGCGGTCACGTTGACCGGGACCTCCCGGGGCGGCGCGCCGACCACACCGATGACCGCGTTCGGCGTGTCGCTGGTCAGGGTCCCCTCCGTGTGCCCGGGAGCGGCGAACTTGTAGCTCGAGCCGTTCGGGTTGCCGATCACGCCGGTGACGAACGCGTCCTGGAGCATCAGCGACCGCCGCCCGGCGCCGTCGAGCTCGTGGCCGAACGCGTACACCGTCCGCCCGTCGCGGTACGTGACCGTGCCGATCGCGCCCGCCGGGATCGCACCCGTCGAGTAGCTGACGCCCACCGACGCCCCCGGGACCAGTGGCTGGCGCGGGAAGCCCGCGGGGCCGTAGCCGGGCGCCGCCACCACGGTTCGCCCGACGCGGTCGCCGGCCTTCTGCAGCACGTTGAGCAGCGCGCCCGACAGTCCCGAGATCGTCAGCGGCCCGACCGCGGGCCGCGCCCGACCGGTAAACCGCGGCGCGGCGCTCGGCGGGGTGACGGGCTCGCCGAGCATCAGCTGGATCGGCGTGACCAGACCGGCGTCGTTACCGAAGTCGCCGACGGTCTCGGAGATCGCGCCGGCGTTGCGCATTGCCCCGAGCGCGTCCGGGCAGTACACCGGCGAGCCGGAGAAGCCTTCGGCGATCCCGGTTCCGGCGACCGCCGGGCCCGAGACCCGGATCAGGATCCGCGCCCCCTCTCCGGGAACGTCGACGACGCCCTCCACGTGGACGCCGAACGACGAGATCGCGGTTCCGCGGATCACGGTCTCGCCGGTGCAGTCCATGCCCGGCCGGACCTGCGACAGCGGCATGATCGGCCCGCCGTCGGCGAGCGCCCGTCCGGAGATCAGCGCGAACGCGGCGACTGCCGCCAGACAACCCAACCTCATCCTCATACGACGCAAAACCCCCTCAGCTCTTCCCGAGCCCCCACCGCTCATCCTCTCGGCGATCCCGCGGCAAGCGTATCCGAGTCCTCGCGCGATGCCTATAGCATCGGCCGATGGCCGCGACCACCCGCCCCCGAGGCGCTTCCGTACTCGCCCTGCGCTTCGACGGCGACGTCCTGCGGGCGATCGACCAGACCGCGCTGCCGCGGGAGGAGCGCGAGCTGACGCTCCGGACCGCCGAGGACGTGGCGGACGCGATCAAGCGCCTGTCGATCCGCGGCGCTCCGCTGATCGGGGTCGCCGGGGGCTACGGCGTGGCCCTGGCGCTGGCCCGCGACCCCAGCCGCGAATCGCTCGAGCGCGCCGCGCAGCTGCTCGCACAGGCGAGGCCGACCGCCGTCAACCTTGCGTGGGCCGTGCAGCGCGTCCGCGCCGCCGCGGGCGCCGCGGACTCGGACGCCGCCCGCGCCGCCGCCGCGCTCGCCGAGGCCCGAGCGATCGAGGCCGAGGAGGAGGCCGCCAGCGACGCGATCGCGCGCAATGGCGCCGATCTGCTCGGCGGCGCCCGGCGGATCCTGACCCATTGCAACACCGGCGCGCTCGCCGCTCCCGGTCGCGGGACCGCGCTGGCGGTGGTCGCCGAGCTCGCCGAGCGGGGCACGCTCGAGAAGGCGCTGGCCACCGAGTCGCGCCCGCTGCTGCAGGGCGCGAGGCTGACCGTTTGGGAGCTCGCGCGGCTCGGGATCGAGCACGAGCTGATCGTCGACTCGGCGGCGGCCGGGCTGCTCGCCCGCGGCGCGGCGGACGCGGTGATCGTCGGCTGTGACCGCGTCGCCGCCAACGGCGACGTCGCCAACAAGGTCGGCACGTACGGCCTGGCGCTCGCGGCCCGTGCCGCCGGGATCCCGTTCGTGGTCGCCGGGCCGACCTCGACGATCGACTACGACTGCCCCACCGGCGCCGAGATCGCGATCGAGGAGCGAGACGCCGACGAGGTCCGCTTCGCCGCCGGCAGCGCGGTGACGATCCCCGAGACCGTGTGCCGCAACCCGGCGTTCGACGTGACGCCGGCGGCGCTGGTGACCGCACTCGTGACCGAGCGCGGGATCGCCGCGCCCGTGGACGCGGCGTCGATCGCCGCGCTGGGCCCGCTTAACCCGGCGCCGACGCCTGCCCCACCCGCTGCGAGCGCCTGAACTCGAGGTACTCGACGATCCGGCGCGAGTCGCAGATCGCCTCGCCGTCGATCACCAGCACCGGCACCCGGCGCTGATCGGTGAGCGCCTCGACCTCGGGCCGGCGGGAGCGGCGCTGCGGGACCCTGACCTGCTCGAAGGCGATCTTGTCGGCGGCGAGCGCGCGAGCGACCTTGCCGCACGGGCACAGCCAGTTGGTCGGGGTCGTGCAGCGGTACAGCGTGGCCACCGGCGAGACGATAGAGCGCGGCGGTCGCCCGGCCGCGGAATCGCCATCTAGAGCCGGTTGAGCCCGGTGCGACGCAGCACGCCCCCGGTCAGCCGCAGCGGCAGCGGCTGGCGCGCGCCCGGCTGCGCCACGCCGGCGCCGTCGAGCTCGCGGTACCAGGCGATCGTCTCCTCCAGGCAATCCTCGTGCGGCCCCGGACGCCATCCGAGCTCGCGGCGCGCCCTGGTGCTGACGAACGCCCAGTTCAGCGACGAGGCGCGGACCTCGACCGGCGGGGGCATCAGCGAGCCGGGAGCGCGTTGCGCGGCCTCCGACAGGGCGAGCGCGACCGCCAGCGGCAGCTTCACCGCCGGCGCCTCGACGCCCGACAGGCGCGCCAGGTCGGCGAACAGGCGGTCGAAGGTGAAATTGCGGTTGCCGAGGATGTAGCGCTCCCCGACCTGACCGAGCTCGTCGGCGAGCAGGTGAGCGCGGGCGACGTCGTGCACGCCGACGATGTTCAGCGTGCCGTCGACGTAGGCGGGGATCTGGCGGCGCATGAACCGGCGCACCAGCGTGGTCGAGGAGCGGCCCGGGTCCCCGGCGCCGAGGACGTGCGCGGGGTTGACGATCACCACCGGCAGCCCCCGGGCGGCGAGCCGCAGGGCCAGGATCTCGGCCTCGTGCTTGGCGTCGACGTACGGGATCGCGTAGCGCCCGGCGTCCCAGACGCTGTTCTCGTCGGCGGTCTCCCCCTTCGGCGACGGCCCGACGGCCGCGGCCGAGGACGTGTACACGACCCGCTGCACGCCCGCCCGCAGAGCCTCCTCGAGCACGATCCGGGTGCCCTCGAGGTTGACCGCGAACGTCAGCGCCCGGTCCAGCCGCAGGCTGGTCCGTGCCCGCGATATGGAACACGCGGTCGACGTCGCGCATCGCCCGGCGGATCGCGCGACGGTCGCAGACGTCGGCGGTCACGGTCGTCAGCGCCAGGTCGGCCAGCGGGTCGAGATCGGACTCCGGCCGCACGGTCGCGCGGACCTCGTCGCCGCGCTGCACCAGCAGCCGGGTGACGTGCGAGCCGATGAAGCCGGTCGCACCGGTTACAAGCGTGTAAGGCACTTAGTGCTTCCGCGCGGGGAGCCGATCCTATCTGTAGGGTGCGCCGCTGATGGCCTCGGTCGCGATCGTCTCGGATACGTGCCACTACCTGCCGGCCGAGCTCGTCGCCGAGCACGGCATCCAGCAGGTCAGTCTGTACGTGCACTGGAAGGGCGAGACCCAGCGCGAGTCCGAGATCGCCGACTACGACGCGTACTACCGGCGGCTCGGCTCGGCCGAGGAGCTGCCCACGACCTCGCAACCCTCGATCGGCGACTTCCTCTCGGTCTACGAGCCGATCCTCGATCGCGGCGAAGACATCGTTTCGATCCATCTGGCGGGCGGCATGTCGGGGACGGTCCGGTCGGCCGAGCAGGCACGCGACCAGCTCGGCGACGACGCCGAGCGGGTCCACGTGATCGACTCGGCCAGCGCCTGCGGCGGTCGAGGGACTGGTGGTGCTCGCGGCCGCGGCCGCCGCCCGCGAGGGCGCCGACGCGGCGGCGGTGGCCGATCGCGCCCGCCGCGCCCGCGAGAGCCTGAAGATGTGGTTCGCGATCGACACGCTCGAGTACCTGCGCAAAGGCGGGCGGATCGGCGGCGCCCAGGCATGGCTCGGCTCGGCGCTGAAGATCAAGCCGATCCTCACCGTCGAATCCGAGATCACCCCGATCGAGCGCGTGCGGACCTCGCGCCGGGCGTTCGAGCGGATGGTCGACCTGCTCCGTTCACGGGCCCAGCGACGGCGCCGACGCGTGGATGGTCCAGCACATCCAGGCGCCCGAGGACGCCGCGGAGCTGGCCCGCCGGGGCACCGAGATCTTCGGTCACGAGCCGCTGGTGATCTCGCAGATCGGCCCGGTGATCGGCACCCACGTGGGCCCCGGGCTGCTCGGCGCGGGGGCGATCCCGAGCGTATTCGTGTAACGGGTGCGCGTCGGAGCGACGCGAACCTCCATCAATCCTGCGAGCGCCGCTACTGCCCGCGATCGGGCGTGATCCTGCGATCGTGGGCATAGGTACGATCGCTTTCATCGCTTTCATGGCGATGGCTCGGGGTATTCGTAGTAGTGCTGGGGCTGTGCAAGGCGTCCGCGCGGGCGGACAGGGCGGACGAGCAGCGCCGGACGACGCCACAGGTTCCGGCGTCGGGATCCGACGAGTTCTTCCAGCTGAACCGGGGCTGAGCGCGCCGCGCGGGTTCTCGCCGAACGGGAGCGGCCCCGCGCGGGCTCAGCCGTACCCGCGGCTGAAGAAGTTCAGCTCCTGCGCCGGCGGCGGCCGAGGCCGCCGATCGCGGCGATCCCGCCGGCGAGCACGAAGCCCGTGACGGCGGCGCCGATCAGCACCGGCTTCTGATGCTTGCGCAACTGCGCGCGCCAGTCGGTGAGCCGGATCACCTCGCCGCGTAGACGCTCGACCGAGTTGCCGAGCTGGACGCGGTTCTGCTCAATCGAGGCCCGGATCTCCTCGGGCGTGCGGGTCGGGCGGGTGGTGGCCATCAGCGCCCGTCCTGAGCCCGGGTCGTGACCGTCTCGCGGATCTTCTTCGCCTCGTCGATCGCCATATCCGGCGTGGGCGCCCCGACGCGGAGCTTACGCCAGGCGAACAGGCCGGCCCCGGCGGTCAGCAGCAGCAGGATGATGAACACGACCAGGAAGCCGAGCCACAGGTCGCCGGCGCCGCTGATGAAGATCGCGTTGATCGCCCAGGCGATCGTCTCCAGCAGGAAGATCAGCGCGAACACGCCGAACACGGCCCCGGCGGCGACCGCCGCGGTGCCGCGCAGGATGCTGGTGACCTTCTCGCTGACCTCGGCTTTGGCGAGCTCGACCTCCTCGCGAACGAGCGTGCTCATCCGCTCGGAGACTTCCGTCACCGCGGTGGCGATGTTCTCCGGCTTGGTGCCGTTAATGGCCAAGGCGCTTGAGGATCAGGGCGAGCAGGATCCCGCCGGCGAAGGCGCCGCCGACCACGATCTCGGGGCGGTCGTAGGCCAGGCCGCGCGGGGCGTCGGAGTCTGGGGGCACCGGGATCGGCGGCGTGACCGGCGCGAGCGCAGCCGGAGGCGGCTTCGGCGCCACCGGCGGTGACGTCTGGACCACGGTCGGCGGTTCCGGCGTCTGGACGACCGTCGGAGGCTCCGACGGCGCAGGCGAGAGATCGCCGCCCGCGGGCGCCTGCCCGGCGTTCACGGAGTCGCTGGCGTCACTCACTCTGGCGGGTCTTCGTCGAAGAGACGCATCCAGATCATCGTTGCCACGCGCGACGCCACGATGCTCGCCAGCGCGCCGGTCCCGGCCAGCAGTCCCGACCAGATGAGTCGCTTGACCAAGGGGCTCTCCGTCATACGCGCTGATTCAATCAGACTTCGCGGACCCAACCGGGCCGAACTTGCTCGCTGCAGGACTGTTCCCATTCGCCTCCATCAGCGCTCGAGCCCCCGGCAGATGGTCTCAACGATGAGCGTCTTGGCGCGCTCCAGGTCCTCGTCGCCTACCGCCCCGGGGTCGAAGATCCAGCCCGTCAGGACCTGCTCGATCAGCCCGTAGAAGGCGAGCGCGGCGAACTCGGGCGCGATCTCCTCGCGGAACACTCCGGCGGCCTGGGCGCGGGCCACGATTCCGGCGATCTGGGCGTAGGCCTCGCGGATCTTGGCCAGGTGGGTGCGCCCGAACGTGTTGGCGGCCCGGGTCACCTCGACCACGATCACCTTCATCAGGTCGGGGTCGTGGCGGTAGGAGTCGACGATGAACGCCGCGATCGCCTGGAGCTTCTCGCGCGGAGTGCGCGGCGACGCGTCGACCTCGACGATCGCCGCCAGCATCACGTCCCAGCGCTCCAGAAACAGCGTGTCGAGGATCTCCTCCTTCGAGGTGAAGTAGTGGTACACGAGCCCGTAGGCGACGCCCGCCTCGTCGGCGATGTCCGAAACCCGGCAGGTGTGAAAGCCCTGACGGGCGAACACGCGGACCGCGGCCTCGAGGATCACCCGCCGCTTGTCGACAGCAGGCTGCGCGGCCATCAGGGTGCCGTCCGGGCGGCCGCCCGGTAGGCCTCCGGGCGCCGGTGGCTCAGCGACGGCAGGCGGCGCCGGATGTCGCGCAGCAGCGCGAAGTCGAGCTCGGCGACGATCGCCGTCTCGTGGTCGGGGGCGGTGGCCAGCACCAGTCCCCAGGGATCGACGATCGTCGACCGTCCGCCGGAGCGAAAGCCGCCGGGGTGCGCGCCGATCTGGTTGGCGCCGATCACGAAGCTCTGGGTCTCGATCGCCCGGGCGCGCAGCAGCAGCTCCCAGTGGTCGCGGGTGGTCGGGAGCGTGAACGCGGCCGGCACCGCGATCACCTGCGCGCCGTCGGCCGCGAGCGCCTGGTAGAGCTCGGGGAAGCGGACGTCGTAGCAGATGCTCATACCGATCCCGGCGCCGCCGCTGAGCGGCGAGACCACGAACTCCTCGCCGGGCTCCTCGCGGGCGGACTCGGCATAGACCGTGCCCTCGACCTCGACATCGAACATGTGCAGCTTGCGGTACACGCCGCGGATCTCGCCGTCGGGGCCGATGTGCACGCTGGTGTTCGAGGTCTTGTCGCGGCCCTCGCGCAGCTCGGCGATCGAGCCCGCGACCAGGTCGATCCCCAGCTCGCGCGCGGTGTCGATCGCCCAGGTCATGCACTGGCCGTCGAGCGGCTGGGCGCCCGCGGCGATCTGATCGGCGGTCCCGAGCACGCTCCACTTCTCCGGGAGCACGACGAGCTCTGCGCCCTGGCGCGCGGCTTCGCGAACCAGGCGATCGGCTCGCTCGAGATTGCGATCGACGTCTTCGGTCGCGTTAAGCTGGACTGCGCCGGCGCGCATGGGGTCACCTCTACTAGCTGATTGACGAGTCAGTCAAGCGTGCACCAACAGGATACCCATCAGCTTTCTCATCGCGGGCGGTTCGGCGACGCGCGTCCCCCGGCGCTATCGGCGCTCGCGCTGCCACCCTCGCCGATGCCCTCGCACCGCGCCGGGCGGCCGCTGAAGGCGTGGCGCTACGTCGGCGTCTACGGGCCAGAGCTGCTGCTGTGCGCCGCCGCCGTGCGGATCGGCCGCGCCCGGCAGAGCTTCTGGGCGGTGTGGGACCGGGCCGAGCACGGCTTTCACCAGCGGGTCGTGCTCGGGCCGCGCGGCCCGGTGACGCTGGCGCCGGGCGCCGTCCGCGTGCACGACGGCGACGTCCGCATCGAGCTCGAGCTCGAGGAGACGGCGGGGGTCGAGACCGTATCCGTCGCCGGCGAGCAGTACGCCTGGACGCGCAAGCAGGGCGGCGTCAGCGCGCGCGGGACGGTGTGGATCGAGGGTCGCGAGCGGCCGCTGCACGCGCGGGCGGTGATCGACGACACCGCCGGCTATCACCCGCGGCACACGCGCTGGAGCTGGTCTGCGGGCGTCGGGGTGTCCGGCGGCCGTGAACTGGCCTGGAACCTGGTCGAGGGCATCAACGACGCTCCGTCGGGCAGCGAGCGCACGGTCTGGGTCGACGGCGAGCCGAGCGAGACGCCGCCGAGCAGCTTCGCCGCGAACCTGTCGTCGGTCGACGAGCTCCGTTTCCACCCCGAGGCCGAACTGCGCAACGACCAGAACCTGCTGCTGATCCGCAGCTCCTACCGGCAGCCGTTCGGAACGTTCTCCGGCGTGCTGCCCGGTGGCCTGGCGCTGACCGAGGGTTACGGGGTGATGGAGCACCACGACGTCTGGTGGTGACCGCTGCACCGCGCTCCCGCCGGATCAGCCGGCCCCCACGCCCCGGTGACGCTGCAGCGCGGTCAGCAGCAGCTTCGAGTGCATCGCCCCGATCAGCTCGCGCAGCGGCTCGGCACCCGAGGAGATGATCTCGACCGCGCGGTCCTCGGCGACCTTCCCGGTGAGCCGGTCGAGCAGCACCCGGACCTCCTCCTCGACCAGCGGCTCGAGCGCGTCGCGGTAGCGGATCGTGTCGTACACGGTGAAGCCGATCGACTCCTCGTAGCCGCCGGCGCGAAACCGCGAGATCGCCTCGATGATCGCGACGTCGTCGGCGTCGTATCCGCGCGAGCCGGGCGTCAGCACGCCGAGCTCCTCGAGCCGGTCGAGCACGTTCTGGGGCATCCGGTAGGTCTGGCGCACCTTCGCGCGCGACACCCGCTCGGTCTGGCCCGCCGCGATCGCCCGCTCGAGGATCCGGTCCTCGAGCTCGATCAGCCGCTCGGCTCGCTCCGGGCTGTCGCCGATCACCTCGCGGATCACCCGCAACGGCATGAACCGCTCCTCCTGCAGACGCTTGATCAGCTGGATCCGCTCGACGAACTGCGGCGGGTAATAGGCCATGTTGCGGCTGGTCCGGATCACGTCCTCGTCTGACCCGAGCAACCCCTCGCGCAGGTAGTGCTTGATCGTGCCCGCGCTCACGCCCGAGCGCTCCGACAACTCAGACATCTTCAGCATGCCCTCGGCCGCAGCGTTCATCGGGTCAGGAAGCTGCCCCCGCCGACCTCGGTCGGGCCGGCGACCGCGCCGGCCTCGTGCAGCGCCGCGATCTGCTCGGCGGTGTAGCCGGCGCCGGCCAGCAGCTCGTCGGTGTGCTCGCCGAGCGCGGGGCCGGGCGCCCGGGTCGGATCGCCCGGCGTCCGGCTGAGCTTGATCGGGAGGCCGAGCAGCTTCACGGGCCGCTCGGAGCCCGGCTGGTCGAGCTCGACGACCATCTCGCGCGCCGCCACCAGCTCGGAGTCCAGCGCCTCGTCGAGCCCGAGCACCGGCTCCAGGCAGCAATCGTGCTCGGAGGCGAACGCGCGCCAGTGCTCGCGGGTGTGCTGGGCGAAGATCTCCGACACCGCCCGGTGGGCGTCGGAGCCGGGCGGGTCGAACTGGTGCTCGATCAGGTCCTCGCGCCGCACGCCGCGGCAGAACTCCGACCAGAACTTCGGCTCCAGCGCCCCCAGCGTCACGTACCCGTCGGCGCACCGGTACGGCCGGTAACAGGTCAGGCCGCCCGACAGCGGTAGCTCACCCCGTCCGGGCGTGCGGCCCCGGGCGAACATCTCGGCGACGACCATCGCCAGCCAGGACAGCGACCCGTCGAACATCGAGCAGTCCACCAGCTGCCCCTCGCCGGAGCGCTCGCGCTCGCGCAGCGCCATCAGGATCCCGAACGCCGCCATCGTCGCGCCGCCGCCGAGGTCGGCGATCTGGCCCGCCGACTGCACCGGCGGCCCGTCGGCCTCGCCGGTCAGCCCGAGGATCCCGTTGAGGCCGAGGTAGTTCATGTCGTGGCCCGAGCGATCGGTGTTGGGGCCGTCCTGGCCGTAGCCGCTGATCGCGCAGTAGACCAGCCGGGGGTTCTCCTCGCGAAGGCGCTCGTAACCGACCCCGAGCCGGTCGAGCACGCCCGGCCGGAAGGACTCGAGCAGGACGTCGGCGTCGCGGACCAGCGCTCGCAGGACCTCCTTGCCCTGATCGGTCTTGAGGTCGATCCGGATCGACCGCTTTCCCCGGTTGAGCGCGAGGAACAGCGCCCCTGATGCGGTCCGGTCGGCGCCCTCGTAGTGGGGCGGCGACCAGCGGACGTAGTCGCCGATCCCGGTGTCCTCGACCTTGATCACGTCGGCGCCGAAGTCGGCCAGCAGCAGCGAGCAGAAGCCGCCGGGCAGCAGCCGCGACAGATCCAGCACGCGGACGTCCTCGAGCGGCAGCCCGCTCACGCTGCGGGGACCCCCGCGGGACGCCGGCCGATCCCCAGCAGCGCCCGGGCCTCTTGAACGGTGGCCGGCCGCCGGCCGAGGTCCTCGGTCAGCTGCCGCGCCTTGGCGATCAGGTCGCCGTTGGAGCGGGCCATGGTCCCGTCGGGGAGGTAGAAGTTGTCCTCCACGCCCACCCGGATCGAGCCGCCGAGCGTCAGCGCCGCCGCCACCAGCATCCACTGGTCCCGCCCGATCCCGATCACCCCCCAATGATTCCGTCCCCGCCCCCCGCCCCCACCACCGGCAGGTTGTCGGCCATCGCGGCGAGGTTGCGGGCGGTCGCCGGAACGCCGCCGACGACGCCCATCACGAAGTCCGCGTGCAGCGGCGCCTCCAGCAGGCCCATGTCGACCAGCGGCGCCAGCGAGCCCACGTGCCCGAGGTCGAAGCACTCGTGCTCGGGCTTGATGTGCAGACGCCGCATCGCCTCCAGCAGCTCGATGATCTCCTCGAACGGGTTGGCGAACACGAACTTGAACACGAAGTCCTTGCGCTTGCGCGAGTACTTGGCGTAGTTCATCGAGCCCATGTTCAGCGCCGCGACCTCCGGCCGGCACGCCTCCAGATAGGCGATCCGCTTGGCCACCGGCACGCCCACGGTGCCGGTCGAGAAGTTGATGATCACGGCGTCGCCGACCTCGACCGGGATCGCGTCGCGGATCGCCATGAAGTCCTCGACCTCGTAGCTGGGGGTGCCGTCGGGCTTGCGCGCGTGGATGTGGATGTGAACTCCGCCCTCGTCGACGATCCGCCGGGCCTCGGTCGCGTACTCCTCGGGCGTGTAGGGGATCGCCGGGCACTGGTCGCGGTTGGCGATCGTGCCCGAGATCGCGCAGGTGATCACCACCGGGTCGTCGAGGCTCACGGCACTCATACCGGGACGACTCCGGAGCGCTTGAACGGACGCTCAACCCGCTTGCCGGCCGACATCTCGAGCCCCCGGCAGATCGTCGCCCGCGTCTCCCGGGGGTCGATCACGTCGTCGATCATGTCGTTGCCCGCGGCCACGTACACGTCGATGATCTTGCGAAAGTTGTCGATCAGCTCCTGGCGCTTGGCGGCTGGGTCGTCGGCCTCCTGGACCTGTCGGCGGAAGATGATCTCGACCGCGCCCTCGGCGCCCATCACGCTGATCTCGGCCGACGGCCAGGCGACGATCAGGTCGGGCTCATACGCGCGGCCGCACATCACGTAGTAGCCGGCGCCGTAGGCCTTGCGCAGCACCACGGTGATCTTCGGCACGGTCGCGTTGGCCGTGGCGTAGAGCATCTTCGCCCCGTGGCGGATGATCCCCTCGGCCTCGACCTTGGTCCCGACCATGAACCCGGGCACGTCCATCAGGTACACGAGCGGGATCCCGTAGGCGTTGCACAGATTGATGAACCGGGCGGCCTTGTCGGCCGAGTCGTTGTCGAGGATCCCGCCGAGCTGCCTGGGCTGGTTGGCGACGATCCCCGCCGGGCGCCCGCCGAAGCGCGCGAGGCAGGTGATGATCGTCTTGGCGAACTGCGGCTTGAGGTCGAAGTAGTCGCCGTCGTCGACGATCCGGCGGATCACCTCGTACATGTCGTACGGCTTGCGGTTGGACTCCGGGAGCACGTCGAGCAGGTCCTCGTCGCCGCGGTCCACCGGATCGCTGCTGGGCCGGACCGGCGGGGCCTCCCCGCAGCTGGACGGGAAGTAGCTCAGGTAGCGCTTGATCTGCTCGATGCACTCGGGATCGTCGGCGACCTCGAGGTCGCCGACGCCGGACTTCCGGCAGTGCACGCGCGAGCCGCCGAGCTCCTCCTGGGTGACGTCCTCGCCGATCGCAGCACGCACGAGGTGTGGTCCGGCCAGCGCCATCGAGCCGCGGCCCTTGACCATCGGCACGAAGTCGGCGAGGCCCGGGATGTAAGCCGTTCCGGCGGCGCACGGCCCCATCAGCGCTGCGACCTGTGGGATCACGCCCGAGTTGATCACCTCCTCGCGGAACAGGTGGCCACTGCCGGCGAACAGCGAACCGACCGCCTCCTGGATCCGGGCGCCGGCCGAGTCCAGCAGCCAGACCATCGGGATCCGCTTGGTCAGCGCCAGCTCGCGCAGCCGCGTGACCTTGAGCTCGCCGGTCATCCCCATCGAGCCGGCCATCACCGTGAAGTCGTAGGCGGCGACCGCGGCCAGGCGGCCGTCGACCTTGCCGTAGCCGGTGATCACGCCGTCGGCGGGTGCTTCCCTGCCGTCCATCGCGCGCTGGGAGAAGTGCGGGCGGCCGTGGATGCCGAGCTCCACGAACGTGCCCTCGTCGATCAGCAGCGCGATCCGCTCGCGCGCGGTCAGCTTCTCGCGCGCGTGCTGGGCCTCGATCTTCTCGGCGCCGCCGCCGAGCTTGATCTGCTCGCGGCGCGCGCGGAGGTCCTCGGCGAGCGGCCGGAGCAGGCTGGATGCGGGCGCCTCGGCGGACATCAACGCCCCTTCCACTCGGGTTCGCGCTTCTCAAAGAAGGCCGCAACCCCCTCCTGGATGTCCTCGGTCGAGAACGCGACCGTCAGCTGCGAGCGCAGAAACTCGATCGCGTCGGCAAACGCCATGTCCTGCTGGCGGAACATCGCGTTCTTGCCCAGGCGCATCATCACCGGGCTCTTGGCGGCGAGCTTCCCGGCCCACTCGCGGACCGCGCCGTCGAACTCCTCCGGTGCCACCACCCGGTTGACGATCCCGATCCGCTCGGCCTCCTCGGCGGAGATCTGCTCGCCCAGCAGCAGCAGCTCGTTGGTCTTCTTACGGCCGACGTTGCGGTAGATGAGCGCCATGATCATGAACGGGAACACGCCGACGTTGATCTCCGGCGTACCGAACCGCGCGCCCTGCTTGGCGATGATCAGGTCGCAGGCGAGCGCGATCCCGAGCGAGCCGGCGAGCACATGCCCGTTGGCGGCGCACAGCGACGGCTTGCCGAGCTCGCCCAACAGCCGGAACAGCTCCGGGAACCGCTCGGTGCCGAAGTGCTTGTGGACGAGCGGGACGTCCGCGGCGAACCCGCCGAGGTTCGCCCCCGCCGAGAACACCCGGTCGTGCGTGGACGTCAGCACCACGCACCGAACCGCGTCGTCGTCGCGCGCCTGACGCAGCGCGGCGATCAGCTCGTCGAGCAGCCCGTCCGACAGCGCGTTGCGCGTGTCCGGCTGATCGAGCGCAATCGTGGCGACGCCGGCATCGGACACTTCGTAGCGCAGGGTGGCGTAAGGCATGGGCGGACGGTAACGTACCAAGTGGTAAGTAGGAAGTCCTACTGTTCACTTTGGGAGATCAGCCAATGGCCACCGCCGACGTCCTCAAGCCCGACTTCGCCGCGCAGCGCAAGCACTTCATCTTCACCGAGGACCACGAGCAGCTGCGCGAGTCGATCCGCCGGTTCGTGGTCAAGGAGCTCCAGCCCCACGCCGACGAGTGGGAGGAGACCACGTTCCCGGACTGGGTGTTCGACCGGATGGGCGAGCTCGGGTTCCTCGGCCTCGACAAGCCCGAGGAATACGGCGGCCAGGGCGGCGACTACTACACGTCGCTGGTGCTCGCCGAGGAGCTGGTGCATGCCCACTGCGGGGGGCTGGGGATGGGGATCGCGGTCCAGACCGATATGGCGATGCCGCCGATCCTGGCGTTCGGCACCGAAGCGCAGAAGCGCGAGTGGGCGGCGCCGGCGATCGCCGGCAAGAAGATCCTGTCGATCGGGATCTCAGAGCCCGACGCGGGCTCGGACGTGTCCGGCATCAAGACCCGCGCCGTCAGGGACGGCGAGGAGTACGTGATCAACGGGTCCAAGACGTTCATCACCAACGGCCACCGCTGCCACGGAATCGTGCTGGTGACCAAGACGGAGCCCGATCCATCCCCGCCCACCCACGACGGATTCACGCTGTTCATCGTGCCGATGGACCTGCCCGGAGTGATCCGCGAGAAGAAGCTGGAGAAGCTCGGCATGCACGCCTCCGACACGGCGCTGCTGGCCTTCCAGGACGTCCGCGTCCCCGCCTCGGCGGTGCTCGGCCAGGTCGGCAAGGGCTTCTACCACATCATGTGGGAGCTTCAGGGCGAACGGCTGATCGGCGCCGCCGGCTCGGTGGCGGGCGCGCAGCACGTGTTCGACCGCACGCTCAAGTACGCCCAGGAGCGCCGCGCGTTCGGCCGCGCGATCGGCCACTTCCAGGTGATCCGCCACAAGTTCGCCGAGATGGCGACCAAGATCGAGACCGCCCGGCAGATGGTCTACACCACCGCCTGGCGCTTCCAGAACGGCGAGTACCCGGTGCGCGAGATCACGATGGCCAAGCTGTACTCGGCGCGGATCGCGGTCGAGGTGGCCGACGAATGCATCCAGATCCACGGCGGTAACGGCTACATGAAGGAGTACGGGATCGAGCGGGTCTGGCGCGACCTGCGCGTCAACCGGATCGGCGCCGGCACCGACGAGATCATGCTCGACGTGATCGGCCGCTCGTACGGGCTGTAGGTTGAGTTGCCGGACCTGGCCGCCAAGGCCGGTGTCGAGCGCGCCGTCGCACGCCGCCCGATTCCGCCGTTCACCGAGGAGCACGAGCAGTTCCGCGCGGTCATCCGCCGGTTCGTGGCGGCCGAGCTGGCCCCACGTGCGGCCGAGTGGGAGCAAGCGCGGTCGTTTCCCGACGACGTGTTCCGGCGGCTGGCCGAGCTCGGCTACCTGGGGCTGAAGTTCCCGGCGCAGTACGGTGGCGACGACGACGTCGTCGCGGACGCCGTGTTCGCCGAGGAGCTCTCCCGCTGTGGCTCGGGCGGGCTCGCGGCCGGAATCGGGGCGCACACCGGAATCGCGCTCCCGCCGATAGCCAAATTCGGCACCGAGCAGCAGAAGCAGCGTTACCTGGTCCCGGGGATCCGCGGCGAACGGATCGCGGCGCTGGCGATCACCGAGCCCGACGCCGGTTCCGACGTGGCCTCGATCCGCACGCACGCGCGCAAGGTCGACGGTGGTTGGCTGGTCAACGGCGCCAAGACGTTCATCACCGGCGGCGTCCGGGCCCACGCGCTGGTCACGGCGGTCCGCACCTCACCGGAGGGTGGTCACCAAGGGCTGTCACTGATGATCGTCGACCGCGGTCCGGGCGTCGGCTCGACTCCGCTGGAGAAGCTCGGCTGGCACGCGTCCGACACCGCTCAGATCTCTTTCGACGACGTGTTCGTGCCCGAACAGAACCTCCTGGGCACCGAGAATCAGGGCTTCTACCTGATCATGGCCAACTTCCAGTGGGAGCGGCTGCTGATGGCGCTCGGCGCCGTCGGCGCGATGGAGGCCATCTTCGAGCGGACCCGCGAGTACGCGCTCCAGCGCCGGGCGTTCGGCAAGCCGATCGCCTCCCACCAGGTGATCCGCCACAAGCTCGCCGAGATCGCGATCACGATCGAGGCCGGGCGCGACGTCACCTACGCGGCCCTGCGGCGCCACGTGTCCGGCGAGGACGCGGTGCGGGAGGTGACGATCGCCAAGCTGGCCACCCAGCGCGCCGCCTTTGAAGTATCCGACACCTGCTTGCAAATTTATGGCGGAGCCGGGTATATGAAGGAGTATGGGATAGAGCGCGCGGTGAGAGATGCGCGCTTGGGGCCGATCGGTGGCGGCACCGACGAGATCATGAAGGAGATTTTGGGGCGATCGCTGGGTCTGTGAGACCCAGGAAGGAGGCGAACAAGTGCGGACGATCGTGAGAACGACCACCGGCGCGCTGATTGAGGTGTGGCGAGACGACGAGCTGTATTACGCGCGGCTCGCCGGGCAGGCAGCCGAGCCCGAGGTCTGCGTCGGCATGGATCTGTTCGAGGTGATCGCCGACCTCGCCGGTCTGGATCTTGAAGACGAGGTCGAGTCCGCCGAGGCGACCGGGCTGGCGTTCGAGGCCCAGCGGCGGCTGGAGAGCGGCGTTGGCGTCGAGTAGCACAATGTAGGTAGTGCACCGATCGCCGATGACGGCAGGCTGATGGACTCGGCCCGCGGCAAGCTCCTAATTGCGGGACCGTCGCTGCTGGACCCCAACTTCTGGCGCACGGTCGTGCTCGTGATCGAGCACACCGAGGAGGGAGCGCTCGGCGTGGTCCTCAACCGCCCGTCGGAGACCACGGTCGGCGAGGCGGTACCGCAGCTGGAGGAGCTCGTCGAGCTCGCGGAGCAGCTGTTCATCGGAGGCCCCGTCCAGCCCTCGGCGGTGATCGTGCTCGGCGAGTTCGAGGATCCGACCGACGCGGCGCTGCTCGCGTTCGACGACGTCGGCGTGCTCGGGACCGGATCCTCGCCCGAGGAGTCGTCGGTCGGCCTGCGCAGCGGCCGCGCGTTCGTCGGGCACGCGGGCTGGGGCCCCGGACAGCTCGACGGCGAGATCGAGCGGGGCGATTGGATCCTCGAGCCGGCGGTGCTCCAGGATGCGTTCACCGCCGAGGCGTCGGAGCTGTGGTCGGAGGTGCTCACCCGCAAGGGCGGCAACTACGCGCTGCTCGCGCGGATGCCGCCGGACCCGTCCGTGAACTGACCGTGGCGCACGACCACGACCACTCCCATATCAACCGGGAAGCCGACCAGCGCGCGCTGAAGATCGCCCTGGCGCTGATCCTGGCGTTCATGGTGGGCGAGGTCCTGGCGGGCATCCTCGCGTCTTCGCTGGCGCTGCTGTCGGACGCCGCCCACATGCTCACCGACGCCGCGGCGTTGGCGATCTCGCTCGCCGCCGCGCGGCTGGCGATGCGCCCGGCGCACGGCGCGATGACCTACGGCCTCGGCCGGGTGGAGATCCTCAGCGCCCAGGCCAACGGCGTCACCCTGCTGGTGCTGGGGTGCGTGATCATCTACGAGGCGATCGTGCGGTTGACCGCGCCTCCCGAGGTCCACGGTGTCGTGGTCCTGATCGTGGCGTTGATCGGGATCGTCGTCAACGTGGTCGCCGCCGGGGTCCTCGCCGGTGGATCCGATCGCGAGCGCAGCCTCAACGTCGAGGGGTCGTTCCGCCACATCCTGACCGACATGTACGGCTTCATCGCGACCGCGGTTGCGGCGTTGGTGATCATCATCACCGGCTTCTGGCGCGCCGACGCGATCGCTTCGCTGGTGATCGCCGGGCTGATGCTGTGGGCGGCCTACGGTCTGCTGAAGGCGTCCGGGCGGGTGTTCATGGAGGCGGCTCCGGCCGGCCTGGACCCGGACAAGATCGGGCGGCTGCTCGCCGCCCAGCCGGAGGTAATCGAGGTCCACGATCTGCACGTGTGGGAGGTCACATCGGGATTCCCGGCGCTGTCCGCGCACGTCGTGGTCAGCGCCGGCAGCGACTGTCACGCGCTGCGGCGCAGCTTGCAGCGGCTGTTGGAGGACAACTTCGATCTGCACCACACGACGCTCCAGGTCGATCACGATGCCGCCCCGCAGGAGCCGCTCCAGATCGAGGTCACGCCGCAGGCGACCACGTCCGGTGAGCGCTCGGGCCAGCACTAGTGTCCCGACACTAGACTCGCTCTACAGAGATGAAGGTCGTCAAGCCAGGTCCCGATCGTGAGGTGCCGCGCGGCGTCGTCGGCGGCGCCGAGATCTCACAGGCGACCGCGGGCGCCCGCAACATCTACATGGCGCTGTTCCGGGTCCCGGCCGGCGCCCAGTCCCGGCCCCACTACCACGAGGGTTGCGAGAGCGCGGTCTACATGCTGTCGGGGTCGCTCGAGGTCAAGTGGGGCGATCACCTCGAGCACCAGCTGACGCTCGAGCCCGGCGACCTCGTGTACGTGCCTCCGCGCGAGACCCATGTGCTCGCCAACACCTCGCCGACCGAGCCGGCCGAGTACGTGGTGGCCCGGGACTCGCCGCACGAGGACGCGGTCGTGGTGCCGTGGGCCGAGCGGCCGTGACCGCGCTACAGGAGTCGTCGTTCGCTGGCGTCGGCGGCGTCGAGATCTTCCGCCGCGTGTGGCTGCCCGAGGGCGAGCCGAGCGCGGTGGTGGCGATCGCCCACGGCGCCGGCGAGCACAGCGGGCGCTACGCCCACGTCGCCGACAGGTTCGCGCGCGAGGGCTACGCCGTGTACGCGATCGACCACCGAGGCCATGGCCGCTCGCAGGGCCCGCGGGCGCTGATCGACCGGATCGACAACGCCGTCGCCGACCTCGACAAGCTGATCTCGTTCGCGGCCGGCCGGCATCCCGGGGTGCCGTTGTTCCTGCTCGGCCACAGCATGGGCGGCACGGTCGCCGTGTCCTACGCGCTGGCCCATCAGGACCGGCTGGCGGGCCTGATCCTGAGCGGCCCGCTGGCGGCGATCGACCCGGTCGGCGCGCCGACCCGCCTGGCCGCGACGGCGCTGTCGAGGATCGCCCCGCGGGCGCCGGCGGTCGCGGTCGACTCGTCGCTGGTCAGCCGTGACCCGGCGGTGGTCGAGGACTACCGGCGCGACCCGCTCGTCCACCACGGCAAGCTTCCGGTGCGCACCGTGGCCGAGCTGGCCGCCGCGATCGAGGCGTTCCCCGACCGGGTGCAGGCGATCCGGGTCCCGACCTTGATCCTCTACGGGACCGAGGACGGCCTGTGCCCGCCGCGCGGAAGCGAGATGCTGGCGCGGCGCATCGGATCGACGGAAATCACGGCCAGGTCATACGCGGGCCTGTACCACGAGATCCTCAATGAGCCCGAGCGTGACCAGGTGCTCGACGACCTGTGCGGGTGGCTGGCGGCGCACTCGGGTCGCCGCTCGGGGCGGGCTCTAGGTCCGAGCGAGAATCGGCAGCCGCTGAAGTAGTCCCCGCCGGGCGAGATCAGGTAGCAGACCAGCTCCGACAGCTGGGCGTCGGTGGTGCGAGGGCCGGGCGCGATCATCGTCGCGGTGACCCGATGGCGGGCCCACTCGATCGACAGCGTCCGCGCCAGGTTCTCGAGCGCCGACCGCGCCGCCTCGGCGAACGGGCCGGCGTCGGGTCGGGGGGCGATCAGCACCACCTTGCCGCCGGTTTCCCCGGGGATGAGCGAGCCGGTCGCGACCTCGCGGACCGCCGCCCAGGCCCGCTCGGTCGCCGCGCGCAGCCCGTCCCGGCCGCCGTCGCCGAACGCCTCGGCGGCGTCGAACACGACCGCCTGGAACCCGTGCGGTCTGGCCCACTCGCCGAGCCGGTCCTCGTCCGCCGGCAGCTCGCCGACGCGCTGCACCCGCGCGCCGAGCCGCGCGAGCGCGTCGGCGACCGCGGCCGAGCGGCCGGCCAGCGCCACCGCGTGTCCGGCGAGCAGCTGGGAACGAAACGCCGTCATCGCGGGCGACACGGTATAGCCTGATCACACCCAGCAAGGAGTGAGAGATGACCACGCTGTCCTACGCACAGGGCGCATGCGACGAGCCGCTGATCGGTGAGACGATCGGCCAGAACCTCGAGCGGACGGTGGCGCGCGTTCCGGACTCCGACGCACTCGTCTCCTGCCATCAGGGGTTGCGGTACACGTACGCGGAGTTCGACGAGGCGGTCGATGCGCTCGCCGAGGGGATGCTGGCCGGGGGCCTTAGCAAGGGCGACCGTGTGGGCGTATGGAGCCCGAACCGGGCTGAGTGGGCGCTGGTTCAGTACGCGACCGCCAAGCTCGGCGTGATCCTGGTCAACGTCAACCCCGCCTACCGGGTCTCCGAGCTCGAGTACGCGCTCGGCCAGTCCGGCTGCCGGTGGATCTTCTCCGCTCAGGAGAGCCGGGGATCGGACTTCGTCGAGATGGTCTCCGAGGCGCGGCGCAAGCTCCCCGGACTCGAGCGAGCGGTGTTCTTCGACACCGACGAGTGGGCCGAGATCGCGGCCGGGGAGCCGTCGCGGCGCGACCAGGTGCGCTCCGCGGAGCTGGACTTCGACGAGCCGATCAACATCCAGTACACGAGCGGCACCACTGGCTTCCCCAAGGGCGCCACTCTCACCCACCACAACATCCTCAACAACGGCTACTTCGTGGCCCTGCTGCTCGGCTACACCGAGCGCGACCGGGTCTGCATCCCGGTCCCGCTGTACCACTGCTTCGGAATGGTGATGGGGAACCTCGGCTCCACCGCGCACGGCTCGTGCATGGTGTACCCCGCCGAGTCGTTTGAGCCCGAGGCGACGCTGCGGGCGTGCGCACAGGAGCGCTGCACCAGCCTCTACGGCGTGCCGACGATGTTCATCGCCCAGCTCGGGGACGAGAACTTCGGCCAGTACGACCTGAGCTCGTTACGGACCGGGATCATGGCCGGGTCGCCGTGTCCGATCGAGGTGATGAAGCGGGTTGCGTCGGAGATGGGGATCGACGAGATGGGGATCGCGTTCGGGATGACCGAGACCTCGCCGGTGACCACGCAGGTGAGGCGCGACGACACGCTCGAGCGCCGGTGCGGGACGGTTGGGCAGGTGATGCCGCATACCGAGATCAAGATCGTCGATCCGGAGACCGGGCGAACGGTGCCGCGAGGTGCGGCGGGCGAGTTCCTGGCGCGCGGCTATCCGGTGATGCGCGGCTACTGGAACGATCCCGAGCGGACCGCGGAGGCGATCGACGAGTACCGCTGGATGCATACCGGCGACCTGGCGACGATGGACGACGACGGCTACGTGCGCGTGGTCGGCCGGATCAAGGACATGGTGATCCGGGGCGGCGAGAACGTGTACCCGCGCGAGATCGAGGAGTTTCTCTACACCCATCCCCAGATCGCCGACGTCCAGGTGATCGGGGTGCCCGACGAGCGCTACGGCGAGGAGCTGATGGCCTGGGTGGTGCTACGGCCCGGCGCGGAAGTCGGCGAGCACGAGCTGCGCGAGTTCTGTCGCGGTCAGATCGCCCACTTCAAGATCCCGCGTTACTTCAAGTTCATCGACTCCTACCCGATGACCGTGACCGGCAAGGTTCAGAAGTTCAAGATGCGCGAGACCGCGGTCCACGAGCTCGGGCTCGACCGGGCGGCGACGATCGCTACGGCGTAGCCGGTCGCCGCGAGCCCTGCAGCGCGCCCTTGACGCCGAGCCGCTCGAGCTCGGAGTACATCGTCCGGACCTTCTCGAGGATGTAGTCGGCGACCTCCTGCTGCTGCTCCCGGGTGCTCTCGGACACCTTCGGGAACTTGAACGGCGCGCCGTACTGGACCAGCACGCGGGGGAACTGGAGCCGCTTCCAGTTGCGGACCTGATGTGAGCCGACGATCGCGACCGGGACGACCGGCACCCCCGACTCGAGCGCCATCCGCCCGATGCCCGGCCTGGCCTGGTCGCCCACCCCGCTGGTGCGCGAGCGGCCGCCCTCGCAGTACATGACCAGCGCGCCGCCGCGGTCGAGGATCTTGAACGAGGTGATGAACGCCTCCTCGTCGTGGAGGCCGCGTCGGACCGGGAACACCCCGCCGTGGCTGAAAACCCACGTGAGGATTCCGGGCTTGAACAGCTGCGACTTGGCCATGAACTGAATCCGGCGGCGGACGAACGCGCCGATGAAGAAGTGGTCCATGAACGAGGCGTGATTGGGTGCCAGGATCACGGGCCCGTTGGGGACGTTCTCGCTGGTGATGCCCCGCGCCCGGAATGCCGTCAGCGCCAGCGTCCCCGTGACCGCCCGCACGACCTCGTAGACCGGCTCCGGCGGGCCGGACCGCGTGCGGGCGTGAAACTGGTCGAAGTACTCCGGCGGTCGCTCGTCCTTGTAGACCTGCGGCTTGATTTGAACGTCGCTCATCGCTGGTGCCCGTCTACGTAACTGGATACCCCGTGAGTCGGTGGTGGTGACTCTTCGCCCGGGGCGCGCGGCGGTCAGCCCGTCAGCGGGAGGACCAGGGCGGGCTGCTCGATCACGTGATCATCCCTGCTCGGGACGACCCCGGTGCCGATCGCGAAGAACTCGATCACGTGCGAGCCCCATCCGTGGCTGCGCTCGATGATCTGCGCGCCGACGATCCCGCCGGCCTGCACCTCAGAGGCCTCGGTCTGCATCCGCTCCATCGCCAGCTCGCGCGCCTGGTACAGCGCCTGGGTGTAGGTCGGCACCTCCTGGTTTCGCCCGATCTGACGCCAGGCGGCGCGCAGTCCCTGGTGGGCGACGTGGTAGACGCAGTTGCCCATCACCAGTCCGACGGGCCGGTAGCCGGCGCGCAACAGCGTGAAGAAGTCCTGACCGGACAGGTCGGAGGTGAACGGGCGCCCGTTGGGGGCGCGGTGCAGCTCGCCGCCGCGGTGCTTGACGGCGGTGCCGACCGCGATGAACTCGGCCAGGTCGGCACCCCACTCATACCGCCCGATGTCGAGCCTGACGCCGACGACGCCGTCGGCCCCGAGCTGGTCGGCCTCCTCCTCCATCCGCGTCATCGCCAGCTCGCGAGCGTGATACATGGCCTGGGTGAGGACGCCCATCTCCTGGTTGCGGCTCCAGTTGGCCTGCTGGAAGCCGATGTGGTAGATCGAGCTGCCGAGCACCAGCCCCAGCGGCTCGAAGCCCGCCTGTTTGACGAGCAGGAACTCGTTGATCGAGAGATCGCTGGTGAAGAACCCGCGGTCGACCGCCTTCTTCATCCGCTCGATCCGCTCGATGCCCGACTCCGGGATCCCGGCCAGCGAGCCGGCCTCGTAGGCCGCCGCGTGGGGGGCCTCCTCGGCGGCTTCCGCCGTGTCGACGGGTGCCGCCGGTTGCTTCTGGTCGTCGTCGTCGTCGCGTCTCAGGAATCCCATTCAGTGCCTCCGTCTTTTGCCGAGTGTCTCGATTCAGAAGTTCGTGGGCACCGAGAGGTGCCACCGGTGGTGTTGGGCAAGGACGCAGGAGCCGACGCGCAGCAGCGCTGCGCGAGGCGACGAGGACGCCGCCCGGCGCCGCCGGGGGCTGCCTCGAATGCACGCGAGTTTCTGGATCGGGACACTAGTCGTCGATCAGCAGTCGCTGAAGTGCCTGCCGCGCCCGCTCGCTGCGCTGCGCCTCGTCGGCCAGCGCCTCGCCGAGCGCACCCAGCCACGCGTCGGTGTCCAGCTGCTCATTCTTCAGGACGATCCCGCCCGAGGTGCGCGAGCAGCGCGTCTCGATCCCGCCGCGGTCGCCTCTGAGCAGCTCGAGCCGGGTCGAGCCGGAGTCGAGCGCGATCCGCCGCACATGCTTGGGACCGAACAGGCCGTCGCGCCGGCGCTGCACCTGCACCCTGTCGGGCACCGCCTCCTCGAGCTTGGCGGCGAGGCTCTCAACGAACGCGTTGAGGTCGCTCGCGTCGGATCGCAGAGAGGCCGCGAGCAGGTCGATGTCCAGCGCCCCTTCATCCAAGGCCACGGCTCCAGCGTACGCCACGCCCCACGGCGGTGCGAACCCGGTGGCGAGCGAGGTGCGTTAGATGATTGGTTTCAAATGGGTGCGCGTGGGGCGGCCGGGGGGCGAGCGGGGCGGCGCGGGCGGAGGCGACGCGTAGCGGCGCTACGCGAGCCGAACGCGCGTGGCGCATCCGCGAAGTCATCCCGGCCGCATCCGGGCGTGCTCGATTTGGAATCAATCATCTACTCGGGTCCTGACCCCATGTTTCCTCCGGGAGGTCCTGGGAAGATCAGGTCAATGACGACGTCAGCGAACTCGACATCGGTTCCGTACCTGGACCTCAACGACGGCAACCGCATCCCCCAGCTCGGCTTCGGCGTGTTCCAGGTCCCGCCGGACGAGACGGCCGTGGCCGTCGCCCACGCGCTGCGCTCCGGATACCGGTCGATCGACACCGCCGCGATCTACCGCAACGAGAGCGGCGTCGCCGAGGCGATCTCCGCCAGCGGGATCGCGCGCGACCAGCTGTACGTCACGACCAAGTTGTGGAACGACCAGCAGGGCGCCGACCGAGTGCCGGCGGCGTTCGAGGACAGCCTCGAGCGGCTCGGCTCCGATTACGTCGACCTGTACCTGATCCATTGGCCGGTTCCATCCGCCGGCAAGTTCGTGGAAACGTGGAAGACGTTCACCGAGCTCAAGCAGAGCGGCCGCGCGCGCTCGATCGGCGTGTCGAACTTCCGGCCGGAGGATCTCGGGCGGCTCGTGCAGGCCACCGGCGTGGTGCCGGCGGTCAACCAGATCGAGCTGCACCCGCGCCTGCAGCAGCGCCGGCTCCGGCGCATGCATCAGGACCTCGGAATCGCCACCGAGGCCTGGAGTCCGCTCGGCCAGGGCGCGCTGATCGACGACGACACGATCGTGGAGATCGCCGACGCCCATGACCGGACGCCGGCTCAGGTGATCCTGCGGTGGCACATCCAGCTGGGCAACGTCGTGATCCCCAAGTCGGTGACACCCGCGCGGATCGAGGAGAACTTCAAGGTGTTCGACTTCGAGCTCGGCGACGACGACATGCAGGCGATCGATCAGCTCGACTCACCAGACGGCCGGCTCGGGCCCGATCCGTCGAAGGTCGGAGCTGCGCGTTAGAGCCAGCCGCGGGCCATCGCGATCACCACGACCGCGACGACCGCCAGCAGGACCGCGGTCATCAGCTGCGCCCGAATCGGCGAGCGGGATGGCCGCCGGCGCGCGAGTTGGCGACGTGAACACGAGCTGATGAAGATGCTTTTAGTCTCCATCCGACCTCCGTCAAGGATCAAAGAGGCACGAGCAGCGTCAGTCAACTCGACCGACCGGACAGATCCCGGAAACTGGCGCAAATGATCGCGGCGGCAGGTCGCGGCGGCCGGTCGGCCGTCGTGACTATGCTGCCGCCATGCCCCCGCACAGGAAGCTCCGGTAGTTGCCCGACGTCGAAGCTCACATCACCGGGACCGTGTGGAAGATCGAGGTCGAGGTCGGCGACAGCGTCGACGAGGGTGACACGGTGGTGATCCTCGAGTCGATGAAGATGGAGATGCCGGTCGAGGCCGAGGACCCCGGCGTGGTGAAGGAGATCGTGTGCCAGGAAGGTCAGTCCGTGTCCGAGGGTGACACCCTCGTTGTCCTCGAGTAGCTCCGCCTCCGAGAGCAGCCCCGCTGCGGGCCGCCTCGTGTTCGAGGAGCCCGCCCCCGGGGTGGCGCGGCTGACGATCTCCAATCCGGCCAAGCGCGGCGCGCTCGACCATCCGATCCTCGACGCATTCGCCGGCGAGCTGCCCAAGCTCGACGCGCGGTGCGTGATCATCACCGGCGAGGGGACCACGTTCTCGGCCGGCTACGACATCGCGGCGCTCCCGGCGCCGGCGTTCGCCGACGAGGCCGAGCGGCTCGTCGCTCACCCGTTCGGGGCGGCGATCGAAGCGATCGAGGCCTACCCGTACCCGACGGTCGCCGCGCTCAACGGTCACACGATCGGCGGCGGGCTCGAGCTCGCGCTCGCCTGCGATCTGCGGATCGCCGCCGGCACGATCGCGCTCGGGATGCCGCCGGGCAAGCTCGGGTTGGTCTACTCGCACACGGGCATCCGCAAGTTCATCGACACGATCGGCGCGCCCCGGACGCGCGAGCTGTTCCTGACGGCGCGGCGGATTGACGCGCGCACCGCGCGCGACTGGGGTCTGGTCAACGCGATCGCCGAGGATGGGCGCCTGGCCGAGGAGGCGCTCGAGCTCGCGAGCGAGATCGCCGCCAACGCCCCGCTGTCGATCGCCGGCAACAAGCGAGTGATCCGTGCCGTGCTCGACGCCGGTTCCGAGCTCGATCCGGAGACCGAGCGCGAGCTGCTCGAGCTGCGGCGGGCCAGCTTCGCCTCCGATGATTTCCACGAGGGCGTGCGGGCGTTTACGGAGAAGCGGCCGCCGCGGTGGCGGGGGGTGTGACGGGCGGTCCGTCCGCCCGCCTGCATACGCTGCGCCACCGTGCCGCCCCCGATCAGCCGCCGCCGGGCATGATCCACCTGGAGGCGCGGCTCGATGAACTCGACGCGCTGGGCCTCCATAGCCGGATGCCGATGGTGAGCGGGCCGCAGGGGCCGCACGTGGTGCTCGACGGCAAGCCGGTGCTGTCACTGTGCTCGGACAACTACCTGGGCCTGGCCGACCATCCACAGGTGCGCAAGGCGGCCGCCGAGGCCGCGATGCGCTGGGGCGTCGGCGCCGGCTCGGGGCGGCTCGAGTCCGGGACGATGACGCTCCACCGCCGGCTGGAGAAGCGCCTGGCCCAGTTCGTGGGGCGCGAGACCGCGCTGCTGTTCGGGTCCGGGTACCTCGCCAACCTGGGCGCGATCGACGCGCTGGCGCGCCCCGGCGACATCGTCTTCTGCGACGAGCTCACCCACGCCTCGATCGCCGACGGCTGCCGCCTGTCGGGCGCCGAGGTGTTCGTGTACGAGCACTGCGACACCGAGCAGCTTGCGTGGGGCATCCGCGAGGCGGGCCCGCGCGGGGCGCTGATCGCCACCGAGAGCGTGTTCGCGATCGACGGCGACCTGGCCCCGCTGCCGGAGATCGCCGAGCTGGCGGAGCGCCACCGGCTGCGCCTACTGGTCGACGAGTCACACGCGATCGGCGCGCTCGGCCCCGGCGGGCGCGGCGCGCTGGCCGACCTCGGCCTGGCCGATCGGGCCGATGCGATCGTGTCGACGCTCAGCAACTCGCTGGGCTCCTACGGCGCGTTCGTCGCCTGCGGCCGGACGATGGCCAGGTATCTCGCCGGCGCCGCGCGGACGTTCGCGTTCTCGACCGCGCCCCCGCCGCCCGCCGTGGGCGGGGCGCTGGCGGCGCTCGAGCTGCTGGTGGAGCGGCCGCGGCGCGTGCAGCGGTTGCGGGTCAACGCCGCCGCCCTGCGGACGGCGCTCGGCGAGGCGGGCTTCGACATGGGCGGGTCGCCCACCCAGATCCTGTCGGTGATCGTCGGCGATGCGCGGCGTGCGGTCCGGATCAGCGACGCCGCGCTGGACCACGGGATCCTCGTCCAGACGGTCCGCCCCCCGGTGGTCGCTTCCGACGCGTGCCGGCTGCGGCTGACCGTTACCGCGTCGCACCGCCCCGAGGAGCTCCGGGCCGCCGCCGGGGTGGTCGGGAAGCTGGCGGGGCGGCCGTTCGCAGTCCCAGCAGCGCGCGGCCATAGCCGCCTAACGTCCCACCCGGGATCCCCCGCTCGGCAACCCGGCCCCGACAACCCATCCAGGTCGGGATAATCGGAGCGGTGAAGCTGAGCCCGTTTCGCATCGAGCGCTTCTACGCGCGCTACGAGTTCACGACCCGGTACATGCTGTCGAGCAGCGACTGCGAGTCGCGCACGATCTCCGAGCTCCTGGAGCTCGAGCCCGACGCGCACGAGCGACTGCTGCACCAGTGGTGCGGCTACACCGAGTCGCTCGGCGCGCCCGAGCTCCGGGACGCGATCGCCGCGCTGTACTCGACCGCCGAGCCCGACGACGTGATCGTGACCTCCTCAGCCGAGGAGGGCATCTTCCTGCTCTACCACGCGTCGCTCGGGCCCGGCGACCATGTAATCGTGGAGACCCCCTGCTACGAGTCCGCCCTGGAGGTGGCCCGCAGCACCGGCGCCGAGGTGAGCGCCTGGGAGCGCCGCTACGAGGACGGCTGGGCCCACGACGTCGACGAGCTGGAGCGCCTGATCGCCCCCAACACGCGTGTGCTCTACATCAACCAGCCCCACAATCCCACGGGCACGTTGATGAGCCACGCCACGTTCGAGCGGGTCGTCGAACTCGCCCGCGAGCACGAGCTGGTGCTGTTCTGCGACGAGGTCTACCGCGAGCTCGAGCACGACCCCTCCGACCGCCTGCCCGCGGCCTGCGACCTGTACGAGCGCGCCGTGTCGCTGGGGAGCATCTCCAAGACATACGGGCTCCCGGGGCTGCGGATCGGCTGGCTGGCCTCCCGCGACCCCGCCCTGAAGACGGCCCTCGCCGAGCTGAAGGACTACACGACGATCTGCTCGAGCGCGCCGAGCGAGCTGCTGGTCGCGCTGGCGCTGCGCCACCGCCAGACACTGGCCGACCGCAACCTCGAACTGGTCAAGCGCAACCTGCCGCTGCTCGAGGACTTCCTGCGCCGCCACGAGGACGTGTTCGAGTGGGTCAAGCCCACCGCCAGCCCGATCGGCTTCCCGCGCGTCCAGGTCCCCGGCGGCGACGTCGACGAGATGTGCCGCCGGCTGGCGGAGGCGGGGGTGCTGCTGCTCCCGGGCACGGTGTACGACGAACCCGACCACGTGCGGGTCGGGTTCGGCCGCGCGAACCTCCCGGAGGCCTTGGAAGTGCTCGAGGTGCAGCTAAAAAGGCCCTGAAGGTGCACTGAAAAAACTCTGACGGAATTCACACATCCGGCCGATACCGTGATCAACTCATGAGCTCACCCAGGCATCTCTGGTCAGGCAAGTGGATGGATGAATCGGAGTCCGCCGCCGCCGAAGTCGAGCGTCTCCGCCGCTTGCGTGAAACCGCCGAGGAGTCGTCGCCCGAAGAACCCACGCCCCCACCCCGCGACCGACGCCCGCGCCGTCAGCGACGCACGTTCGCGGAGCTGGTCGCGCCGCTGGTCGCCGCCTGGCGCGCGCTGGCCGCCAACATGGCCGGCTGGCCGGGCGCGGTCCGGTCCTGGCTGGCCTCGATCAGCCCACGCACCGTCGGCCTGACGCTGCTGGCGACCGTCGCCGGCGCCGCCGTCGCGCTCGGGGCCGCGGCACTCGCGGGCGGCTCGAGCGACCACGACAACTCTTCCGCGGCCACCAGATCCGGACCCCCGGTCGGGTGGCTCGGCGTGCAGACGACCACGTCGACGAACGGGATCCCCGGCGCGACCGTCGAGGTGGTCGAGCCCAACGGTCCGGCCGCCAAGGCGGGCGTCTCCACAGGTGACGTGATCACCCAGGTCAACGGCCAGCCGATCACCAGCTCGGGCGGGCTGGCCAGCGCGTTGGCCCAGATGCAGCCCGGACAGCAGATCCAGCTTCAGGTCAGCCGCGCCGGCCAGATGCTGATCGTCGACACGACCCTGGCCAGCCGGCCGCCGGGGGTGCCATGAGCTTCGCCACCCCGTTGCTGCTGGTGCTGCTGCTCGGCGTCCCGGTCCTGATCGTCTGGTACGTCAGGCGCCAGCGGGGCCGCGCGCGCGACCGCTCCGCGTTCGTGCTGCCGGCGCTCGCACCGTCGGTCGCGCCCGAGCGTCCGGGCTGGCGCCGGCACCTGCCGATGATCGCGTTCGCGACCGCGCTGACCGTGCTGATCGTCGCCCTGGCCGGCCCGCAGTCCACGCGCGCGCTCCCGATCAAGAGCTCGACGATCATGCTCGTCGTCGACAACAGCAGCTCGATGGCGGCGACCGACGTGGCGCCCTCGCGCCTGGTTGCGGTGCAGCGGGCGGCGCAGCAGTTCCTCAAGAGCGTGCCCGACAACGTCGCCATCGGCGTGATCGTTTTCAACCAGACGCCGACCGTGCTGACGCCGCCGACGACCGACCACTCGGTCGTGGCCAGGGCGCTGACCGGGTGGCACGCCGACGGTCACACCGCGATCGGGGACGCGATGCAGACCGGGCTGAAGCTGATCGAGCGCACGCCCAAGGCCACCCGGCCGCCGTCGGCGATGGTGGTCCTGTCGGACGGCACCTCGACCAACGGCGCCAACCCGCTGACGGTCGCGCGCCAGGCCGCCGCTCAGAAGGTGCGCATCGACACGGTCGCGCTCGGCACCGCCAACGGGACGATCAAGGTGCCCGGCCGCAACGGCTCCACCACGAACAAGCCGGTGCCGCCCGACCCCAACTCGCTCGCCCAGATTGCCCGGGCCGCCGGCGGCCAGTCCTACGCCGTTGCCGACGCCAGCCACCTCAACGCCCTGTACACCGAACTTGCGCCGGGCCGGCGCCTGTCGAACGAGCGCTGGTTCGACGCTGCGAGGGTTCGTCTGGCGGCGGGGCCAGCTTGCGCGCTGCCGGACGCGCTGGAGGCGGTTCGAAGTAACTCGCGGTGAGCAGGGAAGGGGAAGAGTCCGCTGCGCTTCGCTTCGCTCCCTCTTACCCCTTTGGAACCCCATCACATTTGCACCACAGCAGGAGGGGGTGCTGAAGCAGCACCCCCTCCTGCTCGCGCTACTGCTACCGCCGGGCGGGGGCGGCTCTCTACGCCGCCGCGATGCGCTCCGCCGCCGGCTCCAGCGCTACGGCGAGCGCCTCGTCGACCGTGTAGACCGGGTGGAAGGTCAGCTCCTCTGGCGGACCTTCTCCGGCACGTCCTCGAGGTCGCCTGCGTTGCGGGCCGGCACGATCACGTGCCGCAGGCCCGCGCGGTGGGCGGCCAGGACCTTCTGCTTGATGCCGCCCACGGGCAGCACGCGGCCCTGCAGCGTCACCTCGCCGGTCATGCCGACGGTCGTGGCGCACGGGGCGGCCGCTCAGCCGAGCCGACCCACCAGGGCGACGGTCCATCGTGACGCCGGCCGAGGGGCCGTCCTTCGGGATCGCGCCGGCGGGCACGTGGATGTGGAACTCGCGGTCGTCGGAAGCCGCTCTGGTCGATCTCCTGCGGAGAGCCCCTTCGCACCGCGCACACGCTAGCTGAGGGCGATCGTGGCCGACTCGCGCATCACGTCCCCCGCTGGCCCGTGAGGGTCAGGCCCGCGGCTGCCGGGCATGGATGTCGCCTCGACGAAGAGCAACGTCGCCGCCGGCGCCGGTCACCGCGAGGCCGGTCGCGACGCCGGCAACGCTCGTGCGCTCGGCTGCGCTCGCTGAAGTGGCGCGCGCGCCCCAGGAACTCGGGGGATCCGCTCGGCGTCGACGTGGATCGGCGGCCTGCTCCTCGCCGGCCGGCCAGCTTGGTGGCCGCCTTGCGCAGGACCTTCGCGACACTCGCGCTCGAGGACGAGCGGACGCCCGCCTCACGCGTGTAGTTGTGGGATGGTGCGCCGGATGGCCTCCTCGTCGATCTCGACCTCGCCGGAGCAGCAGGCCGTTGCGGGCCGTGCTGCCCGCGGGATCAGGAAGCCGCTCGCGATCCGCGGCCTTCTCGTCCTCGGTGTAGCCGTCGAGGCGGATGACCTCGAGCCGGTCGAGCAGCGGGCCCGGGATCGTCTCCTCGACCCGTTCGCGGTCGCCAGGAAGAGCACCTGCGACAGGTCGAGCTCGATGTCGAGGTAGTGATCGCGGAACGTCGAGTTCTGCGCCGGGTCGAGCACCTCGAGCAGCGCCGACGAGGGATCGCCGCGCCAGTCCGCCCCCAGCTTGTCCACCTCGTCGAGGAGGATCACGGGGTTCATCGTGCCGGCGTCGCGCATCGCGCGCACCAGGCGTCCCGGCAGGGAGCCGATGTAGGTGCGCCGGTGGCCGCGGATCTCGGCCTCGTCGCGGACGCCGCCGAGGCTCATGCGCACGAACTTGCGTCCCAGCGCACGAGCGATCGACTCGCCGAGCGAGGTCTTGCCGACGCCGGGCGGCCCCACCAGGGCCAGGATGTGCCGCTGCGCTCGTCGTCGATCTGGCGCTCGCGGCGGAACTTGCGCACGGCCAGGTACTCGAGGATGCGCGCCTTGACCTCCTCGAGGCCGGCGTGGTCCGCCTCGAGCACGTCGCGCGCGACCCTGGATGTCGAGGCTTCCTCGTCCCAGCTGGCCCCAGGGCAGGGACGAGCAGCCCAGTCGAGGTAGGTGCGGATGGTCGAGGACTCGGCGTTGTTGCCACCCGAGGCGGCGAGCCGATTGACCTCGCGCTCGGCCTCCTTGCGGGCCTCGTCCGAGAGCGGCGTCTCGGCGATGCGCGTGCCGGTAGCGCTCGACGTCGTCCTCGTCGCCGGTCTCGCCGAGGACCTTGCGAATGGCGTCCATCTGGCGGCGCAGGATGAACTCGCGCTGCTGCTTCTCCATGCCCTCGGTCACGTCCTCGCGGATGCGGCGACGCAGGCGATCTCGCCGAGGGCCTCGCGCGCCCAGCGGATCGCCTTGTCCAGCCGCTCCTCGACGTCGAGCGTCTCGAGCAGCTTCAGCTCGCGCTCGAGCGAGACGTCCGGCGAGTAGCCGGCGGTGTCGGCGAGCATGCCCGGCGCGTCGATCGAGCGCAGGAAGGCGGCGACGCCGGGGTTGCCGCGCGCCTCGAGGATCTCCTCGACGACGGCGCGGTACTCGTGCGCGAGCTCCTGCGCGGCGGCTCGCGTCGTCGGGGTCGGGGCGGTCGCTCACCTCGATCTCCAGCGCCTGGCCGGCCGCGTTGGCGACCCAGCTCGGCGCGGTGCAGCGCGCGGATCGTCACGCCGCGCGCCCCACCAGGGAGCACGGCGGGATGGCCGTCGAGGCCTTGCCACGACGCCGATGCGGGCGAAGCGCCCGTTGCGCCGCGGCACGAGGACGACCTGGCCCTGACCGCCCTCTGCGAGCGCGGCGTCAACCGCAGCACGCGCGTCCTCGGTCGCGAGCGCGACGGCGAGGGCCATGCTGGGGAGGACGACGGCGTCGTCGAGGGGGATCAGCGGAAGCGTTCTACGGTCGCTCATGGGTGGTTCGTCACTCCTCGCCTCATCTGCTGGCGGCTGTGGAAGGAAATCTGCTTCGACGGCACTCAAGGCCGTGTACTTGGAAACGTAGCGTGCCTCGACGCTATTCCGCGGCCACCGTTCCTTGACGCGAACACGTGTTCCCTCTACACTCGAACGCATGTTCGCTTCGCCGGTCTACCTCCGCCGCCGCCTCACCGCGCTGCTCTCGGTCGTCGCTTGGGTCGTCGTCGCCTCGTACCTCTGGCCAGGCGACTCGTCGGGCGCGCGCGTGCCCGTGCGCCACGTCGTCCGCTCGGGTGAGACGGTGTGGAGCATCGCGTCGAGCGCGTACGGCGGCGATCCACGCGTGCACCTGGCGCAGGTCGAGCAGCGCAACCACCTGCACGGCGCGACCATCGCGGTTGGCGACGTCCTGGTGCTGCCGTGACGGGGCCGGAAGCGGTTCTACATGCCGCGGTACGCGTGGCCGGCCATGGCCTCGCGGTCGAGCATCACGTTGACGAGGGCCGGCTCGCCGCTGGCGAGGGCGCGCTCGAGCGCGGGGACGCGCTCGTCAGGACGCTCGACGTGGGCGCCGTGGCCGCCGAACGCCTCGACCAGCGGTCGTACCGGCTCGGCGCGAGCAGCGTCGCGACGTCGCCGCGGTCGGGGTACAGCGTGCGCTGCGGGTTGCGGATCTCGCCCCAGGCGGCGTCGTTACCGATCACGACGAGCGCCGGCAGGCCGAGGCGAGTCAGCGTCTCGAACTCGAAGCCGTTGAGCCCGAAGGCGCCGTCGCCCTGCATGACGCACACCGTCGCTCCGGGGTCGGCCGTGAGGACGCCGATCGCGAAGGGGATGCCGACTCCGAGGCAGCCCAGCGGACCCGGATCGAGCCAGCGCCCGGCGCCGTCGACGTGCATGACGCGCGACGCGGCCGCGACCACGTCGCCGCCGTCGCCGACGACGTACGCGCCGTCGGGCAGCACCCTGTCGAGGTCGGCTGCGAGGCGGTAGTGGTGCAGCGGCGCCGCGTCCGACGCGGCCTGCGCGAGCAGCGGGGCCTGCGCCTCGTCCTCGGCGGCGCGCAGCCGCGCGAGCCAGGGCTGGCGGTCGGGCCGGCCCGCCGCCGCGGCCGCGTCGCCGAGGGCCGACAGCACGGCGGCGGCGTCGCCTGCGATGCCGACGGCGGGCGGGCGGTTGCGACCGATCTCGGTGGGGTCGTCGAGGACATGGATCAGCTGCGTCTCGCGCGCCCAGGTCGGCGCCCGGCCGAAACCGAGGCGGAAGTCGAGGGGGGCGCCGACGACGAGCGCGACGTCGGCGTCGGCGAGCGCGCGCCGACGCGCCATCGCGAACGCCCGCGGGTGGCTCGCCGGCAGCAGGCCGCGGGCCATGCCGTTGACGAACAGCGGGATGTCGCAGGCCTCGACGAGCTTGCGCAGCGCCGGCTCCGCCGCGTCCCAGTAGACGCCGCTGCCCGCGATGGCGACTGGCCGCTCGGCGCGGTCGAGCAGGAGGGCGGCGCGCTCGATCTCGCGTGGGTCGCCGAACGGACGGGCCTCGGACAGTCCGGACTCGACCGGCTGCTGCGCCTCGCGGGCATCCACCGTCCCGAAGAGCACGTCCATCGGCAGCGAGGTAGACGGGGCCCCGCGGACGGCTCACCGCGTGCCGGTACGCGGTGACGACGTGCTCGGCGACGCGGGCGGGCTCGCGACAGATGCCGCGCCACTTGGTGATGGGCCCGAGCAGATCGGGCTGGGCGAGTTCCTGCAGCGCGCCATGGCCGTCCTGCGCGAGGGGCCGGGCACCACCGATGACGAGCAGGGGCGAGCCGGCCTTGTACGCGTTCGCGATCCCCGTCACCGCGCCCGTCACGCCGGGGCCCGCCGTCACCAGCGCCACGCCGGCCGCGCGGCGGACGCGGCCCCACGCCTCCGCTGCGTGCACGGCGGCCTGCTCGTGCCGCACGTCGACGACGCGGATGCCCTCGAGCGGGCACGCGCAGTAGAGCGGCATGACGTGGCCGCCGCAGAGCGTGAAGATCGCATCCACGCCGAGCGAGCGCAGCGCACGCGCGGCTAGGCGTCCGCCGTCGACCGGCGAGTCGTCCATGGCCTCGGGGTTGCTCACCCTGCCGTCCTTCCGGGTCGCTGCCTGCCAGCAGGTCGGCGGGCGGGGCGATTGTAGAGCCGCTCGCTGCGTCGGGACGGCCGGTCGCGCGGTGCTAGTGGATCGACCGGTGGCGTTTGCCGGCTTGCGCGAGCAGATCGTGCCCGCGCCCCGGTGTCCGTTCTGGGGTGCCGCAGAACGGGGCTGGGCAAGGACGCAGGAGCGCAGCGTGCCGAGAGCACGGAAGCGACGAGGACGCCGCCCAGCGTCGTTCTGCGCCGCCCAGAACCGGCGAAGGTTGCCGGTCGATCCACTCGCTAGGTGCCAGGCCAGTGACGGGGGGCGAAGTCTCGGGTCGGGTCTCGCGCTGTTGGCGTCCAGCGCCCGCTCGGAGCGAGCAGCCGTGGCGTGGGGTCGAAGCGCTCCGCGTGGTCGTGTTCGAGGTTGAACTCGAACCAGACGTGGTCGTCGTTGGCCCAGAGCGTGGCGTAGCGGCCCTCGCCCGGCTCGCCCCACGTCTCGGCGAGGAGGCTCGACGACGAGGCGGTGTCGGATGCGAGCAGTCCCGCCTGGTGGAGGATCAGGCTTGCCGCCGCCGAGCAGTCGAGGGCTTCCTGGGCGCTGATCGATCGCAGATCGCGCTGGTGGCCAGCTCGAGCCGGTAGGCCCGACGTTGGCTCGCCAGCGCGTGTGCGGCTCGGTGCAGGCGCAGCGGTGGGCGGAGCGTGGCCAGGCCGCGCGACACGCGCTGCCGGATGGATGCCTCCGATGCGTTCACCTGTGCCGCGACCTGGGAGTAGCCGAGATCCGCGAGGACGTGCGCCAGGATGGCGTGTCGCTGGTCGCTCTGCAGGTGGCGCAGGAGGCCGGCGGTCGGATCGAGGGCCCGGGGGAGGCTGCTCATGCGCGGCTTGCCGCTGTGCCCGCCGCGCGCTTCGAGCTCGACCAGGGTTCGTCGTTCAACGAGGCTGCGCCGCTGGAAGTCGATCAGCCTCCGCGCCGCGATGGTGTAGAGCCAGCCGGCGGCAGGGGTCTCACCTGGCGAGAAGCGTCGCCGCGCAACGAGCGCGGAGGCGAACGTCTCGGCGGTCAGATCTGCGGCCGCATCGCCGCGAACGCGCCGGGTGAAGTAGGCCTCTACCCCTGCGCGGTGACGCGCGTGAAGACCCCAACGCCTCGGGGTCCGGCGTGGTCAGCAGTTCGTCGTCGGTGAGGAGTGCGGCGCGCATGCGGATCCTCCGCGCTTCCGAGCGTGTGTCGCACGGTAGCTCGCACGAGGCCGTTCGCGTGTGACCGGCGTGCCGCTGTCACAACCTGGCCCGTCGCTGCGAGCTTGCTGGAGAGCAGGTTGTTCAACAGCATCTCTCGGAGGAGGGTTCGATGTCGCACGCGAGCTGGAGAGCGGTGAGGAAGGGCTCGGCGAGGCTGGTTGTCGGAGGGCGAGCGCGTCTGGTTGTGCGGTTGTCTTCGCGTTCGCGACTGCGGCCGGCGGCATCGCCTTCGCGAGCATCCCGGACCCGTCCGGCGGAGTCATCCACGGCTGCTACGGAAAGCTGGGTGGGCTCCTGCGCGTGATCGACACGGCCAGGAACCAGCGGTGTCTGAGTGCGCTCGAGATGCCGCTCGACTGGAATCAGACCGGTCTGCAATGTCCGCAGGGGATCCCGGGCCCGGCGGTGCGCGACCGGCGCGGAAGGTCCCCGGCGGGGCCGGCCGGCTCGACCGGACCATCGGTACCGGCGGGCCCTGCCTGGCTCGCCTGGGCCGGCGGGACCGCCTGGTCCTGCGGGCGCCGGCACGACGGCGACCTTTGCCGAGGCTGCCTTCACTGTCCTGCAGAGCGATGCCCCGCTGGTGCAGGTCGCCTCGAAGCACCTTGCCGCCGGGAGCTACGTCGTCTACGCGACCGCGAACCTCACCTCGAGCTTCCCGTTCGGTGGCCATGACCTGATCCAGGACACGGTGTGCGAGCTCCACAACGGCGCAGGGTTCATCGGTGGCGCGACGGACCGCAGGATGACGCCGAGCGACCAGTCGACGTCGATGTCGCTGTCGCTGAACGGCGGGGCCCAGGTCCCCGACGCCGGCGGCGACGTCAGCCTGTGGTGTCGCGAGCAGGACGGCGGAGCCCTCGAGGACGCGCAGATCATGATCCTGAAGGTCGCCGGCTTCTTCTGAGGTGGTGGCCGGCGACTTCGCCGGCGGCGGCTGCGGGGGGCAGGGCCGTCGGCGGCGGGGCTGAAATAGAGTGGCCGGGCGGTGGACCACCTCGAGCTCGCCGGCCCTCGGCACGGCCGGCTCCGTGCCCACGCCCACGCGGGCGCCCTCGGCAACGCTGATCCGGCGCGACGGTGAGCGGCTGCTCGTCGACTGCGGCGAGGGAACGCAGCGCCAGCTGCTGCGGTCGAGCGGTGGGGCTCGTCGACCTGGACGTCCATCTTCCTCACGCACTTCCACGGCGATCACATCTTCGGCTGCCCGGGCCTGCTCAGACGTACGCTCTGCGCGGCGCGACGTCCCGGCCTGCGGACATGCTAGGGCCGCCGGGGCTCGGCGGTCGATCTTCCGGGCCTGTCGGCCCGCTCGTCGGGCCGCTGCCGTTCCCGCTGGACTCGGCTCCCGGGAGGTCGGGCCGGCGAGATCCGTCGCCGGGCGAGGTACCGTCCTCGAAGTCGCATCGCATCGTGCATCGCGGCCCGTCGTTGGCGTGGGCGTTGGTCGAGGCGGATCCGCCCCGGCGGTTCGACGTCGAGGCGGCGAGCGGAGCTCGGCGTCCCGCGGGGCCGCTCTACGGACCGCTGCAGCGCGGCAACGCCGTCGACTGGCCCGACGGGCGCCTGATCCAGCGCGGACGTCTGGGGCCCGCCGGCGCCCGGCGGCGGATCGTCCTCTCGGGCGACACGCGCCCTTGCAAGGGCGTGCTCGCGCCGCCTCGGTGCGCGCGGACGTGCTGGTGCACGAGGCGACCTTCGCCGTCGAGGACGCCGAGCGCGCCACGAGACCGGCCACTCCACCGCCGCCGAGGCCGCGGCCGCTGGCGGGCGGGGCGCGTGCGGCCTGCTGGCGCTCATGCACCTCGGCCAGCGCATGCGCCCGCGGGATCAAGGAGGAGGCGCGGGCGATCTTCGCGGACACGGTGGTGCCGGCGACCCGATATCATCGCCGTCCCGTGCCGAGCGCAGACCGCCCGTGTTGCGGCACCGGGCGCATCGGACCGCCATCAGCCACGAGGCTCGGCCTCGATCCCGGGCCGCCCTGGCCATCGCCGACACGCAGGTGGAGCCGGCATGACTGGCATGGTGACCGTGGCGGTGGCGGGGACCGTCGCGAGCCGCAGGAGATCCGCAGCGGTCCTCTCCAGCAGCCGGCATCGACACCGAAGCCGAGGTGGCCGAGACTGACGTGGCCGCCGGCCGGCCCCAGATGGGGCCATGCCGCGTGCTCGTCGCGGACCTCACGCCGAGATGGTGCTCAGACGCTCGCCGAGGCCGACGAGGACGACGGCGGGCCGACGGGCCCCATGCGCGGGAGGACCTCGTCCGGCTCACGGAGCGGCAACCCCCGCCAAGGCCGAGATGATGCGCAGCTGCTCGCCGCACGACGGGATTCTGTCCTCGTCCGACACGCCCGGCTTCGGCCTGACGCGTACCTGACGCCGCGGACCGCGTGAAGCTGTCGTCCGGCGAGAGCAGCTCGAGCCCGCGCGCGAGCTCGTCGAGAGCCACTTCGTGGGTACTGGCCGATTGGCGACAGCGAGGCGTCACCGTGACGCCGGTGCCGCTTCGACCGCATGGCGGCGCGCTACGACGAGCTGCGCCAGGACCGAGCGTCGCGGCGGTGCTCCTCGACGTCACGGTCGAGGAGGACTCGGCCAGGCGACGCGCCTGCTGGATATCGGGTGCGGCACCGGTCGCTTCTCGCGATGGCCGTCGAGCGTCTCGGCGTGCGCGCTGTGGGCATCGACCAGTCGGCCGCGATGCTCGAGCCCAGGCACGGGCCCGCGGCCTGCCGGGGCGGGCTGGAAGACGCGCGAGCGCCGACGACCTGCCGTTCCGGGACGGCTGGTTCGACGCGGCCGTGATGCGCCTGATCGTGCACCTGCTCGGCGAAGCGCGCTCTGCCTCCCTGCGCGAGGCGTGCC
>CAWHRT010000022.1:0-488944 GCA_963831845.1 uncultured Solirubrobacterales bacterium | reverse complement strand
CCGCACGCACACCCATCATCGCGCTCAGCGCCAACGTGATGCAGGGCGAGCCGAACAAGTGCCTGGCCGGGATGGACGACTTCGCAGCCAAGCCGACGACGATCCCCACACTCGCCGCCCGCCTGGCGCGGTGGCTCCCACACCTGAACTGGACCAGCGACGGACCCGACGCAGCGGAGCAGCTCGCGCCAGCAACCGTATCGCGAGCTCAGGGCGCCGACGGGCTGATTGACGCGGCAGCGCTCGACGCGTTGACCGGCGGCGACGCCGAACTCGCCGCGAGCCTGATAGACGACTATCTCAGTGACGCGCGCCGACCTACACGCGCTACGCGCCGCCCTGGACGCCCACGACACCGACAACGCGCGCCGGCAAGCACACCCGGATCAAGGGCGCCGCCAGGATGATCGGGGCGCATGGGACCGCTCGATTGGCCGAGCAGATCGAAGCCGCAACCGCAACGCGCGGCGCCCCGCCGGCCGACGACTGGGACGCGCTCGACCAGCTAGCCGCGCAGATCACCAGCGACCTGGGCCACATCCGCGCCCCCGCATAGACGCCGCAGAATCTGCTCACGCGGACAGTCCGTCGGGAAGCGTGACCCAGTGAGACCCTCCCCGACCGCCACACGCCGTGGCCCCGTCCGACACGCGTTCGCCGCCGCAAGAGATCGGAACCCCACGCTCGCCGGCGTGACGTAGCGCTGGCCCAATCCGTCGCCAGCTACGACACGGCACGGCCGGTTCCGGCGCGACCGGACCACTACATGCTCCGGGTTGCGCCCGGCATGCGAATTGCTTGCGCCCGATGCGTAGAACGCTCTCACCAGCACTGAAGCCGGTCTGAGGAGCATGTCGACGATCGGACCGGCCCAACCCAACATCCAAACGGGCAGACACATGAGTCTCAACCCATCACGAAAGGCAGACAGATGAGACGAACGAGGAAACGCATGGGAGCACCGGCCGCCCTGTTGGCGTGCGTTGTCGCGGGAGCGCTATTGATCCAGACTGGGGCGGCGAGCGCAGCGAGCCGTGGGTTCAGGCTCCATAACAGCAGCGGCCACGCCCTGCGGGTGGAAAGCGCGACTCCTGTGCCGCGTTGCCCAGGCTCGAACTCACACCACTGTGTTCCTGCCCATTACGCGATGGGGTTTGAAGGGCGTCCCGGCAACGGCGGCGTGTTGAAGCCGGGCGCGCCGCCGCACGACTGGGGACTCGAATGCCGATTTAACCTCGACCAGCAGCCGCTTACGATCCAATTTGCGGCACTATTACGACGTATAAGATCGAGGGCACCGACGGCACGGTGCAATACGTGATCGCGACTACAGCGTTTACAAACGACTCCGAATCCAGGGTCGTCCGGCGCGCGTCGGTCGCTGCACGGGCGACGGGCTCAAGCTCACGTTCAGCAATCCGTAACCACGAACTGGACTGAGGTTCCACCCGGGGGCCGACGAGCTCCCCAAGCGGAGTCCAGCCATCGCAACCCGGTGGGCACACAGCTATCTCGGACCGGGTCGGCCATATCACCGGGAACCGATTAGAGAGCAGGCTTGATATGAAGCGAGTTCATAGGTGTCTTGGCCTGGCGGCACTGCTGTCGTTGGTCGCGGCGAGCACAGCGGCAACTGCCGCGGACGCGGCGCCCGGCCCTCGAACGCAGCGACTGGTACTGACACCCGTTGGGGCCCAGGTGCGATCCGGTCGGATCTGCTTCGCATCGCGGTTCGGTCAAAGCGATCAGCTGGGCGCGTTGCGCGTGCGTCTGAACGGAGTGGCTGTCGGCAGCGATTTCGGGCCCGGGCATCGCGGCGTGAGGACCCTGGTCGCGTCCGTCAGTCACGGCCTGCGTCGAGGTAGCAACGTGTTGCGCGTGACCGTACGCCGGGCCGGTGCACGACCGCGCAAGGAGACAGTCCGCTTCGCCGTCGATACCGGAGGCGTGCTCGTCGGCGCGGGCCGCGACCGGCGTGTCGTGGTCGGCGAACCGACGATGCTTGGCGGCCGGGTCGTGGCAGCGACGCGTGGGCGGCGTACCCGCATTCACTGGCGACTGGTGAGCGCCCCGCGTCGCTCCCGGGCGCGGCCGGCGATCTCCACCGCGACCGTGCTCTCACACCCCCGCGAGGTCGCGGCGGGTTTTCGAGCCGACGCGCCCGGACAGTACACACTGCAGCTCACGGCCGGCAGCAGCGGCACCGCGAGATCGGACTCGGTCACGTTGTCAGTGGTGCCGCCCAACCCGCTGGTCTCGATCGACACGATGGTCGGAGACAAAACGAATCCCGGGATCCGGGTGGGCGCCACGACCTATACGGCCCCGCACCCGCCATCGTTTCCCAACCTCTACGAGCTCCTCCAGGTCGTCGTGCTGAACCGACAGACGCTCGGCCTGGTGTCGAATACGTCGTACACAGACATCGACGCGCTGAAACGCGCGATCGACCCGCTCACCGACGGCGACCTGGTGATCGCCGTGCTGCATCGAACGCACGGCGCAAATTTCCCTCTGACAAAGGGATGCGGGACGTGCTTCTCGCGGGTGCTTGCGCACATCGGGTTCCCTACGCCCAACTTCTTTGTAGCGGAGGGCGGGTTGTTCTCGGTCATCGGCGTCCCGAACATGCGCTCGGGCGACGCTACCGTCAACTACAGAGATACTCAGGGCCAGCAATCGGCCGTTGCTGGCGAGATCACGGGGTATCTGAGTCTCGACCGATACCTCAATTACGGATTCGTGTCATCGAGGCTCATCCCGTTTGACTACCCCAAGGTGGTGACGTGCACCACCGGCGATCAGGGGTGCGGGCCCGGGATTCCGGATCACCACCAAGAACCCCGTCACTTCCGGCCCGTCGATACGCCGCAGTTCTTTGCCACCGGAAGCCCTGGCCTGTCGCTGGCGCAGCAGACCGCGGTGGCCAACAGCATGGCGAAGTGGTTGAACGGCATCCCCACCTTTGACTTGGTCAGCATCGAGACCGTGAGCGACCGCGCACAAGGTAAGCAGACTTATCGCCCGCCGGTCGGCGAGCCCGACCGCGCGAGCATGGTGGCGCTCGCCGCGGCGGTCGCGAGGGTCGGGGGTACCCGTAACGCGTTTAACACTGCGGCGCTCGCGGACGGTCCGGCTGATGGCGCACCCGTGTATTCGCTGGTCGGCTGGGCGGGCGCCGGGGAGGGCAACGGCGCCGAGGCCGCGCTCGGCGTGGACGGCACCGGACAAACCCCGGACCTCACCGGCGTGTGGCGCCGCGATCGCTCCTATCAGTTCAGGCCGAGCCAGACCAGCACCCTTCGGGCCCGTCTCTGACACCCTCCAGAACCTCATCCTCCAGCCGCCGACCGACTCGTGGCCCGATGGGCCGGCGCTCAACTGGCTGGCCAACACCCAGAATCTTCTCGGCTGCGATCCGCGATCGGCCTACTGGATAGGCTCGCTGTCCGAGGACAACCTGAACGCCCCTCGCCGACAAGATCCGACCGGTTGCCTATCCCGGCAGGGGCGCGTCCGACCTTTGCACGAATGGTCCTGTCCAGTTCACCGACGCGCAGTTCCAGGCCGCGAAGACCGAGCTCCTCAAGGAGCTGGGGTGGGTCGGTAACGTCCGCAGTTACCTGGCCAAGCTCGCTTCTCCGTTTGCCGACGGCGCTCTGGAGAGCTATGCCCAAGCGCAGACGATCGCCGATCAGATCTACCTCGACGCCAAAAAGCCCGACGATAAGACCTCGCTGCGGTGGGTCCAGTTCACCTCGATCCTGATCAAACTGATCGGAGCGGGCAGCGTGCCTCCGGTGAGCAACATCGCCGGGGGCATTGGCAACCTGCTGGATTTCGGCGTTTGGGTGGCCGAGGCGGGCCAGGACGGGGCTCCCGGTGGCGATAGACGTGCGATTCGCGGCCGACAAACTCGGCGAGAAACTCGTCGATCAGGCGATGCAGGTCAAGGCGACCTACGATCGGATGCGGGGACATCATCGTCAGCGACTACGACAAGCTCAAGGTGGTCGGCGCCGATGGCGGCTGTAACCCCAATTCCCCGGGCTGCCCGAAGGATCGCCTACACCGAAGCCGCCAAGGTAGCCTTCTCAGCAGCCTTCTACCGCGGTGTCCAGCGCATCGCCTACGAGAAACTTCTCCCGCTCGGCTACCGCGTCTACCAGCCTCAAAACTTCGACTCCCTGGCCCCATCCGACCGAGGACGCCCGCCTGACGTCCCTGCGTGGTACCACTGCGGGTCGTTTAAAGCTATTCATCCGTTTTACGCGTTCCAGACACTGGCGTACACCTCGCTGCTGGAAGAACTCGACCCTGTGAACCACATCAACCTGTACGACGTGTTCGTGCTCGCCGCGCCGCAAGGGGGCTCCGACATTCACGGTACGCCCCCGCCGGACGGCCTCCTGAAACGCATATTCGACCCTGTGTCCAAGACAGACGATCCGAACGCCGGCGGCCTGGGCATCTCACCCGCCGAACTGATGCGAACGGCCAAGCACTATCAATGGAATGAGGCCGAAGATCCGCTCGGCGTCGGATGTTACTTCGGATGAACGGGAGCGGAGAGGAGTCAGGCGCATGTCGAGACGAAGCGTCAGCCACTGTCGGTCCCGCCACGCTGGCACGGATATGAGGCGGTCCGGGCGGCGTCGAGTGTGCCTGCTGGTAATGGTGGCGGCGACATGTGTCTGTGCTGCCATAGTAGCCGGGGCCTCGGCAAGCCAGTCGCCGCCGATCGCGGCCGCGAGGACATCAACCTCGACGCAAGCAGGGATTGCGGCTGACCCCGGTCGCGGGATCGCCGGCCAGCGATTCACTGGGGTCGCGGCGAGGGTGCTGTCCCGCCCGAGCGCGGTGCGGGGCACGGATGGGCGCTTTCACGTCGTGTATGAGCTGGTGCTGACGGACATGACCCCGTTCGTGGTGGATGTCGAGCGAGTCGACAGCCGCGATGGCAAAACCCACCGGGTGCTGCAGTCGCTGGCCGGGCGCGCTTTGTCCTCCCGGATGAATCCGGTCGGCGGTACGCTGGCGGGAGTCAAGCCGGCCGCCACGACGCTGCTCGGGCCTTCGGGCTCGGCGGTCATCTGGTTCGACGTTCGAGTGCGCCACCAGGCGGATGTCCCTGGCGTGCTCGAGCAGCTCGTGGTGAGCTCCACGCGCCCCCCAGCGGGCCATGAACCGGTCCGGTTTTCAAGCTTGGTCGGTCGCGTCTCGCTGCTGTCCAGGGCTCCGTTGGTGCTCGGTCCGCCCGTGCGCAGCGGCATCTGGGTGGCGGATGAGGGATGCTGTGACATTGACACGCATCATCGTCGCGGCCTGCTCTCCGTCGACGGCAACCTCGTCGTCCCGCAACGCTTCGCGATCGACTGGATGATGCTTGACCGCAGGCATCGGGCCTGGGTCGGAAACCCCGCCCGCCTATCCAGCTACGTCAGCTACGGCCAGCCGTTGATCGCGGCGGCAGCGGGAACGGTCGTGATCGCCCGCGACGGCGTGCCGGACTCACCACCGCCGCACGATCCAAAACCGCCGCCGCTCCCGGGGCTCACCGGCAATAACGTGACGCTGCGGGTCAGGCCGGGGATCTACCTGCTCTACGCACACATGAAACCGGGCTCCGTCCGCGTCCACGTCGGAGAGCGCGTTCGTCGGGGCCAGCTGCTGGGAGCGCTCGGTAACAGCGGCAACTCCGCCACCCCGCACCTGCATCTCCAGGTCCAGGTCACGCCGAGCTTCGTCAGCGACGGCCTGCCGTTCGTGTTTGACCGCTTCCAGCTCCTGGGCCAGATCACCGAGCCGTTCTCGGACGCAAACCTCGGCCTACGGCCCAACGGCCAGCTCCGCTTCGCCCCAGCCCGCCGGTCGGGCACACGCCGCCTCGAGATGCCGCTCGACCGCAACGTGTTGCGATTTCCGGACAGAGGACCCAGAGCCCGCTCCTCATCCAATCGACATAACCCGATGCTACGTGGTGGCGCACCGGGTGTCGGTGCCGCCCGGACCGCTGTTTTGCATCATCGACGGGCGGGCACGCTGGTGGATCACGCCTGTGGCGGTAGTCTCAGGCTCGTCGGGCAATGGCGACGGAGCGGAAGCCAGGACAGAGCGCCGGACAGTTCCGCTTCGACCCGATCGTTAGGCAGACGATCTGCTAGCACCTGGACGGACGGATGCTCTGTTTCTGCGCTTAGGAGGTCTCCGCGCGCAGCGGCTTGAAGTAGCGCGCGGGAGCCAAAGCGGGTCTCGACCCGCAGCGGCTTCTTCGCCGTCGGAGACCCTCGTCTTTCGCATCGCCGGGAGCAACCAGCGGTGTCGAGCACCCGTCAGCGCCGATGCGTGTAGTCCGTTGCGACAGAGCCTGATCGTCGCCGGGTGGGCCGGGCCGCTGCGCGACGTGGCGGTCTCCGCGTCGTTCCATACGCAGGTCCGTCTGGGGGTCAGTTCAGCTGGGCGCTTTCAGGGGTGCCGGCGTGTCTCCAGGTGAGCGTGTCCCCTGACAGGGCGAGGTCGCTCAGAGCCGACGGCGTCGCGTCGTAGAAGCCCGTGGTGGTGATGCTGTCGACGGTGTGTGTGCCGGTGCTGTCGTGGGCGACGATCCGCTCCACCATCTTATACGGCGGGCTTGGGTAGTTGGCGTTGGCGACGAACGTGTGAGCGGCGGTGACTCCGCCCGGGCCGAGGACGAGTTGGTCGACGCCGCTGTAGCAGGAATCGACTTCCCCGTACTGGCAGCCCGCGGATTCGCCGCCGCGGTCGGCAACGGTGGTCCCGGTTCGGAGGTCGAAGACGGCGACAGTGTCGCTTGAGCCGCCGTAGTGATCGTCAGTCGATTCGTTGACCAGCGCCGCGTAATTGTCCGCGAGCGCCACTGCTCCCACGGCGAGCGCCGCGTCGGCGTCGGACGGGGGCATACTCTCGAGCAGTCGTTGGCGGCCATCTGATGTCAGGCATCCAAGAACGCTGAAAGCGCCGTTGAGCTGGCCGGGGTAGTAACTAACCGGGGGCGGGTCGGCTGTGACTGTTGCGTCCGGCGATACTGCCGCGACGCTTGATCCGGCAGGAGCTTGGCACCAGCTCGCGGGTTTGCCCGTAACCGGCTGCCAGTCGACGGACTGGGCGTGGATGCGACCGACGGGCCGTGGCCTTCCGCCACGCGATGCGATCACAAACAGGCGTTGGTGAGCGCCGACGAATGCAAGCTCTCTGCCGTTTGGCGCCCAGGCGGGCGCGCGGCCGCGGGCCAGCCACCGAAGTCGACTCCCGCGGAAGCCAATCAGCTCAATCCAGCCGTTGTGCACGACCGCCAAGCGGCGGCCATCTGGCGACCAGGTCGGCGAGGTGGCGCCGTTGCGGGTCAGCTGGCGAGGCGAACCGGTGCGGCGGTCGGTCACGAACACCTCAGCCTTGCCTTCGATGAGACGGACGGCGGCGAGTCGCCCGGTCGGCGACCACTCCGGCTGCCGCCAGGAACCCTTGACATTGAGCGGCTGAAAGCCGATTCCGTCCGTGTCAATGGTCCCGAGTTGCGGCACGGGAGGGTAGTTGACTTCGATCGACACCCCCAGGCGTCCGTCAGGCAAAAAGCCGGGGGCGACGTTCGGATCCCAAGCGGTCTCATAGTCAGACGCCAACCACACCGTCGGAACCGGGCAGGCCAGACAGCTGCCATCGGGATAGATCACAGCCGGTCCCGACCCCCGGGCTGTAGCAACCGCTATCTCGGATCCATCTGCCGACCACACCGGATCCCGTGCCCCATCACATCGCGTCCCAACCCCGCAGATCTCCCGCGGGTGCGCACCGCCAGCACCGACCAGGACCAGACCCTTCCCACTGGCTGGCTCCACGACCAAAAGACCGTTACGCCCAGGGAACGCAGCACGCGCCGACACCGCTGCCGCGAACAAGACAATCAACACGAGTCCCACGACCCACGCTGCGCGAACTGGACGACTACCCCCGTCCATCAACCACTCCCCTCGGCACGCGCCTACGACGCTTATCCCGTTTTGAGCAGCAACAACGTAACGGACCGCACAAAGTTGCGCACGAACGACACCGCCGGCCCAGCGGACGAACATCCACCACAGGCTCGCGTCAGAAGTCGATCAGCGTGTTGCTCAGATCGAGAAACTCGCTTCTATGTCAAGCCTGAGTCGCTATTTGCGTGTTTCTGATGGTTCGTTGGGGAGCGGTTGGATGGCTTGCGAGAGGTTGGGATCGGTCCGGATCGGGGGTGCTGACGGTCGCGGTCGCTCGTTGAGGGCCGCGGAAGGGCTTAGGACGCGTTGGTCGATGTCGGTTCGGGCGCTATCGGCGAGGATCACGCCGATTGCGGCAGGGGAGGTCGGCGGTGAGCGGGCACCGCGGCTGGGAGCGGGCGGGAGAACGGCCCGCTCTAGCTGATGCAGGCCATCGGGTTGGGCGCGGTGCTGGTCTGCAGGACTTCTCGCTGCGGGCGGGGACGTGCGGGGATCGCCGGTGGCTCGGGCTCGACGGTGGGTTTGCCGTTAGCGGCTTGTGGCTGGTTGGCGGGCGGTTCTGCGAGGAGCTGGTAGAAGCGGCGGGCGAGGTGGCGCTTGAGGGAGCGGATCGCGCCTTTGGTGGTCTTGCCTTCGGCTTCTTTGCGCGCCAGGTAGGCCTTGGTCGTCGGGTCGCGTTGGGCTCGGGTGATCGCGACGATGTGCAGCGCGTGGTTGAGCTGGCGGTCCCCGCCGCGGTTGAGCCGGTGCTGGGTGCGCTGGCCTGAGGAGCAGGGGATCGGCGCGGTCCCGGTCTGCAACCCGAAGCTTGAGCGCTTGCGGAAGTGCTTGACGCCGGCGGTGTGGCCGATCAGGATCGCCGCGACCAGCGCGCCGCAGCCTTGCTCGGCCAACAGCTGCGGGCGGTGAGCCTTGACGAGCTCTGCCAGCTCTGCCTGGAGCTGCTCGACCTGTCGGTTCAGGCCGCGGATCTGGGAGATCTGCTCGCGGGCGATCCTGCCTCGCGCGCCGGCCGGCAGCTTGCGCAACGCGCGGTCGACCCGGTCAAGCACGCGCGACTGGTTGAGCGCCCCGCGTTTGATCGAGCGCTCGAGCTCGGGGCACAGGTCAAGCAGATGCCAGCGCAACCGGTTCACGGTGCGGGTCCGCTCGGCGATCAGGTCCTGGCGATGATCCGCCAGCAGGCGGATCTCTATCGCCTGCTCGTTCAGATACGCGACCGGGAACTGCTCGACCCCGTCCTTGACGACCGCTCTGGCGACCGCGAGCGCGTCGATCTCATCGGACTTGCCCGGCTCGCGCTCGCCCTTGCGCGAAGCGCCCATCCGATGAGGCGCGACCCTCACGACCCGCTCGCCGGCGGCCAACAGCGCCTGTTCAAGCCGCCGCGAGACGTGCCGGCAGTCCTCGATCGCCCACACCCGCTCCTCATCCAAGCCCCGCGCCCACCGGACCGCGGCCAGATGCCCCGCGTCGTCGGCCTTGATCTCCCGGCCGCCGCGCACCCGGCCGGTGCCCTCATCGACCGCCGCCAGCGCGTGCGAGCCCTTGTGCGTGTCCGCCCCGATCACGATCATATGACCGTCCCTTCGTTTGGTTGACGCCGAATGAAGCGGATCTCCGGCGGACAACTGTCACGCAAGGCGAAAGCCACGCTTCTATCAAGTCACGCCGGCGATCCTCGGGCGGCGACGGGCGACAGGAGGTTTGCTAGTCAGTCCACGGAGACGACGCAGCAGTCGAGAGTCAGCCCGCCGCCAGCCCGAGGACCTACCGGTCGGGTCGGACGTCACCGCCCAGACCCAGAGACGATGACAGTGACAGCAGTCTGCGGTGCGCGAGAATTTGGATGTTCCCTGAGGTCTGACCCCTCTGCTCCTGCTTCTAGCCCGATCCAGCAGTCTCAATCGATGCTTCGGGACCGGTCGACGCTGCCGTGCTGCGTGAGTCCAGCATCGAGCTCATGATCGACCGCTCGCTCGTCTCTCGCGCAGTGCGTATGCGGCGCACGGCGCGTGCGTGCCTGGGCCTCGACCGGTCTGATCCTCGATGACGATGCGCGAACTGGACCGACGCGCGCGAACGCTCGCCTCGCAGCTGACTCCGTCGCCAATGGACGGATGTTTGCCGCGCTCGGCGTCGTCGCGGCCCGATCCGATCGCTCAGTAGCTGATCTTGCCTGTGAGGCTTATTGTCGCGGCGTCACCATCACCGTCTGCGGGCGCATTACCGGCGACCTTGACGGTGCCGTGCGCATTCCTGTAGCGCCCCGTGCCGCCCGTGACCTTGAGTTGGCCGGTGTATGACTCTGTGGCATTGGGGTTGACCGTGAACGTCGCCGTGGCCTTGAACTTGATGCTCCCGAGCGGGTTGAAGACTCTGCCGCTTCCCGCCAGCGTGAGCCCCGGACCCCACGTCGAGGTCTGATAGAAGCCGGCTCGCCCGACCGAGCGACCGGACAGCTGCCCGTCGAGAATCCCAGAATCTGTCTCTCTGGTACCAGGCACACCAACGGCGCCGGTCGACGAAAGCGTGTCGATCACACCGGAGAATTTGACCGTATGGCTCTTTGCGTGCAGCTTTGCGCCCGCTAAAGCGGGTGTCACAGCCAAGCTCGCGACGACGGCGACCGCGAAGACGATTCGCTTGAACACAGTGGTCCTCCTTGCTAGAAGCCCCTAGCCTGCCCCCACAGGCTTGATCAATAGCCAGCAACCCTATGTGAGCCGGTACCCAAAAACAAGAGCACCTGACGCCGGCACGGCATCTGCTCTTCCGCTCCGACGAGCCTCCCGCCACCGGACGCGGCGTTCCCCGCCTAGCGCGGACTGGAGGGCGGCCGGCCGCGCAACCCCGCGTGCTCGTCCCGTGCGTATGCACCGACGCCTTCATCGAACTCGAGCAGAGCGGAGCCCGAGCGCTCGCTCGCGCGTGAATCCGAGCGGCAACGAACGACCTGGACGACACCTCCTCGCTGCTGCTTCGTCGCGAGGCTGTCGCGTAACTCTTCAGGCTTGGCCAGGCCGTTCGGGGGGATGGGGCGTTTCCGGGCTCGTCGCCGTCCCGGGGCCCTGTTTGGGCCCCGGTGATGGCGAGTTGGTGGTGGTGGAGCTTTGTCAGGTTGTGGGTTGCCATCAACAGTCGCCATTCGGTCCGCACGGCGGCCCGGCCTCTTCGGTGAAACCTGCTGATCAGTCGGTTGTGCTTGGTGTGAGCGAACACCGGCTCGATCATCTGTATTCGTTTTCGGTAGAGCCCGTTCCCGTATTCTGAGGCCAGGACGGTTCGCATCCACGAGTACCGCCCGCCGGTCCACCCCGGCCGCGGCTCGCTGCGGCCTCCCCGGTCGGGCGGGACCACCACTTGGATGTGCTTGTTGGCGATCACCTCGTCGAAATGCTGCTCATTCCAGTACCCCGCGTCCGCGAGCGCGACCTGCGGGCGATCGGTGACACCCGCCCGTTCGAGCTCGCCGATCACGGCGCTGATCATCGGGTTCAGCTGCGAGAAATCAGCCGGGTTGTTCGTGATCTCGGCGGCCAGCACGATCTGGCTCTCATCAACGACCGCCTGGGCGTTGTACCCCTGCACGTACCCAAGGTTGGCCTTCATCCGCTGACTGTCAGGATCGCTCACGCTCGCCACTCCCTCGGGCAGATCGGGCGCGACCCACGGGTTCGGTGGCCGGCCAAACCGCCTGCCCGTCTTGTCACGTCCGCCCGCGCGATACTGCTCATACGCCTGGTTGCCGGCGATCACCGCGTCACGCTCAGCCTCAAGCCGCTGCGCCGCCAACAACAGCCGACCGTCCCGCGACCTCAGAACCGGATCGGGATCCCGCCAGCGACGCTGCCCCGCTGGCGGCGCGCCTCGCGCGACCAACCCTCCCGCCCCTGCACGCGCGCCACGATCCGCTCGGAATCGAACTCATACCCCGCCTGCGGATCAGCAGCCGGCTCGTCGGCAGGCCGCCCGTCCTCAAGCTTCGAGGCGCCCTGCTCCTGACCAGCCGCCCGCTCCCCGCGCACGCGACCGAAGAACTCGGCCCGCCCTTCCCGGGTGCGCAACTGCTCGGGCAGCTCATCCCCGCGCGCCTCCCCGAACTCCTCATCCTCGGCGTCGTCGATCGCTCGCGCGTCCGCGAGGATCTCCCGGGCGATCGCGGCGAAGTCGAGCGTCGACTCGCGGCTCGCGTTCCCGGCCATCCGCGTTCCATCGACAGCGACGACCCCCGGCCGCACCAGGCCCGCCTCCGCGCACAGCCCCAAAACCTGACCGAACAGCCCGGCCAGCGCGGCCTCGTGCCGCTCAACAAACCTGGCGATCGTCGCGTGGTCCGGCATCTCCAACATCGCGATCGTCTTGAACGCCACGTCCTCCTCGCACGCCCGCTCGAGCTTCCGCGCCGAGCGGACCCCGCGCGAGTATCCATACAAAAGCAACGCCACCAGCATCGCCGGGTCATACGCCCGCCGCCCGACCCCGTCAGCTCGATACGCGCCATAGAACCCGGACAAGTCCATACCCGCGACCGCGTCCAACACGAACCACGCGAGATGACCCTCGGGCAGCCAATCCCTCACGTCGAAAGGCAACAAGAACGACTGATCACGATCACAACCAATGAAGTTCTGAACCATCCAAGAATCGTCTAAAACGCCCCGGACGACACGGTAATTACGCGACACCCTCTCGCCGATCCGGCAGCGGGGCGCAGACTGCCGGTTCGATCAGCACCAGCAGCCTCGCGGAGACGACCGGACTGCCGAATCGCACCGGCGTTGGAGCAGTCGGCGCGGGTCGGGAGCCGGGCCTCGCTCGATCGGTCGGGATCAGTGTCGCTCTCGGAGATAGCAGCAGCCCAGCGTTAGCGCCGCTGGTCGATCGAAGCGCAAGCCTTCGATTCAGAGTTTGTTGCGGAGCTTCTTAAGTTGATGGGACACGATCTGCGGCAGTAACCGTGGTCCGGGCACGACCATGAGCCCCAGTTGTTGAAGCAGGCCGAGCGCATCGAGCTGGAACCAGTGCTCTACCACCTTGCCATCGACGAAGTGATTGAGCTCTAACCCGGAGAACGAGACCTTTCGATGCGTCGGTGGAAGCCCCTGGAACTCGCCTGTATGGGTGCCTTCGAACTGCACCCGTTGGGCGACCAGGTCGCCTTCGCCGACCGCGTCCTCCACGGTCAGGCGAAGGTCGGGAAGCCCGTTGACAAACCCTGCGAGGAACTTCGTCCAGGCGTCTGAATCGAGTGGTTTGGGCTCCAGACTCGCGGGAGCATGGGCGATGTAATTCGGCCCACGGACTTCAGCCTCCGCCGCGTCGTCGCGATCGTTGAACACCTCGATCCAGCGGCGCGACGCAGCTTTGTTTTGCTCTACCGAGCCGCCCCCGGCTCCAGCATTGGTCGACGTATCCGAGGTGGAACCGTTCGTCACCGTGCTCGCCTCCCTGAGTCGTTTGTGCCGATCTTGCCAGCTCGTCAGCCTTGGCCCCCGCTTCCGCTGAGGGCGAGATCGAGCGCTGTCGGATCTCGATCAGAGCGGCACCTGGGGCCGCGAAAACTCCGCTCAACGCTCGTCGTCGTTCAGGATGAGAACCAGAGGGCAGGGCGGCTAGCGCTTCACGATGTCGTGGACCTCCAACACATCGGGCTCAGCAGAGAACTCGATCCCGGCTTCGGCCAGTACCGGCATGAGCTTCTCTGCAAATGCCTCGAACTGCTCGCGAGAGTCCCAGATCTGGCTGACCATGAGGTTTCCGGGTGAACCGAAGCAGACCTGGTAGTCGAGCCCCTCCGGCGGAAAGCCGACCTCCTCAATCTTGGCATTGGTCGAGTCGTACTTCTCGGCGGTCAGGTTCGTCGGGTGAAAACGCACAACGATGCTCATGGCGAGGTCCTTTAGTTCGGGATCGCACGGACCCTATCGGTGTCCCACCGCGAAGCGGGCGACCGCTCGTACCCAGATTTCTTGGACGAAGAGCAGTGGTCCTCCGGGGCCGAGGCGCTGACGGCTGCTACGGGCTAAGAGCGGGAGGTCGGCCTAAGCACTCCCGGCCGGGGTTGGCGACCGAATGCCTTGAAATTCCTGGAGAAGAGGTCGTAGGTCCAGCGCCACACGTAGTCCCCGGTCGTCATCTTGGTCTCCGAGCATCGGCAAACGCCCGAACATCCTCCCTGGACAACGGCCGGACACGGAGATAGGTTGCGCTCATGTCCAGCTTCGGTAGTACGTTCAAGCTTGCGGCGGCGATTGGATCATTCGCCGCGACCGCCGCCCTGACGGGCCCAGGCTCGGCGATTGCCAACGTGCCGCTGACGATGATCAGCAGCGATCGGTTTGCCAACACCACCAGCCAGCACGCGACGGAGGTCGAGCCTGATACGTCCGCCAGCGGCTCGAATGTGGTGGCGGTGTTCTAGGTGGGGCGCTTTTTCGACGGCGGTGCGACCGACATCGGGTTCGCGCGGTCCACGGATGGCGGCGCGAGCTGGGGCCCGCCGGGCTTCATGCCGGGCATGACCGCGACGTCCGGCGTTGCGGGCAGCCCGTTTGAGCGTGTCAGCGACGCGAGCGTCGCGTTTGACGCCAGGCATGGGGTGTGGCTGGCCTCGTCGATCCCGCTCGAGTTCGGCACCCTGGTAGTCCCGACCGTCCTCATCAACCGCTCTACGAATGGCGGCTCGACCTGGAACGACCCCGTCTCGATCCCGCCGCCAGCGGTCAGCACTAGCAAGGTGAATCTGGACAAGAACTGGACCGCGTGCGACGACACGCTGAGCAGCCCGTTCTACGGCCACTGCTACACCGAGTTTGACAACTTCGGCCAAAGCGACCTCGAGTACATGAGCACCTCGACCGACGGTGGCCTGACGTGGAGCACGCCGGTCTCGACCGCCGGTAACGACAAGGGCCTCGGCGGGCAGCCGCTGGTCCAGCCAAACGGCACCGTGGTCGTCCCGTTTGAGAGCCTGAACGGCAAGGAGGCGGCGTTCGTCTCGACCAACGGCGGCGCCTCCTGGGCACGCGCGAACACGATCTCCAGCATCCGCTTCGCGCCCGTCGGCGGCGGCCTGCGCACCAGCCCGCTTCCCAGCGCCGAGATCGACGGCGCCGGCAACATCTACGTGGCGTGGGAGGACTGCCGCTTTCGAACCAAGTGCAGCTCCAACGACATCGTCTTTAGCTCATCGGGCGACGGCGTGCACTGGAGTGCCGTCACGCGCGTACCGATCGACCCCGTCACCAGCGGCGCCGATCACTTCATCCCCGGGCTTGCCGTCGATCGGCCCACCTCTGGAGCCCGAGCGCACCTGGCGCTCACCTACTACTACTACCCCGACGCCACCTGCACCGGAGGCTGCCAGCTCGACGTCGGCTACATCTCCTCCCCCGACGGCGGCAGCCACTGGGGCAATCCACTGCAACTAGCCGGCCCGACCTCGCTCGGTGACATCGCCAACACCTCGCAGGGGCCAATGGTCGGCGACTACATCTCGACCTCGTTCAACCAGGCCGGAGACGCCACCACGGTCATCGCCCTGGGCAACCCTCACACCGTCGCGCAGCCGTTCGACGAGGCGATGTACGTGCCGACAACACCACTCGCGGTGACGCCGCTCGCCGCCGCGCACAACACCGCCAGCAGCGCCGGCGTCCAAGCGACCAACGGACAAGGAACCGGAACCGCCCACCAGGCAATCCGCGACAACTAACCGTCACCGGCCTCACGCCGCGGGCGGGCGCGCAGTGCGCCCGCCCGCGTTCGCCGTCGCCGAGCCCGGGCACCCGCGATCGTGCATGAAGCAGTTGCGGCCCCGAGGGTCGGGGCCGCGGAACTGTCCGCCTGAGCAGTGATTCTGCGGGTGTTCGAAGCCTGCAGCATCCACTCGGGAGGTTCACCTTGAAGGTGCAGCGCGATGGGCGCAATTTCACGGTAGATGTCGCGGCGGACGGAGAGGGCGTGGTCTCGCATGCGGGTGCTGCGTTGCTCGGCGAGGTCGCTGATCGGGTCGGTCTCACCCGGGAGTTCTCGGGTGCGCTGGCGGGGGTTCGTGAGCGGCGTGGATGTCACGATCCGGGTCGGGTGATTCGGGATCTCGCGGTGATGCTCGCCGACGGCGGCGACTGTCTGTCTGACTTGCGCGCGGTCCGGGATCAGGAGCCGTTGTTCGGGCCGGTCGCTTCGGGCTCGACGGCGTTTAGGCTGATCGATCGGATCGCCGGCGAGCCGGCGCTGCTCGATGCGTTGCGCACCGGGCGTGCGGCGGCGAGGGATCGTGCCTGGAGCCTCGGGGTGCGGCCCGAGCGGATCGTGATCGATATCGACGCGACGCTGGTCAACGCGCATTCCGAGAAGGAAGGCGCGGCGGTCACCTACCGCTCCGGGTTCGGGTTTCACCCGATCCTGGCGTATCTGGACGAGACCCACGAGGCGCTCGCTGGCGTGCTGCGAGGGGGTGGCGCGCCCGCTCACTCAGCCCAAGCGCAGATCGATGTGCTCGATCTCGCGCTCGCTCAGTTGCCCGTCGACGTGGTCTGCGATCTCGACACGGAGATCGTGATGCGGATTGACTCCGCCGGCGCGGCCGGCGCTTTGTGCCAAGCGGCGCAGGACGCGAACATCGCGTTCGTGGTCGGGTTCGATCTGTTCACCGGCGTCCGCGAATCGATCCTGCAACTTCCCGAGAACGCTTGGCGTCCCGCGCTCGGCCAGGACGGCACGCGACGCGATGGGGCACAGATCGCGGAGATCACCGACGTCGAGCGGCTAGATCTAACGCCGTGGCCGGAAGGGTCGCGGGTGATCGTCCGCCGCGAGCGTCCACACCCCGGCGCGCAGCTGAAGTTCACCGATGCTGACGGGCACCGCTTCCAAGCCACGCTCACTGACCTCACCGGTGACATGGTCGAGATCGAGCGTCTGCACCGCGGTCGCGGGGATGCCGAGAACCTGATCCGCGGCGCCAAGCAGACCGGGCTTGAGAACCTCCCGTTCCGCGAGTTCGACCTCAACGCCGTCTGGCTCGAGCTGTCGCTGATCGCACAAGACCTGATCGCCTGGACCCAACGGCTATGCCTCACCGGCGAGCTCGCGACCTGCGAACCCAAAGCGCTGCGCTACCGGCTGCTGCACACCGCCGGACGGCTCTGCTTCCACGCCCGCCGCGCCGTCCTTCGCCTCCCCGCCAACTGGCCATGGGCCGCCGAGCTCGCTGCCGCATTCGCGCGGCTGCGCGAGCTGCCAGCACCCGCCGGCTGATCAACCTCGACCGCGCCAGCCAACACAACGATGTGCACGACCCGGCGTTCAACGCCGACGGTCCGCTGTCGCGAAACATGGAGGCCTCCGCCGTTCTTGACGACGGCGCGGCCCGACCGACAGCGCGCGGCGGCGACCACCACCTCGAAGACCTCACCAGCCAACCAGCGATGGCTTCGCTATCACCAACCCGCGGCTGCGGCACGATCCGGGATTAATAGTGCTTTGTTAGGTTCGGGGTAGGAGTTCTCGCTATTTGCGGCGAATCCTCTTCGTGGTTGCTGCCGAACGCGGGGAGGTCATGATGGTGGTTGTGACTGTTGCGGGTTTGAAGGTCGAGCGGGATGTCGATCCGCCCTCGGTGGTGCGTGAGCGGCTGGAGGGGTTCGCGGTGGAGGTGTTGGCGGAGGCGATGAACCGGCCGGTGCAGCGGGTCAATGGCGGCTTGTATCTGCGGGGGTTGATCGAGGATGGCACGCGAAAATCGCTTGAGCCGCTGGTCGCGAGGCTGGGCGGGGAGGCCGACTATCAGTCGATGCAGCAGTTCTTGGCTGATAGTCCGTGGGATCCGGCGCTGGTGGTCAAGGCGGTCGCCGAGCGGGTGGCGCCGGAGATCGGTGTTGAGGCGTGGGTGTTGGATGACACTGGCTTTCCGAAGGACGGGAAGGACTCGCCGGGGGTCAAGCGTCAGTACTCGGGGACGCTGGGCAAGAGGGGTAACTGTCAGATTGGCGTGTCTGTGCACGCGGTCGGAGCGCGTGGGACGGTGCCGTTGGGGTGGGCGCTGTATCTGCCGGAGGACTGGTGTGAGGACGCCGAGCGGCGGCGCTGGGCGAAGATCCCCTCGCACGTCGAGTTCAAGACCAAGCCGGAACTCGGGGTCGAGCTGGTCGAGCACGCCGCAGGGTGGGATGTTCCGAGCGCACCGGTGCTGGGGGACCACGCCTATGGTGAGAACACGTGGCTGCGTGATCGCCTGGACGAGGCCGGCTGTGAGTACGTGCTGTCGGTCGGGCCCAAGACGAGGGTGTTCGAGCAAGGCACCGGCTTCGCGGTGCCATCCCGGACGAGCGAGGACGGTCGCGCGCCGTGGCGGCCGCGGCCGGACCGCATGCCCAAACCGATCGGCGATCTGATCGGCGATCTCGCGAGCGACGCGCAGATCGTCACATTCCGCGACGGGCCCGACGGCGAGCCGGTCAGCTCCCGGTTCATCCTCGTCCGCGTGCGCGCAGCACACGGGTGGCGCAGCGATGCGGGACGGCAGGGGTGGCGTGAGGGCGCCGAGGTTCCGCCGCGTGAGGAATGGCTGATCGCGGAGTGGCCCGAGGGTCACGACGAGCCGACCGACTACTGGATCTCAAACCTGCCCGCCGACACCGCGCCCGAACAGCTCGCGCGGCTCGCACGCATGCGCTGGAAGATGGAGCTCGACTACAAGCAGCTCAAAGGCGAGCTCGGCCTCGACCACTACGAAGGCCGCTCCTGGCTGGGCTGGTATCACCACACCGCGCTGGTGACCGCCGCCCACGGGTTCCTCACCCTCGAGCGGCTGAACCCTTTTCGCCCGCGGCCGGCCTGACACTCCCGAAGGCCGTGCTGCTCCTGCAGCCGCTCTTCAAGTGCTGGACCGGCCGCTGCCAAACCTGCCACCGACCCATCAACGTCGACCGACTCGCACTCACCCTAGACCGCCACGACGAGTGAAACCTAACAAAGCACTATTAAACCGCCCGGACGACACCACTAAACCCGACAGCCACCGCCAGATCCAGCAGCGCGGCGGGAGCCCCGCTCTTGTTCGATGCGAGCACTTCTGCCGGCGCGAGCAGCGCTCTGTTTGGCGCGGAGGCCTTGCGGCTCGTCGGGGTCGAGGCGAGCGTGCGGTCGCGGGGCGCGATCTACCGGTCGGGTCGCCGACGATTGGCCGTACTGTTCTCGCTTCCGCCCTGCCTCAGGAGGTACCGATGACGATGACCGATTTCGCGCTCACCGGCGGCTGCAACTGCGGGGCCGTCCGGTTCGAGGTGACAGCGCCGCTCGCGCTCGCGAGTTACTGCCACTGCAAGCGCTGCCAGCGGCGGAGCGGAGCCGCGGCGTCAGCTAATGCCCACCCCACGCCCGACGCCTTTCGGATCGTCGCCGGCGAGGACCGGCTCGGTGTGTGGAAGCCGGAGGGCGGTGGCGAGAAATGGTTCTGTGGTGACTGTGGCTCGTCGCTATTTGGCCGCAATCCCTCCCACGCCGATCCGATTGGCGTTCGCATGGGGGCGTTCGACGGCGATCCCGGGATTCGCCCGAGCGTGCGCCAGTTCGTTGCCTACGCCGCGCCGTGGGAGCCGATCCCGGACGACGGACTGTCGCGCCACCCCGAGAGTCGCCATGCAGAGCACTGACTCGCCGACGCGGCGGCATTGCGACTGCTCTTGCACACCTGCTATCGCGCCGCGGCGAGCCTCCGCAATGCCAACGGCGCACCCCTCCTTAGCGCGCGATTGCGGGTCCGCGTGCGCTGCCTCAGCTGGCTCACTCCGTTCGTGCAGCTGAGCTGAATGCGGCGGCGCTGAGCCTCACGAGAAACGCCAACTCACGGCGCTACCGTCGCGCGCCATGGCGCCAAACAGCCCCGCTGTCGCTAACGACCGAGTCACCGAGCGGCGCCGAGCCGTCGCCCTCGCTCGGCACTACCGCGAGTTCGAGGGCCTGTCGATCGCGCAGATCGCCGGCCGCCTCGGTCGCTCGCCGGCGACGATCAAGGCCTACTTCTACGATCCGACCGGCGAGAAGGCGCGGGCAGTCAAGGCTCGCTACCAGGGCGTGTGCCGCGGGTGCGGCGCGTACACGCAGCCGCGGAACGGGAAGGGGGACGCCTACGCGTACTGCAAGGCGTGCCATCCGGGCGCGATCGAGCGGCGCTGGACGCGCGAGCGCGTGCTCGGGGCGATGCTCGCGTGGCGCGCTCGCACGGTCGGCTGCCGTCGTCGTACGACTGGTCGCGCACGCACGCGCGTCGCCGTGGCGGCGAGCCGCTCGAGCGACTCAGCACAGGCGACTGGCCTTCCGCCGGCGTCGTGACCGCCGTCTACGGGAGCTGGAAGGCGGCACGGGCTGCGGCCGCCAAGCAGATCGTCCAGGCTGGCGATGACGATCGACGGTCGCGGGAGCGTCGTTCCTGACGACACGCGGCCGGCCGGGCGGGAGGTCATCGCCGATCGCCGACCGAACGCGCACGACCGTGCAGGAAGCGGCTGCGCAGATCGGGATTCAGGGCCGGAAACGCTGTACCTAGAAGGCAGTGCTTTCCAGAGGCGATTGAAACGGAGCGCAGTGTCGTGACCACCCAGATCAGCGAGCTCGGCCGAGCGCAGCGCCGGGTGCGGGCCGTGGCGCCGGTCTCGGACCGCGCGGCCGTCACCACGGTGGAGCCGGTTCCGCGGATCGCGCTGACGCAGCAGGAGGCGTGCGCCTCGCTCGGCTGCAGCGAGGAGTTCTTCGTGGAGCAGGTCCGTCCACATCTTCGGGTTGCGCGATCGGATGGCAAGCGGGCGTCGGTGAAGCAGGGCTCGATAGCTGGGAGCCCGACCTCGCCGGCAAACCTTGTCCGTATGCGGCCGGCACTCGCGCAATCGGTCGATCCTCCCAGCGGACTTCACCAGCGCTGATGCTCGCCTTATCGTTTGGCGACCGAGGAGGTTTCCGGGGTGCCTAGGCGTTCTCGGGATCGTCCGATCGAGACGGTGCCGCGCCGGCTGCTCACAAGGGCCGAGGCGGCCGCGTCGCTGGGAATGAGCGTGGCGCACTTCGAGCGCTACGTGCAGCCGTTCGTGAAGGTTGTGCCGTGCGGCCAATTACTGCTGATCGAGCCTGGCTCGCTCGATCGCTGGGTAAACGAGCACGCTCGCTTCGCCAGCGCCGTCGCGTGAGCACCGCTCCGCGCGGGCGGAGCTTGCTCCGGAGCCGTTCGCGCGGGATCATCGGCTGTGCGGCTCGGGTGTGACGACGACGTGTCCAGCCAACCGCCCAGCAACTCGATGCCTGACGAATACCGCAAGACTCGCACTACCGGCCTCTATGTCCGCCACAGTCGAAGCTGCCCGGCTTACGACGATGAGGCGCGGCGGTGCCGATGCGAGCCGTCCTACCGCACGCGCCGCTGGATCGATGGCAAGGCTCGATGGAGCCCGGTGTTCAAGGATCGCGCCTCGGCGGTCAGCTGGGACGGGCACGAAGCTAGAGCTGAGCGGTCGGTGCGGACGAGCCGGCGCGACGGGCCGACCTTCGGGGATGTCGCGACGGAGTGGTGGGCGCTTGTCGAGGCCGGTACCTATGCACGGCGCCGCGGCCGCAGCAGGCAGCTGTCGGAAACCACGATCGCCGACTACCGAGGCGTCCTGTTCGGCGGCGCGGGTGGGCGCGACACAAAAGCCGCTGCTCGATCACTGGCGCTGATCGATCGGTGCGGGCGGCGGCCGATCGCGGCGCTCGACGATTCCTATTGGCAGTCGATCATCGACGAGCTCGTCCGGGACGGCAAGTCGCACTCGCGGATCGCCACGTACCTTGCGGTGATCCGGCACATCTACGCGTACGCGAGGCGTCCGAATCTGAGGGTTGTCACGAACGACCCGACGCGCGAGCTCGAGATGCCGGCGAACGACGGGAAGGTGCGGGAGCGGGTCGCGACCGCCGACGAGGCGGCGAAGCTGATCGAGGCGCTTCCGGTGAGCGACAGTGCCGGAGCGCTGAGCTGGGAGTCCGTCACTGAGATCCGGGCGTCAAGCCAGAGCGCCGTTGCGCTCGGACGGCGCTTCGGCGTGAGCGACGCGCTCGTCGGCAAAGTCAGGCGCGGGGAGCTCTACAAGACACCTGATGGCCGGCGCTCGCGCGAGACCGGCGACCGGGCCGGCTGGGGCCTCGCGTTCTACACCGGCATGCGCCGCAGCGAGATCGGCCGGGCGCAGTGGCCGCACGTGTTCTGGGAGGCCGACGAGATCATGGTCGCCAAGTCGAAGAGCGACGCAGGCGAAGGGCGGCGCGTCCCGATGGTCGGTCCGCTGAAGAAGATCCTGCGTGAGGAGTGGATGCGCGTGGGCCGTCCAGAGACTGGGCGGATCGTCAAGCGCTCGGTGCTTTCGGGCAAGTGGCAGGCCCGCGCGGACGCCGCCTGGGAGCGAGCCGGGCTCGCCCGCGTGACGCTGCACGAGGCCCGCCACACGTACGCCAGCTTCTTGATGGCGGCCGGCTACAACCTCAAGCAGATCCAGGAGTACCTGGGGCACGCGGACCTGGTGACGACCGGCCGCTACATCAAGAATCTGCCGGTTCCGCGCGGCACCACCGCGCGCGAGAAGCTGGAGGCCTACCTCGCCGCCGAGATCGGACACTTAGAGCCCTGAAATGTGGACAGGAATATGGACAGGACTGTCAGCGCCGCTGATATCTGTAGGGGATCGTTGGGCACCGATGCACCCAGTCTCTACGATCGCACATCCGCCTGATTTCCAGGGATTTGCCCGAACTAGCTGAATGCCGGAGGAGGGACTCGAACCCCCGACACGCGGATTATGATTCCGCTGCTCTAACCGACTGAGCTACTCCGGCGAGGGCCAGCCAGTCTAGTTGTCTGCGGCGCAGTGGCCCCTCAGCCTCGGTAGCTGCGTACACGCGGGCTGCGTCGCACTGGCACGCCAGTCGCACCTTCGGTGCGAGCGACCACGTGAGCGCCACTTGCGGCTCGACATATGATCCGCCGCGCATGACCGAACTGCATCAGGCCGTCAGCACGGTGATCCGTCGCTGCCTCGGCGTCAAGGCCGGCGAGGACGTGCTCGTGATCGTCGACCCCGGGACGCGGACGATCGGCGAGGCGCTGCGCGACGAGGCTTCGACCTGTCGGCGCCGACGCGGTGCTCGCGGTGATGGACGAGCGCGCCACCGACGGGACCGAGCCGCCGCCCACGCTGGCCGCGGCGCTGGCCGCGTGCGACGTGTTCATCGCTCCGACCACCCGGTCGCTCAGCCACACCGACGGCGCGCAAGCGCGCCAGCGACGCCGGCGCGCGGGGCGCGACGATGCCGGGCGTGACCGCGGACATGCTCGGCGCGGGTGATGGCGGTCGACTTCGACACGATGGCGGCGCGCTCGCAGCGCGTGGCCGGGCTGCTCGAGTCGGCCACCTCGGCGCGCACTGACCTGTCCACGGGGCTCGGACCTGACGCTCGACCTGACCGGACGCCCCGGCGTCGCCGACGACGGCGACCTGACCGGCTCCGGGCGCGTTCGGCAACCTCCCCTGTGGCGAGGGCTTCATCGCGCCGGTGAGCGGCGAGGGCACGATCGTCGCCTCGAGCCTGGCGCCGCTCGGGCTGAGCGAGGACCCGGCGAAGCTGACGGTCGCGGGCGGCCACATCGTCGACGCCGAGGGTGGCCTCGGCCCGGAGTACCTGGCTCGCTGCAGGCGCACGGCGAGCTCGGGACGAACCTCGCCGAGCTCGGCGTCGGTACCAACGACCGCGCGCGAGCTGACCGGGAACGTGCTCGAGGACGAGAAGATCCTCGGCACCGTCCACGTCGCGTTCGGGGCCAGCGCCGGGATCGGGGGGACGGTCTCGGTTGCCGATCCATCTCGACGTCGGTGGTCCTCGACGCCACGCTCGAGATCGACGGGACACCAGGTGCTCGACGACGGCCGCTACGTGCTCGACCTGATCGCGCGCGTGACCGACACGCTGCTCGCCATCCCGAACGTCTCCGAGGGCCGCGACCGACGACCATCGGCACGCTCCGCGCCGCGTTCGGCCCGGGGCTGCTCGACGTCCACTACGACCCCGACCACCACCGCAGCGTGTTCACGCTCGCGGGCGCGCCGGGGAGGCTCGCCGAGCGTCGGTGCTCAACGGCGCCAAGGTGGCGGTCGAGCGTGTCGACGTCGGCGAGCCACGAGGGCATCCACCCGCGCGTGGGCGCGATCGACGTCGCGCCGATCGTCTACCTCGACGACGCCGACCGCGGCGCCGCGTGCGCCGAGGCGCTGGTGCTGGCCGACCTGCTCGGCGAACAGCTCGAGCTCCCGGTGTTCCTGTACGGCGAGCTCGCCGGCGGGCGCACCCGCGCCGAGCTGCGCCGCGGCGGCCTGCCGGGGCTGGCCGAGCGCATCGAGTCCGGCGAGCTAGGTCCCGACTTCGGCCCCGCCGGCTGCATCCGACCGCCGGCGCCGTGCTCGTGGGCGCGCGGCCGCCGCTGGTCGCGTTCAACGTCGAGCTGGCGCCGCCGGCCACGCTCGAGGACGCGCGGGCGATCGCCGCGCTGATCCGCGAGGGCGGGCAGGAGGGGCTCCCGTCGCTGCGCGCGATCGGCCTGTGGCTGGATCACCGCGAGCGTCGCGCAGGTGTCGACGAACGTCGAGGATCACCGGGCCACGTCGCTGGCCGCGGTCGTCGAGGCGATCGGCCGTCACGCCACGCCGGCGCGGGCCGAGCTGGTCGGGCTGGCCCCCGCGATCGCGTTCGAGGGCTTCCCCGCCGACCTCCAGGTCGCCAATCTCGCGGTTAATCGAGGAAGCTCTTGCCCCCGGCGACCCCCGCGCACACTAAGCTCCATAGACTATGGCCCAGACGAAGCGCAAGCGCCGTACCAAGCACCGCGGGAACTGCCGCGGGCACGATCGAGACCCGGGGGCGCACGGGGCGCCCCGTCTCCGCCGACGACAAGAAGAAGCAGGCGCGGATGAGCGCGCGCGACAAGCGGCTGAACACCCCGCCGACGTGGAAGTCGGCGCTCAATCGCGCGGCGCTGGCGGCTGTGATCATCTTCATCTTCCTGGTGATCACCAGCAAGAGCGGCAACCGGATTCTCGCCGGAGCGCTGTTCGCGGTGATCGCGATGGCGATCTACGTGCCCGCCGGCTACTACCTGGAGATGGCGCTCTGGCGCCGCCGCCAGGCCAAGAGGGCCGCCGAGGGCAGGCGGGACGGTCGCACCAAGCGATGATCGACGTCCGGATGTTCACGGTCGGCCAGGTGCAGGAGAACTGCTACGTCGTGCGCGGCGGGCGCCGGCGCCCCGGCGCTGATCGTCGACCCCGGCGACGAGGCAGACCGCCTGCTGCGCGCCCTCGACGAGCTCGGGATCGAGACCGTCGAGGCGATCCTCATCACCCACACCCACTTCGACCACGTCGGTGCGGTGGCGCCGGTGGCGCAGGCCACGGGGGCGCCCGTCTACTGCCCCGAGCTCGAGCGCCAGGTGCTGGCGAACATCATGGACTACGTGCCGTGGCCCGGGTTCGGCCCGTTTGAGAGCTACGAGGCCGACCACACCGTCGCCGGCGGCGAGACGCTCGAACTGGCGGGCTTCAAGATCGACGTTCGGTTCACGCCGGGGCACAGCCCCGGCCACGTGACCTACGCGCTCGCCGGCGAGGACGCGCTGTTCTCCGGCGACGTGCTGTTCGAGGGGTCGGTCGGGCCGCGTCGACCTGCCCGGCGGCGACTGGCCGACGCTGCTGGCCTCGATCGAATCGCTGGTCGACGAATTCGCGCCGGAGACGACGGTGTATCCGGGACACATGGGCATCACGACGCTCGGTCGCGAGCGCGCGACGAACCCGTTCCTGCGCGAGCTCGCCACGAACCGGTGATCCAAGCCCCCAAGGGCACGTTCGACGTCCTCCCGGACGACGCGGTGCGTCGCGAGCGCCTGGAGCGCGAGGCGGCGCGGATCCTCGGCGCCGCCGGCTACCGGCGGATCGAGACGCCGACGTTCGAGGCCACCGAGCTGTTCGCGCGCGGGGTGGGCGAGGCCACCGACATCGTGCAGAAGGAGATGTACACGTTCGACGACGGCGGCGGCCGCTCGCTGACGCTGCGTCCGGAGGGCACCGCGCCGGTCTGCCGCGCCTACATCGAGCACGGCATGCACAAGCTCCCGCAGCCGGTCAAGCTCTGGTACCTGTCGAGCTTCTTCCGCGCCGAGGCTCCGCAACGCGGCCGCTACCGCCAGTTCTGGCAGGTGGGCGCCGAGGCGATCGGCTCGGCTTCGCCGGAGACCGACGCCGAGCTGATCGTGCTGCTGGCCGAGCTGCTCGAGGCGCTCGGCGTCAAGGGCGTCAAGCTGCACGATCTCGAGCCTGGGCTCGCCGGAGACGCGCGCCGAGTACCGCGAGGAGCTGCGCGGCTACCTGCGCGACCACGAGCAGCAGCTGTCGCCCGAGGTCCGAGGCCGGATCGACCTCAACCCGATGCGCGCGTTCGACGCCTCGACCGCGGCACGCGCGAGGTGATGCGCGACGCCCCGAAGCTGCTGGACCGGCTTGCGCCCGAGGACGCCGAGCACTTCGCGCAGGTGCGCGCGCTGCTCGACGACGCCGGCATCCACTACGAGCTCGACCCGACGCTCGTGCGCGGACTGGACTACTACACGCGGACCCTGTTCGAGTTCTCGAGCGACGCGCTCGGGCGCGCAGTCGGGCGTCGGCGGCGGCGGCCGCTACGACCGGCTGATCGAGCAGCTCGGCGGGCCGCCCGACCCCGGCCTCGGGCTGGGCGGCGGGCGTCGAGCGGATGCTGCTGGCGGCTGGCGAGCAGCCCGTCCAGCGCCGAGCTGGTCGACCTGTTCGTCGCGCTGCCCGGCCACGACGGGGTGCGGGATGCGTTCGAGCTGGCCCGCGAGGCGCGCCGGGCCGGACTGCGGGCCCAGCTCGAGCTCGCCGGGCGGTCGCTGCGAGGGCCAGCTCCAGCCACGCCGACCGGATCGGCGCGCGCTACGTGGCGATCGTCGGAGAAGAAGGGACGTCGTTGAGGAACATGGAGTCCGGCGAGCAGCGGGACATGCCCTCGCACGATGTGATCCCGACGATCCTGCGCGGCCGCCGGCTGTGAAGCGAGCGCCCGCGACCCAACGGCTACCGCGACGCCTGGTGCGGGCGAGCTGACCGCCGAGCGCGCCGGAACCGCAGGCGCGGGTGGCCGGCTGGGTGCACCGCCGGCGCGACCACGGCGGGCTGATCTTCATCGACCTGCGCGACCGCTCCGGGATCCTGCAGCTCGTGTTCCACCCCGAGACTGCGCCGGCGGCCCACCAGGCGGCGCACGCGCTGCGCTCCGAGGACGTGCTGTCGGCGATCGGCACGGTGGTCCGGCGCGAGCCCGAGAACGTCAACCCGAACATCCCGACCGGCGAGATCGAGCTGTCGGTCGAGCAGCTCGAGATCCTCGCCGACGCCGAGACGCCGCCGTTCCCGCTCGACGAGGACGTCCCCGTCGACGAGACGCTGCGCCTGCGCCACCGCGCGCTGGACCTGCGCCGAGCGCCGATGCACGAGGCGCTGACGCTGCGCCACCGGGTGATCGCGACGATCCGCGAGGTCCTCGACGAGCGCGACTTCCTCGAGATCGAGACGCCGTTTCTGACCCGCTCGACGCCCGAGGGCGCGCGCGACTTCCTGGTCCCGGCGCGAACCCAGCCGGGTTCTTTCTACGCGCTGCCGCAGTCGCCGCAGCTGTTCAAGCAGCTGCTGATGATCGGCGGCATGGAGCGCTACTACCAGATCGTGCGCTGCTTCCGCGACGAGGACGCGCGCGCCGACCGGCTGCCCGAGTTCACCCAGCTCGACGTCGAGATGGCGTTCGTCGACGAGGACGACGTGATCGAGCTCAGCGAGGCGGTGATGGGGGCCGTGTTCGAGCGCGAGGGCTTCGACGTGCCGGCGCCGCCGTGGCCGCGGATGACGTTCGCCGAGGCGGTGAGCCGGTTCGGCTCCGACCGTCCCGACACCCGCTTCGGGCTCGAGCTCCCCGACCTCGGCGGCGCGGTCGCCAACTCCGAGTTCAAGGTGTTCGCCGGGGCGCTGAAATCCGGCGGCGTCGTCCGCGGGATCAACGCGGGCGCCCGCGAGCTGTCGCGCTCCGAGCTCGACGGCCTGACCGAGCTGGCCAAGCAGCACGGCGCCAAGGGACTGGTGTGGGCGTTCGTCGAGGCCCGCGGATGGCGCTCGCCGATCGCCAAGTTCCTGTCCGAGCAGGAGATCGCCGAGATCGGGCAACGGCTGGAGGCCTCCGAGGGCGACCTGCTGCTGATCGTCGCCGACGCGCCGCGCACCGCCGGCCAGGTGCTGGGCGCGCTGCGGCTCGAGCTCGCACGCCGGTTCGGCCTGATTCCCGAGGGTCGCCACGACATCCTCTGGGTGGTCGAGTTCCCGATGTTCATGTGGCAGCCCGACGAGCAGCGCTGGGACGCCGAGCACCATCCGTTCACCGCCCCGTCGGGCGACCTCGACGACCCCGCGAGCCTGCTGTCGCGCTCCTATGACCTCGTGCTCGACGGCAACGAGATCGGCGGCGGCTCGATCCGTAACCACCGGCGCGAGATTCAGGAGAAGATCTTCGAGCTGATCGGGATGAGCCCCGAGGAGGCCCAGTCGCGGTTCGGGTTCCTGCTCGACGCGCTGCGCTACGGCGCCCCGCCGCACGGTGGCATCGCGATGGGCATCGACCGGATCGTGGCGCTGCTCGCGGGCCGCGACAACATCCGCGAGGTGATCGCCTTCCCGAAGGCGACCAGCGGCGGCGACCCGCTGACCGGCGCCCCCGCCGCCGTCGAGCCGGCGCAGCTGCGCGAGCTCGGCCTGCGGCTGCTCTGAGGCCCCGCCAAGACTGACGCCGGAGCATCCGCGTCTATCCTCGCCAGCGTGGACGCGCTTGCCTTCGAGCACCATCTGACCTCCCCGCAGGGCCATCACCGTCTCCCTCGGGACGGCTTCACCGTGGCCGCGGGCGGCGGCAGCTGCTGCGACACCGTCCAGATCTCGATCAGCCTCGATCGCGACCGCATCGCCGACGCCGGCTTCGAGGCGCGCGGGTGCGGGGCCGCGACCGCGGCCGGCAGCGCCGCCGTCACCCTGGTCCGGGGGCAGACCGTGCTCGACGCCGCCCGCATCGGACCGCGCGAGATCGCCGCCGAGCTGGGCGGGCTCAGCCCCGGCAAGCTGCACGCCGCGGAGCTCGCCGGCGACGCGCTGGCGCGGTCGCTCGGCGCTGCGGTCCGCGCTCGCGGGCAGCTCGACCCGCCGCCCGGCGGCCGGACGCTGGTGGCGATGAGCGGCGGCGTCGACAGCGCCGTCGCCGGCGCTGCTGTCCGCGCGTGCGGGAGAGACCGTCGCGGTCACGCTCGAGCTGTGGGCGGACCCCGAGAACGACGCCGAGCGCAGCTGCTGCTCGGCCTCCGCGGTCTCCCAGGCGCGCGCGCTGGCCCACGCGATGCGCCTGCCCCACTTCACGATCGACCTGCGCGACGAGTTCCGCGCCGGGGTCGTCGAGCCGTTCATCGCCGGCTACGCGGAGGGGGAGACGCCGAACCCGTGCGTGGGCTGCAACGGTCACGTCCGTCTCGACGCGATGCTCGAGCTCGCCGACCGGCTCGGTTGCGCGACGCTGGCCACCGGCCACTACGCGCGCACCGCCGAGCCCGATCACGACCGCGGGCCGCTGCTGCGGGTCGCAGCCGACCCGGCCAAGGATCAGACCTACATGCTCGCGGCGCTCTCGCCCCGGTCGCTGGCGCGGATGCGCTTCCCGCTCGGCGAGCTGACCAAGCCCGAGGTCAGGCAGATCGCCGCCGACGCCGGTCTGCCGGTCGCATCCAAGGCCGACTCGCAGGATCTGTGCTTTCTCGCCGGCACCGACCGCGGGCGCTTCCTCGAGCGCCACGGCGAGCTCGGCGACCGCGTCGGTCCGATCGTCGACCGCGACGGGACCGTGCTCGGCCGCCACCGCGGCCAGCACCGGTTCACGGTCGGCCAGCGCCGCGGCCTCGGCTACGCCGGCGGCGAGCCGCTGTTTGTCCTGGAGAAGGACGCCGGCTCGAACACGATCGTGGTCGGGCCCCGCGAGGCCCTGCGCAGCTGCGAGGTGCGGCTGCGAGGAGCTCGGCTGCACCGCGAGGCGGCGCGCGTGGACCGGGTGAAGCTTCGCTACCACTCCACGCCGATCCCGGCCCGGATCCACGAGGCCTCCGGGGACGCCGCGGTCGCTGACCGTCGAGCTCGATGAACCTGCCGATACGGTCGCCCCCGGCCAGATCGCCTGCCTGATGGACGGCGAGGTCGTGATCGGGTGGGGAACGATCGCGCGCCCGCGCGCGTAGGCGCAGCACGCCCACCGCGCCTACACTCAGGGGTCCCATGACCACCGATGAGATCCGCAAGACGTTCACCGAGTTCTTCGTCGCGCGCGATCATCTGCGGCTGCCCTCGTCGTCGCTGATCCCGGCCGAGCACGATCCCTCGGCGCTGTTCACGATCGCCGGGATGCACCCGCTCAAGCCCTACTTCCAGGGGATCGAGCGGCCTCCGCACCCCCGGCTCACCACCTGCCAGAAGACGTTCCGGACCGCCGACATCGAGATCATCGGCACCACCACCCGGCACCTCACGTTCTTCGAGATGCTCGGCAACTTCTCGCTGGGCGACTACTTCAAGCGCGAGGCGGTCAGGTTCGCCTGGGACCTGTCGCTGGAGGGCTTCGGATTCAACCCCGACGACATCTGGATCACCGTGTTCGCGGGCGACGACGAGCTCGGGCTCGGGCCCGACGAGGAGGCGATCGAGGCGTGGCTCGAGGTCGGGGTGCCCCGCGAGCGGATCGTCGAGTGCCCGCGCTCGGAGAACTTCTGGCAGGCCGGGCCGACCGGCCCGTGCGGCCCCTGCTCGGAGCTGTACCTCGATCGCGGCGTCGACCACGGCAAGCCGGACGACCTCCCGGGTGGCGACAACGAGCGCTTCCTCGAGTACTGGAACCTCGTGTTCATGCAGCTCGACCAGAACCCCGTCAACGTGCTGGCGCCGCTGCCGGCCAACAACATCGACACCGGCCTCGGGCTCGACCGGATGGCGTCGATCCTGCAGGGCAAGCCGACCGTGTTCGAGACCGACGAGTTCGCGCCGCTGATCGCGCTCGGAGAGGAGCTTTCGGGTCGGCGCTACGGCGAGGATTTCGCGACCGACAAGGCGCTGCGGGTGCTCGCCGACCACGGGCGCGCCTACACGTTCCTGATCGCCGACGGCGTGGTCCCCTCCAACGAGGACCGCGGGTACGTGCTGCGGCGGATCATCCGGAGGGCGATCCTCCAGGGCCGCCACGCGCTCGGGCTGGACCCTGGGTTCCTCAACAGCTACGCCAACCGCGTGACCGAGGTGATGGGCTCGACCTACGGCGAGCTGCCCGAGCAGCGGGAGCTCGTCATCAAGTGGCTGGACTCCGAGGAGCAGAGCTTCGGGCGCACGCTCGAGCAGGGCACCAAGCTGCTCGACGACGTGATCGCCCGCGCCCGGGACGAGGGCGAGGAGGGCATCTCCGCGCAGGACGCGTTCCTGCTGCACGACACCTACGGCTTCCCGTTCGACCTGACGCTCGAGATCGTCGCCGAGCATGAGCTCGGTGTCGACGAGCAGGGGTTCGAGGACCTGATGGAGGAGCAGCGCGAGCGCGCCCGGGTCGGCTCCGGCCGGGACTCCAGCCGCCAGGAGCTGCGCGAGCGCGCCGCGGCGTTCGCCGCCGGGGCAGGCTTCTCCACCGATTTCGTCGGCTACGAGACGACCGAGCGCGAGACCACGCTCGGGGCGGTCAGCTCGGACGACGGCTCGGTGCTGGTCAAGCTGGTCGAGTCGCCGTTCTACGCCACCGGCGGTGGTCAGATCGCCGACTCCGGCTATGTCGAGTGCGCCGAAGGCGACTGCCGCGCGACCGTCGTCGACGTGCTGCGGCTCGGCGACGATCAGGTTGTCGCAGTCGCGCCCGAGCGCGGCGAGCTCAAGCCCGGCGAGCGCGTGTACGCCCACGTCGACCGCCGGGCTCGCCACGCCACCGAGTGCAACCACACCGCCACGCATCTGCTGCACGCCGCGCTGCGGCGGACGCTGGGCGTGCACGTGCACCAGGCGGGGTCCTACGTGGGCCCCGACAAGCTCCGCTTCGACTTCACCCACGCCAGCGCGCTGACGGCGCTGGAGCTCGCCGAGATCGAGGATCAGGTCAACGCCTGGATCCTCGAGAGCCAGCCGGTGCGGGCGCTGACGACCACGCTGACCGAGGCCAAGCAGCTCGGGGCGATGGCTCTGTTCGGCGAGAAGTACGGCGACATCGTGCGGATGGTCGAGGTCGGTGACGGCTCATTCTCGCGCGAGCTGTGCGGCGGCACCCACGTCAAGACGACGTCTGAGATCGGGCTCTTCAAGCTCGTCTCGGAGACCTCCAGCGCGGCCAACGTGCGCCGGATCGAGGCGCTCACCGGTCCCGAGGCCGTCGATCTCCTGCGGGCGCACGACCGCGCGCTGGCGGAATCGGCGGACGTGCTGCGCGTGCCCCCGGAGCGCGTCCCCGAGCTGGTGGCCCAACAGCGCGACAGGTTGCGGGAGGCCGAGCGGGCCGCGCGCCAGGGAGGCGGGCGCAACGGCGTCGACGTCGATCGGCTCGTGTCCATGGCCGACGAGCGCGACGGATTCCGGGTCCTGACGACCGCGGTCCAGGCGCCGGACGGCAAGGCGCTGCTCGACGTGGCCGACCGCCTGAAGAACAAGCTCGGCGATGCGGTGATCGTGCTCGGCAGCGCCGGCGACGATCGGGTCGACCTGATCGCGACCGTCGCTCCATCGCTGGTCTCGCGCGGCCTGCGCGCGGGCGAGCTGGTCAAGACGGCGGCCGCGGTAGTCGGCGGCGGCGGGGGAGGCCGCGACACGATGGCCCGCGCCGGCGGCCGCGACGTCGCCAAGCTTCCCGACGCGATCGAGGCCGCGCGGGCGGCGATCGACGAGGCCCTTGGCGGGTAGGCGGAGGGCGCCGTGCCGCGATGGGCCAGGCTAGCCGGGTGAGTGGGTAAGGTCATGCGCGTGCTTGCGCTCGATTACGGCAGCGCGAGGTGTGGGTGTGCCGTGAGTGATCCGACCGGCGTGCTCGCGACGCCACTCGATCCCGTGCTCACGCCAGGCTCAAGGCGCGGCCTCGGCCGGCTGAGGGCGCTCGTGTCCGAGCTCGGCGCGGAGCGGGTGGTCGTGGGCCTGCCGCTTTCGCTGTCGGGCGCCGACACCGCGCAGACGACCGAGACGCGGGAGTTCGCCGCGAGGCTCGAGCAGCGCCTGGGCGTTCCGGTCGAGCTCTACGACGAGCGCTTCACGACCTCGCTGGCCCAGCGGACGGGCGGCAGCGCCAGCGAGGACTCGCGCGCGGCCGCGCATCTGCTGGAGAGCTGGCTGGCGGCGCACGCCCGCACCTTGGAGGCCGCCGGTGGCTGATCGGAGCCGGGCCGAGCGCGAGGCGGCGCGCCTGGAGCGCGAGCGCCAGCGTGCCGAGCGCCAGGCCGCCGCCGACCGCGGCGAGGATCCGCCCGTCGGCTCGGAGGCAAACGGCGCCGCGGAGTCCAACGGCGCCGATCGCGGCGACGTGATCCAGGAGACCGCCGAACCGGGGGCCGCCGCCAACGGCGAGACCCAGGAATGGCGGCCCGACGACTGGTTGCAGGACGGCGACGAGGTCCGGGTCGACGATGTCCGCGCCGGCGAGCCCCCCGTGGAGACCGCCGATGACCGCCTGACGGAGCCCACCGCCGAGTCCGGCCACGCCGACGACGGCGCCTACGACGACGGCGTATACGAAGACGGCGACGACGAAGGCGACTGGGACGACGAGGACGACGAGGTTCCAGCCGGGACGCGCCGCGTGCCCCACAGCGAGCGCGTCGGCGGCGCCCAGCCCGCCGGCCCGCGCAAGCACCGCCGCGAGCCCCGCCGGCGCCGGCGCAAGGGCCCGGTCCAGCGCCGCCAGCCGGCCGAGTTCGGCAAGGTTAAGCGCAAGCGCAAGCACTCTTGGGCCGGACGCCTGCTCGGGGTGCTGGCGCTCGTGGCCGTGGGGCTGGTGATCTGGTTTTTGATCGAGACCTTCCAGCCGTTTCAGTCGACCGGCCACCAGCGGGTGACAGTGGTGATCCCGCCGCACGCGAGCGTCGGCACGGTGGGCAAGATCCTCGCCCACGACGGCGTGGTCCCGTCGAGCTTCTTCTTCGAGGTGCGGGCCACGCTGGCCGGCGACCGGGGCAACCTGCGGTCGGGCACGTACCACCTGCACCAGGGGATGGGCTACGGCGACGCGTTGAAGGTGCTCACGACCGCGCCCCCGGCCGCGAAGACCACCAACCTCACGATCGTCGAGGGCAAGACCCGGCGTCAGGTCGATGCGCTCCTACGCTCCCAGAAGGTGCGCGGCAACTACTACGCCGACACGCGGCACTCGAAGCTGCTGGACCCCCGCAAGTACGGGGCGCCGCACGGGACCAACTCGCTGGAGGGTTTCCTGTTCCCCGACACCTATCAGCTCCGCGACCCGATCAAGACCTCGGCGCTGGTCGACGATCAGCTCAAGACGTTCCACCAGCGCTTCGGAAAGGTCAACCTCGGCTATGCCCGCAGCAAGCGCCTGAACCCCTACGACGTGCTGACGATCGCCTCGATGGTCCAGGCCGAGGCCGAGACCAACCACGACCGGCCGCTGATCGCGTCGGTGATCTACAACCGGCTGGCGCGCGGGATGCCGTTGCAGATCGACGCCACCACGCGCTACGCGACCGGCAACTACACCAAGCCGCTGACGGTCTCACAGCTGAACTCGTCTTCGCCCTATAACACCCGCATTCACAAGGGCCTGCCGCCGACCCCGATCGACAGCCCGGGGATGGCGTCGATCCAGGCGGCGGCGCACCCCGCCCACTCGAACTACCTGTACTTCGTGGTGAAGCCGTGCGGCAACGGCGAGCACGCCTTCGCCTCGTCTTACGCGCAGTTCCAGGCGGAGGTCGCGCAGTACCAGAACGCGCGCACCAGCCGCGGCGGACGTTCGCCGGAGCATTGCTGAGCTACGCCCCGAGGCGCCTCGGCGTCCTGGGCTGGCCGGTCGCCCACAGCCGCTCGCCGGCGATGCAGAACGCGGCGCTGGCGGCGGTGGGGCTGGACCGTTGGCGCTACCAGCTGCTGCCGGTCGCGCCCGGGTTGCTGGCCGAAACGGTGCGGGCGCTGCCCGGCGCCGGCTTTCGCGGAGCCAACGCGACGATCCCGCACAAGCAGGCGGCGCTCGAGCTGGCCACCGACCCGACCGGCCGGGCGCGAGCGATCGGGGCGGCCAACACGCTGGTGTTCGGCGAGGACGGCACGATCGAGGCCGACAACACCGACGCTCCGGCGCTGATCGCGTCGCTGCCGTTCGCCGCTGCCGGGGCCACGGCCGTGGTGCTCGGCGCCGGCGGCAGCGCTCGCGCCGCGGTGTGGGCGCTGCTGGACGCCGGCGCCGCCGAGGTATGGATCTGGAACCGCACGGCGCAGCGCGCCCGAGCCCTGAGCCGGGAGCTCGGCGCCACCCCCGTCGAGACGCCGCGCGCCGCAGACCTGCTCGTCAACTGCACGTCGATCGGGCTGGCCGCGCCCGAGCGGACGTTTGCACGAGCTGCCGGTGGCGCCCGGCGAGCTCGGCGACTATCGCTGCGTGGTCGACTTCGTCTACGCGAGGTCGGGGACGCCGCTGCTGAGCGAGGCGCGGGCGCGCGGGGTCGCGGTCGTCGACGGCCTCGAGCTGCTGGTGGCCCAGGGGGCGCTCAGCTTCGAGCGGTTCACCGGCCGCGAGGCGCCGCTCGAGGTCATGCGCCGAGCTGTGAGGTGAGCCAGTCGCGGTAGCCGGGGTGCGGCATGCCCTGCGAACGTCGTCTGCTCGAGCAGCTCCACCGGCGGGCCGCCCTCGACGACCAGCGAGCAGGGGACGAACAGGTCCGGCCGGGGGTTGCGCCAGCGGTCCAGGCCGCCCAGCATCACCCGCTCGTAGCGCTCCCCGAACAGCGTCAGGTTGGTCGCCCCGGCCAGCGCGGCCGAGGGGGACAGCAGGCCCCGATAGCCGGCTCCGCGCAGCTCGTCGGCCAGTGCCTGGGAAGCCGCGTGGTCGCCGACCGCGGTGGCGGGGTCGAGGCCGCACTCCTGATAGGCGTCAAACGTGGACAGGTCGGCGAGCTTGTGCTCGCGCACGAAGCAGAGCCACAGCCGACGGTGGTAGGCGTGGGCGCGCGCCACCGTGCGGATCGCGTCGTAGCGCACCAGTTCCGCCCACGCCCCCAGCGGCTCGAGCGACAGGTACTGGGCGTAGTCCTCGCCCTGGCGGTGCCATCGGCCCGACACCTGCGACGGCGCCGGCTCACCGGCGGCGTGGTACAGCGGCGGCCAATCGGGGGACGCCTGGCGATAGCAGCTCCACTCGCCGCTCAGGCGCCGGGGCTCAGCTCGCCAGCTGGCCACGGGCGCCGCGGGCAAGCGACAGCAGCAGCTCGCGCGCGTTCGCCTCGTGCTCGTCGAGGAGCTCCAGGGGGGTGCTGCCGTCGAGCTGGTGACGGGGGGCGTCGAACCACATGACCAGTCCCGCTGGGGTCATCGAGGCGCGCAGGTAGGTCAGGACCTGGGCGAGGACCACCACGCGCCTGGCGTTACGGGTGACGGGCCCGCCGGCCTTCCACGCGTTGACCGTCTTGGTCGAGACGCCGAGCAGGCGCGCGACGTCGGTTACGCCGATCCCCCGCAGTGTGTCGAAGATGAAGTCGGCGGCCGCGCGCGGATCGTCGAGCTCTGAGTGCTCGAGCCGGCGGCCGATCCGCCGGGCCACGTCGGCCATCCTGAGCGCCGCCAGCTCTACGTCGCCGCGTTCGTCACGGGCGGCCGGATCGGCGTCGATCGCGCGGCGCAGCCCCACCTGGAATTCGAGCAGCTTGCGCGCGTCGTAGTCCTCGGTGCCTTCGGGGAGGGCGTAGGAGAGGTCGACCACCGCGTCCTCGAGCCGGCGGTACCAGTCCCAGCGCTGGTCGGCGCCGGCGCGCTCGCCGGCGGCCATCAGCCGCTCCACCTGGGCGGCCTTGTTCCTGAGGTGGGCGAGATCCTGGGTTTCGTCGACTACGATGCTCACTTCGTGCTCCTGGGTCCGATGAACTTCCTTTAGGAGAGGAAGTTTACTAGAAGTCAGGTCGCTCCCCGGCGGGCTATCGTGACGCCCGTGATCCTGACCGACGCCGTACACGCCTACCTCTCGGGTCTGCGCGCCGAGCCCGACCCCGTCCTCGCCGAGATGGAAGCCCAGGGCGACCGCGACGGCATTCCGATCGTCGTTCCCGAGACCGGGGCGCTGCTCGAGCTGCTGGCGCGCGTCCGCGGCGCCCGGCGGATCGTCGAGGTCGGCACCGCGATCGGCGTCTCGACCCTGTACATGGCCCGGGCGCTCCCGCCGGACGGCACGATCGTCTCGTTCGAGGTCGACGAGCGGCGCCACGCGGCGGCGCGCGCCTATCTCGACCGCGCCGGCCTGCTCGACCGCGCCGACCTGCGGCTGCAGGACGCCCGCGCGGGCCTGGAGTCGCTCGACGGAACGTTCGACATGGCATTCGTCGACGGCGTCAAGACCGAGTACGTGGATTACCTCGAGCTCCTGATCCCGCTGCTCAGCGAGCGCGGGATCTTCGCCGTCGACAACGTGCTGATGGATGGCACGGTCGCATCCGGGCGCGGCGACGGCAACTGGACCGAAGAGCAGATCGTCGCGATCCGGGCCCTGAACGAGCGCGTGCTGGGGCTCGACGAGTTCGACGCAACGCTGCTGCCGGTCGGCGACGGCGTGCTCGTGGGGGTGCGCCGGTGAGCACCGAGTCCGACCAGACCGGCGGTGGCGCCGACGACCGGACCCAGTGCACCCCGTGCCGGGGCACCGGCAAGCTGATCTCCAACCTCGGCGGTGAGCCCCATCAGGTGACCTGTCCCTGGTGCAACGGCAGCGGCCGGTTCCAGCCCGGGCTCGACGCGCAGGAAGGCGACTCGGCCGAGGATGGCCGCTGACATGTCCATGCGCCTGATCACCGCCGGCGAGTCCCACGGCCCCGGACTCACCTGCATCATCGAGGGCCTGCCCGCCGGGCTCGAGCTCGACCACGACGCGCTCAACCGCGACCTGTCCCGCCGCCAGCTCGGACACGGCCGCGGCGGGCGGATGAAGATCGAGCGCGACCGGGTCGAGGTCACCGGGGGCGTCAGGCACGGGCGCACGCTGGGCGGCCCGATCGCGCTGACGGTCATCAACCGCGACTACGCCAACTGGGAGGAGCGGATGAACCCGTGGCCGGTGGAGGCCTCGGTGGCGGAGGTGCACCTGCCGCGGCCCGGTCACGCCGACCTGGTCGGCACCCAGAAATACGGGCTCACCGACGTGCGCGACATCCTCGAGCGCGCCAGCGCCCGCGAGACCGCGGCGCGGGTCGCCGGTGGCGCCGTGGCCAAGGCGTTGCTGCGCGACCTCGGCGTGACCGTGTTCTCGCACGTGATCCAGATCACCGGGGTCACCGCGCCCCGACGCGACGACCTCACGCCCGAGGACTTCGCGGGCGTCGACGAGTCGCCGGTGAGGTGCCTGGACCCCGACGCGACCGGCGCGATGGTGGCCGAGATCGACCGGCTGCGAAAGCTCAACGAGTCGCTGGGCGGCGTGTTCGAGGTCCGCGCGTTCGGCCTCGTCCCCGGTCTGGGGTCCCACGTCTCCTGGGAGGAGCGCCTCGACGGCCGGCTCGGGCATGGCGATCCTGTCGATCCAGGCGATGAAGGCGGTCGCGATCGGCGACGGGATCGAGGTCGCCGGGCTACCCGGGTTCGCAGGCCCACGACGAGATCTTCTACGAGGACGGCCGCGGCTACTACCGCGAGACCAACCGCTCGGGCGGCCTCGAGGGCGGAATGACCACGGGCGCGCCGCTGGTCGTGCGCGGCTCGATGAAGCCGCTGCCGACGCTGACCAAGCCGCTGCGGTCGGTCGACATCGAGACCCACGAGCCGACCGAGGCGCTGCGCGAGCGCACCGACTCGTGCACGGTGCCCGCGGCCGGCGTGGTGGGGGAGGCGATGGTCGCGTTCGTGCTGGCCGACGCCTACCGGCGCAAGTTCGGCGGCGACCACATCGACGACGTGCGCGGCGCGTTGCGCGCCTACGAGGAGCGGATCGGGTGGCGGCGCCCCTGAACGTGTCCGGCGCAGGATCGGCGCTCGGCGTCTCGCGCTCGGTCGTGTGCATCGGCTTCATGGGAGCCGGGAAGTCGACCGCCGCCCGCAGCGCCGCCGACGCGCTGGGGACGACGGCGATCGACGTCGACCACGTGGTCGAGGAGCGACTCGGCAAGCCGATCGCCGACGTGTTCGCCGCAGGACGGCGAGGCGGCGTTCCGCGCGGCCGAGGAGCGGATCACGCTGGAGCTGCTCGGCGCCGGCGATGTGCTGTCGCTCGGCGGCGGGGCGATCGGTCACGCCAGCGTCCGCGCGGCGCTGGCCCAGCATCTCGTGGTCTGGCTCGACGTGCCGTTCGAGATCGCCTGGGAGCGCTGCCGCGGGACCGGGCGCCCGCTGGCCCGCGATCGCGATCAGTTCGAGCGGCTGTACGCCGAGCGCGAGCCGATCTACGCCGAGCTCGCCGACGTCGATCGTGCCGGCCGAGCGCGTCGACCGCGATGGGCCAGGTGCTGGCCGCGCTCGAGGGGATGCCGGCGGGCGTCACGCTGCTGTGGGGGACGAGCGCCTCGGGCGACTACCCCGCCTACATCGGCCCCGGCCTGCTCGACGAGCACCGGTTCTGGCCGGCCACCGTCGACGGGCGACGGTTCCTGGTCACCGACGGCAACGTCGGCCGCCGCTTCGGCGACATGCTGGCGCCGCTGTCGGGCCGGGTGGCGATCATGCCCGGCGAGCAGTCAAAGACGGTCGCGCACGCCGAGATCGTATGGACCGAGCTCGCCCGCGCGGGGATGACCCGCGCCGACGTGGTGGTGGCGCTGGGCGGCGGCGTGGTCGGCGATCTCGCCGGGTTCTGCGCGGCCACCTACCAGCGTGGCGTGCGCTACGTCCAGGTGCCGACCACGCTGCTGGCCCAGATCGACTCGGCCTACGGCGGCAAGACCGGCGTCGACCTCGCCGAGGCCAAGAACTACGTGGGCGCCTATCACCAGCCGTCAGCGGTGATCGCCGACACCGAGACGCTGGCCACGCTGCCGCCGGAGGAGGTGTCGGCCGGATACGCCGAGGTCGTCAAGACCGCGCTGATCGCCGGCGGGGACCTATGGCAGCGGATCCGCGCGGGGGCCGCGCCCGACGACCCGGAGGTGATCGCCGCCTGCGTGCGCACGAAGCTGCGGATCGTGGCCGAGGACGACCGCGACGCCGGCATCCGCCAGGTCCTGAACCTCGGACACACGGTCGGGCACGCGATCGAGACGGTCACCGGATACGCCCGCTATCGCCACGGCGAGGCCGTCGCGCTGGGGCTGCTGGCGGCGCTGCGGCTGTCGGAGCAGCCCGAGCTGCGGCGCGAGGTCGCGGAGCTGCTGCGGGCGCGAGGGCTTCCCACCACGCTCGAGGACGCCGACCCCGACGCGGTGGTGATGGCGACCGCGCGCGACAAGAAGCGAGTCGGCGAGGGCGGCGTGCCGTTCGTGCTGCTCGACGCTCCCGGGCACGCTCGCCCGGGGTGCGCGGTGGCCCCCCGCGCGCTGGTGGCCGCGGTGCGAGAGTTGGCCGCGTGAGCGCCGTCCGCAACCGCATCGAGATCATGCACGGAGTCAACCTCGATCAGCTGGGCCGCCGCGATCCGGCACACTACGGCGCGCTGACGATCGCCGAACTGGAGCGCAATGTGTCCGATGCCGCCGCCGAGCTGGGCCTGGAGACCAGGTTCTTCCAGACCAACCACGAGGGCGAGTTCGTCGAGCACCTGCACCGGCTCGAGGGGATGGCGGACGGGATCATCCTCAACCCCGGCGCCTGGACGCACTACTCCTACGCGATCCGCGACGCGCTCGAGCTGACCGGGCTGCCCGCGGTCGAGGTCCACCTGTCCGATGTCGACTCGCGCGAGCCGTGGCGCCGCGAGTCGGTGATCCGCGAGCTGTGCGTCGGCCGGGTCGCCGGCAAGGGCGTCGACGGCTACCGCGAGGCGCTCGAGCTGATGCAGACGGAGCTGGGTCGGTGAGCGCCCGCGCCGACCGCGTCGCCGAGCTGCTCCCCGAGGCCGGCATCGACCTGCTGCTCGTCTCCAACCTGGTCAACGTCCGCTACCTGACCGGCTACACCGGCTCCAACGGCGTCGCCCTGGTCGGCCCCGACACGCGGGCGTTCATCACCGACTTCCGCTACGTCGAGCAGGCGGCCGCCGAGGTCGATCCCGGCTTCGACCGCCGGCGGGCTCCGCAGGAGCTGCTCCACGCCGTCGAGGAGACGCTCCCCGAGGGGTCGCTGCGGCTCGGGTTCGAGGACGCCCACGTGTCGGTGCGGACGCATGCCCGGTTGCGCGAGCTGCTCCCCGACCGGGTCGAGCTGGTCGGCGTCGAGGGGATCGTGGAGCGGCTGCGGGCGGTGAAGGAGCCGGACGAGATCGCGCGGATCCGTGGCGCCTCCGAGCTCGCCGACGAGGCGTTCGAGCGGCTGCTCGAGGGCGGGCTGGCCGGGCGCACCGAGCGCGAGCTGGCCCTCGAGCTCGAGCAGGTGATGCGGCTGCTGGGCGCCCAGACGGCCGAGCTTTGACTCGATCGTCGCGGCGGGCCCGCACGGCGCGCTGCCGCACGCGACCCCGCGCGACGTGGAGGTCACCCGCGGCCAGCTGGTGGTGATCGACTGGGGCGCCGAGCTCGACGGCTACTGCTCTGACTGCACGCGCACGGTCGCCGCGGGCGAGCCCGACGAGCAGGCCCGGATCGTCTACGAGCTCGTGCTGGCGGCGCAGATCGCCGGCGTGGGGGCGGTCAGGGCCGGCGCGCAGGCGCGCGAGGTGGACGGCGCCGCGCGCGCGGTGATCGACGGCGGCGGGTTCGGCGAGCGGTTCGGGCACGGGCTCGGTCACGGCGTGGGCCTCGAGATCCACGAGGGACCGCGCCTGTCGCAGCGTTCCGACGACGTGCTCGCCACCGGGAACATCGTCACCGTCGAGCCGGGTATCTACCTGCCCGGCGAGTTCGGCGTGCGGATCGAGGACCTGGTGGCGGTGACCGCCGACGGCTGCGAGATCCACACCTCGATCGACAAGCAGCTGCTGGTCGTCGACTGAGGCTCGCGGGCGCTTACTAAACTGGCTCGAGCATGCTCAGCACCAACCAGTTCCGCAACGGGACGCACATCGACGTCGACGGGACGATCTTCAAGATCGTCGAGTTCCAGCACGTCAAGCCCGGCAAGGGCGGCGCGTTCGTGCGCACCAAGCTGCGCCGGACCAGCGACGGCGCGGTGATCGACCGCACGTTCCGCGCGGGCGAGAAGTTCCGCCCCGTGCGCACCGAGACGCGGCGGATGCAGTACCTCTACCAGGACGGCGCGGACTCCCACTTCATGGACGCCGAGACCTACGAGCAGCTGACGATTCCGGTCGGCACGCTCGGCGACGCGCTGTTGTGGATGAAGGAGTCCGACGAGGTCGAGCTCCTGTACATCGACGACCAGCCCTCCGACGTCCAGCTCCCGAGCGCGATCGAGCTGGCCGTCGCCGAGACCGAGCCCGGCGTCCGCGGCGACACCGCGTCGGGCGGGGGAAACAAGCCGGCCGTGCTCGAGACTGGCGCCAAGGTCCAGGTTCCGCTGTTCATCAACATCGGCGACGTCGTACGCGTGGACACGCGCTCCGGGGAGTACGTATCGCGGGCCTAGGCGGCCCGCGGTCGGCGCCGGCGGCCGGGGAGCACAGCGACGATGCGTAGGACCGAACAGCGGCGCGCCGCGGTGTGGGCGCTGTATCAGAGCGACCTGCTCGCCAGGCCGCTCGAGGAGACGTTCCCGGGGGACGTCCACGGCTTCACGCGCGAGCTCGCGCAGCTGGTCCGCGACCACCAGCCCGAGCTCGACGAGCTGATCCGCCGTCACGCCACCGGCTGGTCGCTGGAGCGGATCGCGCCGCTCGAGCGCTCGATCCTGCGCGTCGGCCTGGCCGAGCTGCTGTATCGCGGGCGAGCTCCCCGGCGAGCGCGCGATCCCGCCGGAGGGCGCGATCGACGAGGCGGTCGAGACGGCCAAGCAGTTCTGCGGCAGCGAGGCGCCGGGGTTCATCAACGGGATCCTCGGCGCGGTGCTCAGCGCGGATAGCAACCTAAGAACACCGTAGGAAGCGCCCGCCGACGGCCGCGGGGCCACCACAATGGGCGTATGCGATTGCTCGTGGTGGACGACGACCGCGCCCTGCGAGACGTGCTGCGGCGCTCTCTGGAGCTGGCCGGCTATGAGGTGCGCCTGGCCGAGACCGGCGCCGGAGCGCTGGCCGACGTGACCGGCACCGTGCCCGACGCGGTCGTGCTCGACATCGGGCTGCCGGACATCGACGGGCTCGAGGTCTGCCGGCTGCTGCGCCGGGAGGGGAACCGCGTGCCGGTGCTGATGCTCACCGCCCGGGCGGCGGTCGCCGACCGGATCGACGGGCTCGACGCCGGCGCCGACGACTACCTGGTCAAGCCGTTCGACGTCGATGAGCTCAAGGCGCGCCTGCGGGCCCTGATGCGCCGCGCCCGAACCGAGGGTGAGTTCGGCGAGGGCCTGTCGTTCGGCATCGTCAGGCTGGATCCCGCTCGGCACGGCGCGTCCGTCGACGGCACGTTCGTCGAGCTGACCCGCACCGAGTACCAGCTGCTCGAGCTGCTGCTGCTCAACCCGCGGCGGGTGTTGCCCCACAGCCTGATCTACGACCGCGTGTGGGGCTATGACTTCGGCCCCAGCTCCAACGCGCTGCGGGTCTACATCGGCTACCTGCGACGCAAGCTCGAGGACGCGGGCGCCCCGCCGATCATTCAGACGGTTCGCGGCGTCGGCTACGCCCTGAGGGAGGCCGGGGCCGAGGCGGCGCGATGAGCCTGCGCCTGCGGATCGCGCTGGCCGCGGGAGTCGCGGTCGCGATCGCGGTGATCGCCGTCGCCGTATCGGCTTACGCCGGGACCCGGTCGCAGCTGCGCGGACAGCTCGACCGCTCGCTGCACTCGCTGACCACGGCGGCGATCAACCGGCCGCACGGCCCGCACCCGCCGGGCCCGGGCGGGCAGAGCGCCGCCGCCCGCGTCCTCGCTCGACGAGGGGCCGTGCGCCGGCGACGGCGGGCTCGGGCTCGATCGCCTGAGCGGGCCGGCGTTCGGGGCCGCGCCCGGGATCTACACGCTGTTTAACCCGTGCGGCGGCACGTTCGTCCCAAGCGGCCAGAGCTCCAAGATCCCCGCGACCGCGCCGATCGAGCGCCTGGCCCGGAGCGGGCACGGTCAGTACATCGCCGACATGACGGTCTCGGGTACGCACATCCGCGTGCTCGTGACCGGGATCGGCAGCCGGGGTGCACTGGCGGTCGCGCTGCCGCTGACCGACGTCGACCACGCGTTGTCCAGCCAGATGACGTTGTTGATTGCGATCGCTGCGGCCGGGATCCTGCTCGCCGGCCTGCTCGGGATCGTCGTCGCACGCACCGCGCTGTCTCCGATCGCGCGGTTCACGCGCCAGACCGAGTCGATCGCCGCCCATCCCGAGCGGATCGAGCACGAGCGCCTCCAGGTCGAGGGCGCCGACGAGCTGGCGCGGCTTGCGGCGACGTTCAACCAGACGCTCGACGCGCTCGATAGCTCGGTGCGCGCCCAGCGCCAACTGGTCGCCGACGCCTCCCACGAGCTCCGCACGCCGATCTCCTCGATCCGAGCCAATCTGCAGCTGATGCGAGACGAGGACCGCCTCCCCGAGGCCGACCGCGAGGCGTTGCGCGCCGATGTGATCCAGGAGCTCGACGAGCTGACCGCGCTGGTCGGCGACATCGTCGAGCTCGCACGTGGAGGCCGTCCGAGCGGCGAGCCCGGCGACGTCCGGGTCGACGCGATCGTCTCCGGGGCCGTCGATCGCCTCCGCCGCCGGGCGCCGTTGCTGACCGTCGACTCGCGGTTGGCGCCGACGCTGGTGCGCGGCGAGGGCGACCGGATCGAGCGGGCCGTCACCAACCTGCTCGACAACGCCGCCAAGTGGAGCCCGGTGGGCGCCACGGTCGAGGTCGAGCTCGCCGGCGGCGTGCTCAGCGTCCGCGATCGGGGACCCGGGTTCCACGACGAGGATCTTCCGTTCGTGTTCGATCGCTTCCACCGTGCGGCCGACGCCCGCTCCAAGCCGGGGTCGGGGCTGGGGCTCGCGATCGTGCGCGAGACCGCCGAGGCGCACGGAGGGTTCGTGGAGGCGGCCAACGCGCCCGGCGGCGGCGCGATCGTCCGGATCGGGTTCGGCCCGACGATGGAGCTGGAGACGCCCGAGCCCGAGCTCAACCGGTCAGCCTGAGTGGGTCACCGCCGGGGTGGCGACAGCGCCACCGCGCGCCCCGGGAGCAGCATCCCCGAGCCGGTGGCGACCGCAACCGGCCTGCCGTCGGCGTCGACCACCTCGGCGGTCGCGACCGCCACCCGGCGGCCGGAGTGGAGCACCCTCCCGGCCGCGGTGGCCGGCCGACCGTCGGCCGCCAGCGGCCGCAGGTAGTTGACCTTCAGGTCGATCGGCGCCAGCGCGGTCCGCGCCGGGACCGTCGTCTGGATCGCCCCGCTGAGCCCCGCCTCGGCCAGCAGCGCGACCGCGCCGCCCTGAACGCGTCTGGGGATCGGCGCGCACAGCCACTCGGCGGCCGGCATCGCGAACGTCGCCTGGCGCTCGAATGCCTCGGTCGCGCGCAGGCCGGTGAGGTGCTGGATCGGCGGCGCCGGCAGCTCGTCGTTGAGCTGGGCGCGAAGCACCTCCAGGCCGGTCATGCGCTCCCACACGTCCTGGGGGAGGACCTCGCCGATCGCCGGCCGCTGCCACGGGTCGGGCCCGTCCGTCTCCCGGTCCCCGTCCACCAGACGCTGCGGGACCACCGGCTCGTCGGGGGCCGACGGGCGGTCGGATTCGGGCGCCAGCACGCACAGCGAGCTCCCGTGGGCGATCAACCGCTCGTCCTGATCGGTCACGGTGACCTCGGCCAGGGCGATCGTGCGCCGCACGTCGATCACCCGGCCGCGGGCGGTGATCGACCCGCCGGCGGGAGCCGGGCGCAGCAGCCGCAGCGACAGCTCGGCGGTCGTCAGCGGCGTCGCCGGCGGCAGCTCGGTCTGGATCGCGCACGCCATCGCGGCGTCGGCGGGGATCGTCAGCGGACCGATCGAGATCGCCCCCTGGGAGGTGCACAGCCAGTCGCTCAACGGCATCGAGAACGAGGTCGTGCCGATCCCGCACTCGACCAGCCGCATCCCGGTCAGCCGCGAGATCGGGGGCTGCGGCGCCGTGCCGGCGACCATCGCCCGCAGCATCACCGACGGAGCCTCCCGGAAGATCGCGGGTTCGGGATAGCCGCCGCGGACCGGCTCCTGCCAGGGCGACCTGCCGCCGGCCTCGGTTGGCTGTCTGATCGGGATCGGTTCGGGTTCCACGGGGCGCGCTCCGCTTCTGATTTTGACGCCTCGGGCGGCCGCGCCACCCGAGGCGCTGTCGGTGCTCGCACGCGAATGGGGTCCTGAGGCCATGGTCTCCGGCTCGCTGCGGTGGGAACCTCCGGACATCGCATGAGCGCGACGGTGGTTTCCGAGGCACAGGTGGCGCGGCTGATGGATGGTTTTCTGACCACGCAGCTGCTCTACGTGGCCGCACGGCTCGGGATCGCCGACGAGCTCGCAGAGGGGCCCCGCAGCGCGACGGAGCTGGCGCAGGCCGTGGGGGCGCGGACGGGTCCGCTGGCCCGGGTGCTGCGGGGTCTCGCGATCGAGGGAGTTGTCGAGGAGCGCGAGGACGGCCGCTTCGCGCTGACCGCAGCCGGCGCGCGGCTGGCCGAGCTGCAGGGCCCACTGCTGGCCCGCGGCGAGGTCTACTACCGCGCCGCCGGTGGCCTGCTTGACGCGGTGCGGGACGGCGGCGTGCCGTTCGAGCGCGTGCATGGAGAGCCGTTCTTCGCGCACCTCGATCGCCATCCGGATCGCCAGGCCTCGTTCGAGGCCTCGATGGCGGCGAGGTCCGAGCGCGAGGCGCGCGACGTGGTCGCCGCCTACGAGTTCGCCGAGTTCGACACGCTGATCGACGTCGGCGGCGGCCGCGGCGTGCTGATGTCGGCGATCCTCGACGCCGCACCCGGCCTCCGAGGCGCCCTCATCGACCGGCCGGCGGCGGTGCAGGCGGCGCGGTCGCGTTTCGCCGCGCTGGGGCTGGACCACCGCTGCGAGTGCATCGTCGGAGATTTCTTCACCGCGCTGCCGCGCGGCGCCGACGCGTACCTGCTGTCGCGCGTGATCCACGATTGGGGTGACGAGCAGGCCGTCCGGATCCTGGCGACGTGCCGGGCGGCGATGCCCCCGGACGGGCGGCTGCTGCTGATCGAGGCGATCCTCCCCGAGCGGGCGCTCGACTGCCCCGAGGCGGTTCGCATGGACCTGCACATGCTGGTCCTGCTCGGCGCACGCGAGCGCAGCGAGCTCGAGTACCGGCTGCTGCTCGCCGACGCCGGCCTGACGCTGCAGCGGGCGGCGCCGACCGGGTCGCCGGCCGGGCTCAGCGTGCTCGAGGCGACCCCGACCGGGTAGTATCGCCGTACCGCCGCGACCGCCTGGAAGGAACCGCCACCCAGCCGCGTCGTTGCACGGATGCGTCACCTTCTGACGTCGCTGGGCTCGCTCGCCGCGGTGTGTGCGCTGATCGGCTGCGGAGCCGGCTCCTCGCAGCACTCGAGCACGCCCGCCGCCGCCAACCGGCCGGCCGCGACGACCGCCCGCCCGGCGGACGCCGCCGGGATTTCGAGAACGGTTGAGGCGGTATTCGAGCACCCGACCGCCGGCCAATGCTCGACCGCGATGACCGAGACGTACGTCGCGCGGTTCTTCGCCGACGACGCCACCCGCTCCGGTACCTCGGCGATCCGCGCCTGCCGCGTCCACCAGGCGCAGCGCGCCCGGATGGCGGCGTCGATGCGTGCGGTCACGGTGCACGACGTCTCGGTCGCCGCCGGCCAGGCTCACGCGACCGTCAGGGGCGCCAACGGCTATCCGATCGGGGTCACGCTGATCGCCCGCGGGCGGGACTGGCGCCTCGACGTCCCCGGCGCCCCGCGGCAGGCCCGCGGCCGGGGGACGCAGGTCTCGCCGTCGGGGTCGATCTACGCGTACCGGATTCCGCCGGGGTTCGTCGCCGGCGGCACCCGGGTGGGGCCGGTGACGACCAGCGGCGACGCCTTCTCGACCGGCGTCGGGGTCCCCGGCGGCCGCCCGGGCGAGGGCATCGCGGTCGCCCAGACCACGTATCGCGCGGGGATCCACGGCGATTCGGCGCTGCGCGCGGCCGTCCGACGGCTCGACCAAGAGGTGCGCGCTGCGGCCGTCGCCCGGCGGATCGGACGGCCCGTGGTCGGGCGCGTCGGCGGACGGCCCGCGGTCAGCTGGGATCTGGTCGACACGCACTCGACGGCCGACCCGATGGACGGCAGGACCACGTTCGTGTTCTCCTCGGCGGCCAACGTGGTGGTGGTCAACTGCCGCTGGCCGCAGGCGGGCACTCGGCGCGCGCCGCTGCTCCGGGGCTGCGACGCGCTGCTGTCGACGCTCGCGGTGGGCTGACGCGCCGGGCGTAACCGCGGGCATCGACCCGGGACATGAACAACGCCCCACCCGACCGCTCGCCGCGCAACCGTGGGGCGTTGACCACGCCTGACATGACTAACGTCCCACGCTTGCGCTGGGCAGGCGCGAGTGGGGCGTTTTACATGGCACGGCGGCTCCGCGGGCCTGACGGGCGAAGCCGACCCAGCTCAGTGCGCCGAGGCGGCCACCCGGTCGGCCGCGGCCCGCGCCAGCGCCTCGCGATGACGGCGGCTGCCGCCGAGCAGGGCCGCGTCGAGCTGGGCTCGCTTGTAGAGCCAGTGGACGTCGGCTTCCCAGGTGAAGCCGATGCCGCCGTGGGCCTGGATCGCGCTGCCGGTCGTCTCGCGTCCGCCGTCGGCGGCCGCCGCGCCCGCCAGCGCCGCCGCCTCGGCCAGGCGGTCGGGGTCGGCGTCGGCGGCCCAGGCCGCGTAGTAGGCGGTGGAGCGGGCGCTCTCGGTGTACAGCAGCATCTGCGCGCAGCGGTGCGAGACCGCCTGGAAGGAGCCGACCGGCACGCCGAACTGCTTGCGGTCCTTGACGTAGGCGAGCGTCATGTCGAGCGCGCGCTGGCAGATGCCGACGACCTCGGCGGCGACCGCCGCGTGGATCCGCGCCACCGCCCCGGCGCCCAGCGGCTCGCCGTCGCCGCGCGACGGTGGCAAACCGCCTGGTCGAGTCGATCGAGGTCAGCGGCTCGGCGTCGGGCGCCTCGATCAGCACCGCGTCGGAGCCGTCGATCAGCACCGCGACCGCGGCGCCGACGGCGTCGGCGGCCAGCTCCGCGCGTCCCGATCCCGGCGGTCAGCTCGCCCGACGCCAGGCCGGGCAGCCACTTGGCCTGCTGCTCGGGCGTGCCGGCGGCCTGGATCACGGCGGCCGCCGTCGCGGTCGACAGAAACGGCGTCGCCGCGCACGCGTAGCCGAGCTCCTCGAGCAGCACCGCCAGCTCGACCGCGCCCAGGCCCTGGCCGCCGTGCTCCTCGGACACGGCGATCCCGGGCCAGCCGAGCTCGGCCAGCTCGCGCCACAGCGCCGGGTCATACGCGCCGGCCTCGGCCGCCTCGCGGACCTTGCTCAGCGGCGAGCGGTCGGCGAGCAGCTCGTGCGCGACGCGCTTGATCTCCTTCTGGTCATCGGTCAGATCGAAATCCACGGTCGTCTCGCTCTCCTAGCGCGCCTTGGGGAGGCCGAGCACGCGCTCGGCGACGATGTTCTTGAGCACCTCGGTGGTGCCGCCCTCGATCGAGTTGCCGCGGGCGCGCAGCAGCTCATAGGCCCACGGCTCGCCGGCCGTCAGCGCCCTGCGGGCCGAGCAGGTCGGCCGCGAACTGCGTGAGCTGCTGGTTGGTGTCTGACCACATCCACTTGGTCAGCGAGCCCTCGGGACCGGGCTGGCCGTACTTCTGGACCGCCGTCAGGCCGCGGTAGGCGGTCAGCCGCAACACCTCGGCCCGGAGGTGCAGATCGCCGAGCCGGTCGGCGATCACCGGATCGTCGAGCAGCCCCTCGCCGGCCGCCTCGTCGATCAGCCGGTCGAGCAGCTGGCGCATCCGCACCTGGAGGAAGAACGCCAGCCCGGCGCGCTCGTTCATCAGCGTCGTCAGCGCGACCCGCCAGCCGTTGCCGACCCCGCCGACCACGTTGTCGTCGGGGATCCGGGCGCCGTCGATGAACAACTCGTTGAACTCCGGCTCGCCGGTGATCTGGCGCAGCGGCCGGACCTGGATCTCGTCCTGCTCCATGTCCATCAGGAAGTAGGTCAGGCCCTTGTGCTTGGGCGCCTCCGGATCGGTCCGGGCGACCAGCATGCACCACTTCGAGTACTGGGCGGCGCTGGTCCAGACCTTCTGGCCGGTGACCACCCACCCGTCGCCGTCCTTGACCGCGCGCGTCTTCAGACCGGCGAGATCCGAGCCGGCGTCGGGCTCGGAGAAGCCCTGGCACCAGATCTCCTCGGCGCTGAGGATCGGGCCGAGGTAGCGATCCTTCTGCTCCTGGGTACCCCAGGTCATGATCGTCGGGCCGGCCAGCAGCAGGCCGAGCACGTTGACCGGCAGCGGCGCGCCGCGAGCGGCCGAGCTCCTCGAAGAAGATCGCCGACTCGGTCAGCGTCGCCCCGCGCCCGCCGAACTCCTTGGGCCAGTGGACCGCGGCCCAGCCGTCGTCCGCGAGCCGGCGCTGGAAGTCGCGCCGCCACACCCACCGCGTCTCATCGTCCCCATCCGGCTCGTTGCCCGGATCGTTGTCGGCAAACCAGGCTCGAAGCTCATCGCGAAACGCCAGTTCGCGCTCGTTGAAAGTCAGGTCCATTTGATTCCTCCTTGCGTGCACGGCGCACGATACGCGGCCTGCTCCCGGGTGAGCGCCGCCGACCAAGTCGCGCTGGACGAATGTCCAGTGGCAACCCGGGCCCGGCCCGCTTAGTCTGACCCACAGTTGCAGTTCGGCACTGGGCCAGGCGATCGGCGGCGCACGGATGCAGTCGCAGGGGGCCGCCTGACCCGCCCGGTTACGGCCGCAATAGCATCCGCAGGCCCGTGCCGCCCGCCCCGAAGATCACCGTCGTCGGCTCGGCCAACATCGACCTGGTGGCCACCTGTGAGCGGCTGCCGCGCCCCGGCGAGACCGTCACCGACGCGGAGTTCGCAGCGGATCCCCGGCGGCAAGGGCGCAAATCAGGCGGTGGCCGCCGCCCGGATGGGAGCGCGGGTCACGTTCGTGGGCCGCGTCGGCCGCGACGATCTGCCCGTGCGCTCGCTGGAGCGCGAGGGGATCGACGTCACCGGGGTCGTCCGCGACGACGGCGAGACCGGCGTCGCGCTGATCCTGGTGGCGCGCGGAGGCGAGAACGTGATCGTGGTCGCGCCCGGTGCAAACGCGCGGCTCACCCCCGACGACGTCAAGGTGGGGGAGGCCGACGCGGTGATCTGCCAGCTCGAGATCCCCGACGACGCGATCGTCGCGGCCGCCGCCGGCGCGAGCTTCTTCTGCCTCAACGCCGCCCCCGCGCGGGGCCCGCTCGAGCTCGAGCCCGACCTGCTGGTCGTCAACCGTTACGAGTACGAGGCCGTCGGCTCCTATGACGGGCTGGTCGCGCTGACGCTCGGCGCCGATGGCGCGGTGCTGCTCGAGCACGGCTCGGAGGTGGCGCGCGCGAAGCCGCCGGCCGTCGACGCCGTCGACGGGACCGCCGCCGGCGACGCGTTCTGCGCCGCACTCGTGGTCTCGCTGCTGGAGGGGCGCGACCGCGAGGACTCTCTGCGCCGGGCCTGCGCGGCGGGAGCGCTGGCCGCGTCGCGGCTCGGGGCGCAGCCGTCGCTGCCGACCGCCGACGAGGTCGATCGGCTGCTCGCGGTCTGACCGCCCGGCCGCCTCGCCGGGGCGAGTCGCGGCGAGTCTACTCGGGACCGAACTGCTCGGCGCCGAGCTTGGCTTCGGGCTGCAGGAGCGCCGGGACGCCGTCGCCGAGTGCGCCCGCCGCCAGCGCCCGGCCGAGCAGCGGCGCGTGCTTGAACATGTTGTTGCCGGCGATGATCAGCAACCCGTCGGCCTCCCACACCGCGATCGCGTCCGGATTCCACGGCAGCTCGGTGACCCAGCAGTGGCGCACGTCGACGGGCTCGGGCTCGAGCCCCGGCAGCGCACCGGCGACGTAGGCGGTCGTGCTGTCGGTCGCCTGGGCGAGCGCGACGGCGTCGATCAGGCTGCCGTCCTCGTGGATCGGCGTCTCGCCCAGCCCGACCGCGAACGCGCCGTTGCCGGGCAGCGGGTCGCCGTAGGCGAACTCGCCGAAGACGCCGCTGCCGTCGAGCAGGCACGGAAGCCGGGCCGGCGGCTGTCCGCGCAGCCGATAGGTGAGCCGCACGTGCGCCGCCTGGCGCACCGGCAGCGGCACGCCCGCGCCTCGCGCCAGCGCCACGGTCCCGCGCCCGGCGCACAGCACGGCGCGCTCGTGCTGGGCCACGACGCCGCCGGTCCGGACCTCGACACCGCCGCCGGCGATCATCCGCACCGACAGGACCTCGTCGGTCACGAGCCGGTCGCCGACCACGCCGACCAGCGCGTCGACCGTCGCGCGCGCGCGGATCACGCCGCCGTCCTCGTCGAACATCGCCGGTCCGTCCCACTGGGCGAGCACGGGCATGATCTCCCGGAGGTCCGCCCAGTCGACGGCGCCCGCCCGGATGCCGCCGTCCTCGAGCAGCAACCGGACGCGTCGGCGCACCGACGGCCCGATCGCCACGACCCCGTCGCGCGACAGCAGCTCGGTGCCGAACCGCTCCTCCCATTCGCGCCAGACCGCGCGCCCCTCGCGCGCCATCGCCACCATCCGCCGGTCGTCGTGGGAGTGGCGGAAGATCCGCGATTCGCCGCCGCTCTGGGCGGCGCCGGGCACGCCCCGCTCGTACAGGGTCACCGACGCTCCCCGCTCGGTCAGCGCGAACGCGGTGGAGAGGCCGACGATCCCCGCCCCGATCACCCCGACGTCGCCGTCAGCCATGCGACTTCAGGCGGTGGTCGTCTCGCCGCAGCGCGTCGGTGAAGCGCTTGGGGACAGCGGCGTCGTCGCCCTCCTCCCACAGCGTCAGCACCACGAGCTCGTCGCCGTCGGGCCGGCACACGTAAACGAGCTCGGGGCGGTCGAGATCGCCGACCAGCAGCGCTCCCCGTGAGCCCTCCCGCACCCGCCCGGCGGCATGGGCGCGGGCGACGCGCGAGGCGATCTCGGTCTTGGCGTCGAGCGTCCCGCGGACTCGCTGGCGAAATCGCTCGGCGGCGTGGTCGGTCACCGCGACAAGCACTTCAACGGCATCACCATACACGTGCTCCGCGGCGGTTCAGCCGTCGTCGACCAGGCCGGCCAGCGGCCCGAGCAGGCGCCCCGACCGCCGCGACACGCCCGGGAGCGCGACCAGGCGGTGCGTGGCGGGCTCGCCGGCCTCGCAGCCGCTCGAGCTGCTCGGCCGCGATCGGGCGCCAGCGCTCGTCGACGACGGTCGCCGGTTGCTCGGCGGCGATCACCTCGGGCTCGAGCTCGAGGTGCTCGGCCCACAGTCGCAGCCGGGTGTCGCGGGCGAGACCGGGATCGTCGGTCACCACGTTCATCTCGGTGTCGTTGAGCAGCGAGTGGGCGTTGAGGTTGGCCGAGCCGACCGTCAGCCAGCGGTCGTCGACGATCCCCACCTTGGCGTGGACGTACAGGCGGTCGTCGCGCTCGCCGCTGCGCGAGCGGATCGTCGCCGCCAGCAGGCGCCCGTGCATCGTCGTCGGCGGCGACCAGCAGCGCGAGCTGTCCCTTGGTGTCGTCCTGGCCGTTGTTGGCCTTGGACGGGAGCAGGACCACGATCCGGAAGTCGTCGCTGGGCGGCGACCGCAGCTTGTCGGCGAGCAGCTCGACGATCTCCGGCGACCACAGGAACTGGTTCTCCAGGTAGATGAAGCGCCGCGCGAAACGAATCGCGCGGACGTAGCTCTCGAGGATCCGGAACTCGCCCCGGGGAACCGAGTCGTACATCCCCTCGCAGATCGTGCGCACGACCTGGACGGTCTGCTCGCCCGCGGACTCGTCGGGCTGCGCCGGCGGCAGCTGCTCGCCCGTGAGCTCGCGCCAGCGCAGCGCGAAGTGGTCGGCGACGTCGCGCACCGCCGGCCCGCGCAACCGCGCGCCGACGTCGTGCCAGCCCAGGCGCCGGCGCGCCGGGTGCTCGGACGTGTCGAACCGGTCGCCGCCGAAGTCGGTGATGTCGATCCCGCCCACGAACGCGAGCTCGCCGTCGACGATCACGGTCTTCTCGTGGTGGCAGTGGAACGGGTGCTCGCGGGGGTCGATCTCGCAGCGGATCCGGGTGCGGCGGGTGAGCTTGTCGACCGAGTCGCGGACCTCCTTGCGGCTGGGGTGAAACACCGGCACGGGCGCGCCGGCCCACACGAGCACGCGCACGTCGATCCGCTCGCGCCGCCTCGGCCAGCAGCAGCGCCGAGCGCGCCGAGCGCGTCGTCGCGCACCAGGTCGAAGTGCGGAGCGACGTGCCAGCCGGTGATGTGGATCGACTCGCGGGCCCCCTGGATCGCCGCGGCGATCGCGGGGAACGCCTGAGCGCCGTCGATCAGCACCTCGAGCTCGCAGCCAGCCCGCGGCGGCGGGTCGCCGGCCGCCCACGGGGCGTCGTCGAGCGGCGCCAGCGCGGCACTCGCGCCCAGGCGGGCCAGCCGCCGGCGGTGTTTGGCGCGGACAGCGGCCTCGACGCCGCCTCCCACGAGCGAGTCGACTCCCGAGACCAGCGAGGTGCGCACGTCTGGCATGCCCCGATACTTGCCGATTCGGGGCGACATCAACCGGCGCCGTTATCCTCGGCCGCGTGAAGCGCGGGTCGGCCTACAGCTCGGCGGGCGTCGATTACGAGGCGCTCGACGCGGGCAAGCGCGACGCCCTGACCGAGGCGCTCGCCACCTCGTCGTTGCTGGCCGGTCACGGAGGGCGCGCGCTGGACGCCTCGCGCGGCGAGCCGGCGTTCGTGTTCGAGCTCGGCGGACGGGCGTTCGCGTTCGTGGTCGAGGGGCTCGGCACGAAGTCGATCATCGCGCGCCAGGTGGAGGAGCAGCTCGGCCTCGGCGTCGGCTTCGAGCACGTCGCCTACGACACGGTGGCGGCGATCGTCAACGACCTCTGCTGCGTCGGCGCGCTGCCGCTGGTGGTCAACGCCTACTTCGCCACCGGCTCGTCGGACTGGTACGGCCGCGGCGACCGCTTCGGCGCGCTGCTCGCGGGCTGGCGGCGGGCTTGCGAGGACGCCGGCGCGACCTGGGGCGGCGGCGAGTCGCCGTCGCTGCCCGACCTGGTGTACGCGCCGGAGATCGAGCTCGCCGGGAGCTCGGTCGGCGCCGTTCCCGAGGGACGCGCCCCGATCCTCGGCGAACAGCTGCGACCCGGGGACGAGATCGTCCTGGTCGACAGCAGCGGTCTGCACGCCAACGGCTCGTCCCTGGCCCGGATGGTCGCCGGGCGGTTGGAGCGCGGCTACGCGACCGAGCTCCCCAGTGGCCGGACGTTCGGCGAGGCGCTGCTGGACCCGACCCCGATCTACGTCGGCCTGGTCCGGGCGCTGCTGGAGGCCGATGTCGATGTCCACTACCTCAGCCACATCACCGGCCACGGGCTGCTGAAGCTGATGCGCCCGCGCCGCGAGCTGACCTACGAGATCACCGTGCTACCGGAGGTCCCGGAGGTGCTGGCGTTCCTCGCCGAGCAGTCGCAGATGTCGCCGGCCGAGTCGTATCGCACGCTGAACATGGGTTGCGGCTTCGCCGTCTACTGCGCGGGCGGGGCAGGGGCGACCGTCGTCGAGCTCGCCGCCGGCCTCGGGCTGGGCGCCCGCGTGGCCGGAGCGGTCACCGAGGGCCCACGGCAGGTGATCCTCGAGCCGGTCGGGGTACGGTTCGGCGGCGACGACATGGATCTCTCCCCGCGCTCGTAGCGCCAACGGCCCACGGTAGGATCGTTTCCGTGGAGCGCGGGTCCGCAAAGCGCGGCGTGCACGACCGCGGCGGGGTTCCGTCCGGAGAGCCGATCGACCGCGGCGAGCACGAGCTGGCCGACTGGGAGGTCCTGACCGACGCGCTCGTGGGGACGCTCGCCCGCAACGGCCTGATGAACGTCGACGAGATGCGCCGTGGAATCGAGAGCATGCCGCGTGACCGCTACGAGCGCGCGTCCTACTACGAGCGCTGGCTGTTCGCGATGGAGACGATCCTGTCCGAGAAGGGCGTGCTCGAGCCAGGCGAGCTCGACGCCAGGCTGGCCCCGTGAGCTACGCGGTCGGCCAGCAGGTCCGGATCTCAGACCGACCCCACCGCGGCCACCACCGCACGCCGACCTACATCAAGGGCAAGACCGGTCGCGTCGAGCGCGTCCACGCCGCCTTCCGCAACCCCGAGACGCACGCCTACGGGGAGGACGGGCTCCCCGAGATGCCGCTGTACATGGTGAGCTTCGACCGGCGCGAGCTGTGGCCGGAGCAGATCGCGGACGACGACCACCGGATCTGCGTCGACGTCTTCGAGCACTGGCTTGAGGAGGCCAAATGACCGAGCACGACCACGATCACGACCACCCGCCGATCTCCAACGGGGACGAGCCGCCCGCCGCGGCGCGGGTCAGGGCGCTCGAACAGCTGCTCGTGGAGAAGGGCGCGGTGGACAGCGAGGAGGTCCGCGCCGGGATCGACTGGCTCGTGTCGCGCACGCCCGCCAACGGCGCCAAGCTGATCGCCCGGGCGTGGACCGACCCCGCCTTCAAGGCGCGGCTGCTCGAGGATGCGCGGGCTGCGGCGGGTGAGATGGGTCTGGACACCGGGCCCGCGCCGGTCGTGGCCGCGGTCGAGAACACCGACAGCGTCCACCACATGATCGTGTGCACGCTGTGCTCGTGCTATCCGCGGGCGCTGCTGGGGCCGCCCCCGGCCTGGTACAAGAGCCTCGCCTACCGGTCGCGCGCGGTCTCCGAGCCGCGCGCCGTGCTGGCCGAGTTCGGGCTCGAGCTCGACGACGATGTCGAGCTGCGCGTGCTCGATTCGACCGCCGACATCCGCTATCTCGTGATTCCACGGCGGCCCCACGGGACCGAGGGGCTCAGCGAGGATCAGCTGGCCGAGCTGGTGACGCGCGACTCGATGATCGGCGTGGTCGATCCGGTCGCGCCGGCGGTCGCCTAGGCGCCGGCGGCCGGCGCGGTTCAGCGGTCATAGGTCGCGATCGTGTGCAGCGACAGCGCGGTCAGGATCGCGCCCAGGGCGACGATCACGCCCACGCAGATGCCGATGTTCCCGAGGTTCCACCCGTCGATCACCAGCGAGCGCAGCCCGACGATCACGTAGCTGATCGGGTTGATCCGGGCCAGCGTCTCCATCACCGGTGACAGCCGGTCGAATGGGACGAAGTTCGGGGTCAGGAACAGCAACGGGAAGAACAGCAGGAAGCTCGACTGAGTCGCCTGCACGTTGCGCGTGCGCAGCGCGACCAGGATCCCGAAGCCCGCGTAGGCGACGCCGAACAGCGCCGACAGGAGCACGATCAGCACCGCCCCCGCGGGCCCGCTCTGGATCCGCGCACCGAGCGCGATCCCGACCAGCAGCACCAGCGTCGAGGCGGCGGCCCCGCGCACCAGGTCGGCGGTCAGCCGGCCGAAGATGATCGAGGAGCGATGGATCGGGGCCACCAGCAGCTTGTCGAAGTAGCCGAGGTCGATCTCGGTCACGAGCGCCAGCCCCGAGGTCGCGGTCGCGACCGCGAACATCAGCGAGACCGGGAGCTGAAAGGCGACGTAGCTCTGGCCCTTGAGGAACGGCGTGCTGCTGGGGAAGGTCTTAGAGACCTGACCGATGTTCACCACCAGGAAGAACAGCGGGATGAACAGCGTCGGGATCGTGGCCTCGGGGTAGCGGACGATCTCGCGGACCGCGCGGCGGCCGAGCAGCAGCGACGCGTTCATGCGCTCACCTCCGCTCGGTTCGGCGTCCTGTTGCTGGCCCTCCAACCGCCGGCCGGTCGCCTTCAGGAACACGTCGTCGAGCGACGGCCGCGCCACGCTGATCGCGCCGACGTCGATCCGGCCGCGGTCCAGGCGGCGCACGATCTCGGCGATCGAGCCCGCCCCGTCCTCCACGTACAAGGCCAAGGCGTCGGGCTCGGTGACCACGCGCTCGAGCCCGGGCAGCTCGGCCAGCGCGGACTCGGTCGCCGACACGTCGGCGCCTTCGAGTGACACCGACACCACGTCGTGGCCGAGGTCGGCCTTGAGCTGCTCCGGCGTCCCGTCGGCGACGATCCGGCCGTCGTCGATGATCGCCACGCGGTCACAGAGCTTGTCGGCCTCCTCGAGGTACTGCGTGGTCAGGAACACGGTCGCGCCGTCGGAGTTGATCCGGCGCACCTCGTCCCAGATCGTCACTCGCGAGGCCGGATCCAGGCCGGTCGTCGGCTCGTCGAGGAACAGCACCTCGGGCGAGTGAACCAGCGCGCTGGCCAGATCGAGGCGGCGCTTCATCCCGCCGGAGTAGGTCTTGGTGCGCCGCTCCGCGGCGTCGGTCAGCCCGACCAGTTCGAGCAGCTCCTGGGCGCGGTCGCGGCCGCGTCGTCCGGTGATCCCGTACAACCCGGCCTGGAGCTCGAGCAGCTCGCGGCCGGTCTGCACCGGGTCCAGTCCGATCTCCTGCAGCGCGACGCCGATCCGGCGGCGGATCTCGGCGCCGTCGGAGACGACGTCGAGCCCGGCGACCGTCGCGGTCCCCGAGGTGGGGGGTAGCAGCGTGCACAGCATCCGCACCGTCGTCGTCTTGCCGGCGCCGTTGGGCCCCAAGAACCCGAACACCTCGCCGCGCGAGACGCTCAGGTCGATGTCGCGGACGGCCTCGATGTCGCCCTTGAAGGTGCGGCGCAGCGCGCGCGCCTCGATCGCTGGGGGAGGTGGGTCGGCGAGCATGGGCAGCCGAATGTAGACCGGCCTTCGGCGGTTACCTCGACCAGACCCGGGCGGGGGGCTCGCCCGCTTCGCCCGCGCTCGAGCGGGCGAAACGTTCCATTCGACGAGCGCCACGCACCGAGTGGAACAAAGTTCCCGCTCAGCGGGCGAAACGTTCCACGCGATGAGTCGGGCGCGCCGAGTGGAACGAACTTCCCGGTCGGTCCCGCGGCGATTCGCCGGGGTGCGTCCAACGTCGCACGTCCCGCGGTTTCGGGCAACCGGGTCGTTCCCGGACGACTCGGCGCGGAGGTATCTTGAGGACGTGCCACCCGGGTCGAGGTCGTTGCCGGTCGCCGAGCACGCCGCCCACAACGCGATGCACGATCCCGCCGAGATCGAGCGCTTCTATGACCGCTGCACCGACCTGATGCGCGAGCTGCTCGACGGGCTGGCCGCGGCTCCGGGGCGCGCGCGGCCGTTCGGGGAGATCGAGGACGCGATCGGCTGGCCCCGGCGTCGAATCGCGTCGGTCCTGGGCGGGGCGGCGCGGATGCGCCTGATGGAGTTCGGCGGCCGCCGGCCGTATCGCTTCCTCGACGGTCGCTGCTCGGAGTCGGGGCGGTGGGAGATGTGGATGGACTCAGAGCAGGCGCGGGCGGTCAGGTCCGCCGAACGCGGCTAGCCGGCTCAACCTCCTGTGCCCCGCGGGTCCGGCCATAAGCCGTTCCCGCGGGGCATGACCCGGAGGCGGTCAGTTCAAAGCGGCCGCGATTACACGCCGACGCCGGCGAGCTCGTGCTCGCGGGCCGGAGCGTGGACCTCGATCGAGTGCACGACACGCTCGGTGAAGAGCTCGTGCAGGGTGAGGCCGGCCAGCGCGAGGGCGACGAACGCGACGCCCGAGGCGAAGCCGAGCCACGTGACCGTGCTGCCCGCGAATACGAGGCTGGCGACGATCGTCCAGGCGCCGAGCGCGCCGATGATGCCGTCCAGCGAGCGCTGCGCGACTCCGCGGCGGGCGATGAACACGCTGGCGCTCAGCAGCACGGCGCCGACGCCACCGCCGAGCATCAGCCACTGGAACGTGGTCGGGCTCCAGACCATCGACGCGACGACGAGGAAACCGCCGAGGACGGACAGCGTGACGTTGGTGAGGAAACGAGAGTTCATGAATACCTCCGTTGGGTCTGCCGCGGTCCGGTGGCCGCGGCGCAAGACGAGCCGACCGACTCTTGGGGGGCCTGGGCTCTGTCTCGCATGCGACGCATAATACATCAGTCTGAGCTATCAGTCCAATGTCTCAGACTGCTTGATATGTCGGCGCCAACTGTTCATACTCGGCCCGTGCCCACCCGCTCGCCCGAGGATCCGCTCAACAACACCGCCCGCGTGCTGCTGGGGATGATCGCCGAGGGCCACACCACCGGCTACGCGATCAAGGCCGAGATCGAACGCTCGACGCGGCTGTACTGGGGCGCCAGCGTCGGCGGCATCTATCCCGAGCTGCGCCGGCTCGCCGAGGCGGGTCTGGTGAGCGTCCGCGACGACCCTCGAGGCGGCGCCCGCCGCCACTGCTACACGCTCACCGGGGCGGGGCGGGGGGCGCTGACCGAGTGGCTCACCGACCCGTCCGAGCCCGCGCTCGAGGTGCGCAACGAGGCGCTGCTCAAGTTGCGCTTCGCGGGCGTGCTCGAGCCCGAGCAGCGGGTCGAGGTGGTTCGGCGGATGGAGGCAGTCCACGAGCAGCGCGTGGCCGAGCTCCAGGATCAGCTCGACGCCGGCGAGTTCGACGACCCGTTTCACCGGATGACGATCGAGTACGGCCTGCGCTTCAACGAGTGGGCCCGCGACTGGTGCCGGACCGCCCGACGTCGGCTGGCGACGGGCTGAACATCCCCCGAATATCCGCCGCTCCGGCTGATATTTGTCCAATTGTCGATACCGAACCGCCGCTCTGGCGGGGATCATCAGCTAATGAAGCCGCTGATCGGCGTGAGCACATCTGAGCTGCGGCCCGGCGAGCTGGCGACGCTTCGCCGGCACGGGGAGCCGCCGCACGCCGAGATGGCCCTGGGGATCACGTACGTTCGCGCCGTCGAGGCGGCGGGGGGCATCCCGGTCGTGATGCCGCCGCTGCGATTGGACGAAGTCCCGGACCTGGTCGCCCGCCTCGACGGTGTGGTGCTGTCCGGAGGCCCGGATCTGTCCCCCGACGCCTATGACGCCAAGCCGCATCCCGACCTGGGCGCGACCGAGCCGGCCCTCGACGCGTTCGAGTACGCCCTGCTCGCAGAGGCACTGCGTCACGGGCTCCCGATCCTGGGCATCTGCCGGGGTGCGCAGGCGCTCAATGTCGCGCTGGGAGGCTCCCTGCACCAGCATCTGCCCGAGGTCGTCGGCAACGAGGTCGCCCATCGCCAGTCCGAGGACGGACGCAAGCCCACGCACGCCGTCGAGATTGTCCCCGGCAGCCTGCTGGCCGAGCTGCTGGGGAGCGGCTCGGTCGCCGTCAACTCGTTCCATCACCAGGCGGTGGACCGCCTCGGCAAGGGGCTGCACGTCAGCGCCCGTGCCGCCGACGGGACGATCGAGGCGATCGAGGACCGCTCGCGCCCGTTCCTGCTCGCTGTCCAGTGGCACGCCGAGACGCTCGATGCCTCAGAGCAGCGGCGCCCGCTGTTCGACGGGCTGGTCGCGGCCGCGGCGGGCGTCCGCCGGCTCTCGCTGGCCGCGTAGGGGTTGAGCCCCGGCGAAGCGAATCAGCCGACGTCGTCGCAGGCGACGGCGGCGCGGGCCCTCGCCCGCCAGCGTCCCGGGGCCGTCCCGTGGTGGCGTTTGAACGCCGCCGCGAACGAGAACTCCGAGGCGTAGCCGAGCGACCTCCCGACGGCCGCGAGGCTGGCCCCGTCATCGCGCAGCCGCTCGCGGGCCAGCGCCATCCGCCAGTCGCTCAGGTAGGTGAGCGGGGCGACGCCGACGATCTCGGTGAAGTGGCGCGCGAACGCCGAGCGCGACATCAGCGCGTGCTCGGCGAGCTCCGCGACCGTCCACTGGTGCGCCGGATCGGCGTGCAGCGCGCTCAGCGCGGCGTCGATCCGTGCGTCCGAAGCGGCGCGGAACCATCCCGGCGCGTCGCCGGCGCAGCTCGTGAGGTGCTCGCGGAGGATCTGGACGAGCGCGACGTCGAGCAAGCGGTCGAGCAGCGCCTGCTGACCTGGATCGTCGCGGAGCATCTCGCGGGCGAGTAGATCCATCGTCGCCCGCAGCGTGCTTCCGGGCGCCGGGCGCAGCAGCAGCCGCGGCGGCAGCGCCTCGAGCAGGCTGCCGCAGAGGTCGCCTTCGAACCGGTAGGCGCCGCAGAAGAAGGCCGCGGACAGGTTGTCGTCCTCGGCGCCGACGGCGACCTGCCGGGAGACGCCAGTCCCGGGCGTCAGCAGCTCGCCGATCGGGCGGCACGCGGCGCCGGGGGCGTGCGCGAGGTGGTGGGGAGTGTCCTCGCGGATCAGCGCGATGTCGCCGCCGAGCAGATGCACCGCGTCGCGATCGTCGTCGAGCCACAGCGACGCCGATCCCTCGACGATCGCGTGCACGGCGAGCACGCCTCCGCCCGGGAACAGCAACCCCCACTCGCCGCGGGCGGTGGTTCGCGAGAACGCCGCGCCGCTGGCGCTGGAACGTTGGAGCAGATCGGTCAGAACATCCATGCGGGAGGACGATGACATATGTTTTCGGGGTAATCAAGCATGGAAGCTCCACGACTGATGCGGTTACCTAGTGCTCTCGACCCTAAACCCGAACAGGAGTGCTGAACATGTCACGTGCCGTGAGATTCGACGAGTACGGAGGGATCGACGTCCTGAAGGTCGTCGACGTGGAGCCGCCCGTGCCCGGGCCTGGAGAGCTGCTGGTCAGGGTCAAGGCGACCTCGATCAACCCGGGCGAGGCCAAGATCCGCGACGGCGCGCTCGCCGACCTGTGGCCGACGACGTTTCCGTCCGGCGAGGGCAGCGACGTGGCCGGGGTCGTCGAGCAGGTCGGCGACGGCGTCGACTCCTTCAAGACGGGAGACGAGGTGATCGGCTTCACCGATAACCGTGCCGCCCACGCCGAGCTGGTCGTGATCGAAGCCGGCAACGCCACCCCGAAGCCGCCCAACGTCTCCTGGGACGCGGCCGGCTCGCTGCACGTCGCCGGGGCCACGGCCTGGGCAGCCGTGCGCGCGGTCGACCCCAAGCCGGGTGACACGGTAGTGGTCTCCGGCGGGGCCGGAGGCGTCGGGTCGCTGACCGTGCAGCTGGCCGCGCTCGCGGGCGCCAAGGTGATCGGGCTGGCCAGCGAGCACAACCACGAGTGGCTGTCTGAGCACGGGGTGACCCCGGTCACCTACGGCGACGGCGTCGCCGACCGGATCCGCGAGGCGTCCGGCGGCTCGGTCGACGCGTTCATCGACACGGTCGGGAGCGGCTATGTCCAGCTGGCGCTCGACCTCGGCGTCGCGCCCGACCGGATCGACACGATCGCCGACTTCGAGGCCGGCCCCAAGTACGGCGTCAAGATGGACGGCAACGCCGTCGGCGCCAGCGCGGAGGTGCTGGCCGAGCTCGCCGCGCTGATCGATCAGGGGCGCCTCGAGGTCCCGATTGCGGCCGTTTATCCGCTCGAGCAGGTGCGCGAGGCGTTCGCCGAGCTGGCCAAGAACCACACCCGGGGCAAGATCGTGCTGGAGCCCTGATCCCACCGCCAGCTCGCTGGCGGTCCGGCGGCAGCCCTGCCTCGGCGGGGTCCGCAACTCCCCCCGTGGACCCGTGTTGGTGAGGCGAACACGCATCCTCACGGAAAGGAAGGACCATGTCCCGTGTCCGCATCGCGGCTGCCGCTGTGGCAGCGGTCGCGTCGCTGGCGTTCGCCGGCAGTGCACTCGCGAATGGCTCGAAGGTAACCGGTGGATCGACGAAGGTCACAGCGTCCGCGGCCGCGGCGGCGCTGCTCACCAGCAACCACATCACGGTGGCGCCGCTGGGTCCCACCACCGCATCGGGTACGGCGTTCACGTTCCCGATCACGGGCGGCAAGTTCAACACCAACACGCTGCGCGGATTCATCCGCCACGGCGGTGGGCTGTCGCTCTCCAATGGCACCAGGCAGGTCACGCTTCGCCGTCCCACGGTCGTCTCGACCAAGCACGGCGTGGTGCTCGACGCGCTCGTGCGCGGCCCATCGCACCGGGTCTGCCACGTGGTCGGTAAGCACCAGTTCAAGAAGCGCTGCCTGGTTGTCACCCGTCTGGTGACGGCGCGGATCGCGCGCATCACCGATGCCAGCATCAGCAACGGCACCGCCACCGGCACGGTGAACATCAGCGCGTTCACCGCCCGGGCGGTCAACCGTCTCGCCGGCAAGCACGTGGTCAGCGCCGGCGCGGTGCTCGGCACCGCCAGCACCACGCCGACGCTCGGCTAGCAGGTCTGTCGCGAACCGTGTCCGGCGACCCTTGCGGCCGCCGGGCACGCGCCGCGCTGACGGCGGGCCCACTAGGGTTCGCGGCCGCATGATCCGGGAGCTGGCCACAGACCTCGAGATGCTGGAGCGGTTTGCCCAGCCGTCCGGCAAGGACGTCGTCGACATCGGCTGCGGCGGCGGCGCGCTGGTGCGAGAGCTGACCGGCTGGGGCGCCCGGGTCACCGGCGTCGAGATCTCCGAGAGCCAGCTGGCCAACGCCGTCGCGCGAGATCCCGACGGCGACGCGCGCTACCTGATCGGCCGGGCCGAGCAGCTGCCGCTCGACGACGCCTCAATCGACCTCGTGCTGTTCATGCGTTCGCTGCACCACGTTCCGATCCCGGAGCTGATGCGGGCGCTGGCCGAGGCCCGCCGGGTGCTCAGGCCCGGCGGCATCGTGTACGTCGCCGAGCCGCTCGCCGAGGGCGACTACTTCGCGCTGGTCAGCCTCGTGGAGGACGAGGACGAGGTCCGCGCGGCGGCACAGCAGGCCCTCTCGGAGGTCTCCACGGCCGGGCTGCGCCGGGAGACAACCGTCGAGTACGACGTCGACGTGCGGATCGCCGACATCCCGACCCTGCGCCGGCGGATCGTCAGCGTCGACCCCGAGCGCGCTGAGCGCTTCGAGGCGCGGTCGGGCGAGCTCGCCGAGGCCTTCGCGCGGCTCGGCGAGGCCGACGGCAACGACGGCGGCCGCCGCTTCCTGCAGCCGATGCGCGCCGACGTGCTGCGCTCGGCGGACGCACTAGCGCCCCTCGCTGAGCGGAGGAGGCGGCTTCAGGCCGACGGAGCGAGCGCGGTCTCGTCGAGCGCGCAGGACGCCGGTGCCATCGGTCGGTCTTGCACATACGACAGACTACGGGCTGGGGGTGCACGGCTTGACGCGGCCCCGATCGTCGACCATATGTCCGTGTCCGACGACAACTCGGGTGGGGATTTCGCTCTCGATGAGCGAACCGCTAACCGCAAGCTGCTCCACGGGCTGATCTCGCTCGCGGTCCTGCTGGCGCTGATCGTCGGCCTCGTCCTGGCCGTCCCGGGGCTGCGCGGCGTTGGGCACACGGTTGCGAACATGAACCCGTGGCTGGTGGCCGCGGCGGTCGGACTCGAGGTGCTGTCGTGCCTCGGCTACGTGCTGGCGTTCCTGCAGGTGTTCGAGCGCGCGCCGATCCGGTTCGGCGCGCGGGTGGCGCTCAGTGAGCTCGCCTTCGGCGCCGCGGTGTCGCTCGGCGGCGCGGGCTCGGTCGCCGTCGGCGCGTGGATGCTGATCGAGCGCGGTGGCACTCCCAAGCGGGTCGTGGAGCGCTCGGCGGTCCTGTTCCTGCTGACCAGCGGCGTCAACGTGATCACGCTCGCGCTGGCCGGGCTGGTCTCGTTCTTCGGGATCCTGCCCGGCTCCCGGAATGTGTGGCTGACGCTCGTGCCGGCACTGGTGGCGCTCGCCGCGCTGGCGTTCTTCCTGGCAATCCCGCGGCTGGTCAAGGGAAAACTGGCGGCTCGCGGTCCGACCAAGCTGCGGGTGTTCATGGAGACCAGCGTGGAGAGCATCGAGGACACCCGCCGGCTGATGTTCACGCCGGACTGGCGCCTGATCGGCGCCTACGCGTTCCTGTGGTGCGACATCGCCGTGCTGGTGGTGTGCTTCGCCGCCGCCGGCGTCTCGCCACCGGTGACGACGATCGTGCTTGCCTACCAGATCGCGTACATGACGAACGTGATTCCCGTCCCCGGCAACATCGGCGTGCTGGACGGGAGCATGGTCGCGTTGTTCGCCCTGTACGGCGTCGGGGCGACGGTGGCGACGGCAGCGACCATCGTTTACCACGCGATCGCGCTGTGGGTCCCGGCGATGTGGGGGACGGCGGCCTACATCGTGCTGCGGCTGACCAAGAACAAGCCGCTGGAACTGCGCCCGCCGCTCGAGGAGCGCCGCCTCCGGCACCGGCTGCGGCGGATGGGCCGCAAACAGAAGCAGGAAACCTAGATGATTGCGCGTGTCAAGCGGGTCGTGACCCCACGGCGCGCGCGACCTCGGGCGGCGACGTGCTTAACGTCCCAATCGAGGCCTTCGCAGGTCAGCGTGGGACGTTGATCACGTCCCGCGTGGCGAACATCCCACGGTGGCGCGCAGGGCGCTCGAGTGGGACGTTGTACACGCGGTCCGCCGCTCGCCGGCGGCTCGCCGATGCATCCAGACTGATTAGTCCCGGCCAACGCCGGGCGCCTCGCCCGGGCGGCCCGCCTCGAGCTCGCCGACGGCCAGCTCGTGCCCGGCGGCGCAGCGAAGCTGCACGCCGACGCGCTCGCCACAGCCGGCGTGGCGCAGGTGCACCGGGCCGCCGCGCTCGTCCAGCCAGCGGTCGCCCCACTGCATCAGCGCGGCCAGCGCCGGGAACAGGTCGGCGCCCTTCTCGGTGAGCACGTAGCGCTGCCGCGTGCGCTGTCCGGGCTCGCGATAGTCCTCGCGCTCGAGGAGCCCCTCGTCGACCAGCTCGGCCAGCCGCGCGGCCGCGACCGGCTCGCTGATCCCCACGCGCTCGGCGAAATCGCCGAAGTGGGAGGTGCCGTAGAAGGCCTCCCGGAGGATCAGGAACGCCGAGCGGGTGCTGATCACATCGAGCGAACGGGCGATCGTGCAGCGCGTCGCGGTCCAGCCCGAGCGTGGCTCCATCGATCCGGTCAGCCGGAGAGTGGTTTCCATGCGGCCGATGATAGCTGGCTTGAGCATCCCTAAGTCAGGCTTGTTATGCTGCTGGCTGTGCTCGGCCTAAGCCAGCTTTCGCGTCGGACGACGAGCGCCGCTCGGGGAGACGCGTCGCCGCGACTGGTGCTGGTGATCGTCTGCGCCGGCGTCGTGCTGGCCAGCCTCGACCTGTTCATCGTCAACGTCGCCCTGCCACAGATGGCGCGCGACTTTGGGGTCCGGGGCGACGGGCTGGCCGATCTGTCGTGGGTACTGAACGCTTACGCGATCGTGTACGCGTCGCTGCTGGTGCTGTTCGGCCGCCTCGCCGACCGCTACCCGCGCGAGCGCGGCTTCCTGCTCGGCGTGGCCGTGTTCGTCGCCGCCTCGGCCGCCTGTGGTGCCGCCACCAGCGTGACGATGCTGGTCGCGTTCCGGGTGATCCAGGCCGCCGGCGCGGCGCTGCTGACCCCGACCTCGCTGGGGCTCGTGCTCGCGACGTCCTCGCCCGAGCGCCGCCACGGCGCGGTCCGGGCCTGGGCCGCGGTCGGCGGGCTGGCCGCCGCGCTCGGTCCGGTCGTGGGTGGCCTGCTGGTCGCCGCCAGCTGGCGCTGGGTGTTCCTGGTCAACGTCCCGATCGGCCTCGCCGCGTTGATCGTCGGCTGGCGCCGGCTGCCGCACATCCCGGGGCACCCGGTCCCGGCGCCCGACGCGATCGGCGCGGTGCTGCTGACCGGCGGCGTCGGCGCGCTCACGCTCGGACTGGTCAAGGGCCAGTCGTGGGGCTGGGACGACGCCCGGACGATCGTGGCGCTGGGCGGGGCAGCGCTGGCGCTGGCGCTGTTCGCCGTCAACAACGCAGTCGGCCGCAACCCCCTGGTCGACCGGTCGCTGTTCCGGTTGCGCCCGTTCACCGGCGCTTCGATCGCGATGTTCCTGTTCTCGACCTCGTTCGGGGCGATGCTCCTGTCGCTGGTGATCTGGCAGCAGGACGTGTGGGGATGGTCGGCGCTTCGCACCGGGCTGGCGATCGCGCCCGGCCCGATCATGGTGCCGCTGTTCTCGTTCTTCGTGGCCGGCCGCCTGATCGCCCGATTCGGCCCGGGGCCGGTGATCGCCGCCGGCTCGACGATCTTCGCTGCCGGCGCCACGTGGTGGGTGGTGGCGGTGGGCCTCACCCCGAACTACCTGGAGATCCTCGGCGGGATGCTGATGACCGGCATCGGCGTCGGACTGACGCTGCCGACGCTGATGGCAACCGGCTCCTCGACGCTCCCCCCGCAGTCGTTCGCGACCGGCTCGGCGGTCGTCAACATGGTGCGCCAGCTCGGGCTGGCCGTGGGGGTCGCGGTGCTGATCGCGGTACTCGGATCGCCGGGATCGCCGGCGGCCACGCTGGCCGCCTACCAGCGCGGGTGGACCGTGATCGCCGCGGTCTCGTTCGCGGCCGGCGTGGTCGCGCTCGGGCTGCTGACCGCGAGGCGCCCGGGTGGCGCCGCCGGTCCCGCTGCTGCTCCCGCCGCCGTCCCGCTGCTGCTCCCGCCGGGCCGGCGCCGACCGCGGCGGCAAGCGAGAGCGCCTGACCCGTTCTATCCTGACGCAGCGTGCAGCACGCCACCGAGCACGGCCCGGAGCTCAGCTTCCTGCGAGACCTCCCGCTGTCGAGGGAAGCGGTGGAGTTCGCCCGCGAGCGTCACGGGGCGCAGCGCCGCGAGAGCGACGGGGCGCCGTTCCTCCTGCACCCGCTGGAGGCGGCGTCGATGCTCGACCGCGCCGAGTTCCCCGATCCGGTGGTGGCCGCGGCGGTCCTCCACGACGTGCTCGAGGACACCGACGTCGGCGAGACCGAGCTCGAATGCCGCTTCGGCTCGGACGTGAGCCGGCTGGTCGCGGTGGTCAGCGACGACATCTCGATTCCGGACGAGGAGCGGCGCAAGGACGACGTGCGCGAACGGGTCCGCCGTGCCGGAGGAGATGCGCTGGCCGTGTACGCCGCCGACAAGGTGTGCAAGGTCCGCGAGCTGCGGGTGCTGATCGTCAACGGGCTCCCCGCCGACCAGGCCGAGGTCAAGGAGGACCGCTACCGCAAGTCGCTGGCGATGCTCGAGCAGGCGATGCCCGGCCACCGTCTCGTCGAGCTGCTGCGGTTCGAGCTCGAGGCGCTCGACCAACTTCCGCCCGGAGCCGATGGCGTTTGACTAGCGTTCTCTCACCGCCGCGCCCCGAAAACTGGAGAAGCTGATGTCGCCCGTATCACGAGGTTTCTTTGGCCGCCGCCGCCCGGTCGCCGATCCGTCGCGCGTGCCGCCCGGTCAGTACGTCACGAGCGACTTCCCGGTGTTGTCGGCCGGCCCCACCCCGCACACGCCGCTGGACGATTGGAGCTTCACGATCCAGGGCGCCGTCGAGAAGCCGGTGTCGTGGCCCTGGCAGGAGTTCCTCGAGCTGCCCTCGGAGGCGGTCACGGTCGACATCCACTGCGTGACCAAGTGGAGCAAGCTCGACACCACCTGGAAGGGCGTGTCAGCGGACACGCTGTTTGCGGGGATCGAGACCGAGGCCGAGTACGTGACCGCCTACTGCGACGGCGGCTACACCACCAACCTGGCCGTCGACGACCTGATCGACGGCAAGGCGTGGGTCGCCTACGAGTTCGGCGGCGAGACGCTCGAGCCCGAGCACGGCGGCCCGGCGCGGCTGCTGGTGCCGCACCTGTACTTCTGGAAGAGCGCCAAGTGGGTGCGAGGGCTCGAATTCACCGAGCGGGACGAGCCCGGGTTCTGGGAGAACTACGGCTACCACAACCATGGGGACCCGTGGCTGGAACAGCGCTATCAGGGCGACTGAGCTGGCAGCTGGCCAACGTGGTCGAGCTCGTCGAGGAGACGGCTCAGACCAAGAGCCTGGTGCTCGATGCGCCCCACTGGCGAGGGCACCGAGCGGGACAGCACGTCGACGTCAGGCTGACCGCGCCCGACGGCTACCAGGCCCAGCGCAGCTACTCGATCGCCTCGGGCCCCGAGGACGACCGGCTGGTGCTGACCGTCGAGCGGCTCGACGACGGCGAAGTGTCCCCGTATCTGGCCGATGAGCTGGTCCCGGGCGATGAGCTCGAGCTCCGCGGCCCGATCGGCGGCTACTTCGTGTGGGAGGAGTCCAAGGGCGGGCCGCTGCTGATGATCGCCGGCGGCTCCGGGGTGGTGCCGTTTCGCTCGATGCTCCGCCACCGGGACGCGGTCGGCTCCGACGTGGAAGCGCACCTGCTGTACTCGGCGCGCTCGCTCGACGAGGTCATCTATCGCGACGAGCTGTCGGCGTTGCAGTCCGCGGACGGCGTCGAGATCACGTTCGCGCTGACGCGACGGTGGCCCGACGACTGGACCGGCCACCGCGGGCGGATCGACGCCGCCCTGCTGGAGCGCGTGGGATGGCCGCCCGAGCGGCGGCCCCTCGCGTACATCTGCGGCCCCAGCGGATTCGTCGAGGCTGCCGCCGAGACGCTGGTGGCAAACGGCCACGAGCCCGGCCGGATCAGGACCGAGCGGTTCGGCCCGACCGGGACCTGAGAGGAGGAAGGACGCCGATGGAAGCGCTCGACGGGAACGCCATCGCCGGCCCCCTGATGGACTACTACGGCCGCGAGATGACCACCGAGGCCGGCGCCTGCCGGCACTGCGGCACGGTCACGATGGTCGCCGAGCTGCGGGTGTACATGCGGGCCCCCGGCACCGTCGCCCGCTGCCCGACCTGCGGCGAGATCGTGCTCGTGCTGCTGGAGATCCGCGGCCGCAGCCAGGTCTACAGCGACGACTTCACGCTCTAGCGTCGCGACGCTAGAACCGCGCCAGCGCGTCGTTGAGCGTGGCACTGGGCCGCATCGCGGCGGCCACCTTGTCGACGTCGGGGCGGTAGTAGCCGTCGATGTCGACGGGGGTGCCCTGCACCGACTCCAGCTCGGCGACGATCCGCTGCTGGTTGTCGGCGAGCTCGCGCGCCAGCGGCGCAAACCGCCGGGCCAGCTCCTCGTCCTCGGTCTGCTCGGCCAGCTCCTGGGCCCAGTACAGCGCGAGGTAGAAGTGGCTGCCCCGGTTGTCGAGCTCGCCGACCCGGCGCGACGGCGAGCGGTTGTCTTCGAGCACGCGCCCGGTCGCGCGGTCCAGGGTGGCGGCCAGCAACCGGGCGCGCGGGTTGTCGGTGCGCTCGGCCAGCAGCTGCAACGACGGCCCGAGTGCCAGGAACTCGCCCAGCGAGTCCCAGCGCAGATGGTTCTCGCGCAGGAACTGCTGGACGTGGCGGGGCGCCGAGCCGCCGGCACCGGTCTCGAACAGGCCGCCGCCGCGCACCAGCGGCACGATCGACAGCATCTTCGCGCTGGTCCCCAGCTCGAGGATCGGGAACAGGTCGGTGAGATAGTCGCGCAGCACGTTGCCGGTCACCGAGATCGTGTCCTCGCCGTTGCGCGCGCGCTCGAGCGTGAGCCTCGCCGCCCGGGCCACGTCGAGGATCTCGATCCGCAAACCGTCGGCGCCGAGCTGCTCGAGCGCGGGTGCGACCTTGCGCAGAACCTCGGCGTCGTGGGCGCGGGTCTCGTCGAGCCAGAACACAGCGGGCGTACCGGTCTCACGCGCCCGCGCCACCGCCAGCGACACCCACTCGCGGATCGGCTCGTCCTTGGTCTGGCACATCCGCCAGATGTCGCCGGTGTCGACCCGTTGCTCCATCAACGCGGCGCCCGCGTCGTCGACCACCCGCACGATGCCCGGGCTCGAGATCTGAAACGTCTTGTCGTGGGACCCGTACTCCTCGGCCGCCTGGGCCATCAGCCCCACGTTCGGAGTGCTGCCCATCGTCGCCGGGTCAAACGCGCCGTGCTCGCGGCAGTGATCGACGGTCTCGGCGTACAGCGCCGCGTAGGAGTGGTCGGGGATCACGAACTTGGCGTCCCGCATCGACCCGTCGGCGGCGTACATCTGGCCCGAGGCCCGGATCGCGGCCGGCAACGAGGCGTCGATGATCACGTCGCTGGGCACGTGCAGGCTGGTGATGCCGCGATCGGAGTCGACCATCGCCAGCGCCGGCCCGCGCTCGTAGGTGGCGTCGATCGCCGCCGTGATCGCGTCGCGCTGCGCCGCCGGGAGCGACTCGATCGCCTTGAGCATGGCGCCCACGCCGTCGTCCGGGTCGACGCCCGACCGACCGCAGCTCGTCGCCGTGGCGCTCGAACACGTCGGCGAAGTAGGCGCGCACGGCGTGCCCGAAGATGATCGGGTCCGACACCCGCATCATCGTCGCCTTGAGGTGGACCGAGAACAGCACCCCCTGGCGGTTGGCGTCCGCGACCTGCTCGGCCAGGAACGCCTGCAGGGCCTCGCGCCGCATCACCGCCGAGTCGAGGATCTCGCCGGCGAGCACGGCGATCCGGTCCTTGAGCACGGTCACGGCTCCGTCGGCCGCAACGTGCTCGATGCGAACACTGCCCTCGCGCTCGACGGTCACGGACTGCTCGGTGGCGCGGAAGTCGTCGGCGGCCATCGTCGACACGTGCGAGCGCGAGTCCGGCGACCAGGGGCCCATCGAATGGGGGTGGTGGCGGGCGTAGTCCTTGACCGAGGCGGGCGCCCGGCGGTCGGAGTTGCCCTGGCGCAGGACCGGATTCACGGCGCTGCCCGTGACCCGGTCATAGCGGGCGCGAACGTCGCGCTGCTCCTCGTCGGCGGGGTCGTCGGGGTAGTCGGGGATCCCGAAGCCCTTGCTCTGGAGCTCCTCGATCGCGGCCTTCAGCTGCGGCGCCGAGGCGCTGATGTTCGGGAGCTTGATGATGTTCGCCTCGGGCTCGTTGGCGAGCTCGCCCAGCTCGGCCAGCGCGTCGTCGACCCGCTGGCCCTCGTCGAGCCGGTCGGGGAACTGCGCGAGGATCCGTCCCGCCAGCGAGATGTCGCGGACCTCGACCTCGACCCCGGCCGCGGCCGAAAACGCCCGCAGGATCGGCAGCAGCGAGTGGGTCGCGAGCGCCGGAGCTTCGTCGGTGTGGGTGTAGACGATCCGCATGCCGTCGGGCACCCTAGATGATTGATCGCGGAGCAGTCATGAACGGACTATTTGAGTCCGAAAAGCTCCTTGATCGCCCGGCCCATCGCTTCAGGCTGTGGCATTCGGCGCGCCGCCGGGTCGAGGTAGAACAGGTCGTAGGTGAAGCGCCAAACGTAGTCGCCAGTCTTCATCGCGGTCTCATCCGGCAGGAACGTGACGTTGTACTTTTGATCGGTCAACCCGTCGAAGGCACCGAACTTCGTCTTCACGCCCTGCCTTCCGGGAACGAACCGCTCGATCGTCCCTTCCGCCTCTCCGAGCAGCTTGCGGAAGCGCGCGCTCGCACCCGCCCCGAGCTTCTGGTCGACCACAAGGTCCTGTATGAGGTGGGTCAGCTCGCCATGGAACACCTGCGCATCGACGACGAGCGCGGGGTCGATTATGTCCTCGGTCGCGAGCGCGGGATCGATGATTCCCCTGCCCGAGACCACCACCTCGTCGAAGAACTTGGATCCCTTCTCGACCTTCGCGACGGTGATCAGCTTGATCCCGCGCTTCTTGGCGAGCTTCAGCAGCGCCGTGCGCAGGTTCGGCCGCCGCATCCGGCGGGCGATCTCCCAGGCGTCGGCCATCACGTCTGCCCATGCGTCGGCATCGCGAAGCGCCGCCATGTGCTTGTCGACGAGCCCGAGGATCTCGCGGTTGAATGGACCATCCTTCTCCTTGAGCGCAGCCTTGACCATGTCCCACCGCTCGGGAAGCTTCCCTTTGACCGCGGTAAACCGCTTGAGCGCGGCGCCCCGGGCGTCGGCCTTGTCGAGGAACCCGAACGCCGTGTCCTTGATCTTCGGGACGGTGGAGGCGGCCTTTGACCCCTTGGCGGCCTTCGACCCTTTGCCCGCCTGGCTCCCCTCCTGCTCGGCCGCTTCGATGTCGTCGAGCGCCTCCTCGCCGAGACCGCGCTTGCCTGCCTTCTCCCCGATCTCGTTGAGCTCCTTGACGACCGCGCGCGTGTCGTCACCGACGTTGGAGAGCGCCTTCAGCTTGCGCGCCTTATTGAACGCGGACAGGAGCGCTATCGGCTCGAGCCCGAGCGTGACGAGCGAGATGATGAAGGGAGTCAGCGACGGTTCCTCGGTGGCGAGCGAGTGGGCGATATCGAGGTTGGTGTCCGACAGCATCTTCTGGCGCGAGTAGACCTCCCATTCGTGGACGGCTGTGTACGCGGCCAGGCCGAGGCTCGCTGTCCCGGCGACGATTCCCAGCGACGCGCCGCCCGTCGGAAAGAACGTGACCAGCGCGAGCAGGACCGCGCCGAGCATCACCCACCGGGACTCGCTGCCGGCCTCATCGGCCAGGTCGTTGGCGACGCCGTCGCGAAGCGAGTCCTTGGGAATGAACATGCTGGCCTTGGTCATCGCGACAACAGACGGGATCGACCAGGGCAGGAGGTCACCGCTGCGGATCTTGTCGTGAGCCGCGATGATGTCCCCGATCTTCGGCAGCACCTTCAGCAGCACCGCGGTCATTTCGTCGTCCACCGCGGCGGTATCGAGGTTCCCGAGATCCACCTTGAAGATGTCGCCGCCTGCGCGATAGGCGGCCAGCACCGGATGGTGCTGTTCGGCCTCGATCCACAGCTGCCGGAACTTGGTCTTCTCGGCGACTGCTTGGGCCTTCTTGTTGAGCACCGCCTCGGCCTTCGGGCCCTGCATGTTGGACGGGACGTCGTCGGCGGCCAGGTAGGCCTCGCGATCGAGCTGCTCCGCCAGCTGCCGTTGGCGCTTGAGCTCCCCAACCGTCTTCGCCAGGCTCTCGCGGGCATCCTGATGCGCCTGCGTGTTGACGTCGTCGCTCGCCTTCATCGAGCCCAGGACGGAATCGACCTCGTCCTTGAGCCGGGAATCGTCGTGGGAGAGCCGGCTGCCGGCTGCCTTGGCCGCCCAGGCCGGGATGCCGTAGCTCTTCAGCACCTGCTCGATCTCGCTCAGGCTTCCGTCGAGCATCGCGTACGCCGTCGAGTACGCCTGCCGTTTGAACTCATACCGAAACGACTTCTCCCAGTCAGCGAAGAACGCCTTGGCGTCGTCGTTGCTCGGGTCGTCGGAGATCTCCTTGAACGCCTGCTTGAACGAGTGGTGCTCACGGACCCCCTGTTCGAGCGCCACGCGGATATCGAGCCGATGGATGCCCTGGTTATCGACGCCGTAGTAGGGCTTCAGCGACCCGAGGTGCCGGTAGCTCGCGACGTACTCCGCCGCCTGTAGCGCCAGCTCATGCTCCCGGCGGTCGACGGCTGAATTGGCCTGCGCGGCGTATACCTCGGTCCTTCTCCGCTCGATCACGTCCTGGTTGCTGAGCTTGTCGATTTCGTCGATCAGCTCCGCCAGCCGCTGGTTCTTCTCGGTCGCCCGCGCGGTTGCGTGAATCGGCGGGGGAGGGCCGACGAGGTACACGGTGACCGGACCCGGCGGGGGCTTCTGCGTCGTCGGCTGCCGGGCTACCGTCCTGAGATAGTTCCCGAAGCCACGGTTGCCGAGCGCCGCGCGGACCGCCCCGAACTGCGCCGCCGCGCCACCGGCAACCAAGCCGGACGAGGGCGCCCGCTCCCCAGCCAAGCGCGAAGACGTCGCCGCCCCCGGCTTTGAAGCCTCGGCGTCACGCGATCGCGAGCCGCGGTCAGGACCGTGAACCGCCCCGGTCACGGGCCGATCCTACACCCTGTTACGCAACCTACGGACTCTCGATGCTGGGCGGATCAGGTACCTCCGCGATGGTCACCGACCGGTCGGCTTGACGAGATCCGAGCGCCTTGGTAACACTGGTCCCACGGCGACGACCGGTCGCCGAGCCGGGGAACATCCGCCCCAGTCGGGGTTCCATTGGCGAAGGGGATTCGCCCTCTCGGTCGGCTATGTCACAGGCCAGCTTCCAACGCCGCGTCACTGGGGGACGAAGGTGTGAAGGAGAGGCTTGCCCATGACGAAGGACGCCAGCTTCAAGAAGGTTGTTCGCCGCCACGCCGAGGAGACCGGGCAGCGCTACACCGAAGCGCTGACAGATCTCGAGGGCCTTGCTGCGCGAATGAACCACGAGCCCGTTGCCGAGCGGCTTCTCTCTCATCTCCGCGATCGCTACGGCATCGACCCCGTCGCGGCGACCAAGCTCAGCGTGCACAAGTCCTACGTCTTTCGCATCGACCGCAAGGACGGCGAGCCGTGGGTCGCCCGAGCGTTTCCGCCCGCTCGGCCGCGTGCCGGCGTTGAGGGCGACGCAGCGATCCTGCGGTTCCTGGAGCGTGAGGACTATCCCGCCGAGCGCCTGGCGGTCGATGATCCGGTGTCTGACTTCGATGGCAGTGCGGTCCTGGTGACCCGGTTCGTCAAAGGGGTGGGGCTCCCCGACGGCGCGAAGAAGTTCACCATGATGGGAGAGCTGCTCGGACGATTGCACGCGCTGCCATACGACGATTCCGCCAGCCGTCCGGGTGGAGCGAGTGGTGAAGACCCCAGCCGCGAGGGCACGCCGGGTCAGGATCTGCTCGCCGCCCTCGCGTTCCTCGACGCCGTGGACACGAAGGTCGCGACCGCCGAGCGCGAGCGCTTTGAGCGGCTCAGGAACAAGGTGCGTTGGGCCGACGATGGTCACGGCCTTCCTGAGGGATTGCTGCATGGAAATCTCCTTCACGCCCCCGACCACGCTGTCTTGACCGAGCAAGGGCCCGTCGGGATCAACTGGAAGGCGTCGGGGCGCGGACCGCGCCTCGCCGACTTCGCCTACCTGGTCTGGGGCACGGGCTCGTGGAACCCTCGTCGCTCCAACCAGGAGCGGATTGACGCTGCCGTCAACGCCTACCGCCGACATGTTGAGCCGACCGACGAAGAACTCGAGCGGCTGGAGGCGGTGATGTACATCCGGACGCTCTACCTCGTCTGCTTCGGCTACCGACGTGCCGTCAACGACGGGGTGAAGTTCCGCGAGTGGGGCTTCATCCGTCCACCCGAGTACTTCAGCGAGACCGCGGCAGCAACCCGAGCCGCGTTCCGACGGTAGGCCATCGGACGCCAACGAGGATCCGAGCGCGTTCCGGATCACCGGCCGCTACGTGGTCGCGACCGGCCACCGCTGAGCTAGCCGCGCCGGAGGTCGCCGATCCCCAGCGAGCCGTCGCCGGAGGGTGACGGAGGCGGCTTCGCCAGTACCTCGATCTGGGCGGGCTGGGGGTCCTCGGTGTCCTCGTCCTCGTCGCCGCCCGGCGGATCGTCGAGGAATCCGGCGCTGGGGACGAAGAACAGGTTGCCGGTCAGCGCGGTCGAGAAGTCCAGGATCCGGTCGGTCGTCCCCGGCGGATCTCCGATGAACATGTTGGTGAGCATCTGCTCGATCACGTCGGGGCTCGACGCATAGCCGATGAAATACGTGCCGTACTCGCCCGAGCCGACCCGGCCGAACGGCATGTTGAAGCGCATGATCTTGAGCTCCTCGCCGTCCTCGTCCTCGATCACGTTGAGCGCGATGTGGGCGTTGGGGGGCTTGAGCTCGTCGGGCAGCTCGAGGTCTGAGAGCTTCGTCCGGCCCATCGCCAGCTCCTGCTGCTCGATCGTCAGCGCGTCCCAGCCAGGAAGGTCGTGGACGTACTTCTGCACGATCACGTAGCTGCCGCCGGCGAACTCGGCGTCCTCGTCGCCGATCGTCACTGCGTCGTGCGCCGCGACGCCCTCGGGGTTCTCGGTCCCGTCGACGAACCCGAGCAGGTCGCGCTCGTCAAACGACTTGAAACCGTGGACCTCGTCGATCACCCGGGCGGCGCCGGACAGCCGCTCCACCAGGTGCTGGGCCAGCTCGAAGCACATGTCCAGCCGATGCGCGCGGATGTGGAACAGCAGGTCCCCGGGCGTGGCGACCGCGGTGTGCCGCGGGCCGTCGAGCTCGACGAACGGGTGCAGCCCGGCGGGCTTGGGGTCGCCGAACAGCCGGTCCCACAGGTCCGAGCCGAGCCCGGTGACACAGCTCAGTTCCGCATCGGGGATCCGGAAGCCGACCGAGCGCTTGAGCCCGCTGATGTCGGCCAGCAGGTCCCGGACGACCTCCTCGCCGCCTGTCTCGACGACGACCACGAGGAAGATCGCGGACTCCGTCAGCGGCGTGAGGACGGCTTGTGGCTCCGGTTGGTCCACGACGCGACCGCATTCTGCCAGCGATCACGTCAGCCTGACGTGCAGCGTTGCAGTGGCGCGGCCGCCGGCGCGCGCCCTGGCGGTCAGCGCGATCGTGGCCGCGACCCGGCGATCGGCCCGCAGCGCGCTGCGGATAGCGGACGTTGCGGACCGTCCGAGCCTGAGCGTGATCCGGGTGGGTCGGCGGGCGCGGAGCGCCACCGAGCGCGGCCGCCACGCGCGCCGTCCGGTGGCCGGGGATCGCGACCGACGCGCCGACGCGTGCCGTGGCAGCCAGGTTCGCGGTGACCGGGAACGCGATCGCGCCCGACCGAGACAGCCGGGCGCGGCGCGCGCTCGATCGCACGGTCAGCTTCGGGGTCGACGCCTCGGCGCCCGACAGGAACGGGTTCCGGCCACCGGGCACGAGCAACCGGTCGGCGACCGTGGTGCAGTCGTCGAGGTTCGACGTGGCGGCGATGTGGACGCCGTCGCGCTCGGCCCAGGCCAGTTGCGAACCGTCGGGGGTGAAGCTCGGGCCAGCGTCGCCGGCCTCGAGGGCGTTGGCCGGCGCGATCGAGATCCCGCACCTCATGGCGCCCGGGACGTGGACGTCGTTGCCCGCGGGCGCAAACAACCGAATGTCGGCGCCGGCGATCGCGCCGGTGGTCAGCGGATCGTCCTCGTACACGGCGATCCGGCTGCCGTCACGCGAGGCCACCGCCAGGTACTCGGGAAGGTACGGGTCGTCAGTGGGACCGCGCGAGCCGGCCGGGTTGGCGAGGTCGTACACGGCGTAGGCGGCAGTCCCGAGCGGCGGCCCCACGTGGCTGATCATCAGCTCGGTGTCGCTCAGCCATACCGACGTCTCGTAGCCCTCGGAGACGGCGGCGAACCGGCGCGTGGCGAGCTCCTCCCACATCGGCTCGATGGTGCCGCCGTAGTCGATGTTGTAGGCGACGCGCCTGCCGTCGGGGGAGACGCGCACGCCCGTGGGTGCGAACGTCGGCAGCGCCGGCGTCGAGCGGCTGCCCGGCGTCGCCACGATCGGCCCGATCTGCCTGCCCAGCTGGCCGAGGTGGTAGATGAACGAGCCGGCGTTGGCCTCGGAGCCGTCGCGGTTGGTGCGCTGCGGCCCGCCGGCCGCGAAGATCGTGCCGTCGTCGGCCAGCGACGGCCAGGCCCAGTTGTTGGGCGAGGTGGTCACCGGGCGCGCGCCGGAGCCGTCCGTCCGGCTGATCCACACCTCGCCGCGCTTGACGTAGACCAGCGAGTCGGCGTGCGCGGCGGCGGGGACGGCCGCCACGCACGCGAGCGCGCCGAGCACGGCAAGTGCCCGTCGGCGCCGCGGTGAGGAACCGGTCATGCCCGTAACAGACCGCGACCGAGCCAATCGGAGCGGTCGCGTACGCCGGGCAGCGCGAAGAAGTATCCGCCGCCGACCGGGCTGACGTAGTCGACCATCGGCTCGCCGACGAGGCGCAGCTGCGTCGCCTCGAACTGGCGCCGGAGGTTCTGCTGGAAGCAGTTGAAGATCAGGCCCATGTCGAGGTTGCCGTTGAGATCGACGCCGCGGTCGTAGTTGTAGCCGCGGCGGTAGATGCGGCTGTCCTCGGTGCGCTCGGTCCGCGGGTTGGCGAGCCGGATGTGGGCGCTCAGCGGAATGCGGCTGCCCTTGGGGTCGGCGCGGAAGTTCGGGATGTCGGCCTCGGTGTTGCCGTCGAGCGGCGCGCCGTCGTCGCGGAAGCGCCCGATCATCTGCTGCTGCTCGGTCGAGCGACACCCGGTCCCAGAACTCGATGAACATCTTGATGATCGCGGATCACGTGGTAGGTGCCGCCGACGGCCCAGGCCGGCTCGCCGATCCCGCGCGTGACCCAGAGCAGCCGGTTGGCGACCGCGCGGATCGCTGACGTCGGGATTGGCGATCCCGTCCTTGAACCCGAGGTGGTTGCGCGGCACGCCCACCGGCCGCGGCGGCGCGACGAAGCCGTCGAGTCGCCAGCGAATCTGCATGCCGCCGCGCGTGTGCTTGGCGATGTCGCGCAGCGCGTGGAGCGCCGTGTCGGCGCTGCCGGCGCAGATCTGCAGCAGCAGGTCGCCGCCGAGCTGGGCCGGGTCGAGGTCGTCGTTGGGGAACGAGCGCATCTCGGCTCAGATGGATCGGCTTGTGCCGACGCGAGCCCGAAGCGATCGTCGAACAGCGAGCTGCCCACGCCGACGGTGATCGTCAGCCCGTCGGCCGGGACCACCGGTCCGAGCGTGCCGCTGTCGGCGGCGGCGCGCCGGTGCCGAGGTTGCGCGGGACGCCGCCGGCGGTCAGAAACCGGGCCCGCTCGGTCAGCGTCCGCAGCAGCTCGGCCAGCGCGCTCGCGGTTGCGCGGCGGTCACGTCGAACGGCGGCGAAGCACGCGGCTGGTGGCGGCGGCGATGACGATCCCGGCCTGGTGCGTGCCGTGGAACGGCACCGCGGGCAGCCGCGCCGCCGGGATTCGGGGCCGCGCTGAGCTCGAGCGGGCCGTCGGCCTGCAGCGGGTCCCGTCGCCTGGCGTCGGCGTCGCCGGCGGACCAGCCCGGCACCGAGCGCGCCGGCGCCGACCGCGCCCAGTCCGGACCGCGGCGCAGGAACTGGCGGCGATCGAGCGTCACGATCCGCCTCCGACCTGAAGCAGGTCGGGCACCGGCGCGAGTGTCTCCAGCGCGGCGCCGACGGCGGCGTCGATGCGCTGGCGCTGCGCTCAGCGTCAGCGCGGTGATCGCCGGCCACGCGGCGCCGGCCGGGTGGACCGCCGAGATCGCGGCGTCGATCGCGGTCAGCTGGCGCCGCGCGGTGCCGACGAGATGCGGCGCCCGCGGTCGCCAGCGCGGCGGCCAGCAGCCCGAGCACCTCGCGGGTGGCGGCGACATCGGCGGTCACCGACGCCAGGTCGGTGCCGCTGCCGTAGTCGTCGTCGCCGCTCAGCGAGTCGCGCAACGCGTCCTCGAGGATCTCGTGCGCGCGCAGCGTCCACGTGCTGACGCCCCGCCGGGTCGACCGGCAGCTCGCGCGAAAGCCTGCGGCGGGCCAGCTCGGCCACGAGCGACGACAGCCGTGTCGCGTCGGGCCGCGCCGCGGCCAGGTCGCGCCGGCGCCACAGGTCGAGCTCGAGCTTGTGAAAGCCGGTGAAACGCGGGTCGGCCGTGCCGTTCACGAGCCCCGCGGCGGTCCCGTCGATCTGGCGCCCGAGCTCGCCGAACACGCCGTAGGCGCCGTCGTCCTGCCCGATCGCGAGGTAGGTGAGGTGCGCGGTCAGCCACGCCGACTGCGCCGCGGCGAGGTTGCCGGAGTCGACCGCGGCGGCGAGCGCGGCGACTTGCGGCGTCAGCGCCACGATCCGCGCCGCGACGTAGGTGCGGTAGGTCCTCAGCGGCCCCGCCAGCTCGCCGCTCAGCAGCGGCACCACGGCCGGGCCGGTACCGCCGAGCTGCCGGTGGACGGGCACCCGGGCGGCGTCGGACACGTGCCGCGGGAAGCCGCGCAGCGCGCACCCCCAGGCGTAGGAGCCCGGCCGCAGCCGGACGGTGAGGTGGCGGACGCTGCCCGGCTTGGAGTTCCGGATCTGGCCCACGATCGCGCCGCTGCCCGCGCGGAACAGGTAGACCGTGGCACGGTGGCCCGAGCGGTTGGCGACCGCGAATCGCGCCACGCCCGGGTTGGGCGCCCGCCAGCCGGGGGCGCAGGTGACGTTGCCGAACGTGATCCGGTCGGTGCCCGCCGCGGCCGGGCTCGCCACGGCGAGCGCGACCGCGGCCGCCGTGAGGGCGACCGCGACCGGCATGCGGAGGATGCGCTCAGCCGCGCGGACGCGTGAACACGTCGGCGCCGAACGAGTGAACCTGCGGCTGCTGTGCGTCACCGAGGTGCTTCAGCCCGAACAGATCCTCGAAGCTGCGCAGCTGCGAGTAGTGGTTGTAGGCATGTTTGCTGACCGTGCCCGGCTTGATGAACTTCGACAGGAGGATCGCTCCGACGCGTCCCCCGCCGGGACCATACAGCCCGACCTCGTTCATGTTCGGGTGGGACGGATCGGCGTAGCCGAGACCGTCGACCTCGCCACAGCAGGCGCCCGCGTCGGAGTCCTCGCCAGACTCGTCGAACGTGATCAGGATCAGCCCGTTGGCCCGGTAGGCCGGCGACGTCATGATCCGCGGGATCCACGTCCTTCAGGAACTGGTCGACGCGCGGGAGGCGGCCCGGCGTCCCGTCCTGGCACTTGGGCCAGTCGTGGCCGTCGGCGCAGGTGTTGGGCGTGACGAACGAGTAGCTCGGGGTGGTCGCGGCGTGCGCTCAGGTCGCCGGCCAGCGGTTTGAGCGACAGCACATGGGCGCGGCAGTAGGCGGGACGCCCGATCACCGACTCGAAGTACATGAACGGGTTGTGGCGGGTGGCGTAGCTGTCGTTCGCCGGGCCGGTCGAATCGGTCAGGTCGGTCCCGCCGATCGGCGGGTGCCCGCACGTCGGACCCTGCTTGGTCGTCGTGGTGCCGTCCCGGTGCGGGTCGTTGCCCATGTCCTGGGCGTACTCGCGCCAGCTCAGGTGCTTGCTCGACAGCTGACCGGCGATCGTGTTCACGTACTTCGGGAACACGCAACCCTCGCCCGACAGCTGCCCGTACTTGGTGAACTTGTCGAAGTTCTCGCCGCCGAACTGGATGAACGGGCGGCGCAGGCTGCCCGTCCTCGTGGGGCGATTGACAAGGGTTGCTCCTTTGCTCTCGGGTGATGGGCGGCGGGTGCGTCATCGCGCGAGGGGGTGCGCCAGGCCCCACGCAGCGCGGCGACGGTATCCGCCGAACGTGACGCGGATGCGGCCGTCTTGTGAAAGGCCTGGTCGAGAGCCCTCGTGGTGTGCATAAATGCAGTCGATGACGACCGCGGTCACCCCGGACGACGCCCCGCTCACCGGCGCCGAGCTCGAGCAGATCAACGCCTGGTGGCGCGCCGCGAACTACCTGTCGGTCGGCCAGATCTACCTGCTCGACAACCCGCTGCTGCGCGAGCCGCTGCGCCCCGAGCACGTCAAGCCGAGGCTGCTCGGCCACTGGGGGACCACGCCCGGACTGAACTTCATCTACGCGCACATGAACCGCTCGATCCGCGCCCGCGACCTGAACGCGATCTACGTCACCGGCCCCGGGCACGGCGGCCCTGGCCTGGTCGCGAGCGCATACCTCGACGGCACCTACACCGAGGTGTATCCGCACATCGGCCACGACGCGGAGGGCCTGCGCCGGCTGTTTCGCCAGTTCTCGTTCCCCGGCGGGATCCCCAGCCACGTGGCCCCCGAGACGCCGGGGTCGATCCACGAGGGCGGCGAGCTCGGCTACTCGCTGCTGCACGCCTACGGCGCAGCGTTCGACAACCCTGACCTGCTCGCGCTGTGCGTGGTCGGCGACGGCGAGGCCGAGACCGGTCCGCTCGCGGCCAGCTGGCACTCGAACAAGTTCCTCAACCCGGCTCGCGACGGCGCCGTGCTCCCGGTCCTGCACCTCAACGGCTACAAGATCGCCAACCCCACCGTGCTGGCGCGGATCACCCGCGACGAGCTGGCGCGGCTGATGGAGGGCTACGGGTACGCGCCGAGGTTCGTCGAGGGCTCGGATCCCGATGAGATGCACCAGCTGATGGCCGCCACGCTCGACTCGGTGCTCGACGAGATCGCGTCGATCCAGAGCGCCGCGCGGGCCGGCGATGGCGCCGCCCCGGAGCGTCCCCGGTGGCCGATGATCGTGATGCGTCACGCCGAAGGGATGGACCGGACCCAAGGAGGTCGACGGGCTGCGCAGCGAGGGCTCGTGGCGCTCGCACCAGGTCCCGTTCGGCGAGGTCCGGACCAACCCCGAGCACCTGGCGCTGCTGGAGTCGTGGATGAAGTCCTACCGGCCCGAGGAGCTGTTCGACGAGGGCGGCGCTGTCGTCGGGGCGATCACCGCGCTGGCTCCGCAGGGCGAGCGCCGGATGAGCGCCAACCCGCACGCCAACGGTGGGCTGCTGCTGCGCGACCTCGAGCTGCCCGACTTCCGCGAGTACGCGGTCGACGTGCCCGAGCCGGCCAAGCTGTCCTACGAGGGCACGCGCGTGCTCGGCACGTGGTTGCGCGACGTGATGCGGCGCAACCCGGACCGGTTCCGGCTGATGGGACCCGACGAGACCGCCTCCAACCGCCTGTCGGCCGTGTTCGAGGCGACCGACCGCGTCTGGGAGGCCGAGCGCGAGCCCGACGACGATCACCTGTCGCCCGACGGCCGGGTGATGGAGGTGCTGTCCGAGCACCTCTGCCAGGGGTGGCTCGAGGGCTACCTGCTGACCGGCCGCCACGGGCTGTTCAACTGCTACGAGGCGTTCATCCACATCGTCGACTCGATGTTCAACCAGCACGCCAAGTGGCTGAAGGTGACCCGTCACCTCCCGTGGCGCCGCCCGATGGCGTCCCTGAACTACCTGCTGTCCTCGCACGTGTGGCGCCAGGACCACAACGGCTTCTCCCATCAGGACCCCGGGTTCATCGACCACGTGGTCAACAAGAAGGCCGAGATCATCCGCGTCTACCTGCCGCCCGACCCCAACTGCCTGCTGTCGGTCGCCGACCACTGCCTGCGCAGCCGCAACTACGTCAACGTGATCGTGGCCGGCAAGCAGCCGCAGCTCGCCTACCTGACGATGGACGAGGCGATCGAGCACTGCACGCGCGGGATCGGGATCTGGGGCTGGGCGTCCAACGATCAGGGCGAGGAGCCCGACGTGGTGCTGGCCTGCGCCGGCGACATCCCGACGGTCGAGGCCGTGTCCGCCGCGGCGATCCTGCGCCGGGAGCTCCCGGACCTGCGGGTACGGGTGATCAACGTCGTCGACCTGATGCGGCTGCAGCCCGACGTCGACCATCCCCACGGGCTGTCCGACGCGCAGTTCGACGCGCTGTTCACCGCCTCGCAGCCGGTGATCTTCGCCTACCACGGCTACCCGTCGCTGATCCACCGGCTCACCTACCGGCGCTCCAACCACGCCAACTTCCACGTGCGCGGCTACAACGAAGAGGGCACCACCACGACGCCGTTCGACATGGTCATGCTCAACGACCTCGACCGCTTCCACCTGGTGATGGACGTGATCGACCGCGTCCCCAGCCTCGGCGAGCGAGCGGCGCACCTGCGCCAGGCGATGGAGGACGAGCGGCTGTCACATCGCGCCTACACGCGCGAGTTCGGCGACGACAGCCCCGACATCCGCAACTGGACGTGGCCGGGCGACCCGACCGCGCCGGGCGCCGACGGGTCCTAGCTCGGAGGTCTCGCCAAGGCACGTGCGGATCCTGGTCGTCAACGCGGGATCGAGCAGTGTCAAGCTCTCGCTGATCGGCGACGGCGACGAGACGCTGGCCGAGCACGAGCTCGAGGCTCCGCGGGCGCGATTGGACCCCGAGGAGCTGATCGAGGCGCTGCAGGGGGAGCTACGCGGTGCCGACGCGGTGGGACACCGGATCGTCCACGGCGGCGAGCGCTACCGCGAGCCGGTGCGGATCGACGAACGACGTCGAGCGAGGGTTGCGCGAGCTCGTCGACCTGGCCCCGCTGCACCAGCCCAAGTCGCTGGCCGCGCTCGACGCCGTCGCGGCCGCGCTGCCCGACGTTCCGGCGGTCGCCTGCTTTGACACCGCGTTCCACGTCACGCTGTCGCCGGCCGCGTACACCTACGCGCTGCCCGAGCGCTGGCGCGAGCGCCTCGGCGTGCGCCGCTACGGCTTTCACGGGCTGTCGCACGCCTGGATCGCGCGCCGGGTCCCGGAGCTGTTGGGGATGCCGCCGGACGGGATGCGGATCGTGAGCTGCCACCTCGGCGCGGGCGCTTCGCTGTGCGCGATCGCCGACGGCCGCTCGGTCGACACGACGATGGGGTTCACGCCGCTCGAGGGGCTGGTGATGGCCACCCGCTCCGGGAGCGTGGATCCGGGGCTGCTGCTGTGGCTGCTCGAGCACGCCGAGGTGGAGGCGCAGGAGCTCAGCTGACGCGCTCGAGCACGAGTCCGGGCTGCTCGGGCTGAGCGGGGCTGCGGACATGCGCTGAGGTGCTGGCGCGGGCGGGCGCGGGCGATGGGCGGGCGCGCGTCGCGCTCGACGTCTACATCCACCGCCTGCGCGCCGGGATCGCCGCGATGGCGGCCGCGCTCGGCGGGCTCGACGTGCTGGTGTTCACCGGCGGCGTCGGCGAGCACGCCGCCGAGATCCGGGCACTCGCCGCCGACGGACTTGAGTTCCTCGGCGTGGCCGTCGACCATCGGCTCAACGCCACCCCCGAGGTCAGGCCCGACATCTCCAGCGGCGGCGCGGCGGTCAGGACGCTGGTGATCCCCGCTCGCGAGGACCTCGAGATCGCCGGTCAGACCCGGACGGTGCTGGCTCCGCGCTGAGTCGGGATCTCGGGGCGCGCGCGGGTCCTCGACCGTCACTCCGGCTCGGGCCGCTCCTCGCCGGGCCAAGCGCCGTATGAGCGCGCGAACGCCAGCCGGGCCGCGTGGTCGACCAGGCCTCTGACCAGCGCGAACACCGCGCCGTCGATCGCGAGCGCGAGCACGAGCTTGCGCGGGTCGACGTCGCGATGCTCGGCCTTCGGCGGCTCCTCGTCGTCGATCAGGCCCCACACCAACGAGAACACCTTCTTGCCGACCAGGCCCGCGATCAGCCCGCTGACGATGCTGAACGGAATGAAGAACAGCTTCGACACGGGTTCACCTCGACTTCCGACGGCCGACCAGCACGCCGATCAGCAGGCCCGCGGCGAGCGCGCCGGCAGCCGCGAACGGGACCGGATTGCGCTTCACCGTGGTGGTGAGCTGCTGGCCCTTGGCCTCGGCGGAGTCCGGCGTCGCCTCCCGGGTGCGCGCGACGAGCTGGTCCTTGCGCTGGGTGGCGCCGCTGCGGAGCGCGGCAAATCGCTCCTTCGCGCGGGCCGTGACGTCGGTTCTGGCCGCGAGCGCCTCGACGGTGTCGCCGAGCTGCCTGCGCGTGAGCTCGATCTCGGCGCGGAGTTGCTCCGGGGTCTTCGGCTCGGCGGCGGGGCTCAACTCCGCCCCTCCTTGACTCGCAGCTTGGCGACCTGGACGTCCTCCTTGACGCTCTCGACCGCGCGCTCGGGTACCGGCGGTACGCCCTTGCGGACCCTGGACTTGCCGACCAGCGCCAGCACGCCCGCGATCGCCACGTACAGCAGGGTCACGATCAGCGCGGCCAGCCAGCCGGCGACCGCCAGGCTCAGCGCGAGGATCAGGGTCGCGGTGAGCGCGCCGACGGCGTACAGGCCGAACACGGCCGCGCCGCCGAACAGGCCCGCGCCGATCCCGGCCTGCTTGCCCTTCTCGGCGAGTTCGGCCTTGGCCAGGTCGAGCTCCTGGCGGACCAGCAGCGTGCTCTGGTCCGAGAGGCGCCGCGTCAGCTCCGCGAACGACTGATCGGTAAGCGGCGGCTGGCCGCCGTCCGGGCGGCTCGGTGGCGCGATGGTCTGCGGTTCCGTACTCAAAGTCCCCCCTTGGTGAGCGGTACGGGTGATCTGTCCCGACCTGCCGGGATTGTTAGAGGGAGGGTTACCCGCCCGGGGTGCTTCCAACCCCGTCCTCAGGGGACTGGATCACCTAAGACACCGGTGGGTTGCTTGACACAACCCACGGTTTGCCGTACGTTTGTCAGTCTCATGAAGCAACTGACCGCGAAGCAGCGCGAACGCCTGCAGCTGGCCGACGGCAGCGAGGTGGTGATCCGACCGCTGGAGCGGGCGGACCGCGCCGGGATCAAGGCCGCGATCGCCCGCCTGTCCGACGAGTCCCGCTACTTCCGGTTCGCGACCGCCAAGCCGCGTCTGAGCGAGCGCGAGCTCGATCACCTCGTCGACGTCGACCATCACCGCCACGAGGCGCTGGTGGCGATCGACGCCGCCACCGGCGAGGGCGTCGCGGTGGTCCGGTATGTCCAGCTCAACGGCGAGTCGGGCGCCGCCGAGGTGGCCGCGACCGTGATCGACGACTGGCAGGGGAAGGGATTGGGCGGGGCGATGCTGGGGCGCCTGGCGCAGCGCGCCCGCGAGGAGGGCCACTGCGCGCTGCGCGCGAGCACGCTGGCCGAGAACCGCCGGTCGATCGCGATGCTGCGTCGCGCCGGATTCAAGTCGCGCTCACGCGGCGGGATCCTGCGCGAGTACGAGCTGGCGCTGGGTTAGCTGACCCCACGAGAGCCGATCAGCGCTGTCGGCTGGCTGTGCCGCCATCGCGCACTCATCGCGCACTCCGCCGCCAAACGCATCACGGCAGCCCGCCCGGGCCCTGGGGCGGCGACGTGCTTAACGCCCCACCCGAGGCCTTCGCGGGCTAGCTTGGGACGTTGGTCACGTCCCACGTGGCGAACGTCCCACGGTGGCGTCCGGAGTGGTCGAGTGGGACGTTGTACACGCGATTCGCCCGCCATCGGCGCACCCGCCCCTACCGCCTCACACCAACGAAGCGCCGCGGTGTGCCGCACCCAAGCCGCGCTTCCTCGGCTCCTGCAGCCGGCCTCCGGCGCCTCGGCTAACGGCCCCGCCAGGTGGGGGCGCGCTTCTCCAGGAACGCGGTCATCCCCTCCTGAGCGTCGTAGTCGAGCGCGTTGGCGGTCATCACGCCCTGGACGTGCTCGTAGGCCTCGTGCTCGGAGCGGTCGACCTGGTCGTAGAACGCCTGCTTGCCGGTCGCCACCGTCGCCGAGCTCGAGCGTGCGATCGCCTCGACGAGCTTGGAGACCTCGGCGTCGAGCTCCTCGGGCGCCACCACCCGGTTGATCAGCCCCCAGTCGAGCGCGGTCCGGGCGTCGATCGTCTCGCCGGTCAGCAACATCTCCATCGCACGCTTGCGCCCGACCGCGCGGGACACCGGGACCATCGGCGTCGAACAGAACAACCCGATCTTGACGCCGGGCGTTCCGAATCGCGCGCCCTCGGCGGCCACCGCGAGGTCGCAGGCGGCCACCAGCTGGCACCCCGCGGCGGTCGCGATCGCGTGGACCTTTGCGATCACCGGCTGGGGCAGCTCGTGGATCGTCTCCATCATCACCGTGCACTCGCGGAACAGCTCGGCGAGGAACGCCTCATCGCGGTCGATCATCTCCGACAGGTCGTGCCCGGCCGAGAACGCCGGGCCGGCCCCTTGGATCACGATCACGCGGGTCTCCGGGCGAGCCGAGGCCTCTCGCAGCGCGGCGGTCAGCTCGCGGAGCAGGTCGAGCGACAGCGCGTTGCGCTTGTCGGGCCGGTTCAGCGTGATCCGCGCGGCGGGCCCGTCCTGCTCGATCAGCAGGCTCCGATACTCCAGATCGGACGCGTGGCTCACGCGGTCAGCCTACCGGGCAGCGGTTGGCCCGCCAAATCCGCCGGTGCCGCGGCGACTCGCGCCGCAGCACCGTGCCCACGCCCACGATCGCGACGACCATCCCGACAAGCGTGGCGGGATGCAGCGTCTCGCCGAGCGTCGCCGCCGAAGCGATCGATGTCACCGCCGGGACCAGCAGCAACAGCGCCGCGACGGTGCTCGCCTCGTGACGATCCGCCGCGAGCTGGGAGACCGGCAGCTGCAGCTGCGTGTCGACCGCTCGCTCGAGCTCGTCCAGCGCGTCAAGCGCGACGCCTTGGGGCGGGCCACGGCGCTGTACGCCGTACCCGACGCGGCGTAGGGGTGGGCAGTCGGCCTTAGTCGTGCTCGGCGGGCGGGCCCCCGGCGAGGGCGGCCTCGAGCGTCGGATACACGTCGAGATCCCGGTCGAGCCGCGTCACCGCCAGCGTCTGCAGCGTCGTCCGCACGTCGCAGGCGATCCTCAGCTCGATCCCGAGCCTGACGCTGCGGCGCCTGGCATTGAGCAGCACCGACAGGCCGGCGGAGTCGACGAAGCTCGCCTGGCAGAGGTCGATCACGACCAGCTCGGGCTGCTCGCGCAGCACCTCGCTGACGTCAACGCCGAAGCGCGGCGCCCGCGTCAGCTCGAGCTCGCCGACCACGGTCAGGACGATGGCCGGGCCGATCTGCTGACGGCTGACGGCGAAGTCCGGAGACGGTTCGATGCGACGACGGTAGCTGTCGTCCGGCTGCGGCGTCGGTCGGGTGCCCTCGGTCCCCTGAGCGGGGCTTTCTGAAGCGGCTGAAGGGACTCGAACCCTCGACCTTCTGCATGGCAAGCAGACGCTCTAGCCAACTGAGCTACAGCCGCGAGAGGGGTGAGTATAACCCCGGTCGGACCCCCTGGGCGACCCAGTTCCGGGTCCGAAGGCCGGATATATGCCACCTGGCAGATGTACCGCGGACCCCAGGCCCCTAGCTTTGGTCGCGAGCCCGCCCTCGACAAACCAGGGGTCCGATGACACGATTGCCGCCCAGCCTTGCACTGGCGAGGCCGCTCCGATGGGGTGATGGATTGGACGGATCCGTCGAGGGCATCGATACGACGTTTGTGCTTCCCGCCGGAACGGTCACGTTCCTGTTGAGCGATATCGAGGGCTCGACGCGCCTGTGGGAGCGGGACCCCGAGGCGATGGGCGTCGCGATCCCGGCTCACTACGCCGTGCTCGCCGAGGCGATCGGGCGCCATGGCGGCGTGCGCCCGGTCGAGCAGGGCGAGGGAGACAGCGTCGTCGCCGCGTTCTCGCGTGCCTCGGACGCGGTCGCGGCCGCACTCGACGCCCAGCGCGCGATGGCCGCGCAGGCGTGGCCCGACGGGATCGAGCTGAGCGTGCGGATCGCGCTGCACACCGCCGAGGCGCAGCTGCGCGACGAGGGCAACTACTTCGGCGCCGCGCTCAACCGGTGCGCGCGCCTGCGCGCGATCGGCAACGGCGGCCAGACGCTGCTGACCCGAGGCGTTCACGATCTCGTGGTCGACCGGCTCCCCGAGCAAGCCGAGCTCGTGGACCTGGGCACCCATCGACTGCGCGACCTGGGACGCCCCGAGCACGTGTTCGGACTGCGCCATCCCGAGCTTCCCGCGGGCGACGTCCCCCTGCGCTCGCTCGACGCCCTCCCGAACAATCTCCCCGTGCAGCTCACGAGCTTCGTCGGCCGCGAGCGCGAGCTCGCCGAGCTCGGCGACGTGCTTGAGGCGACCCGGCTACTGACGCTCACCGGCGCCGGGGGCTGCGGCAAGACGCGGCTGGCCGCCCAGCTGGCGGCCGACTCGCTCGACCGTTTCGGCGACGGTGTCTGGTGGATCGACCTGGCTCCGCTGGCGGATCCCGGCGCGGTCGGTCCCGCGCTCGGTGACGCGATCGGCGTCAAGCCGCTGCCCGGCGCAACGACGCTGCAGGCGGTCGTGTCTGCGCTCGCGGAGTCCGCCGCGCTGGTCGTCCTGGACAACTGCGAGCACCTGCTCGAGGAGTGCGCGGCGACCGCCGAGGCGCTGCTGCGCGGCGCCCGGGCCGTGACCGTGCTGGCGACCAGCCGGGCGCCGCTCGGAGTCGAGGGTGAGACCGTGTGGAGGGTCCCATCGTTGTCGCTCCCGTCCGAACTCGCGGTCGAGCCGGTCGCGGCGGTCGCGCAGTCAGACGCGGTTGCGCTGTTCATCGAGCGCGCCGTCAAGGTGCGTCCGAACTTCGTCGTCGACGCCGGCAACGCGCCCGCGATCGCGCAGATCTGCCACGACCTCGACGGGATCCCGCTGGCGATCGAGCTCGCCGCGGCGCGCGCCCGAGTGCTCGGCGTGGACCAGATCGCCGCCGCAGCTGGAGGACCGCTTCCGGCTGCTGACCGGCGGCGCGCGCTCGGCGCTGCCCCGTCAGCAGACGCTGCGCGCGTCGGTCGACTGGAGCTACGAGCTGCTCGACGACGACGAACGCGAGCTGCTCCGCCGGTCGGCGGTGTTCGCCGGAGGGTGGAACCTGAACGGAGTCGAGACGGTCTGCTCGGGCGGCGCGATCGACCGGATGGCGATCCTCGACGTGCTGACCTCGCTCGTCGACAAGTCGCTGGTGGTCGTAGACGACGAACGAACCGGCGGCGTCCGCTACCGCCTGCTCGAGACCGTGCGTCAGTACGGGATCGACCGCCTCGCGGAGGCCGGCGAGCTGGCATCGCTGCGCGACCGTCACCGTGAGCACTTCGTCGAGCTCGCCGAGGAGATCGCGCCGCACCTCGAGGCGGCGGGCCAGAACGCGTGGCTCGACGCGCTCGACGCCGACGCTGCCAACCTTGCGGCCGCGCTCGATCACGCCGTCACCGGCGGCGACGAGCGCAGCGCACTGCGGCTGTGCGTGGCCCTGACCGTGTGGTGGAAGCTGCGCGGCCGCTTCCAGCTCGCCGAGGCGGGCTATCAGCGGGCACTCGGCATGTCGGCTGACGGCCAGCCGGCGCTGCGGGCTCGGGCGCAGTGGGGGCGCGGGTACCTGCTGGCCTACGGCGGGCGCTACGAGGAGTCGATCGCGGCAGAGCTCGCCGCGCTCGAGCGCGCGCTGGCGCTGGGGGAGACGTCGACCGCCGCGCGGGCGCTCGACGCGCTCGGAACCGTGCGGATGTTCCGCGACCCCGTCGGCGCCCGCGATGACATCGAGCGGGCCCGCGAGCTCGCCCGCGCCAGCGGTGACGAGTGGTGCTATGTCGACGCCTGCCAGATCCTCGCGGTCACGCAGTTACTCGAGGACGATCCCCGGGCCGAGTCGGTGTTCGAGGAGGCGCTCGAGATCATCGAGCGCACCGGCTACGCCGAGTTCGCCGCCTGGCACTGGTGGGGGATCGGCCGCGTCAGGCAGCTCCAGGGGCGCGACGAGGAGGCGATCGCCCTGTACGAGCGGGCGATCGCGATCGCCGACGCGGTCGGCGAGCCGGTCAGCTCCGGCTACAGCCACGCGTTCCGCGCGGGCGTGCTCGTCGATCGGGGCGAGCCCGAGGCGGCCCTGGCCGAGCTCCGACCGGCGCTCCAGCGGGCGATCACTGCCGCCGCCGGCATGCTGATCCCGCAGCTCGAGCTGACGATCGCGATCGCTCAGGTCGCCGCCGGGATGCTCGACGACGCCCGCCCGGCGCTCGTGCGCTACGTCGAGCACGGTGGCGACGCGGGCTACGGCTTGGCCTCCGCGCTCTGGGTGCTGGCTCGCGTCGAGCTGCTGCTCGATCGCCCCGCCGATGCCACGGACCTGGCCCGCAGCGCGCTCGAGATCGCCGACGGGCGTATGCGCAGCCCGCTGAACCGGGCCGCGGCGCGTCACGTCCTCGCCGGCGTCGCCCTGCGCCAGGGCGACCCGGGGGAGGCCGAGCGGCTCGCGCACGAGGCCCTCGGGATCGTCCTCGAGGCGGGACTGCCGCAGGGCCTGGGCCGCCAGCTGGACGTCCTCGCCCAAGCCGCCGCCGCGCTCGACAGCGACGAGGAGGCGGCGCGGATCCTCGGAGCCGCCGATCGCGCCTACGCCGAGCTTGGACACGCGCGGTGGAGGCCGGAGCAGAGCGCCCGCGACGAGCTCGAAGCCGCGCTCACCGAGCGGCTCGGAGACGCTGGCGGCAACAGATGCAGCCGCCGCGGGCGGCGAGCTGACCACCGGCGAGGCGATCGCCTGGCTGCGACGGGCACGCGGAACCAGAAACCGCCCGGGCCGCGGCTGGGCGTCGCTCACGCCGACCGAGGTGCGGGTCGCCGAGCTCGCCGCCGATGGCCTTACCAATCCCGAGATCGGCAAGCGGATGTTCATCTCGCGCGGCACGGCCAAGGTCCATCTGTCGCACGTGTACGCGAAACTCGGCGTCCGCAACCGCTCCGAGCTGGCCGCGCTGGTGGGCAGGCGCGAGTCAGCGTAGCTTCGGCAGGCGCGCGCGCGCCGCGGCCGCGCCCTCGCCGAGCCGGCGATAGGTCTCCGACGCCGCCTCGGTGCCCATCGCCAGCAGCTCGTCGCGGACGCTGCCCTGGTAAGGCGGGTGCTCGGCGTCGGCGCGCAGCTCGCCGGTGCGTGGCAGCAACTCGACCAACAGCGTCGACCAGCCGAATCGCCGCGCGGCAAGGCCTTCGCCGTTGAGCGGGTTGTAGTACTCGCGGAATCCGTGCGCCTCGACCAGCTCGACGCACGCGGCGACGATCCGCTCGGCGTCGTCGGTGTAGCCGTGACGCCGCAGCGCCGGGACCAGCAGCCAGGCCGTGTTCATCCACGAGGGCCCGCGCCAGCAGCGGAACAGGTGCCAGCCGGCGCGGAAGCTCGGCTCCTCCATCGAGACCGACGGGATCCCGTAGGGGGCGCGGTAGCGGCGCGGGTCCAGCAGCTGCTCCTCGATCAGCCGCGCGGCGATCTCGCGCGGCAGCGACGGCAGCGCCAGCGGCGACAGCGACGACCAGGTCGAGATCCGCAGCGGCGCGTGCCCACGCCCCGCCAGGTCCCAGAACAGCCCTCGCCGCGGGTCCCAGCAGCGCTCGAGCAGCGCATCCTCGGTCCGCCGGGCGCGCGCGTCGTAGGCGGCGTCGCCGCTCAACCGGGCCAGCGCCCGCAGCGACAGCGCGTAAAGGACATTGACGAGCACGTCCTCGACGTGCTCGTCGTAGCGGTCGATGATCGACCGGGAGTCGTAGCCGAGGCGCCGGGAGCGCTCCACCAGCCACATGTAGCCGGGCATGTAGTGGCTCATCCAGCCGAACACCTCGTCGTACTTGGGCGCGTCGTCGAGTCCCGACTCGTCGGGGTGGATGATCGAGATCAGACCGTCGCCGTCGGGATCGCGGTGGTGCTCGAGCCAGTCGTAGTGCAGCCGCAGGGCGTCGAGCGCCTCGCCGGCGAACCCCGGTTCGTCGGCCGAGGCCTCGGCGACCACCTCCCAGGCGAGCGCCAGCATCGGCGTCTGGATGTGCGCGGTGGCGCGGTCGCCGCGGAGCGAGTCGGTCGCGTACAGCGGCGCCCGCCGCCAGCCCGGAGTGTCGTGCCAGAAGATCGTGTGGGGGATGAACCCGTCGAGCCGGCCGCCGCGCACCAGCGTTCGCAGCTCCTCGCGGGCGCGGGGCGGATCGAAGTGGCTCCACACGATCGCGTGAAAGCAAGAGTCCCAGTACCACTGGTGGCGGTAGCGGGGCGGCGACGGGCACGTGTAGCGGTAGGCGACGCCGTCGGCCAGGTGCCCCTCGCGCCAGTTGCCGGCGAGCACCCGGTGCGCCTCGTGCCGCAACCGGGCGACGCGGTCCTCGCTCACGGCGGCGGCGAAACCGGGCGTGCCGTTGCGTCGGGGCGCGGCGCTCACCGGCGCAGGCGTTCGAGGTCGGCCAGCTCTTGCTCGAACACGCGCTCCCAGCTCATCGCCGCCGCCAGCCTCGCCGCGGCCGCGGCGTCGGCCGGCGCAGCGAGCGCTGACTCGATCGCGCGAATCATGTCCGGGGGGTCCTTGGGCCGGAACGTCCCCACGATCGGGCTCGCCGCCTGCGCAGCGGGAGTGCACGAGCAAGCCACTACGCGCGCGCCGCTGGCCGCGGCCTCCAGCACTGCCAGCCCGAACGTCTCGTGAGGCCCGGGAGCGACCACGCACGCCGCCTCGCGATACAGCCGCGCCAGCAGCTGGCGATCTGACACGAACGGCCTGAACGTGACGAGGCTGGCTACGCCGAGCGACCGGGCGCGCGCTTCGACCGCGCCCCGCGCGGGTCCATCGCCGACGATCAGCAGCGAGCGGCCCCACCCGGCGGTCGCCATCGCCGCGAGCAGATCGCCAATGCTCTTGTCGAGCGCCACGCGGCCGACGTAGAGCAGGTGCTCGCGCGGGACGCCCGGCCCCGGCCGGAACGCCGGGTGCAGGCCGAAGCGCAGCTTGATCGAGGCGGTGCGGCCGGAGTCGGGCTCGGGGTCGACGGTCGACATCACGGCATCGACGTGTTCGTACGCGTGGTGGTAGATCCGGCGCAGCGTCGGGAGGTACACGGCGTCGGGCCCGGGGATCCCGGCCGCGTTGAGCGCCGGGGAGGCGTGGTGCACGGCGACCACCGAGGCGCCGAGGCGGTGCGCCTCCCGGGTGACGCTGAGCGGGCGCCAGAAGGGGTCATGGAGGATCACGACGTCGGGGCTGACCGCGCGCAGCGTCTCCTTCAGGGCGCCGGCGCCGAGCGGGATCCGGTAGCCGTTGGACGCCGCCAGCGTCAGCGAGCGCAGCTCGTGGCGCCCGCCGTCGTGGCGCTCGCGCTTGCCGGGGATCACGAGGTGGTGCTCGAACGTCCCGGTGTTGGACGCGAACCGCGCCTTCTCGTCCAGGTAGGTGCGGATCCCGCCGCTGCGTTCCGCGTAGAACAGGGCGACGTCGCAGACGACCAGCCGGCCCCCGCGAACGTTCGGTTCGGCGGCCGGGTCGCTCACGGGATTAGCTTCGCCGCGCCGCGGGCGGGCGATGTTAATCGTCGGTGAAAGCCCCGGCCCCGGCCATGATCGCGATCGACGCCCAAGGAGCAGGCGAGCCGCTGGCGCTGCTCCACGGGGTCGGCGCCAACCGCGGGATCTGGCGGCGTGTGACGCCCGCGCTCGCGGCTGAGCGGCTGGTGCTGGCGGCTGACCTGCCGGGGTTCGGTGACTCGCCCGCGGTCGGCCCCGGATTCGAGCTCGAGCGCGTCGCCGACGCGGTGGCAGACGCGCTGGCCGACCGGGCCGGTGGGCGCTTTGACCTGGTCGGCAACTCGCTCGGAGGGGCGGTCGCGCTGGTGCTGGCCCGCCGGCGGCCGGAGGCGGTCAGCCGGCTGGTGCTGGGCGCGCCCGCGGGCTTCTCGCCGCGCCCGAACGTCATCTCGTCGGTGGCTGGACGGCTGAGCGGACCGGCCGTGGCGGCGCGCCGCGCGTTCGGCTCCCCGCTCGCCGACGTGGGTATCGCCCGGCGGGCGCTGCTGTGGGGGGCGGTGGCCCGACCGGAGCGGATGTCCGGCGCCGACGCCCGGGCGATGCTCCAGGCATCCAGCCGCTCGACCCGCGTCGGCGCCGCGGTCACCGCGGTCCTGCGCGCCGACCTGCGGACACAGCTCGAGCAGGTTCATGCGCCGCTCGGGCTGATCTGGGGCGAGCGCGACCGGATCGTCCCAATCGCCGCGTTGCGCACGATCCGCGCGCTGCGCCCGGATGCGGTGGTGGAGACGATCGCCGACGCCGCCCACGTCCCACAGCTCGAGCGCCCCGACGAGTTCGTCGCCGCGCTGGGCCGGATCCTCGCCCGGCTGTGAGCCGTAACCGATTCGTCACACTCCCTTCGGCGGCGGCGCCTACCGTGCTTGGCGGCAAGTCGAGCGGCATGGTGACCCCGATCCTCGCGACCACGAGCACCGCCCGCACCCGGGACGGTCGCTGCATCACCTACACGGCGGCCGGCCCGCGCGACGGCTTCCCGGTGGTGTACTGCCACGGCGCGATCGGCTCACCGCGGTGGCGCACGCCCACGCTCGACGCGCACATCGAGCGGCTGCGGATCCGCTATCTCGTCGTCAACCGTCCCGGCTTTGCGGGCTCTGATCCGAGCCCCGGCCGCACCGTCGCCGACTTCGCGTGCGACCTCGAGGACGTGCTCGGCGCGCTCGGCCACGAGCGCTTCTCGGTTGTCGGCGTCTCGGCCGGCGCGCCGTACGCGCTCGCCTGCGGCCATGCGCTCGGCGACCGGATCTCGGCGCTCACGATCGTCAGCCCGCTCGGCCCGCCCGGCGGCGCCGGCGCCAGCCCCAGCGCGCGCTACGCGGTCCCGCTGATCCCGTTCGGCAACCATCGCTTCGGCCCGACCCTGGCCGGCCTCTACCTGCGCGCGCTGGGCCTGCGCCGCGAGACCACGCCGCAGGCGATGATCGACGACTACCTGGTGTGTCGCCGGGACTGGGGCTTTCAGACGTCGGCGCTGCGGTGTCCGGTGACGCTCTGGCACGGAGACTCCGACCCGCTGATCCCGCTCGCGCACATACGCCGCCTGGCCGCGGCGATCCCGTCCTGCCAGGCCCACGTCGATCCCGGCGGCGGCCACTTCTTCTACGGCGCCCGGCTGACCGAGATCCTCGGGCCGCTGGTCGCCGAGGCACAGACGGCTACGCGCGCGCTGACGGAGCTGCCGCACGCGGCATAGGCACGACCGGTGCGAGAAGATCTGCGGCGATGGAACTGTGGCTGCACGCGTTCGCGTTTCCCGGGCGGGTCGCCGACACCGCCCGCCAGGCCGAGGAGTGGGGATTCGCCGGCCTGCTGGCGCCGGGTTCGCGCGTGCGCTCGAGGATGACTTCATCGACCGGTTCACCGCCTGCGGGTCGGCTGCGACCGTGCGCGATCGGCTCCGCGAGGTCGAGTCGTGCGGGATCGACCGCGTGATCGTCGTCCCGGCATCGCTCGATACGCCGCTGGTGGCGATGCGCCACTGCAACGAGCTGTTCGCGCGCGCCGTGCTACCCGCGCTCGCCAGCTGAGCGCTATTTCGACAGCGCGTCGCCGACGCTCTGCGTCGTGTCGCCGGCGTGCTGGATCTCGCTGCCGACCTTGCCGATCTGCTCGCCGGCTTTGGCCAGGCCTTCGGCCACCGAGTTGCTGCGGCGCTTGGGCTTGAGCGCCTTGCCCGCCGCGATCGCCGCGATCCCCGCGACGGCCGCGCCGCCGGCGAGAACCGGCTTCGGGGTCTTCTCGACGACCGTCTGGGCGACACCCGCGACGCCGGAGCGTGACTGCTTGCGGGAGCGCTTCGCCGGTGCCTTCGCGGACGGGCGCTTGCGGGCGGTCGCCTTCGTGGACGGGCGCTTGCGGGCGGTCGCCTTCGTGGACGGGCGCTTGCGGGCGGTCGCCTTGTGGACGGCGCTTGCGGGCGGTCGACTTCGTGCTCTTCGCCCGACCCTTGGCTGCCGTCTTGGATCTGCCGGTGGATGACTTCGTCGCGCGTCGTGCCATTGCTGTTCCTCCGCTCTCCCTGCCTTGCTGGAGTCGGGTTTACGGTCGTGCCTACCCGCTCGTGAACCGAGCAACCACGGGCGCAACAACCCAGATTCCTGGGATGGGAAGCGGGCGCGCGGTCGCGCATCCTGGGCGGCACGTTGAACACAGCCAGGAGGAGTCTCATGCCAACCGCCCGACTGAAGCTGTTGCGCGACGGTCCCTACGAACTGAACGGCGACATGGAGCTGGTCGACGAGCACGGGCGGGCGCTGGCGGCGCCGGATCCGACGGTCTACCTGTGCCGCTGTGGGCTCTCTGCCCGCAAGCCGTTCTGCGACGGGTCGCACGCCCGCACCGGCTGGAGCGCCGACACGTCCGTTCCAGGCCTGCGCGACTGCGCCTGACCGTCGGTGAGCCCCGGCACGTCAGGCGCGAAGAACACGCGCGCGATCAGCTCTCCGCGGGTGCCCACGCCGACCTTCTCGAAGACGGACTTGAGGTGGTCCTGAACGGTCCAGGCCGAGATCCACAGCCGGTCGGCGATCGCGGCGGTGGCCAGGCCCTGGGCGACGAGCTCGGTGACGGCTCGCTCGCGCTCGGTCAGCTCGTAGGCCTCGGCGGCGAGCGGCGCGAGCTCGTGCGGGCGGGCCGGCTCGATCATCACCGCGGTCTGCCCGCCGGCTTGGTCGCCGATCGTCGTGCCCCGGACGACGAGCCACTGGCCGGACGCCGTGCGGACCCGGGCGCGGGCGATCGCGTCGTCGGGCGCATGCCCACCGGCGATGGTGCGGGCCCGGGCGGCGACGGCGGCGACGACCGGTGGGAGCGGCTCGCCGGGCTCTCCGGCGGCGAGATCGCCGAGCCACATCTCGGCCGGGAGGTCGGCGAACGAGATCGAGTTGTCGGCCTCCAGCAGGACGAGGCCGTCGGACTGCTCGTGCTCGCCTTCCCGGCGCTGCCCGTTCAGCAGCGTCGCTCGGCGCAACCCCTCGGCGAGCTGGGCGGTCACCGTGGCGACCAGCTGGGCGTCGGCGGCGGCGAAATCGGGGCGGTCCGAGGCCCGCAGCAGCGTCAGCGCGCCCCAGGTCGTGGAGTCATCGGTCAGCACGGCCCGTAGTTCGTCGCCGAATCCGCTGGGCCGCCGGAGCTCGCGGTGGCGCTGGCTGCGGTCGAGGTCGCCGCCGGTCGCGGCGCTCAGCGTCGCCGCCCGCCGGGGCGCGCGTGCGAGCGCGGCGAACGCGTTGAAGTCGTCGCCGCGCATCTCGATCTCGGTCATCTGGATCGTCGCCTCCGGCGGCAGCCCGTTCTCGACCACCTCTCCCGTGGGCACCAGCGTGGCCGGGTCCATCGTCAGCACGCAGACGCCGTCGAACGGCACCGAGCGCGCCAGGATCCGCGCCGCGGCGAGCGAGAACTCCTGCACCCCGGCGCCGCGGTGCAGCAGCCTCGTGAGGTCATCGCGGACCCGCTCCGGCGACGAAATCGCCATCGAGCGAGTATCGCAGGCAATTCCCGGCGCGACGATCCCACGATCCTGGGATGCGCGGTCAGGCGGGCGTCCGCGGTGCCGTCCAGGCGGCTTCGGTGCGCGACACCAGATGAGCCGCGATCGCGACCGCGACGATGATCGCGAACCCGAAACCGAGCGCCGCTCCCAGGCCCACGTTGAGGACCAGAAGGGCGCTTGACAGCGCGCCGACCGCGAACGCGATCAGCGTCATTCCGCGGCGGATCAACTTGGGGTCGCTGAGACCGGTGCTGTGCTCGGTGAGTGCGCCGGTGATCGTCATCGTGAGGACCACGGTCAGCAGGTCGGGCACCTTCAGGTAGCGGATCGCGGCGAGCTGAGCGCCCATCGACATCGCCAGCAGCACGACCATTGCGTCGCGGGCCCCGACCGGGTAACCGGGGGTGCTGAGGATCACGATGACCAAGATCACGCCCGCCAGCGACAGCTTCACCCCCAGCACGTTGCGAAGCGCGCGCCCGCGATGCCGGGCGGCGGTCTGGCAGGCCCGACGGCCGAAAAGCACCCCGATCACGAAGCCTCCCACCGCGATCGCACACGTGCCCACGGCAAACCCCTTCGCGCCGGCGGCGCCAAGCCCGATGAACACGAGGTTGCCGGTCATCGTCGCCACGAACACGTGGCCCAGACGCAGGATGCTGATCGCGTCCACGGCCCCGGCGAGCACGGTCAGCGCGAACAGCAGCGCCGGGAGCGGGCCGTCGCGCTCGTCGACGAACACGCTTTTGAGAACGTCCCGCGGCCGCGGGCGAGCTTCGGTCGCCGCTGAAGACTTGCGCCGGTTCGGTCACCGGGGCGCATTCTCACCGATGGGGCGGCGCCCGGCGGCGTCGATCTAAACGGTGCTGATCGAATCTGTGAGTTACCACGTCCGGCGAAAGTTGAGCGACAATCTGGGCATGAGCAACCTCCGGGCGGCAGTCATCCAGCTTCACGCCTCCGACGACAAGCCGGCGAATCTCGATCGCGCCGAGGAGCTGATCCGCGAAGCCACGCTGGCGGGAGCCGGGCTCGTGGCGCTGCCGGAGTACTTCACGTGCTACGGCGCGGCCGTGTCGCCGGAGTCGATCGCGAGCACGTACGGCGACGCGGCCGAGTCGATCCCCGGCCCGACCACCGATCGCCTGTGCGCGCTCGCGCGTGAGCTCGGGATCCACATCCACGGCGGCTCGGTGTTCGAGCGCCGCGAGGGAGCGATCCACAACACCACGACGCTGATCGACAGCGACGGCGAGCTGGTCGCCGTGTACCGCAAGATCCATCTGTTCGAGGCCCGTGCGCCGCAGATCACCTACAGCGAGGGGGCCGCTGTCACGCCCGGTCAGGAGATCGTCGCTGCCCAGCTCGACCTCGACGGGCGGCCGGTGACGGCCGGGCTCTCAATCTGCTTCGACGTGCGGTTCCCGGAGCTGTACCGGATCCTGGCGGCCGAGCGCGGAGCCACGCTGCTGTTCATCCCGGCGGCGTTCCCCGAGGCGACCGGACGCGATCACTGGGAGCTCCTGGTCCGCGCCCGCGCGGTCGAGAACCAGGCGTACGTGCTCGCTCCGGCCCAGTGGGGACAGCAGACCGACGGCAGCTGGCTCCATGGCCGCAGCGTGATCGTCGATCCTTGGGGCACTGTCCTGGCGACGGTGCCCGACGGTGAGGGGTTCGCGATCGCCTCGATCGATCTCGACCGGGTCCAGACCTTCCGCCGGCAATACCCGAACCTCAGCAGCCGCCAGCCGCAGGTGTACGCCGCGGCCACCGAGCAGCAGTACGTCTAGGACGTCTGGCGCGAGGCGGCGCCGCTGGGGGTTGTCGGCCGCTCCTGCCCGGGGGCGGACCGCGCGGTCGAGCGCGCGAGCCGGCGGCTGGTGAGAGCGCCGAGGCCGATTGCGCCGGCCAGCGCGAGCAGACCGGCGCCGAGTCCCGCCGGACTGAAGGCGCCCACGAGCAGCGGGCCTCCGGCCTCGCCCAGCTCGCGTCCCACCTCGCCGGCTCCCATCGTCTGCCCGAGGCGACCGGGTGGCGCCGCCGCCGCGAGGTCGGCAAAGGCGATCGGCGTGCAGACCGCCACCCCGGCGCCGACGAGGATCGCCGCCAGCGCGATCCCCGCCGCGCTCGGGATGATCACCGCGACCACGAACCCGACAGCCGCAATCAATAGACCACTCGCGTCCGCGCTGCGGGGAAGCGTCGCTCGGTCGTGTGCCCTCCCGGCCACCGGCTGGAGCAGGGCCGCGGTCGCGGCCAGCAACGACACGAGCGCTCCGGTGGCCACTGCCGTGAGGTGATGCCGGGCTCCCAGCACGGGGAGATAGCCGACGCCGGCGGACAGGGCGGCTGTGCCGGCCGCCAGGACGATCACAGGTTCGAGAAACGCCGGGCTGGTGACCCTCTTGGTCAGATCCAGCAGCGTCGAGCGAGGGCGCGGGGTCGGGGGGATCGTCGGCACGGTGAGCGCTGCCGACACGGCCGTGACGGTGGCGAGCACCGCGAGCGTCGCGAACAGCAGCGCATAGCCGCTCGCGGTGACCAGCAGTCCGCCCACGAGCGGCCCGGCCAGATATCCGAGGCTCTTCGCGCCGCCGTAGCCACCGAACAGGCGACCGGTGCGCTTCCGTCCGCCAAGCGCGGCCAGCGCGGCGCCTGAGGCGGGTGAGAACGCGGCCGCGGCGGCTCCCTGCGCGAGCCGGGCGGCGCCCAGCCACTGGACTTGGCCGGCGGCGACGAAGCCGGCCGACGCGAGCGCGAACGCGACCAGTCCACCGATCATCACGGGCTTGGGACCGACCAGGTCGCTGAGATTGCCGAACAGTGGCTTGAGCACGATCTCGGCCACGTCGTAGATCCCGAGCAGCACGCCGAGCTGCCACAGCGACGTGTGGTGCTGGAGGCTGTAGCCGCCGAGGTTCGCCGCGACCGCATACGCCGCGAAAGCGGTCACGAACCCGGCCCCGTAGATCGGAGCGAGGACCCGCCCGCGGGGGGCGCACGGCTCAGTGGCGCTCACGTGCGGCACTGACCAGCGACAGATCGAGATCGAGATCGACCGCGACCGCCCGTCCGTCAGGCGACCGCGACATCAGCGTCAGTCGCTGGCGCTCTCCCTCCTGGTGATGGTCGAGGACGTACTCCGGCATGCCACCTCCGATGCGCCCGCTCGCGCGCGTCTGGCCGGGCCTCGGGCCACCCTATCGACACGGCGGGACCGTCGGAGGCATTGATCGTCGCGATCAGAGGGTGCCTCCACATCCGTTACCCGTGAATTCCGTGCGGCGGCGGTCGCGCGCCACGAAACGTCGGGCGCAGCGGGCGGAACGTCACACGCGGCGCGTCACGCCCATCGCGTGTAACGAAATGCTCGCTCAGCGGGCGGAACGTCACACGCGCCGCCTCGCGCTCATCGCATGTAACGAACCTCTCGCTCGGGCGCTCCAGCGCTCGCCCGTGACGCGCTGTGGGATCCTGCGCTGCCGAGCAACCAGGCAGAGGAGGTTCGATGGTGGACGACGCGAGTGGCCGTGCCGGGGGCACGATCGGGATCGTCGGGTTGGGCAACATCGGCGGGCGGATCGCGCGACGGATCGTTGCCGCCGGACACCCTGTGCTCGGCTACGACACCGAGCGTCGCCGGATCGCCGAGGCGGGGGTGCGGCCGGGCCAGAGCGTGGCGGCGGTGGCGCGAGACGCCGACGTGGTGCTGCTGTCGCTGCCCGACAGCCCCGTCGTCGAGGCCGTCGTGCTGGGCGAGGACGGGATCCTCGCCCACGGGCGCGAGGGACTGCTGGTCGTCGACTTGACCACGGCGGCCCCGAGCTCCACGGTCCGGTTGCACGCCGCCCTGGCCGAGCGCGGGATCACGTTGATCGACGCCGGCGTCAGCGGCGGTGCCGCGGCCGCCGAGGCGGGGACGCTGACGATCATGGCCGGAGGGTCGGCCGATGCGCTCGAACGCGTTCGCTGGGCGCTTGAGCCGTTCAGCGGCAAGGTGTTCCACGTCGGCGAGAGCGGCGCCGGTCATACGGTCAAGCTGCTCAACAACTTCCTCAACGCGATCAGCCTCGCCGCCACCGCCGAGGTGATGGTGGCCGCGCGCAAGGCCGGACTCGACCTCGGCACCGTGCTCGACGTGATCAACGCCGGCAGCGGGGTCAACTTCGCCACGCTCAACCGGTTTCCGCACATCATCGGAGGCGACTATCTCGAGGGTGGGCTCACCGGCCGGCTGATGATGAAGGACGTCCAGCTCTACGTCGATCACCTCGCGTCGCTAGGCGTGCCTTCGCTCAACGCGGCCGGGCCGCTGGCGTGCTTCGGGCTCGCCAACAACAGCGGCTACCAGGACCAGATCAGCAATCGGGTCGTCGACGCGATCGGCGACATCTCCGGCGGCGTGCGCCTGCACGACCCGGACACGACACAGGAGGAACGATGAAGGTCATCCACGGCCATGCGGCTCCGGCCGAGTCCGAGCGGCGGTCGGCGACGTTCACGGGTGAGGTGTGGGCCGACCCCGTGCTCGCGCCGACCGAAGGAGTCAGCATCAACAACGTGTTCTTCACCCCGGGCGCGCGCACGCACTGGCACACCCACGAGCGGGGCCAGATCTTGTTGGTGCTCGCCGGCCACGGGAGGGTGTTCGCCCAGGGCGGCGAGATCGAGCTGATCGGCGCCGGCGACACCGTCTGGATCGCGCCCGGCGAGCGCCACTGGCACGGTGCGGACGCGTCGAGCTACATGATCCACGTTGCGGTGTCACTCGGCGCTGCCGATTGGCAGGAGCCCGTCAGCGACGAGGACTACACGCGCACCGGTGGCGCGTAGGCTGTGGCGATGTCCGAGTCGACGGATGCGCGCGCGCTGCTGATCGTCGGCGGCGGACGGATGGGGGAGGCGCTGCTCGGCGGTCTGATCTCGGCCGGACGCGCCCCGGGCGAGCTCGCGGTCGCCGAGGTGCTGCCGTCGCGTCGAGACGAGCTCGCCGCGGCCCATCCGGGAGTGGCGATCGTCGAGCAGGTTGTTCCGGCAGCCGCGGCCGTGCTGGCGGTCAAGCCCGGCGACGTCGGCGGTGCTGCGCGTGCGGTCGCCGATGCGGGCGCGCGCCGGGTGCTGTCGGTGGCCGCGGGCGTCACCACGCGCGCGATCGAGGAGGCGGCCGTACGGCGGCTTGCGGTCGTGCGGGCGATGCCGAACACGCCGGCCCTGATCGGCGCGGGCGCGGCCGCGATCAGCCCTGGCTCGGCCGCGGGCGAAGAGGACCTGGCTTGGGCCGAGGGAGTGCTGGGCGCGGTCGGCGTGGTCGTCCGCGTGCCCGAGACCGCGCTCGACGCCGTTACCGGCTTGTCGGGATCGGGGCCGGCGTACGTGTTCCTCGTCGCCGAGGCGATGGTCGAGGGTGGCGTTCTGGCAGGGCTGCCGCGTGAGGTCGCGCAGACGCTCGCGTTCCAGACACTGCTCGGATCCTCGCGTCTCCTGGTCGATGGGACCGCGGACCCCGCCGCGCTGCGGGCGGCGGTCACGTCTCCGGGCGGGACGACCGCCGCGGGCCTGCGGGAGCTCGAACGCAACGGCGTGCGAGCGGCGTTTCTCGACGCCGTGACCGCGGCCACAGCGCGCTCGCGCGAGCTCGGCACGGCGTGAGGCTCAGCCCCCGAGCAGCTGCCCGCGGATGAACCCGCTCATGTCGGGCGGCTTCGCCGGCTTCGGCGACGGGTCGGCGCCGGCGGCGCCGCCCTGCGGGAGCTCCCGGCCGCGCGCAACGATCCGCTCGATGATCGCCTCCCAATGGCCGATCTGGCGCTGGTCGTCGGCTGCGCGCGCACGGTCGAGCCTGGATTGCGCCTCGTCGAGCTGAGCGCGCAGGCGGTCGAGCGCGTCGCTGTGGCCGCTCGGCAGACGGGTCTGGGCGGGATCGCGCATGTGCGTATTTGATCACGGTGATCACGGCGCGAGCGCCATTGAGCACGTTTGGAGAAGCCAGCCTGGACGGGGAGCCTTTCAATGGCACTCGTAACGAAACACGAACCAGGAGCAAGGCCATGAGCACCCGTGTCACCAAGATCGCCAACGTCATCATTCCCGCCGACGACCAGGACAGCGCGCTGCACTTCTACACCGAGGTGCTCGGGCTCGAGAAGCGTCTGGAGGCGCCGTTCGGCGACGGCGCCCGCTGGATCGAAGTCGCGCCCGCCGGCTCGGACACCGTGATTGCCATCTGCCCGCCGGGCCCGAACACGACGGCCGGCGGCAAGGACACGGGCATCTCGCTCCAGACCGACGACGTCGACGCCTACCACGCGCACCTCAAGAGCCAGGGTGTGGACGTCGACGCCGAGGTCAGCCGCTTCGGCGACCCGGTGCCGCCGATGTTCTGGTTGCGCGACCCCGAGGCCAACACCCTCCAGGTCATCGAGGGTCAGTGACCGGGGTCAGTCTCGCCCGACGGCGATCAGGGCGTCGGCGACCTGGGCCGCGGGGCCGTCGAGCGGTCCGGGCAGCCGCGCGAGCACGATCCGTCGTGTCTCCTGCGGCTCGCCTCGGACGCCGACGATCCTGACGCCTTCGGGAACGACCCCGAGCGTGATCGGGGCGATCGTGGTGATCGCGAGCCCGGCGGCGACGATTTGCAGCTTGGCGAGCCAATCGCGGACGACGTAGCGGACGTCGGGCCGCTCGGCCAGCCCCGGCCACACGCCCAGCAGGGAGTCGCCGCCGTCGGATCGGCTGGCGACCCACACCTGTCCCTCTAGCTGCTGCACCTCGACCGCTTGGGCACGCGCCAACGGGTGGCTTGCGGGGACGCCGATGACCAGCTCGCGCTCTGAGAGCGTTGTCAGCTCGAGCGCGGGCGATTCGGAGTCGGGCGGGCGGTAGGGCGGGGTGCGGGCGAGGATCGCGAAGTCGAGCGTGCCCGCCCGCACCGCTCGCGTCAGCGCAGGCGTGGTCGCCTCGCGCAGGGTGACCTTCAGCCCCGGCGGCAGCGACGCGAGCGCTCTCGGCACCAGCCCTGCGGCCGCGCTCGCGAACGCGCCGATTCGTACCGGCCTCGCCGCGGTGTGCTCGCCGGCCAGCGCTCGCCGCGCGGCGTCGAGCTCGTCGAGCGCGCGGATCGCGCTCGTGAGCAGGCGCGAGCCCGCCGGGGTCAGGGTGACGCCTTGCCGGCCGCGATCGAACAGCCGGCGGCCGGCGACCGCCTCGAGCGCTGCCACCTGTCGCGAGACGGCCGACTGTGTGTATCCGAGGGAGTGCGCCGCCGCCGAGAACGACCCCGCTTGCGCGACCTCGCGCAAGACCCGCAGTCCGCTCGGCGAGAAATCCGTGGACATGCCGTCTACGCATAGTACATGTGCCAGATTCTCGTTTGCAGCATGGCTTGCGACAGCTAGCTTGAGGGCATGACTGTTTCCCGAATTGCTCTTGTCACCGGGGCCAACCAGGGACTCGGCCGCGCTCTGGTGCAAGGCCTCGCCGCCCGGATGGCCCCGCAGGACCGCGTGCTGCTCACCGGCCGCGACCGGACGCGGGTCAGGACCGCCGCGGTCGCCGTCGCCGCCCAGGCCACGGCTCGCGTCGAGGGTCGCGTCCTGGACGTGCGCGACGGCGATGCGATCGAGGCGCTCGCCGACGAGCTGGGCGAGGTCGACATCGTGTTCTGCAACGCCACAGCGCGGATGAGCCCTGACATCGACCCGGCCGACGAGGTCGACGCCGTCGCCGACACCAACAACCTCGCGACAACCCGGATGCTGCGCGCCTTCGCACCACGCCTACGGCCCAACGGCCGGCTGATCATCGTCGCCAGCGCACTCGGCACGCTCGACAAGCTCGACGACCGGATCGCCGGCCGCTACGCCGACGCCGCCGAAGCGGACCTCGACGCGGTCGATGCGCTGGTCGCCGATTGGCGCCGTGCGGTCCACGACGGACGTGCCGAAGAGGACGGCTACGGGACGTGGCTGAACATCCCGTCGAAGGTCGCGCAGGTCGCCGCGGTTCGCGCGCTCGCCCGCGAGCGCCGGACGGCGGACCTCGCCGACAACAGGCTCCTCATGGCGCTGTGCCCGGGATTGATCGACACCGACGCCTCCCGCCCGTGGTTTGAGGACATGAGCCGCGCTCAGACGCCGGCGCAGGCCGCCTCCTGGCCGGTCGAGCTCGTCCTCTCGCCGACCTGGCACCCCTCCTTCTACGGGGAGCTGGTCCAGTTCGGCAAGATCCTCCCCTGGGAGGCCGGCATCCCGGTGGCGCACAAGGCAAATACCTGACCGGTCGTCCTCCTTACGTCGACAGGCCCGCCATCTGTGCGGCCATCGGCGTGGCCGGCCGCGGCTTGTCGGCGATGTTCATGCGGAGCGACATGAACGCCGTGTCGTAGATCCCGGAGAAGCTCGGGAACGGCTGGATCGTGTCGGCCAGGACCTCGATCGGGACGTGTGCCCGGATCGCCACCGTCGCCTGCTGTAGCCACTCACCGGCTTCGGGCCCGAGCGCGTAGCCGCCGGTCAGCCGCTCGCCGTCTGAGAGCAGCGTCAGGAACCCGTTGGATTCGGCGTAGGCGTGGGTGTAGGTGGCGGTCTTCGGCACCTCCGACACGAGCGCGGTGGCGGTGTACGGCGCTTCGAGCGCGCCCACCGCTGCCGCCTGGGGGTCGGTGTAGGTGACCCGCGGGACAGCTTCGTAGTTCGCCGGATGAGCTTCCCCCGCGATGTTCGCCGCGACCACGTCGCCCTCGTACTCCCCGACATGGGTCAGCGGCCAGATCCCGGTGACATCGCCGATCGCCCATAGGCGCTCGCCCGCGCGCAGGTACTCGTCGACTGCGATCCCGCGGGGGTCGGGCTCGACGCCGACCGTCTCGAGGCCGATCCCGGCGACGCGCGGCCGCCGACCGGTCGCCACGAGCAGCTTGTCGCCGCGCAGCTCCACGCCGCCCTCGAACCCGAGCACGAACTCGCCATCGTCCCGCCGCGCGGAGGCGGCGTGCATCCCCAGCTTCAGCTCGATTCCGTCGCCGCGCAGCGCCTCGCTGAGCGCGTCGCCCAGCGGCGCGGCCTCGCGAGGCAGCACGCGCTCGGCGCCCTCGACGATCACCGCCTCGCCGCCCAGACGTCTCACCACCTGCGCGAGCTCGACCCCGGCCGCGCCGCCGCCCAGCACCAGCATGCGACGGGGGACGGACGTCATGCTCGTCGCCTCGCGCGTCCCCCAGACACCCTCGAGCCCGCGCAGCCCAGGGATCGGTGGCACGAACGGATCCGCGCCGGTGGCCACGACGATGTGCTCGGCGGTGTGCCGGACGCCGTCGACTTCGACCGCGCCGGTGCCCGCCAGCCGGCCGTTGCCGCGCAGCAGGTCGATCCCGCGAGCCGCCAGCCAGCGCTCCTGGCCGGCGTCGGAGTAGTTGGAGACCATGAAGTCCCGCCAGGCGAGCGCGGCCTTCACGTCGACGTCGGCCGTCGCCCCGGCCTCGCGCGCGCCGTGCACCGCCTCCCCGGGACGCAGCAGCGACTTCGACGGGATGCACGCCCAGTACGAGCATTCACCGCCGACCAGCTCGCGCTCGACGACGGCGACGCGCAATCCCCGTGCGGCGAGCGCGTTCGCGCAGTGCTCACCCGGGGCGCCGCCTCCCAGGAGGATGACGTCGTAGTCATTGCTCGAGCTCATCGGTGCCTCCGTCGGGTCGGATGTGGCGTCATGGCCTTCAAGCCGGCGAGACGACGACGTGCTTGACCTCCGCCATGTAGCGGTCGGCGGCCGCGGCGGCCTGCTCGGACGCGTTCCCGCGCTGGCGAGCGTCGAAGTACGCCGCGTACCAGTCCCACCAGTTGTGCGGCGGGGCGACCGCCTCGAACTTGCCGTGATGCTCGGCCGTCTCGTGGAGGAGGTCTGCCAGCGATGCGATGTCGTGGGTGTCCTCCCATTCGCGGCCCGGGAGCCGGGTCGTGATCTCCTGCAGCAGCCAACCGTTCCCATCCGGGTCCTTGAACGATGCGTAGGCAAAGTACGAGCGTCCACTGTCGGTGTCGGACCCGGGGGGGCGTTGGTCGACCACCTCGCTGACGTCAGCGCCACGGCCGATGAGATCGGCTCGCGCGGCGTCGATGTCGGTGACCGCGAGGATCATCCTGTCGACTGCCCCCGGCTCAGACACTGTGAGGCCCTTGCCGAAGTGAATCGAGCACTCCGAGTGCGGCGGCGTGAACTGCACTACCCGAAAGTCATCGCCGCGGGCGATGTCCGCGTCGAGCCGCCACCCCAGGCCCTCGTAGAAACGCTTCGCCCGGTCGACATCGGCGACCGGCAGCGTCACGACCTCGAGCTTCAGATCGACGCTCGCGAGATCGGGCGCCCGCATCGAGCTGTTGCTGCTTGCGTCGGCACTGGCCATGTGTAATCCCCCTGGTTCGTTTTTTCGGCAGCCTGCCGCGTATCTTCGCGGCTCGCGCCCGTGATGTCACTGGTCGGGGCCCTGGACGCCCGGATCAGCGAAACTGCACGGCGATGACCGTGCACGATGATCCGGCGGCGAGATGAAGTTCGCGATCCTGGGCGCGGGGGCGATCGGCGCCTACGTGGGCGCGGCCCTGGCACGCGGCGGCAGCGATGTCGTGCTGATCGCCCGCGGGCCGCACCTCGAGGCGCTACAACGCGATGGCGTGACCGTGATCAGCCCCCGCGGGGACTTTCACGCCCGCCCGGAGGCGACCGACGACTTCGCCGCGATGGCCGATGCCGATGTCGTGTTCATCGGCCTGAAGGCCTACAGCCTGCCCGCGCTCGCCCCGCGCCTGGCCGAGACCCTCCCGGCCGGCTGCGCCGCGATCGCCGCCCAGAACGGGATCCCGTGGTGGTACTTCCAGGGAGACGGAAGTGAGCTCGACGGCGCGCGGGTGGACAGCGTGGATCCCGGCGGCGTCGTCTCGGACGCGATTTCCCCGGCGCAGACGGTCGGCTGCGTGATCTACTGCTCGACCGAGATCGTCAGGCCCGGGGTGATCCGCCACATCGAGGGCACCCGCTTTGCGATCGGCGAGCCTGACGGGCGCCTCAGCGACCGCTGCGCCGAGATCTCCGAGCGGTTCATCGCCGGCGGGCTCAAATGCCCGGTCGAACCGAACCTGCGCGAGCAGATCTGGCTAAAGCTCGTCGGCAACGTGCCGCTCAACGCGGTCACCGCGCTCACCGGGGCCACCCTCGGGCAGCTCGGCGAGCTCGAGACGATGACCGATCTGCTGCGCGCGTCGATGCAGGAGTGCGCCGAGGTCGCGACCCGGCTCGGGGTCACGATCCCGGTCTCGCTGGACCGGCGCCTGGAGGCCGCGATCGAGGTCGGCGACCACCGCACCTCGATGCTCCAGGATCTCGACGCCGGCAAACCGCTCGAGACCGCCTGCATGTCCGGCGCCGTGATCGAGATCGGCGATCGCCTCGGGCTACCGCTGCCCCACACGCGTGCGATCCACGCCTGCATCGAGATGCGCGAGCGGATCCGGGACGCCGGCGGCGCGTGACCTTACGACGGCGCGGCCGAGCGACGGGTCAGCGCACGGGCGCCGGCACGAACTGGGCGATCCCGTCGGCCACAGCGGACGGACTGTCGATCGGCACCCATGTCTTGGCTCCGGGCACGGCGACCAGCGGTGGCGTCGGGGAACGCGGACTCCAGTCGCCGCGCGTCTGAGATCGGGAAGAAGCCGCACGCGTCGCCCCAGATCAGCAGGACCGGCCGGTCGAACCGCGGGATCGCCTCGGCGGCATCGATCAGCAGCTGCGGGTGGCAGCTGCCCTGCGCCGCGACGTAGTCGCCGACCACGCGGGGATCACGCCGCCCCGGTCCGAAGAACGACTGTTCGCGCTCTCGGTCCAGGCCACGCGCGGTGACCGTGGCGAGGCCCCGGCGGCGGGCGGTCGACGATCGACCCTGGAGCCGCATCAGCGCCCGGGCGAGGCCGGGGAGCCTGCGGCACAGCGTCGTGGCCCCCTTCAGCTTGTCCGGCGGGAACTTCTCGTAGCTCTCGCAGTTGGTCAGGACGAGACGGTCGACTCGCCCAAGCGCCGGATGACCGCTGTCGAGCGACAGCAGCAGCAGTCCACCCGCCGTGTCGTTGGCGACCACGGTGGCGTCTTCCACGTCGAGCAGGTCGAGGCAGTCGAGCAACAGCCGGGCCAGCGAGGTCACCGATCGGTCTGCTCCCCGCGGCAGCGGCCAGGGATGCGCTCCGAGCGGGAGGTCGATGGTTATGCAGCGATGGCGGTCCTCGAGCGCGGCGATGACGTCGCGCCACAGATCGTGATTCGCGAGCGCGCCCGCGAAGAACACGAGCGTTGGCCCGCTGCCAGACGATCGCGCGGCCAGGGGACCGAGGCGGGTTTCGAGCGTTTCAGATTCCATGGGTATCCAACATACTCGTAGTATGCGGATTGCGCAAGGCCGCATTTCCCGATCGCGCGGTTCATCGGTTCTCGTCTGGGGCCAGACCGCGGACCATCGCCTCGAGCGCCTGTCCGAGCGCCGCTCTCGTCGCGTCCGGATCGCCGGCACGCGCGATCAGCAGACCGCCCAGCAGCGCCAGCCCGCCGACGACGTCGGCGAGCACGTCGGGGTCGACGTCGATGATCTGGCCGTCGCCGATGGCCGCGGCGATGAACGACCGCACCTGCGCGTGGGCTGCCTCCTGATCGGCGTCCGGGTCGAGATTGAGACCGAGCACGGCCGGTCCGTCGATCAGCGTGATCCGCTGGACCTCGTCGTCGAGCGCGACATCCAGGTAGGCGTTGAGCTGGGCCACGATCTGGTCGATCGGCGACCCGCTCGGGTCCCCGGCTCCGATCGCCCGCGCCCGCGCCTCGGCCTCCACCTCCGCGAACACGGCCCGGAACAACGCCTCCTTACCGGCGAAGTGGTGATACACCGCACCTTTGGTCACGCGGGCGGCGGCCGCGATCCCGTCGACCGACGTCTGCGCGTAGCCCCGGCTGCCGAACGAGGCGCGCGCGGCGGCGAGCACGGCGCGCCGAGTGGCCTGCACCTGTTGTGATCGGAGCGTCGCCGATGGCTCGCCTTCGCTTCCGTCCATGGGTGCTCGCCGGGGCACGCGGCGAGTATGTCAACGGACGTCGTTCCCGAGGACCGCTACTTGTTCGGACGTCGCGAAGGCCACTGCGCGCCATCCGCGGCGATCCTCGACGCTCAGGTCGGCGGGAGCCGGCGAGCGACTTGGTAGAGCTCACGGGTGAGCTCGGCGAGCCGTTGCTGGTTGTCGTCGTAGAAGCCGGCCCCACTCTTGACGCCCAACCGGCCGTCTCGGACGTGGGCCTCGATCGTGGATGACGCGGTCCGGTCGTTGGCGAGTTCGGGATACAGAGCGTTGGATATGTCTCGCAGCGTGTCGTGGCCGATCAGATCGGTCATCTGGAGCGGGCCGAACACCGGGATGAAGGCAGACAGCGTCGTCCGCACCATCGAATCGAGCTCGACTGCGTCCACGGCGCCGATGTCGACGAGGTGCAGCATCTCCCGCAGCAGCGCGAACCACACCCGGTTCCACAGGAAGCCGGGGATCTCCTTGTGCACGGGAACGGCTCGGAGACCGACCTGCTCGCAGAACCGCAGCGTGCCCTGGACCGTCTGCTCACTGGTGCGCTCCCCGGCGACGACCTCGACGAAGATGATCAGCTGCGTCTGCACGGGATGGACCACAACCGCCCGCTCTGGATGGCGCATGCCGGCGGCGAGGCGAGTCATCGGGAAATTGGATGTCGCGCTCCACAGCAGGACGTCGCTGCCGACCACCGCCTCCACGTCCCGGTAGCACGCCGCCTTGGCGTCGGCGTCCTCGACGATCGCCTCCATCACCGCGCTGCAGGACGCCAGCGCCGGCTCCAAGTCGTCATGCGTGGAGACCCTGGCGATCACGCCGTCGATGTCCGAGGGCTCCACCGCGCCGATCTCCGCCAGTGCCGACAAGCTCTGCCGCAGCCGGTCATGCAACGTCCGCGTTGACTCACCCGGCGACCAGGCCCGAACCTCGCACCCCGCCAGCGCGAACTGCTGCGCGAACAGGTGGCCGATGTAGCCCGCGCCAACGAGGCCCACCGGCCCGCCCAGCGTTCCTGTGCCGCTCACCGGCGCAACGCTATCCATTCACTGACTACTGCGGGTCACCCGTTCCGTCCCCATCCCCAACCCCAGCTTCCGGGGGCGAGGTTCACGACAAGGCGACGACCGGAATCGAACCGGTGTAGACGGCTTTGCAGGCCGCTGCGTAGCCACTCCGCCACGTCGCCGGGAGCTTGAAGCGTAGCGGCGACCGGGCTGCGAGCCCGGGACGGTCGAGCCGCCTCAGCGCGTGCTCAGCGCGACGCCGTTGCCCGACGGGTCGCGCACGAGCGCACAACCGTCGCTCGCCTGCACCGGGATGCCGGCCGCCCGCACCCGGGCGACTACGTCGTCCAGCGCGTCCTGGCCCGGGAGCCTCACATCGAAATGCCGCAAGCCCACCGAGCCCGGTGCCGGGGGCGCGGACCCCCTGCTGTGCCAGGTGTTCAGCCCGATGTGGTGGTGATAGCCGCCGGCCGATACGAACAGGGCGCCGGGGTAGGTCCGAACCATCACGTCGAACCCGAGCACCCCGTGGTAGAAGGCTTCGGCTTCGGGGATGTCGGCCACCTGGAGATGGACGTGCCCGATCGTGGTGCCGGCCGGCGCGGTCCGCTGCAGTTCGGTGCTCTGCGACAACTCGCCGAGCACGCTGTCGATGTCGAGCGCCAGCGTCGCCATCTCCAGCTGTCCCTCGCTCCGGCGCCACTGGTCGCGGGGCCGGTCGCGATAAATCTCGATCCCGTTGCCGTCCGGATCGGACAGGTACAGCGCCTCGCTGACCAGATGGTCCGAAGCGCCGTCGAGCGGCCAGCGCGCCTCGGCCAGACGCGCCAGCGCGAACGCGAGGTCGAGCCGGGTTGGGACCAGGATCGCGAGGTGAAACAGCCCCGGGGCGCGACGGTCAAGCGCGGGCGCGGAGCTGTCCCCGCGCAGCTCCACCAGCGCGTGCCCGTCGTCGCCCGAGAGGGCAACCGTCCCATCGTCGCGGTCGGACGCCCGCAGGCCGATCGCGCGCTCGTAGAACTGCTGCGAGCGCGCCAGATCGGACACTGTCAGCGCCACTGGGCCGACGACCGTGTCCGGGTGGATCGACGTCGACTCCAGTGGCTGTACGGGCGTGGCCATGATCCCCTCGCTAGCCACTACACCGCGGAGGTCAGATGGTGATGCTGGTGCTCGACCAGCGCCTCGACGACCTCGGCGAGCCGCTCGCGCGACTCCTCGTCGATCAGGCGGCCGTCGGCGTCGAACCGATCCGCCGACCTGGCGATCGCCAGCTCGGCCTCCAGCACGCGCGCGCCGCCGATGCCCAGCGCCTTGCGCAGGTGGTCCTGGGCCCAGATCGCGCCGTAGTCCGTGGCGCTCGCCCCGATCACCGCGATCGGCTTGCCCCACAGCGCGGCGTCCTGCCCGTACGGCCGCGATGCCCAGTCGACCGCGTGCTTGATCTGGCCGGGGAGCGTGGCGTTGTACTCGGGCGTCGAGATCAGCACGGCGTCGGCCTCGCGGATCGCGTCGCGGAGCCTCGCCACCTCGGCCGGCGGGTCGTCGGTGTCGTTGTCCTCGTTGTAGGGCGGCAGCCGGTCGAGCCCCTCGTAGAGCTCGACCTCGACGCCCGGCGGCGCGAGCTCGGCCGCCTCGCGCAGCAGGGCGGTGTTGTGGGAGGCCCGGCGCAGGCTGCCGGAGATCGCCAGGATTCGCATGGTGTGTGCCTCGGTCGCGGCGGTCGCCTAGGCGGCCTTGACGGCGGACACGCTGACCAGCAGCTTGACCTCGTTGGCGACCAGCAGGCCGCCGTTGGGAAGCGTCTGGTTCCACTTCAGATCGAACTCGCGGCGGTCGATCACGCTCTCGAGCTCGAGCCCGATGCGCTCGTTGCCCCAGGGGTCCGCGCCGCCCTCGGCGACGACGCCGGTGAGCTCGATCGGCTTGCTGATGCCCTTGATCGTGATCTCTCCGTTGAGGCGGATCTTGCCGTCGGCGATCGGCTCGCCGGCGGTCGAGTGGAAGCTGATCTCGGCGTGGTTGTCGGTGTCGAAGAACTCGGCGGAGGTCAGGTGCGCATCGCGCTGCTGGTCGCCGGTGTCGACGCTGGCTACCTGGACGGTGCCCGACAGCTTGGGGGCGTCAGTGGTCGCGTCGACGGTCCCGGCGAACTCGCCGAACTTGCCGCGCACGGTCGCGATGCCCATGTGGCGCACCTCGAAGCCGACGCTCGAGTGAGCGGGGTCGACGTTGTAGGTGCCGGTGGGGATCGCTTCGAGCGTGATCGTTGTCATGGTGCTCCTTGGGGGAAACGAGGGTGGTTGAGTAAGCAACAATCATCCTAGCAAGAATGCTTGCGCTGTCAAGTATTGCGAGATCGTGAACGAACGGGCGGCGCTGGGGCGTCGCCCGCCGAGCGCCTGTGACAGGGCTACTCGACCGTGCAGGCCCCGCCGCCGGCGGCGCCGGGGAGCCGTCCGAGCATCACGGCGAGTTGCTCGATCTCGTCGGCGCTGAAGTGCTCCAGGAACAGCCGGCGGATGCTGGCCACGTGCGTGCATCCCGCCTCGCGGAGCTTTTCGTAGCCGGCGCCAGTGAGATGCGCGTAGGACACGCGCGCGTCATTGGGGCAGGAGATCCGCTCGATCAGACCGTTGGCCACGAGCCCGTCTATCAACCGGGTGATCCCCGAGCGGGTCAGCATCGTGCTCTCGGCCAGCGCGGACATCGGCAGCTTGCGCTCCGGCGCTTGGGACAGGTACAGCATCACCTCGTAGTCCCGGCTGGTCATGTCGTGCTGGGCGATCAGATCGGCGTCCAGCACGCGCAGGATCGAGGCGTGGCTCTTCAGATAGCTGCGCCAGGCATCGAGTGCCGCGCCATCCAGCCGGTCTAGAGCGATCGTGTCCATGCTGTTACCGATTGTAGTTGACAGATCAACCGCGAAATCGACGATCTGGGCCGTACATCGTAGGGGTGTGGCAGGATCGATTCGACGTGAGATCGACCAGCTGACAGGAGCGCACAGACACCGCGATGAACGAGCTCGTGCCGGGGCTGTGGCACTGGACCGCACGCCACGACCACATCAACTCCGAGGTCAGCTCGTACTACCTGCCGTCCGAGCGCGTGATCATCGATCCGATGCTCCCGCCCGACGGGCTCGCCTGGTTTGAGCAGCACGGCGCTCCCGAGCACGCGGTGCTCTCAAACCGCCATCACGACCGCCACGCCTGGCGGCTGCGCGAGGCGTTCGGGACGACCGTGCACTGCATCCGCAACGGGATGCACGAGCTCGACGGTCGCGGCGCGGCCGAGCCGTTCGATTTCGGCGACGAGCTGCCGGGCGGCATCGTCGTCCACGAGGTCGACTCGATCTGTCCCGACGAGACCGCGCTGCACATCCCGGCGCACGGCGCGCTGGCATGCGCCGACGGCGTCGTCGGCGGCTCGGGCGACGGCGAGCTGGCGTTCGTGCCCGACTTCCTGATGGACGATCCCGAGCAGACCAAGCGGGGCCTGCGCGACGCCTACCGCGGCCTGCTCGAGCTCGACTTCGACGCGCTGCTGCTGGCGCACGGCCTCCCGATCGCCGCGGGCGGCAAGGACGCGTTGCGCCGCTTCGTCGAACCGTAGGCGCTCGCCCGAGGCCGGTGCCGGCCGCGACGACGCGCCGTTGAACCGCGGCCTACCATTTGACGCTCGCGATGACTGCGGAGGCATCCGGACCGGAGGTCGTGGCGGGGGCCCCCGGCGCCCCGAGCGTCGGCGCCGACGCCGACCGGCGGACGAGCGGCGTGGGGCTCGTGTTCGCGGGCCTGATGCTGGTGCTGCTGATGGCGGCGCTGGACCAGACGATCGTCTCGACCGCGCTGCCGACGATCGTCGGCGACCTCGGCGGGCTCAACCACATCTCCTGGGTGGTCACCGCCTATCTGCTGGCGCAGACCGCGGTGACGCCGATCTACGGCAAGCTCGGCGACCTGTACGGCCGCAAGGTCGTGCTCCAGTTCGCGCTGGTCGTGTTCCTGGTCGGCTCGGCGCTGTGTGGGATCTCCCAGAGCATGACCCAGCTGATCCTGTTCCGGGCGCTCCAGGGACTCGGCGGCGGCGGCCTGATAGTGAGCACGATGGCGGCGATCGGCGACGTCGTGCCGCCCCGCGAGCGCGGCCGCTACCAGGGCTACTTCGGTGCCATGTTCGGGCTGGCCAGCGTGATCGGCCCGCTGCTCGGCGGCTTCTTCACCTCGTCGCTGACCTGGCGCTGGATCTTCTTCGTCAACCTCCCGATCGGCGTGGTCGCGTTCGTGGTCCTGCAGGCGACGCTGCACACCGCGCGGCACGAGGCACACCACCGGATCGACTACTTCGGCGCGGCGCTGCTGGCCGCGTCGCTGAGCGCGCTGGTGCTGGCGCTGACGCTGGGCGGCACCAGCTACGCCTGGGACTCGGGCTTCGTCATCTTCCTCGGGGTGGCCGCGGTGGTGCTGCTGGTCGCGTTCGTGCTCGTCGAGCAGCGCGCGGCCGAGCCGGTGCTGCCGCCGCACCTGTTCAAGAACCGCGTGTTCACCGTGACCAGCGGGATCGGGCTGATCGTCGGCTTCGGGCTGTTCGGATCGGTCACCTACCTGCCGCTGTTCCTGCAGGTCGTCAACCACGCCAGCCCGACCAGCTCGGGGCTGCAGATCCTGCCGCTGATGGGCGGCCTGCTGCTGACCTCGATCGGGTCGGGACAGCTGATCAGCCGCACCGGCATCTACAAGCCGTTCCCGATCATCGGCACCGCGTTGATGGTCGTCGGGCTGTTGCTGCTGTCGACGATGGACGCCGGCACGAGCCGGCTTCAGGCGTCTGCGTTCATGTTCGTGCTCGGCCTCGGGATCGGGTCGGTGATGCAGGTGCTGGTGCTCGCGGTTCAGAACGCGGTCGACTACTCCGACCTCGGGGTGGCCACGTCCGGCGCAACGCTGTTTCGCTCGATCGGCGGCTCGGTCGGCACCGCGGTGCTCGGCTCGATCTTCACCAACCGCTTGGCGACCGAGCTCAAGACGGCGCTGCCGCCATCGGCCGGCAGCGGCGCCTCGGGGACGATCGCCCACGCCAACCCGGCGTCGCTGGACAGGCTCCCGCCGGCGCTGCACGCCGCCTACATCGACGCGTTCACCAAGGCGTTGTCGACCGTGTTCGTCGTCGCCGCCGGGGTCGCGGCGTTCGCGTTTCTGCTCAGCTGGGCGCTGGAGCAGCGCCCCTTGCGGACCACGATCGCGGTCGGTAGCGGCGTGGGGGAGGGCTTTGCGATGCCCAAGGAGGTCAGCTCGCTGGCCGAGGCCTCACGCGCGCTCACGGTCGCGCTCGGCCGCGAGGACCGCCGCCGCGCCGTCGAGCTACTCGCCCAGCGCGCCGGGGTCGACCTGTCGGCGGCCGCGTGCTGGCTGCTGGTCCGCCTGCACGAGGACCCGCGCGGCGACGTCGAAGCGCTGTGCCGGGCCTTCGACATCCCGGTCGACGTCGGCTGGGACGCGCTGTCGGAGCTGCGCGGCCGCGGGTTCGTGGTCGAGCACCCGGCCGGCGACGGCCAGCCGCTCACTCGCGAGGTGACCGAGCCCGGCCGGAAGGTCGTCCAGCAGCTGGTGGCCACCCGTAAGGCCGCGCTCGCGGAGCTGTGCGAGCAGTGGTCCCCGGACGAGAACCCCGACCTGTCGGAGATGCTCACCCGCCTGGCCCGTGAGCTCCTGCGCGAAGCGCCGAAGCCCGAGCGCAGCCTCAGCCCGGCCTGACGCTTGTCACGCGCGCGACCGCGCGGCGCGTGCCAGCATGGCCGGCATGGCCCACGTCGTCGTCTCCCGCCTCGCCTACTCCCACCCTGGCGGCGACCGGCTGTTCTCCGACGTCTCGTTCCGGCTGTCGCCGGGCGACCACGCCGGGCTGGTCGGCGCCAACGGCGTCGGCAAGACCACACTGCTGCGGATCCTGGCCGGAGAGCTGTCGCCCGACGAGGGCGAGGTCTCGCTCGGCGGGGTGGTCGGCTACATGGCCCAGGACGTCGGCGCCGTCGACGACGCGCGCACGGTCCGCGGGCTGCTGTTGTCGCTGGCGCCGCTCGCGCTGCGCCGCGCCGGCGAGCGCGTGCTCGAGTACGAGGCCCAGCTCGCGGCCGGCGACGACGCCGCGGGGATGCGGCTGGGCACCGCGATCGCCGACTGGTCGTCGCTCGGCGGCTACGAGCTGGAGGGCCAGTGGGACGCAGCCTGCCGGAGGATCGTCCGCGCCGGCTTGAACGAGCTCGCCGACCGCCCCTCGGTGACGCTGTCCGGTGGCGAGCGCAAGCGGCTGGTGCTCGACGTGCTGTTCGCCTCCGACGCCGACGTGCTGCTGCTCGACGAGCCCGACAACTTCCTCGACGTGCCCGCCAAGCTCGCGCTCGAGCGGCAGATCGCGGCGTCCAAGAAGACCGTGCTGATGATCTCCCACGATCGCGAGGTGCTGACCGGGGCGGTGCGCTCGATCCTCACGCTCGAGGGCAGCGGCGCCTGGCTGCACGGCGGTCCGTACCCGACCTACCCGCGCGCGCGGGAGGAGCGCCAGCGCCGGCTGGGCGACGCGGTGAAGCGCTGGCGCGACGAGGAGCGGCGCCTGTTCAGGCTGATGAAGACCTTCAAGGAGCGCGCCAAGTACTCCAGCGACTGGGCCAAGAAGGCCGACGCTGCCGAGACCCGCTGGCTGCGCTTCCGCGATGCCGGGCCGCCGCCGGCGCCGGTAGTCGACGAGTCGATCGTCGTGCGGATGCGCGGCGGCGACTCCGCCCGCCGGGTGCTCGACCTCCGCTCGCTGGGAATCGACGAGCTGGTGTCGCCGTTCTCCGACGAGGTCCACTTCGGCGAGCGCGTCGGCCTGCTCGGCCCCAACGGATCGGGCAAGACGCAGCTGATGCGGGTGCTGGCCGGCATTCGCGAGCCCGACGACGGCGAGCTCGTGGTCGGGCCGCGGGTGTCGCTGGGGTTCTTCACCCAGTTTCAGCGACGGAGCGACCTGTCACACCGGATCGTGATCGACGTGGTGCTCGAGCGCGTCGACGGCGGCGGCGTGCAGGCGGCGATGGGCGCGCTGGCCCGCTATGGCCTTGCCGACGCGGCGCGGCGATCCTACGACCTGCTCAGCGGCGGGCAGAAGGCGCGACTCGAGGTGCTGGTGCTCGAGCTCGAGGGTCACAACCTGTTACTGCTCGACGAGCCCACCGACAACCTCGACATCGAGTCCTCAGAAGCGCTGGAGAAGGCGCTGGCGGGCTTCCGGGGAACGGTCGTCGCCGTCTCGCACGATCGCGCGTTCCTGCGCACGATGAACCGTTACCTGATGCTGCTGCACGACGGCACGGTCCTGTCACTGCCGTCGTATGACACTGCGCTGGAGGCGCTGGTCGACCCCGACCGCGCGGCCGAGGTCCGGCTCGCGAAAGTCTTGTAGCCAGTTGCGGGGTGGGGCTAGCCGGCATTGGACCGGAACGTGGGCGATGTGCTGGCGGTCGAATTCGTCGCAGAGCGGGCGTCCCGCGCAACGTAGCTCATGTGACAAAACCACGCGTTCGCCGATCGCCTCGGCGCGGCCGGCGTTACCAACCTGCATCCGTAGACTCCGGAAACCGCTTCTCCAAAGCCAGGAGGTCCACCATGTCAATCGTTGTGATCTCAGTTGCACCGGGCGCCGGAGCTGAGCAGGACGCGGCGCTGATGACGGCACTCGACCTCGAGAACAACCCGCCCGCGGGCGGTCGGCTGCGGATCGCCGGGCCGACGGACGCCGGTTGGCGAACCATTACCGTCTGGGATTCCCAGGAGGACTTCGACGCGTTCGTGCGAGATCGGCTTACGCCAACGTTCGAGCGCTTCGGGCGTTCGGTACCCGAGTCCGACGTCTCGCCAGTCGAGAGCATCGTCACGCTCGTCTAAGCAACAGTTCGCTCACGCATCCGTCGGCGCCGAGCGCAAACGGCCGCGTACGCCCTAGCCGTCCTCCCGGTCTGCACCACCGCGCCGCGCTCTGAGCGGTTCTCCACCCGCGTGCGAGCGGCCATCGGAGGCCTCGCTGCCGACGAGTCCTTCCACGCAACGCTGCCTTCGCCGCCGTCTATTGCTTCGGCGATCGCCGGTGTCGCTGTGCCGGCGGTGCCAGACGGCGCTGGTCTTGGCGATCCAGCCGTTAGGGCTCCCGGTGAGCCAAGACCGTCCGACCCGGTGCGAACCGGGTGGCGGTGTGCTGCGTACCTCACACAAGGCAGATCCATCTTGCAAACGAGTTGCAAAGGCTGGATGAGGCGGGGCAATCGCCCCGGCCGATCGACGGCTGGCCGCTCACAAAGGAGACACGATGAATGCAAAAGCTCTCAACCCCCGGCGACGTGGAACCCGCCAGCTGGTGGCCGGGATCGTCGCTGCCGGTGCACTTGCCGCTATGGCCGCACCGGCGAGCGCGGCAACCACCGCGACGTTCAGCGACGGCGTGCTGACCGTGTCCGGTGACGGCGCCGACAACTCGATCGTGATCAGCCGCGACGCGGCGGGCAGGATCCTGGTGAACGGCGGCGCGGTCGGCCCCATCGGCGGCACGCCAACTGTCGCCAACACCGCGCTGGTCAGGGTCTTCGGTCTCGCCGGCCGCGATCAGATCGCGCTCAACGAGGCCAACGGCGCGCTGCCCGCAGCGCGGCTGTTCGGCGGGAACGGCAACGACATCCTCACCGGCGGCTCCGGTGCCGACCAGCTGTTCGGCCAGGCCGGCAATGACACGCTCCTCGGCAAGGGCGCCAACGACCTGCTGGTCGGCGGCGGCGGCAATGACACCCTCACCGGCGGCGACGCCGACGACCAGGTGTTCGGCCAGGGCGGCAACGACCGAATGATCTGGAACCCCGGCGACGACACCGACCTCAACGAGGGCGGTGACGGCGTCGACACCGTCGAGGTCAACGGCGGCAACGGCGCGGAGCAGTTCACGACCACGGCCAACGGCGCCCGCGTCCGCTTCGATCGCGCTCACCCCGGCGCCGTTCTCGATCGACATCGGCACGAGCGAGAACCTCGACGTCAACATGAACGGCGGCGACGACCAGTTCTCCGCCACCGGCAACCTGGCGGCGCTGATCAAGGTCACGGTCGACGGCGGTGCGGGCAACGACACGTTGCTGGGCGGCAACGGCGCCGACGTGCTGCTCGGCGGCGACGGCAACGACTTCATCGACGGCAACCAGGGCGACGACACCGCGTTGCTCGGAGCCGGAGACGACAGCTTGCAGTGGGATCCCGGCGACGGCAGCGACACGGTCGAGGGTCAGGACGGCAGGGACACGATGCTGTTCAACGGCAGCAACGTCAACGAGAACATGGACGTCTCCGCCAACGGATCGCGGGTGCGTTTCGTCCGCAACGTCGGCAACATCACGATGGACCTCGATGGGGTGGAGTCGATCGTCGCCAAAACGCTCGGCGGCACCGACAACCTCGTCGTCAACGACCTCACTGGCACTGACGTCACCAACGTGCACGCCGACCTGGCCGCGAGCGGAGGCGGCGACGACGGGGCGCCCGACAACGTGGTCGTCAACGGCACCAACGCCGACGACGTCGTGACCGTCACCGGCGCTGGACCGAACGCCCAAGTCGCCGGCCTCTCGGCCCAGGTGTCGGTGTCGGGCGCCAGCGCCAGCAACGACCGGCTCACGGTCAATAGCCTCGGCGGCGACGACGTGATCGATGCCTCCGGGGTCGCCGCCGGCTCGATTCTGCTCAGCCTGAACGGCGGCGACGGCGACGACGTGCTCATCGGCGGCGCCGGTGACGACGTGCTGACCGGCGGCGCGGGCGACGACGTGCTCATCGGTGGACCCGGAAACGACACGCTCGACGGCGGGGCCGGCGACAACATCGTGCTCGACTTGGCCGCCAACAACGTGCGCTCGGCGACCACCGTCGGGAACCACTGGCTGGCGACCCACGCCCGCACCGTCAAAGGAAAGACCGTGCTTAGGGTCGGCGGCCAGAAGCGGACGCTTCCCCACGCCCACCTGACCCAGCGCGCCTAGAACGCGACCGCGTCCTGAGCCCGCACCCGCTCGCGAGCAACCGCCAGCGCCAGAACCACACCCACGGTTCTGGCGCTGGCCAGCACCGTCGATCCTCACGGTCGATGCCTTCGCGATCGTCCGCACCCGAGCCGCGTGGCGCGGAGTCGCACAACCGAGTCGCCCAGAGGAGCGGCGTCACGGCTGGCGAGGACTGGCTGCGCTCGTGTCGACCGGAGTGACGACCGCTTACGCGGGGACGATGCGAGAGCTGGAAGCCAAGCCTCGCATCCCCGCCGCCGAGGCCATTCAGCAGGCCCGCGAGGAAGTACGCGAATCCCTGCAGCTAAGTGGGCGATACTGGGCTCGAACCAGTGACCTCCGCCTTGTCGAGACGGCGCTCTCCCAGCTGAGCTAATCGCCCTGGGAGGCGTAAATGTAGCGGGCGTGAGAATTCCCCACCAGGGGGTAGTGTGGCTTGTGGATGAGAGTCAGATTGACCGCTTGCCTCGTGGTCGCTGGGATCGCCGCCGTGCCGGCCTCGGCCGTGGCCAAGAACCGGATCACGATGAAGCCGTCGACGGGCGGCGCCCGCACGCACTTCGCGATCGGATTCACCGCTCCGCAGAAGACCACCGGTCAGATCGGGACGCTGCGGCGCTATGAGATCAACGCGCGCGGCCCCGCCCGGCACGGGTGCCAGTCGTTCGCATTCACGACCGTCGGGGCCAAGCGCAACGGCGCGCGCGTGAGCGCGAAGCTGATCCCGACCGGTAGCAGCTCGTGGTGCGCGGGCACGTTCCACGGCCGGATCGTCGAGACAATGCGGCCGGTGTGCGGACCCGCCAAGGCCTGCCCGCAGTTCATCGCGGTCGTCCGCACGATCGGGAAGTTCACGTTCCACGTGAAGGCGTCGGGGACCAACAACGGGCCGATCGTGGCCCCCGGCCCGCCGCTTCACCCGGTGCAGCCGCCCTGCGAGCCGCTGCAGCGCACCGACATCGTCTGCATGTAGCGCCGCTGCGCCGCGGCCCAGGGAGGCACGGGAAGCGGGACGTGAAACGTCCCGTATGAGGACGTTTCACGTCCCGCCTCGTGACGCCCGCCGTCCGCCCGCCGTCCGCCCGCCGTCCGCCCGCCCCTCGCGGCTCGGCTGAGCGCACGCCACTAGCATCCAGGCGGTGAAGGACTACGAGCTCCCCGACGGCAAGATCCTGGCGTTGAACGACGGCGCCACCGGCGCCGACGCCGCCGCCGCGATCGGCCCCGGTCTGGCCCGCGCGGCGCTGGCGATCAAGGTCGACGGCGAGCTGCGCGACCTCGGCCGCCCGCTGCCGACAGCGCCAACGGCGACCGGCCACAAGCTCGAGATCCTCACCGACCGCAGCGGCGCCGACGCGCTGGCAGCTGATCCGCCACGACGCCGCGCACGTGCTCGCCGAGGCGGTGCTCGAGCTCTACCCCGGGGTCAAGATCTCGATCGGGCCGCCGATCGAGAACGGCTTCTACTACGACTTCGAGTTCCCCGACGGCGTATCGCTCAGCGACGCGGACTTCGAGCGGATCGAGGCGCGGATGCGCGAGCACATCGACGCCGACGAGCCGTTCGTGCGCGAGGACGTCACCACCGACGCAGGCGCTCGAGCGCTTCCGCGCCGAGCACCAGGACTACAAGGTCGAGCTGATCGAGGACCTGGTTGCGCAACGCGGACCCCGCGCACCCGCTGGAGACCGTCTCGCTGTACACCAACGGTCCGTTCACCGACCTGTGCCGCGGCCCGCACTCGCCGAGCACCAAGCGGATCAAGGCGTTCAAGCTGCAGTCGGTCGCCGGCGCGTACTGGCGCGGCGACGCCGCCAACCGATGCTCACGCGCGTGTATGGGACCGCGTTCTTCTCGCAAGCAGGAGCTCGAGGAGTACCTGGAGCAGCTCGAGCGCGCCCGCGCCAACGACCACCGCCGGCTCGGCCCGCAGCTGGGGCTGTTCACGTTCTCCGAGGTCGCGCCCGGCTCGGCGTTCTGGCTCCCGGCGGGCACCGAGGTGTTCAACTCGCTGGTCGCGCTCAGCCGCGAGATGGGCCGCGAGCGCGGCTACACCGAGGTCAAGACCCCGCATGCTCTACGACAGCTCGCTGTGGAAGACCTCCGGCCACTGGGACAAGTACCGCGACAACATGTTCGTGACCGAGTCCGAGGACCGGCCGATGGCGCTCAAGCCGATGAACTGCCCCGGCCACTGCCAGCTGTACTCGATCGCAGCGCCACTCCTACCGCGACCTGCCGGTCCGCTACTCCGAGCCCGGACTGCTGCACCGCAACGAGCCCAGCGGCACGCTGCACGGGCTGCTGCGCGTGCGCCAGTTCGCCCAGGACGACGCGCACATCTTCTGCACCGAGGACCAGATCCAGGACGAGGTCGCCGGCTGCCTGGAGTTCGCGTTCGCCACCTACGCCGTGTTCGGGCTCGACGTGCGCCTCGAGCTGTCGACCCGGCCCGAGCAGCGGATCGGCTCCGACGAGCTGTGGGACCGCAGCGAGGCCGCGCTGCACAGCGCGCTCGAGTCAACAGGAGCTCGAGTACGACGTCAACGAGGGCGACGGCGCCTTCTACGGCCCGAAGATCGACATGCACATGACCGACTCGCTCGGCCGCTCGTGGCAGCTCGGGACCGTGCAGCTCGACTACAACTTCCCCGAGCGCTTCGGCCTGACCTACACCGGCGCCGACAACGCCGAGCACCAGCCGGTGATGATCCACCGGGCGCTGATGGGCTCCTACGAGCGCTTCATCGGGATCCTGCTCGAGCACCTCGCCGGCGAGCTGCCGGTCTGGCTGGCCCCGGTGCAGGCGATCGTGCTGCCGATCGCCGACCGCCACGTCGAGTACGCGCGCGGGGTCGTGGACCGGCTGCGGGCGGCGGGGCTGCGGGCCGAGCTCGACGACCGGACCGAATCGGTCGGCCGCAAGATCCGCGACGCCGAGCTGCGCAAGATCCCGTACATGCTCGTGGTCGGCGATCGCGAGCAGGAGGCCGAGCGAGGTCGCGGTGCGCGAGCACCGCCGCGGTGACGAGGGATCGGTCGCCGTGGCGGAGTTCGTCGAGCGCCTGGACGGGGAAGTAAGCGCGCGTCGCGCCCGGTCGATAAATCTCCCTCGACGACCGAATCGCGCCGCTATACTCGCGTTCGTTGATCCAAGTGCTTCACCACACACGGCCCGGCGCCGCTTGAACACAGGCCGCCTCCGCAGCTAGTGCCGGTCCCCCGAAGGTTCGACCGGCGCCCGCCGGAGCGGGACCAGACCCGGATCAACGACCGGATCCGCGTGCCCGAGGTCCGGCTCGTCGGCGAGGACGGCAAGCAGATCGGCGTCGTCAAGACGTCCGAGGCGCTCGCGTACGCCCAGGAGCGCGACCTCGACCTGGTCGAGGTGGCCCCCGAGGCGCGCCCGCCCGTCTGCCGCGTGCTCGACTACTCCAAGTACAAGTACGAGCAGGCCCAGAAGCAGAAGGCCGCGCGCAAGCACCAGCAGCAGATCACGATCCGCGAGATCAAGTTCCGCCCGAAGATCGCGCAGAACGACTACGACACCAAGAAGGGCCACGTCACCCGCTTCCTGCTCGGCAAGGACAAGGTCAAGATCACGATCATGTTCCGCGGCCGCGAGGTGACCCACCCCGAGCGCGGGACGGCGCTGCTGGACCGGCTCGCCGAGGAGCTGTCCGAGATCGCGGTGGTCGAGCAGTCGCCGCTCCAGGACGGGCGCAACATGACGATGATGCTGGCCCCGTCGAAGGCCGTGCTCGCCGGCGAGACCGAGCAACAGGCCGAGGACGACAAGCCCGAGGTCCGCGGCAAGCAGAGCCGCCGCGAGCGCGCCCGTGCCGAGGCCAACGCCGAAGCGAACGCCGAGACCAGCAACGCAGGCGCCAACAACGCCGGGGCCAGCGACGCCGAGGCCGACGACGCCGAGGCCGACAACGCCGAGGCCAACGGCAACCGCTCCGAGCCGGTCGCCTCCGCGGTCTCAGAAGACTCCTCGGACTGACCGTCTCGGGCCCGCTGCGGCTGGTGCGCGGCTGCCCGACCGAGCGCCTCGGAAGCCGTCTGCTTTACTAGTCGCCCGAGCATGCCGAAGATGAAGACCCACTCAGGCGCCAAGAAGCGCTTCAGCGTGACCGCCACCGGCAAGGTGCGCGGCCGCCATTCGTTCTCGAGCCACATCCTCGAGAAGAAGTCGCCCAAGCGCAAGCGGCACATGGCGCGGCCGGCGGTCATCTCCAAGCACGACGAGGCGCGCGTGAAGATCCTGCTCGGGGAGAAGCGCTCGTGACCCGCGTCAAGCGCTCCGTTCACGCGCGCAAGAAGCGCCGCGCGACGCTCGAGCTGGCCAAGGGCTACCGCGGCGACGCCAGCCGGCACTACCGGACGGCCAAGGAGGCCGTGCTCAAGGCCGACCAGTACCGCTACCGCGACCGGCGCAACCGCAAGCGCGACTTCCGGCGGCTGTGGATCACCCGGATCAACGCCGCCGCGCGCCAGCACGGCCTGTCCTACTCGCAGTTCATGCACGGCCTGCAGCTGGCCGGCGTCGAGCTCGACCGCAAGATGCTCGCCGACATCGCCGTCCGCGACGCCGACACCTTCCGACGCGTTGCCGACCGCGCCCGCGAGGCGCTGGCGGCCGGCTGACGCACAGCCGACCCACCAGCACCGCCAACGGGCGCCGCTTCCGAAAGGGACGGCGCCTTTTTTATCCCCGCACCGATGACGATCACCAGCCCCCACAACCAGAAGCTCAAGGAGATCCGCAAGCTCCGCGGCCGGCGGCGCTGGCGCGAGCGCTCGGGCCGGTTCGTGGCCGAGGGCGAGGATCTGCTCGCGGCGGCCGACGCGGCCGGCTGGGAGGCCGTCGAGCGCTACTGCGCCGCCGGGAGCGGCCTGCCGGGCGTCGAGGTCGAGCCGGAGCTGCTGGCCGCAGGCCTCGGGACTGGGGTCGGGCACGCGGGCGCTGGCGGTCTACGAGGAGCGCTGGGCGCCGTCGCCGCTCGGGCCGCTGTGCGTCTACCTGCACGGCGTCCACGACCCCGGCAACGTCGGCGCGGTGCTGCGCTGCGCGCGCGCGTTCGGCGCCTCGTCGGTCGCGCTCGGCCCGGAAGCGCCGACCCGTTCGGCCCCAAGGCGGTGCGGGCCAGCATGGGCGCGGTGTTCGCGGTCCCGCTGGCTCGGGCGCAAGACGCCGCCGCGCTGCCCGGGGCGAAGATCGCGCTGGCCTCAGGCCGCGGTGAGCCGCTGGCGGCGATCGACGCAAGTCCCGAGACCACGCTGCTGATCGGATCCGAGCGCGAGGGCCTGCCCGAGGACGTGATCGCGCGGGCCGACCGCGTCGCGCACATCCCGATCGAGACCGACTCGCTCAACGCCGCGATGGCGGCCACGATCGCCCTGTATGAGGTAGCCGGCTAACTAGGATGGCCCGCGCATGATCGACCAGATCCGCCAGATCGAGCAGGACGCCCAGGCCGCGATCGGCGCCGCCGGCAGCAGCGAGGCGTTGGAGGAGACGCGGATCCGCTTCCTGGGGCGCAAGGCCGAGCTGCCCAACCTACTGCGCGGCGTCGCCCAGCTCCCGCCCGAGCAGCGCGCCGCGGTCGGCAAGGCCGCCAACCGGACGCGGCAGGCGCTCGAGGCCGCGGTCGACCGCCGGTCGCAGGAGCTGGCCGCCTCCGAGCTCGACCTGCGCCTCGCCGAGGACCGGGTCGACGTCACGCTGCCGGCCGACCCGCTCCCGCAGATCGGCCGCCTGCACCTGATCACCCAGACCCGCCGCGAGATCGAGGACGTGTTCATCGGGCTGGGCTTCAACATCGCCGAGGGCCCCGAGGTCGAGACCGCCTACTACAACTTCGACGCGCTCAACACCCCGGTCACGCACCCGTCCCGGCTGATGACCGACACCTTCTACGTCAAGCCCGTCGACGACCTGTTCGACCCCGAGACGGTGCTGCTGCGCGTGCACACCTCGCCGGTCCAGATCCGCGCCATGGAGAGCCAGCCGCCGCCGATCTACATCGTCGTCCCCGGGCGCGTCTACCGCCCCGACTCCGACGCCACCCACACGCCGCAGTTCCATCAGATCGAGGGACTGGCGGTCGACACCGACATCACCCTCGGCGACCTCCAGGGGACGCTGCTGACGTTCGCCCGCGCGATCTTCGGCGACGAGCGCCAGGTGCGGCTGCGGCCCCACTTCTTCCCGTTCACCGAGCCCAGCGTCGAGGTCGACGTCTCGTGCTTTAACTGCACCGACGGCGTCACCGCCGACGGCCAGCGGTGCCCGCTGTGCAAGGGCACGGCGTGGATCGAGATCCTCGGCGCGGGGATGGTCGACCCGAACGTCTTCGAGTACGTGCGCGAGTACGGATACGACCCCGAGAAGGTCCAGGGGTTCGCGTTCGGGATGGGGATCGAGCGGATCGCGATGCTCAAGCACGGGGTCCCCGACCTGCGCCTGCTCTACGACAACGACGTCCGGTTCCTGGAGCAGTTCGGATGATCGCCGCCGTCCGCCGCCGGGGAGACGGGAGCTGATGCGCGTCCCGCTGGAATGGCTGCACGAGTACTGCCGGCCCGAGCTCGACGCCGACACGCTCGCCGAGCGGCTGGACATGACCGGGACCGAGGTCGAGCGGATCGAGCATCACGGCGTCGCCGAGCTCGGACCACTTCGTGGTCGGCAAGGTGCTCGAGCGCGAGGCCGCACCCCGAACGCCGACCGCCTGCGGCTGTGCGTGGTCGACATCGGCGACGGCGAGCCCTCGCAGATCGTGTGCGGCGCCCCGAACGTCGCCGCCGGCCAGACCGTGGCCGTCGCCACGCCCGGCGCGGTGATGCCCGACGGCGCCACGCTGCGCAAGGCCAAGCTGCGCGGCCTCGAGTCCAACGGGATGATCCTGGCCGAGGACGAGCTCGCGATCGGCACCGACCACGCCGAGATCATCGTGCTCGACGACGACCACCTCGCGCCCGGGCTCGCCGCTGGCCGACGTGCTGCCGATCTCGACCGACGTGCTCGAGCTCGAGATCACCCAGAACCGCCCCGACTGCCTGGCGATCTACGGGATCGCCCGCGAGGTCCACGCGGCCACCGGCGCGCCGCTGCGCGAGCCGCCGTGGACCGAGGATCCGGGCGCCACGGGGGACGTCGAGGGGATCGAGGATCACCGTCGAGTGCCCCGACCTGTGCCCGCGGTTCACCGCGCGGGTGTTCGAGGACGTGAAGATCGGCCCCAGCCCGCCGTGGCTCAAGGCGCGGCTGATGGCCGCCGGCCAGCGGCCGATCTCCAACGTCGTCGACATCACCAACTACGTGATGCTGCTGACCGGCCAGCCGCTGCACGCGTTCGACCTCGACCGGGTGGCCGGGCGCCAGCTCACGATCCGCCGGGCGCAATCCGGCGAGACCGTCGACACGCTCGACGGCCAGACGCGGACGCTCGACGATCAGATGGTGCTGATCGCCGACGCCGACGGCCCGACCTCGATCGCCGGCGTGATGGGCGGCCTGCGCTCCGAGGTCGCACGACGGCACCACCCGCGTGCTGATGGAGGCGGCCAACTGGAACGGCCCCAACATCCACCGCACGTCGCTGCGGCTCGGCCTGCGCAGCGAGGCCTCGGCGCGGTTTGAGAAGCAGATCCAGCCCGAGCAGGCGCTGGAGGCCCAGGCGGTCGCGGCCGCGCTGATGATCGAGCTGTGCGGCGCGCGGCTCGCCCCGGGCACGATCGACGTCGGCGGGCCCGGCCCGAGCCGCTCACGATCCGGCTGCGCGACGCGCGCGTGAGCGGACTGCTGGGCGCGCCGATCCCGCGGGAGCGTTGCGCCGAGATCCTCCACGCGCTCGAGTTCGTGACCGCCGACGCGCCCGACGGGCTCGACGCCACCGTCCCCACGTTCCGCCGCGGCGACGTCACCCGCGAGGCCGACCTGATCGAGGAGGTCGCCCGCCTCGACGGGCTCGAGAAGCTCCCCGCGACGCTCCCCTCGCGTCATGGGGCGTCGGGGCGGCTGACCCCGCTGCAGCGGCTGCGCCGGCGGGCCAGCGACGCGCTCACCGCCCAGGGGCTGCACGAGATCGTCGGTTGGAGCTTCGTCGGCCCCGACCTGGCGCGGCGGCTGCGGCTGCCCGACCACCGCGCGCTCGAGCTCGAGAACCCGATGTCGACCGAGCAGTCGCAGCTGCGCACGACGCTGCTGGGATCGATGCTCGACATCGCCCGTCGCAACCGCTCGCACGGCGCCGGGACGCTGCGTCTGTTCGAGGCCGGGCCCGTGTACTTCCCAGCCGGCGACGGGCGGCTCCCGCGGGAGCCCTACCACGTCGGCGCGCTGCTGATCGGGCCGGTCCGCCCGGCCACGTGGCGCGAGCCCGACCCGGCCCGCGCCGACTTCTTCGCCGCCAAGGGCGTGCTCGGCGGGCTGCTCGACGTGCTGCGCGCCCGCTGGACGCTGGAGCCGGCTACCGAGCCGTTCCTGCATCCCGGCCGGGCGGCGCGGATCCTGCGTCGACGGCAAGCCGGCCGGTTGGCTGGGGGAGATCCACCCGCTGGTCGCGGCCGAGTGGGACATCGAGGACACCGTGGCCGCGTTCGAGCTCGACCTCGACGCGGTGCCGCTGCCCGACACGCCGCTGTACGTCGACGTGACCAGCTTCCCGGAGGTGCGCGAGGACCTTGCGGTGGTGGTGGCCGACGACGTCGCGGCCTCCGACGTGCTCGACGTCGTGCGTCGCGCCGGCGCGCCGCTGCTCGCGCGCGTGACCGTGTTCGACGTCTACCGCGACGCCGAGCGGCTCGGTGCCGGCAACGTCTCGCTGGCGCTGCGGCTGACCTACCGGGCGCCCGACCGCACGCTGACCGACGAGGAGGTCGCCGCCCGCCGCGCGGCGATCACTCGGGCGCTCGAGCGACGAGCTGGACGGGAGGGTCCGTGCCGCCTAGTTCCGCGGGTCCACCAGCGTCTCGGTGTTCGGAGCCGCCGGGTTCGCCGGCGCGCTGGCCGCGCGGCTGCTGTACCGGCACCCCTCGTTCGAGCTTCGGGCGCTGACCGCGCGCAGCGACGTGGGCGTGCGGCTCGACGAGCTGTATCCGTTTCACCGGGTCCCGATCGTGCTCGAGGAGCTCGATCTCGACCGCCACGCCGAGATCGACGCCGCGGTCGTGGCCTACCCGCACGGGGCGTCGGCGCCGCTCGTGGCGCAGCTGCGCGCCCGCGACGTGCGCGTGGTCGACCTCAGCGCCGACTTCCGGCTGCGCGACCCGGCCGTGTACGAGGAGTGGTACCGCGAGCACCAGGCGCCCGAGCTGCTCGACCAGGCCGTGTACGGGCTACCCGAGCTCTACCGCGAGCAGATCCGCGACGCGGCGATCGTGGCCAACCCCGGCTGCTATCCGACCGCCGCCGTGCTCGCGCTCGCGCCGCTGGCCCGCGCCGGGCTGATCGAGGACCTGGTGATCGACGCCAAGTCGGGCGTATCGGGCGCTGGCCGCGCCGCCACCGAGAAGACCCACTTCGTCACCGTCGACGAGAACCTCAGCCCCTACGGCGTGCCGCGCCACCGTCACACGCCCGAGATCGAGCAGGAGCTGGCCGCGCTCGGGTCCGACTTGCGGATCACGTTCACGCCCCACCTGATTCCGCTCGACCAGGGGGAGCTTGTGTCCTGCTACGTGACTCTGTGTAATGAGGGGGGCCCCAGGGACGCTAGAGCGCTCTATCTAGAGGCCTACGCGGACGAGCCGTTCGTCGAGCTCACCGAGGGCCTCCCCGGCGTGCGCGACGTCCGCGAGACCAACATCTGCCGGATCTCGGTCCACCGCGACGACCGCACCGGGCGCGTGATCGTGTTCGGCGCGCTCGACAACCTGTGGAAGGGCGCGGCGTCGCAGGCGATCCAGAACCTCAACCTGATGTTCGGCCGACCCGAGACTGAAGGGATCTAGTGCACCGGTGACCGCCACCGAATCGTTCTTCGCCTCGCGCTGGGTCGACGCGCCCGACCACGCCACCGAGCTCCCCGGCGGGCTGCCGCAGGGATTCCGGGCCGCGGGAGTCGCCTGCGGGCTGAAGCGCAGCGGCGCGATGGACCTCGGGATCATGGCGTCGTCGGCGCCGGGGACGACCAGCGCGGCCCGGTTCACCAGCTCGGGCACGCAGTCGGCGCCGGTGCTGCTGTGTCGCGAGCGCTGCCGCCTGGACGCGATCCGGGCGATCGTCGTGAACTCCGGCAACGCCAACGCGGCCACCGGCCGCGGCGGGCTCGAGGACGCGGCCCGGATGCAGGGCGCGGTCGCGATCGCCGCCGGCGTGGGCTCGGAGGAGCACGTCGCGGTCGCCTCGACCGGGGTGATCGGCGTGCCGCTGGAGATGAGCTCGGTGATGAGCGGGATCGGCAGCGCCGCCCACGAGCTGAGCGCCGACGGCGACGGCGCGTTCGCCGACGCGATCCGCACCACCGACGCGTTCGCCAAGCGCGCCTGCCTGGACGTCGAGCTGTCGGGCGGGACCGTGCGGCTGACCGCCCAGGCCAAGGGCGCCGGGATGATCTCGCCCGGGTTCGCCACGCTGCTGTGCTTCGTGCAGTCCGACGCCGTGCTGTCGCCGGCGACCTGCGACCTGTTGCTGGCGGTCACCGTCAAGCGCTCGTTCGAGCGGATCAGCGTCGACGGTCAGCTGTCGACCAGTGACACCGTGATCCTCCAGTGCAGCGGCGAGTCCGGGGTTCGGGTGGAGCCCGAGACGCCAGACGAGCTGCACTTCGGCGAGGCGATGGACGCGGTCATGCGCCAGCTGGCGCTGTCGATCGTCCGACGACGGCGAGGGCGCCCGGCGGATCGGCAGGGTCGTGGTCCGGGGCGGCGACGAGGCCGCGGTCGGCGCGGTGGCCCGCGCGATCGCCGACTCGCCGCTGGTCAAGACCGCGCTGTACGGCGGCGACCCCAACTGGGGCCGGATCGTGCAGGCGGCCGGGATGGCGCTCCCCGGGACCGCGCCGCTGCCGCTGGACATCGCGATCGAGGGAGTCCAGGTCTGCTCGAACGGGTCGTTCGTGCCCCACGACCACGACGCGCTGACGGCCGCGGTCGCCCGCGACGAGGTCGAATACGAGATCGGCCTGCCCGGCGAGGGCGCCGAGGCCGAGCGCTACTTCTCCGACCTCGGGCACGAGTACGTGACGATCAACGCCGAGTACACCACCTAGTGCCCACGTGACCGAGATCCGCCCAGTCAGAGACATCACCACGCTGCTGGAGGCGCTCCCGTACATCCGGGAGTTCTACGGCAAGACCGTCGTGATCAAGTACGGCGGCGCGGCGATGACCGACCCCGCGCTCAAGGAGGAGTTCGCGCGCGACGTGGTGCTCCTGAAGTACGTGGGCATGAACCCGGTGGTCGTCCACGGCGGCGGCCCTGAGATCACGTCGTACATGCGGCGGCTGGATCTGCCGGTTGAGTTCGTCGACGGCTTGCGGGTGTCCAGCGAGGCGACCGTCGAGGTCGCCAAGATGGTGCTGGTCGGCAAGGTCAACAAGGACATCGTGCTGCTGATCAACCGCCACGGCCAGCCCGCGGTCGGCCTCTGCGGCGACGACGGCCTGCTGTTCCGGGCCAGCCGCCAGCCGTCGCCCAGCGGGCAGGACATCGGCTTCGTGGGCCGGATCGAGCGCGTCGACGTCAACGTGCTCAACCACGTCGCCCAGGACTACATCCCGGTCGTGGCCAGCGTCGGCGCCGACCGCGAGGGCAACTCGTACAACATCAACGCCGACGAGGCCGCCGGCGCGGTCGCCAAGGCGCTGGGCGCCTACAAGCTGATGTTCCTGACCGACGTGCCCGGCTGGTTGAGCGACCCGTCTGATCCCGCCAGCGTCGTGTCCGAGGCCGGCACCGACGTGATCGAGGCGTCGCTGCCCACGATCTCCGGCGGGATGCGCCCCAAGCTTCAGGCGTGCCTGGAGGCGATCGATGGCGGCGTCTCCTACGCCCACATCGTCGACGGCCGCGTGCCGCACTCGCTGCTGCTCGAGTTGTTCACCGACGCCGGCCAGGGCACCAAGATCGGACCGCGCGCATGAGCCTGGCCGAGCTCCAGGCGCTCGAGCGCGAGCACACGATCGGCGACCTACGCCCGCAACCCGGTCGAGTTCGTCCGCGGCTCCGGGTGCCACGCTGTGGGACTCCGACGGCAACGAGTACCTCGACTTCCTCGCCGGCATCTCGGTGCTCAACGTCGGGCACTGCCACCCCCGCGTGGTCGAGGCCGTCCGCGACCAGGTCGGGCGGCTGATGCACACCAGCAACCTCTACTACACCGGCCCGGCGATGCGGCTGTCGGCGCGGCTGGCCGAGAGCTCACTGGGCGGCAAGGTGTTCCTCTGCAACTCGGGCGCCGAGGCCAACGAGGCGGCGATCAAGCTCTGCCGGCGGGCGCGGCCGGGCGGCGGGATCGTGGTCGTCCAGCAGGCCTTCCACGGGCGCACCTACGGCGCGCTGTCGGCCACCCCGCAGGAGTCCAAGCAGGCGCCGTTCGCGCCGCTGGTCCCCGGGTTCACGGTCGTGCCGAAGGACCCGGGTGCGCTGGACGCCGCCGTCGACTCCGGCACCGCGGCGGTGCTGCTCGAGCCGATCCAGGGGGAGACGGGGATCAACGTGCTCTCCGACGAGCTGCTGCGGGCGGCCCGCGACGCCTGCGACCGCGCCGGCGCCGCGCTCGTGTTCGACGAGATTCAATGCGGGATGGGCCGCACCGGCAGCCTGTGGGCCTATGAGCAGACCGGTGTCGTGCCTGACGCGATCACCGCGGCCAAGGGGCTCGGCGGCGGCCTGCCGATCGGAGCGCTGATCACCGGCGAGCGGCTCGCCGACGTGTTCGAGCTCGGCGACCACGGCTCGACGTTCGCCGGCGGCCCGGTGGTGGCGACGTCGGCGCTGGTCGCGCTCGACATCTGCTCAGACCCCGAGCTGCTGGTGCGCGTGGTCGAACTCGGGGAGCGCCTGGCGCGCCGGCCTCGAGTCGCTCGGGTACGTGGCCGCCGTCCGCGGACGGGGGCTGATGCTCGCGATCGACGTCGCCGACGGGGTCGACGCGCCGGGGCTGGCCCGGCGCGCGCTGCTCGAGCAGCGGCTGGTCGTCAATGCCACCGGCCCGGGCACGATCCGCCTGGAGCCGCCGCTGATCGTGTCCGAGCAGCAGATCGACGACGCCGTGGCCCGGCTGGGAGCGCTGTCGCCGTGACCGACCGGCAGTTCCTGTTCGCCGAGGAGAGCACCCCTGCGGCGATGGTCGCGGCGCTCGAGCAGCACCTCGAGGTCTCCGACGGCGGCTCGCGCCGCAGCGACCGCACCTACTACGACACGTTCGACGCGCTCGCACGCGACGCCGGCCTGTCAGTCGCGCACGAGGACGGCAGCCTCAAGCTGATCGACCGCGAGTCGGGCGACGTGCGGCTGTGGGTGGCCGCGCCGCGTCCGGACAAGTACCTGTTCCCGGCCGAGCTCGATCCCGGGCCGGTGCGCGACGCGCTGCTCGACGTGGCCGACGCGCGCGTGCTGCTGCCGCTGGTCCGGGTGCGCAGCCGCGAACGGGCGCTCAGCGTGCTCGACGCGGAGCGCAAGACCGTCGTGCGGATGACGCTCGAGGAGCCCGAGCTGGTCGCCGGGTCGCGTAAGCAGCGGCTGCACCCCCGGGTGCGCGCGGTCGCCGTCCGCGGCTATGACTCAGAGCTGGACCAGGTGCAGATGATCCTGGCGCACGAGCTCGGGCTCGATCCCGCAGAGCAGGCGCTGCTCGACGAGGCGGTACTGGCGGCCGGCGGCCGGCCCGAGGGGATCGGCTCGAAGATCTCGGTGCCGCTGCTGTTCGAGGAGCGCTCGGACAGGGCCGCGGCGCGCGTGCTGCGTGGACTGCTCGAGGTGATCGAGGCCAACCTCGACGGTGCGATCGCCGATATCGACACCGAGTTCCTGCACGACTACCGGGTCTCGGTGCGCCGCTCACGCTCGGTCCAGCGCGAGTTCAAGAAGGTGTTCCCGCCGGAGCCGCTGGCCCACTTCCGGGCGGAGTTCAAATGGCTCCAGCAGGTCACCGGCGACACCCGCGACCTCGACGTGTACGTGCTCGAATTCGACTCGATGCGGGCGTTGGTGCCCGAGCAGATGCGCGACGACCTGGACCCGCTGCTGGCGTTGCTGCGCAAGCGGCGACGGACCGCGCGCCGCTCGATGGTCCGCGCGCTGCGGTCGCAGCGGACCACCTCGCTGATGGCCGAGTGGGCGGAGCTCCTCGACGGCCTCGAGCAGCTGCCCGAGGCCGAGCGCCCCGACGCGGCGCGCGCGATCGGCGAGCTATCGGGCGCCCGCATCCGCCGCGTCTACCGCCGGATGGTCGAGATGGGCGGGGCGATCGACGAGTCCAGCCCGGCCGAGGACTATCACGAGCTGCGCAAGCGCGGCAAGGAGCTGCGCTACCTGCTCGAGCTGTTCGGCGGGCCGCTGTACCCGGCGGAGGTGGTCAAGCCGATGATCAAGTCGCTGAAGTCGCTCCAGGACGTCCTCGGCCGCCATCAGGACCGCGAGGTCCAGGTCGCGATGCTGTCCTCGCTCGGCGACGAGCTCGCATCGGTGCCGGACGGTGCGCCGGCGCTGATGGCCACCGGGGTGCTGGTCTCGAAGCTGCGCGAGGACGAGCTCGCCGCGCGCGCCGAGTTCGCCGAGACGTTCTCCGGGTTCGCCGCCAGCTCGCAGCGAGCGCTCGTCAAGGAGACGTTCCGGTGAGCCGCGTCCTCGCCACTTACAACATCAAGGGCGGCGTGGGCAAGACGTCGGCGGCGGTGAACCTCGCCTACCTCGCCGCGGGCGACGGGCTGCGGACGCTGTTGTGGGATCTGGACCCGCAGGGCGGCTCGACCTACCTGTTCCGGGTCAAGCCCAAGGTCCGCGGCGGCGGCGACAAGCTCGTGCGTCTCAAGAGCGACGTCGACCAGCTGATCAAGGGCACCGACCATCCCGGCCTGGACCTGCTGCCGGCGGACTTCTCCTACCGTCACATGGACCTCGCGCTCGACCAGTTCAAGAAGCCCACTCGCCGCCTGGCTCGCGTGCTCGAGCCGCTGGAAGACGAGTACGACTGGGTGTTCCTGGACTGTCCGCCGAGCATCTCGCTGGTGTCCGAGAGCGTGTTCGAGGCCGCCGACGTGGTGCTCGTCCCGATCATCCCGGCGACGCTGTCGTCGCGCACGATGACCCAGCTCGACGCCGTCGTCGCCGAGGCCGCGAGCGGCCACCGCAAGCGCGAGGGCGGGCCGCGGGTGCTCGCGTTCTTCTCGATGGTCGACGGCCGCAAGAAGCTCCATCGCGAGGTGATGGAGCGGCTGCGCGCTGAGCGCGACGACGTGCTGCAAGCCGCGATCCCGGCGTCGGTCGAGGTCGAGCGGATGGGGGAGGAGCGCGACGCGATCGCCACGTACGCCCCCCGGGGACGCGCCGCGCCGGCCTACGAGGCGTTGTGGCGCGAAGTGCGCGCGCGGCTCGAGGCCTAGTGTCGCGACACGTGATTACCTGCCCCCGTTGACCGAGAGCGAGCGATGACCGACCCGATCCAAGCGCCGGACCTACGTCCGACGGCTTCCTACCAGGCGAGTCCCGAGGACGTCCACCGCGTGCTGCTGCTCTACAGCGGCGGCCTGGACACGAGCGTGATGCTGAAGTGGATCCAGGAGCAATATCACGCGGAGGTCGTCGCGCTGACCGTCAACCTCGGCCAGCCGGGCGAGGACTACGAGGTGATCCGCGGCAAGGCCCTGCAGATCGGCGCGCTCGAGTGCCGGATCGTCGACGCGCGCGAGGAGTTCGCCGCCGAATACGTGCTGCCGGCGATCAGGGCCAACGCGATCTACGGCAGCGGCTACCCGCTGTTCACCGCGCTGGGGAGGCCGCTGATCGCCAAGCTCGCGGTCGAGCATGCCCGCGCGACCGGCTGCGACACGATCGCCCACGGCTGCACCGGCAAGGGCAACGACCAGGTGCGGATCGAGGCCACGATCGCCACGCTGGCGCCCGAGCTCAAGGTGATCGCGCCCGTCCGCTCGTGGCGGATGGGGCGCGAGGAGGAGGTCGCCTACGCGCGCGAGAACGGGATCCCGGTCAAGGGCGGGACCGAGGTCGCGCCGTACTCGATCGACGACAACCTGTGGGGCCGCTCGAGCGAGGGCCGCTGGATCGAGGAGCTCGACCACGCGCCCGACGACGACGTGTTCCAGCTCGTCACCCGTCCCGAGGAGGCCCCCGACGCGGCCGAGGTCGTGGAACTCGGGTTCGAGCGCGGGGTGCCGGTCACGCTCAACGGCGACCGCCTCGGGTTGGTCGAGCTGATCGAGCGCGTGGCCGAGATCGGCGCCCGCCACGGGGTCGGGATCGTCGACCAGCTCGAGGACCGGATCGTCGGGCTCAAGGTCCGTGACATCTACGAGGTGCCCGCGGCGGCGATCGTGCTGCCCGCCCACCAGGAGCTCGAGCGGCTGGTGGGGACCATCCACCAGAACCAGATGAAGTCCGTGCTGGACCAGAAATGGGCCTACCTGGTGTACGCGGGGCTGTGGCTGGAGCCGTTGCGGACCGATCTGGACGCCTACATGGACGCCGCCAACGCGCAGGTCACCGGGACGATCGGCGTCAGGGTCTACAAGGGCTCGGCGCGGGTGGTCACCCGGTCGTCTCCGAACGCCGTCTACGACGCTCAGCTGGCCACGTTCAGCGAGTCCGGAGGGTTGTTCTCCCACGACGCCTCACCCGGGTTCATCGAGCTGTGGTCGCTGCAGTCGCGGATGGCCTGGCGGGTTAGACACGACGACCGCGGGTAGCGTCTGAGCATGGGATACAAAGTTCTCGGATACGGCGTCTGGCAGGGCGTCAAGTGGTATGTCCGGGGGAAGACCCCCGGCGCCTCCCGCAAGCCTTCGGTCCGCACGATCGCGATCGCCGGGGCAACCGGCGGTGCGCTGATCGCCGGCGCCGTGCTCGCGCAGAAGCAGCTCGCGGGCGATTAGCGTCTCGATCGCCCGATGCCGGCGGCGAGACGCGCGCACGTAGATGCCTGATCTGCAATCAACCATCTAGCGCGCAAATCGCCAGCTCGCCCACGGCTGCGTCCGGGCGAGCGCCTATGCTCGAAGACCCGTGGACGTTCCCCGGCCGCGGCGCCTCTATGAGCTCAGCCTGCGCACATCTTCACGTCCACTCCGAGTACTCGCTGCTCGACGGGGCGTGCAAGATCGATGATCTCGCCGCGCGCGCCGCATCCTTCGACCAGCCGGCGATCGGCCTGACCGACCACGGCGTGATGAACGGCTCCGTAGAGCTGTTCACGGCCTGTCGCAAGCACCAGATCAAGCCGATCCTGGGCTGCGAGGTGTACGTCGTCGAGGACCACCTGCGCCGCAGCCCGGGGAGGCTTGACCGCTTCCACCTGACGCTGCTGGCGGCCACGCCGACCGGCTACCGGAACCTGGTCAAGCTCTCCTCGGCGGGCTTCCTGGAGGGCTACCAGCGCGGCAAGCCGTCGGTCGACATGGAGCAGATGGCCGCCCACGCGGAGGGCGTGATCGCGCTGACGGGGTGCTTGCAGTCGCGCTTCTGCCAGTTCCTGCTCGACGGCCGCCCCGACGACGCCCGCGCCCACGCCGACGAGCTGATGGGCGCGTTCGGGGCCGACAACGTGTACTTCGAGGTCCAGAAGAACGGGCTCGCCGCCCAAGACCAGGCGAACGAGGGGATCGTCCGGATCGCGCGCGAGGTCGGGCGTCCGCTGGTCGGCACCGGCGACGTCCACTACCTGCGCCGCGAGGACTACAACCACCACGCCGCGCTGCTGTGCGTTCAGACCAAGTCGACGCTCGCCCAGCCGAAGATCAGCTTCGACACCAACGAGTTCTACCTGCGCTCGACCGAGGAGATGGCCGGCGCGTTCGCGGAGTGGCCGGAGGCGCTCGCCAGCACGATCGAGATCGCCGAGCGCTGCGACGTCGAGCTCGAGCTCGGCCGCCAGCTGATCCCGCGCTACCCGACGCCGGACGGCCGATCGGAGGGCGAGTACCTACGCTCGCTGGTGCAGCAGGGCCTGCGCGACCGCTACGGCGACCCGGTTCCGGCCGAGGCGATCGAGCGCGCCACATACGAGCTCGGCGTGATCGACCGGATGGGCTTCAACGCCTACTTCCTGATCGTCTGGGACTTCGTCAAGTACGCCAAGGACGCCGGCATCGCCGTCGGCCCGGGCCGCGGCTCGGCGGCGGGCTCGATCGTCGCCTACTCGCTGACGATCACCGACGTCGACCCGCTGCGTTACGGGCTGCTGTTCGAGCGCTTCCTCAACCCCGAGCGCGTATCGATGCCCGACATCGACATCGACTTCTCGGTGCGCGGCCGCGAGCGCGTGATCCGCTACGTCACCGAGAAGTACGGCAAGGAGTCGGTCGCCCAGATCGTCACGTTCGGCAAGATGTTCCCCCGCGCGGCCACGCGCGACGCGGCCCGCGTGCTCGGGTTCGACTACGGGGCCGGCGACCGGCTGGCGAAGCTGATCCCCGACCCGATCATGGGGCGGCCGCCGAGCTTCGAGGAGTGTCTGAAGCTGGGCCAGCCGCTGCGGGCAGAGGTCGACCGCGACGCGGAGGCGCGGCAGATCGTCGACGTCGCCCAGGGGCTCGAGGGAATCGTCCGCAACTCCTCGATCCACGCCGCCGCGGTCGTGATCGCCGACCGCCCGCTGACCGACATCGCCCCCTTGCAGATCGCCGACGCCGGGACCGACGAGAACGGCGAGCGCGTGTTCCGCACCGTCACCCAGTTCACGATGAAGCCGATCGAGCAGATCGGCCTGCTGAAGATGGACTTCCTCGGGCTCCGGAACCTCGACGTGATCGAGGACGCGCTCGACATCGTCGCCCGCTCGACCGGCGAGCGCCCGGACATGACGACGCTGCCGCTCGATCATGCTCCCACCTACGAGATGCTGGCCCGGGGCGACTCGATCGGCGTGTTCCAGTTCGAGTCCGAGGGCATGCGCGAAGCGCTGAAGAAGGTCCGGCCGACGGAGTTCGACGACCTCGTCGCGCTGGTCGCGCTGTACCGGCCCGGGGCGATGGACCAGATCCCGACCTACGCCCGCGGGAAGCGCGACCCCGAGTCGATCTCCTACCCCGACGAGCGCCTGCAGCCGATCCTCGAGGCGACCAAGGGCGTGATCCTCTACCAGGAGCAGGCGATGCAGATCGCCAAGGACCTCGCCGGGTTCAGCGGCGCCAAGGCCGACGACCTGCGCAAGGCGATCGGCAAGAAGAACCGCGAGGCGATGGCCAAGCTCCGGCCGGAGTTCGTCGAAGGGTGCCGCGCCTCGGGCACCAGCGCCGACGTGACCGACTGGCTGTGGCAGACCAACGAACGCTCCGCCGACTACTCGTTCAACCGCTCCCATGCCGCCTGCTACGCGCTGATCTCCTACCGCACGGCGTGGCTGCGGGCCAACTACCCGGCCGAGTACATGGCCGCGCTGATCTCCTCGGTGATGGACACCAAGGACAAGGTCCCGTTCTTCGTCGCGCAGGCCGAGCAGATGGGGATCTCGATCCTGCCGCCCGACGTGAACCTCTCAGACCACGAGTTCGTGGTCGTCGACGGCAACATCCGGTTCGGGCTGGACGCGGTCAAGGGCGTCGGCTACGCGGCCGTCGAGGCGATCAAGCGGGCGCGCGGTGATTACGGCCCACCCGCCCAACCGTTCACCGACCTGTGGGATTTCTGCGCCCGGGTCGACGGCCGCGCGGTCAACAAGAAGGCGATCGAGGCGCTGATCAAGTGCGGCGCGTTCGGCTCGACCGGCGCGACCCGCAAGGGCATGCTGTTGGTGCTCGAGCAGGCCCAGGGCGCCGGCCAGAAGGCCCAACAGGACGCGCTGATCGGCCAGGGCTCGATCTTCGACCTGGGCGGCGACCTCGACGGCGGCGCCGCGGCAGCCGGCGCTGGCGCCATGGCCCGGCCCAGCCACGCCCCGATCCCGACGATCGAGTTCGACCGGCCGGAGATGCTCGCCGCCGAGAAGGAGTCGATCGGCCTGTTCATCTCCGCCCACCCGCTCAAGGACGTCCGCGCCGCGATGCGCGCGCGGGTCGACTGTGAGCTGGGCGAGCTCGGCGGCCGCCGCGACGGCGACTGGGTGACGGTCGGCGGGATGATCACCCAGTGCAAGCGGATCCGGACCAAGAAGGGCGACCCGATGATGTTCGCGACGCTCGACGACCTCGAGGCGTCGGTCGAGCTGATCGTGTTCGGCAAGCCGCTGCTGGCCAGCGAGGAGGCGCTCAACCCCGACTCGATCGTGCTCGTCCGCGGTCGCGTCGACCACAAGGACCGCGACAAGACCTGCATCATCGCCCAGCAGGTGGAGCTGTTCCAGCCCAGCGAGGAAGAGGTCTGCAAGGCCCAGGAGCTCGCCGCCAAGCCCGCCGCGACGCCGGACGCGCTGCGGCTGCGGCTCGACGCCACCGCGCTGCCGGCGTCGGTGCTGGGCGACCTGCGCGAGCTGCTCGCCGGGTTCCCGGGGGAGTCCGACGTGGTGATCGAGCTGCGCACCTCGGTCGGGCATCGTCGGCTCAAGCTCGGCGCCCAGTTCCGGGTCACCCGCAACGCCAGCCTGCACGCCGAGCTCGACTCGCTGCTGGGCGACGCGATCCTGGCCGAGGCCGAGATCGCCGAGGTGCCGCACGCCGGGGTCGCGGCCGGCGGCGGTTAGGCGCCCCGCCCGGGCGTCCTGCGCTTCGGCCGTGCCTCGGGTGACGTCGGCGCCCGAGGCCCCGGACGCGGGGCACTCCGCCGGCGCGCGCGCAGCTCGAGCAGCTCGCGCTCACGGCGGCTCGTCCACGGCTCGGGCTTGGTCAGCCCCGACGCCTTGCGTAGCGTCGGCGGCGTCAGCCACCACTTCAGGCGCGCGGGAATGCGGTCGGCGAGCAGCAGCAGGACCGCGATCACCACCACGACGAACCCGGCGACCTGGACCGTGTGGGAACCGACGAACCCCGCCACCAGCCCGGCCGCCAACAGGCCGAGCAGGATCGCCCCCAACGGGGTCAGCGTGGCGCGCGACCGTCGCTTCATCGGCTAAGCGTAGACCGGCGGGTCGCCGATCCGCGCGGACCCGATCGGTCGCGCTAGTTCACTCCGAGAGCCACGGACCCTGCCACCCGCCGTACCGGTGGGTCAGTTCGTCGGCCTCCCGCGGGCCCCAGGTGCCCTTCGCGTAGGGGAGCACCGGCGGCGGCGAGTCCAACAGCGGCTGCATGATCCGCCAGGACTCCTCGACGTTGTCCTGGCGCGTGAAGTGGGTGCTGTCGCCGACGATCGCCGCGTACAGCAGCACCTCGTAGGGGGTCGCGCCGGCTCCGCCCTCGTGCTCGAACTCCATGTCGAACTGGATCCGGCCGGGCCCGGCCTGGTCGGCGCGCTGGGCGGCGAGCACCATCCGGATCCCCGTGTGCGGGTCGATCCGGAACACGATCATGTTGGGCTGCGGCGTTCGGCGGGGGCCGCTGACGAAGTGCACGCGAGGCGGCGCTTTGAACAGCAGCCGCAGCTCGGTCTCGGTCACCGGCAGGCACTTGCCGGTGCGGATGAAGAACGGCACCCCGGCCCAGCGCCAGGTGTCGATCTCGAGCCGCAGCGCCACGGAAGTCTCGGTCTCCGAATCCGGGGCGACGCCGTCGATGTCGCGGTAGCCGTCGTACTGGCCGCGGACGTAATAGCGCGGCTCGGCGTCGCGCATCGCCTTGAACACCACGTTCTTGGCGGTCTTCAGCGTGTCGGGATCGCTTCCGGCCGGCGGCTCCATCGCGGCGGTCGCCAGCAGCTGCAGCAGGTGGTTGACGACCACGTCGCGCAGCGCGCCGACGGGGTCGTAGAAGCGCCCGCGGTCCTCGACGCCGAACTTCTCGGCCATCGTGATCTGCACGCTGGCCAGGAAGTTGCGGTTCCACACCGGCTCGAGCATCGTGTTGGCGAACCGCAGGTACAGGATCTCCTCGAGCCCCAGCTTCCCCAGGAAGTGGTCGATCCGGTAGATCTGGGACTCCTGCAGGTACCGGTGCAACTCGGCCGCGAGGTCCCGGGCCGACTGCAGGTCGTGGCCGAACGGCTTCTCGACCACCACCCGCTGGCCGTCGGACACCAGCCCGGCGCCCGCCAGTCCTTTCACCACCATTCCGAACAGCGACGGCGGGATCTCGAGGTAGAACGTCGGGTTGCGGCGGTCGCCGAGCGCCCGCTTGACGTGCTCGTAGGTCTTGTCGTCGGCGAAGTTGCCGCTGACGTAGGAGAGCCGCGCCGCGAAGCGCTTGACGACGTCCTCGTCGATCTCCTCGCCGCTGTTCTGCACCGACTGGCGCATCAGCTCGCGCAGCTGGTCGTCATCCCAGTCGCTGGACGGCCACGCCGATCACCGGGCAGTCCAGCAGCTTGCGGGCCTCCAGCCGGTACAGCGAGCGGAACGTCTGCTTGCGCGCCAGGTCGCCGGTGATTCCGAACACGACCAGGGCATCGGCTTTGCGCTCGCTCACGGGGCGGGAACCTATCGCTTGGAGGTCCGCTTCGGGGCGTTCGAGCGCTTGGCGGCCGCCGAGCGCTTGCGCGACGCCAGCCCGCGCTTGCGGAGCTTGAACGCGAGCGCGACGTCATCCGCGCTCGGTGAGCCGCTGTCGGTCCCGGTCTCGAGCACGCATGGGAGCTTGTCGAACCGGGGCTCGGACAGCACCGTCGCGCAGCCCTTCTCGCCGAACTCGCCCTGGCCGAGCACGGCGTGCCGGTCGCGGTTGGAGCCGATCGGCGTCGCCGAGTCGTTGACGTGCAGCGATCCCAGGCGTCGGCCGGCCGACGACGCGGTCGAACTCCTTCAGCGTGTCGTGCAGGCCCTCGACGGTCCGGACCTCGTAGCCCGAGGACAGCAGGTGGCAGGAGTCCAGGCACACGCCCAGGCGCTTGTCGCCGCCGGACGCGTCGAGCAGCGCCTCGAGCTCCTCGAACGAGCGGCCCAGCGTGCCGCCGGCGCCGGCCGTGTCCTCCAGGTGCAGGTGGCACTTGTCGGTCTGCGCCAGCGCCTCCTTGATCACCTTGCCGGCGCGGGCGATCGCCTTGCCGACGTCGCCTCCCTTGGCCGAGCCCGGGTGCAGCACCACGCCGACCGCGCGGATCCCGTCGCCCACGCGTCAGCGACTGGATCAGTGAGGCCAGCGTCTTGGACCGCATCTCGGCGTCCTCTGAGGCGGAGTTGAGCAGGTACACGGCGTGGATCAGCACCGCCTCGATCTCGCTGGCGTCGATCGCCTCGCGGAACTCGGCGAAGTCGTCCTCGGTGTACGCGGTCGGCCGCCACATCCGCGGCGACTGGTTGAAGATCTGGATCGCCTGGCAGCCGCGGTCGGATCCGCGGGTGACGGCGTTCTTCAAGCCGCCCGCGTTCGAGACGTGGGCGCCGATTAGCATGGGTGCTGAACTGCTCAAGAGCCTGTTCATGCGTGTTCGCTTTGCTCCATCCCCGACCGGCGCCCTCCACATCGGCGGCGCCCGCACCGCCCTGTACAACTGGCTGCTGGCCAAGGGACAGGGCGGCACGTTCGTGGTGCGGATCGAAGATACCGATCGCGAGCGATCGACCCCCGAGAACGTCGAGCAGATCCTCGACGCGCTGGACTGGCTGAACCTCGGCTTCGACGAGGGGCCGATCTTCCAGACCCACCGATCCGACCGCCACCAGGCGGCGCTCGCGCAGCTGCTCGACAGCGGCCGCGCGTACCACTCGACCGCGACCGCCGAGGACGTCAAGGCCTTCAAGGAGCGCCACGGGTTCGAGCGCGGCTTCCGCGGCGAGCCCGAGCAGTCGGGCGCCGTGCGGCTGCGCTATCCCGATGCCGGCGACACCGTGTTCGACGACGTGATCCGCGGCGAGATCCGCTTTCCCAACGTCAGCCGCGACGACCCCGTGATCGCCCGCGCCGACGGCTCGGTGCTCTACAACTTCGCGGTCGCCGTCGACGACCTCGACGCCGGGATCACCCACGTGGTCCGCGGCGAGGACCACATCTCCAACACGCCCACGCAGCTGCTCGTGTTCGAGGCGCTGGGGGAGCAGCCGCCGCGCTATGCGCACCTGCCGCTGCTGCACGGGCCAGACGGCCGCAAGCTGTCAAAGCGCCACGGGGCGGCCTCGGTCCAGGAGCTGCGCGCCGCCGGCTACCTGCCCGAAGCGGTCGACAACTACATCGCGTTGCTCGGCGCGGGATTCTCCGCCGACGAGGAGTACTTCACGATGGACGAGCTGGCCGAGCGCTTCCGGCTCGAGCGCGTGTCCAAGAACCCCGCCGTGTTCGACGAGCAGAAGCTGCGCCACATGAACGGCCGCTACCTGCGCGAGCTGTCGCTCGACGAGCTCACCGCCCGCCTGGAGCAGTTCACCGGCCGCGCCGGGCTCCGCGGCGCGGTCGAGATCTCCGCGGAGAAGATCCAGACACTGGCGGATTTCTGGCCGCTGGTCGAGTTCATCTTCGACGGCCCCGCGGATGACCCCAAGGCGTTCGACAAGGTGATCGGACGCGACGGCGGCGCCGAGAACCTGCGCGCGGCGCGCGACGCGCTGGCCGCGGTGGAGCCGTTCACGCTGCGACAACGTCGAGGCGGCGCTGCGTGCGGTCGTCGAGGCGAAGGGCGCCAAGCCCGGGAAAGTGTTCCAGCCGATCCGCGTGGCAATCGCCGGCTCGACCGTGTCACCGGGTATCTTCGAGAGTGTGACGCTCCTGGGACGTCAGGAGACGCTCACTCGGATCGATCGCGCGCTCGCCCGCGCAGGCTAGGAAAGGCCGATGCCCCATAGCTGATCTGCCGATAGAAGAGGCCGGCGGGAGCACTGTCGTCAAGGAGCCTCTCGCTGCCGCGCCGCGCATATCGCCCGGGCCCTACGCGTCCCACGAGCGCCACCACAACGAGGGTCACGGGCGCAGGCTGACCGCGGCGTTCGAGGCGCTGGAGGCGTTCCCGATGCTGGCCGAGTCGCGCACCAGGGTCCTGCGGCTGTTCGAGTCGGGCGAGCCGCAGACCTCGGCGGTGGTCGCCGCCGTCGAGTCCGACGTCGCGCTGTCGGTGACGGTGTTGCGGTTGGCCAACCAGGTCGACGGCCGCCACCGCGGGCGAGTCGAGAGCGCGGTCCGGGGCGTCGAGGTGCTGTCGCCGCGGACCGTGCACGCGATCGCCAGCCGGGCCAGGACGTTCGACTTCTTCGAGCGCAGCGCGGTCTGGCAGGGGATCCCTGAGCGCTTCCGGCTGCACGGCGCGGCCACTCAGCGCGTCGCCGACCGGCTCGCCCGCGAGCTTGGCTATGAGGCCCGCGACCGGCTGATGGTGACCTCGCTGCTGCACGACGTCGGCAAGCTCGTGCTGGTCCACGCGTATCCCGGCTACCCGCGTCAGGTCCACGCCGATGCGCGCACGCCGGAAGAAAGGATCCAGACCGAGCGCCGCGAGCTCGGCGTCGACCACGCGCTCGTCGGCGGCGTCCTGGCGCGGCGGTGGGGGCTGCCGAAGTCGGTGGCGAGCGTGATCGAGCGCCACCACGCCGCCGACGCTGAGGATGAGGCCGCGCTGGTCCGGCTCGCCGACATGCTCGCCCACCACGTGCTCGGCGGAGCCGTGTCGCCGTCGGAGATGCTGTCGGTCGCCCGCGTCGTCGGCGTCAAACCCGCCGACCTGCGCACGGTGATGTACGAGCTGCCGCTGGGCAGCGCCGGCGGACGCCCCCGCCAGATCGATCCCAACCCGATGTCCCAGCGCGAGATCGACGTGCTCCGCCGGCTCGCCCGGGGGATGGTCTACAAGCAGATCGCCGGTGAGCTGGGCCTCTCGACCAGCACGGTTCGCACGCATCTGCACAACGTCTACGGCAAGCTCGGCGCGATGGACCGCGCCCAGGCCGTGCTGATCGCTACCGAGCGCGGCTGGATCTGAGGGTCCGGCGCTGGCTGGCCGGCCAGCCCGGATCCCTGTGAGCCGGGCGCTCGTTTGGGGAGTTCGCCACGTCAGACGCAGGACCCCGTGGGGCGGCGTGGTGGCATACGATCGGGCTTGGCCGATGATCTCGATCACCACCAAATCCCCGTACGCGCTGAGCGCGCTGGTGGAGCTGTTTCGCCACGGCGACCGCGGTCCGGTGCCGATCGCGGAGCTGGCGCGCCGGCGGGAGATCCCCGTGCAGTTCCTCGAGCAGCTGTTCGCCACGCTGCGCCGCGCCGGGATCCTGCGCTCGCACCGCGGGGTCAAGGGCGGCTATACGTTCGCCCGTCCCGGGACCGAGATCACCGTGCTCGAGATCGTCGAGCTGCTCGACGGCCCCGTCGGGGCCGGCGCCACCGGCGTGTTCGCCAGCGCTGCGGCCGCGGTCCGCTCGGTGCTCGGCGACTCGACGGTGGCCGACGTGGCCGACACCGAGGTACGCGACGCGACCGCCCCGATGTACCACATCTGACGTCTCGCCCCCGGGGGCCGGGGGCAGCGCGGGGCCGCATCTCGTAGGCTGAAACCGCGAATGCCCTCAATTCCCACCAACATTGCGGAGCATGTCGGGCACACGCCGATGCTCGAGCTCACGCGGATGCTCGAGGATTCAGACGTCGAGCTGTTCGTCAAGCTCGAGGCCCTGAACCCCGGCGGCAGCGTCAAGGACAGGATCGGCGTGTCGATGATCGAGGCGGCCGAGCGCGAGGGCCGGATCGAGCCGGGTCGGACCACGGTGGTCGAGGCCACCAGCGGAAATACCGGGATTGCACTGGCGTTCGTGTGCGCCGCCAAGGGCTACGAGCTCGTGCTGACGATGCCCCAGGGGATGAGCCGCGAGCGCGAGGGGCTGCTGCGGCTGTACGGCGCTCGGGTGGAGATCACCGAGTCGATGGGCGGGATGAACGAGGCCGTCGACGCCGCCCGCGCGATGGCCAGCGGCGACGACGTGTTCCTGCCCGACCAGTTCTCCAACCCGGCCAACCCCGAGATCCACCGCCGCACCACCGGGCCCGAGATCTGGGAGACCACCGGCGGCCGCGTCGACGCGTTCGTGGCCGGCGTCGGGACCGGCGGGACGATCACCGGCGTGGGCGAGTTCCTGAAGGACCGAAACCCCGACTGTCGGATCGTGGCCGTCGAGCCCAGCACCTCGGCGGTGCTGTCGGGCGGGCCCCCCGGCCCCCACAAGATCCAGGGGATCGGCGCCGGGTTCGTTCCCGAGGTGCTCAACCGCGAGGTGCTCGACGAGATCATGCCGGTCGATGATGAGGCCGCGATCGAGACCGCCCGGGCGCTGGCGCGCCGCGAGGGCGTGCTCGCCGGGATCTCGTGCGGGGCGGCGATGTGGGCGGCGCTGCAACTGGCGGCGCGGCCGGAGATGCGCGGAGCCAGGATCGTCACGATCCTGCCCGACTCCGGCGAGCGCTACGTCTCGACCCCGTTCTTCGCCCCGTAGACGAGACACCGCCCAACGGGCGCTCACTCGGGGTAAGTACGCTGTCGTGATGGTCGGTCGCATCCTTGCCGAGATCCGCCGCGACGTCGAGACCGCCAAGAGCCGCGACCCAGCGGCCCGGGGCGTGGGCTCGTGGCAGATCCTCGCCACCTGGCCGGGCGTGCATGCGTTGCTCGCCCACCGCGTCGCGCACGCGCTGCACGTCCGCCACGTGCCGTTCCTCCCGCTGGTGATCGCGGCGGTCGCGCGGTCGGTCACCGGAATCGAGATCCATCCCGCCGCCTGCATCGATGAGGGCTTCTTCATCGACCACGGGATGGGGGTGGTGATCGGCGAGACCGCCGAGATCGGCCGGGACGTCACCCTCTATCAGGGCGTCACGCTGGGCGGCACCGGCTTCGCCACCGGCAAGCGCCACCCGACCGTGCAGGACAACGTCACGATCGGCTCCGGGGCGAAGCTGCTCGGCCCGATCGCCGTCGGGCACGGCTCCAAGATCGGCGCCGGCAGCGTCGTGATCCACGACGTGCCGCCGAACTCGACCGTGGTCGGCAACCCCGGCCGGCCCGTCCGGGTCGAGGGCCGGCGCCCCGAGGGTCCGGACGCCGACTGGGTGCACCTGCCCGACCCGATCGCCGACGCGCTCAAGAGCCTGTCGCGCCGGATCGCGGCGCTGGAGGACGAGAACGGCGCGGCGTCGGGCGACGGCGCCGGCGACGACGGCCAGCCGCGCTACTCCGAGGGCCAGGTGAACCCCACCCGTGGTCCCAACCCGGCCGGCGGTTAGTCGCGCTAGCCGAGGGCTATTCGTCAAACGGGGCGCGGTCGGCGACCACCGGCCCGGGCTCGGCCATCAGCGGACCAGCCTCGGCGACGACCGGCGTGGACTCGGCGAAGCGTCCGCGTCCGGCGGCGTCCGGCGGCAACGGCGACGCGTTCGGTTCGACGATGTTCAGCCGCGAACGAACCAGGTACAGCGGCCGGCCCTTGACCTCGTCGTAGATCCGCCCGACGTACTCGCCGGTGATCCCGATCGCGATCAGCTGGATCCCGCCGAGCAGCAGCACCGCGATCGTGATCGCGCCGAACCCGGGCAGGTAGGAGCCGAGGATCCGCAGCACGACGACCACCGGGATCGCGATGAACGCGAGCGTCGAGATCACGAAGCCCGAGCAGCGTGGCCAGCTGCAGTGGCCGGTGCGAGAACGACGAGATCGCATCCAGCGAGAACCGCAGCATCTTCGGGAACGTGTACTTGGTCTCCCCGGCGTACCGGGGATCGCGGCGGTAGGGGACCGCCGCCTGGCGGTAGCCGACCCAGACGGTCATCCCGCGCAGGAAGCGGTTGCGCTCGCGCATCGACAGCAGCGCGTCCAGCGGCGCGCGGTCGAGCAGGCGAAAGTCGCCGGAGTTGCTCTGCAGCTCGACCTGGGCGAGCTTGTCGAACAGCTTGTAGAACCAGCGGGCGGTGGCGAGCTTGAAGCGCGACTCACCCTCGCGCTGCTCGCGCACCGCGTACACGACGTCGCATCCGGCGCGCCAGTGATCGAGCATCTGCGTGATCACCTCGGGCGGGTCCTGCAGATCGGCGTCGAGCATCACCACCGCGTTGCCCTGGGCGTGGTCCAGCCCGGCGGTCAGCGCGGTCTGGTGGCCGAAGTTGCGCGACAGGTACACGACCCGCACCCGCGGGTCGGTCAGCGCGATCGAGTCGAGGATCGCGGCCGAGCGGTCCGAGGAGCCATCGTCGACGAGCACCAGCTCGAACGGGACGTCCTCCAGCGCGCGGCACACGCGCGTGTAGAACTCCTCGATCGTGCCCTCCTCGTTGTAGATCGGGGCCACGACGCTGAGGAGCTCGAGGGGTCGCGCGCCACCTCGATCGCCGTTGGCCGGCACGCTCATCCCCCGAATGGTACGGCGGTTGGTCTGAATGCGAGCGTCATTTGCGTGGGCGACCACTAGAGCCCGCCGTGAGGGATGTAGCCGAGCATCTGGACCAGCAGGATCACGCCCGTCAGCCCGATCGCCGCCGGGCGCAGGCGCCGGTCGGTCGACAGCGCGGCGAACGGCAGCAGCCACGCGACGTACCACGGCAGCAGCGAGCTGGCGGTGACCAGCAGCGCGACGACGGTCCACGCGCAGCCGTCGATCCAGTCGAGCTCGCCGCGCCAGACGCGGCCCACCAGCCAGCAGAACACGCCGGCGAACACGACCGCGAGCACGATCCCGGTCACGTGCCCGACGGTCGGCATCCCGAGCCGGGTCGAGATGAACCCGGGGATGCTGTGCCAGTCGCCCTCGCTCTGGCTCTGCGAGATCGAGGAGAACAGGTGCAGCGGACCGGCTCCGAACACGGCGAAGCCGAGCGCAGCGACGGCGGCCGCCGCAACCCCGGCGCCGATCAGCACGTCGCGGCGTCGGCTCCGCGACAGCCGCCCACCGGCACCGGCGAGCGCGAACGGCAGGAACAGGCCGGCGGTGAGCTTGACGCCGACGGCGATCACCAGCGAGCCGGCGCCGAGCCGATCTCGGTGCTGGAGCATCAGCGCCACGCCCGCGACCACCAGGGCGAGCATCAGCATGTCGTTGTGGCCGCCGCCGACGCCGTAGACGACCAGCAGCGGGTTGAGCCCGACCAGCGCGACCGCCTTGACCTGGTCGACGCCGCGCAACCGCGCCGTGTTCCACACGATCGCGATGATCGCCAGGCTCGAGAGCGCCGCGATCGCCTTGTAGGCCAACACACTGGCGGCGATCGACGCGGTGGCCAGCCCGTAGCTGAGGACCGTGAACACGGGGCCGTAGACGCTCGGGGTGCTCACCCACTTGGCGCCGATGAACGGATACACGGGGTCGAGCGCGATCGCCGAGGGGCCGTGCACGTACGGGTTGGCGCCGAACAGGCTCCCCATCCGGGCGTAGGCCTGGTAGCTGAACACGTCGGTCGAGACCAGCGGCGGAGCCAGCAGCACCAGCGCGTACAGCGCCGCGATGCACATCAGCACGGCCCGGGGGGACAGTTGATCGGCAGCCCGCACGGCGATCGCGTAGGAGACGAACATCAGCGTCAGGACGCCGAGCAGCGTCCCCACGCCCAGCCCGATCCCGGTGGCGCCGAACGGCCCCGCCAGCCACCGCGGCACCGGACGCACCGACTCCGGCAGCAGCGAGTCGGTCCCGGCGGCCGAGATCGACAGGACCAGGCCCGTCAGCAGCAGCCCGGACAGGCCAAGCAGCCCAAGCCGAGCGCGGGACGAGCCGGAACGTTCGCGATGGGCCGAGGCGCCGAGCTCGAAGGCGCCGCCCTGGGTGGCGCCAAGCGGACCGTGGACGCTCATCAGTTCAAGCTTGCCCGGGTCGCGATCTTGTCGGGTTTGAGAGGCATTGGATTCAAGTTAGGCAGTTTGTGCCCGCAAGCAGTCTGCCAAGGCTCACGGCGTCTCGACTGCCTGCCGGCGCTCGCCCGAGCGTGCGATCGCGGCGGCGGCGCTCCGGCGAAGCCGCGGGACCAGCCAGATCGCCTCGATCGCGATGCGGGCCGACATCTTGCTCGTACCCGCGGTGCGGTCGGCGAACACGATCGGGACCTCGCGCACCCGGAATCCGGCGAGCAGCGCGCGATAGGTGACCTCGATCTGGAACACGTAACCCTCGGCGCGGACGCTGTCGAGGTCGATCCCCTCGAGCACCTGCCGCCGGATGCACTTGAATCCGCCTGTCAGATCTCTGACGTCGACGCGGAGGATCAGCCGCGCGTACAGGCCGCCGCCACGGCTGATCAGCCGCCGTAGGAAGCCCCAGTTCTCGACGCCGCCGCCCGGCACGTAGCGCGAGCCGAGCACGAGGTCAGCGTCCCTGGCCGCGTCCAGCAGCCGCCCCAGGTAGCGCGGGTCGTGCGAGAAGTCGGCGTCCATCTCGAACACGAACTCGGCCCCGCACTGCAGCGCGTGGGTGAAGCCCGCCAGGTAGGCATGGCCGAGGCCCTGCTTGTCGCGGCGGTGCAGCACTTCCAGCTCCGGGAGCTGCTCGGCGAGCCGCTCGGCGATCGTGCCGGTGCCGTCGGGCGAGCTGTCGTCGACGACCAGGATGCGGTAGTCGCCCGGCGCGATCCGGTCGAGCTCGGCGGCGGAGGCGCGCAGAATGCCCTCGACGTTGTCCGCCTCGTTGTAGGTCGGGATCACCAGCCACACACGCGCCTGCATCGCCTGGCAGCGTAGTGATCAGTGGCCGGCGGCCGGTGCCGGCGCGCCCGCGCCGGGGAGCTCCGGCGGATGGCGGAACGAGCGCGACGCGGTGGCGCCGATCGCCAGCAGCGCCGCCCAGCCCGACAGCGCCAGGATCGTCGCGGTCGAGCCCGCGTGCTCGAGCAGCACGCCCACCAGCAGCGGGCCGGCCCACCCGGCGGAGAACGAGATCAGCGTCGAGGCCGCCTGGACGCGCCCCTGCAGCCGGTCGGGCGTCAGCGCCACGCGAAACGCGACCACGATCGAATTCGTGACCGGCGTGATCAGCTCGATCGCGGCCATGATCAGCCCCAGCAGCAACGGGTCGCCGGTCGCCAGCATCAACGGGATCCCCAGCGCCATCACCCAGTTCTCGCCGATCAGCACCGTCCGGGGCGACAGTGTCCGCTGCAGCCGCGGGGCCAGCATCGCCCCCAGCAGGCCGCCGGCGGCGGCGATCCCCAGCATCACCCCGACCGCGGCCGAGGAGGCGCCCCCGTGCTTGGCCAGCACCACGATCAGCAGGTACAGACCGGTGAACAGCGGGTTGCTGCCCGCGAACAACAGCGAGCACAGGCGAAAGAACGGTCGCTCCCACACCCAGCGCAGCCCCTCGCGCGCGCTCCGCGGGTCCGAGTCGACGCGGACGTCCTGGAAGTCGGTGGTGATCAGCAGCTTGGTGATCACCGACGCGGCGTACGAGACGGAGTCGGCGAGGAACGGGATCGCGCGGCCCAGGCCGAACAGGAGCCCGCCGAGCGGCGGTCCGGCGAGCATCGCCCCGAACGAGCGCGCCTCGTTGCGGGCCACCGCTTCGCCGAGCAGGTCGGGCTCGACCAGCTGGCGAACGGCGCCGCGCTCGGCGGTGTAGGTGACCACGAAACCGGTTCCGTCGATGAACGCGACGGCGACGATCTGCGCGAACGGCACCGTCCCGATGGCCAGGGCCACCGGCAGCGTCGCGAGCGCCACCGCCCTGACGGCGTCGCTGGCGATCATCAGGTGCTTGCGGTTGATCTGGTCGGCGAGCGCGCCGGCGGGCAGCGCCAGCGCCGCGACCGGGACGTTGAAGGCGAAGCCGACGATCCCGGCCTTGGCCGGAGATCCGGTCACCGCGAGCACGAGCAGCGGGTAGGCGACGAACGAGATCTGTGAGCCCAGGGCCGAGATCGCCTGGCCGGCCCACAGCAGCCTGAACTCGCGATTGACCCGCAGCGTCGAACTCACCGGGGTCAGATTACGGCCGTCCGGGCGGGGCGTCGCGGGCGACTTGGACCGCCTGTACAACGTCCCACTGGAGCGCTCTGGGGGCGAGTGTGGGGCGTTGGTCACGTGGGACGTGATCAACGTCCCAAGCTAGTCCGCGAACGCGTCGAGTGGGGCGTTAAGCAGGTCGCCGCGCGAGGCCCGGGGCGGTCGTAACCAGGTCGCCGCGCGAGCCCGGGGCGATCGAGGGTCCGAGGCGACCGATCACCGCTAGCGGCGCACGTAGGCGACGCGGTTCCAGCTCGGCTCGGGCGCGAGCTCGACCGGTTGGTCGCCGCGATCCGGCTGGATGTAGACGAACCCGTGGGTGGCCTGGTTGAAGCTCACGTCGAGCTCGCCCTCCTTGACGCGCTGGTCCAGCCAGGCGCTGCGGAAGATCAGCCGGCGCATCCAGTGCACCAGCGACCGCTCGGACGGCCCCACCAGCTCCGGCCAGCAGTCGTTGACGTGCTCGCCGAGCGCCGAGGCGGGGTCGGTGACCTCGCCGTTGACGACGAGGTTGATCAGGTCCTCGGCCTCGTCGGGCTCGATCGTCGAGTCGATGAAGCCGAGCTTCCGGGCGGCCTGTTCACAGCGCTCGCTGAAGTCATGTTCGTTGAACGTGAACCTCAGGTCGCCGTATTCGAGCACGAAGTCGTCGCCCGAGCTGTAGTTCCCGCGTCGGTACAAGGCGTCGGCATCTTATTTGCCATTCCTTCCCCGGTGCAGCTGATGCACGCCATGTTGCAGCCTTGGGCTGGCAGGAAGGAAGAAACCCGTGGAGAGGGGCGATTTTTCGCGTTTGCAAGCTCTGTTGCAACATGGACGCAACGGCCGCGATGGTGCTGATCGTCGAGGACCACCACAACACCCGCAGATTCCTCGCCGACAACCTGGCGGCCGACGGCTATGAACTGCTCGAGGCCGAGAGCGCCGCGGAGGCCCACCGGCAGATGCAGACGCGCTTCCCCGACCTGGCGATCGTCGACCTCGAGCTGCCCGACCTGGACGGCCTCGAGCTGTTGCAGACCGTCCGCGGTTCAGACCGCGCCGCCGGGCAGCTCGACCCCGATCTGCCGCTGCTGGTGCTCACCGGGCGCGCCGGCGAGCTCGACCGGTTGCGGGCCTTTGACCGCGGCGCGGACGACTACGTATGCAAGCCATTCAGCTACCAGGAGCTCCGCGCGCGGATCGAGGCGCTGCTGCGGCGGACCCGGCGCCGGCCCGGGATGGGGAAGCTGAGGGTGGGGCCGCTCGAGCTCGACCCGCTGTCGCGGCAGGTGTGGCTCCGCGGCGAGCCACTCGACCTCTCAAACAAGGAGTTCGCGTTGCTGCGGGCGCTGTCGGGTGAGCCGACGAGAGTCTTCACGCGCGAGGAACTCCTGCGTGGGGTCTGGGGCTTCCGGGCGATGGGACAGACCCGGACGCTCGATTCGCACGCGTTTCGCCTGCGGCGCAAGCTCAACCGGGACGGTGACAGCTTCGTGATCAATGCCTGGGGCGTGGGCTATCGACTGCTCGACGGGGGTCTGGAGTGACCGGGACGGCGCTCGTGCTGGGCGCGTCGCTGTCCGCGGGCGCCGCCTCGGGCGCCGCCGCGATCATCGCCGGGATCGCCGCCGTGATCGGACGGCGCTGGGCCCACGCTCGGACGGAGGCGGTCGCTCGGGCCTGCCACGAGCTGCGCGGGCCGTTGACCGCGGTGCGGCTCGGGCTCGAGCTCGCCTCGCGGGTCGGCGGCGAGCTGTCGGACGCGCAGCTGCGCGCGCTGGACCTGGAGCTGGGGCGGGCGACGCTGGCCCTGGACGATCTTGCGGCGGCGGGCTCGGGGTTGCCTGGTCCCCGTCTCCTCGTCCCGCGGGCGCCGGGCACCCGGCGCGGGCCGACCGACCGTGTCGAGGTCTCGGAGCTGCTCGCCGACTCCGGAGAGGCGTGGCGCCCGGCGGCGGCCGCCGCCGGCGCGCGCCTGGACGTCCGCTGGTCGGGCGCGCCCGCGCGCGTGGCGGGAGACCGGCTGCGGCTCGCGCAGGCCACCGGCAACCTGATCGCCAACGCGATCGAGCACGGGGGAGGAGCGATCGAGCTGCGGGGGCGCGTCAGCGCCGGCTCGGTCCGGATCGACGTGATCGACGACGGCCCGGGTCTGTCCGCGCCGGTGGCCGAGCTGGCCGGTCGCGCCCGGTCGCGGCGAGGCGCCCGCGGGCGCGGGCTGGCGATCGCGTCGTCGATCGCCCGCGATCACGGCGGCCGGCTCGCCGGGGCCCCGTCGCAGCGTGGCGCCCGGCTGGTGCTGGAGCTCCCGGTGGTCGATGGATCCTGGGCGGCGGAGGACCGAGACGCCTAGCCGTGCCTATTGGATGAGCTTGTGCGGCTCATGGCCGCACAACTTCATCCGGTCGCGAGTCGACTCGCCTAACTCGCCCGCGTTCCGCCGAAACGCCCCCCACTAACTCACACCGGCCGGACGGAATCGCCGCGATTTTGCAACTGGGCGCCCAGTTCGCGCAGCCGCAAGAAATCTTGCAGCCGCCGACTCACATCTGGCGTGTCTCCAAAACCCCCGCAAACCGAGGCGGAATCGGGGTTCGCGGGGTTCCGGGGGAGCCGGAGTGGGTGGGTGGGAGGCGAAATGGGAGATGGGTTGCATTGTGGGAAGGAGTGGGGTACAGTGGGACACGCATTGGCCATGCATCGTGGAACCCGGGTGGCAGGGCTCCTCCCACTCGGCCACCCGGGTTCAAATTTTCGGTCAAGCGAATGAGAACCCTTGATCTTCCGCGGAACGTTCGAACATGCGCTGGACTCCAAGCACCGGCTCACCGTGCCAGCCAAATTTCGGGCCGCGCTCGCAGACGGCGTCGTGCTCGCCGCCTCGCACGAAGTCTCGCCGGGCTCCCCACGTTCGGTCTCGATCTGGACGGCCGATGGCTACGAGGAGTTCACCGAGCAGACCCTCAGCGGTCTCAACCCGTCCGAACCAAAGGCCCGGGAGCTGAAGCGCTTCTTCTTCAACTCGTCGTTTGACGCAGAGCTCGATTCCGCCAACCGCCTGATGATCCCGCCCACCCTGATGCGCTACGCGAAGCTCGGCAAGGACCTGGTCGTGACCGGGTCCGGGGAGTGCATCGAAGTCTGGGACCGAGGCGCCTATGACGGCTACCGCGAGGACATCCTGACCCGTATCCCCGACATCGCAGCGAGCCTTGGCGACACTACTTGACATGACCCAGACGCACATCCCGGTCCTCGCCGGCGAGCTGATCGATCTGATCGATCCGCAGCCGGGGGAGGTTGCGGTCGACTGCACGTTCGGCGGCGGCGGTCACGCGCGCCTGATCGCCGACTGCATCGGCCCGGCCGGGACGCTGATCGGGATCGACCGCGACCCGATCGCCGAGGAGCGCTTCGCCGAGCTCGCGGCCGAGGTGCCCTGTCACACCCGCTTCATCCGCGCCGACTTCGTGTCGGGGCTGGGGCTGCTCGAGCAGGAGCAGCTCCAGGCCGACCTGCTCTACCTCGACCTCGGGATGAGCTCGATGCAGGTCGACACCTGGATCCGCGGCTTCTCCTACGCCTATGACGCGCCGCTGGACATGCGGATGGACCCGGACTCCGAGCTGACCGCGTACGAGATCGTCAACACCTGGGACGAGCGCCGGCTGGCGCGACTGTTGCGCGAGTACGGCGAGGAGCGTTACTCGTCGCAGATCGCGCGCGCGATCGCCCGCGCGCGCCGCAGCCATGACCTCAGCTCGACCCACCAGCTGGTCGAGGTCATCAAGACAGCGGTCCCGGTCCCGGCGCAGTTCGCCGGCGGGCACCCGGCGCGTCGCACCTTCCAGGCGCTGCGGATCGCGGTCAACGACGAGCTCACCCAGCTCGACGACGCGCTGCCGATCGCCTGGGACGTGCTCCGGCCCGGCGGCCGGTTCGCCGCGATCTCGTTCCACTCGCTCGAGGACCGCCGCGTCAAGCGGTTCCTCGCCGATCGCGCGCGGGGGTGCATCTGCCCACCCGATTTTCCGATCTGCGTCTGCGGCCACGACCCCGAGGCCGAGCTCCTGACCCGCCGCGCCGTGGCGCCTACGTCCGGCGAGATCGCGGCCAATCCCAGGTCCAAGTCGGCGCACCTGCGCGCCGCCCGCAAGCTCGAAGGAGGCAGCGCTTGACACCACCCGCCGCCACCCAGGCAGGACGGACCGAGACTCCCCACCGCCGACGCGTTCGCCAGTCGCCCCGGCCGGTCGCTCCCCGGCGCGTAAGCGGTCCCGTCCGCGGACGCGCCACCGCCGCGCCGGCCGCGCCGCTGACGCGTCCGTCCACCACCCGGCTGGGCGGATTGGATTGGCGTCCGGGCCAAGGCATTCGTCCGGTCGCTGCCCGATCATCCGGTGCTCGACCGGCTGATCCGCGGCCGCGTGTGGATCCCGTTGCTCGGGGTGATGCTCGCCGGGATCGTGGCGATGCAGGTCGAGGTGCTCAAGCTCGGTGCCAGCATGGGACGATCGCTACAGACGAACTCGGCGCTGTCGGCGCAGAACGCCACGCTGCGCGAGAGCGTCGCGTCGCTCGCCGACGATCAGCGGATCGAGCAGCTGGCGGCGTCGATGGGGATGGTGATGCCGCCGCCGTCGGCCGTCGGCTTCCTGTCCCCGCACGGCCGCGGGGTCGAGGCCAAGGCCGCCGCCAACATCCACCAGCCAGACCCCGGCTCGTTTGACTACCTGACCTCGGACAACGGCGCCGTGGTCACGCCGTCGAGCCTGGCGGCCTGGGACAGCTCGGGCCTGCTGGGGTCGAGCACGCCGAGCTCGTCGACGACTCCGGCGACCTCCACCGCGGACACCTCCACGACGTCGGGCCTCGCGACGACGTCCGCTGACACGACGACCTCCGCCACCGCGACGACTTCGAGCACGCCGACGTCGAGCACCGCGACCGACGCCGCGTCCGCGACGGCCGCCAGCGCTGGGACGACCGGCACCTCGACGGCCCCGACCGCGGTTGCCCCGACGTCGACCACGAGCGCGCCGACCGACGCGACCCCGGTCCCCGCGTCGAGCTCGGGCACCACCACCGACAGCACCACCGGATCGAGCAGCAGCTCCGTAGCCCCGGCGACGGGGTCGTCCACGGGCGCCGTCGCGGTCGCGCCCAGCACGACCTCCCAGGGCGGCTAGCTGCCGATGGCGGGGTTGAACCGCCGCATCGGGATCCTGTTCCTGGCGTTCCTGGCATTGCTGGCGATTGCCGTCGCGCGCGCCACGTACCTCGGCTCGTTCCGGGCGGGATCGCTCAAGCGCGCCGCGGCCACGCAGCAGGTCAGCAACGTCGTGCTCCCCGCCCCGCGCGGCTCGATCACCGACCGCAACGGTGTGCAGCTGGCGATCAGCGAGGCCGCCGACGACATCGTCGCCGACCCGTACCTGATCAAGAACCCGGTCAAGGTCTCGCGCCAGCTCGCGCCGTTGCTGGGCAAGACGCCGATCGCCGTGCTCCAGCTCGTGAGCAAGCCCCGCACCGGATTCGTGTACCTCGCCCACCTGCTGGCGGCCAGCCGCGCCAACGCGATCGCCAAGCTCCGGATCGCCGGGATCACGCTGATCCCGACGACCAAACGCGTGTATCCGCGGTCCTGGGCGGCGTCGCAGGTGTTGGGGACGGTCGGCTGGGACGGCCACGGGACGAGCGGCCTCGAGTACCGCTACGACCGCGCCCTGCGCGGCACCAACGGCGACCGGCGGATCGTCAACGACGCGATCGGCCAGCCGATCTCGATCGACGACGTGCGCTCCACGGTGCCCGGCAAGACGATGGAGCTGACGATCGACGCGGCGCTGCAGGACGAGGTCGAGCAGGTGCTGGCCGGCGTCGGCGCCAAGTTCCAGCCCAAGGGCGCGACCGCGATCGTGATGAACCCGAGCAACGGCGCGATCCTGGCGCTGGCCAACTGGCCGCGGATCAACGCCAACGACCCGTCGGCGGCCCCGTCCTACGCGACCGAGAATCGCGCGGTCGGCTTCAACTACGAGCCGGGATCGACGTTCAAGGCGATCACGGTGTCCGGGGCCCTGCAGGACGGGCTGGTCACGCCGAGCACGGTGTTCAACGTGCCGCCGTTCCTGCAGGTCGCCGACCGCCAGATCCACGACGCCGAGAACCACGGCGACGAGCAGCTGTCGGTCGCCCAGATCCTCAAGGTCTCGAGCAACATCGGCGCCGACGAGATCGGGATGAAGCTGGGCGCCAAGCGCTTTGACTACTGGGTGCACCAGTTCGGCTTCGGCTCGCCCACGGGCGTCGACCTCCCGGGCGAGAACGAGGGCATCGTCCGGCGCTGGTGGAACTACTCGGGGTCGTCGATGGGCAACCTGCCGATCGGTCAGGGCGAGTCGGTGACGCCGATCCAGATGGCGACCGCGTACTCGGCGATCGCCAACGGCGGGATCCTGCGCCCGGCGCACATCATCAAGTCGATCGGCGGCAAGGCGACCGCGACCCCCGCCGGCCACCGGATCATCTCTCCGACCTCGGCGTCGGAGGTCCGCGACATGCTCCGCGGCGTGCTCGCCGACGGCGGCACCGCGTCCGGCGCCGGGATCCCCGGCTACGACATGGCCGGCAAGACCGGTACCGCGAACGTGGTCGTCGGCAACACCTACTCGAGCACGCAGTATGTGGCGTCGTTCATCGGGTTCGTCCCGACCGACAAGCCGAAGCTGCTCGTGGCGGTGATCGTCGACCGGCCGCAGGGCGACATCTACGGAGGCGCGGTGGCCGCGCCGGCGTTCCAGAAGATCGTCGGCTGGGCGGTCCCGTACTTCGGGATCTCGCCCCGCTGAGCGGCGTTCCCTCGCTGAGCGGCACTCGCCCGCTGAGCGGCACTCGCCCCGCTGAGCGCGCCGTCGCCGCGCGGCTGCGGGGCGTCAGCCTCGCCGCTGGCCCAGCTGCCGCGACAACGCGCCCAGCCGGTCGTCCCACTGCGCGCCGACCGCCGCCATCCACGACACCGCATCCGACAGCGGCTCCGGCGTGACCCGGTAGCGGACCTCGCGCCCGGAGCGCTCCCGGTCGAGCAGCCCCGCGTCGCTGAGCGCGTTGAGGTGCTTGAGCACGGCCTGGCGCGAGATCGGCAGGTCGGCCGCGAGCTCGGTTGCGGTGGCCTGCGGGTGCTCGGCGATCTCGGCCAGCAGCGCGCGGCGCCGGGGGTCAGACAGCGCCCCGAACACGGCGCTGGCGGGATCCTGCTCGGTGGCCACCGCTTCAGGCCGCAACGAGGACCGGCCCGAAGCTGCGGCCGCCGACCCCATCCAGGGGAGTGGCGGTCAGGTCGAGCGCGTCCAGCGGCCGGGTCTCGACGACGCGCAGCCGGGTGCGCTCGTGCTCGACCTCCTCGAGCGTCAACTCGACGCGCGTGGCCGCCTCGCCGTCGGCTGCCCACCAGAACGCCAGCCGCGACGGCTCGGAGGCGTGCTCGACCCAGCCGGTCTTGACTGCGTCCTCGGAGCGGAACGTGGCGTCGCCGCCGGGTTCGAGCACCAGCTCGACCTCGTCGGCCAGCCACCCGTCGCTGGTGACGGCCTCCCACACCTCCTCCGCCGGGGCCGGGAGCGACAGCTCCCGCTCGATGCGATCGGACATTCGGGCCTCCTCGTCGTCTTCAATCAATGCGCAACCGATGAGTTGCGCGTCTGCTATGTTGCTCCGCAACCATTCGGTTGCACCATACCACCCGCGAAGGAGAACTCATGCCACTGGTTCCGATGGTCGTGGAGCAGACGGCGCGCGGCGAGCGCTCGTTCGACATCTACTCGCGGCTGCTCAACGACCGCGTCGTATTCCTCGGCGGCCAGGTCGACGAGGAGATCGCCAACCTGGTCGTCGCCCAGCTCGTCCACCTCGAGTCCGACGACCCCGACAAGGACATCCACCTGTACATCAACTCGCCCGGCGGCTCGATCTACGCCGGCCTGGCGATCTACGACACGATGCAGTTCATCCGGCCCGACGTGCAGACGATCTGCTACGGGATCGCGATGTCGATGGGCTCGCTGCTGCTGTCCGGCGGCGCGCCGGGCAAGCGGATGGCGCTGCCCAACAGCCGGATCCTGATCCACCAGCCGTCCGGCGGGTTCGAGGGCCAGTCGAGCGACATCGAGATCCACGCCCAGGAGGTCCTGGCGCTCCGCGCGCGGGTCGACGAGCTCTACGCCAAGCACACCGGCCAGTCGGTCGAGCGGGTGCACGCCGACATGGAGCGCGACCGCTACTTCACCGGCGAGGAGGCGCTCGCCTACGGGCTGGTCGATCGCGTGATCGAGCGTCGCGAGCTCGGGCGGGAGGCGCGCGGCTTCGGCGACCGCTGACGGGCCCCGGGGTCCGGCGGCCGACCCTGAGCGCCGCCGGGCCCCGCACCGGTCGGCTCGGTCCACGCCGATGCGCTCGATGCCGACCTGGGTCCGGCCACGGTCCGCTCGCCCGCGCGCCTGATGCGCTCGTGCGACCTCGAGGCGGCCACTAGACTCGACCCGCGATGCGGCTTGACCAGGTGATCGCCCGCGCACCGGTGCAGGCGCGGGACATCGAGGTCACCAACCTCGCCTACGACAACCGCGCCGTGTCTCCGGGCGCCCTGTTCTTCTGCGTCCCGGGCTTCACCCGCGACGGCCACGACTTCGCCCCGGACGCGATCGACCGCGGCGCCGTCGCCCTGGTCGTCGAGCGGCCGCTGAACCTCGGCGTCCCCGAGATCCGGGTCGCGTCGGTCCGGGAGGCGATGGCGCCGGCCGCGGCCGCGTTCTACGGCGATCCGACGGCCGAGCTCGAGGTCGTCGGCGTCACCGGCACCAACGGCAAGACCACGACCGCCTTCCTGATGCGCGCGCTGCTGGAGGCCGCCGGGCGCCAGACCGGACTGCTCGGGACCGTGAAGAGCATCGTCGGCGGCGAGCAGCGAGCGGTGCAGCGCACCACCCCGGAGGCGATCGACCTGCAGCGCACGTTCCGGGAGATGCTCGACGCCGGCGACCGGGCCTGCGCGATGGAGGTCTCCTCGCACGCGCTCGAGCTCCATCGCGCCGACGCGATCCACTTCGCCGCCGCGATCTTCACGAACCTCACCCAGGACCACCTCGACTTCCACCCGACGATGGAGGACTACTTCGCGGCCAAGCGGCGGCTGTTCGACGCCGAGCCGCGGGTGCCGGTCGTCAACGTCGACGACCCCTACGGGGCGCGGCTGGCGGCGTCGCTGGACGGACCGGTCACGTTCGCGCTCGACCGCGACGCCGACTACCGGGCCACCGACGTCGAGATCGGGCTGACCGGCTCGCGGTTCACGCGTGTCCGGAAGGGCCTGCGCGCCGAGGTGGCGACGCCGCTGCGCGGGCGCTTCAACGTCTACAACGTGCTCGGCGCGCTCGCCGCCGCGCTCGCGCTCGGCGTCCCGGCCGACGTCGCCGTGAGCGCGATGCAGACCGCCGGCCTGGTGCCGGGGCGCTTCGAGCCGGTCGACGAGGGCCAGGGGTTCGCGGTGCTCGTCGACTACGCGCACACGCCCGACTCGCTCGAGAACGTGCTGCTGGCGGCCCGAGCGCTGGCCGACGGCCGGGTGCACGTCGTGTTCGGCTGCGGCGGCGATCGCGACCGCGGCAAGCGCCCGCTGATGGGCGAGATCGCCACCCGGCTGGCCGATCGCGTGATCGTCACGTCCGACAACCCGCGCTCCGAGGATCCCGACGCGATCATCGCCGAGATCCTGGCCGGCGCGGGGCCCGACGTCGACCATGGCGGGTCGACCGCCGCGAGGCGATCGCGGAGGCGATCGCCGGCGCCGCGACCCGGCGACGTCGTCGTGATCGCCGGCAAGGGGCACGAGCAGGGACAGGAGTTCGCAGGCGGTCGCAAGATCCCGTTCGACGACGTGACCGTCGCCCGCGAAGTGCTCCGATCGGCCGCGCTGACGCGATGAGAACCTGGGACGCCCCACGGATCGCGCGGGAGGCTGGCGCGAGGCTCGTGTTGCCGGCGACCGGCGACGCGGGCCCGAGCGTGTCGTGATCGACTCGCGCGAGGCCGGGCCGGGTGACGCTGTTCGTCGGCCTGCGGGGCGACAGCGCCGACGGCGGCCGGTTCGCGGCCGCCGCGCTGCGAGGCCGGCGCCTGGGGGGTGCTGACTGCACCCGAGCACGCCGCCGACGGCAGCGCCGGCGCCGGCGGCGGGGCGTGGCTGGCCGCCGAGGACCCGCTCGCGGCGCTGCAGCGGCTGGCGACCGGCTGGCGGCGTGAGCTCGGCGCGCGACGTGATCGGCGTCACCGGCTCGACCGGCAAGACCTCGACCAAGGATCTGCTGCGCGGCGGTGCTCGCGCCGCACCGGCGGACGGTCGCCTCGCGGGCGAACTTCAACACCGAGATCGGCCTGCCGCTGGAGATCCTCGGCGCCCCGGCCGGGACCGAGGTGCTGGTGCTCGAGATGGCGATGCGCGGAGCCGGCCAGATCGCCGAGCTCGCCGCGATCGCCGAGCCCGACGTCGGCGTGATCGTCAGCATCGGTCCGGTCCACCTCGAGCTGCTGGGCACGATCGAGGCGATCGCGGCCGCCAAGGCGGAGCTGATCGCCGGGCTGGCGCCCGGGGCGACCGCGGTCGTCCCCGCGGGCGAGCCGCTGCTCGAGCCGCACCTGCGAGATGACGTGACGATCGTCACGTTCGGCGAGGGCGGCGACGTGGCCCTGCGCGACGCTGGACGAGGACCGCGTGAGGATCGACGCCGGCGGGGAGCTGATCGACCTCGAAGTGCCGTTCACGCAGGCACATCTGCGGCGCAACCTGCTCGCCGCGGTCGCCGCCGCGCGGGCGGTCGGCGTGCACCCGCAGGGCCGCGTCGAGCTCGCGCTCTCGCCCGGTCGCGGGCAGCGGGCGCAGCTACCCGGCGAGGTGATCCTGATCGACGACTGCTACAACGCCAACCCGATGTCGATGCGCGCCGCTCTCGACGACCTCGCCGAGACCGCCACGCGCGGCCGGCACGCCCGCCGGGTGGCGGTGCTCGGCGACATGCTCGAGCTCGGACCCGCGCGAGCGCGACTACCACGTCGAGATCGGCGACCACGCCGCCGCGCGGGCGTCGACGTCCTGGTCACCGTCGGTCCGCTCGCCGCGGCGATGGCCGATCGCTTCGACGGTGAGTCCTACCCGGTCGCCGACGCGGGCGAGGCGGCGGCGCTGCTGCCCGAGCTGCTGGCGCCCGGCGACGTCGTGCTGGTCAAGGCCTCGCGCGGCGTCGGTCTCGAGGTCGTGTGCGCGGCGTTGCAGGCGGGAGTGGCATGACCTGGCTGCAATCGCTGTCGGTGGCCGCGGTCCGCGTGACGACCGGCTCGAGCTCGGGCCGGGTGCTGATCGCCGGGACGGCGTCGCTGCTGATCTGCCTGTTCCTGAGCCCGCAAGTTCATCGAGTTCCTGCGCCGGCGCTCGTTCGGCCAGAACATCCGCGAGGAGGGACCGCAGGGTCACCAGCACCAAGGCGGGCACGCCGACGATGGGCGGGATCATCATCATCCTCGCGTTCTCGGTCCCGTTCCTGATCCTGTCCACGCGCGACTGGCAGTCGATCGGCGTGTTCGGGGCGACCGTCGCCTGCGCGCTGCTGGGCTTCGCCGACGACTACACGAAGATCGTCAAGCCGCCGCTCGCTGGGGCTGCGCGCGCGCACCAAGCTGATCGTCACGATCGCGATCTCGCTCGGCCTGTGGTGGGTCGCCACCCAGAAGGCGGGCGTCAGCTCGACCGTCAGGCTGCGGCCCTTCGACGTCAGCGTCGACCTCGGGCCGCTGTACCCGCTGTTCATCTACCTGGTGGTCGCGGGCACGACCAGCGCGGTCAACCTGACCGACGGGCTCGACGGCCTGGCGGCCGGCTGCGCCGCGATCGTGCTGCTGGCCTACATCGGGATCACGTTCATCACCGACGGACAGCGCGACCTGACGTTCCTGGCGGCCTGCGTGGTCGGGGCGTGCATCGGATTTCTGTGGTTCAACAGCTTCCCGGCCAGCATCTTCATGGGCGACACCGGCTCGCTGGGCCTGGGCGGCGCGATCGCGGGCCTGGCGATCATGACCAACACCGAGGTGCTGCTGATCCTGCTCGGCGGGATCTTCGTGATCGAGGCGCTGTCGGTGCTGATCCAGGTGTTCTCGTTCCAGACGTTCCGCAAGCGCGTGTTCCTGATGGCGCCGATCCACCACCACTTCGAGCTGCAGGCGTGGTCGGAGACGAAGATCATCCTGCGCTTCTGGATCGTCGCCGCGGCGTTCGGCGCGATCGGCTTCACGCTGTACCAGCTGAGCATCCGTGGATAGCCCCGCCCGGCTCGCCCGGGCCGCCGCCCGGACCGATGAAGCCGCGCCCGCCGCTGCCGCCGGGCCCGTTTCTGGTCGTCGGGCTGGCGCGGTCCGGGGTGGCCGCGGCGCTCACGCTTCGCGCCCGTGGAGAGGAGGTGATCGGCTGTGATACGGGCGCGGCGAGCGATCCTGGACTTGGCCGAAATCGCGCGCAGGCTTTCGGACGCCGGCGTCGAAGTCCACCTGGATGCGTCAGGCGACGCCCTTGCCGCCCGCGCCGGGACGCTCATCAAGAGCCCCGGCGTACCCCAAAACGCCCCCGCCGTCCGCGCGGCGCGGAGCGCGGCACACACCCGTCCTCGGAGAGCTCGAGCTCGCCTGGAGGCTGCTCCCGAACGAGTTCGTCGCGGTGACCGGGACCAACGGCAAGACCACGACGACCGAGTGGATCGGCCACATCCACCGCGAGGCGGCGCTGCCGGTGGCGGTCGCCGGCAACGTCGGCACGGCGCTGTCGTCGCTGGTCGGCCGGCTCGACGCCGGGGCCACCGTGGTCTGCGAGGCCTCGTCGTTCCAGCTCGAGGACACGTTCGCGTTCGCGCCCGAGGCCGCGGTGATCCTCAACCTGTCGCCCGACCACCTCGACCGGCACCCCAGCTACGACGACTACGTCGCCGCCAAGCTGCAGATCTTCGCCAACCAGGGCAACGACGACATCGCCGTGGCCCCGCTCGACCTCGAGGTCGAGGATCTCGGCGGATGCGCCCGGCGGGTGCCGTTCGGATCCGGTCCGGGCGCCGAGCTGTCGGCCCGCGCGGGGCATCTGTGGTGGGACGAGGAGCCGCTCCTGCGCACCGACGAGATCGCGCTCCCCGGCGAGCACAACCTCCAGAACGCGATGGCCGCGGCCGCCGTCTGCCTGGCGCGCGGGATCGCGCCCGACGCGGTGGCCACCGGGCTGCGGACGTTCGCCGGCGTCGCCCACCGGCTCGAGCGGGTCGGCGGTCCGCGACGGCGTCACGCTGGATCAACGACTCCAAGGCCACCAACGTCGCCAGCACGCTGGTGGGCCTCGCTGCGATCGATGCCCCGGTACACCTGATCGCCGGCGGCCGTGGCAAGCAGCAGGACTTCTCGCCGCTGGCCGCGCTGGTGGCCGAGCACTGCCGGGCCGTGTATCTGATCGGCGAGGCCGCGGACGACCTCGAGGCTGCCCTGAAGGACACCGGCGTGCCACTGCACCAGACCGGCGACCTCGAGCACGCCGTGGCCGCTGCGCGGCGACGCGGCAGTCGCCGGTGACGTGGTGCTGCTGTCGCCGGCCTGCGCCAGCTACGACCAGTACCCGAACTTCGAAGCCCGCGGCGACCACTTCCGAGCCCTGGTGGAGGAGGGCTGATGGCGGGCGCCGCCGCCGCCCGGAGCTCCGGCTCGTCGGCGGCCAAGCGCACATCGGAGCCGACCTCGCGCGAGCGTGCCGCGGCCCGCCGGGTGGCGCCGCCGATCGAGCACCGGATCCTGGTGACCGCGGCGCTGTGCCTGCTCGCGTTCGGAGCGGTGATGGTCTACAGCGCGTCCTCGCCGCTCGGCGTGATCGGCGGCCGCGGCTACGGGACCGGCCAGTTCGTCCGCTACCTGGTGTTCGGCGTGCTCGGGCTCGCCGGCATGCACGTGCTCTCCCGGCGTGGGCTGAGCCTGCTCAACCGACGGGTGGTGAGCATCCTGCTGATCGGCTCGTTCGTGCTGTTGCTGCTGGTGATGGTCCCCGGCTTCGGGGTCGAGGTCAACGGCGCCAGGCGCTGGTTCTCGGTCGGGCCGATCCAGTTCCAGCCCTCCGAGGTGATGAAGCTCGCGCTGGTGCTGTACGTGGCGCGGTACCTGGCCGAGCACCCCAAGCGGCTGCGCGGGTTCCGCCAGGCGATCGCTCCGATCGCGGTGATCGCCGGACCGGCCTGCCTGCTGATCGTGCTCGAGCCCGACCTCGGGACCGCGCTGGTGATCGCGTTCTCGATCGGTGCGTTGCTGATCGCCGCCGGGCTGCCCCGGCGCTATCTGGCGCTGCTGGTCGCGCTCGGGATCGGCGCGGTGATCCTGCTGGTGCTGGCGCAGCCATACGAGCGTGTGCGCCTGACCTCGTTCCTGCACCCGTGGGCGGCGGAGACCAAGGCCGGACCCGGCTACCAGGCCGTGCAGGGCCAGATCGCGCTCGGCTCGGGCGGGCTGTTCGGCGTCGGGCTCGGCCGCTCGGTCCAGAAGGTCTTCTACCTGCCCGAGGCCCAGACCGACTTCATCCTCGCGGTGATCGGCGAGGAGCTCGGCGTGCTCGGGATCCTCGCCGTCGTCTCGCTCTACGGGATGATCGCCTACGCGGGGCTGCGCACGGCGCGCCGGGCGGTGGGCCGGTATGCCAAGCTGCTTGCGACCGGGCTCACCTCACTGATTCTTTGCCAGGGACTGCTCAACATCTTCGTCGTGCTGGGGCTCGCGCCGCTCACCGGCGTGCCGCTGCCGTTCATCTCCTACGCGCCGACGAACCTGTGTGTGATGCTCGCTTCGATCGGGCTGCTGCTCAACATCTCCCAACCGGGGGCGAGACGGCTGCAGGCAGTAGGTGACGCCTCCGACGTTCGTGATCGGCGCCGGCGGGACCGCCGGCCACGTCGTTCCGGCGATCGCCGTCGCGGACGCGCTGCGAGCTGACGGCGCCAACGTCGCGTTCATCGGCGGCGAGCGCGCCGAGCTCGAGCTGGTGCCGGCCGCCGGCTACGAGCTGCACACGCTGCACGTGCAGCCGCTGTACCGCGGCCAGCCGTTGCGCACGGCCCGCGCTGCAGCGGTCGACACGACCGCGCTCAGGCGCGCTCGCAAGCTGCTGCGCAAGCTGCGACCCGCGGCGGTACTCGGCGCCGGCGGCTACGTCGCCGGCCCGGTCGGCCTGGCGGCGGTGTCCCGGCGGACGCCGCTGGTGCTGACCGAGGCCGACAGCCACCTCGGGGTGACCAATCGCCTGTTGGCCCCGATGGCGCGCCGGGTGTGCCTGGCGTTCCCGATCGCGGGGCGCGACGGCGGCCGGTACCTGGTCACCGGGCGGCCGGTGCCGCCGCCCGCGACCGATCGCGAGGCCGCCCGGGCGCGGTTCGGAATCCCGGCGTCGGAGACCTGCGTGCTCGTGTTCGGCGGCTCCCAGGGCGCCCGCTCGATCAACCGGGCGGCGGTCGAGGCGTTCGCCGGCGCCCGGTTCCACGTGTTGCACGCTGCCGGCGAGCGCGACCTACCCGATCTGCAGGCGCCCGGGCCCGCACTACGACCTGCGCGGCTACATCTCGGAGTTCGGCGAGGCGCTGTTGGCCAGCGACCTGGTCGTGGCGCGTTCCGGAGGCTCGATCTTCGAGATCGCCGCCCACGGCCGCCCCGCGGTGCTGATCCCGTATCCGTACGCCACCGCCGATCACCAGACCGCCAACGCGCGGTTCATGGAGCGCGCGGGCGCCGCGATCGTGATCCCCGACGACGAGCTCAGTCCGGCGCGGCTGGCGCTCGAGGTCGGCGGGCTGCTGGCCGATCCCGGCCGGCTGACCCAGATGGCCCGCGCGTCGGCCGCGCTGGCCAAGCCGAACGCCGCGCAGGACATCGCCGGCGAGCTGCGCGCCGCGGCGAAGCTCCGACACTAGTACGGGTTGCGGGGGTAGCCCGGGCCGAGCTTGCTCTGGGCGCGGGCGGCCAGCCCGAGGGCGCGCTTGGCCCAGAACGTGCCCGCGGCGGTGCCGCCGTGGCAGTGGCCGCTGCTGTTCCCCGGGGGGCCGGTCCACAGGAATGCGTCGACCTTGGCGAACCCGGTGGTGGTCGTGGGGAGCGGCCCGATCCCGCGTCCGGGCGGGTTGCAGAGGATCTCGTTGCCGTACCTGACCCGGTTGTGCGGGCGCAGCGGGCCACGCCCATTGGTGGCCGTGTTGACGATGAAGTGGGCTCCGTGGGTCAGCCGGGAGACCTTCATGCCCCAGCGGATCTCGTCGATCGTCCAGTTGCTGTGGGTGTCGTTGGTATAGAAGCCACGGATCTGACGGACACCCGAGGCGTTGAGCACGCGAGCGGTGTAGCGGGCCGAGTTGGCGTCGGAGTAGCCGGCCTCGAGGTACACGACCGTGTGCGGGAGCGAGGAGATCCGCTGCACCTCGTAGCGCAGGTAGGCCTCCCACAGGCCCAGCGATCCCTCCCGGCGGAAGCACTTCGAGGACCCGATCGCGTCGACCTCGAGCAGGAACACCGCCGGCCGGTTGCCGGTCGCCTGCGCCATCTCGTCGACGCGCCGCCGGAAGTCCGGCCCGGCGGCCTGCACCTCGGCTGGGGTGCCGCACCCGCCGAGGCTGGCGTGCAGGAAGTACGTCGTGAACACGGGGATCGAGCCGCGGTCGGCGGTCTTGTTGTGACAGAAGATCTTCTGGGTCTGGCCGAAGATCCCCCCGGGGCCGCCGCCCTCGGAGTAGCTGCTGATCCGCTGTGACTCGGGCTGGTCGGCGATCTTCTCCAGCAGCCCGACCTTGCGGGCGATTGTCCCGTGGCGCTTGAGCTTGCGCGCGGCCGCGCCGCGGGTCAGCCCCTCGCGGAAGCGCGCCCAGGAGTAGTCGTCGGCGTAGCGCTGCGGGTCGCGGCCGAGCAGCTGCGCGATCGCGCTTGCGGCGGAGCCGTGGCGAGGCCCGTCGACGAAGAAGTTCGCGCCCTGGAGCGGATTGGGGCCGGGCGCGGTTGGGAGCATCAGCGGGTTGGCCGGGTCGCGGGTGGCCGGGAACGGATCGCGGCACTGCTGCGCGTAGGCGGCGTGCGCCCGCGGCCCGGAGTGGCCGCGCGAGCTGCTCGCCGAGGCGGCGGCCGCGCTCAGGGCCGCGGCGGCGATCGAGCGCCAGGACGGCCGGCCGGAGAAGCCAGCGGGCCGAGTGGGAACTGTCGTTGCTGCCGATCACGCCAGGCCGATGACCAATGAGACGCCCCGGGGCGCGGGAATCCCGCGATCCGGGAAGTTTGTTCACCCTTCCCGTGAGAAGTCAGTTCTAACTCGCGACGCGCGAAGTCATCTCCCGGGGTGGCGCCCGGGGATGGGGGAGGTGCGACTCCGCGCAGCTCAGGATAGGCAGATCGAGGGGAAGACGTCCCGGTGGCGGGTACGTGGCCACCGGGAACTTCGTTCCACGCGATGAATTCCGCTCGCCGAGTGGAACAAACTTCCCGCTGAGCGGGCATAACGTTCCACTCGGCGAGCCGTTCGCGCCGAATGGAACGAACTTCCCGCCAGCGGCGGACACTCGCTCTCAGGCCTCACGCGAGCCCGGTCGGTAGCCTCGAGCCACAAGCTTCCAACGGGCGGAAACGAGGTGCATCGACATGTTGTTTGGCAAGGAGCACGTCCAGCGGTATCTGGAGACCGACGGGGCCGAGGGCCACGAGTGGCAGGGCACGACCGCGCTGATCCTCACCACCACCGGCCGCCGCTCGGGCGAGCAGCGCAGCACGCCGCTGATCTACGGCAAGCACGGCGACGACTACGTGGTCGTCGCGTCCAAGGGCGGCGCGCCGGAGGACCCCGCCTGGTACCTGAATCTGTCCGACCAGCCCGAGGTGACCGTCCAGGTCCTCGGCGACCGCTTCAAGGCCCGGGCTCGGACCGCCGCGCCCGACGAGAAGCCGGAGCTGTGGCAGCTGATGACGGGGGAATGGCCCCCCTATGACGAGTACCAGCAGAAGACCGACCGCGAGATCCCGGTCGTGGTGCTCGAGCGGGAAGCTTGACGCCCGGCGAGACGCCCTCGCCCGACTGGTCTTCCCGGCGGCTTCACTTCGTCGGCATCGGCGGCGCCGGGATGAGCGGCCTGGCGCTGGTGGCCCGTGCCCTGGGCGCCCAGGTGACCGGCTCTGACCGCGGCGAGTCGGGCTACACCGAGCACCTGCGCGAGCACGGGATCGAGCCGGTGATCGGGCACGCCGCCGCCAACGTCCCCGTCGGCGCCGAGGTCGTCTACTCGACCGCGGTCCCGCCCGACAACCCCGAGCGCCGGGCCGCCGAGAGCCGCGAGCTGCACCGGGCCGACCTGCTGGCGCAGATCGCCGCGCTCAAGCGCTGCATCGCCGTGACCGGCACCCACGGGAAGACGACCACCTCGGCGATGGTCGTCCACGCGCTGCGCGGCGCCGGCCTCGATCCCGCCTACGTGATCGGCGGCGAGCTGCGCGGAACCGGCGCCAACGCGGCCTGGGGGGAGGGGGAGTGGATCGTGGTCGAGGCCGACGAGTCCGACCGGTCGCTGCTCAAGCTCGATCCCGACGTCGCGGTGCTGACCAACGCAGAGCTCGACCACCACTCGACATATTCCTCGAGGCTCGACCTCGAGCAGACGTTCAGGGTTTTCGTGGCGCGCGCTGAGGACGGCGTGGCGGTGTGGGACCGGCCGCAGCTGCGGGCCCTGTGCCCACCCGACGCGCTGCCCTACGACGCCCCCGACGTGGTCCTGTCGACCGACGGATCGCGGTTTCACTTCCGCGGGATCGAGGTCGCGCTCGCCGTGCCCGGAGCCCACAACGCGATCAACGCCGCCGGTGCGCTGACCGCATCGGCGATCGCCGGCGCCGACGCCGCCAGGGCCGCCGCCGCCCTGGCCGACTTCGGCGGCGCCCGCCGGCGCTTCGAGCTGCTCGGGCACACCAGCTCGGGGGTGGCCGTCTACGACGACTACGCCCACCATCCGACCGAGGTCGCGGCCGCGATCGCGGCGGCCCGGACGCTCGAGCCGGCGCGCCTGATCGCGGTGTTCCAGCCCCACCTGTACTCGCGCACGCGCTCGCTGGCGCGGGAGTTCGGGGCGGCGCTGGCCCAGGCGGACATCGCCGCGGTCCTGTCGATCTACCCGGCCCGCGAGCGGGCCGACGACTTCCCCGGGGTCGACGGGAGGCTGGTGGCAGAGGCCGCCGCCGACGCCGGGCGGGGGCGCACGGTTGCGTGGCTGCCGGGGTTCGACGACGTCCGGAGCTTCCTGGGCGCGACCCTCCGGGGCGGAGACCTGTGCCTGATGATGGGCGCCGGCGACATCGACGCGCTCGGCCGCTCGCTGGTCGCCTGATCGCCCGGAGATCCACGGCACCGGCCCGCCCGCGGGGCGTCCGGGACGCCATCTAACCTGCTCGCGACCGCTGGCAGAGGCCGCTCCCGACGGCCACGGACACCCCGGAACAGGGGTCGCCCGATCGGGGTCGAACCCCCGTAGATGGCCCTCCGGGGGCACGGACTCGTCGTCGAAGTGGAGAACGCTTGCAATCGCGGATGATCGCCCAGGGACTCGTAGACAGGCTGCGGCCGAGGGGCACGGCTCGGAGCTCGGATCGATACGAAGCTCCTGGAGCGAGGCGCAGGACCCGCGGCCGGCGGCTCGGGCGCCGCGGGCGGATCGCGCTGGTGTGTGGGCTCGCGCTCGTCGCCCTGCTCGTCGGGTGCTGGTTCTGGTTTCGCGACTCCTCGCTGGTGTCGGCCTCGCACGTGACGGTGGAGGGGGAGAGCGGCCCCGACGCCGCCCGCATCCGCGAGGCGCTGAAGTCAGCCGCCCACACGATGAGCACGCTCGACGTCGACGCGAACAAGCTGCGCAGCGCGGTCGCGCCGTATCCGATCGTCAAGGACGTCGAGGTCACCACCCAGTTCCCGCACGGGATGCGGATCCACGTGGTCGAGCAACTCGCGGTCGGGGCGATCGAGGCCGGGGGACGCAAGCTTGCTGTCGCCCCCGACGGAACGCTGCTGCACGACGTGGTCGTGTCGCGCTCGCTGCCGCTGATCCCGCTGCGCGTGCCACCCGGCGGCGCCAGGGTGACCGACGCCAACGCACTGGGCGCGATCCGGCTGCTGGCGGCGGCCCCGCACCGGCTGCGCTCGAAGATCAGCCAGGTCACCACGGTCTCCGGACACGGCCTGGTGGCGCAGCTGCGAAACGGCCCCGCGGTGTACTTCGGCGACACCGCCGCGCTGCGCGCGAAGTGGCTGGCGGCGTCCGCGGTGCTCGCCGACGCCGGGTCGACGGGCGCCGCCTACATCGACGTCACCGATCCGGGACGCCCCGCCGCCGGCTCGAGCGGCAGCAGCTCGAGCCAGACCTCCGGCGCCGACCAGACCGCCTCTGGAACCGATCAGACCGCCACCGGAACCGACCAGACCGCCGCCGGAACCGACCAGACCGCGTCCGGAACCGACCCGACCGCGACCACTCCGGCGACCGCCACGACGCCCACATCGAGCACACCGACCGGAGGCTAACCCTCAAGTAGAGCTTGAGCCCACGAAAAATCAAACTCTCTGACCCCCGTCGAGAGTTCGGCGATCTGCAACGATCGTTGCGAACGGCTGTGTGTCGTTGACAGCCGTCATCCTCAGTGCCTAACGTGCAAAACTCCCGCATCAGGCGGAGCGAGTGAAAACACTCAACGCTACCTCGAGGGTCGGACGGTTCCTATGGAAAGCGGCAGTTACCTAGCAGTCATCAAAGTCGTGGGAGTCGGTGGCGGCGGCATCAACGCCGTCAACCGGATGGTGGACGCAGGTCTGCGCGGCGTCGAGTTCATCGCCTGCAACACCGACGCCCAGGCGCTGGCCATGTGCGACGCCGACATCAAGCTGAACATCGGCCACGAGCTGACCAAGGGACTTGGCGCCGGTGCCAACCCGGAGGTCGGGCAGGGCGCGGCGGCCGAGTCCAGGGACGACATCAAGGAGGCACTGAAGGGCGCCGACATGGTGTTCGTCACGGCCGGCGAGGGTGGTGGTACCGGGACCGGCGCGGCTCCGGTGATCGCCGACATCGCCAAGAACGAGATCGGCGCGCTCACCGTGGGCGTGGTCACCCGGCCGTTCGCGTTCGAGGGCACGCAGCGCGCGCGCCAGGCCCAGGAGGGCATCCAGCGGCTGCGCGAGTACGTGGACACGCTGATCGTGATCCCGAACGAGAAGCTGCTGGCGATCGTCGAGCGGCGCACGTCGATCCTGGACGCGTTCCGCGAAGCCGACAACATCCTCCGCCAGGGCGTCCAGGGGATCACCGACCTGATCACGATCCCCGGGCTGATCAACCTCGACTTCGCCGACGTCCGCACGATCATGCACGACGCCGGCAGCGCGCTGATGGGCATCGGCCTGGCCGGCGGGGAGAACCGCGCGGCCGAGGCGGCCAAGATCGCGATCTCCTCGCCGCTGCTGGAGGAGTCGGTCGAAGGCGCCACCGGGATCCTGTTGAACATCACCGGCGGCCACGACCTCGGCCTGTTCGAGGTCAACGAGGCGGCCGAGATCGTCCAGAGCGCCTCGGACTCCAACTCGAACATCATCTTCGGCGCGGTGATCGACGATGGGATGGGAGACGAGGTCCGGGTGACGGTGATCGCGACCGGCTTCGACCAGGGCCACGCGAGTCCCAGCACGGCCCGCGAGACCACCCGGCGCTCCCGGCGCGACCGCGATGTGACGATGGACGACAGCCAGCGCTCGTCGCTGGAGATCTCCGACGACGACATCGACATCCCGTCGTTCCTGCGCGACCGCTGACCGGCATCCCCGGGGCCGGACACGCAGATCTCGCTGGACCGCCGCAACCTCGACCCGTTTCAGCTGTTGTAGCTCCCGTCAGACGGAGCAGCGACAGCAAGTCAAGCGCGGAGGCCGGCCGGCCGCCTGGGCGTTGGGCACGGGGCAGGTCGCTTCGCGCTGCCCGGATCCCGGCGGCCCTGGTCCTGGCGATCGCCGCCGTCACGCTGGCAACGCTGGCCGCGGCGGCCGCTCCCCAGGCCCGGGCGGCAGCGGCGCTCGGACCGCTGACCACGATCGACGGGCCGAGCGCGGCGATCGCCGGCTCACTGGAGATGTCGATCGCGCGCGACGGGACCGGCGGCGTGGTCTACGTCAAGAACGTCGGCGGCACCCCGCGGGTGTTCGTCTCGCGGCTGCTCGGCGGCTTCTTCGGGCGCCCTCAGCAAATCGACGCGTCGCTGCCCGGCGCCTCCTCCCAGCCGGTGATCGCTGCCGGTAACGGCGGCGTGCTGGAGGTCGCGTTCATCAACGCCGGCGGCCTGTACGTGGTCCAGTCGCTCGGCAGCGCACAGGCGCTGTCGGCCCCGGGACTGTTCTCGGGCGGCGCCAGCAACCCGTCGATCCAGATGTCGAACTTCGGCAAGGCGTACCTCGCCTTCACGGTGGCCGACGGCGCCGGGCACGACGTCCGCGCCGCCTACTTCAACAAGTCCGCGTGGGCGCTCGAGGCGGCCCCGCTGAACGTCACGCCCGGCGATGACGCCGGCACCGGCACCGGCCGCCCGCAGGTCGGCGCCGCCGGCGACGGGGTCGGGATCGTCGCCTGGGGCGAGGGCGGCCACGTCTACACCCGGCGGGTGTGGGGCACCTCGCCCAGCGTCGTCACCGAGCGCGCGGACACCGCGCTTCCCGGCTGCACCGAGCAGTCGGCCGGCAACCCCGCGATCGGGGTCCAGGGCGACTCCTCCTACGTTGCGGTCGCCTTCCAGGAGACGATGACCTGCGCCGGGATCCAGCAGCAGCGCGTGCTCTACAACCGCCTGCGTGCCTCCGCCTACGACGGCGTCAGCGCGGTTGACGGCGTCGGCAACGCGACCGCCGACGGCGCGATCCAGCCGCAGGTCGTGACCAGCGAATACGGGGCCGGCTGGATCGTCTCGACCCGCTCGGGCGCCGCCGATGCCAACCAGATCTACGCGCTGGCGCTGGGCAACAACGCAGCCCCCCGCGGCCTCTCACGCGTAGACAGCGCGGCCAACACAGGCGCGCCGAACGCGGTCACCGGGACCGCCGGCCTGTTCTCGAATCTGATCGCCTGGCAGCAGGCGCCCGGCTCGGCCGGCATCCCCGAGATCCGGGCGCGGTTCTCGCCGCGGTCGGCGCTCGGAACCGAGCTGGTGTTGTCGTCGCCGACCCAAGGCCCGGCCGACGCCGCCGACGGCCTGGCGGCCTCGGGCGACGTCAACGGCGACGGTGCCGTCGCCTGGGTCCAGGGGGCCGCCGGCGCGCGCTCGATCGTCGCCGCCCAGCTCTACCAGCCGCCAGGGTCGGTCAGCGCGGTCAACAAGCAGGTCTACTCGAAGAGCTCCAACGCGCTGCTCAGCTGGTCGCCGGTGAAAGAGGCCTGGCGACTGACCTACGCGGTCACGGTCGACGGTCTCGCGGTCGGCCAGACCACCAACCCGGCGTTCCGGACCGCGCCGCTGCTCGACGGCCCTCACGCCTGGCAGATCACGGCCGCCAACGGAGCCGGCCAGTCGACGGTGTCCAGGCCGGCGACGGTGTTCGTCGACACGATCGCGCCGGTCGTGCGCTTCAGCGTCACCGGCACGCGCAGGATCGACCGCCGGCTGCGGGTGCTGATCACCGATAAGGATCAGCCGCCGATCGGCGCGCCCAGCACCGACGCCTCGGGCCTGGCCAAGCTGACCGTCAACTGGAGCGACCGCACGCTGCGCAAGCTCGGGCTGCGCAGCCACCGCAGCTTCCACTCCTACGCCCGCACCGGCCGCTACCGGATCACGGTCACCGCCACCGACAAGGCCGGGAATGTCACCCGGGTCACGAAGGTCATCAAGGTCAAGCCCAAGCCCAAGCCGAAGCCCAAGAAGCACAAGCCGCCTCCCAAGTCCAAGTCCCCGCGCGCCCAATGACCGCACGCACCCGCCCGAACACGACCAGAACCCTCGCCGCGACCGTCGCCGCGCTGATTCTCCTGGCGGCCGCCACAGCCGGCGCCGCCCATGCCCAGGGCCCCGTCTACACCGCCACGCCGCCCACCAAGGGAGCCCTGTACCAGGACGGCCAGACCGGCCGTTACCTGCTCGGTGGGGCCTGGCTGTACCGCGCTGATCCGACCGACGTCGGCCAGGCCCAGGGGTGGTTTCGCAACATCGCCGCGACCGACGGCTGGAGCCCGGTGACCGTGCCCAACGCCTACAACGCCGGCGACATCTCGGCGGCGAGCATGGCCGGCTCGGTGGGCTGGTACCGCCGGGACTTCACGCTCCCCGCCAAGGCGTTCGCGCGCTACGTACGCAAGGCCGACCGCCACTGGATCATCCGCTTCGAGTCGGTCAACTACCGCGCCACCGTGTGGCTCAACGGTCGCAAGATCGGCTCGCACGCCGGCGCCTACCTGCCGTTCGAGTTCGACCTCAAGGGCCTGCGCAGCGGGGTCAACCGCTTGATCGTGCGGGTCGACGACCGCCGCACCCGGGGCGACCTCCCGCCCGGGCCCGGCGGCGGCTGGTGGAACTACGGCGGGCTGCTGCGCGAGGTGTACCTGCGCTCGGTCCAGCGGGTCGATGTCTCCCAGGTGCAGGTCAGGCCGATCCTGCCGTGTCCCACCTGCGACGCCACGATCCAGGACCAGGCGCTGATCCGCAACCTCACCGGCGCCAAGCAGAAGGTGGCGCTGACCGGCACCTACGGGAAGGTCAAGCTCGACTTCGGCACGGCCACGATCGCCCCGCACGCCACCTGGACCGCGAAGGCGGTGGCGACCGTAAAGCACCCGCGGCTGTGGTCGATCGACCGTCCCTCGCTGTACCGGGCGACGCTGACGCTGTCCGACACCAAGGACCAGCGCCTCGGCGGCTACGTGACCGAGAGCGGGATCCGCAGCATCACGGTCGTGGGCGGCCGGCTCGAGCTCAACGGACGCCCACTGAACGTCCAGGGCTTCAACCTCCACGAGCAGGACGCCGCCCAGGGAGCCGCGATCGACACCGCCGACATGCGCGCGCTGGTCGGCTGGATCCGAGAGCTGGGCGCGACCGTGATCCGCGCCCACTATCCGCTGAATCCCCAGATCGAGGAGATGGCGGACCGCGACGGGATCCTCGTGTGGTCGGAGATCCCCGTCTACCAGGTCAACAACACCTACCTGGGCCAGCGCGGATGGCTGGCCAACGCCCACGCCTTCCTCAAGAACGACATCCTCACCAACCAGAACCACCCCTCGGTGTTCGTGTGGAGCATCGGCAACGAGCTACCGACGCCGGTGACCGCAAACGAGTCGCGCTACATCTCGAGCGCCGCGGCGCTGGCCCGCAAGCTCGACCCGACACGGCCCGTGGGGATGGCGGTCAGCAACTGGCCCGGGGTGCCCTGCCAGGCCGCGTACGCGCCGCTCGACGTGATCGGTGACAACGAGTACTTCGGCTGGTTCGGCGCCGGCGGCGGCGGCAGCGACGACCGCGACGCGCTCGGCCCGTTCCTGGACTTCGTCCACGCCTGCTACCCGACCAAGGCGCTGATGGTGACCGAGTTCGGGTTCGACGCCAACCGCGATGGGCCGGTCGAGGAGCGCGGCACCTACGAGTTCCAGTCCGACACGATCGCCTACCACCTCGGCGTGTTCGCATCCAAGCCGTACCTGTCGGGCGCGATGTACTTCGCGCTGCAGGACTACTGGGCGTGGCCGGGCTACAGCGGCGGCAACCCCCGCCCGAACTCGCCGCTGAACCAGAAGGGGGTGGTCGACCAGCAGGGCCGGCACAAACCCTCGTTCAACGTCGTCTCGCAGATCTTCCACCAGACGGTGCAGATCGGACCGGTGGCGCGCAAGCGGCGGCCCGCTGCCCACAGCGGCCTCTGAGCTCGCCGTCACGGGGCGACGCGCCGACACCGACCAGCGGAGCCGGCGGTTGTACTAGCCTGACGTCTCGGTGTCATCCACCGCCGAGACGTCATTGCGCCGCACCCCGCTGTACGAGCGTCACGCCGCTGCGGGGGCCAAGCTGGTGCCATTCGCGGGCTGGGAGATGCCCGTCGAATACGCCGGGATCCAGGAGGAGCACCTGGCCGTCCGCCGCGACGCCGGGATCTTCGACGTCTCGCACATGGGCCAGGTGGAGACCCGCGGCCCCCAGGCGATCAAGTTCCTGCAGCGGATGGTCACCAACGACCTGCGCCGGCTGCCCGAGGGCGGCGCGCAGTACAGCCTGCTGTGTCGCGAGGACGGGGGCGTGCTCGACGACCTGTTCTCCTACGGCCTGGCGGAGTGCCATTACCTGACGGTCACCAACGCCGCCAACCACGAGCGCGATCTGGCCTGGCTGCAGCAGCACGCCGCCGACTTCGACGTCGACGTGATCGACCGCCAGCCCGAGTACGCGATGCTCGCCGTGCAGGGGCCGCGCGCCCGCGAGCTGGTGCGGTCGTTGAGCGACGGGGACTTGCCGTCGCGGATGCATTGCTGTCAGCGGTCGATCGCCGGCGCGCCGATGCTGGTGTGCGGCACCGGCTACACCGGCGAGGACGGCGTCGAGCTGCTGATGGACCCGTCGTGCGCCGCTGCAGGTGTGGGACGCGGTCGTCGCCGCCGGCGCCACCCCGGCCGGTCTCGGCGCCCGCGACACGCTGCGCCTCGAGGCCTGCTTTCACCTGTACGGCAACGATCTGAGCGAGGATCGGGGGCCGATCGAGGCCGGCCTAGGGTGGTGCTGCCGAGAGGCCACCGGCTTCGTCGGCTCGGAAGCGATCGCGGCCGCGCGCAGCGGCGGGACCGCCGAGAAGCTCGTGCCGTTCGCGATCGAGGGGGCCGGGATCGCCCGCCAGGGCAACCCGGTGGTCGGCGGCGGCGTGGTCACCAGCGGGACGTTCTCGCCCTGCCGCCAGCAGGGGATCGGGATGGCCTACGTGCCGACCGACCATGCCGAGGTCGGCGCGAAGATCGAGATCGACGTGCGGGGTAGAACGAGGTCTGCCCTGATCGAGTCAAAGCCTCTTTACCGAAAGGGACCCTGACATGGCAGAAGCCAGCTATCCGGACGACCTCCGCTACCACCCCGAGCACGACTGGGCGCGCGTCGACGGCGACGACGCCACGTTCGGGATCACCTGGTATGCGCAGGACGCGCTGGGCGAGGTCGTGTTCTTCGACCCGCCCAAGGTCGGCGACCAGGTGGCCAAGGACCAGGCCTACACCGAGATCGAGTCGGTCAAGGCCGTGTCCGACGTGTTCGCGCCGATGTCGGGTGAGGTCGTCGAGGTCAACGACGCGCTCGGGGAGACGCCCGAGACGATCAACGAGGATCCGTACGGACAGGGCTGGCTGGTGCGGGTCAAGCTCTCGGATCCCGCAGAGGCGGACGCGCTGCTGAGCTCCACGGAGTACGAGGCGACGCTCGAGTCATGACGCGCTACACCTCGGCCACCGATTCCGATCGACGGGAGATGTTGGACACGATTGGCGTCGCGTCGATCGAGGAGCTGTTCGCGGACATCCCCGCCGCGCTGCGACTGGACCGGCCGCTGAACTTCGACGCGGGGCTGTCCGAGCAGGAGGTGCTGGCCGAGCTCAAGACGCTGGCCGCCCGCAACGTGTCCACCGAGGACGAGATCTCGTTCCTCGGAGGGGGCATGTACGACCACTACGTGCCGGCGCTGGTCGAGTCGATCATCCAGCGCTCGGAGTTCCTGACCCCGTACACGCCCTACCAGCCCGAGATCTCCCAGGGCGGCCTGCAGGCGATGTTCGAGTACCAGACCGCGATCTCCGAGCTGACCGGGCTGCCGGTCTCCAACGCCTCGGTGTACGAGGGCCCGAGCGCCGTCGCCGCCGCCGGGTACGTGGCCAAGCTCACCAACGGCCGCGGCCGGTTCGTGGTCTCGCGCGGGGTGCACCCGCACGCGCGAGAAACGCTGGCCACGCTCGCCCACGGGTGGGGGACCGAGATCGAGGAGGCGCCGCTGGTCGACGGCGTCACGCGGCTGCCAGAGCTCGGCGACGACGTCAGCGCGGTGGTGCTGGCGCAGCCGAACTTCCTCGGTGCCGTCGAGGACATCGAGCCGATGGCGCGGGCCGCACGTGAGGCCGGAGCGCTGACGATCTGCTCGTCTGACCCGCTGCCGCTGGCGCTGCTGGCGCCCCCGGGCGAGTGCGGCGCCGACATCGTCGTCGGCGAGGGCCAGTCGCTCGGCAACCGCCTGGACTTCGGAGGCCCGTCGTTCGGGTTCTTCGCCGCGACCGAGGCGCTGATGCGCCGGATGCCGGGCCGGATCGCGGGGGAGACCCGCGACGTCGACGGCAAGCGTGGGTTCGTGCTGACCCTCCAGACGCGCGAGCAGCACATCCGCCGCGAGCGCGCGACCTCGAACATCTGCACCGCGCAGGCGCTGAACGCGCTGGCCGGCGTGATCTACCTGAGCTGGCTGGGGCGGCGCGGGATCGTCGAGCTGGTCGAGCTGATGCTGCAGCGCACCGCCTACGCCCGCGACCGCCTGCAGCGGATCGACGGGGTCACCGCGCTGCACTCCCAGCCGGTCGTGCGCGAGTTCGCGCTCAGGCTCGACGCGCCCGTCGAGCGGGTGCTGGCCCGCTGCCGCGAGCAGGGCGTCAACCCGGGGTATCCGCTCGGGCGCAACTACCCCGAGTTCGAGGACGGGCTGCTGGTGGCGATCACCGAGCGGCGCACGCGGGCCGAGATCGACCGCCTGGCCGAGGTGCTCGCGCAGCGCGGTGTCGGCCGCGTCCCAGACGGTGGGGGCGGGCGCATGATCCGCGCCGCCGACGACGAGCTCACGATCTACGAGCGCTCCAGGGAGGGGCGCCGGGCGTTCGTCGCCCCCGCGCTCGACGTCCCCGAGCGCCCGCTCGACGAATTGCTGCCCGCGTCCCTGCGCCGGGCGCAGCCGCCGCGGCTGCCCGAGGTCGCCGAGCCCGAGATCGTGCGCCACTACAACCGGCTGTCCAAGCGCAACTTCGATCTGGATACCGGCTTCTACCCGCTGGGGTCGTGCACGATGAAGCACAACCCCAAGCTGCACGAGCGGGTTGCGGCGCTGCCGGGGCACGCGGGGCTGCACCCGCTGCAGGACCCCAGCCGGGCCCAGGGCGCGCTCGAGCTGATGTGGCGCCTGCAGGAGTCCCTGTCGGAGATCGCCGGGCTCCCGCACGTGTCGCTGCAGCCGTCGGCGGGATCCCACGGCGAGCTCGCCGGGGTGCTGCTGACGCGCGCGCTGCACGAGGACCACGGCGACACCCGCACGAAGGTGCTGACGCCCGACACCGCCCACGGCACCAACCCGGCGACGGTCACGATGGCCGGCTACGAGGTGATCAAGGTCGGCACCGACGAGCACGGGAACGTCGACCTCGACGACCTGCGGGCCAAGGCCGACGAGGACGTCGCCTGCCTGATGCTCACCAACCCGTCGACGCTCGGAGTGTTCGAGCCGGGGATCCAGGAGATCGAGCGGATCGTGCACGGGGTCGGCGCCACGCTGTACTACGACGGCGCCAACCTCAACGCGATCATGGGGATCTCGCGACCCGGGGACATGGGCTTCGACATCGTGCACTTCAACCTGCACAAGACGTTCACCCAGCCCCACGGTGGTGGCGGTCCGGGCGCGGGTCCGGTCGCGGTGTCCGAGCGGCTCGAGCCCTACCTGCCGCGTCCTCAGGTGGTGCGCCGGGGCTCGGCCGGCAACGGCGCCGACCCGTCCGGCAACGGCTCGGACGCGTTCTACGACCTCGACTACGACCGTCCCAAGTCGATCGGGCGCCTTCGCGGGTTCCAGGGCAACTACGGGGTGTTCGTGCGCTCCTACGCCTACATTCGCTCGCTCGGAGCGGCCGGGCTGCGCGAGGTCTCCGAGGTGGCGGTGCTCAACGCCAACTATCTGCTGGCGGCACTGCGCCGCGAGGGCGTGATGGAGTATCTGCCGGTCGCCTACGACCGCCTGTGCATGCACGAGTTCGTGCTGTCGGGCGGCCCGATGAAGCAGGAGCTGAAGATCCGCACGCTGGACCTGGCCAAGCGGCTGCTCGACTACGGCGTGCACCCGCCGACCGTGTACTTCCCGCTGATCGTCGACGAGGCGCTGCTGGTCGAGCCGACCGAGACCGAGACCAAGGAGACGCTCGACCGGTTCGCCGAGGTCGTCGCCGAGGTCCTGCGCGAGGCCCGCGACGATCCCGAGGTCGCCCGCAACGCGCCCTACACGACCCCGGTCCGCCGCCTGGACGAGGCCGGAGCTGCCCGGCGCCCGGTGATCCGCCAGCCGATGTAGGGCGGGCGACCGCGCGCGTCCGCGAGCACGTACGCTGACGCGCATGCGTTACGTCGTGTTCGGCGCGGGCGCGGTCGGAGGTGTCGTCGCCGCGCGCCTGTATCAGGCTGGCCGGCGGGTGGTCGTGATCGCCCGCGGAGCCCACTACGAGGCGATCCGCGATCGCGGTCTGACCCTGCAGGAGCCCGCCGGGCAGACGGTGCTCGAGATCGAGGCCGCCGACGCGCCCCAGCGCCTGCAGTGGGGTCCCGACGACGTCGTGCTGCTGGCGGTCAAGAGCCAGGACACGGACGGCGCGCTGCGGGCGCTGCGTGAGTCGGCGCCGGCCTCGACGGCCGTCGTGTGCCTGCAGAACGGCGTCGAGAACGAGCGCGCCGCGCTGCGCCTGTTCGAGCACGTGTACGGCGCGGTGGTGATGCTCCCGGCCGCCCACCTCGAGCCGGGCGTCGTGCGGGCGCACGCCACGAAGCTGACCGGGATCGTCGACCTCGGGCGCTACCCGTCGGGCTCCGACGAGCGCGCCGAGCAGACGTCCCAGGCGCTGGAGGCCGCGCGCTTCGCTTCGGACGTGTTCGACGACGTGATGCGGCTGAAGTACGCCAAGCTGATCCTGAACCTGGCCAACGCCGTCGACGCGACGTTCGCCGACGATCCCGACGCCGAGCGGCTCGCGGACGCGGCCCGCGAGGAGGGCAAGGCCGCGCTGAGCGCAGCCGGGATCGAGCACGAGGCCGGGGAGGTCACCGACGTCGGGGCTCGCTGGGACCGGATGGGCGTGCGCCGTGACCAGCGGCCGGGCTCGTCGACATGGCAGAGCCTGCGACGGGGGGCGGGCGCGGTCGAGACCGACTACCTGAACGGCGAGATCGTGCTCGTGGGGCGGCTGCACGGAGTGCCCACCCCGGTCAACGAGGCGCTCTGCCGGGTCGCCGCACGGGCCGCGCGCGAACGCGTCGCGCCGCGGTCGCTGAGCGCCGGCGACCTGCTGTCGGAGATCGGGATGCAGGAGGGCGCGTGGACGCGCTGATCGAGGCGGGCGCCGCTCGGATCGCCAAGCGGACACCCCGCGAGCTCGACGCGCTGGTGGCGATCTCCTCGCCCTCTGGCGACGTCGGCGGCGCCGAGGAGGCGATCGCGCTGTGCATCGCGCTGCTGCCCGAACAGGCGCAGGTGCAGCGGGTGCCCTGCTCGACCCACGGCAGCGCCCCCGACCTGGTGGCGACGATCTCCGGCACCGGATCGGGCCGGATGTTGCTGCTCGGTCACGTCGACACCGTGATCGCCCACGACTCCCACGCCCCGCTGCGCCGCGACGGCGATCGCCTGTACGGCCCCGGCACCGCTGACATGAAGGGCGGCGTCGTGCTGTCGCTGGGGCTGGCGCGGGAGCTCGCGCAGCGGCCGGACGCGTTCGATGAGCTCGCGGTCGTGCTCGTCACCGACGAGGAGTGGCGGACGTCGCCGTTCGTGCATCCGCCACGATTCGCCGGTTACGACTCCTGCCTGTGCTTCGAGGCCGGGCAGCTCACCACCGACGGCAACGAGGCCGTGGTCGTCCGCCGCAAGGCCGCCGGGACGCTGCGGGTCAGGGCGGCGGGGCGCGCCGCGCACTCGGGCAGCGCTCCCGACCAGGGCCGCAACGCGCTCCTCGGGCTGGCCGGCACGGCGCTCGAGCTCTCACGCCACCACGATCCCAGCGGGCCCCAGCACCTCAGCGTGGTCCCGACCGTGATGCGCTCAGGCGACGCGTTCAACGTCGTCCCGGCAGCGGGCGAGCTGCTGTTTGACATGCGCGCGGATCAGCTGGATGCGTTCGACGACGTGCTCGCGGCGGTCCCGGCCGACGTCGACGGCGTCGCGCTCGAGGCCGAGATGGATCGGCGCTGGCCGGGGATGGACGCGATCGAGACCACCCGTCCGTTGCTCGCCCGCGCCTCGACGCGCCTGGGGCGCCCGATCGTCGGCGCCGCACGCGGCGGGGCCAGCGACGCCAGCCACTTCGCCGCGACCGTGCCGATCACGATCGACGGACTCGGGCCCCGCGGCGGCGGCGCCCACACGCCGCAGGAGTTCGTGCTCGAGCCGGCGATCGAGAAGCGGGCCCAGGTGGCGCTCGCGGTGGCCGCCGAAGTGCTGGGTATGAATAGTTGAAGAAGGCGCCTGGGCGCCGGGACGGCAGGTCTATATTTGCCCCATGAGCGTGACCAGCCCCGAGCCCAAGCCGCGGACCCCGGCACGCCGCGGCCCCGACCGCCGAGCCGGGATCGAGCTGCTGATCGCGATGGTTGCGGTGATGTGGCTGGTCGAGCTGGTCAACACGTTCGATCACTACGCGCTCGACCGAGACGGGATCTGGCCCCACGACGTCGGCCGGCTGTGGGGCATCTTCACCGCGCCGTTCCTGCACGCCAGCTGGGCGCACCTGATCGGCAACACGATCCCGTTCGTGCTCCTGGGCGTGATCATCGCGCTGGAGGGCTTGCGTCGGTTGGCCGCGGTGACCGTGATCGTGATCGTGCTCGGCGGCCTGGGCACGTGGCTGCTGTCGTCGGCCGGAACCCCGGTCGTCGGCGCCAGCGGCGTCGTATTCGGCTACGCCACGTACCTGCTCGCCCGCGGCTTCTTCAGCCGCAACGTGCTCGAGCTGGTGGTCGGAGCGGTAGTCGTCGCGGTGTTCGGAACCGCGCTGTTGTCGAGCTTGGTGCCGCAGGGCCACGTCTCCTGGCAGGGGCACCTCAGCGGCGGGATCGCCGGGTTGATCGCCGCGTGGGCGCTGTCGGCCGATCGCCGGCGTGGCGACACCTCGTCGGGGTCGCGCTCCCCCACCGGAAGCGCGCTGATTCCCTGACCTGAGCTAGCCTGCGCATCCGCGATGCGCATCTTCTCCGGGATCCAGCCCACCGGGCGCAAGCACCTGGGCAACTACATCGGCGCGATCACCCAGTACGTGGCCGGGCAGGACCGCGGCGACGCGATCTATTGCGTGGTCGACCTGCACGCGATCACGGTCGCTTACGAGCCTGCGGCGCTGCGCGAGTCCGTATATGACACCGCGGCGACGCTGCTGGCGGCGGGCCTGGATCCCGAGCGCTGCATCTTCTTCCGCCAGGGCGACGTCCACGAGCACACCGAGCTGTGCTGGCTGCTGTCGAGCGTGACCGCGTTCGGCGACCTGAACCGGATGACCCAGTTCAAGGAGAAGTCCGGCTCCCAGCGAGAGCTGGTCTCCGCCGGGCTGTTCATCTACCCGATGCTGCAGGCCGCCGACGTGCTCGCCTACCGGGCCCACGAGGTGCCGGTCGGCGATGACCAGCGCCAGCACGTGGAGCTGATGCGCGACGTGGCTGAGCGCTTCAACGCGCGCTTCGGCGAGACCCTGGTCGTCCCCGAGGTCCGGATTCCCGAGGTCGGCGCGCGGATCATGGACCTGCAGTTCCCCGACCGCAAGATGTCGACTACGGGCGGCAGCGAGCAGGGCACCGTGCTCGTGCTCGACGATCCCAAGACCGTCACCAAGAAGATCCGCGCGGCGGTCACCGACTCGGGATCCGGCGTCGTGCGGGGGCCCGACAAGGCCGGGATCTCGAACCTGATCGAGATCCTCTCGGCCGTGCGCGGAGTGACTCCCGAGCAGATCGAACATGAGTTCGACGGGTCCGGCTACGGCGCGTTCAAGCAGGCCGTGTCCGACGCGGTGGTCGAGTACCTGGCGCCGGTCCGCGAGCGCTACACCGAGCTGCGCGCCGACGAGCAGCGGCTGGAGGCGATCCTCGCCGAGGGCGCCGACAAGGCCCGGGCGATCGCGTCGGGCACGGTGGCCGACGTCCGCCGGGTGATGGGCGTCGGGCCCGTCCGCTGATAGCGGAAATCCGGATTCGATCCTGCCGAAACGGTCCGGCGGTCCCGATAACGTCCTCAGACCATGCGTCTCGTTGACCTCGAGCTCGACCTCGACGTGTTTGCCGGGCCCTTCGACCTGCTGCTGACGCTGATCCTCCGCGAGGAGATCGACCTGCTGGAGGTCGATCTGGCCGAGATCGTGATCGCCTACATCGATCACCTCGAGCAGCGCGGAGAGCTCGAATTGGAGGCGGCGACCGAGTTCCTGGTGCTGATCGCGGCGCTGCTCGAGCTGAAGTCGCGGCTGCTGCTGCCCGGCGAGGAGCAGGAGATCATCGAGCTCGACCCGGGCGAGGCGGCCGAGGAGCTGCTGGCCAGGCTGCTCGACGCCCACCGCTACCGCGCCGCCGCCAACCACCTGCAGCAGCGGCTGGCGCAGCAGTCCGGCTACCGCTTCCGCTCGGCGCCGCTGCCGCCGTCGCTGCGGCGGGCGCCGTTGCAGGACGCCGCCGCCGTGTACGACCCGGCGGTCCTGGCCCGGTCGATCGGGGGACTGCTGCGGCTGCCCGAGCCGGTCGACATCCGCCACATGGGCGCGGCCAAGGTCACGGTCGCCGAGCGCCTGGCGCTGCTGCGGTCGCTGCTGCGGCGCGGCAGCTTCAGCTTCGACGAGGCGGTGGCCCGCGCCGACCGGGTGACGGTCGCGGTCACGCTGTTCGCGCTGCTGGAGCTCTACAAGCAGGGCGAGGCGACCTGGATCCAGGGCGAGCCGTTCGGCGACATCACCGTGCAGGCGCTGGCCACATCGCCCCGCGAGCAGATTGAGCGTGGCCGGATGAACGGCGAGCCAGTGTCCACGAGCTCCCCAGACGAGACACTGGAGCGCACGATCGAGTCGCTGCTGTTCCTCAGCGCCGAGCCGGTCAGCGCGGTGGCGCTGGCCGACGCCACCGGCGTCGAGTTGCACGAGGCGGTGACGGCGGTCGAGCGCCTGCGCGAGCACTACGAGTACGAGCGCCGCGGGCTGGTGTTGCGCGAGCTCGGTGGCGGCTACGCGCTGTCCAGCCACCCCGACTCAGAGGACGCCGCCAGGCGATTGCTGGCGCGCCCCCGGACCCCGCCGCTGACCCCGGCGCAGGCCGAGACGCTGGCGATCGTCGCCTACCTGCAGCCGGTGTCGCGGCCCGAGATCGCTCGGATCCGCGGGGTCGGAGCGGAGTCGGCGGCGGCGACGCTGCTCGAGCGCGGGATGATCGAGGAGGCCGGCCGCTCGCAGTTCGGGGCGGTCCTGTACCGGACGACCGAGCTGTTCCTGCGGCTGTTCGGGCTGGTCTCGCTCGAGGAGCTCCCCGAGATCGGCGCGTTTGACCCCGAGCCGGAGCTCGAGCAGGAGCTGCGCGAGCGGCTGTTGCGGGCGGGCGAGGCGCGTGCCGGGGGCGGCGAGGCGGTCCGGGCGGCGGTCCCGGACGGCGGCGAGGCCGTCGAGCACGACGGAGCGGACCCGGTGTCCGGCGGGGAGCCGTAAGCGCTAAGCCGCGACCGCGGCGCTGCCGCTGAGGTAGCCGCTGGCGTTGGCGTGGAGGTGCTCGGCCAGCCGGCTGGCCAGCGCCATGATCGTCAGCGACGGGTTGACCGACAGCGTCCGCGGGATCAGCGAGCTGTCGCCGACGTACAGCCGCTTGACCTCGTGGGACTCACCGCGGTTGTCGACGACCGAGTTCGACGGATCGCTGCCCATCCGGCAGCTGCCCTGCATGTGGGTTGTGGCCAGCGACGACCACAGGATCTGCTTGGCGCCGGCGGCCTCGAGCACCCGGCGGGAGAGGTCAAAAGCGCCCCGGATCCGCTCGAGCTCGTTGGGCTCAAAGGCGCACACGAACCGCTCGCCGCCGTCGGGGCCGAGCTCCACGCGGGCGTTGTTGTCGTCGTTTGACATGTTCAGCAGGCCGACCCAGTGGCGGTACTCGCGCGCCGCATCGACCAGCGCCTGGCCCCACATCGGCCCGTGCTCGTCGCACAGGCTGGCCGCGAACCCGATCGGATCCTGCACGGTCACGGCCTCGACCACGAACCCGCCGGCGTCGTCGGCGGCGAACTGACTGCAGTGGCTGGTGATCGGCGCGACCATGTGCGAGTCCTGGGGCTCGTCGAACCGCCCGAACACGAACTGCGCCGGGTGCAGCCCGAGCGTGCGCCCGATCATCCGGTTGGGCACCTCGGAGCGCAGCAGCAACAGCGGCGTGGACAGCGAGCCGCACGCCGCCACGACCACGTCTGCGTGCACCCGATGCAGTTCTCCGGCCGCATCGGCGTACTCGACGCCGGTGGCCTCGGGCCCATCCTCGCGGTCCTCGATCACGATCCGCCCGACCGTCGAGTCCGGGCGCAGCGTGAGCGCGCCGCCGAGGAGGTTGTGGTGGATGTAGGTGTTGAGCGTCGACTTGCCGGAGTTGGTGGGGCAGCCCTGCAGGCAGGAGCCGCACTGGCCGCAGTTCTCGTCGGTGTACATCCGCACCGGCTCGAGCTCGGCGCCGACCGCGGCGAACCCGCGCTTGGCGGTCTGGACGCAGCGCTTGAGGTCCCAGTCGGTCCGCTCCCGTACGCCCAGGTAGCGCTCCACGCGGTCGTAATAGGGATCGAGGTCGGCGCGCGAGATCGGGTCGCCTCGCTCGTTGCGCAGCCCGCTGGCGACGTGCCACTTGTCGAGCTCGCGCTGGGACGCACGGAGCGCCACCTTGGTGTTGATCGTGGTGCTGCCGCCGACGCAGCGGCCGCCGACCAGCACGACCGGGCCGAGACCCGGGTCACCCGCCGGGAACGCGAATCGCAGCGGCCACCACAGGTCGTGGCCCGCCCGCGCCTCCCAGCGCACGAACTCCTCGGCGGTGTGATGGCCGCCGGCCTCGAGCAACAGCACCGAGCGGCCCATCGAGGCCAGCTCGCCGGCGACCACGCCGCCGCCGGCGCCCGAGCCCACGACCACGACCTCGAACCGCTCGCTCACGCGCCGATTCCCATGAACGACCAGTCCTTGGCGATCCGCAGGGCCAGCGGCGAGTGGAAGTCGATCTCCTCATACGCGCCCGGGCCCGGCGCGCCCGGGGCGACGAAGTCGCTGTAGAACGCCTCGACCGCGAGCGCCCGGATCTGGAGGAATGCCGGTTCCGTCGCGTGCTCGCGGAGCGCCGGCTCGCCGCCGGCGGCGGCGTCGGCCAGCGCGTCGATGCCGCCGATCACGGCGTCGCGCTCGCCCACGGGCATCCGCGACAGCAGCGCGTCGATGTAGACCACCGGTCCGACCCGCGCGCTCCCGGGCACGATCGCCTCGCACAGCTTCGCCAGCGTCGCGGCCCGGTCGGGATCGAGGTTGCGCAGCTCGCCGATCATTCAGGCGACTGTATGGCCGCGGTCGGGCCGCGGGCAAGCCTACGCGGGCAGAATTAGTTGACTGCGCGCGCGTCGGCGGTGGCCCGCGCGGCCGCCGTGGCCGTCGCGGCCAGCTGCCCGCAGGCGGCGTCGATGTCGCGCCCGCGCGTGACCCGCACGGTCGCGGTCAGCCCGTGGCGCTCGAGCTCGGCCTTGAACGCCTCGATCGCCTTCGGGCTCGAGCCCTGGAACTCCGACCCGGTCGGGTTGAACGGGATCAGGTTGACCTTGAAGATCGACGAGTCGAGGACCTCGGCCAGCTGCGAGGCCTGGGCGTGTGAGTCGTTGACGCCGGCGAGCATCACGTACTCGACGAACACCCGGCGGCGCTTGCGCTCGTAGTAGTCACGGCACGCCGCGAGCACATCGGACAGCGGGAAGCGGTCGTTGACCGGCATCAGCTCCGAGCGCAGCGCCTCGTCGGCGGCGTGCAGCGACAGCGCCAGGCGCAGCGGCATCGGGGTCGCCGTCAACCGCTCGATCCCCGGGATCCAGCCGACCGTGGACACCGCCGTTCGGCGGTTGGTGATCCCGATCTCGGGCAGGCGCTCGCAGGCTCCGAGCACGCCGTCGAGGTTCATCATCGGCTCGCCCATGCCCATGAACACCGCGTGGTCGACGTCCTCGATCCGGCGGAAGTAAAGCGCCTGGTCGACGATCTCCGAGGCGGTCAGGTTGCGTCCGAAGCGCATCTGGCCGGTGGCGCAGAACCGGCAGGTCAGCGGGCAGCCGGACTGCGACGACAGGCACAGCGACCGCCGGCCGTCGCGGTAGCGCATCAGCACCGCCTCGACCGGCCGCCCGTCGTGGGTGGAGAACAGCGCCTTGATCGTGCCGTCGGAGGAGTGGGCCTCGTGCTCGAGCGTCAGCGTCGAGAACGGCACCGCGTCGGTCAGCGCGCTGCGCAGCGTCAGCGGCAGGTTGGTCATCGCGTCGAAGCCGCCGGCGCCGCGCGCGGTCCAGCGCCAGATCTGGCTGGCGCGGTAGCGCGGCTCGCCGAGTTCGGCGAGCGTCCGATCGAGCAGTTGCAGGTCCATCGGTGACTATGGTGGCAGGGTGTGCGCCTCGCCAAGTACCTAGCCCACGCCGGGGTCGGCTCGCGTCGCGCCAGCGAGGACGTGATCCGCGCCGGGCGCGTGACGGTCGCGGGGGTGACGGTCACCGACCCGGCGCGCGACGTCGACGGCGCCGAGCCGATCGCGGTCGACGGCGAGCCGGTGGTCGCCGCCCGGCGCGCGCGTCGTCTACGCGGTCAACAAACCGGCCGGCGTCGTCTCGACCGCGCGCGACCCGCAGGGCCGTCCCACGGTCGTGTCGCTGGTGGCCTCCGACCTGCGGCTGTACCCGGTAGGGCGGCTCGACATCGACGCCACCGGGCTGATCCTGCTCACCAACGACGGCGAGCTGGCCCACCGGCTGACCCACCCCCGATTCGAGGTCGACAAGACCTACCGCGTGACCGTCTCGGGCGCGCGGATCCCGGACGCCGCGCTCCGCGCACTGCGTCGTGGCGTGGTCCTCGACGACGGGCCGACTGCCCCCGCGCGGGTCCGGCGGATCGGCGACCGCGGGCTCGAGCTCACGATCCACGAGGGACGTAACCGGCAGATCAAGCGGATGTGCGAGGCGGTCGGGCACCCCGTGCGCTCGCTCGTCCGGGTCCGGTTCGGCCCGCTCGAGCTGGGCGACCTGCGACCCGGCCAGCATCGGCGGCTGACCGCCGCCGAGCTCGCCGCGCTGCAGGCGGCGAGCGGCAGCGGTCAGCCGCTGTTAGGCGGATCGACGCCCACGTGGCCGTCGGGAGCAGCTGGTTTCGTGCATGTCCGGGCGCGCAGCGAACATCAAAAGCATGTTCGCCGGCGCCAAGATCGAGGAAGACCTTAACCAGATCGCAATCGGCGTCGCAAGTGTCCTTACGTCGCGAAAGGCAGTATCTCCGATAGATGAGCCAAGATTCGGGCCAGCTGGATAACTCCGTGCTCGCCACGGGGTCGGTAGCGGGTGCCGGCACCGGGCAGAGTGGTGACGGTTCGGTCGCGCTTCCGCGGATCCCCTCGCTGGGGGTCGACCGCGCGCTGCCGAGGCTGCAGCGGGCGCTCGCGCCACTCGGCGGCAAGCGCGCGATCGCGGTGCTGCTGGTCGGCGTGTTCCTGGTGGTGGCGTTCGCGACCGCGGGCTCGTCGGTGCTGGTCCCGCAGAGCAACGTGTCCTATCCGAGCTGGGAGTCGGGCCCGCTGCACCTGCTGCACGGAGTGTTCGGCAGCCTGCTCGGCAGCCCCCACGGCCTGAACATCGGGCTCAGCGTCGTGCTGGTGGCGATGCTGATCGCGTACGCCGCGCTGCTGGCCACGGTGAACACGCTGTCGCTGCGGTTGATCGTGATCACGGTGATCGCGCTGCACGTGATCCTGCTGCTGAGCCCGCCCCAGCAGCTGACCGACCTGTTCAACTACCTCGGCTACGCGCGGCTGGGCGGCCTTCACCACCTGAACCCGTACACGAACGTGATCGCTCAGGAGGCGCACGACCCGGTGTACAGGTTCAGCACCTGGCACCACCTGCGCAGTCCCTACGGACCGCTGTTCACCGCGCTCACATATCCGCTGGCGTGGCTGCCGGTGCCGGTCGCCTACTGGATCCTGAAGGTGGCCACGGTGCTGATGAGCCTGGCGTTCATCGGGCTGGTCGGACAGTGCGCCCGCGCGCTCGGGCGCGACCCGCGGTTCGCGGTGGTGTTCGTGGCCGCCAACCCGATCTTCCTGATGTACGCGATCCCGGGCTTCCACAACGACTTCTTCATGCTGGTCCCGTCGACCGCCGCGGTGGCGTTGCTGCTGTCGCACCGCGACCGCTCGGCCGGGGCGATGGTGATGGTCGCGATCGCGGTCAAGTTCACCGCGGGCCTGCTCCTGCCGTTCCTGCTGATCGCGGCCCGGCCCAACATCAGGCGCCGGCGGATCATCGAGGGCTGCCTGATCGCCGGGATCCCGCTGCTCGCGATGGACCTGGCCCTGTTCGGCTTCGCGCTTCCGAACCTGTCCGATCAGGCCACGCTGCTGACCAACTGGAGCTTCCCGAACCTGTTCGGGCTGGTGGCCGGCCTGGGCGGCGGCACCCACGGCGTGCTGCGCTTGTGCAACGTCGCGCTGGTGGTCGTCGTTGCGCTGCTGATCCGCCGCCGCCGCGACTGGCTCGCCGGCGCCGGCTGGGCCACGTTCGCGCTGATCCTCAGCCTCGCCTGGCTGGTCCCCTGGTACGTGGTGTGGCTGCTGCCGCTGGCCGCGCTGAGCACCAACCTGCGGCTGCGCCAGGCGGCGCTCGGGCTGACCGTGTTCCTGGTGCTGACGTTCATGCCCGTGACCGACATGTTCCTGTTCGCGCACGGCCTGAACCCGCTCAACACCCCTGCCGGCCACGCCTCGCAGGTGCTTCAGCAGAAGCTCGAGAAATAGCCGCTTGACGTCGTGGTTACCGGTGCGGTGTTAGCGTCGCGGGCCAATGCGCGCTGAGACGGAAGTCGCAGACGCGCCTGGGACGGTCCTGGATCGCGCTCCCGCGCGGGTCCGGACACAGCCTCGTGCGCCTCGCATCGACCGCTTCGACCTCTCGGTCCTGGCGGTGTTCGGGCTCATCTCGCTGTGGGTGCTGGGCCTAGACCTGTGGCAGGTGATCGTCAACCACCAGGTGTGGACGGGTACCGACGGCGTCTACATCGTCGACCAGCAGCAGTACCTGTCCTGGATCCGCGACGCGTCCAACCACGTGCTGTCGTCGAACCTGTACGTCCTTCACCCGACGCCGCACGACTACTTCCAGCCGGCGGTCCTGATCTCGGCGGGGTTGACCGCCCTGGGGATGGCGCCATGGCTGGCGCTGCTGCTGTGGAAGCCGGTCGCGGTCGTGACCTGCTTCTGGGCGGCGCGCTCGTTCGCCCGGAGCAGCCTGACCGGGCTGTGGCCGCGCCGGGCAGCGCTGGTGCTGATCCTGTTCTTCGGGTGCTTCACGATCGTGTTCGGGAGCGTCGGGGTGCTCGGCGACCTGTGGCCCGGCTTCCTCTCCTGGGGCTACACGTACGGCCTGATCGCGCTGGCCGCGTTGGCCGGCGGGCTGCTGACCTACGACAAGGCGTCGCGCGAGGGCCGGATCAGCTGGGTCCCCGGCCTGCTCGGGGCGGCGGCGAGCCTGCTTCACCCGTGGCAGGGAGAGGCGCTGATCGCGCTGATCGTGGCCAGCGAGGTCGTCTTGTGGCGCACGCGTCCGGTGACCCGCTCGCGCGTCTGGCAGGCACTCCTGAGCATCGGGCTGACCGCGCTGCCGCTGCTCTACTACGTGATCCTGACCCGCGCCGACCTGGCGTGGCATCTGGCGCGCGAATCGAGCAAGCACTCGTTCCCGCTCGACGCGATCGTGATCGCGATCCTGCCGCTGCTGATCCCGGCCGCGCTGGCCTACCGGCACCGCCCGCGGACGTTCCTGGCGGCGGCCACCCGCTGCTGGCCGCTGGTCGCGTTCGGGGTCTACGTGGTGTCGGGGACTGGCGTGGCCGCGACCCCGCTTCACTCCTTCCAGGGGATCACGTTCCCGCTGTCGGTGCTGGCGATCGAGGGGCTGCAGAGCATCGGCTTCAGCCGCATCCCACGCGCCCGGCTGGTCGGCGGCATCCTGGTGGTGGCGTTCGCGATCCCGGCCACCGGCTACGAGCTCTATTACGCCTCGACGCTGGCCAAGCCGACCGTCGGCAACGGCAACTTCATCACTGCCGACGAGCGCGACGCGCTGAACTACCTCGCCCATAACCCGACGCCCGGCGGCGTCGTCACCAGCGGCTATCTGGGCTCGACCGTCCCCGGCATCACCGGCCGCAACACGCTGCTGGGCGACTGCCTGTGGTCGGAGCCCGACTGCAAGGGACGCTCGGTGATCGCCCAGCGGCTGTTCAACGGCACGCTCGGCCAGGCCACGCTGCACACGCTGCTCACCCGGACCGACGCGCGGTTCGTGCTCGCCGACTGCAAGGCCAGGGGCAACCTGCGCCGCGAGCTCGGATCGCTGGTGAAATCCGAGCGACGGTTCGGCTGCGCCGCGGTGTACGAACTCGCCGGCAGCCGCAGCGGCCCGCGCGACCCGAACTACTGAACGGGTCAGCGACGGTGCGGTAGCGGTCTGGCACAATCCCGCGCCGTGCGTCTGTTCGCTCTCCGCGGAGCCAATACCGTCGCGGCGAACGAACCGCAGGCGATCATCGATGCGACCGACGAGCTGATGCGCGAGCTGATCGCGCGCAACGAGCTCCAGTCCGACCAGATGGTCAGCTGCATCTTCACGCTGACCGACGACCTCGACGCCGAGTTCCCTGCGGTCGCGGCACGGCGGCTCGGCCTGCACCGGGTGCCGTTGCTGTGCGCGCGCGAGATCCCGGTGCCCGGCTCGCTGCCCAGCGTGATCCGGGTGATGGTCCACTACTACGCCCCCGACGACCACGAGCCGCGGCACGTCTACCTCGGCGACGCCCGCTCGCTCCGAGCCGACCTCGAGTCGGCACAATAGGACCGTGGCACCAGTGGACCCATCCGTAAGTCCTGCGTCATTCGAGCACCCGTCGGCGGCGTCTCGCTGTGTCCTCGGACCTCGACGTAGCTCCGCTACGCCTTCGGTCCTGCGTCCTTGCGATCCATCCACCGCCGGGCACTCTCGGTGCCACACGACTTACAGATGAGCCCACTCGAGTTCGCCGACAGGATCCGCCGGATTCCCGTGTACCCGGTGGCGTCCGGTTACGACCTGGGCGCCGACATGGCGATGCTCGCCTCCAACGAGTGTTGCTTCGCGCCGCTGCCAGAGGTGATCGAGGCTGCGCAGAGTGCGATCATCGGCGCCAACCGGTACCCCGACCCGGCGTACGTGCCGCTGCGCCGAGCGCTGTCTGACCGCTACGGGATCGCGCCCGAGCGGATCGCGCTGGGCAACGGCTCCTGCGACATCCTGCTGGCCGCGGGCGAGGCGCTGCTCGAGCCCGGAGCCGAGGTCGTGTACGCGTGGCCGGCCTTCAGCGTGTACCCGCACCTGGCGGCCGCGTCGGGCGCCCGCGCCATCGAGGTGCCGCTCGACGACGACGACCGCCATGACCTCGACGCGATCGCCGCCGAGATCACGGTCGCGACCCGCCTGGTGCTGATCTGCAACCCGAACAACCCGACCTCGACGTCGGTCGGCCTGGACCGGATCGAGGAGTTCCTGGACGGGGTGCCCAGACACGTGTGCGTGATCCTCGACGAGGCCTACTGCGAGTTCGCGCTCGGCCTCGGCGACTCCTACGCGTCGGTCGAGCTGCTGCGGCGCTATCCGAACCTGGTGCTGTTGCGGACGTTCTCGAAGGTCTACGGGCTGGCGGCGCTGCGCGTCGGCTACGCGTTGTGCGCCTCGGAGTCGTTCCGCACCGCGGTCGACCAGCTGCGCCAGCCGTTCTACCTCAGCGGCGCCGCGCAGGCCGGGGCGGTCGAGGCGCTCAAGCACCAGGACATGGTGGAAGAGCGCGTGACCCAGACGATCGCGGCGCGGCTCGACCTCGAGCAGGGGACCCGCGGGCTCGGCTTGTGGGTGGCCCACTCCGACGCGAACTTCATCTGGCTGCACCTGCCCGAGGACTGCGACGAGCCGGCGCTGGTCGCGGGTCTGCGCGACCGCGGCGTGCTGGTGCGCGCCGGGGCGTCGCTGGGGCGCGAGTGCGCGCTGCGGGTCACCGTAGGGACCGACTTCGAGAACGAGCGATTCGTGCGGGCGCTGGGCGAGGTCCTGCGCACTGCGTGATGAAAAAGGTCGCAATAGCAGACCTTTTTCATCATTGACCCCGACTCGGGACGGGAGCCGGGCTTGGCAGGCCGGGAGCGTTCTGATAGAACCCAGCGTCCGATGACGTCCGGCAGCCACACCTGCGCGTATCCCGGCTGCCCCTGCGTCTGGTCCTGGCGATTTAGCTAGGCGCTCGGCCCTGTAACCCCTGCGTTCGCCGCCCCTCCCAGGCGCGAGCACGCTTCGAAAGCCGAGCGCCGTCCCCGTCCCGCCCCCGGCGTTCGCTGCCGCGCGGCCCCTGGGCAACCCCCTTCCCTAGAGTTCGATTTCGCAGAGAGGACCAGAGAAATGATGATCGTGATGAAACCGACGGCCACCGAACAGGAGGTGGAGGCCGTCATCGAACGGGTCGAGACGGTGGGCGCGCGGGCGCACATCGTGACCGGCAGCGAGCTCACCGTGATCGGGGCGATCGGCGACCGCGAGCACATCGCCCGGATCGACCTCGAGGGCGCCCCCGGCGTCGACCGCATGGTCCCGATCCTCAAGCCCTACAAGCTTGCCTCCTCGCAGTTCCGCGACGGCCGGCGCACGGTGCTCGAGATCGCCGGGCGCAAGCTCGGCGGCGAGCACTTCGCGATGATCGCCGGACCGTGCACGGTCGAGTCGCGCGAGCAGTTGCTGCAGACCGCGCACGCGGTCGGCGACGCCGGCGCGGCGATGCTCCGCGGCGGCGCCTACAAGCCCCGCACCTCGCCCTACGCGTTCCACGGTCTCGGGCAGGCGGGCCTGCGGCTGCTGGCCGAGGCCAAGCAGGAGACCGGGCTGCCGATCGTCACCGAGCTGATGGATCTGCGCGACCTCGACGACGTGCTCGAGGTCGCCGACGTGATCCAGATCGGCGCCCGCAACATGCAGAACTACACGCTGCTCACCGAGGTCGGGCGCAGCGGCTGTCCGGCGCTGCTCAAACGCGGCCTGTCGGCGACGCTCGAGGAGCTGTTGATGGCCGCCGAGTACATCCTCAAGGAGGGCAACGAGGCGGTGATGCTGTGCGAGCGCGGGATCCGCACGTTCGAGCCCGCCTACCGGTTCACGCTCGACCTGACCGCCGTGCCGGTGCTCCAGGAGCTCAGCCACCTGCCGGTGATCGTCGACCCCAGCCACGCCGCCGGTCGCCGCGACCTCGTCGGCCCGCTGTCGCTGGCGGCCGCCGCGGCCGGTGCCGACGGGATCATCGTCGAGGTCCACCCCAACCCCGACGAGGCGATCTGCGACGGGCCCCAGGCGCTCGTCGCCGACGAGTTCGCACGCTACGCCGAGCGGGTGCACGCCGCGGCCGCGGTCGCGGGCAAGGTGCTCTCGGAAGCTCAGCTCGTCGCCGGAACCGCTGCCTGACACCCTGATGGCCACGAGCCGAATCCAGCCCGCCGATCCGGTCCGCGACCAGCGGATCGAGCGACTCGAGCCGCTGGTACCCCCGCGCCACCTGCTGCAGGAGCTGCCGCTGACCGACTGGCACTCCCAGGTCGTCGTCGGCGGTCGGACCGACGTGCACGGGATCCTCGACGGCGCCGACGACCGGCTGCTGGCCGTGGTCGGCCCGTGCAGCGTGCACGACCCGCAGGCCACGGTCGAGTACGCGAGCCGGCTGGTCGGCCAGGCGCGGGCGCTGAGCGAGGAGCTGTGCGTGGCGATGCGGGTGTACTTCGAGAAGCCGCGCACCACCACCGGCTGGAAGGGCCTGATCAACGACCCCCATCTGGACGGGTCGGGCGACGTCAACGAGGGCTTGCGGCGGGCCCGGCACGTGCTGCTCGAGGTGCTGGCGCTGGGGTTGCCGGTCGGGTGCGAGTTCCTGGACCCGATCACCCCGCAGTACATCTCCGACGCGGTCAGCTGGGGCGCGATCGGCGCCCGCACTGTCGAGAGCCAGATCCACCGCCAGCTCGGCTCCGGCCTGTCGATGCCGGTGGGCTTCAAGAACCGCACCGACGGCAACGTGCAGGTCGCCGCCGACGCGGTCCGCGCCGCCGCCGCACGCCACGCGTTCGCGGGGATCGACTTCGACGGCACGCCGGCGATCCACTACACCCGCGGCAACGCCGACTGCCACGTGATCCTGCGCGGCGGCACCGACGGGACCAACTATGACGCCGAGTCGGTGGCCGGCGCCCGCGCGGTGCTCGAGGCGGCCGGCCTGGGCCAGCGGTTGATGATCGACGTCTCGCACGACAACAGCGGCAAGCGGCCCGAGCTCCAGCCCGAGGTGGCGGCCGAGGTCGGCCGCCAGATCGCCGCCGGCGACAGCTCGATCGTCGGCGTGATGATCGAGTCGTTCCTGGTCGCCGGGCGCCAGGATTTGGTCCCACCCAGCGAGCTCACCTACGGCCAGTCGATCACCGACGGGTGCATCGACTGGGACGCGACCGTCGGGGTGCTCGAGGGCCTGGCCGAATCGGTCCGGGTCCGCCGGGCGAAACGGAGCAGCTAGCGCCGTCGGCCCCGGCGGCGCCCAGCCGAACATGCGGATTGCGGTCCTCGGCGTGGGGCTGATCGGCGGCTCCGTGGGGCTCGCCGCGCGCGAGCGCGCCGGCGCGACCGTATCGGGCTACGACGCCGCTCCCGAGGCGCTCGAGCTGGCGCGCGAGCTCGGGGCGATCGACCGGATCTGCGAGTCGATCGCCGGTTGCGTGGCAGACGCCGAGGCGGTGTTCGTGGCCACGCCGGTCGGCGCGCTTGACCGGACGGTGGGCGAGGCGCTCACGGCGGCCGGGGAGGACTGCGTGGTCACCGACGTCGGCTCGACCAAGCGCGCGATCGTCGCCGCCCACGCCGACCCGCGGTTCGTCGGCGGCCACCCGCTGGCCGGCGCCGAGACCGCCGGCGTCAGGCACGCTCGCCCGGACCTGTTCGAGGGCGCGACCTGGTTCTTGACGCCGTCCGCACAGACGTCCGGGATGCTCTACGAGCGCCTGCACCGGTTGCTGCGCAGCCTCGGCGCGCACCCGGACGCGATCGACCCTGAGACCCACGACACGATCCTGGCCACGGTCTCGCACCTCCCGCACGTGTTCGCCAACGTGCTCGTCGCCCAGGCGGCGCGGGCGCTGGCCGACGGCGACGAGCGGCTGCCGGCGACCGGGCCGAGCTTCCGCGATGCCACCCGCGTGGCCGGTGCGCCGAGCGCGATCTGGACCGACATCTACCTCTCCAACCGCGACGCGCTGGCGCTCGAGATCGACCAGACGATCGCCCGGCTGGAGCAGGTCCGCGACGCGCTGCGCGCCGGCGATGACGAGCGCGTGACCGCGTGGAACGACGCCGCCGCGGCCGACCGCAAGCGGCTGCTCGAGGGCCAGCTCGCGGGCGGGCCACTGTTCGAGCTGCGCGCCTCGGTGCCCAACCGGCCCGGCGTGATCGCTCAGCTCGCGCTCGAGCTCGGCCGCGCCGGCGTCAACATCACCGACATGGCGCTGTACCCCGCCGCGGACATGACCGAGGGCGTGGTCGCGCTGTGGATCTCGGGCGCCGCGCCGGCGCGCCGTGCCGAGGAGCTCGTGGTCAAGCTCGGCTTCCCGGTGGCGCGCGCGTGAACGTCCGCTTCGACCCATCGGGACCGCTGCGCGGCCGCGTGCGCGTGCCGTCGGACAAGTCGATCTCGCACCGGGCGGCGATCATCGCCGCGATGGGCTCGGAGCCCGTGCGGGTCCGCAACTACCTCGACGCGCAGGACACGAACTCGACGCTGAATGCCGTCCGTGCGCTCGGAGCCGGCGTCGCGGCGCGCGACGGCGAGCTCGTCATCCGCGGCCGCGGACTGCGCGGCGCGCAGCCGCCGCCAGAGCCGATCGACGTCGGCAACGCCGGCACGCTGATGCGCCTGCTGCCGGGGTGGCTGGCCGGCCAGGAGGGCGCGAGCTTCGAGCTCGACGGCGACGCCTCGATCCGCCGCCGGCCCGTCGACCGGATCGCCGAGCCGCTGCGGCTGATGGGCGCCGAGATCGACGCGCGGGAGGGACGGTTCCCGCCGTTCACCGTGCGCGGCGCGGCGCTGAGAGGGATCGAGTACGAGCTACCGGTCGCCAGCGCTCAGGTGAAATCGTGCACGCTGCTCGCCGGCCTGGCCACCGGCTCGACGACGGTGGTCGAGACCGTCCCGTCGCGCGACCACACCGAGCGGATGCTGCTCGCGGCCGGGGCGACGGTGAGCCGCGAGCCCGGCCCCGGGGGCCGGTTGCGGACCACGGTCGGGAGCGTGGACCGGTTGCAGCTGGGCGATGTCGAGATCCCCGGCGACCTATCCTCGGCGGCGTTCCTGATCGTCGCCGGCGTGCTGGTCGGCGGCTCGGAGATAGTGCTCGAGGGAGTCGGGACGAACTGGACCCGGGGCGGGATCCTGCGGATCCTCGAGCGGATGGGGGCGGCCGTGATCGCCGACGTCGAGCCGGTCGGGTCGCTCGCGCCCGGCGAGCCGGCGGGCGACGTCGAGGTCCGCGCGGGAGCGCTCCGGGGCACCGCCGTAGAGGCCGACGAGGTGCCGCTGGCGATCGACGAGCTGCCGCTGGTGGGGCTGCTGGGTTGCTTTGCCGACGGCGAGACGGTGGTCCGCGGCGCCGCCGAGCTGCGGGTGAAGGAATCGGACCGGATCGCCACCGTCGTCGACGGGCTGCGCGGGCTGGGCGCCGAGATCGAGGCGGCTCCCGACGGGTTCGTGGTCCAGGGCGGGGGAGGGCTGCGCGGCGGGACGATCGACGCCCACGGCGACCACCGCCTGGCGCTGCTCGGGGCGGTCGCCGGGCTGGCTTCGCGCGAGGGCGTCGAGGTCGTGGGAATGGAGGCCGCGGCGGTCTCGTACCCGGGGTTCGGCGACGACGTCGCGACGCTGATCGCGTGACACGGGGATGACGATCGTGGCGATCGACGGGCCCGCCGGGTCGGGCAAGTCGACGGTTGCGCGCGGGGTCGCGGATGCGCTCGGGTTCACGTACCTGGACTCGGGGGCGATGTACCGGTGCGTCGCGCTGGCGGCGTCAGAGCGAGGTCTGCCACCGGCGGAAGTCGCGCCACAGCTCCACATCGAGCTCGGCGACCGGATCACGCTCGACGGCCGCGACGTCACCGACGCGATCCGCACCGCCGCGGTCGCCGAGGGCGCCTCGCGGGCAGCGGCCGACCCCGCGGTGCGGTCCGCGATGGTCGCCGAGCAGCGTCGGCTGATCTGCCACGGCGACTGGGTGGCCGAGGGCCGGGACATCGGCACCGTGGTCGCCCCGCACGCCGACGTCAAGGTGTTCCTCACCGCGCAAGCCGCCGAACGCGCCCGCCGCCGGGCGGCCGAGCTCGGCGTCGACCCCGCCGAGGTGCTCGCCGACCTGACGGCCCGCGACGAGCGCGACCGCACCCGCGAGCACTCACCGCTGGTCAGGGCCGATGACGCCGTCGAGCTCGACAGCACCGGGCTGACCGTCGAGCAGGTGGTGGCGCGAATCGTCGAGCTGGTCCGGGGCAGCTAGCCTCAGCTCCACTGTGAAGGTCGCAATCGTCGGATACCCGAACGTCGGGAAGTCGTCGCTGGTCAACCGGCTCAGCGAGTCGCGCGAGGCCGTGGTGCACGAGGCGCCCGGCATCACACGCGACCGCAAGGAGATCCGGACCGACTGGAACGGGCGGCCGATCACGCTGATCGACACCGGCGGGGTCGACCTCGAGGACCGCGCCGAGATGGCCGGGCTGATCCAGGAGCAGGTCCGCGCGGCGCTGGCCGACTCCGACGCGATCGTGCTGGTCGTGGACGCCCGCGCCGGGACGCGTCCCGGGGACCTCGACCTCGCCGACCTGCTGCGGCGCCAATCGCTGCCGGTGCTGGTGGCCGCCAACAAGGTCGACACGATCGGCGAGGTGCCACTTGCGGCGGACTTCCACGGGCTCGGGCTGGGAGATCCGATCCCGGTCTCGGCAGCCCAGGGGCTCGGGACCGGCGACCTGCTCGACCGCATCGTCGAGCTCGCCCCCGAGGCCGACGAGGCCCCCGGCGACGGCTCCGACCCCGTGCGGCTGGCTGTGATCGGGCGCCCGAACGTGGGCAAGTCGTCGCTGGTCAACCGCTTCCTCGGCGCGCCCCGGGTGATCGTCTCGCCGATCGCCGGCACCACCCGGGACGCGATCGACCTACCGATGCGGTTCGAGGACCGCGAGCTGATACTGATCGACACCGCTGGCCTGCGGCGCCAGGCCAAGGTCTCCGAATCGGTCGAGTACTACACGACGCTGCGCTCGCGGCGGGCCGCCGAGCGCGCCGACGTGGCGCTGGTGGTGTGCGACGCCACCGCCGGGATCACCTCCCAGGACCTGCGGATCGCCGAGCTGGCGATGCGCAGCGGCTGCGCCACGGCGCTGGCGCTGAACAAGTGGGACATCGCCGACAACGTCGACCTGGACTTCGAGCGCGCCCGCGCGCACCAGAAGCTGCGGCTGCGCCCGCGAGTGCTGACCGCGAGCGCCAAGACCGGCCGGCACGTCGAGCGGCTGCTGGTCGAGGTGATCGGCCTGGCCGACCGCAGCCGCACCCGGATCCCCACGCCGCAGCTCAACCGGTTCCTGTCGGATGCCACCTCCAACCGCCAGCCGCCGTCGGGCGTCGGACCCCGTGACCACCGCCTGAAGCTGCTGTTCATGAGCCAGACCGGCGAACGGCCCCCCCGGTTCTCGATCCAGGTCAACTCCCGCGCCCGCGTCACCCGCGACTACGCCTACTACATCGAGAACCGGCTGCGCGAGCGCTACCGGATGGAGGGCATCCCGCTCGTGATCGACTTCGTCGAGCGCAACGAGCGCAGGGGCTCGTCCCGGCTCGCCGAACGGCGCAGGGAGCGCGGCGCCCCCGATCCGGCCGCTTAGCTCGACCACGCTAGTCTCTCGACCTCCCAAAACGACCCCCGGAGTTCCGACCCAGATCACATGACCGCGCTTACCGATACCCACGAATACCTGTTTACGTCGGAGTCGGTGACTGAGGGTCATCCGGATAAGGTGGCTGATCAGATTTCTGATGGGGTGTTGGATGCGGTGTTGCGCGGAGGATCCGTATGGGCGGGTGGCGTGTGAGACGTTGGTGAATACGGGGTTGGTGGTGGTGTCGGGGGAGATTTCGACGTCGACGTATGTTGATATTCAGGAGATTGCGCGGGAGACGATCCGCGGAGATTGGGTATGTCGATGCGGATCTTGGGTTTGAGTGCTGATTCGTGTGCGGTGATCAACGCGATCGATAAGCAGTCGCCGGATATCGCGCAGGGCGTTGATGAGGCGTATGAGATCGCGGACGGATGCGTCGGGTGGATGGATGAGCGTTGGATGTGGCGGGGGCGGGGGATCAGGGGATGATGTTTGGTTACGCGACCAATGAGACGGAGTCGTTGATGCCGTTGCCGATCTCGTTGGCGCATCAGTTGGCGGAGCGGTTGGCGGAGGTGCGTAAGGACGGAGTCGCTTGCCGTATTTGCGTCCGGATGGCAAGACGCAGGTGACGGTGCGGTATCGGGATGGGCGGCCGGTCGGGATCGAGAAGCTGTTGATCTCGACGCAGCATCGCGGAGGCGGCGCGCAGTCGCAGATCAAGCCGATGATCTGTGGGAGCACGTCGTGGTGCCGGTGTTGCCGGGGGATTTGTATGACGAGCGGGCGTTGCGGCGGGAGTTCCTGGTGAATCCGACGGGCCGGTTCGTGATCGGCGGCCCGATCGGTGATTGTGGCCTGACGGGCCGCAAGATCATCGTCGATACGTATGGTGGGATGGCCCGCCATGGCGGCGGCGCGTTCTCGGGTAAGGATCCGTCGAAGGTCGACCGGTCGGCGGCGTATGCGGCGCGGTGGGTGGCCAAGAACGTCGTCGCGGCCGGTCTCGCCGACCGGGCGGAGGTGCAGGTCGCCTACGCGATCGGTGTCGCGCAGCCGGTGTCGTTGATGGTCGAGACGTTCGGGACCGAGAAGATCGCGCGTCAGCCGGATCGCCGGAGCTGATCGACGAGCACTTCGATCTGCGGCCCGGCGCGATTCCGCGAAGATCTCAACCTCCACCGCCCGATCTACCAGAAGACCGCCGCCTACGGCCACTTCGGCCGCGACGACCCCGACTTCACCTGGGAAACGCACCAACAAAGCCGACACCCTCCGCGCCGCCGCCGGACTCGAGCCCGCCGCCGCGCGCGCCTGAGCGGGCCTCAGATGTCGGCCGGGTTGTTCTGGGGCGCCGCGTGGCGGCTCTCCTGGAGCACCCGCAGCGCGCGGTCGACCGTCTGCACGATCTCGCGTGGGGCGGCCACCCCGCGGAACGCGAAGTCGTAGTCAGCGCTCGCCGCGGTGTCGAAGTCGACGTCGCCGACGCGCAGCATCCGCTCGAGCACGTTCTGACGCAGGTTGACGTTCTGCACCCGCGCCAGCCGGGTCTGATGCAGGTCGCGCGACAGCACGCCGCTCTCGATCGTCAGCCGCCGGTTCGTGATCGTGTACGTGGTGCTGAGCCGCCGGACGAACCCGATGAGCACCATCAGCGCGAACACCACCACGACCACGATGATCACCGTGGGCACGTCGACGCTGCCGTTCGCGATCGCGGTCACGATCCCGGCGATCACCCCGGCGCCGATCGCCGCGAGCAGGCCCTTCGTGTGGAACGTCAGCATCGACCGCCACGAGGGATGGCCGTGAAAGAAGACCTCTTCGCCGGGTTCGGGATCCATCGGCCGGAGCGTAACGGCCGATGAGCGGCCGGGCCTCGGACCCCTGGCGCCATCCTCCGGCAAGACTACGCTCGAAGGCGATGAACCCGGCGACCCACCTCCCGCGAAGTTGATCGCGCGCGTCGAGCCGCTCACGCGCACCCGCGCGATCCGCGGCCCGTTCGACTACAGGCTGCGTGAGGACCAGCGGGACGTCGGGGTGGGGTCGCTGCTGCGGGTCCCATTCGGGCACCGGCGGACGCTCGGTGTCGTCGTCGAGATGGCCGCCGCCTCCGAGCTCGCGCCCGAGCGGCTGACCGAGCCCGACGCGGTGCTCCCGTCGGCGCTGCCCGCAGACCTCGTCGAGCTCGCCCGGTGGATGGCGCGAGAGTACTGCTCGACGGTCGCCCGGGCGCTCGGACTGGTGCTCGCGCCCGGGGCCGCCGACGGCGTCGCCGCCAAGCGGGTGCTGATCGCCGAGCTCACCGGCGCCGGCGGCGAGGCGCTGGCCGGCGACGCCCGCCTGAACGAGCGCCAGCGCGCCCTGCTGGCACGGCTGGCCGCCGGCGGCCCGTCGGTGGCCGCGCCGCTGGGCACGCCCGCGCTTCGCCGCCTCGAGGGACGTGGCCTGGTGGCGCTGCGCCAGGGCACCCAGCCACGGCGCCCCGCCGGGATCGACGTCGGCCGCCAATCGCCGTCGCCGCCGGCGCTGACCGCCTCCCAGCAGCGCGCGCTCGACGAGGTGCTGGCCGTGCTCGCGCAGCGCCGCGGCCCCGACGGCGGCGGCGGTCTGCTGCTGCATGGAGTCACGGGCTCGGGCAAGACCGAGGTGTACCTGCGCGCGGTGCAGGCGACGCTCGAGGCCGGGCGCGGCGCGATCGTGCTCGTCCCCGAGATCGGCCTGACCCCGCAGACGCTCGCCCGGTTCCGGGCCCGGTTCGGCGACGTCGTCGCGGTGCTGCACTCTGCGCTCAGCCAGGGCGAGCGCCACGACGAGTGGCTGCGGCTGCGAAACGGCGAGGCCCGGGTGTGCGTGGGGCCGCGGTCGGCAGTGCTCGCGCCGCTGGCCGACATCGGACTGATCGTCATCGACGAGGAGCACGATGGCTCCTACAAGCATGAGGGCGACCCCCGTTACGACGCCCGCGCGGTCGCGCTGCGGCGCGCCTCGATGCACGGCGCGGTGCTGCTCGCCGGCAGCGCGACCCCCCGCCCGGAGAGCGTGGCGCTGCTGCGCCGGCTCCGCTTGCCCGAGCGGATCGACCACCGCGGACTGCCGCCGGTCGAGGTGCTCGACATGCGCGGCTCTCACCATCCGCTTCACCCCGAGACCCGCAACGCGCTCACCGACGTCCGGCGCCAGGGGGCCAAGGCGATCGTGCTCGTCAACCGGCGAGGCTGGTCGAACTTCCTCTCGTGCCGGGCCTGCGGCCGGGTGTGGATGTGCCCGGAATGCGACGTCGCGCTGGTGCTTCACCGCGCCCAGGGCGGCGGCGCGTCGTTGGTCGCCTGCCACCACTGCGGCCACCGCGAGCGCGTCCCAGACCGCTGCCCGGAGTGCGCATCGACGGCGGTGGCGCGGCACGGGGCCGGCACCGAGCGTGTCGAGCACGAGTTGCGCGACGCGCTCGGCGACGACGGGTTCCCGGTGTTCCGCCTCGACGCCGACGCGGCCGCGCGCAAGGACGCGCTCGCGCGGACGCTCGCGAGCTTCGAGGCCGCGCCCGCCGGCGTGCTCGTCGGCACGCAGATGGTCGCCAAGGGCCACGACTTCGCCGGCGTGGCCCTCGGGGTGGTGCTCGACGCTGATCAGACGCTGCGGTTCCCCGACTTCCGCGCCGAGGAGCGGACGTTCGCGCTGATCACTCAGTTGGCCGGCCGCGCCGGGCGCGGGTCGGATTCCGGGAGGGTCCTGGTCCAGACGCTGGCGCCGTCGGCGCGCTCGATTACGTTCGCCTCCCGCCACGACTCGGACGGCTTCATCGCGGACGAGCTCGCACATCGCGAGCTGTTGCGCTACCCGCCGTTCGGCTCGCTGATCCGCGTGGTGTGCTCGGCCGAGCGGGCCGCCGACGCGACCGCGGTGGCGGGCGAGCTGAGCGGCCGGATCGAGGCGCCGGGGACGACCGTGCTGGGGCCGGCGCCGCTGTTTCGCCTGCGCGGGCGGTCGCGCAGCCAGGTGGTCCTGAAGTCCACCGAGCGCCAGGCCGCGATCGACGCGGTCGGCGCCGCGGTGGAGGCGGTGGGCCCCGGCGCCGCCCAGCGGGGGATCAACGTCAGCGTCGACGTCGATCCCCAGTAGCTACACCCCGGTAGCGACAATCGCGAACTAAACTGAGAGCGTGGCCGAAACCACATCAGACAAGCTCACCGACGAGCTCGAGCCGACCGACGCCGAACTCGACCCTGACGAGGTCGAGGACGACCCCGAGGAGCTCGATCCCGAGGTGGCGGCCCGCCGCGCCGCCGCGCTGGCGCACGTGCGCAAGTTCGGCGACCCCGCGCTCCGCACCAAGGCGCGGCCGGTCGACCGCTTCGACGACACGCTCGGCACCGAGATCGAGCGGATGGCCCACCTGATGAACGACGCGCTGGGCGTCGGCCTCGCCGCCACCCAGGTCGGGACGCTGCACCGCCTGCTCGTGTACCGGGTGCAGCAGGACGGCCCGGTCGTCGCACTCGTCAACCCCGAGCTCGAGTGGAAGGGCAAGGAGACCGAGACGATCGAGGAGGGCTGCCTGAGCCTGCCCGCGGTGCTCGTCGACGTCGAGCGCCCGATCCACGTCCGCGTCCAGGCCCAGGACGCCGCCGGCGAACCGATCACGATCGAGGCCTCGGGCCTCGAGGCCCGCGTGATCCAGCACGAGATCGACCACCTCGACGGAGTGCTGATCCTCGACCGCACCTCGCGCGACCAGCGCAAGGAAGCGATGCGGGCGCTGCGCGAGGCTCAGGCCGCGTAGCGGCCCGGATCGCGCAACCCCGCAGTGCGCACCGTCTACGTCGGCACCAGCGAGTTCGCCGCGAACGTGCTCGAGCGGCTGGCCGCCTCGCCGCACCGACCGGCGCTCGTCGTCACCCGCCCTGACCGCCCGCGCGGACGCGGTCGCCGGCTGGCGCCACCGCCGGTGGCGGTGACCGCCGCAGAGCTCGGGATCGATCTCGATCAGCCCGCCTCGATCAACGATCCGCAGGCCCTCGCGCGGATCGACGCCGTCGAACCCGAGGCGATCTGCGTGTGCGCGTTCGGCGCGCTGATCAAGGAGCCGCTGCTGTCCGCGTACCGGATGCTCAACGTGCACCCGTCGCTGTTGCCCCGCTGGCGCGGCGCCGCCCCGGTCGAGCGGGCGATCATGGCCGGCGACGAGCAGACCGGCGTCTCGATCATGGTGCTGACCGCGGGGCTGGACAGCGGACCGGTGTGTCTCGCGCAGGCCGAGCCGATCGCCCCCGACGACACTTACGGGACGCTCGCCGGGCGCCTGCAGGCGTCCGGGGGAGCGCTGCTCGTGCGAGCGCTCGACGAGCACCCCGCGTGCTCTGAGCAGGACGACGCCCTGGCCACCTACGCCGACAAGATCTCACCCGAGGAGCGCGCCCTGGACCCGCGCCGCAGCGCGGCCGAACTTGCCCGGGTGGTGCGGGCGCTGACGCCGCACATCGGCGCCCACGTGGCGCTCGCGGACGGCTCGTCGCTCGGGGTGCGCTCGGCGCGGGCGGTGCCCTCGGGCCCGGGCTCGCCGCCGGTGGGGACGGTGTCGTTCGACGGCCCGGTTCCCGTGCTGGGGTGCGGTGATGGAGCCCTGGAGCTGCAGGTCGTGCAACCGCCTGGCCGCCGGGCGATGCGCGGCGAGGACTTCCTGCGCGGGCACCGCGCCGCCGCAGACCGGTGACCGCCACCCGTCCCCCGCGAATCTCCCCGGCGCGCACGGTTGCGTTCACCGTGCTCCGGCGCGTGTTCGAGCAGGACGCCTACGCCGACCGGGCGTTCGCGGCGGAGGCTCGCGGGCTCGATGCGCGTGACCGGGCGCTGGCGATGGCGATGGCCTACGGCGCGGTGCAGCGCCGGGGGACGCTGGATCACATCGCCGCGAGGCTACTCAGCCGGCCGCCGGGCCGGCTCGACCCGCCGGTGATCGCCGCGCTGCGGCTCGGGTTGTTCCAGATCCTGTACCTCGACGGGGTCGCCGACCACGCCGCGGTGCACGAGAGCGTCGAACTGGTCAAGCGGTCGCGCCCAGCCGCCTCCGGACTCGTCAACGCGGTGCTGCGCCGGGCCACGACCGAGGGCCGCGAGATCCTCGCCGGCCTGCACGACCGTGACCCCGACGCCGCGGCGCTGCTGCACTCAGTGCCGGCGTGGCTGGCCCGGCGGTGGTGGGACGAGCTTGGCGAGCAGGACGCCCGCTCGCTGCTGGCGGCGATCAACCAGCCGGCGGAGTCCGCGTTGCGAGTCAACACGCTCGTCGCCGGGGTCGATGAGGTGGCCCGCAGCCTGAGCGTTCCGTTCACGGCGGCACCCGGGATTCCCGAGGGCCTGGTGCTCGAGGGGGCGTTCGATGCCGAGGGCTCGGCGGCGTGGAACCGGGGCGCGATCATGCCGCAGTCGCGGGCCTCGATGCTGGTATCGCGCGTGCTCGCGCCGGCCGCGGGTGAGCGCGTGCTCGACCTGTGTGCGGCACCGGGGGCGAAGACCACGCAGATCGCGGCGCTGATGGCGGACGAGGGGGAGGTGGTCGCGATCGAGCGCCACCCCGGGCGCGCCGAGGCGCTGCGCCGCACCTGCGAGCGGATGCACGCGAGCGCAGTCAGAGTTCTGACGGCGGATGCCGCCGGGTTCACCGACGCGGCGGGCTTTGACCGCGTCCTGGTCGACCCGCCGTGTAGCGGCCTGGGGACCCTGCAGTCGCGCCCCGACCTCCGATGGCGCGCCACGCCGGACTCGATCGACGAGCTCGTCCGAGATCCAGCACAAGATCCTGGCCGCGGCCGCGAACGCCACGCGCCCTGGGGGCACGCTGGTCTACTCGGTGTGCACGATCTCGCGGGAGGAGGGGGAGCGGCAGGTGCAACGATTCCTGCAGGAGCACTCCGAGTTCGAGGCCCTCGACCCGCCCGAGCCGCTGTCGCCACCGGCCCCGGTGGCCGTCCGCGGCGGCCTGCAGCTGCGCCCCGACCGAGACCGAACCGATGGATTCTTCATCTCCCGGCTCGGACGCCTCCGGGGGCGCCGTTACCCTTAGGGGGACCGTGACCGATCACTCTCACCAGCTCGGTCCTTCGTGCCCCAGCTGTGGCGAGCCGTGGCTGCGTCCGACTGCGGTGCCTGGTCGCTACCGCTGCGTGTACTGCCTGCAGCGCTTCGAGCTCGTCTCGGTCTGCCCCAACTGCGGCGAGCACTCCACGATCGTGCGGATGTCGAGCACCGCGATCGTGGCGTGCAACCACTGTCAGGGCAGCATGTTGCAGGCCGTCTGAGCCACCGTGAACGCCCGGGTAATGCCGTGACCGCACCCGTGGCCGGCCGCGACGACCGGTTGGCGCTGATGCGCGACCTGCGGATCGCGCCGTCGATTCTGTCGGCGGACTTCGCCCGGCTTGGATCGCAGGTCGAGGAGGTGATCGCCGCCGGCGCGCGCGTGATCCACGTCGACGTGATGGACGGCCACTTCGTGCCGCCGATCACGTTCGGCGCGGTCGTGGTCGGCGCGATCGCCGACCGCGTCCACTCGGCCGGCGCGATCATCGACGTGCACCTGATGATCGAGCGGCCCGAGCGGCAGATCGACGACATCGTCGGCGCGGGCGCTGACAGCGTCACGATCCACGTCGAGGCGACCCCGCACCTTCACTACACGCTCGACGCGATCCGCCGGGCCGGCGCGACCGCCTCGGCGGCGCTGAACCCGGGAACGCCGGCCGACGCGCTGGCCGAGGTCGCCGACGAGACGCTCGATATGGCCCTGTGCATGAGCGTCAACCCCGGCTGGGGAAACCAGCAGCTGATCCCGGCCTCGCTGAACAAGCTGCAGCGGATGCGCGCCGCGCTGCCCGACCACGTCGTGCTCGAGGTCGACGGCGGGGTGCACCGGAACACGGCCCCGTCGGTCGCCGATGCGGGGGCGAATCTGCTGGTCACCGGGTCGGCGGTATTCGGCGCCGATGACCCCGCCGCCGCCTACGCCAAGATCGTCGAGGCGGTCGGCGCGAGCTGATCCGCGGTCGGCGGACGCTGGCGCGGCGCCCGTCCATCGCGACCGGTAGGGTGCAATTGATGGGAAGTCGCAAGCTGGGCGGGGCGCTGGTCGCGCTCGTCTGCGCACTGGCGGCGGCAGGATGTGGCGGGTCCAGTGGATCGTCGTCGTCCTCCGGCGTCACTGCGGGCAACTACGTGAAGGCGATCTGCTCGGCGGTGGGCCCGTTCGAGAAGGACGTGGCCGCGCGCTCCAACGCGCTCAACTCCGCCAAGCTCACCAGCCCGCAGCAGGGCAAGAAAGCCGTCCAGGGCTTCCTCAACTCGGTGTCCTCGGACACCGACCAGGCGCTGACCAAGCTCCAGGCGGCCGGCACGCCCGACATCGACAACGGCGAGAAGATCTCGACCACGATCGTGAGCGCGTTCAAGGACCTCAAGCAGGCGATCGGGTCGGCCAGCGCTCAGGCCAAGTCGCTGTCGACCACCAGCCCCCAGTCGTTCAAGAACGGCGCCAACAAGCTCGGCGACACGGTCCGATCGTCGCTGGGCGGGATCAGCAACAGCCTCGGCAAGCTCCAGAGCGCCGACCTCGCCAAGGCGGCGGCCAAGGAGCCGGCCTGCACCGCGCTCAGCGGGACCTGATCGCCTAGGCGGGACGCGAACTCAGGCGGGCGCCGGCTTGGGCCCCGGACCCCGCCGGTAGATCAGCCACAGCAGCCCGCACAGCACCCCGGCGGCCCCGAAGTAGCCGACCTCGACCCGCGTCACCTCGGAGCTGATCGTCGGCGCCGCCACGAACGCCACGAACAACGCCGCCGCCAGCAGCCACGCCGCCGACGCCCACTTCGCCCGGTTGCGGGCCAGCAGCGCCTGGTTGAGCGTGCCCGCGATCAGGTGCAGCCCCATCCCGAGCCCGACCACGGCGAGTCCGACGCGGCCGTAGGTGAAGCCCTTGTTGCCCAGCAGCGCGGTCATCACGAACGGTCCGATCGCCAGCAGGCCGAGCGCGACCGCGCCGGCGAAGGCGGCGATCGTGCGGATCGTCAGCCGGATCGCCTGGTGGAACTCCTGTTTGCTCTCCTTGGCCTCCAGGCCGGCGAGGTGGGGGAGGATCGAGGTCTGGATCGCCTGGAACAGCTGCAGCGGCGCGCGCACGATCAGCATCACGTTGAACACGAACCCGGCCAGCGCATGGCCCGAGCTCGCGTTGACGATCAGCACCGAGGCGTTCAACAGCGTCTGCTCGGCGAGCATGATCCCGACCACCGCGACCGCGAACCCCGCGCCGAAGCGCAGCGACAGGTTGGTCGAGGCCTCCTCGACCGCGGCGTGCGCGGGGCCCTCGCGGGCGGCGTCGGCGACCGGCATCTCCTCCAGGCCGCGCAGTCGGAAGCGGCCGAACGCGAACGGGATCACGGTCAACGACACGAACGGCGCGACCGCCATCCCCAGCCCGACGGCGGTCTGGCCCGACGCGATCCCGACCGCGACCGCGAGCGCGAACAGGAATCGCGAGGTCGACTCGAGGAACACGAGCCCGCCGTACAGCGCGAAGCGCTGGTGGCCGGCCAGCCAGCCGCGGGCGAAGTAGCTGGCCGCGTAGGCCAGCACCCCGACCACCAGGATCCAGTACAGGCCCGCCGATCCGTCGAACAGGTTGTCCTCGATCTGGGGGCGCAGCAGCAGCGCCGCGGCGAGGAACAGCGCCGCGAACCCGAACTGGATCAGCGCCGGCACCCGCAGCGTATGGCCGTGCAGCCCGCGGGCGCGGCGGTCGGCGATCGTGCGCGAGAGCAGCTGCTCGATCGGCCGGTAGATCACCGACAGGATCACGAACATCACCGCCCAGCACAGCGACACGCGGCCGTAGGACTGCTGGTCGAGCACGTGGCTGGCCGTCGCCAGGTAGGCGAACGTGAAGATTCCGGTCGAGGCGATCCCGATCGAGAGCACCCGGGCTCCCGACGCGTACGCCTTGGTGGCGCCGCCGGAGCCCGTCTGGACGCCGTCCCCCGGCGGCGGCTGCTCCGACGGCTCGATCGTCGCCGCCGCCCGCGATCCGTCGTCCGGCGTCGCCATCAGCTCCGGCCCACCGTCATCAGCCCAGGCGCACCAGCAGCATCGTCCACGGGAACGGCGATCGCGTCTCGATCACCTGGCCGTGACGGGAGAGCATCGCGGCGAAGCCGCGCTTGGAAAAGTGGTTGACGTGGCCGGGGGTATTGCCCAGCTCGCGCAGGTAGGCGCCGCGGGCGACGTTCAGCGCCCGCCAGAGCGGCTCGCGGGGCACCGACACGAGCAGGTGCCGGGTGGCCACCCGGGCCATCTCGGCGACCGCGCGCTCGGGGTCGGGGACGTGCTCGAGCACCTCGATCGCGGCGGCCAGGTCGAACTCGCCGTCGCCGAACGGGAGCTGCTCCACGGGGGTCACGCGGAACTCGAGGTTGGGGCGGCGACGTGTCGCCCACTCGGCCCGCAGCTTGGGGTCCTCGAGGTCCGTACCGACCACCGGCGCGTCGCCGAGACGCTGTGCCCACTGATAGGTGAGCACGCCCTCGCCACAGCCGACGTCGAGCACCGACTCGGGCGCGGCGCGCGAGAACAGCTCGTCCAGCGTGCCCCGAAAGCCGCCCATCAGGCGGCGGACCACGGGGTTGGTCGAGCCGTACTTGTCGAACGTGTTGCCGGTCGGGACAGCTTCCCCGACGGTCATACCTCGAGCGCCTCGCGGTCGGACTGGCCTGCTGCGGTCCTCCCTCCCTGGCTCCCCTGGGCCTGCCCGCCCGGGCCGGCCTGCGCGCCCGTGGTGGCCTGCTGGCCGGTCGCGCCGGGCGTCGTCGAAGCCGGCTCGTAGTGCGACGGGGCGACCCCGAGTTGCAGCTCGATCCGGCGCACGCGTTCGAACGTGCGCTGCGACAGCGTCCGCTGCGCCGCCAGCAGGTCGCCGATGACGCCCAGCGACCCGAGCAGCATCGCGGCGTTGAACAGCACGGCGCCGGCGATCAGCGACTGCACGTGGCCGCGCCCGGAGCCCTCGATGAAGTAGACGAGGAAGCGGAGGAACACCGCCAGGGCCAGCAGGCCCATCAGGATCGCCCCGCCCCAGAACACCCTCAGCGGCTCGTACTGCGAGTAGATGCGGAAGATCGACAGCGCGTTGCGCCGGACGTAGGCGGCGGTCGAGGGGAACAGCCTCGACTCGCGGGTGCGCGAGTTCGTGCGGATCGGAACGTGCTCGACCGCCACCAGCAGCTTCCCGGCCTGGATGATCGTCTCCAGCGTGTAGGTGAACTTCGACACCGCCTGGACCTGGAGCGCGGCCTCGCGGTTGTAGGCGCGAAAACCCGACGTCGTGTCCGGGACCTCGGTCGAGGACGCCTGTCGGACCACCCAAGACCCCCAGCGCTGCAACAGCTTCTTGACCGGCGAGAAGTGCTCGATCGTGTCGACGCGGCGGTCGCCGACGACCATGTCCGCCTGACCCCGCAGAATCGGGTCCACGAGCTTTGGAATGTCCGCACCCTCGTACTGGTTGTCGGCGTCGGTGTTTACGATGACGTCAGCGCCGAGCTTCAGCCCGGCGTCGAGGCCCGCCTGGAAGGCGGCCGCAAGTCCCTTGTGGTTCGTGAGCCGGACGACGTGGTCGACGCCCCGTTCGCGGGCGACCTCGACGGTCCGGTCGGTCGAGCCGTCGTCGATGATCAGCCACTCGACGGCGTCGAAGCCGTCGATCTGCCGGGGCAGCCGGCTGAGGGTCAGCGGAAGCTGCCCTTCTTCGTTGAAACATGGAATCTGGATGATCAGCTTCATCGACTCAGGTTGCGCCCGCGGGGCGGAAATTACGACCTTTCGCGGCCGGAAGCGGGGCGCGGGCTGCGCTCAATGACAACACGGTAGCGGGATACTCCCAGCCCAGATGGACGCCCCGACCCTGACTCCCCCCGCTCCCGGCCTCGCGCCGCCGGTCGCTCCGTCGCCGACGCGGCCCTCGTGGAACTGGCGCCAGCGAACCGCCGCCCGCGTGGTGGGCGGGAGCCTGCACCGCCCGGCGCTGGCGGTGCTGCTGCTGGTCACATTCGGGCTGCGCGTGTGGGGGATCAAACAGGGGCTCCCCTACAGCTACAACTCCGACGAGGCCACGCACTTCGTCCCGCGCGCGATCGCCTACTTCTCGCATGACTTCAATCCTCACTACTTCCTCAATCCGCCGGCGTATTCCTACCTGCTGCACATCGTGTTCGAGCTGTGGTTCGGGAGCTCGGACAAGGTCAGCCGGGCGTACGCGACCGATCCGACGTCGGTGTTCGTGCTCGCCCGGCTCGTCGCCGCGGTGCTGGGGACGATCTCGGTCTGGCTGACGTACCTGGCGGCGGCGCGATTCTTCAACCGCAACGTGGGCCTGCTGGCCGCGGCGATCCTGGCGTTCGCGTTCCTGCCGGTCTTCTACAGCCACCTCGCGCTCAACGACGTGCCCACGCTCGCGCCCGTGTCGCTGGCCCTGTACGGGGCCGCGGGGGTGATGCGCTACGGCCGGATGCGCGATTACGCGATTGCCGGCGCCGGGATCGGGCTGGCTGCGGCCACCAAGTACACCGGCGGGATCACGATGCTGTGCCTGCTGACGGCGTTCATCACCGACGCCTCCGGCGGCTCGATGTCGCTCAAGGGCGCCGCCCGGCGGTGCGCGCTGGCGCTGGCGATCGGCCTGTTCTCGTTCCTGGTCGCCAACCCGTACGCAATCCTCGACTTCTCGGCGTTCCAGGCCGGGGTGCACTCACAGGCCTCGCTGGCGGCGGGGGAGGACCCGGTCAAGCTGGGCACTCGCCCCGGCAGCGGCATCACCTACTACCTGTGGACGTTCACCTGGGGCCTGGGCTGGGGGCCGACGCTGGCCGCGATCGGCGGCGCGATCCTGCTGATCGTCCGCCGGCGGATCGCGATGGTGCTGACACTGCTGCCCGCGACGATCGCGTTCATCATCTTCATGGGCGACCAGCAGCGCTTCTTCGGCCGCTGGCTGATGCCGATCTTCCCGATCGTCGCGATGCTCGCCGCCTATGGGACGGTCGAGCTGGTCAAGTGGCTGGCCAACTCCCGGCGCGTGCCCGCGGTGGTCGGCGGGACCGTGGCGGCGGTGCTGCTGCTCACCCAGAGCGTGGTCGCGGACATCCACAACGACGTCGTCCTATCGCGGCCCGACACCCGCAACCTGACCCGCAGCTGGATGGTCGCGCACGTGCCCGCCGGCTCCAAGGTCGTGATCGAGCCCGTGGTTCCCGGCAACTGGGCCACCGACGTCGGGCGGTCGCTGGCCGCGACGCCCACCGGGGAGCGCTGGACCCGGTTCCCGACGTGGCTGACCAACATCGGACCCGACGGCAACCCGCTGCCGCCCGGCCAGCACCGCTACGTGTTCATCGACCAGTACGAGCGCGCGCTTCGCCCGGAGCTGCTGGACTCCTACGTCAACCGCGGCTACTGCTGGGTGGTGCTCGGCTCGCTGCAGGCCGGCCGAGCGTTCGCGCAGCCCCAGGACGCGCCGCAGGCGGTGGCCTATTACGCCCAGCTGGCCAACCGCGCCAAGCTCGTCTACCACGTGAGCCCGTTTCCCCCGAAGGCCCACCCGGTCCCGTTCAGCTTCGACTGGTCGATCGACTACTACCCTCGGCAATACACCCGTCCGGGCCCCGAGATGAGCGTCTACCACCTGACCGGGGGCAAGTGCTCCTCCTGATGTAGCACCGCCAAAACGAGCGATTGCATACGGTGGCTTGAGGTGGGTTCATATCCTCTCTGACTGAGGAGTCAACCAGTGTCGCCCCCGGCAGCCCATACCGACCAACTCCATCTCGCCCGAGCGATCGAGCTCGCCGAGAGCGGCCGCGGCAAGGTCAGCCCGAATCCCCTGGTAGGCGCGGTCATCAGCCGCGAGGAGCGGGTGCTGGGGGAGGGCTTCCACGGCTGGCTGGGCGGCCCGCACGCCGAGGTCGCCGCGATCGACGCTGCCGCCGACCAGGACCTCGCCGGGGCCACCCTGTACGTGTCGCTGGAGCCGTGCTGCCACCACGGGCGTACGCCGCCGTGCACCGAGGCGATCCGCCGCGCCGGGATCGGCCGGGTGGTGGTCGCCTCCGACGATCCCTCCGAGCACGCCTCCGGGCGCGGCCTGGGGATCCTCCGCGACGAGGGGATCGAGGTCGTGGTCGCCGACGGCGAGCTCGCGCACCGCGCCCGGCTGCTGAACCAGTCGTTCCGCAAGCACGCGCGCACCGGGCGCCCTTGGGTGCTGTTCAAGTCCGCGATGACGCTCGACGGGAAGGTCGCCACCCGCACGGGCGACTCCAAGTGGATCTCCAGCGAGCCCAGCCGGCAGCTCGCCCACCACTGGCGCGCCGAGTGCGACGCGGTCGCGGTCGGGATCGGCACCGCGCTGGCCGACGATCCGCAGCTGACCGCGCGCTTCGAAGGCGTCGCCCGCCAGCCCACGCCGCGTGGTGTTCGACTCCCTCGCGCGGCTGCCGCTGGACTCCAAGCTGGTGTCGGCCGCCCGGCGGATCCCGCTCACGGTCGTCGTCTCGCGCGCCGCTCCGCGCGCCGCCACCGACGCGCTGCACGCGCACGGCGCCGACGTGATCGTGGCGACCGGCGAGAACGAGCCCGCGCGCGTGCGCTCGGCGCTCGACCAGCTCGGCGCCGCCGGGGTCGGCTCGGTCCTGCTCGAGGGCGGGCCGCACCTGGCCGGCGCGTTCTTCGACGCCGAGGAGGTCGACGAGATCCGCCTGTTCCTCGCGCCGATCGTGCTGGGGGGGCGGACCGGCCGCGACCCGCTCGAGGGCGAGGGCGCCGAGCTGATCGCCGGCGCCAGCCGCGCGCTGTCGTTCGACTGCGAGCACATCGGCGTCGATCTGCTGGTGTCCGCTCGCCTGAAGGAGTGGTGAGCGATGTTCACCGGCCTGGTCCAGGATCTCGGGCGGATCGCGCGCGCCGACCGCTCCGCTGACGGCGCCCGGGTGACGATCGAGACCGAGCTGGCCGCTGAGCTCCGGGAGGGCGACTCGGTCGCGGTCAACGGCGTGTGCCTGACCGCCACCGCCGTGGCCGACGGCGCGTTCGCCGCCGATGTGATGAACGAGACGCTGACTCGCACCTCGCTCGCCGCCGTGCGAGCCCGGCACCGGCGTCAACCTCGAGCTTCCGCTTCGCCCCAGCGATCGGCTCGGCGGCCACGTCGTCCAGGGTCACGTCGACGGCCTCGGCACGATCGCCGAGGTCACCGACGACGGTTTCTCCAGGCGCGTGCGATTCGAGGCCGACCCGGAGCTGCTGCGCTACGTGGTCCGGAAGGGCTCGATCGCAGTCGACGGCGTGTCGCTGACGGTCGCCGACCTGGACCGGTCATCATTTACCGTGTCCCTGATCCCTGAGTCGATCGCGCGCACGAACCTCGGAGCGGCTCAGCCGGGAACCAAGGTGAACCTGGAGGTCGATGTGCTGGCGAAATATGTGGAAAGGCTGATTCGCAACGACGGAGGTGTCGCATGAGCTCGGTTGAGACGTCGTTCGCGACGATCGAGGAGGCGATCGAGGACATCCGCCAGGGCAAGCTCGTGGTCGTGTGCGACGACGAGAACCGCGAGAACGAGGGCGACCTGACGATGGCCGCCCAGTTCGTGACGCCGGAGGCGATCAACTTCATGCGCAAGGAGGGCGGCGGCCTGATCTGCCTGGCGCTGACCCCCGAGCGCTGCGACCAGCTCGGGCTCGACCTGATGGCCGCCAAGAACGAGTCCGCATTCGAGACCGCGTTCACGGTCTCGGTCGAGGCCCGCTCGGGCGTCAGCACCGGGATCTCGGCGGCCGACCGAGCGCGCACGATCCAGGTCGCGATCGACCCCAAGTCAGCTCCGCGCGAGCTGGTCCAGCCCGGCCACGTGTTCCCGCTCAAGGCCAAGGGCGGCGGCGTGCTCGAGCGCGTCGGCCAGACCGAGGCCGCCGTCGATCTCGCCCGCCTGGCCGGCCTGAATCCGTCGGGCGTGATCTGCGAGATCATGAACGACGACGGGTCGATGGCCCGAGTCAAGGACCTCGAGCCCTACTGCGCGCGGCACGGGCTCAAGATGATCACGGTCGCCGACCTGGTCGCCTACCGTCGCCGCCACGAGAAGCTGGTCGAGCGCGTCGTCGCCACCAAGCTCCCGACCTCGTTCGGCGACTTCGTCGCGGTCGGCTACCGCTCGCTGGTCGACAACAAGCACCACGTGGCGCTGGTCAAGGGCGACGTCGACGGCGTCGACGACGTGCTCGTGCGCGTGCACTCCGAGTGCCTGACCGGCGACGTGTTCCACTCGCTGCGGTGCGACTGCGGCGAGCAGCTCGAGTCGGCGCTGTCGATGATCGAGCGCGAAGGGACCGGCGTGCTGCTGTACCTCAGCCAGGAAGGCCGCGGGATCGGCCTGCTCAACAAGCTGCGCGCCTACAAGCTCCAGGAGGAGGGTCTCGACACCGTCGACGCCAACCTCCGGCTCGGTCTGCCCGCCGACCTGCGCGACTACGGAATCGGCGCCCAGATCCTGGTCGACCTCGGGCTGACCTCGATCCGGATCCTCACCAACAACCCCAAGAAGATCTCCGGCCTGGCCGGCTACGGGCTGTCGGTCGCCGATCAGATCCCGATCGAGCACCTCCCCAACCCCCACAACGAGGCCTACCTGCGCGCCAAGCGCGACCGGCTCGGCCACACGCTGCACCACCAGGGGCTCGCGCTCGACGAGCAGATGCTGCGCGACGAGCAGGAGCAGGACCGGCGGCGCGACGGCGACCGGTAGCCGGGCACGATGCCGATGTCAGCCCAGGGGGCCAGCGTCGCGTTGTGCGTGGCGAGCTTCTACGCCGAGCTGGCCGGCAAGCTCGAGGTCGGGGCTCGCGGGGTGCTCGAGGAGGCGGGGGTCGCCGAGGTGGCGCGGTTCGAGGTTCCGGGCGCCTACGAGCTGCCGCTGATCGCCAAGTACGCCGCCGAGTCGGGCCGCTACGACGCCGTCGTCTGCCTGGGCGCGGTGATCCGTGGCGAGACCGACCACTACGACTACGTGTGCGGCGAGGCGGCCCGCGGGATCCAGGACGTCCAGCTCGAGACCGGCGTCCCCTGCGGCTTCGGGGTGCTGACCGTCGACAACATGGAGCAGGCGCTGGCGCGGGTCACCGGCGGGGCCAAGCGCGACACCGGGCGCCACGCGGCCGAGGCCGCGCTGGCGTCGCTGGCGGTCAAGCGGGAGCTGTCGGGGCGGCGCGCCCCGGCCGGGTTCGCCAAGGGCTGACCGGCTGGTCGGCGCCGGCGGTCGGGCCGCGCCGCCGGCGTGCATAACACGACAAAACCGGCGGCGAATCCGAGCCTTGCCGTGCTGAGCACGCATACGGTGCACAACGCGGCAAGCCTCGCCAGTCGAGCGGATTTGACGCGATATGCACGCCCGGTTCCGCGGTCACTCACCGCGCCCCCGGCGCCCGCCGGGCTAGTCGCGGTGATCGCCGTGGGCCGAGGTCGTCGTGGTGCCGTCGTGGCCGGGTAGCCGGCGCCGCCGTGTGTCCCGGCGCCTCGCCGAGTGGCGGTCCCGCCGCCGGGTGAATGACCCGGGACGCCGCCGCCGCTGCGGACCGACTGCTGGCCGAGCGCCCGCAGCGCCTCCTGCAGCTCGAGCCTGACCGTCTCCGTCTGGTTGGGGATCTTCAGCCGCTGGTAGAGCACCGACACTGCGGCCTTGGGATCGCCGGCCAACCGCAGCGAGCGGCCGAGGTCGTACAGCGCGTAGGCGTAGGTGAGGCTGCTCGGCGACGCGGCGGCCAGCGCCTGGCGCAGCACCGGGATCGCCTCGGTGTAAGACCCGCCCAGCATCAGCTCGTGGCCGCGGGCGTCGAGCGTCTCGGCCGTCGGCGGCGGCGTGGTCTGCGACACCGAGGTGGCGGTGACCTGGTGCTCCGGCTGGGTCGCGGTCGCGGTCGCCGTGGTCGTCGGCGGCGGGCTTGGGCTTCGGCTTGGGCTTGGGGTGGGGGTGGGATGGCGCCGGCTTGGGCTTGGCGGCGGCATGCTTGGCGGGCTGATCGGCGTGGGCGGGGCGCTTGGCCTGCAGCGAGCCGGTGTCGTGGTCAGAGGACCCGTGCTGGCCGGCGCCGACGGCGAGCCCGACGCCCACTGCCGCCGCGGCGAGCGCGGCCAGCGCCAGCGCGCGTGGGGGGCTTCGGCGGCGGCGGGCGGGCTTGCCGGGCGGATCCGACGGCGGCGCGGCCGGGGGCACCGCCGCCGCGAAGCTCGGCGGTGGAGTGATCTCGGCGGGCGGGTCATCGGAGGCTGGCGCTGCGGGCGGCGCGACCTGAGCGGGCGCCGGAGCGTCGGTTCCGGCCATCGCCGCCGCGCCCGCGGCCGACAGCGTGGGCCGGCGCCGGGACGGGGCGGTGCGGGCGGCGGACCCGGCGGGGATCGGGCGCAGCGCGCGCGTGGCGCGGGCCCGCGCGGCGGCACGGTCGCCCGGCTGGACGAGCGCTGCCTCGAGCGCATCGGCGAATTCCTGCGACGTCGGCCATCGCTCGTCGGGGCGCTTGGCCATCCCACGCGCGAGCACGTCGTCGACCGCCGCCGGCAGCACCGGGTTGCGCCGGCTGGCGAGCGGCGCGGGCACGTCGATGTGCTGGCGCGCCTGGGCGGCGAATCGCTCGGCCGAGAACGGCCGCTGACCGGTGAGCAGCTCGAACGCCACGACCGCGAGCGAGTAGCGATCGCTGGCGTCGGTCGTGGCCTTCCCGCGGGCCCGCTCGGGGGCCAGATAGGCGGCGGTGCCCAGCAGCTTGCCCTCGAGTGTGAGCGTGTCGTCGGTGGTCAGCTGGGCGATCCCGAAGTCGGCGACGTGCACCACTCGGTCGCGGTCCAGCAGTAGGTTGGCCGGCTTGATGTCGCGGTGCAGGACCCCGTGCCCGTGGGCGTAGTCGAGCGCCGCCGCGGTCTCGTGCACCCATCGGGTGGCGTCGGCCGGTGTGATCGGGCCCAGGCGCATCGCGTCGGCGACGGTCCCGCCGGCGAGGTACTCCATCACGATGAACGCCTGCGACGAACCGCCGCCGTCGGCCGCGCGCGGCTCGCCGACGTCGTAGATCGTGATCACGTTGCGGTGCCCCGACAGCCGCGCCGCGGTGCGCGCTTCGCGCTCAAAGCGCCGGCCTGCGTCGTCGTCGCCGGCGAAGCGCTCGGACAGCAGCTTGATCGCCACGCGGCGGCCCAGGACCCGGTCCTGGGCGCACCAAACCGACGCCATCCCGCCGTCGGCGACGTGACGGAGCAGCAGGTAGCGGTCGGGCAGGATCACGTGTTCGAGCATGCGCAGGCCGCGAGCATCGCTCTCGTCCATGGCGAGCAGTCTTTACCCATCCGGTGACATTTCAACCTCAGGCTATACTCGCCCGCCATGCCCAAGGTCTGCCACGTATGTCGCAAGGGTCCCGCGTTCGGACACAGCCGCAGCCACTCGATGGTCGCCACCAAGCGGCGCTTCGACCCCAACCTGCAGCGCGTCCGTATCGATGACAACGGGACGCCCCGGCGGGTGTACGTCTGCACCCGCTGCCTGAAGGCCGGCAAGGTCACCAAGGCGCTCTGACCCGGCGTGCAAGCGCCGTAGGGAGATCGATAGCGCAGTGGCCAATTAAGCCGGTGTCCGACCCCAGCATCGTTCGCTTCCGCGCAATCGTCGAGGCGGGCCTCGCCGAGCTCGAGGCGCGTCGCGAGGAAGTCAACGACCTCAACGTGTTCCCGGTCGCCGACGGCGACACCGGTGACAACATGGCGCTGACGCTCCGGGCGGTGCTGCAGGAGCTCGACCGGCTCGCGGGGGCGTCCCGGGAGCGCACGATCGACGACATTGGGCGCGACGAGATCGTCGCCTCGGTCGCGCGTGCGGCGCTGCTCGGGGCCCGCGGCAACTCCGGGGTGATCCTCTCCCAGCTGATCCGCGGCGCCGCCGAGGAGCTGGCGAGCCGGCCCGGGGAGCTGGTCGACCCGGTGCTGATCAGCGCGGCGCTCGCCCGCGCCGCCGACCAGGCCTACGGGTCCGTGCGCGACCCCGCCGAGGGGACGATCCTCACCGTCGTCCGCGAGATGGCGGTCCGCGTCGCCTCCGACCTGGCCCACACCGAGCACGCCCGGCTCGGCCCCGAGGCCACCGCGGAGGAGCAGAACGCGGTGATCGCCGAGGTCATCGCGCGCGCTCTCGACGCCGGCCAGGAGTCGGTCAAGCGCGGCCCCGATCTGCTGCCGGTGCTGCGCGAGGCGGGCGTCGTCGACGCCGGCGGCTACGCGCTGACCGTGCTGCTGGCCGGGATCGTCGGAGCGCTGCGGGGTACCGAGGCGCCCGACATCGAGCACCATGCCGCCGCGCGGGTGACCCATCCCCAGCACGCCTCGACCACGTACCGCTACTGCACGAACTTCGCGGTCACCGGCACCGCGCTGCAGCAGCGCCGCTTCGTCCACGCGCTCGAGCAGATCGGCGACTCGGTGCTGGTCGTCGGGGACCCGACCACGCTCAAGGTGCACGTCCACACCGACGATCCCAACTCCGCCACCGCTCTGTTCGCGGAGTTCGGCACGGTCTCCCATCTCGACGTCGCCGACATGCGCGCCCAGGTGCAGGAGCGCGACTCGCGGCTGACCTCGCCGGCGGACGCCGTGGCCGTGTGCGGGGCGCTCGCGGTGGTGACCGGCGACGGCATGCGCTCGCTGTTTGAGGGCCTCGGCGTGCACACGCTCGAGGGCGGGCCGACGCTGAATCCCTCGACCTATGACCTGTTGGCCGCGATTCACGCGATCCCCGCCGAGCAGGTGCTGGTGCTTCCCAACAGCCCCAACGTGGTGATGGCCGCCGAGCGGGCCGCCGAACTGTCGGAGAAGACCGTTGTGGTGGTTCTGTCGCGCTCGCCGCAGGCCGGGCTCGCTGCCGCCGTCAGCCTCGACTCCAACCGCGATGCCGCGGCCAATGCCGAGACGATGGCCCACACGCTCGAGCGGGTGCGCACCGGCGCGGTCGCGCCCGCCGCCCGCGACGACATGCAGGGGCGCTTCCGCGAGGGCGACGCCGTCGGTTTCATCGAGGAGAAGATCGTGGCCTGGGGTCGGCCTCGGGACGCGTTGCGCGAGGTGCTCGAGCAGCTGGCCGAGAGCGCAGAGCTGATCACCTGCCTGCGTGGCGCACAGGCGCCGCTCGACGACGGGACCGTCGAGGCGCTGGCGGTGGGCGAGGTCGAGTTCGAACTGAGCGACGGCGGGCAGGAGCGGTACTGGTGGCTCCTGAGCGCCGAATGACGCCACCCGCCCTGCACGGCTGAACCGTTCCCGCTGTGCTCGACCGGGGAGCCGGTCATGATCAACAGCGTAGAGGATGGTTGCCACCGCCTTCGCAACATCTCGCCCCCTCGATCAGGCCGAGCTGGATGCCGCTCCGGTCCGCTATCCGCGGCCCTCGGTGCTGCTCAGACCGCTGAAGGTCGACGGTGCGAAGGCGCGCCAGGCGGCGGAGGCGCTGTCGCTGCACACGATCGGTGACCTGCTCGAGCATCTCCCACGCGACCGCCGCGAGTCGCGGTCGGTGGCCGAGCTCGTCGTCGGGGAGAGCGCCACCGTCGTCGTGCAGGTCCGGGCGATCAGCTCCCGGCCCGTACGCCGCCGCGGGATGCGGCCGCTGGTCGAGGCCACGGTCGCCGACACGAGCGGCCCGATGAAGGCGACGTTCTTCAACCAGCCGTGGCTGGTCCAGCGGTATCCGCCGGGGACACGGCTGATGCTCCACGGCAAGCTGCAGGGGCGCAACCGCTTCTCGGTCCAGGCCCACGCCCGCACCACCGAGGCGATCGTCGACGGCGGCGGGGTCGCGCACTACCCGGCCACCGACGGGCTGTCCTCGACCCAGATCTTCGCGATGGTCTCGGAGCACGCCGACGACATCGCGGTCGTGTTCGACCCGCTGTCGGCCGCGCTGCGCGTCGCCGAGCGCCTGGCCGCCCGAGCCGACGCGCTGTGCGCAGTGCACTTCCCGGCGTCGGCGTCGGACTCCGACGAGGGCCGGCGCCGGCTCGCGTTCGACGAGCTGTTGCTCGCCCAGCTGGCGCTGCTGCGCCGCCGCGGCACCCGCGACCAGGCCGGCGCCCCGGTGCTCGACGGGCCGCGCGAGCTGACCGGGCGGTGGCTGTCGACGATGCTCCCGTTCGCGCTGACCGGCGACCAGGAGCGCGCGCTGGAGGCGATCGACGCCGATCTGGGGCGCCCGCGGCCGATGCAGCGGCTGCTGATGGGGGAGGTGGGGTCGGGCAAGACCGTGGTCGCCCTGTATGCGTTGCTTCGCGCCGTCGAACACGGCTACCAGGGGGCGTTGATGGCGCCCACCGAGACCCTGGCCGAGCAGCACTTCGCCACGATCCAGTCGCTGATGCCCGGCGAGGCCGTCCCGGCCGGGTTGCTGACCGGCTCCACGCCCGCCGGGCGCCGCGCCGACCTGCTCGGGAAGCTGTCCAGCGGCGAGTTGTCGCTGATCGTCGGCACCCACGCGCTGATCGAGGAGGGCGTGCGGTTCGCCCGCCTCGGCGTCGCGGTGGTCGACGAGCAGCACCGGTTCGGCGTCCGCCAGCGGGCCGCGCTCGACGCCAAGGGCGTCGACCCCGATCGCCCGCACGTGCTGCACATGACCGCGACCCCGATCCCGCGCACGCTGGCGCTGCTCGGCTACGGCGACCTGGATTTCACGTTGCTGCGCGAGCGCCCGCAGGGGCGCCAGCCGGTGCAGACGTTCGTATGCGCGACCGAGCGCGAGCGTGCCCGCGCCTACGAGCGGATCCGCGAGGAGCTGCGGGCCGGACGCCAGGCGTTCGTGGTCTGCCCGCTGGTGGAGGAGTCAGACGCGCTGCAGGCGCGCGCCGCCACCGTCGAGTTCGAGCGCCTGCGCGACGGCGAGCTGCGTGACTTCCAGGTCGTGCTGATGCACGGGCAGCTGCGGCCGGCCGCCAAGCAGGCGGCGATGGCGCAGTTCGCCTCCGGCGCCGCCGACGTGCTCGTGGCCACGTCGGTGATCGAGGTCGGGATCGACGTCCCCAACGCGACCGTGATGCTCGTCGAGGACGCCGACCGCTATGGGATCTCGCAGCTGCACCAGCTGCGCGGGCGGATCGGCCGCGGCGAGCACACGTCGGTGTGCGTCCTGTTCGGGCCCAAGGACTCGGCCCGCCTGAAGGCGCTGGCCTCGCATGCGGACGGGTTCGAGCTGGCCGAGATCGACCTCGAGCTCCGCGGCGAGGGCGAGCTCGTCGGTACCCGGCAGCACGGGCTGGCCCAGTTTCGCGTCGCGGAGCTGCCACGCGACGCCGAGCTGCTCGAGCGGGCCCGCGCGTCGGCGCGGGCGATCGCCTCCGAGGACCCCGATCTGGACTGGGCCGAGAACGCGCTGCTGGCCGAGGCGCTGGTCCGCGGCCTACGGCGCCGAGGCGCTGGCGCCGATCCGCGCGTGAGGGTGATCGCCGGCCGATTCGGGGGGCGGCCGCTGGTCGCGCCCCGCGGCCGCGCCACCCGTCCCACGTCTGACCGCGTACGCGAGGCGTTGTTCTCGATCCTGGCCTCGGTCGAGGGCGCGCGCGTGCTCGACCTGTTCGCGGGATCGGGCGCGCTGGCGATCGAGGCGCTGTCGCGGGGCGCGGCCGAGGCGACGCTGGTCGACTCCTCGGCCGCGGCCGTGGCGGCGATCCGGCGCAACCTGGCCACGCTCGGGGCCGAGGCTGAGGTCCGGCGCCAGCGCGCCGTGGCGTTCTGCGAGCAGGCACGTTCGGGCGGTCGTCAATACGATCTGGTGTTCCTCGACCCTCCATACCAGCGAGCGAGCGGCCTCGGCCGGCAGCTCTCGACCGCGCTTGAGCCGCTGCTCGCGGCCGGAGCCCGCGTCGTAGCCGAGAGCGACCGCAGAGCCCCACTGGAGCTCGAGCTGCCGCTGCTGCTGCAACGCCGATACGGCGACACCCTGATCCGAATCCATGGTCCCCGATAACCGCCTCGCAATCTGCCCCGGAACGTTCGATCCGATCACCCAGGGCCACCTCGACGTGATCAGCCGCGCGTCGGCGATGTTCGACTCGCTGATCGTCGCGGTCGTCAACCACCCGTGGCGCAAAGGCCAGACGCTGTTCTCCGCCGAGGAGCGCGTGGACTTCGTCCGCAACGCCACCAGCGGGCTGCCGAACATCACCGTCGAGCCGTTCAGCACGCTGCTCGTGCAGTTCGCGCGCGACCGCGGGGCGATGGCGATCGTAAAGGGCTTGCGGGCGATTTCGGACTTCGAATACGAATTGGAGATGGACCAGCTCAACCGCAAGCAGGCGCCCGATGTCGAGTCGGTTTACCTGATGGCCTCGGCGAAGTACAGTTTCTTACGGTCGAGCGGTGTCAAGGAGCTCGCCACGTTCGGCGGTGACATCGACGAATTGGTGCCCTCCGAGGTCGCGGTGGCTCTGAAGGAACGGCTCGGCCGCTGACGAAACAGAGGTTCTGCGATGGATGTTCTGGTACTCATCGACAAACTGGACGATCTCGTCCATAACGCCAAGCCGGTCCCGCTGACCGATCAGGTCCGCGTGGACAAGGAGGAGATCTACGACATCCTCGATCAGATGCGCGCCACGATCCCCGAGGAGATCAAGCAGGCGCGGTGGATCGTCAAGGAGCGCCAGGAGATGCTCGCCGAGGCCAAGCGCGAGGCCGAGCGGATCGTCAAGGAGGCGCGCGAGCGCCAGGAGAGGATGATCTCCGAGGAGGAGATCACCAAGCAGGCCGAGCGGGCCGCCGACGACATCATCGAGGATGCACGCGGTCGCGAGCGGGAGATCCGGCTCGGCGCCGAGGACTACGCCGACGAGATCCTCAACACGCTCGAGGTCAACCTCTCGAAGTTCATCGCCGCGGTTCAGCGCGGCCGCGACCGGCTCGCGGGCAAGGACGAGCCGGCCGAGGTCTCTAGGGCCGCCCCGCGGTCAGCGCCCGGCGGGCGTTCGAGGCAGCGCTCAGCGGATCCTGAAGCCGCTCAGGCCCTCGGGCTGCTCCTCGCGGACGTCCACGTCCTGCACGCGGGCGTGCGGAGGTCCCTCGCTGATGAACTGCAGCACCCGGTCGACGGCTTGCGGACTTCCCTCGAGCACCGCCTCGACCGCCCCGTCGGAGCGATTGGTGACCCAGCCGGCGACGCCGTGGCGCGCCGCCTGCTGGCGCGTCGAGTCCCGGAAGAACACGCCCTGAACCCGGCCGTTGACCACCACGCGGCGTCGAATCCGCTGCTCAGCCATGCAGACGGATTCTCGCAAGCGCGCCGTCGTTCTGTCCGGGGGGAGCGCCATGCTCGGCGGCCGGATGCAAGCTCTGTGGTTGATCCTCGGTCTGATGGTGGGCGCCGCCGCTGCGGTTGTGGCGCTGTGGCCGCGGCTGATCCGCTCGCGCGCCGAGCTCGAGCACGAACGCGTCGCGCGCGGAGGAGCGCCTGGCCACGGTCAACGACGCCCAGGAGCGCCTGTCGACGTCGTTCAAGGCGCTCAGCGCCGAGGCGCTGCAGTCGAGCATGTCGCAGCTGTCCGAGCTCACCCGGGTGCAGCTGCGCGCCGCCCAGGCCGAGGCCAAGGGCGACCTCGACAAGCGCCGCGACGCCGTCGAGCAGCTCGTGAACCCGCTGAAGGAGCAGCTCGGCCGCGTCGACGCCCAGCTGCTGCGCCTGGACCAGGAGCGCCGCGAGTCCCGCGGCCGGCTCGAGGCGCAGCTGCGGACGCTGGCCGACACCGGCGAGCGGTTGCGGACCGAGACGGGCGCGCTCGTGACCGCGCTGCGCAAGCCCAACGCCCGCGGCCAGTGGGGCCAGATGCAGCTGCGCAACGTGGTCGAGCTCGCCGGGATGATGCGCTACTGCGACTTCGCCGAGCAGTCCTCGCTGAGCAACGACGGTGCCGTGCTGCGACCGGACCTGATCGTCAACATGCCCGGCGGCAAGCACGTCGTGGTCGACGCCAAGGCGCCGCTCCAGGGCGTGCTGGACGCCTACCAGGCGCGCGACGAGGAGGAGCGGCTGGGCCACCTGCGCGATCACGCCCGGCTGCTGCGCAAGCACGTCAAGGCGCTCGCCGACAAGGCCTACTGGGCCGAGCTCGACTCCGCGCCGGACCTGGTGGTGATGTTCCTGCCCGGCGAGCACCTGTACGGCGCCGCGCTGGAGGCCGACCCGAAGCTGATCGAGGACGCGATGGCCCGGCACGTGCTGATCACGACGCCGACGACGCTGCTGGCGATGCTCCACGCGATCGCCTACGGCTGGCAGCAGGAGCGCGTGGCCGAGTCCGCCCAGGCGGTGTCGGAGCTCGGGCGCGATCTGCACGGCCGCCTGGTCAAGCTCTCGAGCCTGATCTCGACGCTCGGCACCCGGCTCAACAGCACCGTCCGCGCCTACAACGAGGCCGTCGGGTCCTACGAGGCGCGCGTGATGCCGGCCGCGCGGCGGTTCGAGGACCACGGCGCCGTCGCGGCCGGGCGCGAGCTGCCCGAGCTCGAGCAGGTCACGACCAGCGCCCGCCGGGTGCACGTGCCCGAGCGCGACTCCGAGCGCGACCAGAACGTCCAGGAGCTGCCCGGGCTCAGGTTGCGGGCGGCCGAGTAGCCCGCTCCGACCACCAGCGGCGCAGATCCTCGCGCTGGTGCGGCAGCGGGTCGGCCGAGGGCTTGCGCGACTGCACGCGGGCCAGCGCCTCGTCGATCTCGATGCCCTCGCGCAGCGCGACGACCCCGGCGGCGATCGCCGCCGAGCGCTGCCAGCCGGCCCGGCAGTGCACGTATGTGCGCTCGCCGTCGTCCAGCCAGCCGTTGACCTCGTCGACCGCGCGCTCGATCGCGTCGGGGTCGAGCCCGCCGTAGTCGACCAGTCGCAGGCGGCGCTCCTCGATCTGGTTGGCGGCCAGCGCGCGCTGCACCTCGCCGCGCTCGCCGCGGCGGTACTCGCCGTCCTGCACCAGGTTGAGGACGCGGCGCACGCCGTTGAAGGCGAGCATCTCGACGTCGTCTGAGTCGAGCGGATAGGCGCCGATCAGCAGGTCGTCTGACACCGGCGCGAAGCCGTAGGTGCGAAACCAGTTGGACACGGTGCCGGCAATGATCGCGGGTGGCGCGTGGGGGCGGTCGCCGGGCGGCCTGCGGGGGCGGTCGCCGGGCCGGTCACTGGGGCGGTCGCACGCCGGCGCACGGACTAATCTGAAACGTATGCCGATGCGCACCGATACGTTCGATTTGGGGGGACTTCGCCTGACCAGCGGCGAGGGCCGCCGCCTGGACCTGGACGTGGCGATCGATCCGTTCATCTTCGGCGGCGAGCAGTACCCGCTGGAGCCGTCGCTGGTCCCCGTCCGGCTGGACATCTCCCGCACCACCGGCGACGGCTATGTGCTGCGGCTTCGCTTCCAGGCCAGGCTCGTCGGCCCGTGCATGCGCTGCCTCGAGCCGGCCGCTCCGACGTTCGAGGTCGACGCCCGCGAGGTCTCCCAGCCCGGCGAGTCCGACGACCTGCTGTCGCCCTACGTCCAGGACGGGATCCTCGACCTGCGGGCGTGGGCGCGCGAGGCGCTGGCGCTGGTGCTCCCGACCGCGTTGCTGTGCCGCGAGGACTGCGCCGGGCTGTGCGCCGAGTGCGGCGCGAACCTGAACGAGGCCGGTCCCGATCACGCCCACGAGCGTGCGCCGGATCCCCGCTGGGCGAAGCTGTCGGAGATCCGCTTCAACTAAGGGCCTAGCGGGGCGGGCGGCCAGCGCGGACGGTCCGCGCCACGCGGGACGCGGCGGCACCTGCGCCGCGAGCACCGGCAGTCTGCGCCACGCGGGACGCGGCGGACCGCGCGGACGGTCTGCGCCACGCGGTACGCGGCGACCCGCGGCACATGCACAACGTCCCAAACGATGGCCCGCCCGGGGAGTTTGGGGCGTTAGCCACGCCCCACGTGGTCAACGTCCCACGGTGGACCGCCGGGACGCTGTTTGGGACGTTATGCATGCGAGCGCCGGATTTCGCCCCCGGATGAACCGTGATGCGCCTCGGACAGACCCCGGCTTGCCTGGTAGCCTCACTGCCCATGGCCGTTCCCAAGCAGAAGCAGTCTCACGCTCGCACCACGCAGCGGCGCTCGCAGCACAAGGTCGGGGCTCCGACCTACAACGCGTGCCCGCACTGCCACAGCCCGCGGCTGCCCCACAGGGTCTGCCCGGTGTGCGGCAACTACAAGGGGCGCGAGGTCGTGGCCCCGGACTCCGGCGAATCGGTCAGCTGACGCGCAGGCGATGATCGCCGTCGCCGTGGATGCGGGCGGGGCCGATCTAGGACCTCGCGAGGTCGCCGCGGGAGCATCGCTGGCGGCCGCTCAGGGGATCAAGGTGCTCCTGTTCGGGCCCGCCGCCGAGATCGGCTCGACTCCGGACGGGGTCGAGCTCGTCGACGCGCCGATCTCGATCGCGAAGGCCGCCGACCCGGCGTTCGCGGTCCGCTCGACCCCGGACGCCTCGATCGTCCAGGCCGCCAAGGCGGTCGCCGCGGGCCGCGCCCAGGCGCTCGTGTCCGGCGGGTCCACCGGCTCTGCGCTCGCCGCCGGCCTGTTCAACATGCGCCGCGACCGCGGCATCTACCGGCCCGCGCTGGCGCTGCCGGTGCCGATCCCGGGCGCCGATCCCGTGCTGTTGCTCGACGTCGGCGCCAACGCCAGCTGCCGGCCCGAGCACCTGGTCCAGTTCGCGCACATGGGCTCCGCGTTCGCCCAGGCGGCGATGGGCCTCAACAACCCGCGCGTGGCGCTGCTGTCAAACGGCGAGGAGCCGACCAAGGGCACGCCGGACCTGCTGGAGGTCCACCAGCAGCTCGCCGGCGCCGGCGGCCACGGCCTCAACTTCATCGGCAATATCGAAGGCACCCAGGTCACGGCCAGCGTCGCCGACGTGATCGTGATGGACGGCTTCACCGGCAACATCACGCTGAAGCTGATCGAGGGCGTCTCCAGCCGCACGATGCGCGCGATCCGCGACGTGGCGATGACCAGCGCCCGCGCGAAGCTGGGCGGCTGGCTGCTGAAGCCGGCGGTGGGCAAGCTGCGCGAGGAGATCGATCCCGAGCGCCCGGGCGGCGCCTACATGCTCGGGCTGCGTCAGCTCGGCGTGATCGCCCACGGCCGCTTCACCCGGCGCGGCTTCTCCCGGGCGATCGAGGTGGCCGCGCGCGGGGTCCAGGAGGACGTGATCGGCAAGACCCGCCACGCGCTCGAGCAGGCCGGCGCGCTGCGCCCGCCGCCGGGCCAATCGACGGCCGATCTGCAGGGTGACGCCTCGTCCGAGCCTCCGGCTACGGTGTCGAACCGATGAATCGCGAGCAGATCTTCTCGCTCATCCGCGCGCACCTGGCCGACGAGCTCGAGATCGACCCCGACCGGATCACCGAGTCGACCCGCTTCAAGGAGGACCTGGAAGCCGACTCGCTGGACCTGTACACGCTCGTCCAGGAGCTCGAGGACTCCTACGGCGTGAAGATCTCTGATGAGGAGGCGGCGACGATCCTGACCGTGGGTCAGGCCGTCGATTTCGTGCTCGCGAGCGACGGGGCCGGCGTTCGCCGGTCCGCAACCGCGAGCCAGGGTCCCGACGCTGAGTGAGCTCAGACACAAAGCTCCGCACGCTGCTCGCCGAGCTCCCAGACGACCTTGCGACCTCGGTGTTCACGCACTCGTCGTGGACCACGCGGCGCTCGCAGTCCTACGAGCGCCTGGCGTTCCTCGGCGACTCGGTGCTGGCGCTGGCCGTCAGCGCCCACCTGTACCCGCGGCTGGAGGCCGACCGCTACGGTCCCGGCCGGCTGACCAAGATTCGCGCCCAGGCGGTCTCGGGCCGCTCGTGCCGCGCCGTCGCCGAGCGCCTTGGGATTCCCGAGAAGCTGATCGCGGCGGCGCCTCCGGGGGTGACCGTCAACGTGGCTGCGCTGGTCAGCACCGAGCGGGTGCTGGCCTCGGTGATCGAGGCGGTGATCGGCGCCTGCTACCTGGCGTTCGGATACGAACGCACGGCGGAGGCCGTGGTCGAGGCGTTCCGGCCGGAGATCGACTACGCGCTCGAGCACCAGGTCGACTACAAGTCGGCGCTGCAGGAGCTGCTCGCGCGCCGGGGGGCGCTGGTCAGCTACGACGTGATCGACGAGCAGGGCCCGCCGCACGACCGGGTGTTCTCGGTCGATCGCCAAGGTCTCGGGCGTCGAGATCGGGCGCGGCACCGGGCGCAGCAAGAAGGACGCCGAGCAGGAGGCCGCGCAGGCGGCGCTGGAGGCGCTCGAATGAGGCCACTCTCGGTGGCACACGACTTACGGACGAGCCACTAGCGTGTACCTGAAGTCGATCACGCTGAAGGGCTTCAAGTCGTTCCCCGACCGCACCAGGCTCGAGTTCGGCCCGGGCGTGAGCGTGATCGTCGGCCCCAACGGCTCGGGCAAGTCGAACGTCACCGACGCGGTGCTGTGGGCGCTGGGCGAGCAGTCGCCGGTGGCGGTCCGCGGCCAGTCGATGCAGGACGTGATCTTCGGCGGGGCGCCCGGGCGCCAGGCGGGCCGCGCGGCCGAGGTCGAGCTCGTGCTCGACGACAGCGACGGCGTGCTCGACCTCGGCGCGCCCGAGGTCTCGATCCATGCGCCGCCTCGACCGCACCGGCGAGGGCGAGTACCGGCTGGCGGGCGCGCGCTGCCGGCTGGTCGACGTGATCGAGGTGCTGTCGGACACCGGCCTGGGCAAGGAGATGCACTCGGTCATCTCCCAGGGCCGGGTCGAGTCGATCGTCACCTCCAAGCCGCGCGACCGGCGCCTGCTGATCGAGGAGGCGGCCGGGCTGGGCAAGCACCGCAAGCGCCGCCGCCGCGCGCAGCTGAAGCTGATCCGCACCCAGGACAACCTCGACCGCGCGCTCGACGTCGAGCGCGAGGCGCGTTCGCGGCTGCGTCCGCTCAAGCGCCAGGCCGAGGCTGCCGACCTGCATGCCCGCCTGGAGCGCCAGACGCTCGAGGCCCGCTGGGAGCTGTCCCGCGACGACCTGCGCACGCAGCTGCTGGCGCTGACCGAGGCCAAGACCGCGGCTGAGCAGGCCCGCGCCCGGCGCGAGCAGCTCGAGCGCGAGCTCGAGCAGGTGGCCAAACGCCGCGAGGCCGCCGAGGAGGCGCTGGCCAGGCGCAGCGCCGAGCGCGAGGAGCTCTCGCGCCGCAGCTACGCCGCGCAGTCCTCGGGCGACCGCATCGGCTACCGGATCGAGGCCGTGCGGCGCACCGCGGGCGCGATCGACGAGCGGCTGGCGCGAAACCGCGGCCAGCTCGAGACGCTCGAAGCCCGCGCTGCCGCCGACGTCCCCGACGAGGGTGCCGAAGCCCGGATCGCCAAGCTAGAGGAGGAGCTCGCGGCGCTCGAGCGCGACCGCGAGGCCGAGCTGGCCCGGCAGCTTGTCGAGCTCGAGCAGCAGCTGGTCGCGGCCGGCGAGGTCGTCGAGGCCCGCTCGGCCGAGATCGAGACCGCGCTGGACGCGCGCCGCCAGGCCGAGCAGCTCGTCGAGCAGGCCCGCTCCCACGTCCGGGAGGCCGAGCGCGCGGTCGAGGCGGCACGCCGCGAGGCCGCCCGCGTCGGCGGCGAGCTGGCCGCCGTCAACCAGTTCCTGCGAGGCCACACCAACGCCCCCGGCGGCGCCTCCGCGCTGGCCGACGAGCTCGAGGTCGACGCCGGCTTCGAGCTCGCGCTCGCCGCGGCGCTCGACGGCCGCCTGCGCGCCGCGCTGGTCGGCGATCGCGGCGCCGGCTCGGCGCTGCTCGATCGCGCCGGGGCCGAGGGCGGTCGCGCGCTCGTGGCCCCAGCCGGCGACGCCGCGATCCCGCCCGCCCGCACCAGTGCGCCGACGCCGGATGCTCAGCGGCTCGCAGACCGCGTCCGAGGCAAGCCGGCCGCGGTCGCGCTCGCCCGCGCGCTGCTGCTCGACACCTGGGTGGTGCAGTCGCTCGAGGACGTCCCGGAGTCGTTCGGCGGCGTCGCGGTGACGCCCGCCGGGCGCGTGTGGTCGGCGCCCAGCCGCGAGGTGCGCCAGGCGCCCGCGCTCGGCGAGGAGCGGGTGCTGGCCGAGCGCAACCGACGCGACCAGCTGATCGCCGCCAGCGAGGCCGCCGCCCAGGCGGAGGTCGCTGCCGGCGCCGGTCTGGAACGGGCCACGGCCGAGTCCGCGCGGATCGAATCCGGCTCCGAGCGCGCCGTCGAGGCGCACCGGCTTGCGGTTCGCAATCGCGACGAGGCCGCCGAGGAGCGTCGCCGGATCGCGGCGATGATCGAGCATCGCCGCGCCGCCCCGGACGAGGGTCCGGACGCGGCCCGCCGGCTGCAGCTCACCGCCGAGCTGTTCAACGAGCGCGCCGGGCGCCAGCGCGCCCAGCGCGAGCGCGACGAGCGCGACGCCCACCGGCGCCGGCTGGTCGAGGCGATCACCACCGGCGAGCAGTTGCGCCCGGCGGTGGCCAGGGTCGTCGAGGCGCTCGAATCGGCCGCCGCGGCGATCGCACAGCAGCGCTCCGGGTTCGAGGAGGCGCTGGCCGCCGACCGCGAGGCCGGGGAGCACGTCGCCGCCGAGCTGAGGGCCTGCGCCCAGCAGGAGGCCACGCTTCACGCCCAGCTTCACCGCGAGAACGAGGCGCGCACCGAGACCGAGGTGCGCCTGCAGCGTGCGGGCGACCGCGTCGCCGAGCTCGAGCGCGAGCTCGGTGAGCTGGCGTCGAGGCTCGAGCTCGAGGCGCAGCCGGGCACCGAGGCGCTGCCCGACGAGGAGCGCGAGGCGCTACGAGCGCGGCTCGAGCGGCTGGCCCGCCGCCGCGAGCAGCTGGGTCCGGTCAACCCGCTTGCCCAGCAGGAGTACGCCGAGGCCGTCGAGCACGTCGAGGAGCTCGAGCGCCAGCGCGCCGACCTCGAGGACGCGATGCGCGAGCTCGAGAAGCTGATCGCCGACACCGACAAGCAGATCCGCGAGACGTTCGAGCAGACGTTCGAGGCCGCCGCCCAGAACTTCGAGCAGGTGGCGGCGCGGCTGTTCCCGGGCGGGCGCGGACGGCTGCGGTTGGTGGCCGAGCGCGAGGGCCCGGCCCGGGTGCTGGGCGGTGCGGCGCCCTCCGTCCGATGACGACGAGCAGCACCCCGACGAGGCCGAGAACGAGCCGGAGGCCCAGGACACCGAGCAGGAGGAGGACCTGCTCGGGGTCGAGATCGAGATCACCCCGGCGGGCAAGGAGATGAAGCGGCTGTCGCTGCTGTCCGGCGGCGAGAAGTCGATGACCGCGCTGGCGTTCCTGTTCGCGGTGTTCCTGGCCCGGCCGTGCCCGTTCTACATCCTCGACGAGGTCGAGGCGGCGCTCGACGACCTCAACATCGACCGATTCCTGCAACTGCTCCGGGCCTACTCCGGCCACGCGCAGTTCATCGTGGTCACGCACCAGAAGCGCACGATGGAGGCCGCCGACTCGCTGTATGGCGTGTCGATGAGCGGCGACGGCGTCTCGAAGGTGATCTCGCGCCGGCTGGCCCCGGAAGAAGCAGCCGCTTAGGGGTGGCTTTGGCGGCCGACGTGGTCGCCAAAGACGGGCCCGCAGACGGCCTCTAGCCGCTATCGTCGCCGCGCGATGGCACGCGACTGGCGGGATCTGTTCATCGTCGACGGCGCCGCGCCCGCGGAGGCGGCGCCGGCGGCCGAGACCGAGCAACGGCGCGGCGGCATGTTCCGCCGGCTGCGCGAGAACCTGCGCAAGACCCGGCAGGCGCTCACCACCGAGATCCAGGCGACGCTGTTCGAGGACCTCAGCGACGAGACCTGGGAGCGCCTGGAGGAGGCGCTGATCTACGCCGACGTCGGCGCCGGCACCACCGCCCAGGTGGTCGGCAAGCTCGAGCAGGAAGCCACCTCCGGCGAGATCACCGGCGGCGAGGCGCTCACGCGGCGGCTGACCGAGCTGCTCGCGGACATCGCCCGCACCGGCGACGACCGCATCGACCTGCACCCCAAGCCGACCGTGATCCTCGTGGCCGGCGTCAACGGGACCGGCAAGACCACGACCGTCGGCAAGCTCGCATGGCATCTGCGCCAGGAACTCGGCCTGTCGGTCGTGCTCGGCGCCGCCGACACGTTCCGCGCCGCGGGCGTCGAGCAGCTCGAGCTGTGGGCGCAGCGTGCCGGCGTGGAGTTCGTCAAGGGGCCGCCCGACTCCGATCCGGGCGCGGTTGCTTACGACGCGATCGCCGCCGGCCGCCGCGACGGCGCCGACGTGGTGATCATCGACACCGCCGGCCGGCTGCACACCCAGGACGACCTGATGGCCGAGCTGTCGAAGGTGCGCCGGGTGATCTCCAAGCAGATCCCCGAGGCGCCGCACGAGACGCTGCTGGTCGTCGACGCCACCACCGGGCAGAACGGCCTGCGCCAGGCCCGGATGTTCTCCGAGGCGGTCGACGTGACGGGGCTGGTCCTGACCAAGCTCGATGGCACCGCCAAGGGCGGGATCGCGCTGGCGATCGCCGACGAGCTCGGGATCCCGGTGAAGCTGATCGGGGTCGGCGAGCAGCTCGAGGACCTGAGGCCGTTCGACCCGGCCGAGTTCGCCCGCGCGCTCGTCACCTGACCGCGCTCAAACCGCCGGCAAACCCGGCGGGCCGCGCATCCGGGAGCACTAAACTCGCTGGAAATGTCGGGACCCGTCTTGTGGTTGATCGCTGCCGCTGTGTTCGGCATCGGCGAGATGCTGACCACGAGCTTTTTTCTGGCGCCGTTCGCGGTCGGGGCGGGTGTGGCCGCCGCCGTCGACGCCCTCGGGGCGGGCAGTCCGATCACTTGGATCGTGTTCGTGTTGGTGTCCGTGCTGACCCTGTCGATCGCGCGCCCGATCGCCCGCTCCCACCGCCGCATGCCACCGCAGATCAGGACCGGCACCGACGCGCTGATCGGCAAGCACGCGATCGTGCTCGAGCGGATCGAGAACGACGAGGGCGTGGGCTGTGTGAAGATCGGCGGCGAGGTGTGGACCGCACGCGCGCTGTATGACGACGAAGTGATCGAGCGAGGGACCAGGGTTCAGGTCGTCGACATTAAGGGCGCCACCGCGCTCGTGAGCGAATAGGAGCACAGCCATGGTCGGAGCAATCGTCGCGATCGTCATCGTCATATTCCTGTTGATCGCGTTCGCGCGGACCGTGCGCATCATTCCCCAGGCCCGCGCGGGGGTGGTCGAGCGGTTCGGTCGCTACAGCCGCACGCTGACGCCCGGCCTGGCGATCCTGGTGCCGTTCATGGACCGGCTCAAGCCGCTGATCGACCTGCGCGAGCAGGTGGTCTCGTTCCCGCCCCAGCCGGTGATCACCGAGGACAACGTCGTCGTCCAGATCGACACCGTGCTCTATTTCACGGTCACCGACGCCAAGGGCGCCACCTACGAGATCGCCAACCCGCTGCAGGGCATCGAGCAGATCACGGTCACGACGCTGCGGAACGTGGTCGGCGGGATGACGCTCGAGACCGCGCTGACCAGCCGCGACCATGTCAACGCGCAGCTGCGCGGCGTGCTCGACGACGCCACCGGCAAGTGGGGGATCCGCGTCAACCGGGTCGAGATCAAGTCGATCGACCCGCCCGGCTCGATCCAGGAGGCGATGGAGAAGCAGATGCGGGCCGAGCGCGACCGCCGCGCGGCGATCCTCAACGCCGAGGGGATCAAGCAATCGCAGATCCTCACCGCCGAGGGCCAGAAGCAGGCCGCGGTGCTGACCGCCGAGGGCGAGAAGCAGGCCGCGATCCTGAAGTCAGAAGGCGAGGCCCAGGCGATCGCGACCGTGTTCAACGCGATCCACGCCGGCAGGCCCGACCAGCAGCTGCTCAGCTACCAGTACCTGCAGATGCTGCCGCGCCTGGCCTCCGGTGACTCCAACAAGGTGTTCGTGATCCCGTCGGAGTTCTCCGAGGCGTTCGGTGGCATCGCCAAGGCGTTCGCCGACCGTGCCCCCGGCGACGGCTCGGCCGCGGCCGCCAACTCCGAGACGCCGGCGGTCAACTCCGAGCCGCCGGCGGCACTCGGACGCCGACGGTCAACTCCGACCAGTCTGCCGCCAATGCGGACGGTCCCGGGCTAACGTAAGCGTAGATGTTCGATTCGCTTGCCGAAAAGCTTCAGGCCACGCTGACCGAGGTCCGCGGCCGCGGGACCCTCACCGAGGACGACATCAACGCGGCGATGCGCGAGATCCGGCTCGCGCTGCTCGAGGCCGACGTCAACTTCAAGGTCGTCCGCAGCTTCACCAACTCGGTCAAGGAGCGGGCGCTCGGCGCGGACGTGATCGGCCAGCTCAACCCCGGCCAGCAGGTGGTCAAGATCGTCTCCGACGAGCTGACCGAGCTGATGGGCGGCGCCGCCCGGGACCTGTCGTTCTCGCCGCGGCCGCCGACGGTGGTGCTGATGGCGGGGCTCCAGGGGTCCGGCAAGACGACCGCCACGGCGAAGCTGGCCCGCTACCTGCGCACCGAGCACAACTCCTCGGTTGCGGTCGCCGCCTGCGACGTGTACCGCCCGGCGGCCGTCGAGCAGCTGATCAAGGTCGGCACCCAGGCCGGCGCCGACGTCTACGAGCAGGGCACCGACCGCGACCCGGTCAAGATCGCCGCCTGGGCGCGCGACCGCGCGATCTCCGAGGGCAAGGACGTGCTGATCATCGACACCAGCGGCCGGCTGCACGTCGACCAGGAGCTGATGGCCGAGCTCGCCAACATCCGCAAGGCCACGCGCCCGACCGACGTCCTGCTGGTCGTCGACGCGATGACCGGTCAGGACGCGGTCAACGTCGCCGAGCAGTTCGCCGAGGTCGTCCAGTTCGACGGGGTCGTGATGACCAAGCTCGACGGCGACGCGCGCGGTGGAGCCGCGTTGTCGGTCAAGGCGATCACCGGCAAGCCGATCCTGTTCGCCTCCACCGGCGAGAAGCTCGACCAGTTCGAGCGGTTCCACCCCGACCGGATGGCCCAGCGGATCCTCGGGATGGGCGACGTGATGACGCTCATCGAGAAGGCCCAGGGCGCCTACGACGAGCAGGAGGCGGCCGACCTCGAGCGCAAGCTGCGAAAGCAGGAGTTCGGGCTCGACGACTTCCTCGAACAGATGCGTCAGGTGAGGCGGCTCGGGCCGTTGCAGTCGCTGCTGGGGATGATCCCCGGGATGGGCAAGGAGCTCCGCGGGGCCAAGATCGACGAGCGCGAGTTCGACCGGCTGCAGGCGATCATCCTCTCGATGACGCCGCAGGAGCGGCGTCATCCGGAGCTGATCAAGGGCTCCCGCCGGCTGCGGATCGCCCGTGGCTCGGGCACCAACGTCCAGGCCGTCAAGCAGCTGATCAAGCAGTTCGACCAGATGCGCAAGGTGATGCGCCAGGTGTCCCAGGGACGCATGCCGGACCTCGGCGCGCTGATGCGCCAGGGCCGCTGAGCGGACAAGTCGCGCGCGACCCGCTAACCTCGCTGCGTCGAAGATGTCAGTGAGACTGAGACTAACCCGAGTTGGCAGCCGCAAGAACCCGATCTGGCGGGTCGTCGTGGCTGACCAGCGGGCCAAGCGCGACGGTCGCGTGATCGAGACCGTGGGGCACTACAACGCGCAGACCGAGCCGTCGACGATCGTCCTCGACGAGGAGCGGATCCGCGACTGGCTCGCGCGCGGCGCACAGCCGACCGACACGGTCCGCAAACTGCTCCGCATGCAGGGCATCCACTAGCTCGCCCAGCAATGAAGGAGCTGCTCGAGTACCTTGCGCGCGGCCTGGTCGAAGAACCCGACGAGGTTCGCGTCCGAGAAGTGAGCGACGACGACGGTGCCACCGTGCTCGAGCTATCCGTGGCCGAGGACGACTACGGCAGCGTGATCGGGCGCGGCGGCCGCACCGCGTCGGCGCTGCGCACGGTCATCAAGACGGCCGCGGCGAAGAGCAAGCGCCGCGTCTTCGTGGACATCGTCGACTCCTGATGTCAGCCGATCCGCCGGGGTGGCTGCACGCCGGACGGGTCGGGCGACCGCACGGGCTCGACGGCAGCTTCCACGTCGTCGAAGTCAATGCCGGCCTGCTGGGGTCGGTCGACAGCGTCAGCGTCGGCGGACGTGAGCTCGAGCATCGTCCGGCGGGCCGGCACGCGCGAGCCGCCCGATCCTGCGCCTCGAGGGCAGTGAGGACCGCGAGGCCGCCGAGGCGTTGCGCGGGAGCGAGCTGCTCGTCCCGCGCGAGGCCGCCCCCGACCTCGAGGAGGACGAGTGGTGGGCCGACGGACCTGGATCGGCTGCGCCGTGCACGACGGCGGGCGGGCGGTGGGCACCGTGCGCCGGATGCTCGAGCTTCCGTCCTGCGAGGTGCTCGAGGTGGAGCGCGAGGAGCGGGGAGGCGACCTGCTGGTGCCGCTGGTCACCGACGCCGTGCGCGCGGTCGACATCGACGCGCGCACGATCGACATCGACCTGGGGTTCCTGGGCGAGGATTGATCCTGGTGGCGCCCGCAGACCACTGATGGAGATCGACGTCTTCACGCTGTTCCCGGAGGCGTTCGACTGGTTCGAGCGCCAGCGTCACGTCGTCAACGCGATCGCGCACGGCAACCGCCTGGGCTACGTCAACTACCGCGACCACACGCCGCTGAGCGCCGGCCAGGTCGACGACACCCCGTTCGGGGGCGGCGCCGGGATGGTGCTGCGCGTCGACGTGATCGAGGCCGCGCTGCGGGCCCGCTACGACGTCGACCCGGTCGACGGTGCGCGCAGCAGCGACGCGTCGTGGCGCTGACGCCGGGCGGGCGTCTGCTCGACGACGGGCTGGTCGACGAGCTCGCCGCCGAGCCGGCGCTGACGCTGCTGTCGGGCCGCTACGAGGGCTTCGACGAGCGCGCGCTGGAGCACTTCGTCTCCGACGAGGTGTCGATCGGCCGCTACGTGCTGGCCGGCGGGGAGCTCGCCGCGATGGTCGTGTGCGACGCCGTGCTGCGCAAGCTCCCGGGGGCGCTCGGCCACGAGGAGTCAGCGCTCGAGGAGTCCTTCAGCGCGGCGCTCGATGGCGCGCCTGAGTACCCGCACTACACGCGGCCGGCCGAGTTCCGCGGCTGGACGCGTTCCCGACGTGCTGCTGTCGGGCCACCACGCGCGGATCCGGGAGTGGCGGCTGGCGCAGAGCGCGGCCCGCGCGGAGGGCTCCCCTGGCAGTGAGCGAGACTCCGGAGACGGTCCGCTACCATAGGCCGCCCGCGGGCCGGGGCATGCGTTGCAAGTGCGCTGCTCCCCACGCCGCTATCGTCGGTGCCGCGGATCAGTTGCCATGAGCACCGTGATCGACACCCTGGAGCGCGCACAGCTGCGCCGAGTACCGGCGTTCGACGCCGGCGACCGCCTGCGCGTCCACTTCCAGGTGATCGAGGGAACGCGGCGGCGGACCCAGGTGTTCGAAGGCGATCGTGATCAAGCGCCAGGGTCATGGCGCCCGTGAGACGTTCACCGTCCGCAAGCAGTCGTTCGGCGTCGGCGTCGAGCGGACGTTCCCGCTGCACTCGCCGAAGATCGAGCGGATCGAGGTGGCCGCGCGCGGCGACGTGCGGCGCGCCAAGCTCTACTACCTGCGCGGCCGCGTCGGCAAGCGCGCTCGCGTCCGCGAGCGCCGCAACACCGGGCCCGAGGAGGCCGTCGAGCGCGAGCTCCTGTACGGGCCCGAGGACGACGACGACGGTGCCGCCGAGGAGACCGCCGTCGAGCCGGTCCCCGCAGACGGGGCCGCCGAGCCCGCGACGGAAGCTGGGGTCGAGACCGACGCCGCCGCAGCGGCCGAGGAGCAACCCGAGGCCGCTGAGGAGTCCGGCGCCGAGGAGTCGGAGGAGTCCGCATCCTCGACGGCGCCGCAGGACGCCGGTCCGGCGGCCGACGAGGAGGCCGCCGGCGAAGCTAAAGGGTGACCGCCACCAAGAGGTCGCTGTCGAGCTCGCTGATCGAGCTTGTGGTGATCGTGGCGGCAGCGCTCGGCCTGGCGCTCCTGATCCAGGCGTTCGTCGTCAAGCCGTACCGGATTCCCAGCGGATCGATGGAGCCGACGCTCGACATCAACCAGCGCGTGCTGGTCAACCGGATCGGGTCGCACTTCACCTCCCCGCACGTCGGCCAGATCATCGTGTTCCACCCGCCCAAGCACTACGACGACGGCTGTGCCGACCCCAGCCAGGGCGCCGACCGCGCCGGCCAGGCGGGCGCGCAGGCCTGCGACGTGCAGCAGGCCACGCCCTCCTCGGAGACGTTCATCAAGCGGCTCGTGGGGCTGCCCGGGGACCGGATCCGGATCCAGAACGGCCACGTGATCCGCAACGGCAAGCCCGAGCGCGACGGCTACATCGTCCCCTGCCGCGGCAGCGGCGCCTGCAACTTTCCCGGCACGATCACGATTCCCCGCGGCGAGTACTACATGATGGGGGACAACCGGCCAGACTCCGAAGACAGCCGGTACTGGGGGCCGGTGCCGAAGCGCTGGATCATCGGCAGGGCATTCATGACGTACTGGCCGCCGAGCCGGTTGGGCTTCCTCTAACGAAAATCTGATGCCACGCAACTCCAGCACCAAGGCCCCGAAGTCGACCGTCAAGTCGCTGATCGAGCTCGTCGTCACGGTCGCCGTGGCGGTCGGCCTGGCGCTGCTGATCCAGGCGTTCATCGTCAAGCCCTACCGGATCCCGAGCCCGTCGATGGTGCCGACGCTCGACGTCGGCCAGCGGGTGCTCACCAACCGCCTGGTCAACCATCCCAGCGTCGGCGACGTGGTCGTCTTCCACCCGCCCAAGGGCGCCGATCCGGCCACGCCGATCTGCGGGAACGCCAACCAGGGCGCCGGGCACTCGCAGCCCTGCGGCAGGCCTGTCCCGGCCGAGTCCAGCCAGACGTTCATCAAGCGCGTCGTGGGCGGCCCCGGCGACCGGATCTCGATCGAGAACGGCCACGTGATCCGCAACGGCGTCCGCGAGAAGGACTCCTACATCGAGCAGTGCGGAAGCGACAGCTCATGCAATTTCCGGACTCCGATCACCGTACCGGCCGGGTACTACTTCATGATGGGCGACAACCGTGGAGAGTCCGACGACAGCCGCTTCTGGGGTCCCGTCCCGGACAAATGGGTCATCGGGGTCGCCTTCTTCACGTACTGGCCGCCGAAACGGATCGGCTTCCTCTAAGTCCTCCCGAGGCCCCTCGCGCGTGGCCAGGCGCCTGTTCAGATTCGATCGCTCGCTAGGACCCCGGTTCGTGGCCGGCGCCGACGAGGCCGGGCGCGGCTGCCTCGCGGGTCCGCTGGTCGCGGCCGCGGTGCTGTTCGACCTCGAGCGGGTCGGGCCGGGCGAGGTCCGCGCGCTGCGCGACCTCAACGACTCCAAGCAGCAGAGCCACGAGGCCCGCGCGAAGCTGGTCCCGGTGATCTATCGGATCGCCGCGAAGGTCGCGATCGTCACCCGCTGCGCGCCTGGAATCGACGCGCGCGGCCTGCACGTGACCAACCTCGCGGCGCTCCGCGACGCGCTGGCGAAGGTCGCCTGCGACGAATGCGTGTGTCTCAGCGACGGCTTCCCGGTGGCGGCGCTCGGCTACGAGCAGCGCGCGGTGATCGGCGGCGACGCCAAGAGCGCCGCGATCGCGGCGGCCTCGGTGATCGCCAAGGAGACCCGCGACCGCTACATGAAGCGCGCCGACGCAGCGCATCCCGGCTGGGAGTTCGCCCAGCACGTCGGCTACGCCACGCCGGAGCATCGCGATGCGATCGAACGGCTCGGTGTCTCGCCGCTGCACCGGCTGTCGTTCCAGTCGGCGGCCTACCAGCAGCTGGCCCTGGCCAGCGTCGGCGAATAGTCGCGGCCCCGTTCAGAACGCTCCCTCGAGGTGCTCGATCCCGACGAGCCGGCCGTCGCGCGCGAACGTGACCCCGATCGCGTCGAAGCGGACGACCTCGGCGTAGGGCCGGTCGGAGCGGTCGATCAGCCAGCTGCCGGCCATCTTGCGCACCTGCGTGCGCTTCGGCACGTGCAGGGCGTCGAACGGGTTGCCGCGCCCGGGTGACACGCGCCGCGTCTTGACCTCGCAGAACGCCAGCGTGCGGCCGTCGAACGCGACGATGTCGAGCTCGCCCCAGCGGGTGCGGTAGTTGCGCTCGACGATCTCGAATCCGCGACGGATCAGGTGCTCGGCCGCGAGCTTCTCACCGAGCTGACCGAGGCGGCGGCGGGGGTCGTTGGTCACCCCGGCGACGCTACGCGCAGGCGCGTGACACGTGGGTCACGCCGTGCAACAAATCTGCGCACTCGGCGGCTGGTGCCCTGCGCAGAATTGGAACACCGCGTCACCCACGTGTCACACGATGCTCCGTAGCGTCGAGGCATGCTCGCACGCATCGCCACGTTCGCGATCGACGGCGTCGATCCGCGCCAGGTCTGGGTCGAGGTGCACATCCGCTCGGGGCTCCCGGCGTTCGCGATCGTCGGGCTGGCCGACACCGCGGTCCGCGAGTCGCGCGACCGGATCCACTCGGCGATCCTCAACTCCCGCTTCGAGTTCCCCACCAGCAGGATCACCGCAAACCTCGCGCCGGCGTTCCTGCGCAAGGTCGGCCCGGGCTTCGACGCCGCGCTCGCGCTCGGGGTGCTCGCCGCCAGCGGGCAGATCCCGTCGGAGGCGCTCGCCTCCTACGCCGTGTTCGGCGAGCTGTCGCTCAGCGGCGAGCTGCGCGACTCGCCGGGCGCGCTGGTCGTGGCCGAGGGCGCGGCCCGCGCCGGGCTGACCCGACTGATCGTCCCCCGCGAGCGCGCGCGTGAGGCGGCGCTGGTCGACGGTCTGGTGGTCGCGGGCGTGACGAGCCTGCGCGCCGCGGCCGACGTGGTCGTCGGCGCCCGGCCGCCGGCGCTCCCTGACGCACCGGCGCCGCCTGAGACCGGGCCGGCCGAGCCCGACCTCGCCGACGTCCGCGGGCACGCCACCCCGGTGCTGGCCCTGCAGATCGCCGCCGCCGGTGGCCACAACCTGCTGCTCGAGGGTCCACCGGGCACGGGCAAGACGATGCTCGCCCGCCGGCTGCCGTCGATCCTGCCGCGCATGTCCCGCGCGGAGGCGATCGAGGTGACTCGGATCCACAGCGTCGCCGGCCTGCACGCCGCCGGGCTGATCTCGCGGCGGCCGTTCCGCGCCCCGCACCACACGATCTCGCCTGCGGGGCTGGTCGGAGGCGGCGCGCCGCCGCGGCCGGGGGAGGCGACGCTCGCGCACCGAGGCGTGCTGTTCCTCGACGAGCTCTCGGAGTTCCAACGCTCGACGATCGACGCGCTGCGCCAGCCGCTCGAGGACGGCAGCGTGACGATCGTCCGCGCGCAGCGCGCGCTCGCGTTCCCGACTGCGTTCATGCTGGTGGCGGCGACCAACCCGTGCCCCTGTGGGTTTGCCGGGGTGGGCGACCGCTGCACCTGCGGCGAGACCGAGATCCGCCGGCACCGGCGCAAGCTCAGCGGGCCGCTGCTGGACCGCATGGACCTGCTGGTCAACGTCGACCGTCCCACCGAGGAAGACCTGCGCTCCGACCCGGTGACGTCGTCCGCTCGCGCCCGCGAGCTGGTCGCCGATGCCCGCGAGCGCCAGCGGGCCCGGCTGCGGGACACCGGCGCGTCCTGCAACGGCGAGCTGGACGCCCGGCTGGTCCGCCGCCACGTGCAGCTCGAGGAGGCCGCCGAGCGCGCACTGGCTCGCGCCTACTCGGTCGGGGCGCTCAGCGCCCGCGGGCGCCACCGGGTGTTGCGCGTGGCGCGCACGGTCGCCGACCTCGAGCACCACCAGCGGGTCACCCACGAGGACGTGCTGACCGCGCTCGGTCTGCGCCAGCACGTCGACCTGGCGGCGGTCTAGTGGTCGTCCCCGTCAAGGACGGTCGCACCGAAGTGACCGGCGCATGCGACGACTGCGTCCGGCGCGCATGGCTGCTGGGGAGGATGGCCGGGCATCTGGAGAACGCCCGGGCGCGGATCGACGCGGTGCTGGCGCTGGCCGACGGCGACCTGATCGAGGCGATGGGTGGGCGGCGTCGGGAGCAGCTGCACGAGGAGCTCGAGCACGTGGACGTCGAGGCTTCCCGAGGGCGCTCGCGCGCCGAGGACGTCGAGCTGATCTGCCGCTGCGATCCGGCCTACCCGCGCCGCCTGCACGAGCTCGAGGCGCCTCCCGCGGTGCTGCACGTGTGCGGCGGCGCGCAGCGGCTGGCGGCGCTCGTGTCCGAGGACCCGGTGGCGATCGTCGGAGCGCGCGCCGCCTCTCCGTACGGTGCCGCAGTCGCGAGATCGCTGGGGCGCGGCCTGGCCCGCGCCGGCGTCGTGGTGCTCAGCGGGATGGCGAACGGGATCGACTCCGCCGCCCACGCGGGGGCGCTCGACGCCGATGGAGCCACGGTCGCGGTGCTGCCAGGGGCGCCCAGCCGTCCGTACCCACCGGGGCGGCGAGCGCTGCATCGGCGGCTGACCGCCGGTGGCGCGGCGGTTTCCGAGCTGCCGCCCGGGTCCACGGTGCGCCGGTGGATGTTCCCGGCCCGCAACCGGATCATCGCCGCGCTGTCGGCGATGACGGTTGTGGTCGAGGCCGGGGAGCGCTCGGGCGCGCTCGTCACCGCCGGCTTCGCGGAGGCGCTCGGCCGGCCGGTCGGAGCCGTCCCCGGGCAGGTCACCGCGCGCCAGGCCGTCGGCACCAACGAGCTGCTCGCCGGCGGGGCGACGGTGGTGCGCGGGGCGCAGGACGTGCTCGACGCGTTGTTCGGAGCCGGGGCCAGGACGGCCGTCGCTCCGGCGCGGCCCGAGCTCGACGGGGAGCTCGCGCGGCTGCTCGACGCGATCGCCGCGGGCCACGACACCGCGGCTGCGCTGGTTCGCGCGGGGCTGTCGCCCGAGCGTGGGCTGGCCGCGCTGGCCTCGCTCGAGCTGGCCGGATACGTCCGCCGTGCACCGGGAGGACGCTATGCGGTGATCCCCTGATGACCGGTCCCGCCTCTCGGTGCGACCGTACTTACGTCGACGACCACTAACCTCGAGCCCGGATGAGCTCCGACCAGCGGATCCCCCGCGTGCTGTCGATCGCCGGCTCGGACTCGGGCGGCGGCGCCGGGATCCAGGCCGACCTGAAGGCGTTCGCCGCGTGCGGCGTCCACGGGATGACCGCGATCACGGCGATCACCGCCCAGAACACGGTGGCGGTCACCGGGGTCGAGGCGATCTCGCCGGAGATGATCGTGGCCCAGGTCGGCGCGGTCCAGAGCGACATCGGCGTCGACGCGGTCAAGATCGGGATGCTCGGCAACCTGGCCACGATCGGGCGGTGGCGCGTGCCCTGGACGAGCTCGACCCCGGCACCCCGGTCGTGCTCGACCCGGTGATGGTCGCCGAGTCCGGCGCGGTGCTGCTGCACCCCGACGCCCGCGCCGGGCTGATCGAGCTGCTGCTCCCGCGCTGCACGGTGGTGACGCCCAACCTGCCGGAGGCCCGGGCGCTGGTGGACGCCGCAGACGACCTCGACGGCCCCGAGCTGGCGCCGCCGATCCACGCGCTCGGCCCCGCCAACGTGGTGATCACCGGCGGCCACCGCGAGCTCGCCACCGACGTGTTCTTCGACGGCGAGCGGATCGTCGAGCTGGCCGGCGAGCGCTACCCCGACGGCGCCGCGCATGGGTCGGGCTGCACGCACTCCTCGGTGCTGGCCGCGCGGCTGGCCTGGGGCGACGATCCGCTGGAGGCGGCGCGGATCGCCAAACAGCGCGCCGCCGCGGCCGTCCGCGACGGCCTGCGGGAGATCGGCGCCGGCACCGGACCGGTCGACGTGCTCGGGATCCGGCGGGCGTCGGCCGCGCCCGTCCGGGAGCACGCGCGGCCGCAGCGCGTGACCGCCTTCGTCGCTTTGACATAATCCCCCTGTGCGCTTCTTGAGGATGAAGCCAGGGCATGGTGAGGTGCTGATCGCGGAAGGCGACGTCGAGCTCGCGGACGACGAGCTGCGCCTGATCGAGGAGTTTCGCCGGCAACTCGACTCCGGGTTGTGGGCGGCCGTGCCACGGACAGGCCCCGAGGGCCGCAGAGAATCGATCATGGCGCGCTCGTTTCGACGACATTCCACGGGACGCCGACCGCGTGATCTTCTTTCCGCGGGCGGCGGGCGGCCGGTAGGCCGCCGGCCTCGGTGCTGCTGGCGCTAGCCGCGACTGCGCTGGTCGCGATTGCGCTGCTGTCGGATCTGATCCTGCCCCGCCTCGAGAGCATCTGGGAGCGCCACCGCGCGCGCCGCAAGCGCGTCCCCACGGTCTCCTACGACCCCGGCCGCGAGCGCCGCGCCGAGCAGAAGGCCCGTGCGCTGCTGCGCTCGTGCGTCAACGAGGAGGAGTGGGCGATGTACCGCGACCTCGGGTTCATCCGCGTGTGGGGCGCCCAGAGCGACGGGCCCGACGACGCCGGCGGCACCGGTGGCGCGCCCTACGCCTACCTGGTCTACCCGCACCGCCCGATCGTCGCCTACCTGGCGCAGACCCACCGGCTGCTCAACGAGTACTGCGTGACGTTCCCGGACGACTCCCGGCCGTACGGGAGCGCGCGGCTGCCCGACTCCGACGACGTGCTCGCCAAGTGGATGGCGCTCACCGGCGACGAGCGCCGGCTGATCTCGGCCGCCAACATGCACCTGCCCGGCCGCCAGCTCGACCCGGCCGCGGTCAAGCGCGACCTGTGGCGGCTGTCGCAGTGGGAGCGCGCCCGGATGCGCGAGGCCGCCAATCGCCCGGCCTCGACCGACGCGGCGGACGCGTCGACCTCGGCCGACGCCGGCTGAGCCCTGCGCGCAGCAGGATCGGCGGCGGGCCGAGCCCGCGGCGCGACCGCTACAGTTCGCGCCCGCCATGGCCACGACCACCCCTGATCTCAAGCACCGCAGCCGCGCGCTGACCGAGGGCCCCACCCGCGCCGCCGCCCGCGCGTACCTGAAGGGCATCGGCTACGACGACGAGGCGCTGTCCAAGCCGCTCATCGCGGTCGCCAACACGTGGATCGAGACGATGCCGTGCAACTTCCACCTGCGCGCGCTCGGCGCCAAGGTCAAGGAGGGCATCCGCGCGGCCGGCGGCACCCCGATGGAGCTCAACACGATCGCGATCTCCGACGGGATCACGATGGGCACCCAGGGGATGAAGGCCTCGCTGGTCAGCCGCGACGTGATCGCCGACTCGATCGAGCTCGTGTGCGACGCCCACGCGTTCGACGCGGTCGTCGCGATCAGCGGCTGCGACAAGACGATTCCCGGCGACCGTGATGGCGCTCTGCCGGCTCGACATCCCCAGCGTGATGCTCTACGGCGGCTCGATCATGCCCGGCCACTTCCACGGCGAGCGCGTGACGATCCAGGAGGTGTTCGAGGCCGTCGGCGCGCACGCCGCCGGCAAGATCACCGAGGAGGAGCTGATCGAGCTCGAGGAGGTCGCCTCGCCCGGGAGCCGGCGCCTGCGGCGGCCAGTTCACCGCCAACACGATGGCGATGGCGTTCGAGGTGCTCGGGATCTCGCCCGCGGGCTTCTCGATGGTTCCCGCGGTCAACTCGAACAAGGCCCACGTCGCGGTCGAGGCCGGCGAGCTCGTGATGGACGTGCTCAAGCGCGACCTGCGTCCCAGCGACATCATCACCCGTGAGAGCCTCGAGAACGCGATCGCGGCGATCGCCTGCAGCGGCGGCTCGACCAACGGCGTCCTGCACCTGCTGGCGATCGCCCAGGAGATCGGCGTCGAGCTCTCGATCGACGACTTCGACGGGATCAGCGAGCGCACGCCGCTGATCTGCGACCTCAAGCCCAGCGGCCAGTACGTCGCCCCGGACCTGTACGAGGCCGGCGGCGTGCCGCTGGTGCTCAAGCGGCTCAAGCAGGCAGGGCTGCTGCACTCCGACGTCCGTACGGTTACCGGCCGCACGGTCGGCGAGCACGCCGACGCGGCGCAGGAGACCGAGGGCCAGAAGGTGGTCCGGCCGCTCGATGACCCGCTCGCGTCCACCGGCGGGCTGGCGATCCTGCACGGCAACCTGGCCCCCGAGGGCTGCGTGGTCAAGCTCGCCGGCCACGAGCGCCGCAAGCACTCGGGCCCGGCCCGCGTGTTCGAGTCCGAAGAGGACGCGATGGCGGCCGTCACCGCGGCAGCGATCAAGGCCGGCGACGTGGTCGTGATCCGCAACGAGGGACCCGCCGGCGGCCCGGGCATGCGCGAGATGCTCGGCGTCACCGCCGCGCTCGTGGGCGAGGGACTGGGCGAGGAGATCGCGCTGCTCACCGACGGGCGCTTCTCCGGCGCCACCCGCGGCCTGATGGCCGGGCACGTGGCGCCCGAGTCGGTCCGCGGCGGCCCGATCGGGATCGTCCGCGACGGCGAGCAGGTCACGCTCGACGTCGAAGCCCGCCGCCTCGACGTGGACCTCTCCGACGAGGAGATCGCCCAGCGCCTGCGCGACTACCAGGCGCCCGAGAAGCCGCCACGCCGGCGTCGCGCTGTCGAAGTACGCGAAGCTCGTCTCGAGCGCCTCCGAAGGCGCCGTCACGCGCTGATACTCTTTGCGCGGGCTACGCGGGCGGACGTGGGCGCGGCGAAGCGCAAGGTTTGCGGCAGTTTCTGGCGAAACAATGCATGCAAACCGGAGTATTACGACGAGTTAATGATGGCCCCCGGCAGGGGAACGTTACGATTTCGAGCAAGAGGTGATTCGTAGTGGCGCTTGATACTCCATCTCGCCCTGCGGCCGACTCGGGTAGGGGTTCGTCAGGGGGCGCCCACCGAGCTATACGCGCTACCGCAGCAGGCGAGGCCCAGGTCGCTATATCGCGGCCGGCGTCGTGCTGGTCGCGGTGCTGCTGGCCGGCGGCCTGGCGGTCGTCCTCGTCACCTCGCACTCATCGCTGAAGCAGGATTCGACCGCGCTGGCGGGCGTCAAGCTCCCGTTCGGCGGCGGCACGATCCAGAGCGTCAGCGTCGTCACCGGGCCGCACGCCAAGCCGATCCCGGTCGACGTCCGCGGCAAGCAGATCTGGCCGCAGGGCCGGATCCCCGCCGGTGAGACGGTCTCGCTCCGGGTCGTGGTCAAGCACCCCGGCTGGAACTCGTGGCTGACCGGCAAGACCGAGACGCTGAACCTCACGATGCGCACGCCGAGCACGGCGCTGCGCCACCGCTTCGTCACGCTGAAGGGCAACGCGCCGCTGCGGGTCACCTTCAAGGACCCGATCTCGATGATCGCCTACGGCACCTCGGCCAACGACCTCAAGCGCCGTGAGCTGGCCAACCCGCAGGCGAAGATCACGCTGCCGCGCACCGCGCAGGCCGGCTCCGTCTGGGTCGCGATCGCGCCCCGCACCTGGGAGACCGCCAAGCCGCAGCTGGTGAGCTGGTTCCCGCAGGGCTCGGGCGCGTCGGTCGTCGCCTACCCGTCCCCGGGCCAGACGATCAAGCCGAGCACGCCGATCCAGCTGACGTTCTCCAAGCCGGTGAGCAAGGCGCTGGGCAACAACATGCCGGCGCTGACGCCGTCCACCGAGGGCAGCTGGAAGCGGCTCAACGACCACACGATCGTGTTCCACCCCAGCGGGTACGGCTACGGGCTGGGCTCGAGCGTCAGCGTGACGCTCCCGCACAGCGTGAGCCTGATCGGCGGCCAGCACAGCGGGACCGCCGACGGCGGGCAGTGGAAGGTCCCGGGCGGCTCGACCGTGCGCCTGCAGCAGTTGCTGGCCAACCTCGGCTACCTGCCACTCAAGTTCAAGTACCACGGCGCCACGCCGGGCGCGAACCCGGCGGCGCAGGAAGAGGCGGCGGTGGCCCCGCCGAAGGGCAGCTTCGACTGGCGCTACCCGAACACGCCCGAGCAACTGCGAGGGATGTGGGCCCCAGGATCGTTGGGGACGATGACCAAGGGCGCGCTGATGGCTTTCGAGAACGACCACGCCATGACCGCCGATGGGGTCGCCGGCCCCGCGGTCTGGAAGGCGCTGATCAACGCGGCCGTGACTGGCCACAACTCAACGTTCGGCTACACGTTCGTGATGGTGAACCGCGAAGCCTCGCCGCAGTCGCTGACCCTGTGGCACAGCGGCAAGACCGTGCTGACCGCCCCGGTCAACACCGGGATCGCGCAGGCGCCGACAGTGGCGGGCACGTTCCCCGTGTTCGAGCACCTTCGCGAGACGACCATGAGCGGAACCAACCCGGACGGCAGCCATTACAGCGATCCCGGGATCCAGTACGTGAGCTATTTCAACGGTGGCGACGCGCTGCACGCGTTCACTCGCGCGCAATTCGGGTTCCCGCAGAGCTTGGGCTGCGTCGAGATGGAGCTGGGGTCGGCCGGTCAGGTGTACCCGTACACGCCGATCGGCACGCTGGTCCAGGTCGCCTGATCCGCCTCGCGGCAGGCATCCATACACCGCACGGCGAATAGCCGTCGCGATGCCCGATATCTCGGCCCCGTGGACGGCGGCGCTCGAGGCGTTCGACGCGGATCTGCGCCGGCGCGCGGTGGCCGACAAGACCCGCCGGGCGTACGCGATCGACAGCTCGCAGTTCGCGGCCTGGGCCAGCGCCCGCGAGCTGACCCCCGCCGCGGTCGAGCTGCGGGCGCTGCGCCGGTACGCCGCCGGGCTGTCCGAGCAGGGGGCGGCGCCGACCACGGTGGCGCGCAAGCTCGCCGCGCTACGGGGGCTGTTCCGCGTACAGATGGAGCTCGGGCAGCGCGCTGAGAACCCGGCCGACCTGCTCAGCGCGCCCAAGCGGCCCCAGCGCCTGCCGCGCGTGTTGCGCGGCGCCGAGGTCGCCGCGCTGCTGGACCGGATTCCCCAGACGACGCCGCTCGAGCTGCGCGACCGGGCGCTGTTCGAGCTGGCCTACGCCTCGGGTCTGCGCGCCGAGGAGCTGGTTTCGCTCGATGTCGAGTCGATCGAGTTCGACTCCGAGACCGTCAGGGTCGAGGGCAAGGGCGGCAAGACGCGGCTGGTGCCGGTCGGCGAGCACGCCCTGTCGGCGCTGGAGCGCTACCTGGCGCGGGCTCGCCCTGCGCTCGACGCCCTCGGCGACCGCGCCCTGTTCCTGTCGAAGTCGGGGCGCCGGCTGAGCACCTCCGACGTACGGCGCCGGTTGCGCACCTGGGCGAGGCAGGCGGCGGCGTTCGCGCCGGCGCTGGCCGACGCCCACCCGCACGCGCTGCGCCACTCGTTCGCGACGCATCTGCTCGAGGGCGGAGCCGATCTGCGGGCGATCCAGGAACTGCTCGGGCACGCGGCGATCTCGACGACCCAGGTCTACACTCGGGTAGAGTCGGCGCGCCTACGATCAGCCTACGCGCGTGCCCATCCAAGGGCCTAACAACCGCAGCGCCGGGGGGTCGGACTGGAAACGAACGTCAAAGCGATCGAGCTCCAAGATCTGTGGAGGCGCTACAAGGCCTCGGGAGATCAGCGCGCTCGCGAGCGACTGGTCGTGGCGTACTCGCCGCTGGTCAAGTACGTGGCCGGGCGGATGAGCTCGGGGCTGCCCGCGCACGTCGAGGAGTCCGACCTGATCTCCTACGGGCTCGGCGGCCTGATCTCCGCGATCGAGCGCTTTGACCTATCCCGCGAGATCAAGTTCGAGACCTACGCGATCACCCGGATCCGGGGCGCGATCATCGACGAGCTGCGCACGCTCGACTGGGTTCCGCGCTCGGTGCGCGCCCGCGCCCGCGAGTTCGAGCGGGCCAACATGAAGCTCGAGGCGCGCTTCCAGCGGGCCCCAACCGACGAGGAGATGGCCACCGAGCTCGAGATCAGCGTCGACGACTTCCAGGACGCGCTGCTGCAGATCTCCAACTCGACGATCGTCGCGCTCGACGAGCTGTGGAGCTCCTCTGACGCCTCCGGCGACCAGGTGTCGCTGCTGGAAACGCTCCCCGACCGCGGCGCGCCCGATCCCCAGCAGCTCGTCGACCAGAGCGAGCTGCGCGACCGGATGTCCGACGCGATCGCCGCGCTGCCCGAGCGCGAGAAGCTGGTCGTCGCCCTCTACTACTACGAGAACCTGACGCTCCGCGAGATCGGCGAGGTCCTCGGAGTCACCGAGTCGCGCGTGTCCCAGCTGCACACCAAGGCGGTGCTGCGCCTGCGCTCCAAGCTCGCGGGCGAACTGGACTGACGCGCGGCAGGGCGCCGCGTCATTTACGCGAGCCGCCGGCTGTTAACAAGCGGTATCTTCGAGCCTCCATCCCGAGAGAGGAGCTCAGGCATGCACAAGGCCGCGGATCGCATCCGTAACGTGGCACTCGTCGGCCACCGCGGTAGTGGCAAGACGTCGCTGAACGAGGCGCTGCTGTTTCAGGCCGGGGTGGTCAACAGGCTCGGGTCCGTCGTCGACGGCACCACCGTGTCTGACTCCGACGAAGACGAGAAGGCCCGCCAGATGTCGATCTCGGCCGCGCTGTCGTCGTTTCAGTGGCAGGACCGCAAGGTCAACCTGATCGACACCCCCGGCGACTCCAGCTTCATCGCCGACGCGCTCGGGGCGCTGCGCGTCTGCGAATCCGCCGTGTTCGTCGTCAACGCCGTGATGGGCGTCGAGGTCCATACCAACCGACTGTGGCAGCGGGCCGCCGAGCTCGACCTGGCGCGGCTGATCTTCGTCAACATGCTCGACCGCGAGCGCGCCGACTTCTTCCGCACGCTCGACTCGCTGAAGTCGACGTTCGGCCAGCACGTGGTCGCCACGGAGATCCCGATCGGCTTAGAGCACGAGATCTCGGGCGTGATCGACCTGATCGACATGAAGGCCTACGCCTACGATGGCGCCGACCGCGGCAACTGTCGGGAGATCCCGATCCCGTCCGAGCTCTCCGACCAGGCTCAGGAGTACCGCGAGAAGCTGATGGACGAGGTCGCCGAGGGCTCCGACGCGCTGATGGAGCGCTACCTCGAGGGCGAGGAGATCTCGCACGAGGAGATCGTCACCACGCTCAAGAACGGGACCAACCACGGCGCATTGTTCCCGGTCACCTGCGGCGTCGCCACCCGCAACCTCGCCACCAACCGCCTGCTCGACGCGATCGTCGAGGACCTCCCGTCGCCGGTCAAGCACGGCGGGCTGCAGATCGGCGAGCTGACGCTCGAGCCCGTCGAGGACGCCGAGCTGTTCGCGTACGTGTTCAAGACGCGCGCCGACCCGTTCGCCGGGCGCATCAACCTGTTCCGCGTCTACCAGGGCATGCTGAAGCAGGACACGCAGCTGCTCAACACGCGCAGCCACACCAAGGAGCGGATCGGGCAGCTGGTCACGTTCGAGGGCGGCACCACCGGCCACACCACCGAATACGGCCCCGGGGACATCGGCGCCGTGGCCAAGCTCAAGGAGACCAAGGCCGGCGACTGGCTGGCCGCTCGCGACGAGCCGATCGAGATGCCGAGCATCAAGCTCCCGGCGCCGGTGATGGCGTTCGCGGTCGAGCCCAAGAGCAAGGGCGACGAGGAGAAGGTGTTCACGGCGCTGCGCCGCCTCCAGGAGGAGGACCCCACGATCGACCTGCACCGCGACCCGCAGACCGGCGAGCAGATCGTGGCCGGCCTCTCGCAGGTCCACGTCGAGGTGATCGTGGCCCGGTTGAAGTCCCGGTTCGGCGCCGAGGTGAACCTCAAGCCCCCGCGGGTGCCCTATCAGGAGACGATCCGCAAGCCGGCCAAGGCCCACGGCCGCCACAAGAAGCAGACCGGCGGCCGCGGCCAGTTCGGCGACTGCCACATCGAGATCGAGCCGCTGAACGATCCCGCCCACCCCACCGGCTTTGAGTTCGTCAACGCGATCAAGGGCGGCGTGATCCCGTCCGGGTTCATCCCCGCGGTCGAGAAGGGCGTGCGCGAGGCGATGGACGAGGGCGTCGTGGCCGGCTTCCCGGTCAAGGACGTGCGCGTGCGCGTCTACGACGGCTCCTACCACACCGTCGACTCATCGGAGATGGCGTTCAAGGTGGCCGGCTCGCTGGCGATGAAGCAGGCGCTGGAGCAGGCCGGACCGGTGCTGCTCGAGCCGATCATGGTGGTCACGGTCAACGCTCCCGAGGACTCGGTCGGCGACGTGATCGGCGACCTGAACTCGCGTCGCGGCCGTCCGCTGGGAATGGAGCCGGTGGGCGCCGGCATGACCGAGGTCAAGGCCGAGGTCCCGATGTCCGAGATGCTCTCCTACGCTCCCGACCTGCGTGCGATCACCGGCGGGCGGGGCGAATTCACGATGGACTTCGAGCGCTATGAGGAGGTCCCGGGACATCTCGCCGGCAAGGTCGTCGACGAGGCCCGGGCGGAGAAGGAGGCGGTCAAGGCCTGACGCCCGCGGCCGCACCGCGCGGAGCGGCCGGGTCTTGTACGCTCGCATCCCCGTGAATACCAGGGACATTCGCACGACGGACGCGCACACGTCCTGCGACGTGTGCGGCCGCACGCTGTTGCGCGGCGAGCGCGCCGAGATCTACATCCACGGCGGCGCCCGCCGTTCGGTGTGCGAGCTGTGCACCGCTCGGGCGCTGCACGAGGGGTGGATCCGCGAGGGCACCGAGCCTCCCAATGACGGCCGCGAGGCCCGCTCGGATCGCCGCCGGTCGCTGCTCGGGCGCCTGCGGCCGCGCCGTGAGGCGATCCCCGATCGCGACGTCGAGCCCGACGAGCTCGACTACGATCGACGACGACGAGCCTGAGCCCGCTCCGCGCGTCTACGAGGAGCCTCCACCGCGCCGCCGGCGCGAGGAGCCGGTCCGCCGCCAGCGCGAGGAGCCCGTCCGGCGCCAGCGCGAGCGCCTGCGCGAGCCCCGCCACGTGCGGGCGATCCCGACGAGCGTCGAGCACAAGATCGCCTCGGCGGTCGATCTGTTCAACGGCTCCGAGCACCGCCGCACGATCGCCGGCGTGGCCCGCTCGCTCGGGGAGCCCACGATCTCGGTCCAGCCGGCCGACGACAGCCCGAGCCAGGTCAACCTGGTCGCCTCGTGGGAGCTGTGCTGGTACCGCTACGAGGTCGACCTGTCCGACGAGGTTCCGACCGTCCGCCTGAACGCGCAGGGCTACGAGCTCGACGAGCTCGGGTCTGTCGAGCGCACTGCCAACGCGGTGTCCGACGACCGCGGCTCGCTGACGCTCAGCGCCTGATCGGGCCCGCTAGACGATCGTACGATGGCCGTCGAACGCGGCCGTCAACTAGCATCCTGATCCGTGATCTATTGCGTGGTCCCGCAGGCGCTTGCCGACGAGGTGTTCGACAAGCTCACCGAGTACTACGCCGACGACCCGAACGTCACGGTGATCGTCGATCGCCGCAGGTCGTCGCGGCGCAAGGCGGGCAACACCGGCGGCGGTAACCGCAGCATCCGCGATCGGCGGCGCGCGAGGGTGACGGGCGAGCTCCCCGAGCTCGCGGGCGAGTGAGCCGCGGTTGCGCACCGCGAATGCGAGCGGATTTACGGGGCGACCACTAACTTGAAGCTGGTGATCCACGTCGACGGCGGCGCCCGCGGAAATCCGGGACCGGCGGCGATCGGCGTCGTGGTCTCAGACGGCGACGGCGAGGTGGTCGAGGAGATCGCCGAGCCGATCGGTTTGGCCACCAACAACGTGGCCGAGTACCGCGCCGTGCTCAAGGCGCTGGAGCGCGCCGCCGCGCTCGGGGCCACCGAGCTCGAGCTGATCGGCGACTCCGAGCTGGTGGCCCGGCAGCTGACCGGCGCCTACAAGGTCAAGCACCCCTCGATGAAGCCGCTCCACGCCGAGGCGACGTCCGCGCTGTCGGCGTTTGACCGCTGGAGCATCCGCTCGGTGCCGCGGGCCCAGAACGCCCGCGCGGACGCCCTCGTCAACGCTGCGCTCGACGGCGGCGCCTGAGCCGTCGGCGCGTTTCGTCATTGCCACGGCGGGTATGGCATACCGAGCTCGAGCCGGTCGAGCACCTGCGCGAGGCGGCCGTGGAGGCCGCGATCGCCCAGGACGCGGAGGTCATCTTGATTAACCATTATTCGGACCTCGGCCCGTTTCAGGGAATCGGGGCTCTGTTGAGGTTCTGAGTGTTCCCGCCATCGGCCAGCCGGTGCGCCACCGGCGCTAGTAACCTCTCCGCCGTGACTGATGCCCTGATCGAGCTCAGCGAACGTCTCGACGAGGCCGCGGACCGGCTTCGCACTGGCGAGCTCTCACCCGATGCGGCGCTGGCGCTGATCGAGGAGTGCGCCCGGATGGCCTCCGAGGCGGCGGCGCAGGTGGACCAGCGGGCGCGTGCCGCGCTCGAGCCGCTGCCCGACCTTCCCGGCCAGCTCCCGTTGCCCACTCCGTGACGTCCGCCGTTCTGGCGTCCGCGTACCCCGAGCACCTGCGTGCCGAGGTCGAGCACTACCTCGACACGCTCCGGTTCTCCGACGAGGCCTCGACCAGCGGCCTCGACGACGCGATGCGCTACTCGCTGCTGGCCGGAGGCAAGCGGATCAGGCCGGTGTTGGCGCTGGCCACCGCGGAGGCGATCGGCCGCCCGCGCGAGTGGGTGCTGCCGCTGGCCGCCGCGCTCGAGTTGATCCACACCTATTCGCTGATCCACGACGACCTGCCGGCGATGGACGACGACGATCTGCGCCGGGGCCGTCCCACCTGCCACCGCATGTACGGCGAGGACGTCGCGATCCTGGCCGGCGACGGCCTCTACGCCGAGGGCTTCGCGCTGCTGCTCACCTCCCAGGAGGCCGAGCCGAGCCGGCTGATCGCGGCCGCCCGCGAGCTGGCCCGGGCGACCGGCGTCAAGGGCATGGTCGGCGGCCAGTACATCGATGTCGCCGAGACCGCCCCGGACGGCCCGCAGGGCCTGCGGCGGCTGCACGAGCTAAAGACGGGGCGCCTGATCGCCGCCAGCATCGAGTGCGTGCTATTGCTCGCGGGGACCGACCGACCTGACACAATCACGGGATTCGGCAGCTTCGCAGGTGAGCTGGGCGTTCTGTTCCAGATCGTGGATGACATTCTCGACGTGACCGGATCTCAGGAGGCGCTCGGTAAGCCGCAGGGAAGCGACGAGCGGCTCGGCAAGCGAACCTACGTAACCGAGTTCGGGCTCGACGGAGCGCGAAAGCTGGCCGGCGAAGCGCACCAGCGTGCGCGTGCGGCGCTCGCCCAGGCCGCGCCCGGCAGGGGCACCGAACTCGAGCAGATCACCGATTTCATCGCCACCCGGAGCCACTAGATGACAGATCTCCTGCAACGAATCGACGGGCCTGCGGACCTTCACGGACTCAGCGACGAGGAGCTTCAGCAGGTAGCCGAAGAGGTGCGGGCCTACATCATCGACACCGTCGGCGAGATCGGCGGCCACTTCGGCGCCAACCTCGGCACATGTGAGATCGCCGTCGCGCTGCACTCGCTGCTCGAATCCCCGCGAGACAAGATCCTGTGGGACGTCGGCCACCAGGCCTATCCGCACAAGATCCTCACCGGCCGCCGCGATCAGCTCCCGACGATCCGCAAGTACGAGGGACTGGCCCCGTTCTGTGCGATCCACGAGTCCGCCCACGACGTGATGGGCGCCGGCCACGCGTCGACCGCGATCGGCTACGCCGTGGGGATCAAGGAGGCGATGCGCAGCGGCCGCGGCGAGGACGGCCACGTGGTCGCGGTCGTCGGCGACGGCGCGATGACCGGAGGCGTCGCCTTCGAGGCGGTCCACCAGGCGGGCGGCGAGGGCACCCCGATCGTGGTGCTGCTCAACGACAACGGGATGTCGATCGCGCCAAACGTCGGCGCGCTGTCTCGCTACTTCAACCGCGTCCGCATGAATCCCAAGCTGTGGCACGCCCGCGAGGGCGTCGAGGGCGGGCTGACCAAGCTTCCCGCCGGGATCGGTTCGGCGTTCGAGCGCCTCGGGCCGCAGTTCAAGGAGTCGATCAAGGCGTTCTGGGCGCCAGGCCTGTGGTGGGAGGAGCTCGACTTCGCCTACATGGGCGTGGTCGACGGTCACGACGTCCGCGCGCTCCGGCGAGCTCTCCGCGAGGCGCTGACCGCCCAGCGGCCCGTGGTCGTGCATTGCGCCACCGTCAAGGGCAAGGGCTTCGCTCCCGCCGAGGAGGGTGGCCTCGAGGGGATGGAGAAGTGGCACGCGGCCAAGCCCAACTCGATCTCGGGCCGGCTGCCCGCCGCCAAGTCGCCCAAGCCGCGCTCCGCCCGTCCGGCCCCGCCGCAGTACACGCAGGTGTTCGGCGAGGCGCTGGTCGAGGAGGCGCGCCGCGACGAGCGGGTGATCGGGATCACCGCGGCGATGAACTCCGGCACGGGCCTGAACATCCTCCAGCGCGAGCTGCCCGACCGCTACTACGACGTCGGGATCGCCGAGCAGCAGGCGGTGCTGTTCGCCGCCGGGCTGTCGCTGCAGGGCGCCAAGCCGGTTGTGGCGATCTACTCGACGTTCCTGCAGCGCGCGTATGACCAGATCGTCCACGACGTGTGCCTGCAGAAGCTCAACGTCACGTTCGCGATGGACCGCGCCGGGCTCGTCGGCGACGACGGGCCCACGCACCACGGGGCGTTCGACATCGCCTACCTGCGCTGCCTGCCGAACATCGTGCTGATGGCGCCTCGCGACGAGGCGATGCTCGTGCACATGCTCCGCACCGCGCTGGATCACGACGACGGGCCGGTCGCGCTGCGCTACCCGCGCGGCGAGGCACTCGGGGTTGCGCTCCCGCGCCGGCCCGAGCCGATCAAGATCGGGACCGGCGAGATCCTGCGCGAGGGTGGCACCGCCGTCGGAGCCGGTGGTCGCGTCGCGCTCCTGGGCTACGGGACCGGCGTGGCCAAGTCGCTCGAGGCCGCCGACGTGCTCGCCGACCACGGGATCTCCGTGACGGTCGCCGACGCGCGCTTCGCCAAGCCGATCGACGCCGGGCTGGCGGCCCAGCTGGCGGCCGAGCACGAGCTGCTCGTGACCGTCGAGGAGGGCGTGCTCGCCGGCGGGTTCGGATCCGCGGTGTGGGAGACGCTCTCGGACGCCGGCATCGCCGCCCGGATCCTCCGCGTCGGGCTGCCCGACCGGTACGTGACCCACGGCGCGCCGCGGCTGCTGCACGAGGAGGTCGGCTTCACCGGCGAGCGGATCGCCGAGCGGATCGAGGCGGCGGTCGCCGAGCACAGCGGCGTGATCTAGTCCTGGAGGCTGGGCGGCTCGGTTTTCGCCCCGCGCCGGCGGTTAAAGACGAACGGCCCGCATCTTGCGGGCCGTTCGAGCGGGAGAGGAGAGATGTCTCCGTGCGTTGTGCGGTTAATCATGGACCACAAATCGCGCCGGAAATGTGATCTCGATCACGTACCTTTCGCCCGGATGAGACGGGTCCGGCTCGACACGCTGCTCTCCGAGCGGGGAATGTTCCCGTCCCGCTCGCGCGCCGCGGCCTCGGTCCTGGCCGGCGAGGTGCTGCTGCTGCCGGACCGCCGGCGCGCCGACAAGCCGGGCCAGCTGGTGCCCGAGGACGTCGAGCTCGAAGTCCGCGACGCGCCCCGGTTCGCCTCGCGCGGCGGGCAGAAGCTGGCCAACGCGCTGGACGCGCTGGCCCTCGACGTGGCCGGCCGCCGGGGACTCGACGTCGGCGCCTCCACCGGCGGGTTCACCGACTGCCTGCTGCAGCGTGGAGCCGAGCACGTGGTCGCGGTCGACGTCGCCTACGGCGAGCTCGACTGGCGGCTGCGCAACGACCCCCGCGTGACCGTGATCGAGCGCCGCAACGCGCGCTCGCTGCGTCCCGACGAGCTCCCCTACGCGCCGGAGCTGATCGTGATCGACGTGTCGTTCATCTCGCTGGAGAAGATCCTGCCGGCGGTGCTGGCCTGCGCCGCGCCGCGGTTTGACTGCCTGGCCCTGGTCAAGCCCCAGTTCGAGGTCGGGCGCGAGCACGTCGGCAAGGGCGGGGTCGTCCGGGATGCCGACACCCGGCGTCGCGCGCTCGTCGAGGTCGGCCGCGGCCGCGGTCGGGCTGGGCGACGTCGGTGCTCGGCTACGCCAGCTCGGGGCTGCCCGGGCCCAAGGGCAACCTGGAGACGTTCGTGTGGCTGGCCGAGAGGTCGCGAGCCGGCGTCGCGGACCTGGAGCTCGCCGCCGCGGAGGTCGAGCCGTGAACCCCGTCCGGACCGCCACCGTGCTCACCCACCGCCGCCCGGCCGAGACCGGCCCGGCCGTGGCCACGCTGATCGAGATGGCCCGGGACGCCGGGGTCACGCTGCGCTTCGACCCCGAGGAGACCGCCAAGCACCGCCTCGAGCCCGCCGACGGGCTGGCGCTCAACGCGCCGATCGAGCGCGACGTCGACATCTGCTTCGCGCTCGGCGGCGACGGCACGATCCTCAACGCGCTGCGCACCTACGCCGGCACGTGCGTGCCGGTGTTCGGGGTCAACTACGGCGAGATCGGGTTCCTGGCCACGGTCGACCGCGACGCCGTGCGCTCGGGCTTCAGACGCGCGATCTCGGGCGAGTTCGAGGTGCTCGCCCTGCCCGGGATCAGCCTCGCGCGCGGGTCCGAGAAGTGGCTCGCGATCAACGACGTGTCGATGCACCGCCAGCCCGGCAACCGAGTCGCCGATCTGGCCTACGGCGTCGGCGACGACGAGATCGGGCGCGTCCACTGCGACGGGCTCGTGGTGGCCTCGCCGGCGGGATCGACCGGCTACAACCTGGCCAACGGCGGCCCGGTGATGGCCTGGGGCGTGACGGGCTTCGTGGTCTCGTTCATCGCGCCCCACTCGCTGACCGCCCGGGCGCTCGTGGTCGCCCCCGGCGACGTGGTCACGGTCCACAACCGGTCGCGCGAGGAGCCGGTCGACGTCACCGTCGACGGGCGGCCGGTGTGCGCGCTGGATCCCGGCGAGCAGGTCGAGGCCTCGCTTCGTCGACCGCCAGGGGGCGCTCGCCCAGGTCGCCGGGGCGACGTTCTACCAGCGGCTGCGCCAGAAGTTCGGGAGGCTGGCGATCACGACGTAGGCCGCGGGGGGTGGGCCGGGGGGGTCCCGAGGCCTGCACCCCGGTCTGTCGGGAGCGGCTGGTAAACCGGGACGCGTGCTCCACGAGCTGCGCGTAGAGAACCTCCTGCTGATGGACCGGGCCGAGCTGCGGCTGGCGCCCGGCCTCAACGTCCTCACCGGCGAGACCGGCGCCGGCAAGACGTTGCTCGCCCAGGCGCTCGACCTGCTGCTGGGCGGGCGGGCCCGAGGCGGGATCGTCCGCGCCGGCGCCGCCGAGGCCTACGTCGAGGGCGTGTTCGCGCGCCCCGACTCGCTCGACGGCGAGATCGCCGAACGGATCCCCGAGGACGCCGACGAGATCGTCCTGGCCCGCCGCGTGTGGCCCGATGGGCGGACCCGGGCGTACGTGTGCGGCCGATCGGCCACGGTCGCCGACCTGCGCGAGCTCGGCGGCAGGCTGGTGGCGTTCTACGGTCAGCACGAGCACCGCAAGCTGATGCTCTCGACCGCCCAGCTCGACATCCTCGACGCCCACTGCGGCGCCGACCAGCTGGCCACGCGCGAGCGGGTGGCGGCCACCTACGAACGGACCCGCGCGCTCGAGCGCCGGGTGGCCGAGCTGCGCGAGATGGCCGGCGCCCGCGAGCGCGAGCTCGACCTGCTCGCGTTCGAACTCGACGAGATCGAGGCGGTCGCGCCCGGCGAGGAGGAGGCCGCCCAGCTCACCGCCGAGCGCGATCGGCTGCGGCACCTGGAGACGCTGCGGCTGGCTGCCGCCGGCGGCGCGGACGCGGTGGCGCCCGACGGCGGGGGCGGGGTGGCGGAGCTGCTGGCGCTGGCCGAGCCCGAGCTCGAGTCGGCGGCCGCGATCGATCCTCAGCTGGCCGCGCTGTCGTCGCGCATGCAGAGCTTGCGCTACGAGGCCGAGGACCTCGGGCGGGAGCTTCGCTCCTACGTGGCCGGCCTGGAGGGCGAGATCGTCGGCGAGTCCGGCGGCCCGGATCGCCTCGAGCAGGTCGAGGAGCGCCTGGCTCAGTTCGCGCGGCTGCAGCGAAAGCACGGCGGCTCGGTCGCCGAGGTGCTGGCCCACGCCGAGCGCTGCCGCGCGCGGCGCGCCGAGCTCGAGGGCGCCGAGGGGGCGCTCGAGGGGGGTGAGGCCGAGCTCGACCAGGCTCGCGCCGAGCTCGACCGGCTGGCGTCCGAGCTGCGCGGCCGCCGCGCGGCCGCCGCGCCCGAGCTCGCGGCCGAGGTTCGCTCCCGGCTGGCCGAGCTCGCGATGCCCGACGCGCGGTTCGAGGTCGAGCTTCGCCCGCGCGAGGACGGTTGCGGGCCGCGCGGCGCAGACACGGTCGAGCTGATGATCGCCGCCAACCCCGGCGTCCCCGCGGGGCCGCTGCGCGAGGTCGCGTCCGGCGGCGAGCTGTCGCGGGTGATGCTGGCGCTGCTGAGCGTCGCCCACGGCGAGGCCGCCGACGGCGGCACCGGCCCGCTGCTCGTGTTCGACGAGATCGACGCGGGCATCGGCGGCCACACCGCGCGGGCGGTGGGCGAGCACCTGCGCGACCTGTCGGCCGGGCGCCAGGTGCTGTGCATCACCCACCTGCCCCAGGTCGCGGCGCTCGCAGCCCGCCATTTCACGATCGCCAAGGACGCCGCCACGGTCCCGGCCACGACCACGGTCACCGAGCTGGGCGGCAACGCGATCGTCGGCGAGCTGGTGCGGATGCTGGGCGCCGGCGAGGGCGACCGGGCGGCCAAGCAGCACGCGCGCCAGCTGCTGAAGGCCGCCGCCTAATGCCACGTTTGGGACACTGGCGTCCGCCCGGCGCGCTACCTTGAGAGATGTTCGGCACGGCTAAACTCGGAGTCTGATCGATGGCCCCAGGCGAGACTCGATTCATCTTCATAACCGGCGGGGTCGTCTCCTCGCTTGGCAAGGGCATCGCCGCCGCCTCGATCGGCCGGCTGCTGGTGGCGCGAGGCCTCGACGTGCAGCTGCAGAAGTTCGACCCGTACATCAACGTCGATCCGGGGACGATGTCGCCGTACCAGCACGGCGAGGTGTTCGTGACCGAGGACGGCTCGGAGACCGACCTCGACCTCGGCCACTACGAGCGCTTCACCAGCGCCAACACCAGCCGCGCCTCGAACGTCACCGCCGGCGGCATCTACAACACGGTGATCCGCCGCGAGCGGCGCGGCGACTACCTCGGCGCGACCGTGCAGGTGGTGCCCCACATCACCGACGAGATCAAGCAGCGGATCCGGCTGATGGCCGACGCCACCGACGTCGACTTCGTGATCACCGAGATCGGCGGGACCGTGGGCGACATCGAGTCGCTGCCGTTCCTGGAGGCGATCCGGCAGTTCCCGGTCGACGCCGGGCGCCGCCGCTGCATGTTCATCCACCTGACCCTCGTGCCGTACATCAGCCACGCCGGCGAGCTCAAGACCAAGCCGACGCAGCACTCGGTCAACGAGCTGCGGCGCATCGGTATCGCGCCGGACATGGTGGTGTGCCGCTCGGAGTCGGCGCTGTCGCCCGAGATCCGCCGGAAGATCGCCCTGTTCGCGAGCCTCCCGGTCGAGGCCGTGGTGTCCGCGCGCGACGTGCCCGACATCTACCAGGTGCCGCTCGTGTTCAACGCCGAGGGCGTCGACGACTACATCCTCCGCGAGCACTTCGGGCTCGACGCCCCGCCGCCGAACCTCGACGGCTGGGCCGAGATCACGCGCCGGGCCGGCGAGGCCACCCGCGTGGTGAGGATCGCGCTGGTCGGCAAGTACGTCCAGCTCGAGGACGCCTACCTGTCGGTCGTCGAGGCGCTGCGGCACTCGGGCGTCCACCACGGGTGCAAGGTCGAGGTCGAGTGGGTCGACTCCGAGACCGTCGGCCAACCTGAGGTCGCGGCGCAGCTCGAGAGCGCCGATGGGATCCTGATCCCCGGCGGCTTCGGCGGCCGCGGCTGGGAGGGCAAGATCCGGGCCGCGCAGATCGCGCGCGAGCGCAAGATCCCGTACCTGGGCATCTGCCTGGGGATGCACGTTGCGGTCAGCGAGTTCGCGCGCCACGTGGTCGGCATGGACGGCGCCAACTCGACCGAGATGGACCTGGAGACGCCGTTTCCGGTGATCGACCTGCTCCCCGAGCAGAAGGAGATCGCCGACATGGGCGGGACGATGCGGCTCGGCGCCGACCCGGTGAAGCTCCACGACGGCACCCGGATCCGCGAGCTGTACGACGAACCGGTCGTGTACGAGCGCCACCGGCACCGCTACGAGGTCAATAACCATCTGCGTAAGGCGCTCGAGAGGGCGGGGCTCGTGTGCTCGGGCACGTCGCCCGACGACCGGCTGGTCGAGGTGATCGAGCTCAGCCGCGACGACCACCCGTTCTTCGTCGCCTCCCAGTACCACCCGGAGTTCAAGTCACGCCCGGAGCGCCCCGCGCCGCTGTTCCGCGAGTTCGTCGGGGCGGCGCTCGGGCACGCCGACGCCGTGGAGCCCGCGTCGACCGTCAGCGAGACGGGCGCCGGCGGCGCGTCGCCTGCACCCGCGCTGTGAGGCGGGCCACAGACGCGGAACGCGAGCGTCTCGCCGAGACGTTCGAGACGCTCTGCCGGATCGAGAGCCCGTCGGGCCGGGAGCGCGTGTGCGCCAACTGGGTGACCGCCGAGCTGGGGCGGATCGGGCTCGAGGTCGAGGAGGACGGAGCCGGCCCCGCGGCGGGGTCGGACGCCGGCAACCTGCTCGCCCGGATCCCGGGCCAGGATCACGGACCCGCCGCCGGCGCCGGCGTGAACGGCACCGCGACGACCCCGCCGAGCATCCTGCTGTGCGCGCACATCGACACGGTCCCGCTGGCCGCCCCGGTCGAGCCGGTGCTGGTCAACTCCGGCTGGGAGAACGCCAACGAGGGGATCCTCGGCGCCGACAACAAGGCCGCGGTCGCGGTGATGCTCGAGCTCGCCCGCCGGCTCGTGGCCCAGCCACCGCCGGTCGGGGTCGAGCTGCTGTTCACCGTCTGCGAGGAAGTGTCGCTGCGGGGCTCGCGCGAGTTCGACACCGGGCGGCTGCAGCAGCGCGTTCGGCTATGTGTTCGACCACGCCACGCCGATCGGTGAGATCGTGCTCGCCTCTCCCACCCACTACCGGATCGTCGGCGAGCTGCGAGGGCGCCCGGCGCACGCCGGGATCGAGCCGGAGGCCGGCCGCAGCGCGATCGCCGCCGCGGCCGCCGCGATCGCGTCGATGCGGCTCGGCCGCCTGGATCCCGAGACGACCGCCAACGTGGGTCGGATCGAGGGCGGCAGCGCGATCAACGTGATCCCCGAGCGCTGCTGGCTCGAGGCCGAGACCCGCAGCCTCGACGCCGCTCGGGCGGAGGCGGTGGCGACCGAGATCGTCGATCACCTGCAGGACGCCGCCAACGCCCACGAGTGCGATCTCGACGTGACCGTCGAGCGGATGTTCGAGGGCTACCGCACGCGGGCGCGGGCGCCGCAGGTGCAGCTCGCCGAGCGCGCGTTGCGGGCGTGCGGGTACGAGCCCGCGCACATCGTCACCGGCGGCGCCTCCGACGCGAACTCGTTCCAGAGCGCCGGCTTTGCCTGCACGTGCCTGGCCAACGGGACCGAGCGGGCACACCAGTCCGACGAGCGCGTCAGCGTCGAGGCGCTCGAGGGGATGTTCGAGGTCGCGATCGCGCTGATCGACGAGGCCGGGCGGGTCCCCGACGCGGAGGACGCGCGGGTCCCCGACGCGGGGGAGGCCTAGTGTGCTGCCCTGATTGCCGGACGGTGCACTGGTGAGCGAGTTCGAGTCACTCGGCGTCGACATCAAGTGGCGGGGCCAGATCCTCACGGTCGGCGTCGAGCGCTTCCGCCGGCTCGACGACGGCGAGATCAGCCGCGAGAAGGTCTGGCACCCCGGGGCGGTGGCGATGCTCGCGATCGACGAGCGATACGTCTGGCTGACGCGCCAGCCGCGCGAGGCGGTGGGGGAGAGCTCGTCGCTCGAGGTGCCCGCGGGCAAGCTCGACGTCGAGGGCGAGTCGCCGTCGCAGGGTGCCACGCGCGAGCTGTCGGAGGAGATCGGCAAGCGGGCGGCCAGCTGGGAGGAGCTGATGTGGTTCTACACCAGCCCCGGGTTCAGCGACGAGCGCATCTACCTGTACCTGGCCACCGACCTGAGTGACGATCCCGACGGCCACCCCGACGAGGGCGAGCTGATCGACGTCGTCCCGTGGCCGCGCGACCAGCTCGACGCGGCGATCGCCGAGTGCCGCGACGCGAAGTCGCTGATCGCATTGCTCTGGCTGAAGGGCAACCCCGGCCGCTAACGGCCAACGCGCCTCGCCCGACCCCGGAGAGTTCATCGTCCGAACGCGGAATGGGGTCGATGCCCCATTGCCCGCGCGCCTCACTGGCGCCACCGTTGGCCACGATGAGCTGACCTATAGGAGGGGCACATGGCGATTCAGAGATCCGCGGACCGCCGGAGCGGGATCACGGACGGGGAGCTGTTCGGGGCACGCGTCGACGGCCAGCTGCTGCGCCCCGGCGATAGCGGCTACGGATCCGCGCGCCGGGTGTTCAACGCGATGATCGATCGCCGCCCGGCGCTGATCATCCGCTGTGCCAGTGCCCGCGATGCGACCGCCGGGATCATGTTCGCCGCGCTCAACGGGCTGCCCCTGTCGGTCAAGGGTGGCGGCCACGGGGTCGCCGGCGACGCGGTCTGCGACGGGGGCGTGATGCTCGACCTGTCACAGATGCGCGCGATCCACATCGACCCCGCGCGGCGCGTCGCCACGGCCCAGCCCGGCCTGACGCTGGGGGAGCTCGACCGGGCGACCCAGGCGTTCGGACTGGCCACCCCGACCGGGATCATGTCCGGCACCGGGCTGTCGGGCCTGACGCTCGGCGGCGGCTTGGGGTGGCTGAGCGGCAAGCACGGCCTCACCTGCGACAACCTGCTCGCGGCCGAGCTGATCACGGCCAACGGACGGCGGATCACCGCCAGCGTGCACGAGCACCAGGACCTGTTCTGGGGGCTGCGCGGCGCCGGCGCCAACTTCGGCGTGGTCACGTCCTTCACGTTCCGGTTGCATCCGGTCAGGACCGTGCTGGCGGGGGTGCTCACCTACCCGGCCCACAGGGCCCGAGCCGCGCTGCGCCTCTACGACGAGTTTGCCGCCGCCTGTCCCGACGAGCTCAGCGCGAACGCGTCCGTGGCGAAGTCGCCCGACGGCGAGCCCGTGGTCAGCATCATGGTCTGCTACGCCGGCGAAGTCCTGGAGACCGGGGACCGACTGCTTCAGCCGCTGCGGTCGCTGGGCCCGGTCGACAACACGGTCGCGCCGATCCCCTACAAGACGCTGCAGCACCTGCCCGACGACGGCTTCCCCGGTGGGCACCAGCACTACTGGAAGTCGGGCTCGGTGACCCACCTCGGCGACGAGTTGATCGACGTGCTGATCGAGTTCGTGAAGACGATGCCGTCCAGAGCATCCGGCATCGGCCTCCAGCAGCTGCACGGCGTCGCCGCCCGCATGGACCCCAGCGCGACCGCGTACCCGCACCGCTGTGACCGCTACGACCTGCTGATCCTGTCGCAGTGGCACGAGCCCACCGAGTCCGAGCAGAACATCCGTTGGACGCAGGACCTGTTCGCCGCGGTGCAGCCGCACCTGTCGGGGGAGGTGTACGTCAACAACCTCGGCGCCGACGACAAGGCCAGGGTGGCCCGCGCCTACGGGACCAACCACGACCGCCTCGTCGTGCTGAAGACCGCTCATGACCCGACCAACCTGTTCTCCGGCAACCACAACATCCGCCCGCTGAGCACGGTCGGGCGTTAGTGGGCTGCGCGACGGGCGGAACGTTGCGCGTCGCCCCGCGCCACCGGTTCTCGGAGGAGGGGACCCGCGGGCCGCGAAGTAGCTCGTCATGGTCACCACCGAAGCGGCGGTACAGCCTCGCCGGCTGACCGACCTCGTCCTCGACTTCCTCGCCTACCTGGAGCTCGAGCGCGGGCTGTCGCGCAACACGCTCGAGGCCTACCGGTCCGATCTGCAGCAATACGGCGAGTTCCTGTCGCGGCGCGGGGTCGATCCGCTGGCGGTCACCCCGGCAGACCTGGCCGCATTCGTGACCGAGCTCGCCGACGGGCGCCCCGACCGCCGCGGCGCCGCGGCGGCCACGCTGCAGCGCAAGACCGCCTGCCTGCGTTCGTTCTACCGGCACCTGCGCCGCGACGGGATCCTCGAGCACGATCCGACCTCGGAGCTGCGGGCCCCGCGCTCCCGCGCCCGCCTACCCAAGGTGCTCAGTCGTGACGAGGTCGTGCGGCTGCTGGCACAGCCCGAGGGCTCCTCGCCGGCGGCGTATCGCGACCGGGCGTTGCTGGAGACGATGTACGCGTGCGGCCTGCGCGCGTCGGAGGCGACCTCGCTCGAGTTGCCCGACGTCGACCTCGAGGCCGGGGTCCTGCGCGCCCGCGGCAAGGGCTCCAAGGAGCGGATCGTCCCGATCGGCGGCAAGGCGATCGAGAGCCTGGAGGTGTACCTGGAGAAGGTCCGCCCGCGGCTGGTCGGAGTCCGCGACGAGATGCGCGTGTTCGTCAACCTCCGCGGCGGTGGGCTCTCGCGCCAGGGCCTCTACAAGATCGTCCAGCGCCACGCCCGCACCGCCGGCCTGGAGCGCCGGATGAGCCCGCATACGCTCCGGCACACGTTCGCCACCCATTTGCTGGCGGGCGGCTGCGACCTGCGCTCGCTCCAGGAGATGCTCGGCCACGCCGACATCGGCACGACCCAGATCTACACGCATCTGTCGGCCGAGCGGCTGCGCGACGTCTACTTCGAGGCGCACCCCCGAGCTCAGATCGATCGCAGCTGAGCCGCCGCGATAGCCTCGGCGGTCCGATGGGCTTGACGCACTTCGACCAGGCACCGACGTACGTGCGCGACCACGGCCACATCCAGGGCCGCTGGACGCAGCTCGGAATCGGCGCGGGCAGTGAGGGAGTCGGCGTACGACGGATCGAGGTCCCCGCCGGCCGCTGGTCGACTCCGGTCCACGAGCACGGTCTCGAGGAGGAGATCTTCTACGTGCTGGCGGGCGAAGGGATCTCCTTCCAGGACGGCGACACGGCCAAGGTCCGAGCCGGCGACTGCATCGTCTACGGCGCCAACACGGGCGCTCACACGCTGTACGCGACACAGCCGCTCGACGTGCTCGCGTTCGGTCCGCGCAAGTACGACGAGAGCCCCGGATTCCCTCGGCTGGGGATGTCGATCGTCGGCTCGCGCGCGGTCGACTCGGTCGACGGCACGGTCGATGGCGAGCCGATCCAATTCGTCCGCGAGGGCGCGCTCGGGCCGCCCGAGCTCCCCGACCGTCCGGGTCCCCGGCCCGCATCGATCGTCAACGTCGACGACGTCGAGGGGATCCGGCGCACCCAGACCCGCGTTGACCGCACGCGCCGACTGGTGAGCCGGGCGGCGGGCTCGGTCCAGACCGGCCTCCAGCACGTCGTGGTCGAGCCCGGCTGGGAGTCGACCGCGCAGCACTGCCACTCGCTCGAGGAGGAGATCTTCGTGATCCTCGACGGCGACGGGGTGCTGGTGCTCGACCTCGAGGAGACGCCGGTCGGGCCCGGGCACGTGATCTCGCGCCCGCCGGGCACCGGCGTCGCTCACATGTTCCGCGCCGGCGACAACGGGCTCACGTACCTGGCCTACGGGAACCGCGACCCCGGCGACGTCTGCTACTACCCACGCTCGAACAAGATCGCGTTCCGCGGCGTCGGCGTGATCGCCCGGCTCGAGCAGCTGGACTACTGGGACGGGGAGGACTAGAAGCCGGCGGCATCGGGCGGCGCGGCTATCTTGAAGAGGTGCCGGAGCTTCCCGAGGTAGAGACGATCAGGCGCCAGTTGGCGCCGCACCTCGAGGGCAGGACGATCGTCGACGCCGAGATCCTCGATCCGCGCTGGACGCGTCCCGAGCCGTTGGACGCCGTCGAGGAGGAGCTGCGCGGCGCCACCGTCGAGCGCGTCGGCAGGTCGGGCAAGTACCTGATCTGGGAGCTGTCGGGCGACCGCTACCTGCTGGCGCACCTGCGGATGACCGGCGCGCTGCTGTTCGACCCCGACGTCGACCCGATCCACACCCGGGTCCGGCTCGAGCTCGACGAGGGCCACCGGCTGATCTACGTCGACCCCCGGCGGTTCGGGACCGGACACCTGATGCGGGGCGCCGCCGAGCGCGACGCGTACCTGGCAGCCCGGCTGGGCGTCGAGCCGTTCACCCCGGAGTTCACCGCCGCGCACCTGAGAGAGACGGCGCGCGGGCGCACCGCCCCGATCAAGTCGTTCGTGCTCGACCAGCGGCGGATCGCCGGAGTGGGGAACATCTACGCCGACGAGGCGCTGTTCCGGGCCCGGATCCATCCGCTGCGCGCCGCCGGAAGGGTAAATGGGCCCCAGTGGGAGTGCGCTTGCGGACGCGATCGAGGAGGCGCTGACCGCGGGGATCGAGGCCAAGGGTGCGACGATCGACGACTTCCGCCACGTCGACGGCGCGCGCGGGTCCTTCCAGGACCTGTTCCTGGTGCACCGCCGCGAGGGCGAGCCGTGCCCGCGCTGTGGCACCACGATCCGCAAGATCGTCGTGGGCGGCCGCGGCACCTACCTGTGCGAACGCTGCCAGCCCAAGCCGAGGGGGCCCAGGCGGCCGGTCGCGGCGCGAGCCGCGGTCGCCGGGGGCGAGCTCTAGGCCGCGACCAGGTCGCGCAGCCGTCCGGCGCGGTCGGCGGCCAGCAGCTGGTCAAAGCCGCCGATCGTCTCGGAGCCGATCACCACCTGCGGGAAGGTGACCATTCCGGTCTTCTTCTCCAGCTCGGCGCGACCATCCGGATCCCGTGCCAAATTGATCTCTTCATACGGGATCCCGCGGCGCTTGAGCAGCATCTTGGCGCTGACGCACCGCGAGCAGCTATCAGTGGTGTACAACGTGACGGACGGCATTGCTTCAGAAAATATAGCAACGGGACGGGTCGACGTATGCCTGCCCCGCTGAAGACCGAGGCGATCGTCCTGCGCTCGATCCGCTATGGCGAGGCCGATCGCATCCTGCACCTGTACACGCCGCAGCACGGGCGAATCGGCGCGATCGCGAAGGGGGTTCGCCGGGCCCGTAGCCGGTTCGGGGCGCGGCTGGAGCCGTTCTTCCACGTGCGCTCGGTGCTCCACGACGGCCGCGGCGACCTGTTCACCGTCACCAGCGTCGACACGGTGACCACGCACGCGTCGCTGCGCGACCACGCCGACACGCTTGACGCGGCGGCCCGCTGCTGCGACGCGGTGACGCGGTTGTTCGAGACGAGCTCCCCGCACCCCGAGGTGTTCACGCTGCTGTCCAACGAGCTGGCGGTGCTGTCGTCGACGCCGTCGCTGGCCGGGCCCGCCAACGGGCTCGCGTTCCGGATGAAGCTGCTGCTCGCCGCCGGGATCCTGCCCCAGCTCGGGGCGTGCGCGAGTTGCGGCGAGCCCGAGCACCTGCAGGGCTTCTCGGCGGCGGCCGGGGGCGTGGTCTGCGGGTCGTGCGAGGCGGCCGCGTTCCCGCTCGACGAGGAGGCCTACCGGTTCCTGGTGTCGGCGGTGGGCCAGCCGCTGGCGCAGCCGCCGGAGGCGTCGGAGCGCTCGCTGCGCCAGGCCGAGCGGGCGATCGTCGAGACCGCGGAGTACCACGCCAACGTGCGCCTGCGGCCGCTGCTGACCTCGCGGTAGTCGTGGGATCGCCGCGCGTCGCTGTCAGACTAGATCCGATGAGCGATCGCATCCTGCAGGCCGGCTACGAGCACCCCACCGGACCGGTGGCCGACGCTTACGAGCGGCGGATCCGCGAGCGCGAGGAGCGAGAGCTGTCGCCGCTGGCCACCCGCTCCTACCCGGCGGCGCGCGTGCACCCGGAGTCCGACTGCGGGTTGCGGACCCCGTTTCAGCGCGACCGCGACCGGATCGTGCACAGCAAGGCGTTCCGGCGGCTGATGCACAAGACCCAGGTGTTCGTGGCTCCGACCGGCGACCACTACCGCACCCGGCTCACGCACACGCTCGAGGTCACCCAGGTGTCGCGCTCGGTGGCCCGGGCGCTGGCGCTCAACGAGGACCTGGTCGAGGCGATCGGGCTCGGCCATGACCTCGGCCACCCGCCGTTCGGGCACATCGGCGAGGAGGCGCTCGACCGCTGCCTGCACGAGCGCTTCGGCTCCTCGTTCCTGCACCACGAGCACTCGCTGCGGGTCGTCGACACGCTCGAGCGCGACGGCCAGGGGCTCAACCTGACGCTCGCCGTGCGCGACGGGATCGTCAGTCACTCCGGCCGCGCGCAGGAGCCCGCCACGCTCGAGGGCAAGATCGTCCGCCTGGTCGACCGGGTCGCCTACATCAACCACGACATCGACGACGCCCTGCGCGCCGGGGTGATCACCGTCGCCGACCTCCCCGGCGAGCCGATCGAGGTCCTCGGCGACACCGGGCCGCGGCGGATCGACGCGCTCGTCCACGACCTCGTCGAGAACTCCGACCGCGCCGGCGACATCGTCCAGGGCGAGGTGATCGGTGGGGCGATGTCGGAGCTGCGGTCGTTCATGTTCGACCGCGTGTACCTCGGGCCCGAGGCCACCCGCGAGCATGCGAAGATCGACCTGGTTGTCCGCTCGCTGTTTCACCACTACTGCGCCCACCCCGAGGAGATCGCCGCGTCGATCCCGCCCGGCGACCTCGAGCGCAGGGTCACCGACTACCTCGCCGGGATGACCGACCGGTTCTGTATCCGCGTGTTCGAGAGCCTGAGCGTCCCGGTCGCGTTCGCACCGTGACGCGCTACACCGACGACTCCCGCGAGCGGGTCCGCGAGGCGATCGACATGGTCGCGCTGGTCTCCGCGCGAACCGAGTTGCGCCGGGCGGGCGTCAACAGCTACTTCGGGATCTGCCCGTTTCACGAGGAGCGCACCGGGTCCTTCCACGTCAGCCCCGACGAGCGCCTGTACCACTGCTTCGGGTGTCAGGCCTCCGGCGACGCTTTCAAGTTCGTGATGGAGACCGAGGGCCTCGACTTCACCTCCGCGCTGGAGGCGCTGGCCCAGCGCTTCGGGGTCGAGATCCAGGCCGAGGCCGAGGACCCGCAGGCGGCCTCGCGTCGCCAGCGGCGCGAGCGGCTGTCGTCGCTGCTCGAGCGCGCGGCGGTGTACTACGCCCGGTACCTGTGGGAGGCCGACGAGGCCGCGAAAGCGCGCGAGTATCTGCTGGGGCGGGGACTGCGCGAGGAGACCCTGCGCGAGTTCCGGGTGGGGTACGCCCCCAGCGCCTGGGACCGGATGCTGCTGGCCTCGCGCCGGGCGGGGTTCACCGACGACGAGCTGCTCGCGGTCGGGCTCGCGCAGCGCTCGCAGTCGCGCCCGGGACAGATCTACGACCGCTTCCGCGAGCGGATCATGTTCCCGTCAGTGAGCGCGCGGGGGAGAGTGGTGGGGTTCGGGGCCCGCGCGATGCGCGACAACCAGCGCCCCAAGTACCTCAACACTGCCGACAACGACCTCTACCACAAGCGCGAGCAGCTGTTCGGGATCAACCTGGCGCGCTCGGCGGCCGCCCGCTCCGGACAGATGGTGCTCGTCGAGGGCTACACCGACGTGCTTGCGGTCCACCAGGCCGGGTTCTCGAACGCGGTCGGGATCATGGGCACGTCGCTCACCGAGGAGCAGGTGCGCGAGCTCGAGCGGGTGGTGAGCACGCTGGAGCTGTGCCTGGACGCCGATCGCGCCGGCCAGGACGCGATGCTGCGGGCGGCGCGGCTGGCGGCGGGGCGCAAGCTCGAGCTGCGGGTGGTGCCGCTGCCGGAGGGCACCGACCCCGCCGACCTGATCGACCAGCAGGGCGCCGACGCGCTGCGCGAGCTGGTCGAGCGCTCGGCGCCGTTCGTCGTCTTCCAGGTCGAGCGAATCCTGGATCGGGCCGACACGTCGAGCGCCGAGGGACGCGACCGCGCGCTGACCGAGCTGCGCCCGGTGCTGGCCGAGCTGCCGGCGAGCGTGCTGCGCGAGGACCTGTTGCGGCGGATCGCCGGCAGGCTCGAGCTGTCCTCGGCGCTGCTGTCGTCGCTGGCGGCCGACTCCGACCACGCCCGCGGCGGCGGCGTGCCCGCGCGCAACGGCGCGCCGGCCAACGGCGGCGCCCCGCCGGTCGACCAGGCCGTGCGGGCCGAGCGGACGTTCCTGGTGCTGTGCATCTCGCTGCCGGCCGAGGGCGAGCAGCTGCTGTCCTCGATCGACCCCGATCGGCTCCTGACCAGCGAGCCCCACCGCCGCGCCGCCCGGCACCTCACCGGCCGGGTCGCCTCGCCGCTGGCCGATCTGCCGCCCGACGACGAGCAGCTGGCGTCGCTGGTCGCGGACCTGGTGGCGCGCTCGGGGCGGGCCGGCCAGGTCAGCGCCGACCAGCTCCGCCACGCCCAGCTCGTGCTCGAGCTGGCCCAGGTCGAGCGGGCGATCCGGCGCGCCCGGGCGATCGGGTGCGGCCGGGATCGCCGACCTGGCCCGCGAGCGCGAGCAGATCCGCGAGGCGATCAGGGCCACGGTCGCGCGGATGGAACGCGCGGTCTGAGGGGCTCGGGCGGGTCCCGGACCCGCCTTGATGGGCCTTTGGGCCACGCCGTGGCGGGCGAAACGTCACATCGGGCGAGTCGCACGCGTCGCGTGTGACGAAACGCCCGCTGAGCGGGCATTTCGTTACATCGGAGGATGCAAGTGCGCCGCATGTCACGAATTGCCCGCACCGCCCGAGCCCCGAGCGCGGTCCGATGGCTCGCTAGAGTGTCGGCCGGGTTCGCCGCACGTGGCGCGCCCGCCTCTGGTCAGTCCGGGGTAGCTCAATCGGCAGAGCATTCGGCTGTTAACCGAAGGGTTGTGGGTTCGAGTCCCACCCCCGGAGCTCGACCCGCTCGTCGGCCCGACCGCGAGCGTTACGGATACGATCCCCGTCAGGGATGAAGCTCTACGTCTGCTGGGGGACCTGGAAGCACGCCCCGCGCCCGGGCGGGCATCCGTGCGGCCGGGCCTACCACGCGCTGATCGATGCCGGGCACGAGCCCGAGGTGGTCAAGTCCTACGGCCTGGGCATCCTGCCCGGGGCGCTCAACCAGTCCCCTGGTCGCCAGAAGGTCAACCGGCTCACGGGCAGCTACTGGGTGCCGGTGCTCGTCACCGACGACGAGCTGACGATCCAGGGCTCGCGCGAGATCGAGAACTGGGCCGGTCAGAACCCCGCCGCGACACCGGCCGCCCCCGCACTACCCGCCGTCAACTGACCGTGGCGGCAAAGGTCACGATCGAGGATCTGGAGCGCTGGACCGAGAACGGCGCGATCTGGCGCGCCTGGGAGGTCACCGACGAGCACGCGGTGATCGACCTGTGCAGCTGCACGGGCGAGCCGATGGATCGGGTGCGCAGCGACGCGCCCGAGCTGATCGAGTACGTCCGCGCTCACCGCGACGACTAGCGCTCCCCACCATAAATCCCGTCCCATTCGAGCGGCACGGGCCGGCTTCTGCCTTCGTCCTCGGAGGCTCGCGCAGCGCCGCTGCGCCACGCCTCCTGCGTCCTCGCCAGCCGTCCGGCCCGCACCACTCTCGGTGGGACCGGACTCATGGCGAGAAGCGCCGAGCCAGCGCCTCGACCAGCGACGCCGCCCGGTCGGCCCCGTCGTTGACCGCTGCCCACGCCGCCAGCTCCCGCGCCCGCGCAGCCAGCGATCGCTGCGCCAGCGCCCGACGCACCGCCAGGCGCAGCGTCGCTGCGCTCAGCAACCGCCACGGGAGCCGCACGCCGACCCCGGCCCAGTCGGCCCGGGCCGCGTTCTCGGCCATGTCGCCGGCATGGGGGACGCACACCACGGGGCAGCCGCAGGCCAGCGCCCGCGCCAGCGTCCCGTGCCCCGCATGACAGACCACCAGGTCGCATTCGGGCATCGTGCGCGAGTAGGACACCCACTCGACCAGCCGCGCGTTGGCGGGCACCGGGATCGGCAGTTCCGGCCGCCGCCGGTTCCACGTGGCCAGCACGCGCACCGGCTCGCCGGCCAGGCCCGCGAGCGCGGCGCGGAGCATCCGGTGCTCGGGGTCCTGCGCGGTCGACGGCGCCACCAGCACCAGCGGCGCGTCGCCAGGGGGCGGCTCCACGGGCCCGAACGGCGGCTCCCACAGCAGCGGCCCGACCACGTGCACGCCCGGCGACCACGCGCGCGGGTACTCGAGCGCCGGGAACGTCCCCACCAGGCACAGGCGCTCGCTGATCCCGCCATGCAGCCGCGCCACCTGCGGCAGGCCGAGCTTGCGCCGCGTCTCGTTGAGCTCGTCGCGCCCCCTCCGCAGACCTGACTCGATCACCGGGTCAAGCGCGGCCCACAGCCGGGCGCCGGCCGCGGTCCGGGGCATGCGCGCCCCCACCGCGTATGGAGGCAGGCCCGGCGCCCCCACGGGGTACACGTGCGGGACCAGCGTCGCGACCGGGATCCGCTCGAGCTCGCCGGCCATCGCCGGCGCGAGCGTGAGGATGTCGTGCACGACTGCGTCGGGCGCGAACGACGCCACCGCCGGGCGCGTCTCGGCGGTGGCGAGGACCACCGCCTCGTAGGGCTTCAGCGGCCGCTCGCGCGTCGGGAACACCGGGTATTCCGGCGCCGCCGCGAAACGCATCCCGCCCGCCTCGACGTGCTCGCGCCAGCGCGCCCACGTCTCGAGCATCACCTCGTGCCCGCGCGCCGCCAGCCGCGCCCCGAGCGCGAGCATCGGGAACGCGTGACCGGGGTCTCCGAACGCGCCGAGGAACAGCCGCAGCGGCCGGCTCAACCGGCCAGCTCGGCGACCGCCCGCAGCTGCTCGATCCGGTCCTGGGCGGTGAACGCCATCGGGCTCACCATCAGCGTCCCCACGCCGCCGTCACGGAAGGCCTGGATGCGGTCGCGGACCACGTCCCGGGGGCCGCACAGCGAGACCATGTCGATCAGCTCGTCCGGGATCGCCGCGCCGGCCTCCTCGCGCTTGCCCTCCAGGTACAGGTCCTGGACCCGCGTGGCCGCGGCCTCGAACCCGTAGCGCTGCACGAGCTTGTTGTAGAAGTTCTGATCTCGCGAGCCCATCCCGCCGATGTACAGCGCCAGCAACGGGCGCATCAGGTTGCGGGCCGCCTCGCGGTCGTCGGACACGTAAGCGTTGACGGTCGGCGCGATGTCGAAGCCGTCGAGCGAGCGCCCGGAGCGCGCCGCGCCCTCCTCGAGCAGCGCCCGCAGGTCGGACACGTGCTCGGGCGAGAAGAACGTGGGAATCCACCCGTCGGCGATCTCGCCCGCCAGCGCGGTGTTCCTCGGTCCGATCGCGGCCAGGTAGATCGGGATCTGCTCCTGGACGGGCGAGATCGTCAGCTTCAGCGCCTTGCCCGGGACCGTCCGGCAACGGCAGCTCGAGCGTCTCGCCGTGGTACTCCAGGCGCTCGCGCGACAGCGCCTTGCGCACCACCGCCACGTAGTCGCGGGTGCGCGCAAGCTGGCGACCGAACCGCTGGCCGTGCCAGCCCTCGGCCACCTGCGGCCCCGACGACCCGATCCCGAGCAGCATCCGCCCACCCGACAGCTCGTCGATCGTGGCCGCGGTCATCGCGGTCATCGCGGCGCTGCGGCCGGGCATCTGGAAGATCGCCGAGCCGAGCTTGATCGTGCTGGTGCCCGCGGCCAGCCAGGCGAGCACGGTCGCGGCGTCTGACCCGTAGGCCTCGGCGGTCCAGATCGAGTCATACCCGAGCCGCTCGGCCTCCTGAACGACCTCCAGCTGGTCGGCCGGGCCCATCCCGAGCCCCCAGTAGCCGACGTGGACTCCGAGCTTCATATGCAAGGTTCCTTTCGCGCCAAGGAGATCGCTTGTGGGGCCCGACGGGCGCCGTTAGATTGGCGCTGCCGCCATTGGGCGGCCAAACCCTATGCGAACGAGGCGCCGAGCGACAATCACCGACCTGCGCCGGGCGATCGACGGCCTGCCCCGCGACACCCGGGTGGCGATGCTCGACGGAATCCGCAGCAACGACATCATCGTCGGCGCCTACACCGGCTCCGACGGGATCTGCCCGATGCTGGCCGCCCACCGCCGGGGCGCCAAGACGAGCCACATCGCGTTCGCCAAGGCGTGGGACATGTTCGCGCTCGGCGGCGCACGCGACCCCGCGGCTCGGCGGGCCACCCGGCGCGAGCTGCTGGTCTTGAGCGCGCACCTCGAGGCCAGCCTGCTCGAGGAGGACGCGGTGCCGGGGCTGGCCGAGGCGATCGCCGAGCACCGGGGTCTGCGCGACCGCCGCGGCGACTTGGGTCGCGTCCTCGCCAGGCTCGAGCGCGAGTCCGCACGTGTGCGCAGTCGGGTGGTCGCTGAGCGGCCGATGACCGCGATCACCGCCGGGCGCCGCGAAGTCGAGATCACCAAGCCCACCAAGGAGCTGTTCGAGGGCGTCACCAAGCTCGACCTGGCCCGCTACTACGCCGACATCGCCGCCGAGATGGTGCCGCTGATCTCCGGCCGTCCGCTGAACATGGAGCGCTATCCCGACGGGATCACCGGCACCAAGATCTTCCAGCAGCACGCCGGCAAGCACTTTCCGCCCTGGATCAAGCGCGTCGAGACCCCCAAGAGCGGCGGCACCGTCGAGCACGTGGTCGCCGACGACGCGGCCACGCTCGTGTACCTCGCCAACCAAGGGGTGATCACGCTGCACGCGTGGCTCAGCCGCGCCGACCGCCTGAACCGACCCGACCGGCTGATCGTCGACTTGGACCCGAGCGTCGAGGACCACCCGACGATGCGCCTGGCCGCCCGATCGGTAGCCGAGCTGCTCAGCGAGGTCGGCCTGGACCCGTGGGCGATGACCAGCGGCTCGCGCGGCTACCACGTGGTCGTGCCGCTGGCCCGCCGCAACGACTACGACTACGTGCGCGAGTTCTCCCGTGACTTCGCCGAGCTGGCCGAGCGCCGCCACAGCGACCTGTTCACCGTCGAGCAGCGCAAGGCCAACCGCGAGGGCAAGATCCTGCTCGACATGATGCGAAACGCGTTCGGGCACACTTCGGTCGCGCCCTACTCGGTCAGGGCCCGGCCCGGCGCGCCGGTGGCGACGCCGCTACGGCTCGAGGAGCTGTCGGACAGCTCGACGCTCCCGGAACGGTGGACGCTGCGCACCGTCCGCGAGCGACTCGAGCAGGTCGGGAACCCGTGGGCCGAGATCGACTCACATCGCCAGTCGCTCGGCGCCGCCCGCCGCAAGCTAGACGCCGCCCTGCGCGAGTCCTGACGCAGCCATACCAGCGCACTCCACCGAACCCGGTGGAGCACACTATCGGCGTGGAGGAGGCAGTCGAGACCCCCGAGGCGCTGGAGGACCAGCACCGGACCACCCCGGTGGAGTTGCTCTGGGACCTGGTGTTCGTATTCGCGATCACCCAGGTCTCCTCCTTGCTGTCGCGCGATCTCAGCTGGGCGGGGTTCGGGCGCTCGATGCTGGTGCTGGCGCTGGTGTGGTGGGCCTGGTCGGCGTTCGTGTGGGCGGCCAACGCCCAGACCCAGACCTCCGGCACGCTGCGGGCGTGCCTGCTGCTGTCGACCGTCCTGATCTTCATCACCGGGCTGGCGCTCCCCGACGCCTACGGGTCGGAGGGGACGCTGTTCGCGGCCACATACGCGCTGGTCCGGCTCCTGCACCTGGCGCTGTACGCCGACGCCTCGCGGCAGGGCAACGCCTCGTGGAAGGCGATCGCCGGCTTCGGCGTGACCGTCCTGATCGGGATGGCGCTGCTGCTGATCGGCTCGTTCTTCCACGGCGGCGTCCGCGTGGCCCTGTGGGCGGCGGCCCTGGCGATCGACTACGCGGGCCCGGCCTGGCTGACGCGCGAGCGGCTGCGGGGGCTGCAGCGCGTCGCCGTCGCCCACTTCGCCGAGCGCTACGGGCTGTTCGTGATCATCTGCCTGGGCGAGTCGATCGTCGCGATCGGGGTGGCGGGCAACGTCAGCCGCGGGCACCTCGGCGCCGAGCTGATCACCTCGGTGACGCTCACGCTGGCGATCACGATCGCGATGTGGTGGACCTACTTCGACCGGTTCGCGGCCACAGCCGAGGAGCGTCTGCGCGTGCACGACGACCCGGTGCTCGCCGCCGCCGACGGCTACAGCTACCTGCACCTGCTGATCGTCGCCGGAATCATCACGTTCGCGGTCGGCGTGCACGCGCTGGTCGAGCACGTCGCGCGTCCGCTGGCCGCGGCGCCGCGGCTGGCCCTGTGCGGCGGCGTGGCGCTGTACCTGATCGGCCACGTCGGGTTCCGGTGGCGCCTGGCGGGAACGCTCGAGCGCGAGAAGGTGGCGGTCGCCGCCGCGCTGCTGGCCGTGTTCGCCGTCGCAGGCGGCATCGACGCCTGGGTGCTGGCGGCGATCGTGGCCGTGCTGATGGCGGCCCTGTGCGCGGTCGAGACCGCCGCCGGGGAGGACGAGCTTTTTGCCGGCCACCAGCCGGGGAAGGATCAGACAACCGACGAGCAGACACCGCCGCTGCTGGAATGAGAGGATCACCGACCCGATGACCACACATGCCGATATCGAGCTCCGCGGATCGATGCACGCGAAGTTCGAGGAGGTCCTGACGCCCGGCGCGCTCGCGTTCGTGGCGGCGCTGGAGCGTGAGTTCGGCGGCCGGCGCCGGCAGCTGCTGTCAGCGCGGGGCAAGCGGCGGGCGCGGCTGGCAGAGGGCGAGATGTTCGACTTTCTCGCCAGCACCCGGGATGTGCGCGAATCCGACTGGAAGGTCGCGCCGGCCCCCGAGGACATGCAGCAGCGGTGGGTGGAGATCACCGGTCCGACCGACCGCAAGCTGGTGATCAACGCGCTGAACTCGGGCGCTGACGGGTTCATGGCCGACTTCGAGGACGCCAACGCGCCGACCTGGCGCAACATGGTCGAGGGGCACATCAACCTCCGCGACGCGATCGACGGCACGATCAGCTACCGGTCCTCCGACGGCCGCGAATACGCGCTCGAGGACGATCCGGCGACGTTGCTCGTGCGCCCGCGGGGCTGGCATCTGCCCGAGCGTCACATGTTGCTCGGCCGCGATCCGGTGTCGGGCTCGCTGTTCGACTTCGGCCTGTACTTCTTTCACTGCGCCGGGCGGCTGCTGGCCAACGGCTCGGGGCCGTACTTCTACCTGCCGAAGCTCGAGTCGCATCTGGAGGCGCGGCTGTGGAACGACGTGTTCTGCTTCGCCCAGGATCAGCTCGACGTGCCGCGGGGGACGATCAAGGCGACGGTGCTGATCGAGACGCTGCCGGCGGCGTTCGAGATGGAGGAGATCCTGTATGAGCTGCGCGAGCACTCCGCGGGGCTCAACGCCGGGCGCTGGGACTACATCTTCTCCTCGATCAAGTGCTTCCCGGACCGGCCCGAGATGGTGCTTCCCGACCGTGGCGACGTGACGATGACGGTGCCGTTCATGCGCGCCTACGCCGAGCTGCTGGCCGCTACCTGCCACCGCCGCGGGGCGCACGCGATGGGGGGGATGGCGGCGCTGATCCCGTCGCGCAAGGACGAGGAGGCCAACAGCAAGGCGCTGGAGGGCGTCCGCGCCGACAAGGAGCGTGAGGTCGGCCAGGGCTACGACGGGACCTGGGTCGCGCACCCCGATCTGGTTCCGACCGCGCGCGAGGTGTTCGAGCGCGGTCTCGAGGGCGCGCCCAACCAGCTCGAGCGCCAGCGCGACGATGTCCACGTGACCGCCGAGCAGCTGCTGGACCTGAAGTCCACGCCGGGTGAGATCACCGAGGCCGGCCTGCGGACCGACGTCAGCGTCGGCTTTCAGTACGTGTCGTTCTGGCTCAGCGGCCGCGGCGCGGCGGCGATCAACTCGCTGATGGAGGACGCCGCCACCGCCGAGATCTCGCGCTCGCAGATCTGGCAGTGGGTCCACCACGGATGCACGCTCACCGACGGCCGCACGGTCACCCCCGAGCTGGTCCGGCAGGTGCTCGACGAGGAGACGGCCAAGATCCACGAGGCCGTCGGCGATCAGACCTGGGAGGCCGGCCGTCCCGCCGAGACCCGCGAGATCTTCGAGCGGGTCGCGCTGTCGCCGGAGCTGATCGAGTTCCTCACGATCCCGGCCTACGAGTTCCTCGACTGACCCTCCTGGAGATCACCTACCTGGATGGCGCGGCCGTCGAGGCGGCCGCGCTGACCGACGACGAGATCCTCGACTGCATTCGCCGCGTGCTGGGCGCCCAGGGCCGCGGCGAGACCGTGATCGAGCCGCGCATGCACCTGTTCCCGCGAGGCGCGACCGGTCACTTCAACGTGCTCCGCGGAGCCACGCCGCGGCACGCCGGCGTCAAGGTCGTCGGCGACTACGTCGACAACCACCTGCGCGGGCTCCCGTCCGAGCTGGCGTTGCTGCTGCTGATGGACCCCGAGACCGGGGTCCCGGCCGCGATCCTCGACGCAACCGCGATCACCGAGGTGCGTACCGGCGCGGTCACCGCGATCGGCGCTGAGCACCTGGCCCGCGCCGGCGCGCGGTCGCTGGGCCACGTCGGCGCCCGCGGCACCTCCTACTGGAACGTGCGGTTGCTGTGCCGGGTGCTGCCCGGCCTCGAGGAGATCCGCGTGCACTCGCGCCGACGGGAGAGCCGCGAGGAGTTCGCGCGGCGCTTGACGGCGGACCTGGGCCGGGAGGTGCGTGCCGTCGACAGCTGGGAGGAGTGTGTGCGGGGCGCCGACGTCGTGGTCGAGGCCAGCCGTCTGACCGAGCCCGCGCCGCTGCTGCGGACGAGCTGGATCGCGCCGGGCGCGCTGGTGATTCCCTACGGGACGGTCAGCGCGGTCGAGCTCGATCTGCTGGAGATCATCGACAAGGTCGTCGTCGACGACTGGGGCCAGGCGGGGATCGGGCCGCTCGGCGCGCTGCGCCCGCACGTCGACACCGGGCGGCTGACCGAGGCCAACCTACACGCCGAGCTCGGCCAGATCGTCGCCGGCGCGCGCCCGGGCCGAGAGCACGCCGGCGAGACGATCCTGTTCTGGCATCGCGGCCTGTCGATCACCGACATCGCGCTCGGCGAGGCGCTGCTCGCCAAGGCCCGGGCGCAGGGGGTCGGCACGCAGCTCGCCTACCGCTAGGAGGCGGGCTGCGCACCGCTGCCCCTATGGAACCATCCCCGACAGAATGCCCGACTGCAGCAGCACCAGAATCGCCATCAACAGGGCAAGCACCAGGCTCCAGCCGATCACCTTGCGGAAGATGTCGCCCTCCTTGCCGGCCATGCCGACGGCGGCGGCACCGATCGCGAGGTTCTGCGGCGACACCATCTTCGCCAGCACGCCGCCCGAGCTGTTGGCGGCGGCCAGCAGCGTCGGCGACAGCGACGACTTGTGCGCCGCGGCCACCTGCAACCCGCCGAACAGCGAGTTCGTCGACGTGTCAGAGCCGGTCACCGCGGTCCCGAACCAGCCGATCAGCGGCGACAGGAACGCGAAGAAACCACCGGCGCCCGCAGCCCACGTGCCCAACGTGGCGGTCTGGCCCGACAGGTTCATCACGTACGCCAGCGCGAGCACCGAGCAGACGGTGACGAGCGCCCACTTGAGCTGGTTGAGCGTCTCGCCGTAGATCTTCAGCGCCAACCGCGGGCGGACCCGCAGCACGACCATCGTGATCACGCCCGACACCAGCAGCCACGTGCCGGCGGCGGTGAACCAGTTGGCCTTGAACGTCTCGCTGGCCGGCGCCTTGCCGGCTGAGGTGAGCACGTTCAGGCCAGGCCAGCTGAACTCGCTGGTGAGCTTGTCGAGCTGGTTGGCGATCGGGTGCAGGCTGACCAGTCCCAGCACGACGACGATCACGATGTAGGGCGCGAACGCCTGCAACATCTGGCCGCGGGTCGGGGGCGGGCCGCCCTCGGCGAGCTTCTCGCGCTCGAACGCTGCGTCGGCGGTGGCCCCACCGGCGATCGCCGGACGCTGACCCCGGCCCGCCGTGGTGCTCGGGATCTGCGTAGCGCGCGGCGACCAGATCGTCAGCAGCGTCACGACCGCGCCCGCAGAGCCGAGCGACGCGATGATGTCGGTGAGCTCCATCGAAACGTAGTTGGAGATCGCGAACTGCAGGGCCGCGAACACGACCCCCGCGGTCAGCGCCGCCGGCCAGCTCTCGCGCAGCCCGCGACGGCCGTCGACCATGAACACCAGGATGAACGGCACCAGCAGCGCCAGGAACGGCGTCTGGCGCCCGACCATCTGGCTGAGGTCGTGCGCGGGCAGGCCCGACACCTGTGCCAGCGTGGTGATCGGCACGGCGATCGCGCCGAACGCGACCGGGGCGGTGTCGGCCACCAACGCGACCGCCGCCGCGCGCAAGGGCGACAGGCCGATTCCCATCAGCATCACGCCGCAGATCGCCACCGGCGTGCCGAAGCCCGCCAGCGCCTCGAGCAGCGCGCCGAAGCAGAACGCGATCACTACGACCTGGACGCGGACGTCGTCGGACACCTCGGCGAACGCGCGTCGCAGGACCGCGAAATGCCCGGTTCGATCGGACATGTTGTAGATCCACAGCGCGTTGATGACGATCCACATGATCGGCCAGAAGCCGAACACGGCACCCTCGAGCGCGGAGTCTGCGGCCTGGCCGACCGGCATCGAGTAGACGATCAGCGCAACCAGGATCGCCACCCCCAGCGTGATCAGCGAGGCCCACTGCGCCTTCATCCTGACGACTCCCAACAGGATGAACAGGACCAGCAACGGCAGGATTGCGAACAGCGAACTCCATCCCAGTGCATGGGACACTGGGTCCAGAACTTGCTTATACACCCGGAACCTCCCTCCAGATACTTCCGGTTTGTCCAAGCGCTACCCGGGAGCAGAGGTCCTGACGCGCGACTCGCCAGGCGCAAGCGCCTCGCTCGTCTAGATGATCGACCAGCTAATGGCCCTGGCAGGACTCGAACCTGCGCGCGACCGGTTATGAGCCGGCTGCTCTACCGACTGAGCTACAGGGCCGCGGCCGCGGGCGACGCTAGCACCTGCCGCGGGCGATATCGCGTCGACTTGCGAGTGCTGCCAATCCGCCTACTCAGGTACGCTCTGCGGCGATGCTGATCCCCGCCGCAGCCACCGGTCAGACGCTCGCGCTGCTGGCCACATTCGTGGGGATCGGCATCCTCGTGAACGTCCTGATCATCTACGTGGTCGCGCAGGTGCTCGGCGAGCGCGAGCGCAACCGGGAACGCCGCGAAGGCCACACCTAGTGGCCCTCTAGCGCCGGAGCGATGCGGCGCGCGCTGTCCCAGGGCGTCGAGCTCGACGACGATCGCGAGCGGGTCGACGCCGAAGCGGTCTACCGCTACCTGCGCGACGAGTCCTACTGGGCAGCGCAGCGGTCTCGCGAAGACGTGGCCCGGTCGATCCGGGAGGCCGCGCGGGTGGTGGGGCTGTACGACGACGGCGAGCTGATCGGCTTCGCCCGGGTGATCTCCGACGGCGTACAGGTGGCCCACCTGTGCGACGTCTACGTGCTGTCCGAGTACCGCGGGCGCGGGTTCGGCGTCGAGCTGGTGCGCGAGGCCGTCGACAACGGACCGCACTCAGAGCTTGGGTGGACTCTTGCAACCAGAGACGCCCACGGGCTCTACGAACGGTTCGGATTCTCGCCGCCCGATCGAGAACTGATGCAGCGAAGGCGCGGCCGCTGAAGGAACGCCACGGGCAGGCGTCGAATGAGAGGCCTGCCCATGAAGCAAGCCTCCAGCTCGACTGCCGCCCCAGAGACACCCCACGGCCACCAGGCCCTGTCGGCATATATCCAAGCGCGATTCGACCAGTTCTCGCGCTCCCAGAAGGACGTCGCCCAGTACATCGTCGACCACCTCGACGAGGCCGCGTTCCACACCGCCGAGGAGCTGGCCCGTCGCGCCAACACCTCGTCCAGCACGGTCGTGCGCTTCTCTCAGGCGCTCGGCTTCGAGGGCTTCCCCGAGCTCCAGCAGGCCGCGCGCGACGAGTATCGCCGCCGCCGCAACGGCTCCGACAACGGCGTCGCCGCGGCCGCGCCGCTGTTCTCGCTGGACCACACCGAGTTCGAGGCGGCGCTCGCCGCCGACCACGTCAACGTCGAGGACACCGCCCACAAGCTGTCGCGCTCCGACGTCGAGGCCGCGATCGACGCGATCGTCAAGGCCGAGAAGGTGCTGATCGCGGGAACCGATCAGATGGCGTTCTTCGCCAGCTACCTGCGGCACCTGCTGATGCTGCTCGACCTGCGCGCCGAGATCGTGGCCAGCCCCTCGCAGGAGGCGCTGGGACGGCTGAGCCGGATCGACGAGCAGACGCTGGTGATCGGCCTGTCGGCCGGGCGGCCGCACCCGTTGATCACGCGCACGATGAAGCTCGCCCGCCACCGCAAGGCGACCACGCTGGCGGTGACCGACGCAACCCTCTCGGAAGTCGCGCGCCTAGCGCGGATCCGGCTCTACTACTCCTCCAACACGCCCGCGTTCGTGCGCTCGCACACCGCGCTGCTGTCGCTGATCCAGGCGCTCGCCTACGGCGTGTACGCGCGTGACGCCCAGCAGTACGACGGGCGGATCAAGGCCTTCCGGCTGAAGTAGCGGCGCCGGCGGGCGCCCGTGCGGTCGCTCAGCGCCGCGCCACCAGCAGCGACTGCGCGGCCCGGCCGACCCGTCCGACCCGGTCGTACAGCACGCTCTCGGCGTTGCCGATCCCGTCGGCGGCAACGATCATCCGGGACTCCAGACCGATCCAGTCCCCGACCGGCAGCCGGTCGATGTACAGCGTCAGGTCGGGGTTGATGAACACGTACTCGTCCCACGGGAGCGCGGCGGCGATCCCGTTGCCGAAGTCGCCGGCGGCGGCCAGTCGCTGCAGCGGCGAGGTCTGCTCACCGGCGACGATCGGCTTGCGCATCCGAAACCACGCCGTGGCCGGACCCATCCGGTAGAACGCGCCCTCGACGAACCGGATCTCCAGCGCGTCGCGCGCGAACGTCGTTCCGTGGGTGGACACGTAGTCGTTCTCGACTCCGCCCTCGGGCCCGGGCGGGGGCGGCTGCTCGGCCGTGCGCGGCGCGTCGGGGTCGGCGGGCATCACCCGCAGCGCCCGGGCGCGGACGACCTCGGTACCGCCCGGAGTCCGGATCGCCCCCTCCATCAGCTGCACCCGCCGGCCGGGCCGGACGACCTCGACGTCGACGTGCAGATGCCCCAGCGGCACTGGGCGGATGAACTCGTAGGTGACCCGGGCAATCGCCAGCCCGGATCCGTCCAGCCCCTCGAACCCCCGCATCAGCAGCGCCGCCGGGGCGCCGCCGTGCTGGGAGTCCGGGCTCCACGGCCCGCGGGCCAGCTCGGTGGCCTCGAACGTATCTCCATCGTGGATGAAAACCCCGGCCATGCTGGCTGTCGCGGACATGGCGGCACACGGTATCGCCCGGCTACACTCCCACGCGATGAGCGATCAGAACGGCATCAACCGCGACGAGGCGACGTTCACCGTCAAGGCCGGTCTCGCCGAGATGCTCAAGGGCGGCGTGATCATGGATGTGGTCACCCCCGAGCAGGCGAAGATCGCCGAGCAGGCGGGCGCCGCCGCGGTGATGGCGCTCGAGCGCGTTCCCGCCGACATCCGCCGCGACGGCGGCGTGGCGCGGATGTCGGACCCGGAGATGATCCGCGGGATCCAGGCGTCGGTCACGATCCCGGTGATGGCCAAGGCGCGGATCGGGCACTTCGTCGAGGCCCAGGTGCTCGAAGCACTCGAGGTCGACTACATCGACGAATCCGAAGTTCTTACGCCGGCCGACGAGGCCAACCACATCGACAAGTGGGCGTTCAAGATCCCGTTCGTATGTGGCGCCACCAACCTCGGCGAGGCGCTGCGCCGGATCGGCGAGGGCGCGGCCATGATCCGCTCCAAGGGCGAGGCCGGCACCGGCGACATCGTCGAGGCGGTCCGGCACCTGCGCAAGATCGGCGGCGAGATCCGCCGTCTGACGATGCTCGACGACGCCGAACTGGCCACGGCCGCCAAGGAGCTGCAGGCATCGCTGCCCATCGTCCGTCAGGTCGCCGCCGACGGCCGGCTGCCGGTGGTGCTGTTCTGCGCGGGTGGGATCGCCACCCCCGCCGACGCCGCGCTGGTCATGCAGCTCGGCGCCGAGGGCGTGTTCGTGGGGTCGGGCATCTTCAAGTCCGCGGACCCCGAGCGCCGGGCCGCCGCGATCGTCGAGGCGACCACGCACTTCCGCGACCCCGCGCGGATCGCCACCGCCTCCACCGGCCTCGGCCAGGCGATGGTCAGCCTCGAGAGCTCCAAGCTCGAGACCGAGCAGCTGCTGGCCCCCCGCGGCTGGTAGCCACGTGACAGAGGCTTGCGCGGACCGGCCCAAGGTGGTCGGGATCCTGGCCCTCCAGGGAGGGTTCGAGGCCCACGCCAAGATCGTGCAGGCGCTGGGGGAGACGCCGCGCGAAGTCCGCGTCCCGGCCGATCTGGAGGGCCTCGACGCGCTGATCATCCCGGGCGGCGAATCGACCGTGATGACGCTCGGGATCGAGCGCGAGGGCCTGGCCGAGCCGCTGCGGGCGCTGATCGGGCGCGGCACCCCCGTGCTGGGCACGTGCGCGGGGCTGATCATGCTCGACCGCGATCACCTCGACGTGCTCGACATCACCGCCGAGCGCAACGCGTTCGGGCGCCAGCTGCGGTCGTTTGAGGCCGACGTGGACGTCGCCGGGGTCGACGGCGGACCGATCCACGCGGTATTCATCCGCGCCCCCTGGGTCGCCGAGCACGGACCGGACGTCGAGGTCCTGGGGAGCGTCGACGACCGCCCGGTGGCGATCCGCCAGGGCAACGTGATCGCGGTCTCCTTCCACCCCGAGCTGGCCGGCGAGACCCGCCTGCACCAGCTGTTGCTCGGGCTCAACGGGTCCGGTTAGTGGACGGCCACTGGCTGTAGGACCCGAGGAGGTTGTTCGGCTCGTGGAGGCGTGCGATGGCGGGCGAAACCGCGTGCACAACGTCCCAATCGACCGTTCTGGGTGCCACTGTGGGACGTTCGCCACGTGGGACGTGATCAACGTCCCAGGCTAATCCGCGAAGGCCTTGCGAGGGACGTTAAGCACGCCGCCCGAGGCCCCGGGGCGAGGTCCCAGGCGACCGATCGCCCGAGCGACGGATCGAGGTGATCGCGAGACTGAGCCGCTTGGCAGCTCCCAGCCTCGACAGGAGCGCCGGATGGCTAGCCCATCGGCGGAACAACGTGGTCGGGAACTACAACTACTCCACGCCGACGGTCCGGCGCTCGTGCCGGCGCATGTAGGTGCGCAGCTCGCGCTCGAACGCGGGCCAGTCGAACCGCGGCACCCCGTCCGGGCCGGGCGGCGGGCGCTCGTCGGACGGATCGTCGCCGTCGTCGGGGCCGTCGTCGGACTCGCCGTGGCCCCGCGACAGCCACGCGGCGAACGCGCACACGCCGATCCCGGCGGCGTAGATGATCGCGGCCAGCGCGGTGTGGTGGCGCAGCGACGCCAGCGCCCCGACCGCGTACAGCAGCAGCGCCGACGCCACCAGCCGCCGCAGCTCTGAGCTGGGCACCGACTTGCGCGGCGCGCGCGCCGAGGCGCTGACCAGGATCGCGACGCACAGGACGATCGCCAGCACCAATTTCCATGCCTGTGTCGGAGGCACGATCATCGACTCCCCCACGATGATCACTCGCAAACGCCGCGAAATCAAGTGCGGCTAGTGGAGCCACTAGGGCCTCAGACCACCAGCCCGTGGCGCATGGTGTTCTCGGTTACCGCCCGCGGCTCGACGAAGTGGAGCAGGTAATCGGGACCGCCCGCCTTGGTGCCGTTGCCCGACAGGCGGTTGCCGCCGAACGGCTGGCGCCCGACCATCGCGCCGGTGATCCCCCGGTTGACGTACAGGTTCCCGACCGGCGTGTGGGCGGTGACGTAGCGCACGGTCTGCGGGTCGCGCGCGAACAGCCCGCCGGTGAGGGCGAACGGGAGGCCGTCGACGATCTCGCAGGCCTGCTCGACGTCACGCACGCGCTCGATCGCCAGCAGCGGCCCGAAGATCTCCTCCTCGAGCACCGCTGAGCCCCCGGGGAGGTCGACCGCCACGGTGGGCGGGCAGAACCAGCCGGTCTCGGGGACCCGCTCCACGCCGGGCGGCGATCCGGCCCTCGCGCGCGGCGATCTCGGCGTAGCGGCGGACGCGCTCCTGGGCGTCGCGCTCGATCACCGGTCGCGACGTCGGTCCCGAGCCGGTCGGCCTGGCCGACGTCGAGCACCGACACCGCGCCCGCGACCCGCTCGATCAGCTGGTCGGCGATCGCCTCGTGGACGAGCACGCGGGCGGCCGCCGAGCACTTCTGGCCCGCGTAGGTGAACGCCGAGAACACGATCGCGGGGACGGCCTCGTCGAGATCGGCGTCGGCGTCGACGATCACGCAGTTCTTGCCCCCGAGCTCGGCGACGACCTGCTTGAGGTGTCGCTGGCCGGGGACGGTGTCCGCCGCGGTCCTGACGATCTCGAGGCCGACGGGGAGCGATCCGGTGAACGCGATCGTCTGGACGTCGGGATGGCGCACCAGCGCCGCGCCGACGTCGCCCTCGCCGGGCAGCAGCGACAGCGCGTCGGCGGGCACCCCGCCGGCGCGCAGCGCCTGCACGACCTGCAGGGCGCAACCCGGAGACTGCTCGGCCGGCTTGACCACGACCGCGTTGCCGGTGGCGATCGCGGCCGCGGTCATCCCGCAGACGATCGCGATCGGGAAATTCCACGGCGCGATCACCGCGGCCACGCCGCGCGGGACGTAGCGCATCTCGTTGCGCTCACCCGGGACCTGGAGCAGCTCAGCGCCCGCATCGAGCTCGATCGCCCCGCGGGCGTAATACTCGAGGAAGTCGATCGCCTCGCACACGTCGGCGTCGGCCTCGGGCCACGGCTTGGCGCACTCGCGGACCTCGAGCGCGGCCAGCTCGAGCCGGCGCTCCCGCATCCACGCCGCCGCGGCGACGAGCGCAGCGGCGCGGTCCCGCGCCGGACGCGCTGCCCAGTCGGCCCGACCGTGGCGGGCGGTTTGCACGGCCACGTCGACCTCGGCGGCGGTCGTCGCCGCGCAGTGGGCGACGACCCGGTCGGGGTTCCCGGGGTCGGTCGACGCCAGCTCCGGCGCGAACCGCTCTGCGTCGCCGATCATCACCGGCACCTTCAGCGCGAGCCGCTCGTCGACCCGGGCCAGCGCGTCCTGCAGGCCCGAGCGCACGCTCGAGCGGCGCAGCTCGAGGACCGGCTCGTTGGCGAACGCGGGAAGGGTGGACATCGGGACTACGACGTTAGCGGCGGGCATCGGCGGTCCGATCGCGACTACGGCGCGGCGAGCAGCTCGTCGAGCGGGACGCCGCGGGCCTGCTCGGACAAGAACGACTCGTTGCTCGTGTTCTCGAGCAGCCGCCGCACCAGGTAGGCCATCCCGGCCACGAGGTCGCCGACCGGGCAGTAGGTCCGCACCCGGAAGCCGCCGGCGGCGAGCGCGTCCTGGAGCTCGTCGCCGAGGCCGCGCAGCACCTGCAGCTCGAGATCGCCGTCGTCGCCGCCCGACAGCCGGTTGAAGGCGATCGCGTGCGACACCGAGCGCAGGTTGTGCGAGGCGACCGCCACGCGCACCGCTGGCCGCGCCAGCAGCAGCCGGCGGGTGAGCTGCTCGAAGTTGCGGTCGCAGTCGGCCTTGACCTCGAACACCGGCGCGGGCCACCCGTGCTGGCGCGCCTGCACGAGCTCGTGATCCCAGTAGGCGCCCTTGACCAGGCGCACCGTCAGCGCCGGGGCACGCTCCGACGCCCGGGCCCAGTCGAGCACCACTTCGAGCTGCTCGGGCGAGTCGCGCAGGTAGGCCTGGAGCACCACGCCGGCCGACGGCCCCGCACGGAACTCCTGCTCGGAGAGCACGTCGAGCACCAGCTCGAGCACGGCCTCGCGCGAGTCCAGCGACTCCATGTCGATGTGCACGTGCGCGTCGAGCTCCTGGGCGTGGCGCAGCAGCGGGCGCAGCCGGGCAGCGGCGTCCTCGCGTCCGCGGTCTGGCGCGTCGGGGCGAAGCAGCGGCGTCAGCGCCGACACCTTCACCGACACGTTGGCGCGCGGCACCGGTCCGGCTGAGTCGTGCTGGAGCACCGGCCGCTCGGGCCAGCGTCGGGCCGCGGTGGCGAGCTCGCGCAGGGCCGCGTCGCAGCGCTCGGCGTAGCGATCGGCCTCGGCGGTGGTGACCGTCGCCTCGCCGAGCAGGTCGACCGAGCTGGCCACTCCGTGCTCCCACAGGTGGCGCAGCACCCCGAGCGCGGACTTGGGCGTCTCGCCCACGATGAACCGGTGCGCCATGTGCCTGACGCCCCGGGCGGCGGCGGCGCCCAGCGCGGTGCGGCCGGCCCGAGTGTCGGCGATCCGCATCGCCGCCGAGATCGGCAGCGGCGCGTCGGGGACCTCCTCCAGGAAGCCCTGCAGGTGGCGGGCGAGGTCGTCCAGCGAGCGGCAGGCCGGGACCACGTCGACGAACCGAAACAGCGCTGTGCGCAGCTCGCGGTCGCTGGAGGCGAGCTCCATCGCACGCGAGTCGATCGCGCGCATCGGATGACGGGCATTCGACGGGAACGCGGCCGCGAGCTCGCCGCCGATCCGCCGGGTTTCGCGTTCCAGCGCCTCGTGCTCGGGCGCCGCCACCGACTCGCTCACGTCAGGCCGGTCTTCCCGGAGGTGGTGGCGTCGCCGCCTCGATCGTCTCCCAGCTCATGTCCCGGGCGCGCAGCTCCTCGTCGATCCTGCCCCCGCCGCGGAGCCCGAACAGCCGCTTGGCGTAGAGCAGGTAGACGACCACGGCGATGTTGATCACGAAGCCGATCACCTTCAGCGCCGAGATTCGCTCGTTCAGCTCGTAGATCTCCAGCGGCAGCAGCACGACCGTGGAGATGAACGTCAGGTACTCGGCCCAGCGCTTCGTGTACCACAGGCCGACCGCCTCGACTCCCTCGAGCAGCCCGTATCCGAGCAGCCCTGCGCCCACCTCGCGCAGCGCCCCGGAGCGCAGCGAGAACAACCGGTCGAGGTCGCGGAGGATCCCGACGTGGCCGGAGTCCTGGACGGGTCCGCCGCCGACGCCCCGCTGGAGGTCGGCGAGGATGTTGTAGTAGGCGTCGCGCAGGCTGGCCTCGTGGGCTGCGAACAGGAGCACGCCGATCCCCAGCGCGACCAGCACCACGAAGTGAAACGCGCGGTCGACCGCGATCAGGCGGAGCACCACCCTGTCGCGCAGCGCCTTGCCGCGCTTGGGGACGACGATCTCGTCGCGGTCGGGCGGGTGGGGGCGGACGGGCTTCTCGGGGGGCGCCAGCGGGACCCAGCTGTCGCAGCGCAGGCAGCGATAGAAGCGAAACGAGCCCTCGTCGCGGGCCAGCACATAGTCCTGCGGACGCAGCTGGACGGCGTCTGTGCCGACCAGCCGGTGGCCCTGGAACCCGCACGAGATCAGCTCCCAGTCGAGCTGACGGCGCTTGCGCTGGGCCTGGGTGCCCGGGGGCCGGGAGAGCGGGCGTGGCGCGGGGTCGGCGGGCGCTTGCGCCGCCTGCGATTCGGAGGGCGGTGCCGCGGGCTGGGAGCGCTCCATCGCGCAACCGTACCCGCATCAGCTGAGGATGTTCACGGCCCGCGCGACCACCAGCCCGATCGTCACCAGCGACACCATTGCCTGCGCGCCCATCAGTGCTTTCGCCGTCTGCGTCAGCGGCATCGTGTCGGTGGGGCTGAAGGCCGTCGCGTTGGTCAGCGACACGTACAGGTAGTCGCCGAGCCCGGGGAGCCAGCCCTTCGGCGCCCAGCGCTCGTCGGTCATCTGCGGGAACAGGAAGTCGGGCCGGGCTCGGTCGTGCGTTCGCATCCGTGCGGCCGGGCCGCCGCGATCCAGCTCCCAGTACCACAGGCCGAACAGCAGCACGTTCGTGATGTACAGCAGCGCGCCGGAGTAGATCAGCACCCTGCCGTTCTCCTGGCCGCCTCGCAGCAAGAAGTGGCACAACAGCGCCAGCGACACGATGTTGGTGACGCTGACCAGCGCGATCAGGGCGATCGCCACCCACCGGCGCTCCCGCGAGGGTCGAATCCGCGGGCGCGGCGAGGCCATGATCAGGCCGAGCAGCAGCAATGCCTCGACGCTGGGCAGCAGCCAGCGGGGGCCGATCGTGAGCTTCGTCGGGAGCAAGAACGCCAGCGCGATGGCAACTGCCACCACCAGCTCCGGTCCCCAGATCGGCAGCTCGCGGTCGAGATCCTCGATCGCGTCGATAGCCTCGGCTTCCTCAGAGCGCCGAGGATGCCCGGAACGTTCGGTGTGATCCATCGGCATCTCAGATACTGGCACGTGCCTCGGACTCGGAAACAGGGAATACATCGACAGATGAAGCGCTTCCTCGTACTTATCGCGCTCGGCGCGCTGGCCGCCGCCGGCTGCGGGAGCTCGTCGACGACGACTGTCACCACGACCGCGACCGCCACTCAGACGGTGACCACGACCACGCCGGCGGCGAACCCGACAACCGGCACCGCCCCCACCACGACCCCAACCGGCACGACGTCCGCGAACGCCGCCAACGCCCGTGCCTGCCGTGCCGCCGACCTGGCGCTGTCCTACCTGGGCCAGCAGGGAGCGACCGGGCACGGCGAGCTCGGTTTCGAGCTGCGCAACAAGTCCGGTGCGAGCTGCAGCACGTTCGGGTACCCCGGCGTGCTGTTCCTCGACCGCGCCGGGCGGGCGCTGCCGACCAAGACGACCCGGACCACCCGCGACTTCTTCGGGAACACGACGCTCGCGCACTTGAAGGTGGCGCCGGGCGCCAGCGTCTCGTTCCGGGTCGGCGTGACGCACGTGCCGACGGCCGGCAACCGGTGCACCACGGCCCGGCAGGTGCAGGTGATCGCGCCCAACGACACCGCGACGATGCGCGTCCAGATCCGTCAGGGCGGGGCGTACGAGTGCGCGGTGGCGACGGTGTCGCCGGTCCAGCCGGGACGGGCCGCGTACCCCTGATGTCGCGACACTAGGCCTGCTCGAACCGGACCAGCTCGCCGTCGTCGAGCTCTGAGACCTTGCCCTCGTTGAGCAGCAGGTCGACGTGGCCGAGCACCTCGGAGACCATCAGGTACGCCTGGGTGAGCGGCACATCTCCCCAGATCCGCGTCGCGATCTCGTACGCGGTCATCGGCCCCTCGTCGAGGATCCCCAGGATCTTTTCGGCGCGCCGGCGGTGCATCCGCAGGCGCTGGTCGATCAGGGCGACGTGGTCGGTGACGGGATCGCCGTGCCCGGGCAGCACGAGCCGCGCCGGCAGCTCCTGGGTGGCCTTCATCGAGGCGATATACCGGACCAGTGCCTGCGGGCGCTGGGCATCGGATCCACCATCGAGCGGCCGGGTGACCAGCGGGTTGGACGAGATGTGGCCGATCAGGTGGTCGCCGCTGAACAGGATCGCGCGGTCTTCGTCCCAGAAGATCGTGTCCGATGGGCTGTGCCCTGGACGGTGCAGCGCCCGCAGCGTGCGGCCGTCGAGCTCGAGCACGTCGCCGTCGTGCAGCGGCCGCGTGACCTTCGCGCTGGAGCCGAACGCCCGGAACGCGGCGACCGCGCCGCCCAGCGCGACGGAGGTGTCGTGCGGGACCCCGTGGCGCTTCATGATCGCCTGCGCGAATTCGTCGTCCGCCGCGGCGCTGCCGGCGAAGTCCTCGAGGTAGCGGGCCAGCAGGTGCCAGGCGGCGATCTCGGCGCCCGAGCGGCCGGCGATGATCTCCAGCAGGCCGACGTGGTCGAGGTGCTGGTGGGTGATCACGATCAGCTCGATGTCCTCGAGCTGGTGACCGAGGCGAGCGAGATCGCGCTCGAGCGAGTCCAGCGACTTGCCCGAGTTGGGACCGGCGTCGATCAGCGTCAGCGGCCGGTCCTCGATCAGATACAGGTTCACGCGCCCCACGGCGAACGGCGTGGGGATCGCCATCCGGTGGATCCCGTCCTGCGCCGCGGCCGCGAACGAATCCTCCGCGGTCGGCTCCCGGTTGGGCTCGGACTCGGCGGCGGAGCTCAAGAACGAATCACGGCGAGCACCTCGTCGCGGCGCCGCTCCATGTCCTCGTGCGAGGCCAGCGACTCCAGGCACAGCCGCAGCAGCGGCTCGGTGTTCGAGGCTCGCACGTTGAAGTGCCAGTCGTCGTACTCGACCGAGATCCCGTCGAGGCGGTACTGGTGCGCGTCGGAGTAGCGCTCGGACAGCTCCTCCATCTTGGCCTCGGCGTCGTCGACCTCGGAGTTGATCTCCCCGGAGATGAAGTACCGCGAGCGGTAGGGCTCGAGCAGCTCCGACGGCTTCGCGCCGCGCACCGACAGCAGCTCGATCATCAGCAGCGCCGGGATCGTCCCCGAGTCCGCGCAGAAGAAGTCGTGGAAGTAGTAGTGCCCCGAGACCTCGCCGCCGAAGATCGCGTGCTCCTTGCGCATGCGGGTCTTGAAGTACGCGTGGCCGACCCGGTTCATCAGCGCACGGCCGCCCGCGCCCTCGACGACGTCGGCGACCGCGCGGCTGGCCCGCACGTCGTAGAGGACCGTCGACTTGGGTTGCTTGTCCAGCATCGACTGGGCCATCAGCGCGGTCAGGAAGTCGCCGTCGATGAACGCGCCCTGCTCGTCGATGAAGAAGCAGCGGTCCGCGTCGCCGTCCCAGGCGATCCCGAGGTCGGCGCCCTTCTCGACCACCTCACGCATGATGAACTCGCGGTTGCGCTCGAGCAACGGGTTGGGCTCGTGGTCGGGGAAGTCTCCGTCGGGCGTCCAGTAGGCCTCGATCAGCTCGAGCCCGAGGTCCTGGAGGATCGGCCCGACCATCGGCCCGGCCATCCCGTTGCCGCCGTCGACCACGACCTTCAGGGGCTTGATCGCGGCGCGGTCGATGAACTTCGTCACGTACCCGTGGAACTCGTCGTAGATCGACACCTCCTCCACCGAGCCGCCGCCGGGCGGATCGCCCAGGCCGTTCTCGATGTTCGCCCGTACGTCGCCGATCCCGGCGTCGCCCGAGAGAGCGATCGCGCCGCGCCTGACGAGCTTGGCTCCGGTATAGGCCTTGGGGTTGTGGGAGGCCGTGCACATCAGCCCGCCGTCGAGGTCGCGCGAGCCGACCAGGTAATAGAGCATCTCGGTCCCGACCTGGCCGGCGTCGAGCACCGTCGCGCCCTCGCTGGCCATGCCCTCGCTGTACGCGGCCGCGAGCTCAGGGGCGGTCAGGCGCATGTCGTGGCCCAGCGCCAGGCGCAGGTCAGCGGCGGGCTTGCCCTCCATGTCGGCGATCACGCGCACGAACGAGCGGCCGATCAGCCGCGCGGAGCCGACGTCGATGTCGTCGCCGTAGAGCCCGCGGATGTCGTAGGCCTTGAAGATCCCGGGGCTGATCGTGGCGGCGGTGGCCATCGCGCGGCTGATCCTACCCGCCTAGTGTCTCGGACCAGAAATTCGGTGGCACCAAGAGTGGGCCGCTCGACTGCCATCCAATTTCTGGGGCGGGACACTGGGGATAATCCGTCCCGTGAATCTCCGTCCCGTGAAGCCGTGAAGCCGACCGTGGCGATTCTGTGCGGGGGACGGGGCACCCGGCTTGTAGAGCACTCCCAGTCGATCCCCAAGCCGCTGGTCGAGATCGGCGGGCGGCCGATCGTCTGGCACGTGATCCAGATCTACCTGGCCCAGGGGTTTCAGCGGTTCCTGCTGCTGACGGGATATCGCGGCGAGCAGATCGAGGCGTTCATCGCCGGCGAGCGCTGGCCCGCGGGGGTCGGAGTGCGGTGCCTCCCCACGGGGATCGACACGCCCACCGGCGGCCGGCTTCACCACGCGGCGCGAGAGCTCGGCCGCGAGACGTTCTGCGCCACCTACGCCGACGGGGTGGCGGACATCGACCTCGACGCGCTGCTGGCGTTTCACCGCGGCCACGGCGCTGCCGCGACGATGACCGTCGTCCGGCCGCGGCTGCAGTTCGGGGTCGCCGACCTCAACGGCGACGGGATCGTCCGCGGCTTTCACGAGAAGCCACCGAGCGAGCACTGGGTCAACGGCGGCTTCTTCTGCTTCGAGCGCCACGTGCTCGACACCTGCGCGCCCGACAGCGTGCTCGAGCGCGAGCCGCTGCAGGGGCTGGCCGCGAGCGGTGACCTGAGGGCCTACTGCCACCAGGGATTCTGGGACTGCCTGGACACCTACAAGGACGCCGTCGAGCTCAACGACCGCTGGGAGCAGGGAAGAGCGCCGTGGAAGCTGTGGTGAGCCGGGAAGTGGCGATCCTCGGCACTAAACTGAACACATATGTCCGGTCACTCCAAATGGCATTCGATCAAGCACAAAAAGGCCGTCGTCGACGCCCGGCGCGGCCAGCACTTCACCAAGCTGGCACGGGCGATCACCGTCGCGGCCCGCGAGGGCGGTGGCGACATTGACGGCAATCCGGGGCTGGGCCTCGCCGTCCAGAAGGCCCGGGACGCGTCGATGCCGAAGGACAACATCGAGCGCGCGATCGCCAAGGGGACCGGCGAGGGCGTCGACGCCGACCAGATCGAGACGGTTGTGTACGAGGGCTACGGTCCCGGCGGCGTCGCGTTGCTGATCGAGGCGCTGACCGACAACCGCAACCGCACCGGCGCCGACGTGCGGCACCTGCTGGGTAAGCACGGCGGCAACCTCGGCGAGCCTGGGTCGGTCGCCTACCTGTTCGACAAGCAGGGAGTGATCGTCGTCGACGCCAACCGCTACGACGAGGACGACCTGATTGCAGCGATCGACGCCGGAGCGCAGGACATCTCGCTCGACGAGGACGTGTTCGAGGTGATCACCGAGCCGGGCGACCTGGTGGCGGTCAGGGAGGCGCTGGCCACCGCGGGCGTCGAGATCGAGAGCGCCGACGTGTCACAGCGTCCCAAGTCTCGGGTGCCGCTCGACGAGGGTGACGCCAGCAAGCTGCTCAAGCTGATCGACGCGCTCGAGGAGTCAGACGACGTCAGCGCGGTGCACGCGAACTTCGACGTCGAGGCGGACGTCCTCGAGCGGATCGCGTCCTAGCGCGGCGACACCCGAGCGGGCCGGTGGAGCCGCTGTCTGACGCGACTCTTACTTTGGATCGCTAGCCTCTCGCCCGTCATGAACCTGAAGAAGATGCTTGGTGCGTCGTTCGCGCTTGCGCTGGCCGTGGGCGTGACCGCCTGCGGGAGCAGCAGTAACAGCAGCTCCACCGCATCCGGAGTACAGACAGCTCCCTCCGGCGGTGCCACGCAGGCGGCGATCGCGACCACCCCGAAACCACCGCCGCAGCTGGCCAAGAAGCCGGTCGTGAACGTTCCAAACGGCTCGCCCCCGAGCAAGCTCGTCATCAAGGACCTGATCACGGGAACCGGCGCGACGGCCACCGCCGGCAAGACGGTCACCGTCAATTACGTCGGCGTCCTGTACAAGGGCGGCAAGCAGTTCGACTCCTCGTGGCAGCGCAACCAGCCGTTCACCACTGCCCTGTCACAGGGCAGCGTGATCCCCGGCTGGGTCCAGGGCATCAACGGCATGAAGGTCGGCGGACGCCGCGAGCTGATCATCCCGCCGAGCCTCGGCTACGGTGCAAAGGGCAGCCCGCCCACGATCCCGGCTAACTCGACGCTGGTCTTCGTCGTCGACCTGCTGAAGGTCGGGTAGCTCCCGGCGGCCGATCGGCCTCGGCCCGTCGGTGGCGCGCGCGGTGCAGCGGAATCGCCTCGGCGATGCCCTTGAAGCGGTGGCGTCCGGCAAACGACCAATCGAATAGATCCTCGGCCTCGTCACGCACGTCCTGCGTGCACAGCACGCTGCCGGGACGGGCGATGCCGGTGACCCGGCTGGCCAGGTTGACGGCGTGGCCGTAGTAGTCGCCGGCGCGCGCCAGCGCGTACCCGCCGGCGATGCCCGCGCGTGCGCTCGGCAGATCGGGGTCGCAAGCGCCGTCGACGAGCGCCAGCGCGACTGACACCAGCGCCGCCGGATCGGGGCTGACCAGCATCGCCGCGTCCCCGATCGTCTTGATCAGGCGGACCGGCGGGCGTGCCACCTGCGTGGCCAGCTCCCCGAACCTGACCGCCACGCTGCCGAGCTCGGACGGCTCGACCTCGCCGCCCAGGCGGGTGAACCCGACCAGGTCGGCGAAGCAGACCGTGATCTGCTGCGCCCCTGCGATATTCCCGGCCTCGCGCTCGGCGCGGCCGATGATCCCGCGCCTGACCGCCTCGCGGAGGTGCGCGTTGAAGCTGGCCACCAGCACCGGCGACATCGCCGGGGTCAACCGCTCGGCCAGCGCCGCGAACCGCAGCGCCACCTCCTGTTCGTCGTCGCCCGGCTGCAGGAACGTCTCCACAAACGCGCCCGTGATCGTGGCCGCGACCCTCGACATCGCCTCGCCGAGCACGCGGGTGATCTCCGCGATCTCCTGCTCCTCGAAGCCGGACTCCAGGAACAGGCGCTGTGAGCGGGCCGCGGCGATGTCCTCGTCGCTGAACACGCGGTCTTCGGGGCCGGGGACCGGCAGCCCCAGCAGCCCCCGGATCCGCAGGATCACCTCGACCGGCAGGCCGGTCTGCTCGGACACCTCGGTGGCGGTGTGGGAGCCGACGAGAACGTGTTCGACCGGAACCAGCGCCAGGCGGTCCTCGGCGACGGCGGCCTTGAGCTCGTCGAGGCCCACGCCCTCGCCCACGAGGCGGGCCAGCAGCTGCTCGCGGGCCAGGCGCTCGTCGCCCTCGAGCCCGTCGAGCAGGCCCTCTGCGGCGAAGTCCATGGGCTAATCGTGGCGCACCGCCCGGACCCACGGCGGGCGGGGGCGGAGCTTGCACGCGTCGCGGGCACGCGCTCGCGGCGCGTCCTCCGGGCGATCGGCTAGCATCGTCGGCCCTCGCGGGCGCCACCCGGCATGTAGGTCGCGCTTCCGGCACAGGCCCGCCCAGGCACGCCAGAACACGCAACGCTGATGCTCTCAATCCTGATGCCCGTATACAACGAGCGCGAGCGCGTGGAGCGCGCGGTCGCGGAGGTGCTCGACGCCGAGCTGCCGGACGAGTTCGAGCTGATCATCGTCGACGACGGCTCCACCGACGGCACTCGGGAGATCCTGCGCAACGGGGACTGGGGGCCGAAGGTGCGCCTGTTCGAGCACGCCACCAACCAGGGCAAGGGCGCCGCGATCCGCACCGGCCTGCAGCAGGCCCAGGGCGAGTTCTCGGCGATCTTCGACGCCGACCTCGAGTACGACCCGGCCGACCTGGCGCTGCTGATGCCGCCGCTGATGGACGGGCGCACCAACGCGGCCTTCGGCGTGCGGGCGTTCGACGGCTACACGAGCCACTCGTTCCTGTTCGTGATGGGCAACAAGGGCGTTACGCTCGCCTGCAACGTCCTGTTCAACGTCTACCTGCACGACATCATGACCTGCCACAAGATGATCAGGACCGATGTCTTCAAGGAGCTGTCGCTGAAGTCGCCGGGCTTCGCGATCGAGCCCGAGATCACCGCCCGGCTGGTCCAGCACGGCGAGCGTATCTTCGAGGTGCCGGTGCACTACCGGGCGCGCTCCAACGAGGAGGGCAAGAAGCTGACCGCGCGCGATGGCTTTCGCGTGATCGCCACGCTCGTGCGCTGCCGGCTCTCTCCCGCCTGAGGCCCGTCTTGGAAAGCCGCGCGATCACCGAGACCCCGCCGGCGAGGCCGACCGCGGAGCCGTCCGGGGGCTCGCGCGCGGCGCACTCGTGGTGGCGGGACCTGCTGAGCTCGCCGCTGGTGATCTGGAGCGTCGTCTGCCTGGCGCTGGCGGCGCTGTCGGCGGCGATCCTCCCGACGGTTCCCAGCTACGACCCCTGGTCATGGATCGTGTGGGGGCGCGAGCTGGTCAACCCGCACCTGGGCTTCTCCACCGGCGGCGGCCCGTCCTGGAAGCCGTTCCCGGTGATCTTCACGACCGTGTACGGGCTGTTCGGCGGCGCGTCGCCGACGCTGTGGGTGATCACCGCGCGCGCGGGAGGGTTGATGTCGCTGGTCGCCGCCTACCGGCTGGCCTCGCGAATGACCCCCGGCGAGACGTGGATGCGCGCCGTGGCCGGCGCGCTGGCCGCGATCGGGGTCGCACTCACGCAGGAGTGGGCCTACTACATGTACCGCGGCACCTCGGAGCCGATGCTGGTCGGCCTGTCGCTGTGGGCCGTCGACCGTCACCTGGCGGGCAAGCGCGGCGCGGCGTTCCTGCTGGGCGTCGCGGCGGCCCTGATCCGGCCCGAGGCGTGGCCGTTCATCGCGATCTACGGCGTATGGCTGTTCGTGCGCGAGCCCCGGCTGCGGTTCCTGGTGCTGCTCGGCTGGCTGTCGATTCCGGTGCTGTGGTTCGTCCCGCCGTGGATCAGCTCCGGCGACCCGCTGCTGGCGTCGGTCCACGCCAAGGACTACAACGGACACCTCGGCAAGCACCCGTTCTTCGAGGTGCTGCGGCGCGGCGCCGACCTCCAGGTGCTGCCGGCGCTGGTGTTCGCGATCCTCGGGACCGCGATCGCCTGGTTCCGGGACCGCGACAAGCTGACCGTCGGGATGGCCGCGGCTGCCGCCGGCTGGTGGGTGCTGGTCGTGGCGATGACGATCGACGGCTATCCGGGACTCGAGCGCTTCTACTTGCCGGCGGCCGGGCTGATCTGCGTGCTCGCCGGGATGGGCGTGGTCCGCGTCGGCCAGCTGATCGGCTCGTGGCTGCAGGGCCGCGGGATGGCCGCCTCGAGCGTCGCCTGGGCGACGGCGGGCGATCGTCGCCGTGCTCGTGCTGATCTCGATCCCGCTGACCACCAGCCGGATCTCGGAGGCCCGTGCCCAGAACGGGATCACCTCGCGCGCGGTGACCCGGCTGAACCAGCTGTCCGACGCCGTCGCCGCGGTCGGCGGCCACGACGGCGTCTACCCCTGCAAGGTCAGCTTCTCGGCGGTCAACCACGGCGTGCAGACGGCGCTGGCCTGGAAGCTGCGGGCCAACCTCACCAGGGTGGGGACCTCGATGCGCCACTCCGGCGTGATGTTCGTCGGGCCGCGGGACTCGATCGACGGCAGCCCGCCCAAGATCGATCCCCGGATCACCGACATCAAGCAGATCGCGCACGTGGGGGACTGGAAGGTCTACCGGGCCACGGTCCCCAACCACATCTCCTGCGTCGGCGGCTGAGCGGGCCCGCGCGCGGCGGGGCGGGAGGCTGAAGCCGAAGCCCTGGTTCGCCTTACACGTCCCGCATCGGGACGGGGAGGCGTCCGCGCCCCAACGCAGAATGGGGACCTGATGATCGTCCTCGGAATTGATCCGGGCACCGCGAGCACCGGCTACGGCGTCGTGCACAGCGCCGGCCCGCGCCTGCGCGCGCTCGAGGAGGGCGTGATCAAGACTTCCGCCGGCACCCCGCTGGAGCGTCGGCTGGCCGACATCCACGCCCGCGTCGGCGAACTGCTGGACCGCCACGGCGCCGACGCGATCGCGATCGAGGAGCTGTACTTCGGCGCCAACGTCCGGACCGCGTTCGCCGTCGGCCAGGCCCGCGGCGTGGTGCTGCTGGCCGCCGGGCAGCGCGGGATCCCGTCGCGTTCCTATACGCCCCAGCAGGTCAAGGGCGCGGTCTGCGGCCACGGCCGCGCCGGCAAGGACCAGGTGGGGCGGATGGTCGCGCGGATGCTCGGGCTCGCCGCGCCGCCGACCCCCGACCACGCCGCCGATGCGCTGGCGGTGGCGATCTGCGACCTGAACCGAGCGCCGCTGGCCAGCGCGCTCGCGGGAGCCCGGGCGTGATCGCGCTGCTGTCGGGCAAGGTCGCGGTCAGGCGCGGCGACCACGTGGTGGTCGACTGCGGCGGCGTCGGCTACCGGGTCGCGGTCTCGGCCGAGACGCTGCGCCGCGTGCCCGCCGCCGGGCGCGACGTGGTCCTGCACACGCACATGGTCGTCCGCGACGACGCGCTCGCGCTATACGGCTTCGCCACCGAGGAGGAGCGGGCGCTGTTCCTGATGCTGCTCGGCGTGCAGTCGGTGGGGCCGAAGGTCGCGCTCGCGGTGCTGTCCGGCGGGCCGCCCCGGGACCTGCTCGCGGCGGTGGCGGCGGGCGACACCGCGCGCCTGCAGGCGGTCCCCGGGATCGGCAAACGCACTGCCGAGCGGATCGTCGTCGAGCTGCGCGAGAAGGTCGACGTGGCGCTGCCCGAGGCCGAGATCACGATCACCCGCGCCGACGATCCCCGCTCGATCGCCCGCGAGGGCCTGATCGGGCTCGGCTACAGCCCGGTCGAGGCCGACAAGCTGCTCGAGCAGGCCGACGGCGACGGGCCCGAGGACCTGATCGCGGGCGCCCTGAAGGCGGCGAGCCAGTGAGCGCGTTCGGCGTCGAGGACGACGGCACGTACGGATCGAGGACGACGGCACGTACGGCGCCGAGGACCCCCGGATCCACGACCCCACCGCGCACCCCGACGAGGAGCTCGACCGCTCGCTGCGCCCGAGGCGCCTGGCGGACTTCGTCGGCCAGGAGCCGGTCAAGGATCAGCTCGCGGTCTCGATCGCCGCCGCCGTCAACCGCGAGGAGGCGCTCGATCACGTGCTGCTCGCCGGCCCGCCGGGCCTCGGCAAGACGTCGCTGGCCCAGATCGTCGCCGCCGAGCTCGACGTCGGGTTCGTGCAGACGGCCGGCCCGGCACTCGAGCGCAAGGCCGACATCGCCGCGGTGCTGACCGCGCTCGAGCCACGCGCGGTGTTCTTCGTCGACGAGATCCACCGCCTGCCGCGCGCGCTCGAGGAGACGTTCTATCCGGCGATGGAGGACCGGGCGCTGCCGATCACCGTCGGCCAGGGCGCCGGTGCCCGGGTGATCACGCTCGACCTGCCACCGTTCACGCTGATCGGGGCCACCACCCGGGCCGGCTTGCTGACCACGCCGCTGCGCGACCGGTTCGGGATCCAGCATCGGCTCGAGCACTACGGCTCGGAGGACCTGGCGCGGATCGTCCGCCGTTCGGCGCGGCTGCTCGACGTCACGATCGACGACGGCGGCGCCCACGCGATCGCCGAGCGCAGCCGCGGCACCCCGCGGGTGGCCAACCGTCTGCTCAAGCGCGTGCGCGACTACGTCGAGGTTCGCGGCAGCGGCGTCGTCACCAGTGAGGCGGCCGCCGAGGCGCTGGACCTGCTCCAGGTCGACCACGAGGGCCTCGACCGGCTGGACCGGGAGATCCTGCGCGTGATCTGTGAGAAGTTCAGCGGCGGCCCGGTCGGGCTGTCGACGCTCGCCGTGGCGGTGGGCGAGGAGGCCGACACGATCGAGGACGTGTATGAGCCCTACCTGCTGCAGCGCGGCCTGATCGAGCGAACGCCGCGCGGCCGTATGGCAACGCGACGCGCGTTCGAGCACCTGGGTCTCGTGCACCCCGGGCCGTTAGCGCTGCTTTAGGGTCGCGGTTGACTGCCATCGAATCAGGCAAGCGGGCACCAGGTGGGTGCCGGGCATGCATATCGCGTCACATCCGGCGCTTCGGGCGAGGCTTGCCGTGCTGTGCACCGTATCGCGTGCCGGGTACGGCAAGCCTCACGTATCGCGGCGGGATTTGACGCGTTATGCACGATGCTGCCGCCGCGCCTTTAAGGGTTCTATAAGGGCTGCCGTGGACGCAGACGGTGGCAGGCTATCCTCAATCGCCAATGTCGCGCGAGCGCTACTTCATCTGTCCGCACTGCGGGTACCGGTCGATGGGAACCGACCGCAACGTCGGCTTCAGGCGCGAGGCTCGGGGTTGCGAGAAGTGCGGTTTCGCATACCTGTTCGAGCTGCTCGACGACTACTACCCGGCGCCGAACGCGGCCTTCTTCGCGTGTGACGGCGACGGACGGATCGTCGACTGCGGCAAGGGCTCGTTCGAGCTCACCGGCCTCAAGACCGAGCAGGTGATCGGCCGGCCGGTCCGCGATGTGCTGGGACTGAGCTTCGAGGACGGGAGCGATCACATCGGCACCGCGCTGGAGTGGGAGGTCCGTGTCCAGGGCAAGCCGGTCGAGGTCAACGCCGAGCACGATCTGCCGGCGAAGGCCGTAGCCGACCTGTTCCCGGCATATGACGACGAAGAGGGCGGGCTCCTGCTCGTTCTGACGCCGGCCAACCACCACTGAGCGGGGCGGGGCCGGTGGTCAGAGCCGGACATGCAGCAGTTGCCGCAGCGCGCGCGCGGGCCGACCACTAGCATCCAGACACTGAGTCGATGACAGACAGACAGCGAAACGGCTTCATTCTTGTCCTCGTCGTCGCGCTGATCTTGGCGTCGCTGGTCGTGATCGCCGGCATCCCCGGCGTCACCAAGGACAAGAAGACCCGCCTTGGGCTGGACCTGCAGGGCGGCGTACAGCTGATCTATCAGGGGCTGCCGACCGCACAGACCCCGGTGGTGAACCAGGACGCGCTGACGCGCGCCGTCGACATCATGCGCCAGCGCGTCGACCAGCTGGGCGTCGCCGAGCCCGAGATCCAGACCGAGGGCGGCAACCAGATCTCGGTCGGCCTGCCCAACGTCCAGAACACGTCCCGCGCCGAGAAGCTCGTGGGAACGACCGCGCGGCTGGCGTTCTTCGACTGGGAGGCCAACGCGCTCACGCCCAACGGCAAGACCGTCGCCAGCCAGCTCCAGGTCCAGGATCCGAAGGCGCTGGCGATCAGCCAGGGATCCGGCGCGGCTCCACCGGGGAACCCGGGCGCGGGCAGCCAGAACCTGTGCGACTCGGTCAACCTGGCGGCCAAGCAGAAACCCGAGCCCGCATCTGACAACTCGCGGTCGACCCCCGAGTACTTCATGTTCGGGGCGCCCGGGAAGCGCGGCCTGCCAGGCCGCCGCCAAGGCCAACGGCACCGCCCCGGTCCCGGGGCAGCACTGCCTGCTCTCCGGCCCCGCCGACAGCAGGGGAGACCTGCTCGAGGGCCTCCCGACCGGCGTCACCGCCAAGGACGGCACGATCCTCACGGTCCCGCGGGGCATCGTCGTGCTGCAGGCGGTCCCGGCCAGCTTCTCCAAGCCGCTCACGTTCGCCGACCCGACCGCGCAGTTCTTCGTCCTGAAGGACCACGTGGCGCTGTTCGGCAACCAGATCACCAACCCGCAGCAGAGCACCGACCAGGGCGGCCAGCCCGACGTGTCGTTCGGCTTCACCGGCAGCGGCAAGAAGGCCTTCCAGAGCGTCACCGGCGACATCGCCCACCGCGGCCAGCTCAACAGCCCGTTCAACAACCAGCAGAACCAGCACTTCGCGGTCGCGCTCGACACGCAGCTGATCACGGTCCCGTCGATCGACTTCAAGCAGTTCCCCGACGGGATTCCGGCCGATAACGGCGCCGACATCACCGGCGGGTTCACGATTGGCTCCGCGCAGGATCTGGCCACCCAGCTGCGGCTGGGCGCGCTGCCGATCCGCCTGAAGCTGATCTCCGAGTCCCAGGTCTCGGCGACGCTCGGAAAGCAGGCGCTGCACCAGGGCCTGGTCGCCGGCCTGGTCGGCCTGCTCGTGGTGGTGATCTTCCTGCTCGCCTACTACCGCGTGCTGGGCGTGATCGCCACCGCCGGGCTGCTCGTCTACTCGATCTACTTCTACGCGCTGATCAAGCTGATCCCGATCACGCTGACGCTCCCCGGGATCGCGGGTCTGATCCTGACGATCGGCGTCGCCGCCGACGCGAACATCGTGATCTTCGAGCGTGTCAAGGAGGAGATACGCGCCGGACGCTCGATCAGGCAGGGGATAGCCATCGGATATCGCAAGGGTCTGACGGCGATCATCGACGCCAACGTGGTCACGATCATGACCGCGTTCATCCTGTTCGTGCTCGCGACCTCCGAGGTCAAGGGCTTCGCGTTCACGCTGGGCATCGGTACGTTCGTGTCGCTGTTCACGGCGGTGATGGCCACCCAGGCGATCCTGATGACGATGGGCAGCTCGCGGGTGATCTCCCGGCCGTCCGCGCTCGGTGCCGGCCCCAAGAAGCGGTCCTGGACGTTCGACTTCATGGGGGCGTCCAAGTGGTTCTTCTCGCTGTCCGGGGTGATCCTGCTGATCGGCGCACTGGCGATCGGCGGTCGCGGCCTGAACCTCGGGATCGACTTCACCTCGGGCACCCGGATGACCGCCAGCCTGATCAAGCCCGCCAACGAGCAGCAGGTGGCGTCGGTCGCCAGCAACGCCGGGGCGGTCAGCCCGACCGTCCAGCGCGTGTCCAACAAGGCGCTGGGCAACGACGTCTTCCAGATCTCGGCCAAGCAGCTGCAGCCCGCGGGCGTCTCGAACGTCACCCAGGCGCTGCGCAGCAACTTCGGGTTGAAATCGAACCCCGAGGTGACGTCGGTCGGCCCGACGTTCGGTAAGACCGTCGCCAACAGCGCGATCGTCGCGATCATCGCGTCGCTGCTGGTGATCTCCGCGTACGTGGCGTTGCGGTTCGAGTGGAAGTTCGCGGTGCCCGTACTGATCGCGTTGATGCACGACCTGCTGATCACCAGCGGCGTCTACGCGCTGACCGGCCGGGAGGTGACGACAGCGACAGTGGCCGCGCTGCTGACGATCTTGGGTTACTCCATGTACGACACGATCATCGTGTTCGACCGGGTGCGGGAGAACATCCCGCGGATGCCGCGCGCTGCGTTCTCGCAGATCGTCAACCGCTCGATGTCAGAGGTGCTGACCCGATCGCTGGCCACCACGATGTGCACGCTGCTGCCGATCTTGGCGCTGCTGTTCTTCGGCGGCGGCGAGCTGAAGGACTTCGCGTTCGCGCTGTTGATCGGCGTCGCCTCCGGCGCCTACTCGTCGATCTTCATCGCCTCGCCGGTGCTGACGCACTGGAAGGAGCGCGAGGCCGGCTATCGCGCCCGGCGCCACCGGATCGAGGAGGACCTCGGCGCGGTCCCGGCGTACGCGCCCACCGGCACCGATATCGAACCGGTCCGCAAGCGCAGCCGGCGCCCAGGACGGATCACGCAGCCCGATCCCGAGACGGTCTCCGGGTCCGAGTTCGAGCAGATGAAGCGCGACCTGGGGGTCGAGCCCTCGGTCCCGGGCCGGCGTTCGTCGACGCTGACCAAGAGCCCGCCGCAGAAGCCAAAGCAGGAGACCAAGCCGCGCCAGCAGCCCAAGCCGCGCCAGCAGCCCAAGCCCAAGCCCGTCGAGGCCCCCGAGACCGAGGTGCCCGAGACCGAGATCCAGGAGCCCGCGCCGCAGGACAGCGCTGCGGAGCCGGTGGCCGGCAACGGCGGCGGCAACGGCGCCGACTCGACCCCCGAGCCCAGCCAGCAGTCCGACACGTTCGAGCGCGCCCCCGACATCGCCGAGAACGAGGGCGTCGTCCCCGACCAGCGACCCAAGCGCCAGGGCAAGTCCCGGCCGCGCAACCGCCGTCACGGGAGGCGTAGGTAGCCATGGGAGCACTTGCCTGGGTGATGATGGGCCTGGCCTTGTGGCACTTTTCGATCTGGCTGCCCGACCGCTATTGGGGAGGGATCGTGGGAGCGTTCCTGGGCGCGCTGATCGGCGCGTTCCTGTTCGGCTTCTTGATCAACGGGTTCTCGATCCCGGGCCGCGGCGACACCCACATCGCGACCGCGCTCGAGGCGATCCCCGGCGCGCTGATCGGGATGGGCCTCGTGTACCTAGAGGGCATGCGCCGCGAGCGCGCGGCCCAGCAGAGCACGCTCGGCCTCAGTTAGTCAGTCCGCATCGCCGCGTACTGAGGACCGGCGGTGCCGGCCGTCAGCGACGCTGCTGCGGGCGGCGAAACCGCGTGAACAACGTCCCACTCGAGCGCTCTGGCCGCCACCGTGGGACGTTGGCCACGTGGAGCGTGATCAACGTCCCAGGCTGACCCGCGAAGGCCTCGAATGGGGCGTTAACCACGTCGCCGCCCGAGGTCGCGCGCTGGGATCGCACCGAGCAACAGGCTCGATCCCCCGCCTGACACGCTCGACCGTCCGGTTTTCTAGCCATCCGGACTGCGCCATACGCTGGCTCCGTGTCCGAGGCAGCCCTGCATCGCACCGCCGAGATCGCGAGTCCGCGGCCGGCCCTGCGCGCCGTCGAGGCCCCGGCGGCGCAGGAGTCTCCGACTCCGCGGCTGGAGATCCCGGCGTATGAGATGACGGCCGCGCTGGCGCTCGAGCGCGAGCTCGGCGTCAGCCACGCGTTCGCCCAGATCCTGGTCCGGCGCGGCCTCGGGGACCCGGCCGCCGCCCGCGCGTTCCTCGACGCGCAAGACGCGCATGAGCCGAGCGAGTTCGACGGGATCGACCGGGCGGTGGAGGCGATCCGCCGCCAGATCAGCTCGGGCGGGCGGATCGTGGTCCACGGGGACTACGACGTCGACGGGGTGTGCGCGACCGCGGTCATGGTCCGGGCGCTGCGGTCGCTGGGCGCCAACGTCGGGTGGTTCTTGCCGGGGCGGATCGACGACGGCTATGGGCTGTCGGCCGAGACCGTCGCGCGGCTGGCGGCGGGCGACTGCGCGCTGCTGCTGACCGTGGACTGCGCCGTGACCGCCGTCGACGAGGTGGCCGCGGCCCGCGCCGGCGGGCTCGAGGTCGTGGTCACCGACCACCACGCGCCGCGCGCCGACGGAGCGCTGCCGGAGTGCCCGATCGTGCATCCGGCGCTGTGCGGCTACCCGTGCGCGGACCTGTGCGGGACGGGCGTCGCCTACAAGCTCGCGCTCGCGCTCGGCGCGCCGACCGCGGAGGAGGATGTCGAGCTGGTGGCGCTGGCCACGGTCGCGGACGTGATGGCGCTGCGCGGCGAGAACCGGCGGCTCGTGCGGGCCGGGCTGGCGGCGCTGGCGAACACCGCCAAGCCGGGGTTGCGGGCGCTGATGACCGTCTCCCGCGCCGATCCGAGCGCGCTGGACACGTACGCGCTCGGCTTCCGGCTGGCGCCGCGGATCAACGCGGCCGGCCGCCTGCGCCGCGCCGACGCCGGGCTCGAGCTGCTGCTGACCGACGACGAGCGGCGCGCCCGCGAGATCGCCGCCGAGCTGGACGCCGTCAACATCGAGCGCAGAGCGGTGGAGCGGCAGATCCTGTGGGAGGCACAGAGCGAGGTCGCGTCGATGGGAGCCCGCAGCGCGTACGTGCTGGCGGCCGAGGACTGGCACCCCGGGGTGATCGGGATCGTGGCCTCGCGGATTGCCGAGCGCTACCACCGCCCGGCGATCCTGGTCGCGCTCGACGGCGGGCTCGGGACCGGCTCGGGCCGGAGCATCCCCGGATTCGATCTGCTCGGGGCGCTGCACGCCTGCGCCGCACATCTCGACCGCTACGGGGGCCACCGGGCCGCCGCGGGGCTGACCGTCCGGCGCGAACGCCTGGACGAGTTCCGCGAGGCGGTCGAGCTCCACGCCGAGTCGGTCCTGACCGAAGATCTCCTGCAGCCCCTGGAGCGGATCGACGCGATCGTCTCGGGGACCGAGCTCGGGCTCGGATTCGCCGAGGAGCTCCGCGCGCTCGAACCGTGCGGGATGGGGAACCCGCAGCCCAAGCTGCTGGTGCCCGGCGCCCGCTTCGAGGATCCGCGCGCGATGGGGGAGGACGGCAAGCACCTGCGCTTCACCGTCACCTCCGGCGGCACCCGCGCTCGCGCGGTCTCGTTCGGCTGCGACGGGCGCCTCGGCGTCGAGGCCCGGACGCCGGTCGACGCCACCTTCCGCCTGGAGCGCAACGTCTACAACGGGGCCGTGGAGCCGCGGCTGCTGTTGCGGCACGCTCGGCCGTGCGCGCCGCCGGCGATCGAGGTGCTCGGCGAGACGCGAGGACTACCTGGCGTCTCTGCTGGCCGAGCTCGAGCTGGAGTCCGGCGTGGTCGCCGGCGAGCCGGGCGCGGAGGGCTCGGGCCCGGCCGACGCGGGAACCGGCGCCGGGAACGTGGCGCTCGACCGCCGCGGCGAGAGCCCGCTGGCGGTGCTGTCCGACGCGCTCTGCACCGGCAGCTCGGTGCTGGCGGTGTGCGCCGACGTCCCGCGGCGCCTGGCCGGGCTGAGCGCCCGCGTCGGGGGGTTTGCGCTGATCTCCTACCACGCGCTCGAGCGCCGCCCCGAGATCGCCGACGGATTCGAGCAGATCGTGGCGCTCGACCCGCCGTCCTGCGCCGCTGCGGAGTCCCTGCTGCACGACCGTGTGCGCGTTACCCACTTGGCGTGGGGCCAGCCTGAGCTACGCTTTGCAGAGCAGATGCACGAGCTCGAGTACGGCCTACGTGCTTCGCTCGTGGCTCTCTACCGAGTTCTTCGGACCCGGGAGAGGGTGGCCGGTGAGGAGCTCGAGCACCTGCTTCGCGGCGATGGGCCGCATGGTCGTCCGCCACGGTTGGCGGCCAGGCTGGTCAAGGTGCTCGCGGAGCTGGAGCTCGTCAGCCTCGACCGGGATCTGCCGGCCCTGGCGATTGCCGGGACGGCGCCCACCTCGCTGGAGCGCTCTCCGGCGTACAGGGCGTATGCAACGCGATACGAGGACGGACGACGATTCCTGAGCAGCGCAAATCCCCGACCAAGCGGCTGACCCGGTCCACCGAGGGCGCTGGCGGCGGTCGCGCGGGCGCGGCCGAGGATGCTCGTCCGGAGGTCCACGGCGATGGCGCCGACGCGGCCGTGCGCGACGACGGCGACGGGCGCTCCGGGATGATCGCGACGCTGCGCCCGCCCGTCGACCAGGTCACCGACGGCGACGGCCAGACCGCGATCGACCGGGTCGAGCTGACCGAGGTCGAGCAGCAGCTGCTGGCCGACCTGTTCGCGATCGTCGAGGAGCACGCCGACCAGGCCGCGGTCGAGGTCGACCGCTAGCGCGTCGAGGAGGCGTTCGTGTACGCCTGCGTGCACCACGCCGACCAGCGGCGACGCACCGGCGAGGACTTCATCATCCATCCGGTCGGCGTGGCCAAGATCTGCGCCGGGATGCGCCTCGACACCGAGACGCTGTGCGCGGCGCTCCTGCACGACACCGTCGAGGACACGTCGGCGTCGCTGGAGGAGGTCCGCGAGGCGTTCGGCGAGGAGATCGCCGGCCTGGTCGACGGCGTCACCAAGCTCACCGGCCTGACGTTCCAGTCGCGCGACGAGGCGCAGGCCGAGAACTACCGCAAGATGATGGTCGCGATGGCCACGGACATCCGGGTCATCCTGATCAAGCTCGCCGATCGCCTGCACAACATGCGCACGATCGCCGCGATGCCCAAGCAGAAGCAGATCGAGAAGGCGCGCGAGACGCTCGACATCTACGCGCCGATCGCCCACCGGCTCGGTATCCACGCGATCAAGTGGGAGCTCGAGGACCTCGCGTTCCAGACGCTGCACCCGCGCAAGTACAACGAGATCAAGGGCCTGGTGGCCCAGCAGCGCGCCGAGCGCGAGCGCTACGTCAACCAGGCGGGCGAGTACCTGGCCAAGGAGCTCGACGAGCTCGGGATCGAGGCCGAGATCTCAGGGCGCGCCAAGCACTTCTACTCGATCTACTCGAAGATGACCAAGAAGGGGCGCGAGTTCAACGAGATCTACGACCTCACCGCGATGCGGGTGATCGTCGGCTCGGTCAAGGACTGCTACGGCGCGGTCGGCGTGATCCACTCGCTGTGGAAGCCGCTGCCCGGGCGCTTCAAGGACTTCATCGCGATGCCGAAGTTCAACATGTACCAGTCGCTGCACACGACCGTGATCGGACCCGAGGGCCGCCCGCTGGAGATCCAGATCCGCACCCGCGAGATGCACGACCTGGCCGAGTTCGGGATCGCCGCGCACTGGATGTACAAGGAGTCCGGCCGCCGGGGCGCGCCCGCGCCCGATTCCGACGGCAAGCTCAAGTGGCTGCGGTCGCTGCTGGACTGGCAGCAGGACATGGCCGACCCGCGGGAGTTCATGGAGACGCTGAAGGTCGACCTGTTCGAGGACGAGGTGTTCGTGTTCACGCCGAAGGGCGAGGTCAAGTCGCTGGCCGCCGGCGCGACGCCGCTGGACTTCGCCTACGAGATCCACACCGACGTCGGCCACCGCTGCGTCGGCGCCAAGGTCAACGGCAAGATCGTGCCGCTGTCCTACCAGCTGCGCTCGGGCGACATCGTCGAGGTGCTGACCTCCAAGCGCGAGCGCGGTCCGTCACGCGACTGGCTCGCGCTGGTCAAGACCACCCGCGCGCGCAACAAGATCAAGGCCTGGTTCAAGGCCGAGACCCGCAAGGACACCGAGCACACCGGGCGCGAGCTGCTGCAGGAGCACCTGAAGCAAGCAGGGCCTGCCGGCCCAGAAGATCGTCGGCTCGCCGCTGCTGGCCGACGTGATCCGCGAGATGGGCTTCCGCAAGGCGCGACGACTTCTACATCGCGCTCGGCGGGGCCAAGATCTCGCCGAAGGTCGTCGTCAACAAGATCATGCAGCTGCTCAAGCAGGGCGAGGCGGCCGAGTCCGAGCCGACCGCCGCCGACGACCTGCTGCAGACCGGGCGCCGGCGCTCGCGCGCGACCACATCGTCGTCGCAGTTCGGGATCTCGGTCGAGGGGATCGACGAGGTCATGCTGCGGCTGGCCAAGTGCTGCCGGCCGGTCCCGGGCGACCCGATCGTCGGCTACATCTCACTCGGCCGCGGGATCACGATCCACCGCGAGGACTGCCCGAACGTGGCCGTGCTGCGACGCGATCCCGAGCGCTTCACGCCGGTCGCGTGGGACGGCGACGCCGAGACCTCGTTCCGGGTCGAGATCGAGGTCGACGGCTGGGACCGCCACCGCCTGCTCGAGGACATGTCCCGGACGTTCGCCGAGGCCGGGATCAACATCATCGAGGCGCGCTGCACGGTCAACCACCCGATGGTCAAGAACCGGTTCGTGGTCGAGGTCGGCGACACGCACGCGCTCGATCAGACGATCAGCCGGCTGCGCAACATCGAGTCGGTGTTCGACGCCTACCGGGTCACGCCGGGCGCTGTCTAGAACGGCCCCGGGGCCGGCCGCGGGCACAATTCGAAATTTCCGCGTGAGGAATCGCGCGCAAAGGCGTCATACCTCCTGAGGCTCCCCACCAAAACGGAGGAAACATGCAGATATCTAAGCGCGCTGCGGTAGCGATGCTGGCCGCGTCGGCGTTCGCCGGATCGGCATTCACGGCCGTGAACGCGGTCGCCGACCAGGGCGGCGGCTCGGGCAGCAGCGGCCCCGGCAGCGGCGACAACCGCGGCGACCACCAAGGCGACCGCGGGATCGCGGCGACCGTGGCGACCGCGGGGACCGTGGCGATCGCGGCGACCGCGGCGACCGTGGCGATCGCCGCGACCATCACTTCCGCGATCACCGATTCCACGACCGCACCGCCCTCGACACGACGCTCGCGCCGAGCGTCCCCGCAGACCCGACGCTGCACGGCAACGTCGCCGGCGGCGCCCCCTGGGTCCTGAAGTTCGGCGACGCCCGGATTCGTGACAACGGCCGCGTCGACGTCGTGATCCGCGGCCTCGTGATCCCGGTCGCGCCCGGCAACGGAACCCCCGGGCCGGTGACGATGGTCTCGGCCTCGCTGTACTGCGGCGCCGACAGCACGCCGGCCGTCGGCACGACCGCGTCGGTGCCGATCTCGACCACCGGCAACGCACGGATCCGCGGCCAGTTCACGCTGCCGGCCAAGTGCCTCGCCCCGACGGTGCTGATCCACCCCAACGGCAGCGCCACGACGTACATCGCGGCCAGCGGCTTCGGCGGCTGATCGCGGCGGCAGGGAGAACGTTCGAGTCGGTCACCCCAACTCGGGTCCTTCCCGACGCGGGGGACCGACCCGGACGGTCCTCGCCCGCGCCGCCGGCTGCTTGGTGATCACCACCGCCTCTCCGGTGCGCAGCTCCTTGATCACGTTCGGGTGCAGCGCGAACCGCTCGACCTCCCGGCGCGTGCCGCGGCCCGTGTCGTAGCGCGCGAACGCCGATCCGCCGATCCGGCGGGTCTCCTCCCAGACCCTGACCGTGCCGACCATCTGGGCGAACGCGTCGGCCGATGCGGGAACGTCCTGACGGTGGGCGATCTTGACCGCCGCGGTGCCCAGCACCTGGTCGCGCAACCCGTGCGCCGCCCGGTCCAGATCGGCCAGCTCCTGGGTGGCGAGCACGACGACCACGCCGGGCTCGCGACCGCGCGCGATCAGCTGCATCACGTGGTCTGATCCGAGCGCCGAGAACTCGTCGATCCCGACGATCGCCTGCGGGCGCCCCGCGTCCCCGTCGCTGGCCAGCCGCTCGCCCGCGGCGCACACCAGATCCTGGACAGCGAGCGTCCCGAGCTGCGCGGCCAGCTTGCCGTACCGGCCCGAGTTCAGGCTGAGCAGCACGACCTCGCCGCCCGACAGCGCTCGGTGCAGGTCGACCTCGGTGCCACGCCCGTCCGGTGCCGGCGACAGGAACGGGGCGGAGTGCGACTCGGTGAGGATCGCCAGGCGCGTGCCCAGGCCCCGGATCGCGCTCACCTGGTCGCCGGTGAGGCCGTCGAGATAGTCCGTGATCCGCTCGGCCAGCGGCTCCGGAAGCTCGCGCGCGACGCTCGGCAACCGGCGGTGGTCCATCATCCGGACGACCTCGTCGAGCGTCGGCGGCCGCCCGGGGTGCGTGTGCTCGAGCACCTGCAGGACCATCTGGATGTAGCGCTCGGCCGCCCGCTGGTAGTGGGGCTCGGTGAATCGCTCGGTCCCGATCAGCTTGTCCTTCAGCTCGGTCGCGTTGCCATGGGCGAGCGGGTTCCAGTGACTCGGCCCGTCCAGCGACCACAGCTGGAACGGACGGCCCGCCGCGGCGGCGGCGCCGGCCAGCTCGCGGGCGAACGCGGGCGAGCCCTTCATGTCGATCGCCACGACCGGACGGCCGCGGCGGACGTGGTCGGTCAGGATCGTCAGCAGCGTCGTCGACTTGCCCGCTCCGCTGGCGCCGACGATCAGCGCGTGAGCCGACAGCTGCCGGTCGCTGAGCACCACCGCGCGCCCGTCGCTGTCGACCCCGAGTGGCACGCCGTCCGGCACCGCCCGCCTGCCCGCGGCGCGCTCGCGGCCGGCGCCGACCAGCCGGGAGCCGATCATCGCGGCGGTGACCACCCCGAGCCCGACGATTCCGACGATCGCCCACGCCGGCGGCGCCAGCACCAGCAGGGCGAAGGCGAGCAGCATCCAGTACGGGCGCCTGCGGGGGCGAGGTGCCTGGGGACCGGACGGCGGCGTCACAGCTCGGCTCCCGCGGTGGCCGTCCGGCGCGCCCGCCGGGCCCGGCGCGGCGACGCGGCTCGCTGCGGCGCCGCCGACCGGCTCGCCGCCAGGTCCGCGGCGCGCGGTGCGTCCCGAGCCCAGCGCACCCTCCGCACGTGGACGAGATCAGAGATGCCCAGCCGCCGCGCCGACGTGCGGATCGACTCGGCCAGCCGCGGGCTCTCGACCACGTACAGGACCCCGGCGATGCGCCGGTCGGCGGCGTAGCCGGCGAGGATCCGCTCGCGGCGCTCGCGCCCCTTGGAGCTCAGCTCCAGCTCGACGGCAAGCCGGCGCCCCGCCGGGTCCACCAGCAGCAGGTCGGGGTGGTGCAGCCGCGGCCGCCCGCCCCGGCCGACCCCGCCGAGCCTCACCGCCAGCGGTCCCGCCAAGCCCGGGCGGCCTTCGGCGGCGCCGTCCCGGGAGCGCAGCTGCCGCTCGCCGAGGACCTCGCGCATCGGTCCGAACGCGCCGTTGCGCGCCGCCAGCCACAACCACGCTGCGCCGACCTCGTGGTCGTAGCGGCCCAAGTCGATCGTCGGCGCGCGCAGCTTGCTGCCGATCGCGTCGAGGCCGCGCCGCGTGCTGCGGTATGTCGCCGGGAAGTCGGCGAACACCGTCCGCTCGGCGAGGAACCCGGCGTCGCTCAGCTCGGCCAGGCGCGCGTCCGCCGCCTTCGCGGTCAGCCTCAGCAGCGCCTGTACGTGCGCCGACAGCACGAACCGGTGCTCGCCGGCGAACCGCAACAGCTCGAGGTCGCTCGCGGTCAGCTGGATGTCGCTGCGCGCCACGCGATACAGAGCCCCGGGCGCGCGAAGTTCGCCCCCCCGGCGAAGCGATCTCTACAAGCCGGGGCGGGGGAGTGACCGCGTGTCGACGACCTCGAAGTCGCGGCCGGTGAGGCGATCGAGCTGGTGCAGCGCGTCGTTGTCCCAGTGACGGTTGGGCGCGCCGGAGATGAACCAGGGCGAGCCGTTGTCGGCCAGGATCATCCCGTAGCGCTTGAGCGCCCGGGCGACGACTCGCGCCTGGTAGGGGAGGCGGGAGATGTTCACGCTGCGCTTCAGGCGGACCCGGAGCCCCATCGGCGGCAGCGACGGTCCGCTGCAGGTGGAGGCGAAGTGCCGGGCGGGGTACACGTATCGCGCGGCCGTGCACGGCGCGGTGAACCGCAGCGCGTGGTCGATTCGCGCCGCGGGCGACCTCGTCGTAGCGGGCCAGTCCGGGCAGGATCGGCAGCCCGGCGGCGTCGGCTGACGTGTAGGTGGCGGGCCGCAGCCGGTTGGAGCGCAGGTTGAAGATCGCGCCCGAGCCGGCGGTCCAGCGACGGCCGCCGTCGTGGGGGTAGGCCGCGAACAGCTCGTAGTCTCGGCACGAGTCTCTGTCGACGACGATCACGTGGCGATCGCCGGTCGAGCTCGCGCCGCCCTCGATCGCGACGTGGGGTCCGAGCGGGTAGCGGTGACCGTCTGACTCCGAGGCGTAGTGGAAGCTCACCGGCACCCGGCGGGTGTGCTTGGACACGACCGCGTAGGGGATCCCGATCGGGGCGCCGTTGTAGAGGCCCGAGCCGAAGTCGGGGTGGACCGGGTCGCCGAGGCCGATCCGCGCCACCAGCGCCGCGGAGTCGTGGGCCACAGGCAGCCCGTCGACCCGCTGGTTGAAGGGGTTGTTGGCCGGGAACACCGGGCAGCTGGGCGCGCCGGGCAGGTGAACCAGCGGGCGCTTGCCGCCACCGGCCGGCCGCGCAACGGCCGCGCCGGCCACCATCGCGGCCAGCGCCGCGAGGGCGACGATCAGCCCCACCCGCAACCGTTCAGGAGACAACGAGGATCCCGCCGGGGACGACCGCGAACCGCGCCTCGTCGACTTCCCCGATGTAGTCGCCGTCGACCTGCAGGGGCAGTGGACGTTCGTCTGCGGTCCGCACCGACAGCTCCTTGACGCCGCTGAACGAATGGATGTGCCGATGGCCGCCGACCGTGGCCCGCTTGGACAGCGCCCGCCAGATAATCGTCGGGATCCCGCTGGGGCGGGCGCGCTCGAGCACGATCCCGGCCAGGTTGCCACTCACCAGCGTGGCGCCCTGCGCCATCTCGACCGGACGGTCTCCGAAGTACGTGTACGGGGTCGCGTTCTGGACGATCGTGGTCACGCCGGGGATCCGCTCATCTGCGACCAACGCCTCGAGCCGCGGCGGGTGCAGCAGGTAGCGGCGCGTGAACGTGTCGATTCCGGCCCACGTGTAGTACCACTCGCCCAGCCGCGCCTTCATCCGGGGGTGCGCGTCAACGCGCTGCACCACGCTCGCGTCGAGCCCGACGCCGGCCGAGAACACGAACTTGCGCCCGTTCACCTCGCCGAGATCAATCGCCCGCGGGCGCCAGTCGTCGGCGATCCGCAGCAGGTGCTCGGTCGCGTCGATCACGTCGCTGGGGATGCCGAGCATCCGGCAGTACACGTTGGCGCGCCCGCCCGGGAGGCAGGTGAGCGGCGTGTCGGAGCCCGCCAGGCCGTTGACCGCCTCGTTGACGGTGCCGTCGCCGCCGAACGCCACGACCACGTCGTACCCCTGGCCAGCCGCCTTGCCGGTCAGCTCGGTGGCGTGTCCGGGGGACTGGGTGTCGATCGCCTCGACCTCGTAGGCGCCCCGCAGGGCGTAGACGACGAGGTTGCGCAGCCGGTCGGAGACCGTCGTCGCGTACGGGTTGACGATGATCAGCATCCGCCGGCTGGGGGCCTTGGTCCCGGCGGCCAGGGCGGCCTCGAGGCGGGCTAGTGGATCGGCGGAGGGGACGGCCACGCGGGCCACTAAACACCGGGCCGGGGCCGTCGTTACGTGGCCGGCTGGGCTGGAACTGCGTCCGGGCGTCTGCTAATACTTCAGGGCACATAGCAGTACGCATCCAGAGGGGTGGAGGGATATGGCCCTATGAAACCCCGGCAACCTCCCGCAAGGGAACGGTGCCAATTCCATCAGGCTCCAACCACAAAGGCCTGGGAGATGTGGAGATGGCGGTTTCTTATGACCTCCGACCACAGACCCCGGCGGAGGTTTTTTCACATATGCCGCCAGAGTCTCTTCGTTGCAAGGAATGCAAGGCCACCTACGCGCTCGAGGCGCGTTACGTGTGCGAACGCTGCTTCGGCCCGCTAGAGGTCGCCTACGAATCGCGGCCGGACGACGATCCCTTGGCGCTGCGCCGCAAGATCCAGGCCGGCCCGCTGTCGCTGTGGCGCTACGCGGACTTCCTGCCCGTCCAGGCGCCGCCGCAGCCGACGCTGCCCGCCGGGTGGACCCCGCTGCTGCGCGTCGACCGGCTCGCGGATGAGCTCGGTCTGCGCCAGCTGTGGATCAAGAACGACGCCGCCAACCCGACCCACTCGTTCAAGGACCGGGTCGTGTCGATCGCCCTGGCCCGCGCCCGCGAGCTCGGCTTTCAGACGATCGCCTGCGCGTCGACCGGCAACCTCGCCAACGCCGTCGCCGCGCACTCGGCGGCCGCGGGGCTCGAGTCCTACGTGTTCATCCCGTCCAACCTCGAGGAGCAGAAGGTGCTGGCGACGGGCATCTACGGCACCAACCTCGTGGCCGTCCGCGGCAACTACGACGACGTCAACCGCCTCTGCACGGAGATCTCGGGCGAGCGCGACTGGGCGTTCGTGAACATCAACATGCGCCCGTATTACGCCGAGGGCTCCAAGACGCTCGCGTTCGAGACCGTCGAGCAGCTCGGGTTCGAGCTCCCCGACCGGGTGGTCTGCCCGATCGCGTCGGGCTCGCTGTTCACCAAGATCGCGCGCGGCTTCGAGGAGTGGCTCGAGCTGGGGCTGGTCGAAGGCGAGCTGCCGACGTTCAACGGCGCCCAGGCGACCGGTTGCGCGCCGGTGGCCAACGCGTTCGAGGCCGGCGAGGACTTCTGCCGTCCGGTCAAGCCGGACACGATCGCCAAGTCGCTGGCGATCGGCAACCCGGCGGACGGGCCCTACGCGGTCGACCTCGCCCGCCGCAGCGGCGGCGCGGTGCAAGCGGTCACCGACGACGAGATCCGCGAGGGCGTCAAGCTGCTCGCCGCCACCACCGGGATCTTCACCGAGACCGCCGGTGGCGTGACGATCGCGACGCTGGCCAAGCTCGCGCGGCGGGGCGACATCGACCCCGACGAGCGGGTCGTCGCGTACATCACCGGCGACGGGCTCAAGACGCTCGACGTCGCCCGCGGCACGTTCGAGGCCCGCGAGATCGACCCGACGTTCGCGTCGTTTGAGGCCGCCGGCGAGCGCGTCGCGGCGACGGCGTGACCGACCGCCCTGTCTCGCGTTTAGACTCCGCGGCGATGGCAGTCACCGTCAAGATCCCAACCCAGCTGAGGGCAGCTACGGACGGCGAGGGGACGGCGAACGTCGACGGGTCGACCGTCGGCGAAGTCCTCGACGCGCTGTATGACCGCTTCGGCGACCTGCGGAGCAGGATCGCCGAGGACGGCGGCCTGCGTCGCTTCGTAAACGTCTACGTCGGCGGCGAGGACATCCGCTTCCTCGATGGTCTCGACACGGCCGTCGAGGACGGGGACGAGGTCACGATCCTGCCCGCCGTCGCCGGCGGCTAGTGGCCCACTAGCGACCGAGGGCCGAGCCCCTGCCGAGCGCTACGACGCGCTCGGGGTCTCGACCCCTAACCCCACCGGGCAGCTCACGCCCGTCCCCCCGAGGCCGCAGTAGCCGTTGGGGTTCTTGGCCAGGTACTGCTGGTGGTAGTCCTCGGCGTAGTAGAACGGGCCGGCCTTGGCGATCTCGGTGGTGACCACGGGGTAGCCGGCGTCGCGCAGACGTTCGGCATAGGCCGTCATCGACGCCTCGGCCGCGGCACGCTGCGCCTCGCCCGAGTAGTAAATCGCTGACCGGTACTGGGTGCCGACGTCGTTGCCCTGGCGCATGCCCTGGGTGGGGTCATGGTTCTCCCAGAACAGCCGGAGGATCTCGGTGTAGGAGGTCTTGGCGGGGTCGAACACGACCAGCACCGCCTCGGTGTGGCCGGTGCGCCCCGAGCACACCTCGTCGTAGGTGGGGTTGGGCGTGAAGCCGCCCGCGTAACCGACCGCGGTGGTGTACACCCCCGGCGCCTGCCAGAACACGCGCTCGGCGCCCCAGAAGCAGCCCATACCCACGACGGCCCGCTCGAGGCCCTCGGGGAACGGAGGCTTGAGCGGCGTGCCGAGCACCTCGTGGCGCTCGGGGACCGGCATCTCTCGGTCGCGCCCGGGAAGCGCGTCGGCGGCGTCAATCATCGTCAGGTTGCGTCTGAATCCGAGCATGGACAACAGATTACGACGCCCGTCCACAGCCGAGGATCGCCCGCACCCTGCGCTAACGTAGGGGCAGCCGCGAGCGATGCGCGGCAGGGCATTGCAACCTTCTCAGGACAGGGGCAGATGAGCGAACAGACCGACGCACCGCAGCCGTCGGGCCGGCGCCGGAGGTGGCGTCTGGCGGCGGTGATCGCGCTGCTGGCCGCCGTGATCCCCGCCGTCCCGATCGTGATCGGCGTGGCGATCTCGTCCGCCAAGCCCGGCGCGGCCAAGGCGAGCGCCAACAGCTTCAAGCCGACCCCACCCGCGCCCCCGTCCAACCCGCAGACGACCACGACGCCGGCGGCGCCGACCCACCACCGCCAGCCCGGCGTGCTGGTGGCGCTGGTCCGGCACCCGACCACGATGCGCGCGTCGCCCGGCGGCAAGACGATCGCCAAGCTCACCACCCGCACGGACTTCGGGTCGCCCCAGGCGCTGTGGGTGCAGCGCCGCGAGGGCAAGTGGCTCGGCGTGGTCAGCCCGATCGCCGGCAACGGGAACCTGGGCTGGATCGACCAATCGGCGACGAAGCTCGGCCGCGTGACCTGGCAGATCAAGGTCTCGCTGCACAAACGCCGGCTGATGGTGATCGACAACGGCAAGCTGGTAAAGCGCTACACGGTCGCGGTCGGGCGCCCCACCGCGCCCACCCCGACGGGGCGCTTCGCGGTCACCGACCGGCTGCTGACCGGCGACGACAGCGGGCCCTACGGGTGCTGCGTGCTGGCCCTGTCGGCAAAGTCACCGCATGAGATCGAGGGCTGGAACGGCGGCGACCGGATCGCGATCCACTCGACGCCCGAGACGTCGAGCATCGGCCTGCCGGTCAGCCACGGCTGCCTGCGCCTGACGCTGGCCGAGGGCCGCTGGCTGATGGCGCACATCCCGCTCGGCACGCCGACGGTGATCTCCGCCTAGCGGTTCTCGCGGCGTCAGGTGCTCCCCGGCCGGGTAGTCGTTAATGCAGGGAGTCCCCGAATGATGGCCAGCACCACAGCACAAACCTCCGCGCGCGGGGATGCGCGCGACGAGCCACCGCCCGACGCCGAGCGCGACGAGGCCCCCCAGGAACGGCTGGACCGCAACCAGACCGAGCTGATGACCGAGCTGCGCGTCGCCGGTGCGGGCGTCCAGGTGCTGTTCGGGTTCCTGCTGATAGTCCCGTTCAACAGCCGTTGGACCGCGCTGTCGTCGTTTGACCGCGACGTCTACTTCGTGGCGCTGCTCTGCGTGGCGATCGCCGCGGTGCTGCTGATCGCGCCGATGGTCCACCACCGGCTGCTGTTCCGCGAGGGCGAGAAGGGCTACCTGGTCAGGATTGGCAACCTCGACGCGATCGTGGCGATGGTGTTCCTGTCGGTGGGGCTGACCGCGATTCTGGTGCTGGTCGCCAACGTGGTGTTCGGCGGGCTGGCGCCGGTGATCGTCGGGATCGTCGCCGCGCCGGCGATCGGCTGGCTGTGGTTCGGCGTGGCGCTCGCCAAGCGCGAGTCGCGCTGACCGGGCAGCGTCGCGTTCAGGCCAGCGGCGTCCGGTCAAGCGACTCGCACAGCCGCCGCGACGTCGGCCGACGTGGTCCAGGCATCGGCGAGCTCGCGCGCGCCCAGCAACTCCAGATAGTGGTCGACCTCGTCCTGCTTCGCCGAGCTGGCGAGTACCACGGACGCGCGGAACCACGCGATCGCGTGGTGCTAGTTGGTGTCGACCAGCGTCCCGTCGATGTCCAGCACCGCGACCGTCATGTCGTCACTGCTTTACCCAGCCGAGGTCCGGGCGAACAGCTTCCCGCGGCGATGCACGGGCTCGGGCGAGCGCCAGCCGCGCCGCGGCGTGACCCGCGACGCCGTGAACGCCGCCGCCGGGGAACGTCGCGGCGCTGGCGATGTAGAGGCCGCCCACCGGCGTGCGGTAGGGAATCAGCCGCGGAACCGGGCGCAACAGCAGCTGGTCCAGGCCATAGCTGCCGCCGCCGACGTCACCGCCGATCAGGTTGGCGTTGCGGCGCTGGAAGTCGGCGGGGGAGAGCACGTGCCGAGCCAGGATCAGGTCGCGGAACCCGGGCGCGAAGCGCTCGATCTGCGCTTCGATCCGCTCGACATGCCGGTCGCGCGCGGCGTCCCAGTCGAGCGCCTGCGGCCCGTGGGCGTAGGCCCAGGCGGTGTGCCGGCCGGCGGGCGCCCGCGTCGGGTCGGCGATCGATTGCTGGCCGAGCAGCACGAACGGTCGCTCCGGAAGCTGCCCGTCGGCGAACCCCGCGTGCAGCAGTTCGGGCTCATCGCCGCCGACGTGGACGGTGCCGGCCGCCCGTGCCTCGTCGTAGCTCCACGGGATCGGCCCGTCGAGCGCCCAGTCGAGCTTGAGCGTCGCCGGCCCGGGCCGGTAGCGCCGCAGTGCGGCCGCGTATTCGCCCGGCAGCGCCGTGCCGGCGAGCGACGCCAGCGCGTCAGGGAGCACGTCGGCGATCACGACCCGCGCGGCGACGCCCTCGCCGTTGCTCAGCCGGACGCCGGTGACGCGGCCGCGGCGGGCCGGGATCTGGACGACCTCGGCGCCGGTGCGCAGCTCGCCACCGAGCTCGCGGAGGTACGAGACCAGCGCCGCGGTAAGCCGGCCGGCTCCGCCCTCGGGGCTGGGCCAGCCGGCCCCGTGCCCGAGCAGGTTCAGGTACACGCCGACGATCGCGCTCCCCGCCGCGGTCACCGGCACGTCGCCGTGCATCGCCGAGCCGTACAGCCACGCCCGGGCGCCCGGGTCAGAGAACAGCTCGCCGGCCAGCGCCTGCACCGGCATCAGCGACACCCGCGCGAGCTCGAGCAACGCCCGCGGACGCAACCGCGCCGCGCCCGCGAGCGGAGGAAACGCCCCGAGGAACAGCCGACGCAGCGCTCCGAACCGGCGCACGTACGGCAGCGCGAACCGTCCCCAGGCTTCGCCGGCGCCCGGGTCCAGCCGCTCCAGGCTGGCGGCCGTCCGCTGCAGATCGCGGTACAGCGAGGCGCCGCGGCCGTCGGACAGCGGATGGGCATAGCACGCGGTCGGCTGCACCCACCGCAGCCCGTGTCGCTGCAGCGGCATCCGCTCGAACACGGGCGACGCCGCCGCCGCCGGGTGCACGGCCGAGTAGACGTCGTGGGCGAACCCGCGCAGCGTCAGTTCCTCGGTCGCGACCGCGCCGCCCGGCACGGGCGCGGCCTCGAGCACGGTCACCCGCCACCCGGCGCGCGCCAGCGTAATCGCCGCGGCCAGCCCGTTGTGGCCGGAGCCGACGATCAGCGCGTCGGCGCTCACCCGGGGGCGGGCCGGGCCGAGGGCACCGCCTCAGCCGCGGGCGGTGGCGGTCAGGTAGGTCGCGGCCATGTCCTTGTCGCCGTGCTCCTTGGCGCCCTCGGTCATCCGCTGCGCGACCGCGGCCAGCACCGGCAGGTCGAGGCCGGCCCGGCGAGCGGAGTCCTCGACCAGGCGGGCGTCCTTGGCGGCGAGCTCGAGCCGGAACGCCGGATCGAAGTTGCGCTGGATCATCGCGTTGCCCTTGACCCGGAGGTACGGGAGGTCGAGCGCCCCGCCGTCGATCGCTTCAAACAGCAGCGACGGGTCCAGGCCCAGGCCCTCGGCGAGCGCGATCGTCTCGGCGGTTCCCTCGGTCACGGTCAGCACCCAGCTGTTGACGACCAGCTTCAGGCGCGACCCCGCGCCGGCCGCACCGACCCAGAGCGTCTTCTGCCCGACGGCGTCGAAGACCGGCTGGGCCCGACCGCGCAGCTCCTCTGGGCCCGAGGCCAGCACGACCAGCTTGCCCTCCTCGGCGGGCTGCTTGGTGCCGAGCACGGGCGCGTCGAGGAACCCGACGCCGTGCTCGCGCGCGATCTCGATGCAACGGTCGGTGCCCGGCTCGCCGATCGTGCTCATCTGCAGCCACACCGCGCCGTCCGCCGCGGCGTCGAGCGCCGGGCCGGCCGACTCGATCACCGCGTCGGCATCGGACAGCATCGTGACGATGATCCCGGCCCCGTCGGCCGCCTCGGCCGGCGAGCGCAACCCCTCGGCTCCGTCCGCGGTCAGCGGCTGCGCCTTGTCGGCGGTGCGGTTCCAGGCCCGCACTCCGATCCCGGCCCGGAGCATGTTGCGGGCCATCGCGAACCCCATCGTGCTTCCGGCTCCGAGCACCGCGACGGTCTCGCCGCCCGGTGTGGCCTGGTCAGCCATCACGATCCTCCTCTGTCGGCGTTGTCAGAAGCGAGGCTAGTCATCCGAGTCCGGTACGCCCTCGCGCAGCTCGGCCAGCCAGGTGTCGGCGTTGCCGTCGCTGGGAGCGCGCCAGTCGCCGCGCGGCGACAGCGACCCGCCCGACCCGACCTTGGGGGCGTTGGGGATCGCGGAGCGCTTGAACTGGCTGATCTGGAAGAAGCGCAGCAGGAACACCCCGAGCCAGTGCTTGATCTCGGCGAGCGTGTACTCGTTGCGGCTCTCCTCGGGGATCAGGTCCGGCCAGCGCCCGCTTCGCCGATCGCCCCAGGCGTGGTGGGCCAGGAACGCCACCTTGCTCGGGCGGTATCCGAACCGCAGCGTGTAGTAGAGGAAGAAGTCGACCAGCTCGTACGGCCCGACGACGCTCTCGCTGTCGGCGCCGGGCTTGTCGGAGTCGGGATCGTGGCTGGGGATCAGCTCCGGCGAGATCGCCGTCCCCAGCACCGAGTCGAGCACGTGGCAGGCGCGAGCGCCGAACTGATCGGAGTCGATCGCCCAGCGGACCAGGAACTGGATCAGTGTCTTTGGCACCGAGGCGTTGACGTTGTAGTGCGACATGTGGTCGCCGACACCGTAGGTGGACCAGCCGAGCGCGAGCTCCGACAGGTCACCGGTCCCGAGCACGAGCGCGCCGTGGTGGTTGGCCAACCGGAACAGGTGCGACGTGCGCTCGCCGGCCTGAACGTTCTCGAACGTCACGTCGTAGACGGGGTCGCCGTCGGCGGCCGGGTGGCCAAGGTCGCGGAGCATCTGCGTGGCCGCGGGGCGGATGTCGAGCTCGTGGTCGCTGACCCCGAGCGCGTGCATGAGCTCGTGCGCGTTGCCGAGCGTCAGCGAGCTCGTGGCGAACCCCGGCATCGTGTAGGCGAGCACGTTCGTGCGCGGGAGGCAAAGCCGATCGAACGCGTGCGCCGCGACGATCAGCGCGTGCGTCGAGTCCAGCCCGCCGGACACGCCGATCACGATCTTCTCGATCCCGGTTGCACGCAGCCTCGTCTCGAGGCCGCGCACCTGGATGTTGTAGACCTCTTCGCAGCGCTCGTTGCGCGTGGCCGGGTCGGCCGGGACGTAGGGGAAGCGCTCCATCGCGCGGCTCAGCCTTACGTGCCGGCGGGCGGCGCCGAGGTCGATCTCGATCCGCCGGATCCGGGCCAGCCGACGTCGGTGGTCTCCGATTGAGTCGCCGTAGCTGCTGGTGCCGGCCCGGTCGGCGATGATCCGCTCGAGGTCCAGGTCGGCGAGGATCAGCTGCTGGTCGTCGGAAAAGCGCTCGCTCTCGGTCAGCAGGTCGCCGTTCTCGTAGATCAGCGCCTGTCCGTCCCAGGCCAGATCGGTGGTCGACTCGCCGAGCCCAGCCGCGGTGTAGACGTAGCCGGAGATAGTCCGCGCTGACTGCGCGGCGCACAGCGACCGCCGGTAGTCGGCCTTGCCGATGGTGATGTTGCTCGCCGACAGGTTCGCCAGCACGGTCGCTCCCGCCATCGCGGCATAGGTGCTCGGGGGAATCGGCGTCCACAGGTCCTCGCAGATCTCGACATGTAGCGTGAACGCGGGCAGGTCGCGGCCGGCGAACAGCAGGTCGGGGCCGAACGGGACGTCGGCGTCGAGCAGGCGCAGCTCGGTGCCGACCGCGTCGCGCGCGGCCCGGAACTGGCGCTTCTCGTAGTACTCGCGGTACTCGGGCAGGTAGCTCTTGGGGACCACGCCGAGCACCTCGCCGCGATGGATCACCACCGCGGTGTTGAACAACCCCCACTCGTGGTAGAGCGGGGCGCCGACCACGATCACCGGCGACAGCGAGGCGCTGGCCTTCGCGAGCGTCCCGATCGCCGCGAGCACCGCGTCGGTGAGCGAGTGCTGGTGCAGCAGATCGTCGATCGCGTAGCCCGAGATCCCGAGCTCCGGAAAGATCACCAGCGCGGCTTCGGCGTCCGAGGCGCGCCCGGCGAGCTCGAGCGTGCGCTGGGCGTTGTACTCCGGGTCGCCGATCCGGAGGTGCGGAACCGCTGCGGCGACCCGCGCGAAGCCGTGGCGGTACAGCGAGTTGAAGTCGGTGTCGGAGTGGACGGTCACTTGAGCGCTGCAAGCTAGCGGGCGCGCCGGTGCCTTGATGCGAGGATGCTTGCGGCAACCCCGGCCACGCGGTGTTCACACTCCGCCGCCGAAGCGCACGATACGGTCCCGTCTCATGCTCGGCCTGCCCTCCGATGTGCGCGCCTGCCTGTTCGATCTCGACGGCGTGCTGACGCAGACCGCGAAGGTGCACGCGGCGGCCTGGAAGCAGACGTTCGACGCGTACCTGCACGAGCGCGCCGACGAGGGCGGGGAGCAGTTCGTCGAGTTCGACATCCACGACGACTACGACGCGTACGTCGATGGCAAGCCCCGCTACGACGGCGTGCGTTCGTTCCTGGAGTCACGCCACATCGAGCTGCCTCAGGGCACGCCCGACGACCCTCCGTCGGCCGCAGACGGTCGACGGGCTGGGCAACCGCAAGGATGAGCTCGTCCAGGAGCTGATCCACCGCGACGGCGTGGCGCCCTACGAGGGTTCGGTCGCATATGTAAAGGCCGTCCGCCAGGCGGGGCTGCGTCGGGCGGTGGTGTCCTCGAGCGCGAACTGCCGCGAGGTCCTGGAGTCGGCCGGAATGCTCGACCAGTTCGAGGAGATCGTCGATGGCGGCGTCGCCGAGCGCGAGCAGCTCGCGGGCAAGCCCGCGCCGGACACGTTCCTGGCCGCGGCGCGCAAGCTGGGCGTGGAGCCCTCCGAGGCGGCCGTGTTCGAGGACGCGCTCGCGGGCGTCGAGGCCGGCCGGGCTGGGCACTTCGGGATCGTCGTGGGCGTCAACCGCGTCGGCCAGCGCGAGGCGCTGCTCGCCCACGGCGCCGACATCGTCGTCGACGACCTGGCCGAGCTGCTCGCGTGATCCATCACGGGTCATTTCCGACCGAGCCGTGGGCGGTTCGCGAGACCGAGCTGCACCTCGACGAGCTCGCCCAGCGCGAGTCGGTGTTCGCGCTCGCCAACGGCCACGTCGGGTTGCGCGGCAACCTCGACGAGGGGGAGCCGTTCGGCCTCCCCGGGAGCTACCTGTCGGGCTTCTATGAGATCCGGCCGCTGCCCTACGGCGAGAGCGCCTACGGCTACCCGGAGGCCGGGCAGACGATCGTCAACGTGACCAACGGCAAGCTGATCCGGCTGCTGGTCGAGGACGAGCCGTTCGACGTCCGCTATGGAGTGCTCGAGCGCCACGAGCGCGTGCTCGACCTCCGCGCCGGCGTGCTGCAGCGGATCTGCGAATGGTCCTCGCCGGCCCACACACGTGTGCGCATCACCTCCACGCGGCTGGTGTCGTTCACCCAGCGGGCGGTGGCGGCGATCTACTACCAGGTCGAGCCGCTCGACGGGCCGACGCCGGTGGTCCTGCAGTCCGAGCTCGTGGCCAACGAGGAGCTGCCGGTGTCCGAGGACGACCCTCGTGCCGCTGCCGCCGTCGCCGCGCCCCTGCGCTCGCTGTCGTGTCAGGGCCTCGACGACCGCGCGGTGCTGATGCACGAGACCAAGGCCAGCGGCCTGCGGATCGGCGCCGCCATGGACCACATCGTCGCCGGCCCCGAGGGCACCGAGACGTCGGTCGAGGCGTTTGCGGACGTCGCCCGGCTGACCGTTGTCTCCCGGATCGCGAAGGGCAAGCCGCTGCGGTTGGTCAAGTTCATCGCCTACGGGTGGTCGGCCCGACGCTCGTTGCCGGCGATCCGCGACCAGGTCGCCGCCGCGCTGGCGGAGGCTCGGCACACCGGCTGGGAGGGCATGCTCAGCGAGCAGCGCGCCTACCTCGACGACTTCTGGGAGCGGGCCGACGTCGAGGTCCAGGGCGACGCCGAGCTTCAGCAGGCCGCACGCTTCGCGCTGTTTCACACGCTCCAGGCCGGCGCGCGGTCCGAGCGGCGGGCAATCGGCGCCAAGGGACTGACCGGACCGGGATACGACGGCCACACGTTCTGGGACACCGAGGCGTTCGTGCTGCCGGTTCTGACCTACACCGCGCCGCAGTCCGCGGCCGACGCACTGCGCTGGCGCCAGTCGACGCTCGACCTGGCACGCGAGCGCGCGGCTCAGCTCGGCCTGAGGGGCTCGGCGTTTCCGTGGCGCACGATCCGCGGGCAGGAGTGCTCGGGCTACTGGCCGGCGGGGACGGCGGCGTTCCACGTCAACGCCGACATCGCCGATGCGGTGGCCCGGCACTGGTTCGTCACCGGCGACGAAGAGTTCGAGCGCAACGTCGGCCTCGAGCTGTTGGTCGAGACCGCGCGGCTGTGGCGCTCGCTGGGTCACCACGACATGGCGGGACACTTCCGAATCGACGGCGTCACCGGTCCCGACGAGTACAGCGCGCTGGCCGACAACAACGTCTATACGAACCTGATGGCCCAGGCCAACCTGCGGTGCAGCCGCCGACGCGGCCGAACGCCACCGCGCCCGGGCGGAGGCGCTCGGGGTCGACAACGAGGAGCTCGCTTCGTGGCGCGACGCGGCCGACGACATGCTGATCCCGTACGACGAGGTCCTGAAGGTGCACCCGCAGGCCGAGGGCTTCACCCAGCATCAGATGTGGGACTTCGAGCGGACGCCGGCCGACAACTACCCCCTGATGCTGCACTACCACTACTTCGACCTGTACCGCAAGCAGGTCGTCAAGCAGGCGGACCTGGTGCTCGCGCTGCACCGGCGCGGGGACGCGTTCACCGAGGAGGAGAAGGCGCGCGACTTCGCCTACTACGAGCGGCTGACCGTGCGCGACTCGTCGCTGTCGGCGTCCGCGCAGGCGGTCGTCGCCGCCGAGGTCGGGCACATGATGCTCGCCTACTCGTACCTGCGCGAGTCGGCGCTGATGGACCTTGACGACCTTCAGCACAACACCCGCAACGGGCTACACATCGCGTCGTTGGCGGGCACCTGGTTCGGGCTGGTCGCGGGTCTTGGCGGCCTGCGCGACCACAGCGGACGGCTCAGCTTCGCGCCGCGGCTCCCCCCGCCGCTGACCCGGCTCAGCTTCCGGCTCGGCTTCCGCCAGCGCCGGCTGATGGTCGAGATCACCGCCGACGAGGCGGTCTACACGCTGGTCTCGGGGAGGGCGCTCGAGCTCATCCACCACGGGCAGACGGTCAGGGTCGGGACCGACAAGCCGGTGACGCTGTCGATCCCGGCGCCGCCGCACCTCGAGGAGCCCACCCAGCCGCTGCACAGATCGCCCACCGACGCGCTCGGCGACCCCGACGGCGACACGCGCGACTGACGCTCAGGCCTCCTGGCGCTCGCGGGCGTCCGACCACCGCCCGCTGCCGCCGTCGGCCATCTCCTGCAGCGTCTGCTCGAGCGCGGCCATCAGATCGGGCGCGGGCTTGGGCTCCTCGAGCTGCTCGGGGACCTCGATCGTGGCGCCCTTGCGCTTACGGTCGACGACGCGCTTGAGGCGGGCCCGGTACTCGTCCTTGTACTTGCCCGGGTCCCAGTCGTCAGACAACGCCTCGATCACCGAGACCGCCGCGTCAAGCTGCTTGCGGGTGGGCTTGTGCGCTTTGCCCGTGGGCGCGCCGACGCCCTTGATCGGCCGGATCTCGTCGGCGAACAGCATCGTGGTCAGCGTCAGCGCCCCATCGCGCTCGCGGACGATCGCCAGATACTCCTTGGCGCGCATCACGAACTGGCCCAGCGCGGCGCGGTCGGTGCGGCTCATCACCGCGGTCAGCAGGCTGTAGGCCCGCCGGGCACCGTCGTCGTCGGACGCCGGAACGAGGAAGTAGGGATGGTCGAAGTAGGTGGGGTCGACCTGCTCGAGGTCGACGAACTGCTCGATCTCGATCGTGCGCGTCCGGCGCGGCTCGATCGCCTCCAGCTCGAGGTCGGACACGATCACCTGGCCGCCGTCCTCGAGCTCGTAGCCGTGGGTGATCTCCTCGAACGGGACCTCAACGTCCTCCTCCGAGCACCACCGCTGGACCTCGATCGGCGCGCCGTCGGGCTCGTGCAGCTGGCGGAAGTGCAGGTCCTGGTCGCGGACGGCCGGCACCACCCTGACGGGCACGTTGACCAGCCCGAAGCTGAGCGATCCGGTCCACAGCGAGCGCGGCATCGTCAGCTCTTTGCCTTCGACTTGCGGCGCTTGGTCGAGCGACGGCCGCCGTTGCCGGAGGCCCCGAGGCTCGCCTCCAGCGCCGCGGCCAGGTCGGGCGCTTCCTCGCGCTCCTCGGGCTCGGGCAGCTCGGGCTCCTTACCGCTGGCCTTGGTCTCGATCAGCTCGAGCACGCGCTCGCGGTAGCTGTCGTGAAATGCGCTCGGGTCGAAGTCCTCGTACAGCGACTCGACCAGCTGCCCGGCCATCTCGACCTCCCGCTTGCTCGGGGCCCGGCTGGGCTTGGGGAGCTCGAGCTCGCCGGCGTCGACGAGCTCGTCGGCGAACCGCATCGTGTGCAACACCAGCGCCTTGTCGAACGCCCTCACCGCTGCCAGGTACTCGCGGTTGTGGAACACCCAGCGCCCGATCCCGACCCGCTCGGTCCGGTCCAGCGCATCGTGCATCAAACGGTAGGCGTCCTGTCCATCGTCGCCTGGGCCGAGGTAGTAGGTGCGGTCGTAGAACACCGGATCGATCTGGTCGGCGCCGACGAACTCCTCGAGCTCGATCAGATGCGAACGCTCGCCGGCGGCGGCGTCGATCTCCTCCTTGCTCAGCAGCACGTACTTGCCGCCGCGCAGCTCGTAGCCGCGGGCGACCTGCTTGTAGGGAACCTCCTTGTGCTCCTTTGAGCAGATCCGCTTCTGCTTGATCCTGGCCCCGTCGGCGGCGTGCACCTGATGGAAGTGGACGCCCTTGTCCTCGGTCGCGGAGTGGACCTTGATCGGGACGGCGATCAGGCCGAACGTGATCGTGCCGTTCCAGATCGAGCGCGCCATTCACTCTATGGCTACCCGTCTTGCGATCCTTGCGCACCCAGGGGTCAGAAACGCGGGAGAAGTGGTGTGCGGCGCGGCGGTTGAGGGTAATCAGGGGGCGGTGAACGGCGACAGCGAGAACCCGGAAGAGCTGGCCGACGAGCTCGAGCGCGAGGCCGATCGGCTGCAGCGCCACAGCGACGAGCTCGGCGAGAGGGTCGCCGAGGTCCGCCAGGACTGGGAGCGCAAGCGCGGCGATCAGAGCGTGCCGGGCGCGCCGCCGCCCGAGTCCGAGGGACCGGACGAAGCTTCCGAGGAAGGGAACAACGCGTCGGCCGACAGGGAAGCGGACGACACGCCAGCCGAGGAGTCGGGCTGACTCGGGCGGCGCGGGATCATCCCGCGCCGCCACTCAAGGCGCTACTGCGTCTTGCGCTCGAGGTTGGCGACCTCTTCGGCCTTGGCGTCGGCCTTCTCGTGAGCGTCGGCGAGCTCGTCCTTCGCCTCGCCCTTGCGCTCTTCCTGGCGGCCCTGGCGTCGCAGGGAGTCGTCGCCGGCGACGTCTCCCGCCGCTTGCTTGGCGCGACCTGTGATCTTGTCGAGCAGGCCCATGTGTGCTCCTAGCGTTTCGTGGTCGGTGTTATCAAGTGGCTACCCGGGGTCGCGGTGCAGAAACGACGGCGGGTAGCAGACCGCCCATGTGGACCCCGCGGCCGCTATCGATCGCCGAGCCAGTCCGCGACGGTCTGCAGATCCGCCACGAACTGGTTCATCGCGTCTTCACGCTCGGGCTCGTCGGTGCGCAGGATCGCCGAGGGGTGCGTGGTCAGCGTCACCAGCTCGGCCAGCCCGGACTCAAGCGGGCGACCGCGATCGCGGCCGACCCGGATCTGCGAACCCAGCAGCGCACGGCCCGCGGTCGCGCCCAGGCACACCACCGCCGCCGGCTTGACCACCGACAGCTCCGCGTCGAGCCACGGCAGGCAAGCGTTCACGTGGATGCGGTCGGGGGTCTGATGGATCCTCCGCTTGCCCCGCGCCTTATAGCGAAAGTGCTTGACGACGTTGGTGATGTAGACGTCCTCGCGGGCGATCCCGGCCCGCTCCAGGCCCTGGTCGAGCACCTTCCCGGCCGGTCCGACGAACGGGTGCCCCTCGATGTCCTCGCGGTCCCCGGGCTGTTCGCCGACGAGCATCACGCTGGCCTCGCGCCGGCCCTCGCCGAACACGGCCTGGGTGGCGCCCTCCCAGAGCTCGCAGGCGCGGCATCCCTGGACCGCCTCGCGCAGGTTGGTGAGCGAGGGCTTGTCGGGGATCGGCGGGGTCGGCTCGCCCAGCGACAGCTGTCCGTCGGGCGTCATCCCGAGGTCTTACCCGAGCGATGAAGCCGGTACGCATCGGCTGCTCGGGGTGGATGTACGACGACTGGCGCGGACGGCTGTATCCGGCGCGCGAGCCCAAGCGGCGGTGGCTCGAGCTGTACGCCACCCACTTCGACACGGTCGAGGTCAACAACACCTTCTACCGTCTGGCCCGTCCCGAGATCGTGCGGGGCTGGGTGGAGCAGACCCCGCCGGGCTTCCTGTTCGCGGTCAAGGCCAGCCGCTACCTCACGCACGTCAGGCGCCTGAAGGACATCGAGCAGCCGATCCGGCGCTTCTACGAGCCGCTGCAGGCGCTGATCGACTCCGACCGCCTGGGGCCGGTGCTGTGGCAGCTGCCCGAGAACTTCCACCGCGACGACGAGCGCCTGAAGGGCTGGCTCGAGCTGCTGCCCGACGGAATGCACACGATCGAGTTTCGCCACGAGAGCTGGTTCGCGCCCGAGGTGATGGAGCTGCTGCGGGCGCGGGGGGTGGCGCTGACGATCGGAGATCACCCAAAGCGCCCGTTTCAGTCGCTGGAGGCCACGGCCCCGTGGCGGTTCGTCCGCTTCCACTACGGGTCGCGGGGCCGCGGCGGCAACTACTCAGCGACCGAGCTCGAGCAGTGGGCGCGTCGAATCGCCCAGTGGCGCCGACGCGAGGAGGTCTTCGCCTACTTCAACAACGACTGGAACGGGTTCGCCCCCGACAACGCGAAGTCGCTGCGCCGGCGGCTCCGGCGATCGGAACCGACGGCCCGCTAACCCGAGACGATGGCTCGGTCCACCGGCCGGCCGAAGCGCTCGCCGATTTCGTTGCGGTCGAGGTCCTCGCGATAACCCTCTTCGGACTCGGGGTGGGTGAACACCACGATCCGGTCGGCGTCAAACGTCGTCAGTGCGTCCTGGATCGCGAGCATCGGGTCGCTCTCGCCGGTGTCGCCGCTGGCCGGGATTCCCTCCTCGCCCAGGCGGTCGACGGTCTCGCGGCGAACCTTGTCCGCCTCGGCGATCGCCGCGTCGGCGTCGGACATCCAGAAGCGCAGCCCGTGCTCCTGCACGGCCGGGGCGACGACCATCACCTCCGATTCGGCAGGATCGACGCCGTCGGGCAGCGCCGAGCGCAGCGCGTCCGCGGTGATCGACTCACTGGCTAGGACGAGTAGCTTCATCGGGTCGTGTGTACCCGGCGCGGGCCGGGCGGTAACGGACCGCGCCCGGTCGGGTAAGACCTACGCAGATGGACGAGCCGCCCGAGAACACCGGCGACCGGCGGGTGCGGATCGCGGCGGCCGGCGACATGCACTGCCGCGCGCGGGACCGCGACGAGGTCGTGAGGACGTTCGCCGCCCTGCGCGGCGCCGTCGACCTGGTGCTCCTGGCCGGAGACCTCACCAACCTCGGCAGGCCCGAGCAGGCCGCCGTCCTGGCCGAGGCCTGCGCGGGGCTCGAAGTCCCGGTCTACGCGGTGCTGGGCAACCACGACTGGCATGTCGATCGCCGCGACGAGCTCGTCGAGGTGCTCGAGGCGGGCCGCATCCGCGTGCTCGAACGCGAGTCGGTGAGCTGCGAGGCGGCCGGCGTCGAGGTCGGGATCGTCGGCCTCAAGGGGTTCGTCGGCGGATTCCCCGGCTCGCACCTGGTCGATTTCGGAGAGCCGCTGATGCGCACCCTCTATCGCGAGACCACGGTCGACGTCGAGGCGCTGGGCCGGGGGCTGCGTGAGATCGCGGCCTGTCCGATCCGGATCGTGCTGATGCACTACGCGCCGACCGCGGCCACGATCGCCGGCGAGCCCGAGGGGATCTGGGCGTTCCTGGGCTCCGACCGGCTGGCCGCCCCGATCGCCGAGCACGAGCCCGACCTCGTCCTGCACGGGCACGCGCACGCGGGGACGTTCGAGGGCGCGATCGGCGAGGTGCCCGTCTACAACGTGTCGGTGCCGGTGATGGCCCGCGACTTCTGGCTGTTCGAGCTCGAGGCCCGCTCAGCCGGGAGGACGTCGATCCATTAGTGACGCTAGCCGTACAGCGAGTCGAACAGGTTGCCGTAGCGCTCGTAGATAACGTTGCGCTTGACCTTCAGGCTCGGGGTCAGCTCGCCGGTCTCGACCGACAGGTCGTGGTCGAGGATCGCGAACTTCTTGACCTGCTCGACCCGCGCGTAGTTCGAGTTGGCGCGGTCGAGTTCGGCCTGGATCATCTCGATCACGGTCTCGTGCTCGGCCAGCTCGGGGAGGCCCTCGGGCAGCCCTTGCTCCTGGGCCCACGGAACGATCTCCTCGGGGTCGAGCGTGATCATCGCCACCGGGTAGGGGCGGCGGTCGCCGTACATCACCGCCTGGGAGATGAACCGCGACTGCTTGAGGTCGTTCTCGATGTTGGCCGGCGTCAGGTTCTTGCCGCCGGCGGTGATGATGATGTCCTTCTTTCGCCCGGTGATCTTCAGGTAGCCCTCGTCGTCGAGCTCGCCCAAGTCGCCGGTGCGCAGCCAGTCGCCGCTCATCGTCTCCGCGGTCGCCTCCGGGTTGCGCCAGTACTCCTTGAAGATGTGGGGTCCGCGGGTGAGGATCTCGCCGTCGTCGGCGATCTTCAGCTCGACGTGGGGGAGCCCCCGGCCGACCGTGCCGAATTTGAAGTGGTCCAGCGTGCCCACCGTGCCGACGCCCATCGTCTCGGTCATGCCCCACCCCTCCAGCACCGGCACGCCCGACGCGTAGAAGAACTCGAGGATCTCAGGCGCGATCGGGGCCGCGCCGCTGACCGCCTGGCGCACGTTGCCGCCGAACAGCTGGCGCACGCGGCCGAAGATCGCCTCGTCGGCCTGTTGAAACGGCTCGGCCAGCTCGTCGGGCACGGGCTCTCCCCGCTGGCGGCGGGTGCGGACCTCGACGCCGAGCTTGACCGCCTGGCGGAAGCGCTCGCGCTCGTCCTCGCCGCCGCTCTCGACCATCTTCATCGCGGCCGTGTAGAGCTTCTCGAAGATCCGCGGCACCGACGGGACGTAGGTGGGGTGGGTGTCGATCAGCTCCGCCAGGATCTGCTTGGTGTCGCCACCGAAGTAGATCAGCGTGGTGCCCTGGTCGAAGGTCGCGATCAGCGTGATCAGCGCGAACACGTGGGCCAGCGGGAGGTACAGGTAGGTGACGTCGCCGGGCTCGACGAACTCGAGCTCGGTGACCATCCGGCAGACGGCCATCGCGTTGGCGTGCGTCAGCACGACTCCCTTGGGCGCGCCGGTCGTGCCGGACGTGTAGACGATCGTGTAGGGGTCGTCGGGGCTGACCTGCTCCTGGCGGGCGGCGAGCTCGCCGCGGTCGCGGGCCCGGCCGCGCTCGCGGAGCTGCTCGAGCGTGATCTCGCCGGCGTCGTCCTCGATCCCGATCACGTGCGCGAGGTCGGGCAGGGCGCCGCGGACCTCGTCGAGCTTGGCCAGCTGGCCCTGGTTCTCGCAGAAGATCGCGCGGGCGCCGGAGTTGCCGGCGACCCACTCGCATTCGCTGGGGGAGTTGGTGGGGTAGACGGGTACGGCGACCGCTCCGGCGGCGGAGATCCCGAAGCTGGCCAGCGACCACTCGACGCGCGTCTCGGCCAGCAGGCAGACGCGGTCACCGCGCTCGATCCCGAGGTCGATCAGCCCGAGCGCAATCTCGTCGATCGCCTCGACGAACTCCGCGTAGGTGAGCTGCACCCACTGATCGCCCCGCTTGAACCGGGCGGCGACGTTGGGACCGAAGCGGGCGGCCGCCGAGCTCGGCAACGACGCCACGGTTGAAGCGATCGTGCCCGATGTCGTGTCCGCCATGCCCTCTCCTCCTTGTCAGCCCTCGATCAGCGCCTGTGATGCGCCGCACACTTTCGCACTTTCCGCGCCGTTCGTGGGGCAGGCGGCCATCCGATATAAACGGTGCAGCGGAGGTCGGTCGATATCGAAGGGAGCTCAGCCGATGAGTGACGCAGCGAACGACGAGACACCCGAGCGGGATCCGCACCACGAGCTGAACAATCCAGTCGGCGAGCCCGACCCGACCGAGTGGCCCGATCCCTACGAACGGCGGCCCGATCCGCTTGACCCGGTGGACCCGGACGCCGAGCCGTTCGGCGAGGAGCCGCACCCGGCCAGCGGCAGCCGCAGCACCAGCCAGCCCCACCCCGACGACGACATCGAGGCCAACCCGGTTCACCCGCCGCAGCGGGACAACCTGGACGAGTAGCGGGCGACCGCTAGTCCAGGAACGGACCCAGCAGCGATCGCTGTGCGTCGCTCATCCGATCGGTGGTGTTCTGGGCCTGATGCCAGTGCGGGTAGATCAGCAGCGGCCGGCTGACCTCCTCTAGCCGCGCTATCTCCGCGGCGCTGAGCTGCAGCGTCGCGGCCTCGAGGTTGTCGACCAGCTGCTGCTCGGTCCGCGCGCCGACGATCACGCTGGTGATCCCGGGCCGGGCGAGCAGCCAAGCCAGCGCGACCTGCGCCGGCGAGCGGCCGTGCGCGCCGGCGACCTCGACCACGGCCTCGATCGTGTCGTAGAGCTTGTCCTCGTCGTAGATCGGCGGCTCGTCCCAGGCGCTGGCGTGGCGGGTGCCCGCGGGCGCGGCCTGGCCGCGGCGGTACTTGCCCGACAGCCAGCCCCCCGCGAGCGGGCTCCAGATCAGCAGGCCGAGCCCCTGGTCGATCGCCGCGGGGACGATCTCGTACTCGGCCGAGCGCTCCTGCAGCGACAGGTAGATCTGCTGGCTGACGAACCGCGGCAGGCCGGTGCGGTCCGCGATCCCCAGCGCTTTCATCACCTGCCAGCCGGTGAAGTTCGAGCAACCCACGTAGCGGACCTTGCCGCTGTCGAGCAGGTGCTGGAGCGCCGCCAGCGTCTCCTCGATCGGAGTCACCCCGTCGTACTCGTGCATCTGGTAGAGGTCGATGTGGTCGGTCTGCAGGCGCAGCAGGCTCGCCTCGCACGCCTCGATCAGGTGCTGGCGCGAGAGCCCGGCGTCGTTAGGGCCGTCGCCGGTCCGAAAGCGCGCCTTGGTCGCCAGCAGGGTGCGGTTGCGGCGGCCGCGCAGTACCTCCCCGATGATCTCCTCCGAGAGTCCGTTGGAGTAGCCGTCGGCGGTGTCGATCAGGTTGACGCCCGCGTCCAGCGCCATGTCGATCTGGCGTCTGGCGGCGGTCACGTCGGCGTCGCCCACGTCCGCGAACTCGCCCTTGCCTCCGAACGTCATCGTCCCGAGCGTGAGGGTCGAGATGCGCAGCCCCGAGCGTCCCAGCTGGCGGTATTCCATTGGCGTCTCCGGTGGTCGAGAAGGTGCGAGCTTACTCACGTTTCACCCGGATCAGACGATGACGCGGCACCCCGCTCGGGTAGCTTTGGGGTCCACCGCGGACGACCGAGGTGAGATGGCCTCCAGGCAGCTTCTGGCTTACACATTCGGCTCGGACTCCCGCTTCGAGGGGCAGCTGGTCGGCGCCCTCGAGCGGATCGAGAGCGGCGGCGCGATGCGGGTGCTGGACGCGCTGTTCGTCGCCCGGGAGCCCGACTCGGGGGAGCTGAGCGCGTTCTCGCTGGCGGCGCGCGGCGGGTCGGGGGCGGTCGGGGCGGTCAGCGAGCTGCTGGACTTCCGCCTGAACGCGGGCGGTCGCGCGGGCTCGACCCGGCGGGCGCTCGAGGGTCCTGCGGGCGAGACCGTGCGGTCGATCGGCGACGGGCTGGCGCCGGGGGAGGCGTTCGCCGTGGTGCTGGTCGAGCACACGTGGGCGGCGGCGCTGGGCGACGCGGTCGCGCGGACCGGTGGGACCGAGGCCGCGGCGGAGTTCGTCGACGCCGGTGGCTTGGGGGAGGTCGGCGAGCGGCTGCGTCGAGCTCGCCCGGGGTGGAGGCTGAGCGCGGATCGCGAGGGCCGGAGTGAGGCGAGCGCGGATCGCGAGGCCGGGCAAAACGTTCCTTTCGGCGTCGCCGATGCGTCGAGTGCAACGAAGTTCCCGCTCACCGGGCATAACGTTCCATTCGATGAGCGGCTCGCGCCGAGTGCAACGAAGTTCCCGGTCCCGGCGCCCCCGGCACAGAAAAACCCTGCGTTAGCAGGGCTTTTCACAGCGCGCCCGGTAGGATTTGAACCTACGACCTTTCGCTCCGGAGGCGAACGCTCTATCCCCTGAGCTACGGGCGCATGGCGTTCCGTTCGCATCCGGAACGACCACTGGAGCTTACCGTGGAGATCGCCGTCATTTCCGACACGCACATGCCGAGGGGCAACCGGCGACTCCCGGAGGCCTGCGTCGACCGCCTGAAGCAAGCCGACCTGATCATCCACGCGGGCGACCTCTCGAGGCTCTCGGTCCTGATCGGGCTGCAGGACTACGGCCCGGTGATCGCCGTGCACGGCAACGTCGACGACGAGGCCACGCGCGCCGCGCTGCCGCGAGACGGCGACCGTCGACGCCGACGGGGCCACGATCGCGATCGTCCACGACGCCGGGCCGAGGCCGGGCCGCCTGGCGCGGCTGCGAACACGCTTCCCGCGAGCGCAAGCGGTCGTCTTCGGCCACTCGCACCTGCCGCTGCACGAGCGCGACCCGGCCACCGGCTTTCAGATCTTCAACCCCGGCAGCCCCACCGACCGCCGCCGTGCTCCCCAGCACACGATGGGAATCGCCCACGCGACCGCCGGCACGCTGACGTTCGAACTGATCGCGCTCGGCTGACAGACTGGATCCGCCGTGGACCTCTCAGCCTTCTTCGTCGGCACCGCCGGCTCGATCCCGACCCCGCGCCGGGGGCTCCCCTCGGTGCTCGTCCGCCGCGGCGGCGACCGGATCCTGTTCGACTGCGGCGAGGGGACCCAGCGCCAGCTGGTCAGCTCGGTCGGCCTCGCCGACCTCACCGAGGTGTTCATCACCCATTTCCATGCCGACCACTGGCTCGGGCTTCCGGGCCTGTTGAAGACGTTCGATCTGCGCACCCGCGAGCGCCCGCTGGCGATCCACGGCCCCGCCGGAGTCCGCGAGCTGATCACGCTGGCGCTGCGCGTCGCCGGCCGCGTCCGCTTCCCGCTCGAGCTGATCGAGCTGGCCCCCGGGGACGTGCTCGAGCGCGACGGGTACCGGATCGCCCCGGTCCCGGTCCAACATCGTGCGCCCGCGTTCGGCTACGTGCTCTACGAGCACGAGCGCCCGGGCATGTTCGATCCCGACGCCGCCCGGCGCCTCGGGATCGAGCCGGGCCCCGAGTTCGGGCGCCTGCAGCGGGGGGAGTCGATCCGAGGCGTCACTCCCGACCAGGTGATGGGGCCGAGCCGCGCCGGCCGCAAGCTCGTGATCTCGGGCGACACGAGGCCCTCGGAGGCGCTGACGGTCGCGGCCCACGACGCCGACCTGCTGATCCACGAGGCAACGTTCGCCGAGGACGAACGCGAGCGTGCCGCCGACACCGGGCACTCGACCGCCTCTCAGGCCGCCACGATCGCTGCCAAAGCCGAGGTCAAGATGCTCGCGCTGACGCACCTCTCGACCCGCTACTCGCCGCGCGAGCTTCGCGACGAGGCCCGCGCGATCTTCAAGGCGACCGTGCTCCCTCGGGACTTCGACACGGTTGAGATCCCGCTCCCCGAGCGCGGCGAGCCGACGCTGATTCGCTGGGAGGACCGGCCGGCCAACGCCGAGCAGGCAGCTCCGGTGCTCGCGGACTCCCACCAGTGACCACCCCGCCCGAGGAGCGCCCGGTCACCCGCAGGGCGCCCGACGAGCTCCACACCGAGCGGATGATCGGAGAGCGCCTGAAGCGCCAGCACGCCGATGAGATCCTCGCGCTGATGCTCGACCCCCGCGTCGGCCGGACGTTGTGGCCGACCCCGAACCCGCTGCCGAAGGTCAAGGTGATCGTGCAGCTCGAGTCCAACATCGTGCACTGGGAGGAGCGCGGCTTCGGGATCTGGCTGCTGCGCGACCGCACCACCGGCGAGATGGTCGGCCGCGGCGGCCTCGCCACCAGCCCCGTCACCGGCACCGCCGAGGTCGCAGTCGACTGGGCGATCGTCCCGGAGCGCTGGAATCAGGGCCTCGCCACCGAGCTCGCCCACGCCGCGATCGAGGTCGCCTTCGACCGCCTCGCCCTCGAGCAGCTGATCAGCCTGACGCTTCCCCACAACCGAGCCTCGCGCCGGGTGATGGAGAAGGCCGGCTTCCATTACGACCGCGAGATCGAGCACGTCGGCCGCCCGCACGTCCTCTACCGCCGATCGCGACCCGTCCAGACGTAGGCATAGAGGCGTAGAGGCCGCCGCGGGCGGCCGATGCTAGGTTGCGGCCCGTGCATGCGCCTTCGTGGCCGACGAAGGACGAGAGCAGCGCGCTGCTGGATCGCAGCGCGGAGGCTCCGCTGCTGACGTTGCCGACCCCGGCGCTTGTGATCGAGCGCCCAGCGCTGCTGGCCAACATCGACGAGATGGCGCTGCGGGCGCGCCGCGCCGGCGCCGCGCTGTGGCCGCACGGCAAGACCCACAAGTGCGCGGAGATCGCCGGTCTGCAGCGCTCCCACGGAGCCGCCGGGCTCACCGTCGCCACGCTGAACGAGGCCGAGTACTTCGCCGCCGCCGGGTTTCAGGACATCCTGATCGCATACCCACCGGTCGGGGAGTGGCGGCTGCGCCAGCTCGCCGCGCTGGCCCGGCACGCCCGGTTGCGGGTCGTGCTCGACGACGCGGGCGTGCTCGAAAATCTGATCGGCGCCTGCCGCCTGACCGGCGTGCGGATCCCGTACCTGTGGGAGGTGGATTGCGGCACCGGGCGCCTGGGCACGCCCCCCGGCGAGCCGACTGCCGCCGCGATCCAGGCCGCCCCGCAGGCGTCCGAGTGCCAGTTCGGCGGGCTGATGACGTTCGGCGGCTTCGCCTACGGCGCCCGTGACGACGCCGAGCTCGACGCCGCCGCCGCGGCCGAACGCGGCGCTCTCGGCCAGACGGCCGAGGCGCTCGAGCGGCGCGGGATCCGGTGCCCGGCGCGCAGCGCCGGCACGACCCCGACCACGAGCCGCCTCGGGCCCGACAGCGGGCTCGACGAGATCCGTCCCGGCAACTACGTGTTCTACGACGCCACCCAGGTGGCGCTCGGGCTGGTGCCGCGCGAGCGCTGCGCGCTCAGCGTGCTCGCGACCGTGGTCGGCCGCCCGCACCCCCAGCGGCTGATCCTCGACTCCGGATCCAAGGCGCTCACCGCCGAGCGGATGACCGAGCGCGCCCAGGGCTTCGGGTTCGTCCGCGACCACCCCGAGCTGACCGTCGCGCGCCTGTACGAGCAGCACGCGATCGTCACCTCCGATGCTCCCAGCGAGATCCCCGTCGGGGCCCGTCTGCGGCTCGTTCCCAACCACGCGTGCACGACGACGAACCTCCACCGCCGGGCGCTGGTCGTCGAGGACGGCGAGGTCGTCGATGCCTGGAGCATCGGCGCCGCGGGCCCCGGCTGAGTGCACCCCAACGCGATCAGCGCGATGATCGACTGGCTGGTCTCCGAGCACGGGCTGTCGGGCCAGGACGCCTACATGCTGTGTAGCCTCGCTGGTGACGCGAGCACGAGATGACCGACCCGACATCGATCCGCGAGACCACCGCAACCGACCGCGACAGCTGGCCGGTGGTGCTCGACGGCGAGCTGACCCGCCTCGGCGAGGCCACGATCCCCGCCGGCGACGAAGGCCTGATCCGCGGCGACGGCGCGTTCGACGCGTTCCCGGTCCGCGACGGGCGGCCGTTCGCGCGCTCCGCGCACCTCGATCGACTGGAGCGCTCGTGCCGCGCGCTGCTGCTCGACTGTCCCCGCGACCTGATCGAGGCCGACATCGACCTGCTGCTGAGCGAGGCCGGCCCCGGCTACCTGGTCGTGCGCACGATCCTGACCCGCGGCGGCCGGCGACTGTCGATCCTCGAGTCGCACGGTGACCCCGATGCGTTGTCGCGTCCGGCGCGGATGCTGCCGATCACCTACGAGCCCTCGGTCGTGCTCAACGGCGTCAAGACGCTGTCCTACGGCGCCAACATGCTCGCCTCGCGTCAGGCGGCCGCCGCCGGCTACGACGAGGCGCTGCTGGTGGCAACCGACGGGACCGTGTTGGAGGGCCCGACGTGCTCGGTGTTCTGGGAGCGCGACGGCGGCCTGCGGACGCCCTCGCTGGACCTGGGGATCCTGGCGTCGATCACCCGACGGGTCGTGCTCGAGAGCGTGACCGTCGAGGAGGGAAGGTTCCCGCTCCACGATCTGCTGGCCGCCGACGAGGCGTTCCTGGTCTCGACCGCGCGGATCGCCCAGCCGATCGCCGCGATCGGCGAGCGCTCGCTCCCGGTCGCTCCCGGCCCCGAGACGCGGCAGGTGCACGCGGCGATCGAGCGGGCCATGGCCGAGGGCTCGATTGCCTGAGCACGCGCCCGGAAGCCGCCGGGCCCGCTGATACATTCACAACGTCGGCCCCTTTAACCAGGTCCCGTGAGGCCAGGAAGGAGCACGTTGATGAACACGGTCGTAATGGACCGCGATGACATGCGCCGCACGCTGATGCGGATCGCCCACGAGATCGTCGAGAAGAACCCTGGCGGACAGGTGGCGATCGTCGGCATCCACCGCCGCGGGGCGGTGCTGGGGGAGCGGGTGCACGCGCTGACCAGCGAGTTGCTGGACTCCGAGGTCCCGCTCGGGTCGGTCGACATCTCGTTCTACCGCGACGACCTGGCGATCAGGCCGAGCGCCCCGGTCGTGCACGCCACCCAGCTCGAGTTCTCTGTCGACGGGCGCACGATCGTGATCGTCGACGACGTCCTCTACACCGGCCGCACCGTCCGCGCCGCGATCGACGAGATCTTCGACTATGGCCGGCCCGCGCGCCTGCAGCTGGCGGTGCTGGTCGACCGAGGCCATCGGGAGCTCCCGATCCGGCCCGACTACATCGGCAAGAACATCCCGACCTCTCAAGACGAGCGCGTCAACGTGCGCGTGGAGGAGGTCGACGGCCACGACGAGGTCACGATCGGGCCGGCACGCGAACCGAAGCGGGAGGCGGCATGAGCCACATCGGCAGGCATCTGATCTCGATCGACGACCTCGACCGGCAGGGGATCGAGCGGATCCTCGATCGCGCCGACTCCTTCGAGGAGGTATCCGGGCGCGAGATCAAGAAGGTCCCGGCGCTGCGCGGCCGCACGGTCGTCAACCTGTTCTACGAGGCCAGCACCCGCACGAGCTCGTCGTTCGAGCTTGCCGCCAAGCGGCTGAGCGCCGACGTGGTCAACATCCGCTCGATCGGCTCTGCGGTCGACAAGGGCGAGTCGCTCAAGGACACCGTCCAGACGCTGTCGGCCTACGACCCCTCGGCGATCGTGATCCGCTCGCCCCAGGTCGGCGCGGCACGGCTGGTGGCCGGCTGGACCACCGCCGCGGTGATCAACGCGGGTGACGGCAAGCACGAGCACCCCACGCAGGCGCTGCTCGACGTGCATACGCTGCGCCACCGCCTGGGGTCGCTCGACGGCGCGAACATCTGGATCGTCGGCGACGTCCTGCACTCGCGGGTGGCCCGCTCGAACATCCTGGCGCTGCAGCGGATGGGGGCGAGGGTCACCGCCTGCGGCCCCCCGACGCTGATCCCGCGCGAGATCGAGGCCCTGGGGTGCGACACCGCCGCGACGCTCGAGCGTCTCCACGAGGCGGACGTGATCTACGTGCTGCGAATGCAGCAGGAGCGGATGCGCGACTCGTTCGTCCCCTCGCTGCGGGAGTACGCCCAGCGCTACCAGATCAACTCCGCGCGGTTGAACCCCGGGCAGCTGCTGATGCATCCCGGGCCGGTGAACCGCGGGGTCGAGCTGTCGGCCGAGGCGATCGACTCCCCGCAGGCGCTGATCGGCGAGCAGGTCAAGGCCGGCGTCGCGGTCAGGATGGCCGTCCTCTACGAACTGATGGTCGGCGTCCCGACGCTGGCGGCGGTGGCGTGATGGGCGAGTTCAAGCTGTTTGCCCCGGACCGCGCCCCGGCGCAGGTGCTGATCCGCTCCGCGCACGTGCTCGATCCGCGCGGCGACCTCGACGAGCCACACGACGTCCTGATCCGCGACGGCGAGATCGCCGAGCTCGGCGCGCCCGGCTCGCTCGTGGCCCCCGACGGCGCCGAGACCGTCGACGCGTCGGGCAAGCACCTGTTCCCGGCGTTCGTCGACCCGCACGTCCACCTCCGGACCCCGGGCCAGGAGTACAAGGAGAACATCGAGACCGGCACCGCGGCGGCCGCCGCCGGCGGCTTCTGCCAGGTGGTGGCGATGCCCAACACCGACCCGGTCGTCGACGACGCCTCGGTGCTCGGCTCGCTGGTCGACCGCGCCCGGCGTGAGGCCCGCGTTCCGGTCGGGTTCCTGGCGTCGGTCACGCGCGGCCTGCGCGGCCAGGAGCTGACCGAGATGGCCGACCTGGCGCGACGCCGGCGCGCTCGGGTTCACCGACGATGGCAAGCCGGTGGTGTCGGCGGGCACGCTGCGCAAGGCGCTGCAGTACCAGCGGCTGTGCGGCGGCGTGATCTCGCTGCACGAGGAGGACCCCGAGCTGTCGCGCGACGGCGTCATGCACGAGGGCGCGGTCTCGGCTCGGCTGGGCCTGGCCGGGATCCCGTCGCTGTCGGAGTCGACGATGATCGCCCGCGACGGAGCGCTGGCCGGCTACGAGCACGCCCGCGATGCACTTCCAGCACCTGTCGTGCGTCGAGTCGGTGCTCGCGCTCGAGCAGGCCAAGGCCGCGGGCGCTCCCGTCAGCGGCGAGGTCACCCCGCACCACCTGACGCTCACCGACGAGGCGGTGCTGTCGCTCGACAGCCGCTTCAAGATGAACCCACCGCTGCGCACCGAGTCCGACCGGCGGGCGCTGATCGACGGCCTGACCAGTGGCGTGATCGACTGCATCGCGACCGACCACGCACCCCACGCCCTGCACGAGAAGGAGGTCCCGTTCGAGCAGGCGCCGATGGGCACGACCGGGCTGGAGACCGCGTTTGCCTCGATCTACACCGATCTGGTGCTGCCCGGCGAGCTCGAGCTCGCGGTCCTGATCGAGCGGATCACCGCCGGCGGCGCCCTGTACGGGCTGCCGATTCCGCGGATCGCCACCGGCGAGCCGGCCAACGTGTGCCTCGTCGACCTCGACGCCGGCTTCGAGGTCGGGGCCGAGGGGTACGTCAGCCGCTCGGAGAACTCCTGCTTCTTCGGGCGCGCGCTGCGCGGGCGCGTGCTGATGACGGTCGCGGCCGGAGGGATCGCGTTCCGGGCGCGGGTGTTGAGCGAGGCGGGCGCGGTCGCGTCGTGATCGCCCCGGGAGCGATGAGCGACCAGCCGACGGCATACCTGCTGCTCGAAGACGGCGCTCGGTTCGACGGGCTGGCGTGCGGCGCCGACGAGGTCGCGGTCGGCGAGGTCGTGTTCACGACCTCGATGTCCGGCTACCAGGAAACGGTCACCGACCCCAGCTACGCGGGTCAGCTGATCACCTTCACCTATCCGCAGATCGGCAACTACGGAGTGTCGCCCGAGGCGATGGAGTCAGACCGGGTCCACGCGCGGGCGGTGGTGATGCGCGCCGCGGTCGACCGCGATGACGCGCCCGGCGCGCAGCAGGGCTGGTTGAGCTGGCTGACCGAGCGCGGCGTGCCCGCGATCACCGACGTCGACACCCGGGCGCTGGTCCGCCACATCCGCGACCTGGGGGCGATGCGCGGCGGGTTGTTCGGAGCCTCGGTCCCCGAGTCCGAGGCGCGCGAGCGAATCGCCGCCGAGCCGTCGATGCGCGGGCGCGACCTCACCGTCGACGTGACCCCGGCCGAGCCGGTCGTGCTCGAGGCCGCCGGCGGCCCGCGGATCGCGATGATCGACACCGGCGTCAAGCTCTCGATCGTCCGCAACCTTCAGCGTCGCGGCGCCACCGTCGAGCTGCACCCGGCCACCGCGACCGCCTCCCAGCTGCTCGCGCGGGACCCCGACGCTGTGTTCCTGGCCAACGGGCCCGGCGACCCGGCCGCGCTTGACCACATCGTCGACACCGTCCGCGAGCTCGTCGGCAAGCTTCCGGTGTACGGGATCTGTCTGGGCCACCAACTGCTCTGCCGCGCGGTCGGCCTCGAGACCTACAAGCTCGCGTTCGGCCACCGCGGCGCCAACCACCCGGTCAAGGACCTGACGACCGGCCGCGTCGAGATCACCAGCCAGAACCACGGGTTCGCGGTGCTCGGCCCCGGCGGAGCGCGCACGATCGACCGCGACGAGCCCGTCCGCTGGCGACACCGACTTCGGCGAGGCCGAGCTCACCCACGTCAACCTCTACGACCGCACGGTCGAGGGCCTGAGGCTGCTGGACGTGGACGGCGCCACCGTCCAGTACCACCCCGAGGCCGGCCCCGGGCCCAACGACGCCCAGTACGTGTTCGACCGGTTCGTCGGCGAGATCGGTGCCTCCCGCGGGACCGCGACCCTGAACGATGCCCCGTAGGGACGACATCCACCGGATCCTGGTGATCGGCTCCGGGCCGATCGTGATCGGTCAGGCCGCCGAATTCGACTACTCGGGCACCCAGGCCTGCCGGATCCTGATGGAGGAGGGGTACGAGGTCGTGCTCGTCAACTCCAACCCGGCGACGATCATGACCGACCCCGGCCTCGCCACCGCGACCTACATCGAGCCGCTGCTGCCCGGGCCGGTGCGCGCAGGTGATCGAGCGCGAGCGTCCCGACGCGCTGCTGCCGACGCTGGGCGGCCAGACGGCGCTGAACCTGGCCAAGGCGCTGCAGGAGGACGGCACCCTGGACGAGTTCGGCGTCGAGCTGATCGGCGCCGACTACGAGGCGATCGACCGGGCCGAGGATCGCGAGCGCTTCCGGGAGACGATGACCGCCGCCGGGCTGCGCGTTCCCCGGAGCGTGATCGCCACCAGCCTCGACGACGCCCGGGCGGCGGTGGCGTCGATCGGGCTGCCGCTGATCGTGCGCCCCGCGTTCACGCTCGGCGGGTCGGGCGGAGGCGTGCTGCACCACGAGGCCGACCTCGAGCGGGTCGTCGGCCGCGGGCTCAAGGCGTCGCCGATCGGGCAGGTGCTCCTCGAGGAGTCGGTGCTCGGCTGGGGGGAGTTCGAGCTCGAGGTGATGCGCGACCGCGCCGACAACGTGGTGATCATCTGCTCGATCGAGAACATCGACCCGATGGGCGTGCACACCGGCGACAGCGTGTGCGTTGCGCCTCAGCAGACGCTCACCGACAAGCAGTACCAGGCGCTGCGCGACCAGGCGATCGCGGTGATCCGCGCGGTCGGGGTGGAGACCGGCGGCTCGAACGTCCAGTTCGCGGTCAACCGCGACGACCGACGAGATCGTGGTGATCGAGATGAACCCGCGGGTGTCGCGGTCCAGCGCGCTGGCCAGCAAGGCCACCGGCTTCCCGATCGCCAAGATCGCCGCGCGGCTGGCCGTCGGCTACACGCTGCAGGAGATCCCCAACGACATCACCCAGGCGACGCCGGCCAGCTTCGAGCCCACGATCGACTACTGCGTGGTCAAGTGGCCACGGTTCGCGTTCGAGAAGTTCCCGGGCGTCGGACTCGGGTCTGACCACCCACATGAAGTCCGTCGGCGAGGCGATGGCGATCGGACGCACGTTCAAGCAGGCGTTCGCCAAGGCGCTGCGCTCTCGCGAGCTCGACCTGACCCCGGTCTCGCCCGACGGACGAGCGCGAGCTGCTCGACGCGATCGCCGCGGCCGGCGCCGGAGCGCTTCGACCACCTGCTCGAGGCGCTGCGCCGCGGCGCCGAGATCGACGAGGTCCACGCCGCGCACCAGCATCGACCCCTGGTTCCTGCGCGAGCTGTCCGAGCTCGTCGCCGACCCGCTGGCGCCGTTCGCCGGAGGCCGCAGCTACAAGTCGGTCGACACCTGCGCCGCCGAGTTCGCGGCGCAGACGCCCTACTACTACTCGGGCTGGGAGCGGCCCGGGCACCTCGGCGAGGCCCACGAGGTCGAGCGCGGCGACGACGCGAGCGTCGTGATCCTCGGCTCGGGCCCGAACCGGATCGGGCAGGGGATCGAGTTCGACTACTGCTGCGTGCACGCCGCCGAGACCGTGCGCGAGTCCGGGCGCGACGCGGTGATGATCAACTGCAACCCGGAGACGGTCTCGACCGACTACGACACCTCCGACCGGCCTGTACTTCGAGCCGCTGACGCTCGAGGACGTGCTCGTCGGTGTGCGAGATCGAGCAGCCCGAGGGAGTGGTCGTCCAGTTCGGCGGCCAGACGCCGCTGAAGCTCGCCGCGGGGCTCGACGAGGCCGGCGTCCCGATCCTCGGCACCAGCATCGACGCGATCGACCTCGCCGAGGACCGCGCGCGCTTCGGTGCGCTGCTCGACCGCGCTCGGCTACAAGGCGCCGCCGTACGCGACCGCCGCCTCGCCCGAGGAGGCGCTCGAGCGGGCGCCCGGCGTCGGCTTCCCGCTGCTGGTGCGCCCGAGCTACGTGCTCGGCGGCCGCGCGATGGAGATCGTCTACAGCGTCGACGGCCTGCGCGACTACCTCGAGCGGGTCGGCGTCGGCGACTCGGCCGGCCACGGACGCGGAGCACGATCTTCCTCGACCGCTTCCTCGAGGACTCGATCGAGGTCGACGTCGACGCGCTCTGCGACGGCACCGACGTCTGGATCGCCGGGATCATGCAGCACGTCGAGGAGGCCGGGATCCACTCCGGCGACTCGGCCTGCGTGCTCCCGCCGCACACGCTCGGCGAGGAGATGCTCGCCGAGATCCGCGAGCAGACCGAGCGGGATCGCGCTGGCGCTCGGCGTGGTCGGGCCTGCTCAACGTCCAGTTCGCGATCCGCGGCCGACGCGGGCCTGCACGTGATCGAGGCCAACCCGCGCGCCTCGCGGACGGTGCCGTTCGTGTCCAAGGCGATCGGGCTGCCGCTGGCCAAGCTCGCCTGCCGGGTGATGCTCGGCGAGCGGATCGCCGACCTCGACCTCCCCGAGGACACCGACCAACGGACACGTGTGCGTCAAGGAGGTCGTGCTCCCGTTCGACCGGTTCGCGGGCGCCGACTCGCTGCTCGGGCCGGAGATGCGCTCGACCGGCGAGGTGATGGGGATCGCCCGCGACTTCCCGACTGCGTTCGCCAAGGCCCAGGCGGCAGCCGGCGCCAACCTGCCCGACAGCGGCACCGCGTTCATCACGGTCGCCGACCGCGACAAGGCCGCGGCGACCGGGATCGCCACGATCCTCCACGACCTCGGCTTCCGGATCATCGCCACCGCGGGGACCGCGCAGGCGATCCGCAAGATGGGGATCCCCGCCGAGGCGATCAACAAGATCGGCGAGGGCTCGCCGCACGTCGTCGACTGGATCGAGCGTGGCGAGGTCGACCTCGTGATCAACACCCCGGTCGGCACCGGCGCCCGCGTCGACGGGTACGAGATCCGCGCGGCCGCGATCGCCAGGGGAATCCCCTGCATCACCACGATGACCGGCGGGATGGCGGCAGCGCGGGCGATCGCGGCGGGCCGGCGCGGCCAGCCCGAGGTGCTGGCGCTGCAGGAGATCCACGCCCGGGCGTCCCAGGCCGGGTCCACTCGTTGAGCGACCGACGCGTCACCGCCCCGTTCGGCCGCCGTGCGACCACGGTGACGGCGCACGAGCGCCACGGCGCCTACGTGGTGCTCCGTTGCGCGGACCCGGTCGGGCCGCGTCCCGAGGCCGGTCAGTTCTACATGCTCACCGCCGCCGACCAGGTGGGGCGGGGGAACCTGCGAGCGGCCGTTTCTGCCGCGGGCGTTCAGCGTGCTGCGCATCGCCCCCGGGGACGCCGGCGCGCTCGAGCTGCAGTTCCTGATCGAGGACGTCGGGCCGGGCACCAAGCGCCTGGGCGAGCTCGCCCCGGGCGACGAGCTGCTGCTGGTCGGGCCGCTCGGCGCCGGCTTCGCAGCCGCCGCGCGAGGGCCGTTCGCCGCTGTTGGCGGAGGCGGGGTGGGGATCGCGCCGCTGGCCATCCTCCAGGACGAGCTCGGTGACGCGCCAGCGCTGCTCGGCTTCCGCGACGCCGCGCACGCCGCCGGGGCGGTGCTGCTCGCAGGCGCCCGAGCTCGCCACCGACGACGGCAGCGTCGGTCATCACGGGCTCGTCACCGAGCTGCTCACCGACCACCTGGACGCCGGCGACCACGTCGAGGTGTACGCCTGCGGGCCGCCGCCGATGCTCGAGGCTGTCCGCGAGATCTGCGCGGCGCGCGAGATTCCCGCGCAGCTCGCGCTCGAATCCGGAATGGCGTGCGGGTTCGGGGCCTGCTTCGGGTGCGTGGTTCCGACCCGGGACGGCCTGATCGGCTGTGCCTCGACGGCCCGGTGCTCGACGCCGCCGTGCTCGAGACCGCCGTCGTGGCTGGAGCGGGGCACTGATGGCCGAGGCGCGGCATTGATCGACTTCTGCGGGATCGAGCTCGAGCACCCGATCATCAACGGCTCGGGCACGTTCGACGCGATCGCCGCCCACCGCGCGTTCGGCGACGAGCTGATCGAGCGGTTCCCGTTCGCCGCGTTCGTGTCCAAGACGGTCACGCTGGCGCCGCGCGAGGGCAACCCGCCGCCGCGGCTGTGGGAGCTGGCCGGCGGGATGATCAACTCGATCGGCCTGCCCAACAAGGGCCTGCACGGCTACCTCGAGCACGACCTGCCCAAGCTCGCGCGGCTGCCGGTGCCGCTGATCGTCAACGTGATGGGCTTCAGCCGCGAGCGAGGTGGCCGACGCTGGTGACCGCGTTCGGCGCAGCGCGACGAGGTCTCGGCGCTCGAGCTCAACGTCTCCTGCCCGAACGTCGAGACCGGGCTGGTGATGGGCGCCGACCCCGCCGAGGTGGCGGCGCTGCTGGATCGGGTCAGGCCGCTGACCGGCAAGCCGCTGATCGTCAAGCTGACCCCGAACGCCAGCGACGTCCCGGCGGTGGCGCACGCGGCCGAGCAGGCCGGCGCCGACGCGCTGTCGCTGATCAACACGATCCGTGGGATGGCGCTCGACCCCGCCACCGGCGAGCCGTGGCTGGGCGGCACCACCGGCGGCGTGTCGGGTCCCGCGGTCCGCGCGATCGCGCTCGCGCAGGTGAATTCGGTGTCGGCCGCGACATCGATTCCGCTGATCGGGATGGGCGGCGTGCAGTCGGGTTCGCGACGCCCGCGATCTGCTGCGGGCGGGCGCAAGTCTGGTCGCGGTCGGCACCGAGAGCTTCCGCGATCCGGCGGCCGGTGCGCGCGTCTCCGAGGAGCTTGAACAGCTTCTGCACAACCACGCTACATAGGCATCACACCGCGACCCCAGGCGCCGTCGAGGGTCGATCGAGCTCGTGGCGAACTGCACGTAAAACCCCCTGCAAACAATGCCTATTCCCGCAACCATCCTCGACAATGCTCGACCTAAGCTTGAGGTCGAGTCGAATATGGGCCGATTTGGCTTGATCGCCCCGCCTCAAGATGTATAGTCGCCGCCCATGCCGCCGGTCACCGACTCGCCCTCAAAGCCCGTCGCGGCGCCCGAGCGATCACTAGTGCAGCGAATGGAGGCGCTTCAGCGCGCCAACAACATTCGTAGTCGCCGGGCGCAGCTCAAGCGCGACCTCAAGGCCGGCCGCCAGCCGATCCACGAACTGCTTCTGCAGCCCCCGGATTACCTCGAGACCGCAAAGGTCTTCGATCTCCTGCTCGCCGTCCCGAAGTACGGACGGGTGAAGGTCAACAAGATCCTGTCTCAGTGCCGGATCTCACCGAGCAAGACGATCGGCGGGCTCTCAGAGCGCCAGCGGCGAGAGCTGGTCGCGCTCATGCGCCGCCGCTAAGCGCGGCGCTCCTCACCCTGTGGCGGGCATGGTCTTCGTGATCACCGGGCCCTCCGGGGTGGGGAAGGGCACCCTGATCCGCGGCCTGCTCGAGCAGGTTCCCGAGCTCGAGCTGTCGGTCTCGGCCACGACCCGCAAGCCGCGCCCCGGCGAGCGCGACGGCGTCGAGTACCACTTCCTGACCCCGACGGAGTTCGAGCGCCACGTCGCCGCCGGCGACTTCGTCGAGCACGCCACCTACTCCGGCAACCAGTACGGGACGCTGCGCTCCGAGCTCGAGCGGCGCGTGGCCGACGGCAGTCCGGTGGTGCTCGAGATCGAGGTCCAGGGTGCCCGCCAGGTCCGCGAGGCGATCCCCGAGGCGCTGGCCGTGTTCATCGCGCCGCCGTCGCTGGAGGGACTGCGCACGCGGCTGGTGGGGCGCGGAACCGACAGCCCCGACCAGGTCGACGAGCGGCTGCGCACCGCCGAAGCCGAGCTCGAAGCCCGGCCCGAGTTCGCGCACGTGGTGGTCAACGACCGGCTCGAGGACGCCACCCAGGAGCTGGTCGAGATCGTGCGCTCGGCCCTACCTGGTGACCAGCCGCTAACCGCCCGCTAACCTTAGGGATCCACTTACCAAAAGGACTGCCAAGCCTTGATTTCTCCACGCATCGACAAGCTGCTCGACCACGTCGACTCCGACTACGCGAGCGTGATCGTCGCCGCCAAGCGCGCGCGGCAGATCAACTCCTACTACCACAACCTCGGTGAGGGGACGTTCGACGAGTTTCCGCCGCCGATGGTCGACACGCGCTCGAAGAACTACCTGACGATCGCCCTCGAGGAGGTCGCTCAGGGGAAGATCAAGTACCACTACAGGTAAGTGGGCCGGCTGGGACCTCGTCGACGGCTCGGCGGCACGTAGGGAGCTCCGGTGGCCCGGTTGCTCCTCGGGGTGAGCGGCGGGATCGCGGCCTACAAGGCGCTGGAGACCGCGCGCCTTGCCGTCAAGGCCGGGCACGCCGTCCGGGTGGTGCAGACCCCCAACAGCGAGCGCTTCGTCGGCCGCGCCTCGTTTGAGGCGATCACCGGCGCGCCGGTCCTGATCGGCGAGTTTGACGACGATCCGGCGCGCGGCTCCTTCCCCGGCGAGCGCCTGCCCGAGCGGGCTCCGATCAGCCACCTGGCGCTGGTCGAGCGCGCGGACGTGTACCTGATCGCGCCGGCGACCGCCGAGACGCTGGCCAAGCTCGCTCATGGCCACGCCGACAACATGCTGACCGCCGCCGCGCTGGCCGCGGCCTGCCCGGTAGCGGTGGCGCCCGCGATGAACAACCGCATGTACCTGAATCCCGCGACCCAGGCGAACCTCGAGACGCTGGCCACCCGCGGCGTGACCGTGATCGCGCCCGGCGAGGGCCAGCTCGGCTCCCACGGCGAGTACGGGATCGGCCGCCTGCCCGAGCCCGACGAGCTGCTGGCAGCGTGCGAGACGCTGCTCACGGCCCCCACCTGGCGCGGCCTGAAGGCGCTCGTCACGGCCGGCGGCACCCGCGAGCCGATCGACAGCGTGCGCTACGTCGGCAACCGGTCTTCGGGAAGGATGGGATTCGCGCTCGCGTCCGAAGCGGTACGCAGAGGAGCGCAGGTAACCGTGATCGCCGCCAACATCAACCTGAAGCCGCCCGCCGGGGCCCGAGTGCTGCCCGTCGGGACCGCGGAGGAGCTGGCCCGGGCCTGCGACCGCGAGTTCGACGGCTGCGACGTGCTGCTGATGGCGGCCGCGGTCGCGGACTTCAGGCCGGCCCAGGCGGTGGCGCACAAGCTCAAGAAGGACCAGGGCGCGCCGGTGATCGAGCTCGAGCCGACCACCGACGTGCTCAGCGCCCTTGCCGCCCGCCGGCGTCCCGACCAAGTGCTGGTGGGGTTCGCCGCCGAGCACGGCCAGGGCGCGGTGCAGTATGGGCGCGCGAAACTCGAGCGCAAGCACCTCGATGCGATCGTGGTCAACGACATCTCGATGCCCGGGATCGGGTTCGACTCCACCGACAACGAGGTGACGATCCTGACGACCGACGGCGCGGCGCGGGGGGTGCCGCGAGCGAGCAAGGAGAGCGTCGCGCGAGCGGTGCTGGACGAGATCGAGCGCTTGCGCTCGGAAAGGGGGAAAACGGATGGAGCCCGAGCAGACGCCGGTAGCGCCGCAAGGGTCTGAGGAGTCAGCCGCGATCGCGCGGCGTCTGGCCGACAACATCGCGCGCGCCGTTCAGGTCCGCCGCCAGACGCTCGACCACCTGATCGTGGCGCTGCTGGCCGAGGGGCACGTGCTGGTCGAGGACTACCCGGGCGTCGGCAAGACGGCGCTGGCGCGCGCGGTGGCGCGCTCGATCGACTGCCAGTTCGCTCGGATCCAGTGCACCTCGGACCTGCTCCCCGCAGACGTCGTCGGGACCAGCGTCTACGACCAGCGCGAGCAGCGCTTCGAGTTCCGTCCCGGGCCCGTGTTCGCCAATGTCGTGCTGGTCGACGAGATCAACCGCGCCTCGCCCAAGACCCAGTCCGGCCTGCTCGAGTGCATGCAGGAGCGCCGGGTGACCGTCGACGTCCACACCCACGAGCTGGCGCGGCCGTTCCTGGTGCTGGCCACCCAGAACCCGATCGAGTACGAGGGCACGTATCCGCTCCCGGAGGCCCAGGTCGATCGGTTCATGATCCGGATCTCGCTCGGGTACCCGTCGGCCGCTGACGAAGCCGGGATGCTCGCCGACCACGAGACCGGCGACCGGGTCCTGTCGCTGGCTCCGGTGGCCACCGCCGCCGAGATCCTCGCCGCCCAGGACGCGGCCGGGCGCGTGACCGCCTCTCAGCCGTTGCGCGACTACGTCGTCAAGCTGCTGTGGCGCACGCGCGAGGATCCCCGGGTCGACCTCGGCGCGAGCCCGCGGGCGGGGCTGCTGCTGCTGCGGGCCGCCAAGGCCCACGCGATGATGAACGGACGCGACCACGCGCTGCCCGACGACGTGCAGGCGCTGGCGGAGCCGGTGCTGGCTCACCGGCTGGTGCTCGCGCCGGAGTCGCCGCGCGGCGCCGGCAAGGACGTGGTCGCGGACGCGGTCTCGTCGGTGCGGGCGTTGTGATCCGCGCCGCCTGGGTCGCCGCGGCGGGTCTGCTGCTGCTGCTATTCGGGCTGCTGTTCGACGCCGGCCCGCTGTTCGTCCCGGGCGTCGCGTTCGTGCTGATCGGCGCCGGCACTCCGGCGTGGATCTGGTTCGCGGCGGGCGGCGCGCGCGTGGACCGCGAGCTCCATGCCGACCGGGTGGTCGAGGACGAGCCGCTCGAGGCGACGATCGAGGTCCGGCGCGGGGCCTGGGGCCTCCCCGGCGGCGAGCTCCGCGATCCGCTGGCCGGATCGCCGGTGTCGCTGCGCGGGTGGCTGTCGCCGATCGGCGGCGACCGCATCGCCAACGTCAGGGTGGTCGCGCGCTTCGCCCGCCGCGGGCGGGTGAGCGTCGATCCGCCGTCGCTGATCGTCCACGACCCGCTCGACCTGGCCCGCGCGATCCGCCGCGGCGCCGGCCCGCCCGACGAGGTGCTGGTGCTCCCGCGGACCGAGCGCATCAAGTGGCTGGCTCGGGAGCTGTCGCGCCCGGACCCCAACGCCGGGCACACCCCGTCCGAGCCGCTCGCGGCGACCGAAGTGGACGGCCTGCGCCCGTACCGGCCGGGTACCCCCGCCTCGCGGATCCACTGGCCGGCGCTGGCTCGCGGCGCCGGGCTGCTCGAGCGCCGCCTGCAGGCCGACGGCGACACCCGCCCGCTGGTCGTGCTCGACAACCGCTGCGCGGGCCACGGGGAGCACCTCGACGCCGCCGTTCGCGCCGCCGCCTCGCTGACGCTCGAGCTGGCCCGCCAGGGCGGCTGCAGCCTGCTGCTGCCCGGAGACCGGCGGCCGCTGGACATCGACTCCGACTTCGGCACCTGGGCCGGCGCGCACGTCCGCCTCGCGCTCGTCGAGGGCGCGCCGGAGCGCCAGGTGCCCGCGCTCGCCGCCGGGGCCCGTCGCGGCCGGCTGTTCTATGTCGCCGCGCAGCCCACCGACCGGCTGCCGGCGAACGTCGCGGCCGGCTGTCACGGGATCGGCGTGCTGGTGCTCCCGATCCCGCTGGCCGAAGGCCTTGGGCTGCCGGCGGCGTTCGACGTCACCGGCTGCCGCGGCTTCAAGCTGGGGACGCGCACCCGGTCGCCGGTCAGGGAGCGGGCCGCGTGAGTTCTGACTCGCAGGTCGCGGTGATGCCGCCGCTCGGCCGGCGGACGGTTCGGCCCGGCCTCGAGACGGTCGCGACCGAGGAGCGGCCGTGGATCCGGCTGGCGGCGTTCTCGGCGCTGGCGCTGTACGGCGGCCTGCGCTGGGCGACGTTGCTCAAGCCCGAGCCGGGCGGACGGATCCTCGGCCTGGTGGCGATGGCGATCGCGCTCGCCGCGCTCGGCCCGGTGCTCAGCCGGCGCCACCGGGCGTTCCCCACGATCCTCGCGATCCTCGCGGTGCTGTTCGCCTTCGCGCTGGCCGGGGTGCCGTTCCAGTGGGTTCGCCACTTACGGATCGCGGTCACGGCCGACGGGATCAGCCAGGGCCTGTCCGGGCTCCCGCGCGCGCTGGTCCCCTACAACGGCCTGAACGAGTGGATCCGCACCGTGATCATGCTCGGCGCCGCGATTCTGTTGCTCGATGCGGCGCTGATGCTGACGTTCGCCCGCGGCCGGCTGACCGATGCGCGCCGGGCGGCGGTGGCGCTGCCGCTGATCGCGCTCGCGGTGATCCCCTCGACCGTGGTCCGCCCGTCGCTGGTGTACCTGCACGGGCTGCTGCTGTTCGTGCTCCTGTGTCTGTTCATGTGGGGCGAGCGGTTGCGCAGCGACGACCTGGCGACCGTGCTGGGGCTGGCCACCGTGGCCGCGCTGGTCGCGATGGTGCTGTCGCCGGCGCTGGACTCGCACAAGCCCTGGGTCAACTACGAGGCGCTGGCCGGCGGCCTCCAGCCCGGCCACGTCGAGTCGTTCGACTGGTCCCAGCGCTACGGCCCGCTGAACTGGCCGCGCAAGGGCCACGAGGTGCTCGACGTGCAGGCCCAGCGCCCCGACTACTGGAAGGCCGAGAACCTGGACTCGTTCGACGGCCGCGGATGGGTGTCAGGTCAGGTATCGGGCGGCGACCAGCTGGCCGGCGTCGAGCGCTCGGCGATCCGCCGCTGGACGCAGACGATCCAGGTGACGATCCGCGCGATGAAGACCAACAACGTGATCGCCGCCGGATTCGCCGGCCAGCCGAGCAAGCTCCCGAGCACGCCCGAGCCGGGGGAGAGCCCCGGCACGTGGACGTCCTCGACCCAGCTGGGCCCGGGCGACAGCTACGCCGCCGAGGTCTACGACCCGCACCCCAGCGCCGCCCAGCTCGCGTCGGCCGGCGAGGACTACAGCGGCGCGCCGATCGCCGGCTACCGGACGATGGTGCTCCCGGTGAGCACGCACACGTTCCGCCCGCTCGAGGTGGTGTTCCCGACGTTCCACTCCCACGAGCCGGTGCTGGCGGCCCTTGGCGGGCCCACCCACGGGGCCGCGTCGATCGTCAGGGCCTCGCCGTACGGACGCATGTACGCGCTGGCCAAGCGCTTGGAGCGCAAGGCCACGACGCCGTACGGGTTCGTCTCGAGCGTCAAGGGATACCTGTCGCGCGGCTTCTCCTACAACGAGGACACGCCCAACAGCCAGTACCCGCTGGTGCGGTTCCTGTTCACCGACAAGTTCGGCTACTGCCAGCAGTTCGCCGGCACGATGGCGCTGATGCTGCGGATGGGCGGGATCCCGGCCCGGGTGGCGGTCGGCTTCACCACCGGCACCTACGACTCGGCCTCGCGCCAGTACGTGGTCGGGGACGTCGACGCGCACGCATGGGTGGAGGCGTGGTTCCCGCGCTACGGGTGGGTCCGGTTCGACCCGACCCCGGCGGCCGCGCCCGCCCGCGGCGGCAAGGTCCCGATCCTGGCGGCGCCGAGCCTGCCCCAGAAGCCGTCGCCCGCGGCGCCCGGCTCCCACGGCCTCGGTCAGTCGGTCAAGACGGTCGCGACGACCACCACGCACAGCGGCGGCACCTCGGTCTGGTGGTTCGTGATCCCGGTCCTGGCGGTGCTGGCGGTGGTCGGGCTGGGGCTGCTGCTGACCCGCGGGCCGCGCGAGCAGACCAGCGACGAGTTGCTGGCCGAACTCGAGCGGGCGCTGGCGCGAAGCGGGCGCCCGGTGGCCAACGGCACCACGCTGTCCGAGCTCGAGCACCGCTTCCGGATCGCGCCCGAGGCGGCCGCGTACGTGCGTTCGCTGCGGATGGCGCGCTTCGGGGGCTCGCACCAGCTGCCTACTCCCGAGCAGCGCCGGGCGCTGCGGGCGCAGCTGCGAGCCGGGCTGGGGATCGGCGGGACGCTGCGCGGGCTGTGGGCCCTGCCGCCTCGCTGGCGCCCGCCCGACCGGGCCGCGCGGCGCCCCGCGCACGTCCGGCATTCGGCCTAGGCTTCACTGGCAGCGGCCCGCGAGCGCGGCCTCCAACCGGCCGCGCGGGCCGGCGCGAAGCGATCTGGACAGGCTCCTAAACTCTGCGGCAATGGAAGACGTATACGAGCTCTATCAGCGAGGCACGGCGCTGCTCGAGGCCGGGGACAACCATCAGGCGACGATTCCGCTCTCTCGCGCGCGCGACCTAGATCCCGACAAGACATCGATCCGCGAGGCGCTCGGGCGGGCGCTGTTTCACGCCCAGCGCTACGAGGAGTCGGCGACCGAATTCGAGGCCGTGATCGAGCGGGCCCCCACCAACGACTACGCGCAGTTCTGCCTGGGCCGGTCGCTGCAGATGCTGGGCCGTCACGCCGAGGCGCGCAGGCCTCTGGCGCTCGCCGCCTGCATGCAGCCGGGGCGCCGCGACTACCGCTTCTATCGCGATCGTTCTCGGGAGCGAGCCGCCGGCGCCTAGGGCCTCCGGCAGGGTCGTTGCAGGGCCCAAACCCCTCTGCAGGGGCCGGGTGGCGGTGCTACGCTGCTAACACAGCCTTTTGCACCGGGCCACCCGGTGATGGATGGAAAGGAAGTGGGCGCTTGCCCGCTTTTTTTATGAGCAAGATGACGGAGGAGAACGTGAGCGCACTCCAAAACGAGATCGAAACGAGGCTCGAGATCAGCGAGCCGGACGTCGAGGTGCTGCTCGCGGAAATGCTCCGGCTCGACGCTCAGGTTGTTCATCGACCACCCCGACGGGGTGACGCTGGCGCTGTGTGAGCGCGTGTCGACACGGCTGAACGACTACCGCGACCGTTACTCGCTCGAGGTGTCGTCTCCCGGTCTCGACCGGCCGCTCACCAAACCCCAGCACTACAGCCGTTTTCTCGGCCGTCAGGCAAAGGTGCGTCTGCGCGACGCCCCTGACGGCCATCGGAGCCTGACCGGCGAGCTCGTCGGCGCCTCCGAGAAGGAGGTCACGATCGCCGCCGACGACGGCGTCGTCTCGATCCCCTATGACCAGATTGCCCGCTCGAACCTGATCCCCGGAGACTGAACCATGTCGCGAGAGATTCTCGAAGCCGTTCGCGGCCTCGCCGCCGAGAAGAACATCTCCAGCGAGAAGCTGATGGAGGCGCTGGAGGACGCGCTGCTGTCGGCGTACAAGAAGACTCCCGGCGCAGCCCGCTACGCCAAGGTCGAGATGGACCGCGAGAGCGGCGACTTCAAGGTGTGGGAGCTGAAGATCCCGCCGGAGCTCGAGGAGCAGCTGCTGGTCGAGGCGACCACCGAGCAGCAGCCGACGATCGACCCCGAGACGGGCGAGATGCGCGAGCCTCCGGAGCCCGAGATCGACCTCGAGAAGCTCCGCGAGTACGAGGACGAGATCGAGACCGAGGACGTCACCCCCGACGACTTCGGGCGGATCGCCGCCCAGACCGCCAAGCAGGTCATCCTGCAGCGGATTCGCGAGGCCGAGCGGGACATGATGTTCGAGGAGTACCGCGACCGTGTGGGCGAGCTGATCACCGGGATCGTCCAGCAGTCCGACTCGCGTTACACGCTCGTGCAGCTGCGCGAGCGCGTCGAGGCGCTGCTGCCCAAGTCAGAGCAGGTCGAGGGCGAGCGCTACGACCACTCGCAGCGGATCAAGGCCGTGATCAAGGATGTCTCGAACTCGACCAAGGGCCCGAGCATCATCGTCTCGCGCCGCGACCCCGAGCTGATCAAGTCTCTGTTCGAGCTCGAGGTTCCCGAGATCGCCGACGGCCTGGTCGAGATCACCGGCGTCGCCCGCGAGCCGGGTTACCGCTCGAAGATCGCCGTCGTCTCGCACGTCGACGGGGTCGACCCGGTCGGCGCCTGCGTGGGCCCGCGAGGCTCGCGCGTGCGGATGGTCGTGTCCGAGCTGCGCGGCGAGAAGATCGACATCATTCCCTATAACGACGAGCCCGCACGGTTCGTGGCCAAGGCGCTGTCGCCGGCCCGCGTGCGCGAGGTGCTGGTCGACGACGCCGGCAAGCAGGCGACCGTGATCGTGCCCGACGACCAGCTGTCGCTGGCGATCGGCCGCGAGGGCCAGAACGCCCGGCTGGCCGCCCGGCTCACCGGCTGGCGCATCGACATCCGGTCTGAGACCGAGTTCGCGGCCGAGGAGGCCGAGCACGGCTACGAGGAGGAGGAGGCCCAGGGCCGCTGCCACGCGATCCTCACCAACGGCCGCCGCTGCCCCAACGCCGCGCTCCCGGGCTCACGCTACTGCGGGATCGAGGCCCATCAGGCGCTCGAGGCGCTCGACACCGACCAGGTCCAGGCACTGCAGGATGCGGCGTCCTAGGACCCGCATCTAGACTGGAAGTAGATGAACAAGCGCGTGCACGAAATCGCCAAGGAGCGCGGACTTCCGGCCCGGGACGTTCTCGAGAAGCTGAGAGCGGCGGGCGTCAACGTCAAGGCCGCCTCCTCGAGCGTCGACGAGGCTGTTGCGATCAAGGCGCTCGGCAACGGTGACTCACGCGCGCAGGCCAACGCATCGCCCGCGCAGGCAGCCCAGGCGGCGCAGGCCGCGCGGCCCAACCCGAGGCCCGCCCGCGACCCGCGCTCGGCTGCGAGCGACCGGGCCCGGGGCAAGCCGCCGCCCGTTCCGCCCACGCCCCAGGCGAGCCCTCCGCCGGATGCCCCGGCTCCGGCCGGCAACGCGGACGGCGCCCCCGCCGACGGCGCCCGGACCTCCGGCGACGCCCCCCACAAGCGGCCCACGCGCGACTCGCTCCAGGGCGAGCGCGCTCCTGGCAGCGCCGGCGGACGCCGCCGCGTGGTGATCGACTCCCAGGCTTCCCGCCGCGCCCCCGGCGGTGGCCCGCCGCCGCCCTCCAATCAGCCTCCGCGCCGCCAGCGTCGCGGCCGCCGGCGTCGGGGCGTGTACGACGACGAGGCGGAGTCGCGGCCGTCGCAGACGGCCGTCGCCGAGCCCGATGTGATCCGCATCAACTCGGGCTCGACGGTCAAGGACGTCGCGGAGTACCTCGACGTGCCGGTGCCCGAGATCATGAAGAAGCTGATGGCGCTCGGCGAGATGAAGACGCTGACGCAGACGCTGTCGGACGAATCGATCCAGGTGCTCGCCTCCGAGCTCGACAAGGAGGTCGAGATCGTCCACTCCGAGGACGAGACGGTCCAGGAGCCCCTGTTCGACGACGCCGACGAGCAGCTCGTGGAGCGCCCGCCGGTGGTCACGATCATGGGCCACGTCGACCACGGGAAGACGTCGCTGCTGGACGCGGTCCGCGAGACCGAGGTCGCGGCCGGCGAGGCCGGCGGGATCACCCAGCACATCGGCGCCTATCAGGTCCACCACGACTCCAAGCCGGTGACGTTCCTCGACACGCCGGGCCACGAGGCGTTCACGGCGATGCGCGCCCGCGGCGCCAAGGTCACCGATATCGCGGTGATCGTGGTTGCCGCCGACGACGGCGTCAAGCCGCAGACCCAGGAGGCGGTCGACCACGCCAAGGAGGCCGGCGTGCCGATGCTGGTGGCCGTCAACAAGATCGACAAGGAGGGCGCCCAGCCCGACCGCGTGCGCACCGAGATGACCCAGCTCGGCCTGCAGCCCGTCGAGTGGGGCGGCGACACCGAGTTCGTCAACGTCTCGGCCAAGACCAGGGAGGGCCTCGACGACCTGCTCGACACGATCCTGATCATGTCCGAGGTCGAGGAGTTGCGCGCCAACCCCGAGGCGCCCGCCTCGGGCACCGTGATCGAGTCAAAGCTGGACCCCGGCCGCGGGCCGGTGGTGACGATCCTGATCGGCCGCGGCACGCTCGAGGTCGGCGACTCGCTCGTGGCCGGCGCCCACTGGGGCCGGGTCCGGGCGATGAACGACTTCTTGGGCAGCCGCGTCAGCCAGGCGCTGCCGGGCGAGCCCGTCGAGGTGCTCGGCTTCGACGGCGTCCCCGAGGCCGGCGAGCACGTCCGCGCGGTCGAGAACGAGCGCCGCGCCCGCCAGCTCGCGGGCGAGCGCGCCAACCGACTGAAGACCGAGTCGCTGGCGCGCCGCGCCGGCAAGAAGATCTCGCTCGAGAGCATCTTCGAGGCAGGCGTGCAGGAGCTGAACCTGGTGCTCAAGGCCGACGTGGCCGGGTCGCTGGAGGCGATCGAGGACGAGATCGCCAAGCTCCCGCAGGACGAGGTGTCGGTCAACGTGATCCGCCGCGCGGTCGGCGCCGTGACCGAGTCCGACGTGATGCTCGCGGCCGCGTCGGACGCAGTGATCATGGCGTTCAACGTGCGCCCCGTGGGCGACGCCCGCTCGGTCGCCGAGCGCGAGGGCGTGGAGATCCGCCACTACGCGGTGATCTATCGGGCGATCGAGGAGCTCCGCAGCGCGATGCAGGGCATGCTCGCCCCCGAGGAGGTCGAGGTCGCGCTCGGTTCAGTCGAGGTGCGCCAGATCTTCCGGGCCTCCAGAGTCGGCACGATCGCCGGTTCGCACGTCACCGAGGGGACCATCACCCGCGGCTCGCGCGTCCGCTTGGTCCGCGACGGCACCGTCGTCTATGACGGCCAGATCGCCAGCTTGCGGCGGTTCAACGACGACGTCCGCGAGGTCGCCGCCGGGTTCGACTGCGGAATCGTGCTTCGAGACTTCGCCGACATCAAGGAAGGCGACGTGCTCGAGACCTACACCACCCGCCAGGTCGAGCGCGAGCTCGCCTGAGCCGACCGGGGCGCCGCGGGAGGCCCTCCATGTCGTCGTCTAGCGGCTTCGTCGCTGTGCTCGTGATCCACCTTCATTTCCCCGATGCAGAGAGTCTGAAGGGCAAGCGCAAGGAGCTGTCTTCGATCAAGTCCCAGCTGCACGGGCGGCTCGGCGTCGCCGTCTCCGAGGTCGACCACCACGACCTCTGGCAGCGGGCCACGCTGACCGCTGCGATCACCGGCCGGACGCCGTCGGCCGTCACCGCCCAGGCCGAGAACGTGGAGCGGTGGCTGGAGTCCCGCTGTCCGGAACGGCTGCGCGTGGAGCGGGTGCTTGTGTCCGTCGAGGAGTTGCAGGATGTTGGTTCAAGGATCCACGCGGACGGATAGGATGGCCAGCGGACGCATGCGCCGGGTCGACGAGGCCGTTCGGGTGGTCCTCAGCGAGGCGATCGCAACCGATCTGCGCGATCCACGCGTCGGATTCGTCACCGTGACCGGAGTGAGGACAAGCCCTGACCTGCGCCATGCCCGCGTATATGTGAGCGTTCTCGGAGACGACGTCGTTCGGTCCGAGAGCCTTGATGGACTTCGATCTGCACAGGGATTCCTGCAGAGCCGCGTGGCCGCTGAGCTGCGCCTGAGGCACACTCCCTTGATCGAATTCGACTACGACGAGACCTTGGACCGCGCGATGCGGCTGTCCGCGCTTATGGAGGAGGGGTCCGACCCGGATGTCAGACCAGCAGAGGAGGGATCCGAAACAGATGAGTGAGAACGGCGCGAGCGCCGATCGTGAACGAGTACTCGAGGAGCTGGGCACCGCCGAGCGGCTGATCGTGGTGACCCACGAGAACCCCGACGGCGACGCGCTCGGCTCGCTGATCGGCATGCAGGGCGCGCTCACCGCGCTGGGCAAGGACTGCCTGATCTTCATCGCCGAGGCGGACCTGCCGCTGCCCCAGGAATACCGCTTCCTGACGTTCCCGCGGCTGGTCAACGCCCCGCCCGAGGACCTCGACCACCGGACGATCGTGTTCCTGGACTGCGGCAACCTCGAGCGCAACGCCGCCGAGGCGCTGCGCCACCCGGGAATGCACATCCTCAACATCGACCACCACCACGACAACACCCGCTTCGGGACCGTCAACCTCGTGGTGCCCGACGCCTCGTGCACCGCCGAGATCGTGTGGGACCTGATGCACGGGCTCGGGGTGGCGCCGACGATGAAGACGGCCGAGGGCCTGTACGTGGGGCTGATCACGGACACCGGCCGGTTCATGTACGAGAACACCGGGCCGCGCGCTCACCGCATGGCAGCTGAGCTGATCGAGGCCGGCGTCGACGTGCACGAGATCTACCGGCGTGTGTACGAGGGCGTTCCCTACGGCAAGCTCGCGCTGCTCGCCCGCGGCCTGGCCAAGGTCCAGCGGTTCGACGCCGGGCGGCTGACCGTGACCGGGCTCGACGCCGCCGACTTCGCCGCATCCGACGCCGAGGAGAGCTACTCCGAGGGCGTGATCGACCACCTGCGCGCCGTCGAGGGAACCGCCGTGGCGGCGCTCGTGCGGGATCGGATCGGCGACTCCAACGGCGAGGGCCGGCCGCTGCGCAAGGTCTCGTTGCGCGCGTCCGACGATCGCGTCGACGTATCCAGGATCGCCCGTGTCGCGGGCGGCGGCGGCCACCGGCAGGCGGCCGGGTTCACGACCGCGATGGAGTGGCCCGAGCTCGTCGAGTTCCTCAGGGAAGAGGTCGCCCAGCAACTCGCGTAGCGGAGCCCTCCGTGGACGGCGTGCTCCTCTACGACAAGCCGGCCGGGATCACCTCGCACGACGTGGTGGCGCGAGTCCGGCGCGGGCGTCGCGGCGTCAAGATCGGCCACGCCGGCACGCTCGACCCGTTCGCCACCGGGCTGCTGCTGGTGTTGGTCGGAAGGGCTACGCGCGCACAGCGGTTCCTGATGGCGCTGCCCAAGACCTACCTGGCCACGGCGCGGTTCGGCGCGGTGTCGAGCACCGGCGACCCCGAGGGCGAGATCGTGACCACCGGGGCGGTGCCGAGCGGCGAGCTCGAGCTGCCGACCGGGATCGTCCGGCAGCGTCCGCCGGCGTACTCGGCGGTCAAGATCGGCGGGCGCCGGGCCTACCAGCTGGCCCGCGCCGGCGTCGAGGTCGTGCCGGATGAGCGCGACGTCACGGTCTACCGGTTCGCGGAGCGCTGGCGGGAGGGCGACCGCCGCGGCTTCGAGATCGAGTGCTCGTCGGGCACGTACGTGCGCAGCCTGATCGCCGATCTGGGCGACGCCTACTGCGAGGAGCTGCGGCGGACCCGGATCGGCTCGTTCGACGTGGCCGACGCCGACCCGGAGCGGGTGATCGAGCTCGACACGGCGCTGGCGTTCATGCCCGAGGTGCGGCTCGCCGGCGAGGACGCCCGGCGGGCCGGGCACGGGGTCGCCGTGCCCGCCGGCGGGGCCGCCGTGGCCGGGAGCGGCGGCGTTGTCCGGCTGACCGACGAGCACGGCCTGATCGCGCTCGCCGAGCCTCGCGAGGGCGGATCCTTGCTCAAGCCGGTCGTCGGCCTGCGCGGCTGACCCGGTGGGCGGCCACTACTGTCGGGACACTAGGCTTCCTCGGCCGATGCGGATCACCGAGCTTGCAGACGTCCAACCGCGTCCTCGACGGGTCGCCGTCGGCGAGTTCGACGGCGTGCATCTCGGGCACCGCAGGGTGATCGAGGGCAGCGACACCGTGCTCACGTTCGAGCCCCACCCGCTGCAGGTGGTCCGGCCCGAGGCGGCGCCGAAGCTGCTCACCAGCCTCGCCGTCAAGGCCGAGCTGATCGAGTCGGCTCGGCGTCGGCGAGCTGGTCGTGATCCCGTTCGACCGCGGCTTCGTCGAGCCAGACGCCCGAGGAGTTCATCGACCACGTGCTGGTGCAACGGCTGCAGGCGACCCGGGTGTCGGTCGGCGAGAACTTCCGCTTCGGCCACGGCGCCGCCGGCGACACCGACATGCTCGCGCGCCGACAGGCGCTTCGAGACGCGGATCGTGCCGCTGGTCGAGGTCGACGGCGAGATCGTCTCCTCGAGCCACATCCGCGGGCTCGTGCTGGCCGGCGATGTCGGAGCTGGCCACGAGGTTCCTGGGGTCCCCGTTCCAGCTGCGCGGCGAGGTCGTGCTCGGCGATCAGCGCGGGCGCGAGCTGGGCTTCCCGACCGCCAACATCGTCCCCGACGAGGACCTGGTGTGCCCGGGCCACGGCGTCTACGCGGCGCGCGCCGACGGAGACTGCGCGGCGGTCAGCGTCGGCGTGCGCCCGACGTTCGGGACCGGCCGGGCGGTGCTGGTCGAGGCCTACCTGCTCGACCGCGACATCGACCTGTACGGGAAGATCCTGAGGATCGACTTTCTGGCCCGGCTGCGCGGCGAGCGGCGGTTCGACTCGGTCGACGCGCTGATCGAGCAGATGCAGCGCGACGTCGAGCAGACGCGGCGAGCTGTGCGGATAGGCGATCCGCGCGACCGGCCACGCCAGCCTGCTACGCTCAGCGACCGCATGACGCTCACCCAGGAACGCAAGCAGGAGCTCGTCACCCAGTTCGGCGACGGCGCGACCGACACCGGCAGGGCCGAGGTCCAGATCGCGCTGATGACCGAGCGGATCAACGACCTCAACCGAGCACCTGCGCACTCACCGCAAGGACCACCATTCGCGCCGCGGGCTGCTGATGCTCGTCGGCCGCCGCCGCCGCCTGCTCAACTACCTCCAGCGTTCCGACCTCGAGCGCTACCGGGCTCTGATTCGCGAGCTCGGCCTGCGCAAGTGATCGCAGCCGGAGACCCCGCCCCCGAGTTCACGCTCAAGCGCGGGGACGGCAGCGACTTCACGCGCGCCGAGCTCGACGGCCAGACGACCGTGCTGGTGTTCTATCCGTTCGCGTTCAGCCCGGTCTGCACCGACCAGCTCAACCTCTACGAGGAGGTGCTGGACGAGTTCACAGGCGCGCGGCGCGACGCTGTACGGCGTCTCGTGCGACGCCGGCTGGTCGCAGACCGCGTTTCAGGAGAAGCTCGGCGTGACGATCGAGCAGCTCTCGGACTTCGAGCCCAAGGGCGAGGTGTGCCGCGCGTTCGGCGTCTATCACCCGGGCGGCTTCCCGCAGCGCGCGCTGGTGATCATCGGCCCCGACGGCGTCGTCAAGTGGAGCCTATCAGGCGGATGTCCCGAGCGACCTGCCGGGCGCGAACCTGATCTTCGACGGCCTCGCCGCCGTCGATCCCGCGTCGGCTTGAGCGAGCTCTCCTCGGCGCCGGTCCCACCGCCGGGCGACGACGACCACATCCGGGGCCGCGCCGCGGCCACGCTGGTGATCGAGTACGCCGACTTCGAGTGCCCGTACTGCGCCGCGCAGAGCGCGCGCCTGGCGAGCTCCGGGCTGCGCCGGGTGTTCCGGCACTTCCCGGTGCGCTCCAGCCACCCGCGCGCGTGGGCGGCCGCGTGCGCCGCCGAGGCCGCCGCGCGCCAGGGCCGCTTCTGGGAGATGCACGAGCTGCTGTTCGCAGACCAGGGCCGGCTCGAGGATCCGCACCTGTGGGAGCGGGCGCGGCAGCTCGAGCTCGACCTCGAGCGATTCGACTCCGACCGGCGCAGCGAGGCGGTGGCGGCTCGGGTCAAGCGCGACTTCAAGTCCGGGGTCCGCGCCGGCGTAGTGACCACGCCGACCGCGTTCTGCGACGGCCGGATGTACGCGGGGCAGCTCAGCGCCGAGGAGCTCGCGCGCCTTCCGTCACTGAGCCGTAGTGCCGGCGGTCAGGCCGCGGCCGGGCCGTCCTCGGCCTGAGCCGCAGCCTCGTCCTCGGGCCCGAACACACGCTCGAGATCATTGAGCGTTGCGCTGCGGCCCCGCAATTTCTGCGGGGTGGCGGGCGGAGCCAGCGCCGCCCGGACCAGGTCTAGGTGGCGCTCTGAGATCTGCGGGTCGAGGTCGTAGAACTGGACCGCGGTCTCGCACACGCCCTTGAGCAGCATCAGCACGTCGAGCGCCTTGACGTCGGGACGCACGGCTCCGGCGTCCTGGGCGCGGGTCAGCAGCGCGTCGACGACCTCGACGATCGCGTGGTGACCGGCGCGGATCTCCTCGTTGGCCAGGAACACTTCCTGCACGGCCTCGAACAGCGGCCGGGCCCGCGCCTGGCGCCCGGCCATGTCGTCGAGGAACTCGAACAGCGCCGCGCCCGGATCGGATGCGTCCACCAGGGCGCGGCCGCGCTCGGTCGCCTCGGTCATCTGGTCGACGACGATCGCGGCGATCAGGTCCTCCTTGGTCGGGAAGTTGCGAAACAGCGTCCCGCGCCCGACCCCGGCCCGCTGGGCGATCTCGGCGACTCCGACGTCGAGCCCGCGCTCGCCGAACAGCTCCGCCGCCGCGTCCAGCAGGCGACGGCGGTTACGTTCGGCATCGGCTCGGGGCCGCCTGATCTCCTCAGCCATCCCGTCGGTCATTGTCCCAGTGTCCCGTTTAACAGGTTTGTGGACACACTACGCCACCGATGGGGACACGCCGGCCTCGATCGCGGGCTCAAGGCGCTTGAGGTCGCGCTTGCGCAGCGCGACCATCAGGATGATCGCGCCCGCCACCAGCATCCCGGCCGCGGTGGCGAACGCCACTTGGTAGCCGGACACGCGAGCGGCGACCACGGTCGCCGAGTGCGAGCTGAGCAGGTTGGTGGTGCGGCTCGCCGCCACCGTCGACAGGATCGCCAGGCCGAGCGAGCCGCCGACCTGCTGGGCGGTGTTGAACAGGCCAGAGGCCAGGCCGGCATCCTCGCGCTCGACGCCGCTGGTGCCCATCAGCGTGATCGGCACGAACACCAGGCCCATGCCGATGCTCATCGGGATCAGGCCGGGGAGCAGGTCGGCGGCGTAGGTGCCGTTCACCGGCACCTGGGTGAGCACCGTCAGCCCCGCTGCTGCCAGCAGGACTCCGACGACGGACACCGCACGCACCCCGAACCGGCGCACGAGCGGCTGGGCGATCCCGGCGCCGACCACGATCCCGGCGGTCACCGGCAGGAACGCCAGACCGGCGCGCAGCGGGCTGTAGCCGAGGATCTCCTGCACGTAGAGGGACGCGAAGAAGAACATTCCGAACAGCCCGGAGGCGACCAGCAGCAGCACCACATCGGCGACCGCGAGCGTCCTCACCTTGAAGATGCTGAGGCGCACCAGGGGGGCGACCGCCCGACGCTCGATCACCACGAACAACGCCAGCAGTGCCGCGGCGGCGGCCAGCAGGCCGATCGTGCGGCCCGAACTCCAGCCGAACGACTGGGCCTTGACGATCGCGTAGACCAGCAGGATCAGTCCAGCGGTGACGCTGACCGCGCCGGCCAGGTCGAACGAGCGGTGGGGGAGCTCGTCGCGCGACTCAGGAACGTAGCGGAGGGTCGCAACCAGCGTGATCACGCCGACCGGGACGTTGACGATGAAGATCCAGGGCCATGAGGCCAAGTCGGTCAGCACGCCGCCGAGCAGCAGGCCGACCGCGCCACCGCCGGCCGCGATCGCGCTCCACACGCCCAGCGCCTTGGTGCGCTCGGACGTGTCGGTGAACGTAGTGGTGATGATCGACAGGGCCGCCGGCGAGAGCAGCGCCGCGCCGAGCCCCTGCAAGCCGCGACCGGCCACGAGCATCCCTGAGGTCTGAGCGAGGCCGTTGATGCAGCGATGCGACCGAGAACAGCACGGTGCCGGCGATGAACAGCCGCTTGCGGCCCAACAGGTCAGAGGCGCGCCCGCCGAGCAGCAGGAAGCCGCCGAACACGAGCGTGTAGGCGTTCACCACCCACTGCAGGTTCGAGGCCGAGAAGTCCAGGCCGCGCTGGATCGACGGCAGCGCGACGTTCACGACGGTCGCGTCGAGCACGACCATGAACTGCGCCAGGCAGGCGATCACGAGCACGAGCCAGCGGTTGGAGGCTTGCGCTCTGGACGGCGCGGAGATTGGGGCTGATGCGGTGGCGGACATATCGGCTCCTGGGCTCGAGCGTGTTAAACTGGTACTCACCGGTCCGGTTAGGCACAGTAGCATAAGCGGACCGCACGGTCCGGTTATGTGACGCAGATCACGTTACGCGTGCACGAAACCCCCGGTCCACGGTCACATCCGGTCCCACCCGCTAGCATCATCTGGGTTCGGAACCAAGAGAGAGAAACGAAGCACTTCGCCGACCGAAGGGCGAAGCAAGAAGGGAATTGAATATATGAGTGACGCCGTTACGCGCGTGTCCGTCGAGGTCGAAGGCAAAGAGATCTCGTTCGAGACCGGCAAGCTGGCCAAGCAGGCCTCCGGCGCAGTGGTCGTCCGAGCGGGCGACACGATGGTTCTTTGTACGGCGACAGCCGGCAACCTGCGGGACGTTGACTTCCTCCCGCTGACCGTTGACGTAGAGGAGCGCATGTACGCGGCCGGGAAGATCCCCGGCTCGTTCTTCAAGCGCGAGGGCCGGGCGGGCGAGAAGGCCACGCTCTCGGCCCGACTGATCGACCGGCCGATCCGGCCGCTGTTCCCCAAGGGCTGGCGCTATGAGACCCAGCTCGTGGCGATGCCGATCTCGGTCGACCACGTCAACCCGTACGACATCCTCGCGATGAACGGCGCGTCCGCCGCGCTGATGGTCTCCGACATCCCGTTCCCGACTCCCGTCGGATCGGTGCGGATCGGCAAGATCGACGGCAACTTCGTCGTCAACCCCAGCGAGGAGGACCTCGTCGAGGACACCGACCTCGACCTGATCGTCGCCGGCACCGAGGAGGCGATCCTGATGGTCGAGGCGGGCGCCAACGAGATCCCCGAGGCGGAGATCCTCGACGCGCTCGACATCGCCCACGAGGAGATCAAGAAGCTCTGCGCCGCCCAGCGCGAGCTGGCCGAGAAGGCCGGCAAGGAGAAGACCCAGGTCGAGGTGCCCGAGGTCCACGGGGAGCTGTACGAGCAGATCAAGGCGCTCGCACGGCGCCGCGCTCGACGCCGCGACCCAGGTCGAGGACAAGCTCGAGCGCCAGGACGCGACCAAGGCGGTCGAGGAGCAGGTGATCGAGCAGTACTCCGGCGACCCCGAGGCCGAGACCTACGCCGAGTACCGGACCAACGCCCAGCGCGCCTTCGACAAGCTCGAGAAGACGATCATCCGCGAGCGCATCGCGGTCCAGAAGAAGCGTCCCGACGGCCGCACCGCCGAGGAGATCCGCCCGATCTCGATCGAGGTGTCGGTCGCGCCGCGGACGCACGGCTCGGCGCTGTTCACCCGCGGTCAGACGCAGGCGCTGAGCGTCGTCGCGCTCGGCACCACCCGCGAGGAGATGCGGCTCGACACGCTCGGGCTCGAGACCGCCAAGCGCTACTTCCACCACTACAACTTCCCGCCGTTCTCGGTCGGGGAGGCCGGCTTCATGCGCGGCCCCAAGCGCCGCGACATCGGTCACGGCGCGCTCGCCGAGCGGGCGCTGGTGCCGATGATCCCGGGTCAGGAGGAGTTCCCCTACACGATTCGTGTGGTGTCGGACATCCTCGAGTCCAACGGCTCCTCGTCGATGGCCTCGGTGTGCGGCTCGACGCTGTCGCTGATGGACGCCGGCGTGCCGATCAAGGCGCCCGTGGCCGGGATCGCGATGGGCCTGATCAAGGAGGGCGACGACTACATCGTCCTCACCGACATCGCGGGCGTGGAGGACCACCTCGGCGACATGGACTTCAAGGTCGCCGGCACCGAGCGCGGGATCACCGCGCTGCAGATGGACATCAAGATCACCGGCGTGACGTTCGACATCCTGCGCGACGCGCTCGCGCAGGCCAAGGTCGCCCGGTCGTTCATCCTCGGCGAGATGTCCAAGGTGATCGACACGCCGCGGACCGAGCTGTCCAAGCACGCCCCGCGGATCTCCACGATCCAGATCGACCCCGAGAAGATCGGCCTGCTGATCGGCAAGGGCGGCGAGACGATCCGCGCGCTCCAGGAGGAGTTCGAAGCGCAGATCGACGTCAACGACGAGGGCCAGGTCCTGGTCTACGCGTCCGACGGCGAGCGCGGCGACGCGCTGGTCGACCGGATCCGCTCGATGACCAAGGAGGTCGAGGTCGGCGACGAGTTCTCCGGCAAGGTCGTGAAGACGACCACGTTCGGCGCGTTCGTCGAGCTGTCGAAGGGCACCGACGGGCTCCTGCACATCTCCAACGTCGCCCCGGGCCGCCGGATCGCGACGGTCGAGGAGGTGCTCAACAAGGGCGACGACGTCGAGGTCCGCGTGGTCGAGGTCGACCGCGAGCGCGGCCGCATCGGCCTGCGACTGGCCGACGACCCCGACATCGCCGGCAAGAGCGCCGAGGAGCTGGCCAGCGTCGGCACCGGCGACTCGGGTCCGCCGCGCCGCGACCGCGGGCCTCGTGACAGTCGGGACGGCCGCGACGGCCGCGATGGCCGTGGGCGCGACCGCGGCGGCCGTGACCGCGATCGTGACCGCGACCGTGGCCGGGTTCGCGACCGCGACCCGGATCGCCCGCGCTCCTAACGCGGGGCTGGTCGCAGCCGGGATACCGGAGATGGCAGAAACGCACCGCCTGACCACGCTCCCTTCCGGAGTCCGAGTGGCGACCGAGACCGTGCCCGCGGTCCGGTCGGTCGCGCTCGGCTTCTGGATCGGGACCGGCTCGCGCAGCGAGACCGATGGTCAGGCGGGGCTCTCGCATCTGATCGAGCACCTGCTGTTCAAGGGCACGGCGCAGTACGCCTCGCTGGAGATCGATCAGATCTTCGACGGGATGGGAGCCGAGCTCAACGCCGGCACCGGCAAGGAGACCACCTCGGTCTACGCCCGGGTGATCGACGAGCACGTCCCCAAGGCGTTCGACGTGATGGCCGACATGGTGTTCCGGCCGGCGCTGAACGACGTCGAATCCGAACGCGCGGTGATCCTCGAGGAGATCGCGATGTACGAGGACGATCCGCAGGAGAAGGTGTTCGACGTGCTCGGCGAGGCGGTGTTCGGAAACGATCCGCTGGGACGGGCGATCATCGGCCGCGCGTCGGTGATCGCCGACACGCCGGTGCCGGAGATCGCCCGGTTCCACGCGTCGCGGTACGCGCCCGGCAACATCGTGATCGCGGCCGCCGGCGCGGTCGACCACGAGGCGATCGTCGAACTCGCGGAGCGGACGATCGGCGCGATTGCGGCCGCCGACGTCAACGGCGTCGCCGTGCCCGACCTCGACCCGGCCGCCGTCAGGCCGCGGCGCCGGTTCGAGCGAAAGGACACCGAGCAGTACCACGTGTGCCTTGGCGGCCCATCGCTGTCGCGCCACGACGACCGCAGGTTCGCGCTTCGCGTGTTGGACGCGATCTTCGGCGGCACCTCTTCGTCACGGCTGTTCCAGGAGGTGCGCGAGCGCCGCGGCCTGGCCTACGCCGTGTACTCGTTCACCAGCGCGTACCACGACACCGGCCAGATCGGCCTGTACGTCGGTACCCGCGCCGACAACGTCGCCGAGGCGATGTCGGTCGTCGGCACCGAGCTGCGCCGGCTGCGCGACGACACGGCCACCGCCGACGAGCTGCACCGGGCCAAGGAGAACCTCAAGGGCCGCGTGGCGCTGTCGCTGGAGTCGACCGGATCGCGGATGAACCGCCTCGGGTCGGAGATCCTCGCCGGCGTCCCGCTCCTGTCGATCGACGAGACCGTCGAGCGGATCGAGGCGGTGACGCTCGAGGACCTGGCCGGGCTGGTCGACGAGCTGTGGGCTCCCGGGCGCCTGTCGGCCGCCGGGATCGGGCCCGACGAGCAGCGCTTCGAGCAGGCGGTGGCGGCGGTCGAGCCGGCGTTGGTGCAGACGGCGTGAGCCCGATCCGCGTCGCGGTGGCGGGCGCCGCGGGGCGGATGGGACAGGCGGTGTGCGCCGCCGTCGAGGAGGCGGACGACATGGAGCTGGTGGCGCTGGCCGATCCGGCGCTGGGCAGCACGCTCGGCGAGGCGCTCACCAAACTCCCGCAGGTCCTGGTCGACTTCACCGTGCCGGCCACCGCCGTGGCCAACGCCCGCCAGGCGGTCGGGGCCGGCGTTCACGTGGTGATCGGCACCACGGGCTTCGATCCAGCCGAGCTCGCGGACCTGCGGGGAGCGGGCGCGAACGTGTTCATCGCCCCCAACTTCGCGATCGGTGCCGTGCTGATGATGCAGTTCGCCCGCCAGGCGGCCACGCACATGCGACGCGCGGAGATCATCGAGCTGCACCACGACCGCAAGCTCGACAAGCCCAGCGGCACCGCGGCGCGGACCGCGGCGCTGATGTCCGAGGCGTCCCCCGAGCTCGGGGAGGTGCCGATCCACTCGGTGCGGCTGCCCGGGCTGGTCGCCCACCAGGAGGTGATCCTCGGCGACGTCGGGCAGACGCTGACGATCCGCCACGACTCCACCGACCGGACGTCGTTCATGCCCGGCGTGCTGCTGGCGGTCAGGCGCGTGGGTTCGTTGACCGACTCGCCGGTCGTCGGGCTCGAGCAGCTGCTCTGAGCGCCCTGCGTTGTAGCGAAATTGCGACATTTGGCCATTGTGCGGCGTCCGCGCGGCGCGCTATGTTGGTGAGAGAAAACGCACCTTTTGCGGGGAAGAAAGGAGACCGTCATGACCTGGAAGCGCAACGTACTGGTCGTGGCCAACGTCACCGCCACCTCCGATGACCTGGTGCGCGCGCTCACCGAGCGCGCCGAGCGCGAGCCGACCAGCTTCACGCTGATCATCCCCGCGACCCCGGCGGGCGGTGGCCGTGCCGCCGCGGCCCAGCAGCTTCGCGAGGCGCTGGACCTGCTCTCAAACGCCGGCCTGGAGATCGAGGGGGAGGTGGGGCACGCCGACCCGATCGTGGCCGTCACCGACGCCTGGGATCCGCGGGGCTACGACGAGATCGTCGTCTCGACGCTCCCGATGCGGATCTCGAAGTGGCTTCACGCCGGCCTCCCGGAGCGGATCTCGCGGATCACCGGGGCCCCGGTCTCGCACGTCGTCTCCCCGCCGCCCAAGCCGCCGGCCGAGACGGTGCCCGCGCCGGTGCACCAGACCCAGTCGGGCGTGATGAAGCCGCTGTCGGTGCTCGCCTGGGGCGGCCACAAGGACCACTGACCAGCAAATCGCGTTCGCGAGCCGCTCAGCATCCGGTCTGGCTGCGATAATCGGCGGCCATGCGTGCTGACTTCGGGGCGATCCTGACGGCGATGGTGACTCCGTTCTCCGGCGACGGAGGCGTGGACGAGGACGCCGCTGTCCGGCTGATCAATCACCTCCTCGACCACGGCTCCGACGGGGTCGTGGTCTGCGGGACCACCGGCGAGGCCTCGACGATGAGCGACGAGGAGCACCTCGGCGTGGTCGCGCTGGCGGTGCAGGAGGTTGGCGACCGTGGCACGGTGATCGCCGGCGTCGGGTCCAACGACACCCGCCACGCGGTACACCTGACCGAGCGTGCGACCGAGCTCGGCGTCGACGGACTGCTGTCGGTCAACCCTTACTACAACCGTCCCAGCCGCCGCGGGATCATCCGCCACTACGAGGAGGTCAACCGGGCCACCAACCTCCCGATCCTCCTCTACAACATCCCCCAGCGCACGGCCGCCGACCTCCCCAACGAGCTGCTCGCGGAGCTCGCCCAGCTCGACAACATCGTCGGGGTCAAGCAGGCCAACGCCGACAACCTGGCCAAGATCGACGGCATGCAGATCTACGCCGGCAACGACGACCTGCTCGCCGATGTGCTCGACCTCGGCGAGCCCGGCGGGGTGCTCGTGGCCAGTCACATCTTCGGGGACGAGATGCGCCAGATGGTCGACGAACCCGAGCGCCGGCGCGAGATCGATCAGAGTCTTCAGGACGCCTACCGCGATCTGTCGATCGCGCCGATGGCGACCACCGTCAAGTCCGCACTGAACCTGATCGGGCTGCCCGTCGGGACGCCGCGGCTCCCGTACGTGGAGCTCGATCGAGCGGGAGACCGCAACCGTGCGTGAGTTGCTCGAGCGCCACGGGCTGCTGCAGACGGCTCGAGTCGCAGATGAGCCTCCGCGTCCTGCCGCTCGGCGGCCTGGGCGAGATCGGCAAGAACATGACCGTCGTCGAGTACGACGGCCGGATCGTCGTCGTCGACACGGGGTTGCGGTTCCCGACCGCGGAGATGCTCGGGATCGACCTGGTGCTGCCCGATTTCTCCTACCTGCGCGAGCGCGCAGAGGACATCGAGGCGATCGTTATCACCCACGGCCACGAGGATCACCTCGGCGCGTTGCCCTGGGTGCTGCGCGAGCTCGACCCCTGGCCGGTGGTGTACGGCGGGCGGCTGACCGTCGGCATGGCCCGCTCCAAGCTCGACGAGCACCGGCTGCGCGACGCGCCGCTCGAGGATCTGGCCCCGGGCGAGCGGCTCGAGCTCGGCCCGTTCGAGCTCGAGCTCGTGCACATGACCCATTCGATCCCGGACTCGTGTGCGGTCGCCCTGACGACCGAGCTCGGGACGGTGGTGCTCACCGGCGACTACAAGTTCGACCAGACCCCGGTCGACGGCCAGCCGGCCGACATCTCGCGCCTGGCCGAGCTCGGGCGCGACGGGGTGCTGCTGTTGTGCGGCGACTCGACGAACGCCGACCGTCCCGGGTACTCGCCATCGGAGCGGGGCGTCGGCCCGCACCTGCAGGAGGCGTTCACGCACGCTCCGGGGAGGGTGATCGTGACCAGCTTCGCCTCGAACATCCACCGCGTCCAGCAGGTCGTCGATGCCGCCGCCGCGCTCGGGCGCAAGGTCTCGCTGGTCGGCCGCTCGATGCGTAAGAACGTCGGCATCGGCCGCTCACTGGGACACATCGAGGTGCCCGACGGGATTCTGATCCAGCCCGGCGAGGTCGAGGACTGGCCCGACGACAAGGTCGTGGTGATCTCGACCGGATCCCAGGGCGAGCCGCTGTCGGCGCTGCGGCGGATGGCTTACAACGACCACCGCACGATCCAGCTGCGCCCCGGCGACACCGTGGTGTTCGCCGCGACCCCGATCCCCGGCAACGAGCGGGCCGTCAACGAGACGATCGACCGCCTCTACCACATCGGGTGCAACGTGATCACCAGCCGCGACGCCCCGATTCACGCCTCCGGGCACGGCTACGCCGAGGAGCTGAAGCTGATGCTCAACCTCTGCCAGCCGCGGTACGTGATGCCGATCCACGGCGACTTCAAGCGGATCCGGCTGCACTCCGAGCTGGCCCAGGCCGTGGGGATCGACGCCGACGACGTGTTCTGCGGGGAGAACGGGCTGCCGCTCGAGCTCGACTCGGTCGGCGCCCGGTTCGGCGAGCCCGAGCAGTCGGGGATGATCTTCGTCGATGGCGTCGACATCGGCGACCCCGCCGACGTGGCCCTGCGCGATCGCCGGATGCTGTCGGCGGACGGGATCTTCATCGTGGTGGCGACCGTGTCGGAACAGACCGGCGAGTCGGTCGCGCCGCCCGAGGTGATCTTCCGGGGCGTGCCGTTCATCGTCCAAGCCGACGCGCTGGTCGAGGAGATCCGCGACGAGGTCGAGCGCTCACTGGCCAAGGCCGCCAAGGACGGGGTGCGCGAGATCGACCTGCTCCAGCAGGAGCTGCACGACGACCTCGCCGCGTTCGTCTACGACCGCCTGCGGCGGCGGCCGATGGTGCTGCCGGTGGTCGTCGAGGTCTGACCCGCGACGGCGGCGTCGCCGTCCCCGTTGGCGGCTAGCGTTCCCTCGACGCCGGCCGGCGTCGACGGCGCTTGGGCGAGCGGAAGCCGGATCACGAACCGGGTGCCGCGGGGGAGGGGCGACTCCAGCTCGACCGAGCCCGAATGGGACTCCGCGACCGCGCGGACGATCGCCAGGCCGAGCCCCGAGCCGCGACCGCCGTCGCCGCCGCCGCGGACGAACCGCTCGAACACGCGCCCGCCCAGCTCGGGCGGAATCCCGGGGCCGTCGTCCTCGACGACCAGCACGGCGTCGTCGGCGTCGATGAACGTCGACGCCCGCACGTGGGTTCCCGCCGGGGTGTGGCGCAGCGCGTTCTCGATCAGGTTGAGGACCAGCCGGTGCAGGTCGTCGGCGGCGCCGTCCACGATCGCGGGGTGGGCGTCGACGGTCAGCACGTGGTTCTCGGCCACGGGCTCGAGCTCGGCCGCGGCGTCGGTGACGACCTCGGCCAGGTCGGTCGGGCGGTGCGGCGCCATCCGCTTGGCGTCGGCCCGGGCGAGCAGCAGCAGGTCGCCGACCAGCCGCCGCATCCGCCGGGTCGAGCGCAGGGCGGCCTCGGCGGTCTCGGCCTGCTCGCCGCCGAGCTCCTCGGTCAGCAGCTCGAGGTTGGCCAGCACGCTGGTCAACGGCGTCCGCAGCTCGTGCGAGGCGTCGGCCACGAACTCGCGCTGGCGGTCGAGCATCGCCTCGGTTTCACCCCGGGCGGCGTCCAGCGCGCCGAGCATCCCCTCCAGCGTGCTGGCCAGCTCGGCGATCTCGTCGTTGGCCTCAGGGTGGGGGAGGCGACGGCTGGGGTCGCGGGTGCGCTCGATCTCGCGCGCGGCCTCGGTCAGCTCGACGATCGGGCGCGTGGCCCGCTGCGCGGTGGCCAGCCCGGCCAGGAGCGCGAGGAAAGTGCCGCCCAGCACGCCGAGCAGCAGGAAGAACTGAACCCGGGCGAGCGTGTGGTCGACGTCTGACAGCGGCCGGGCGTAGAGCAGCACAACCTGACCGCTCGGCTCGATGTTGAGGTCGCGCACCTCGACCCGGTATCCGAACTCGCGGACCGTCCCGGTGCCCAGCGGCATCGGGAACTGCGGCGTCGCCGGCAGCGACTTGGTGCCCTTGATCTTGACCTGGTCCTGGGTGCACAGCAGGTCGCCCGAGCCCGGGTCGAAGATCCGGATCTGGGCGTGCTCGGCGCGGGCGTAGTCGCTGAGACGGACCGTGCGGAAGCAGTTGCTGAGCAGGCCGTTGTCGTAGGACAGCCGGCGATCCAGCCCCTTCTGCAGCTGGTCGGCGGCGGACCGGACCTCGTCGTTGAACTGGGCCCGGACCTGCCGGGTGGTGAGTGCTCCCACGATCGCGGCGAACGACGCCAGGATCACCAGCGTCAGGACCGCTGAGCCGCCCGCCAGCCGCCACCTGATCGGCAGCGACTTATACGCGGAGAACGTAGCCCGCGCCGCGGATCGTGTGTAGGAGCCGGGGCTCGTCACCCGCTTCCAGCTTTCTCCGAAGGTTCGATACGAACACCTCGATCGTATTGGTCATCGAGAACGGGTCATAGCCCCAGACCTCGTCCAGCAGGCGCTGGCGCGAGATCACGATCCGCTCGTTGCGCATCAGGTACTCCAGCAGCTCGAACTCGCGCTGGGTGAGGTCGATCCGCCGTCCCGAGCGGGCGACCTCGTGGGTGTCGGGGTTGAGCTTGAGGTCGCCGACGGTCAGCGTCGCCTGACCGCGCGGTGGGCGGCGCCGCAGCAGCGCCCGCAGCCGGGCGAGCAGCTCCTGGCGCTCGAACGGCTTGACCAGGTAGTCGTCGGCGCCCGAGTCCAGGCCCTCCACGCGCGACTCGACGGCGTCGCGCGCGGTCAGCACCAGGATCGGCACGTCGTCGGTCTCGCGCAGCTTCTTGGCCACCTCGATCCCGTCCAGCCGCGGCAGCCCCAGATCGAGGATCACCAGGTCGGGGAGGAACCCGTGGGCCTCGTCGAGCGCCTCGACGCCATCCTCGGCGACGCGGACCTCGTAGCCCTCCATCCGCAGCGACCGCTGCAGGACCTGGGCGATCGCGTCGTCGTCCTCGACGACCAGCACCCGGGGTGATCTCTCGAAGTCGGCCATATCTGCCTGCAGATGGTAGGGAGGCGCGCCGACTGAGCCGGGGATCTTTAACCGACCTTCAAGCAGCGCTTATGCACGCGGGGCGCCGCCTTCGCGAGCGAGCGGCGGCAGGACCAGGGCCGCGGCCGTCGAAGCCATCCTCTCGTACATGGCCGCCACTAAACGGAAGCAGGCTCCCTCCAAGCGCGCCAAGCGCTCGCTGATGGCGAAGCGTCCGTCGCTGTCGCTGCCGCGCCTCGAGCCCCACCACATCGACATCCTCGGCCTGGCCATGATCGCGGTGGGGATCTTCCTCGCCGGGGTCGCGTACCTGGGGTGGTCGGGCGGGACGCTGGGCGACGGCGCGATCAGGGCGATCCGGTTCGTGTTCGGCCGCCTCGGCGACGTCGTTCCGGCGGCGATGGTGGTCGGTGGGGCGCTGGTGCTGCTGCGCGAGCTGCGCCCGCCGGGCCGACCGATGCGCACGGGCATCATCGTGCTGTCGGCGGCGATCATGCTCGCGCTGGCCGCGGGCACGCTCGGGCTCGGCCCGGGTCGCGCGCCGGCCGCGCTGGCGTGGCACCCGGCATCGTTCGAGGCCCGCGGCGGGATCATCGGCCAGGTCGAGTTCTGGGTGTCCGCGAGCCTGATCTCGAGCGTCGGCTCCGAGATCCTGGCCGTGTTCATGTTGCTGGCCGGCGCGATCCTGATCTCGGGGGCGACGATCGCCAACCTGATGCGGGCCACCGGCGCCGGCGTCGCCACCACCGGCCGCGCCGTCCGTCGGACCACCGCCGACATCGCCCAGACCGCCGGGGTCCGCCGCCCGGCGACGGCGGCGGCGCGCGCTGCGGCCGCCGCGCGGGCGTCTCGAGCGGCTTCGGAGCGGGCCGCGGAGCCGGGCGGCGGCCCCGAAGCCGAGCCCGAGCCGCTGTTCCCGCCCGAGCCCGACACATCGGAACTGGTGATCCGCGCCACCCACGTCGAGGCGCCGCCGATCGAGGGGCTCGCGGATCCCCCGAGCTCGACGTCCCCGCGGACGATCCGGTCCGGCGCAGCGAGGAGCCGACCGTCGCCGATCGGGGCGCCCGGGCGCAGGCGGGGGTCGACGACGGCGCCCCGGAAGTCGACCCGTCGCAGCTGACACCCCAGGGCCGCTACCGCGCCGCGATCACCGACGACCCGGACTTCGTGTGGCGAGTTCCCTCGCCGCGGTTCCTGACCCGCTCGACCGGCGAGGCGGCCAAGCCCGACACCGCCGGCCAGGAGCAGGTCGCCCGCAACCTGCTCGAGACGCTCGGCCACTTCGGGATCGAGGCCAAGCTGGCGGGCCGCGTGACCGGTCCGCACATCACCCGCTACGAGCTGCGGCTGGCGCCCGGGACCAAGGTCGCCAAGGTCGCCCAGCTCAAGGACGACCTCGCCTACGCGCTGGCCGCGACCGACATCCGGATCCTGGCGCCGATCCCCGGCAAGCAGGCGGTCGGCGTCGAGGTCCCCAACGCCCGGCGCCGGATCGTCCACCTCGGCGACGTGTTCCAGGAGCCGCCGGCCGACTGGTCGCCGCTGACCGTGTGGCTGGGCAAGGACATCGCCGGCCGCGCGATCGGCGCCGACCTGGCGAAGATGCCCCACCTGCTGGTAGCGGGCACCACCGGCGCCGGAAAGTCCGCGTGCGTGAACGCGATGCTGTCCAGCGATCCTGCTGCGCGCCACGCCGCACGAGGTGCGGCTCGTGCTGGTCGATCCCAAGCAGGTCGAGCTCAACCACTACGAGTCGATCCCGCACCTGCTCACGCCGGTGATCACCAGCCCGCGGATGGCCGCCAACGCGCTGCAGAACCTGGTCAAGGAGATGGAGCAGCGCTACGGCACGATGTCGCTGGCGCGCACCCGCTCGCTGCCCGAGCTCAACCGCGCCCGCGAGAAGCGCGGCGAGCCGCCGCTGCCCTACATCCTGTGCGTGATCGACGAGCTCGCCGACCTGATGATGGTCGCCCCGGCCGACGTCGAGGACTCGATCATCCGCCTGGCTCAGAAGGCCCGCGCGGTCGGCATCCACCTGGTGCTGGCCACGCAGTCCCCGCGCGTCGACGTGATCACCGGGATGATCAAGGCCAACGTCCCGTCGCGGATCGCGTTCGCCGTCTCCAGTCAGACCGACTCGCGCGTGATCCTCGACCAGAACGGCGCCGAGTCGCTGCTCGGGCAGGGGGACATGCTGTTCTCGCCGGTCGGCTCGAGCAAGCTCCAGCGGATCCAGGGCGCCTACATCGACGAGGAGCAGATCGTCGACCTCACCGAGTCCTGGCGCAAGCCAGGGCGAGCCCGAGTTCCACGAGGAGCTGCTCGAGGAGATCGAGCCCGAGGACTCGACGGCGGCGAGGCAGACGACGTGCTGCACCCCGACGAGGACCCGCTGCTCGACGAGGCGATCGCGCTGGTGGCGCAGATGGGCACCGCCTCGACCTCGATGCTCCAGCGGCGGCTGCGCCTCGGCTACACGCGCGCCGGGCGGCTGATCGACATGCTCGAGCGCCGCGGGATCATCTCCGGCTACGAGGGATCCAAGCCCCGCCAGGTGCTGATCGCCGAGGCCGACGTGCCGCGGATCCTGTCGCATCTGGCCGAGGCCGAGAGCGGCGGCGGATCCCAGCAGCGCGCCCCGGTCCCCGATGTTCCCGAAGACGTCTAAGGGGACTAGCCTTCGACGCTGATGGCCGATATCGGCACGACCCTCCGCGAGGCGCGGATGCGCGCCCGGATCGACATGACCGAAGTCGAGGCGCGGACCAAGATCCGGGCGAAGTACCTGCGGGCGATCGAGAACGAGGAGTGGGACCTGCTGCCGGGTCCGGTCTACGTCAAGAGCTTCCTGCGGACCTACGGCGACTTCCTCGGACTCGACAGCCGGATGCTGATCGACGAGTACAAGCGCCAGTACGAGCGGCCGTCCGACCACGAGATGCGCCCGATGTCGTCGCTCAGCCGCGAGCGCGAGCGCGACAAGCGCGGGCCGCCGGTGCCGCCGTGGCTGATCATCGGCGTGGTGCTCGTCGGGATCGTCGTGGCGCTGTACCTGGTCGGGTCCCTCAAGGGCAAGAAGACCGCGACCAACCCCAACGTCGCCGGCACGAGCACCGGCACCGAGCACCACAAGCCCAAGCAGCACAAGCAGCAGCACAAGGCCCCGCCGAAGCCCACCGACGTCACGCTCCAGCTCGTCCCCACCGGCCAGGTGTACGTGTGCCTGGTCGACGGCAACGGCAACAAGCTGATCCCCGGCCAGATCTTCGACACCGGCCAGACGATCCCGACGGAGAAGCGCCAGAAGCTGCTGCTGACGCTCGGCAACAACTCGGTGCAGATGAAGGTCAACGGCAAGAACGTCCCGGTCGCGGCCTCCGCGTCGTCGATCGGGTATTCCTTGACTCCGAACGGAGCGGCTCCGCTCCCGGCCTCAAAGCAACCGAGCTGCACATGAGCGACACCACGCCGACGCACCCACCCGCGGTCCGCGCGGGAATCCTGATCACGGGCACCGAGGTGCTGACCGGGATCATCTCCGACCGCAACGGGCCGTGGCTGTCCGAGCGCCTGCGCGAGATCGGGGTCGACGCGGCGATGATCCAGATCGTCGGCGACCGGCCCGAGGACCTGCTGGCGGCGCTGCAGTACATGCGCGATCAGGGGATGGCGGTGATCGTGACCAGCGGCGGGCTGGGGCCGACCGCCGACGACCTGACCGCCGAGATCGTGGGCCGGTTCGCCGGGCGCGAGATGGTGCTCGACGACGAGCTCGAGGAGAAGATCGCGGAGATCCTGCGGCCGCTGATGAGCCGTTGGCCGGGACTCGACCCCGATGCGATCCGCGAGTCCAACCGCAAGCAGGCGGTGATCCCGCGGGGGTCGACGATCCTCGATCCGGTCGGGACCGCCCCGGGCCTGGTGGTCCCGCCGGCCGAGGGCGGCGGGCCGACGGTGGTGGTGCTCCCGGGGCCGCCGCGCGAGCTTCAGCCGATGTGGGAGACCGCCCGGGCCACGGACGCGTTTCGCTCCGCGATCGCCGGCGCGACCACGTACCGCACTGGGATCGTGCGGCTGTTCGGGATCCCCGAGTCCGAGATCGCCAACACGCTGCGGGCGGCGCAGGACGCCGGACTGACGCTCGCCGACCTCGAGATCACAACCTGCCTGCGGCGCGGTGAGATCGAGGTCTCGACCCGCTACGAGCCTCCCGCCGAGGACGACTACGACGCGCTGATCGCGTTCGTCGCCGACCGCCACAGCGACACGCTGTACTCGCGGGACGGATCGACGGTCGACGACCAGGTGATCGGGCTGCTTGCGGGGCGCACGGTCGCGGTCGCGGAGTCATGCACCGGCGGGCTGATGTCCGCGCGGCTGACCGACCGCGGCGGGTCCTCGGAGTACTTCCTCGGCGGCGTGGTGGCCTACTCCAACGAGGCCAAGATCCAGCACGTCGGCGTCGACGCCGCGCTGATCGAGCGCTACGGGGCGGTCTCGACCGAGGTCGCCGAGGCGCTCGCCGACGGCGCCGCGCGACCGCTTCGGCGCCGAGGTCGGGATCGGGATCACCGGGATCGCGGGTCCCGGCGGCGGCACCGAGGAGAAGCCGGTCGGGTACGTGTGCTTCTCGGTGAGCGCCCGCGACGGCGAGCGGATCACGCGCGCCACCAGGCTTCCCGGCAACCGCTCGGACATCCGCGACCGCTCCACGACGGTGGCGATGCACCTGCTGCGCCGGCTGCTGACCGGCGAGGGGTCACGGACCCTTAGCTCCTCAGCGGCGGCGTGAGCGACGAGCGGGCGCGGCTGTTCGTCGCGCTCGAGCTGTGCGAGCGGCTCGTGCGGAGAGCTGGTGGAGTGGCGGCAGGGCGCGGTCGCGGGGATCGACGGGGTGCGGCTGGTCAGGCCCGAGGATCTGCACGTGACGCTGTGCTTCCTGGGCTCGCAGCCGGTCGGGGAGATCGATGCGATCGCCGCCGCCTGCTTTCGGGTCGCCGGCAGCGGCGTCGCGCCGCTGCGGGTAGGGGAGCCGATCTGGCTCCCGCGCCGGCGCCCGCGGGTGCTCGCGGTCGGGCTCGACGATCTCGAGGGCACGCTGGGTAGGACCCAGGCCGCGTTGTCGGCCGCGCTGGTGGCCGGCGGCTGGTACGAGTCCGAGTCCCGCCCGTACCTCGCGCACGTGACCGTCGCGCGTCTGGGACGGACGGCGCGGGTGCCCGCCTCGCGGTCGCGCTCGATCGAGGGGCCCCGGCACCTGACGGTCGAGGGCTCGACGGTGACCGTGTATCGGTCGCGGCTGTCGCCGAAGGGGGCGCGGTACGAGCCGCTCGCCTCGGTCGCGCTGTGACCTTGGGGGCGCTGTGTCGGTGGGGGCGCTTGGATCGTGGGGCGGCTGCGATCGCGGGGCGGTCAGGCCGGAGGCTTCTCGGCCTCCCAGATCAGCACGCCGGGCAGACCGCGGTACGCGGCCAGAGCGGCCTCCGGGGCGTGGTCGTATGTACGGCGCTTGGCCCGGACCTGATCAGGCCCGAGCCGCGGCTCTGAGATCGTCCTGACGGTGACGCCCGCCGCGGCCAGCGCCGCGAAGTATTCCGCGTGGGTGTGGACGTGCTCGCGCACGAACCCGCGGCGGCCGGTGGCATCGGCAAACGGAGCGTGCCAACCGAGCTGGGCCAGGATCGGGTGCAGCACCGAGATCACCAGCCGCCCGCCCGGCGCCAGCACGCGCGCGAGCTCTCCGGTCGCGGCGCCGAGGTCGCGGAGGTGGGCCAGGGCGAGCGCGCACGCCACCAAGTCGAACTGCTCGCCTTCGAGCGGCATCGCGCGGACATCGGCCTCCACGAACGTGGCCTGGGGTACGTTCTCGCGAGCTCGCGCGAGCATCTCGGGGCTGATGTCGACGGCGGTCACGTCATGGCCGAGCTCGACCAGGCGGCGCGTGTGGCGGCCGGTGCCGCAAGCCGCGTCGAGTGCCCGGCCGGGCGCGACCCCCTCCAGCAGCGACCACATCGCGGGTTGCTCGAGCTCGACGATCGGGTTGCCCGGTTCGTCATAGCTCGCCGACCAGGCACCGTAGCCGGCGCGGGAGTCCTGTTCCCGGGTCCACTCGCCGGCGGCCAAGCCGTCGTCGTCCAGGATCGCGCGGACCTCCGCGATCCGCCGCTCGGCGTCCTCAGCCGAGCCGTCGTACAGGTGGCGCAACAGCGCCAGGCCCTCGACCCCGACGAGCATCTCCCTCAGTCGGACGTAGCGCGCCACGGCGTTGACGGTAGCCGTAGGCGGGCAAAACGTTCCATTCGGTGGCCGCGACGCGTCGAGTGGAACGAACTTCCCGCTCAGCGGGCAAAACGTTCCACTCGGTGGCTGCGAGGCGTCGAGTGGAACGAACTTCCCGGTGGGCGCTTCCGGGTGGTGGCTCGTGATGAGACCGGTCGCCCTGGCCGAGCGGTCAGCTGTTGACCGTGGCGACGATGAACGGCGTCTGGGTGGGGGCGGGGCTGCCGCCGGCGGGCTCCTGGGTGACCAGCACCTGCTTGACGCCCTTCAGGTCGCCCGGGACGCCGACGTCGACCTCGCCGCCGTGTCCGACGCTGAACAGCGCCCGCGTGTTCGTCGGCGCCTTGGCCCCGTCCTTCAGCTCCCACATCTGGTAGATGTGGCCCGCGGACGGCTGGGGCACGCCGCGCAGGATCAGGTCGCCGTTGGCGCCCCGGACGCGCAGCTCCGCCGTCCCGGGCCGTCCGCTGACGCTCGCGTTGATCACGCGCGTGCTCGGCGAGCCGCTGGAGCCGATCACCAGTCCGATCACCAGCGCCGCGGCGACGGCCGCGACGGCGGCCAGCGCGACCGCGGGCCGCGGGAGCCATCCCCGCGCCCGGTCGCCGAACGACGGCTTCGGGGCCTCGGCGGTCTGCGAGGCCTCGGCGCGGACCGTGTCGAGCACCCGGCTGCGCAGCTCCTTGGGCGCGGCCAGCTGATGCGGTGCCATCGCCATCGCGTTGGTCACCTGCTGGAAGCTCGCGACCTCGTCGCGGCAGATCGGGCATTCGGCCAGGTGCGTGCGGAACGCCTCCGCCTCGGCGGTCTCCAGCGCTCCCAGCGCGTACGCGGCGGCTTCGTCGCGGAACTCGTGCTCGCCGACCATCGGATCCTCGGGCGTCATGTCACCACCTCCGGGGCGTCGCCGAGCTCCAGGCGCATCTTCGTCAGGCCCAGGCGCATCCGCCCTTTCACGGTACCGCTGGGCAGGGCCAGCATGTCCGCGATCTGGCTGTGGGTGAAGCCGCCGAAGTAGGCGAGCTCGATCACCTTGCGCTGCTCGGCCGGAAGCTCCCCGAGCGCCTTGCGGACCTGTCGGGCCTCGTCGCGGCGCTCGACCTCGGCGTCGGTCAGCTCGGGCGACGGCACCCGCTCGGCGGCGCCCTCCTGGCCGACGTCGCGACCGCCCCTGGCGCCCTCGCGGCGGAGCACGTCGATCGCCCGATTGCGCGCGACCGTCAGCACCCACGTGCGCACGCTCCCGCGCGTGGCGTCGTAGCGCGCGCCGCTGCGCCACAGCGACACGAACGCCTCCTGGACGATGTCCTCGGCCATCGCCTGGCGGCCGCACATCCGGTAGGCCAGCGAGAACGCCGCGCCCGAGTGGCGGTCGAACACGACCTCGAACGCGTTCGCGTCCCCCTGCCTGACGAGCTGCATCAGCTCCTCGTCCGCGAGCGCGCGGGCGTCGGCTTGCCGGGAGCGGCGGTTGGAACGGAAAACGGACAGTGCGGGAAGCATTGGATCAGGTGCGGCGGTCGTCGACGTGGACAGGTCGAAGACCCACCTATCTGTTGTACGTAACGAGCGCCCGCGCGGATCACCTGGCGGCGGCCCGGGAGGTCCGGCCGCGACCGCCCCGCCGGCGGCGTGGTTGACTGTGTCGGTGGAGTTCGCCTACGTCCTGCGGCCGGCCTTCGACCAGGCGTTCATGGAGCGCGCGACCGAGCGCGAGCTGCGCGTGTTCGAGGAGCACGGGGAGTGGCTCGAAGCCGGCTTCGCCGAGGGCCGCGTGCGCTTCGCCGGGCGCTGTTACGACGGCCCGTTCGGGATGGTCGTGATCGAGGCCGACGACGAGCGCCACGCGCGCTCGCTGACGGAGCGCGATCCGTCGGTGCGCGAGGGCCTCCAGACGGCCGAGCTGTACCCGTTCAAGACGTTCATCTCCCGCGAGCGCGGTCCGGACGACTGATCTCTGGCCCGTGATGACGTGGCGCGCGGTGACTGGTGCTCGCCGCGGGTCCATCCGGGCGCCCGTGCAGGATTGATGCAGACCCGGTGGCGGATTGAAGCGAATGTGTCTTGTTCCGTCGCAGGCCACCGGCCTACCGTGTCGATTCCGTCCGCACCCGGTCCTACCGTGGTGTGTTCAAAGCGCATGAGACAAGGAGCCGAGCCGAGATGAGTGAGCAGCAGAAGAGCGCGAGGTCGGGCGCTTCGCCTGACGCGAAGTCCGATGCCAAGCGGCAAGCTGCCCTCCAGGGTGCCCTGACTCAGATCGAGCGGCAGTTCGGCAAGGGAAGCGTCATGCGGATGGGCGATCCCGGGGCGCGCGTCGTGGTCGATGCGATTCCCACGGGGGCACTGTCGCTCGACGTGGCGCTGGGGATCGGCGGCGTCCCACGCGGGCGGATCATCGAGATCTTCGGCCCGGAGTCATCGGGTAAGACGACGCTCGTCTACCACATCCTCGCCGAGGCCCAGAAGCTCGGCGGGGTGTGCGCGTTCGTCGACGCCGAGCACGCGATGGACCCGCTGTACGCGCGGACGATCGGCGTCGACATCGACGAGCTGCTGGTCTCCCAGCCCGACTATGGCGAGCAGGCGCTCGAGATCGTCGACATGCTGATCCGCTCCGGCGCGGTCGACGTGATCGCCGTGGACTCGGTTGCGGCGCTGACGCCGCGGGCCGAGCTCGAGGGGCAGATGGGCGACCAGACCGTCGGCGTCCAGGCGCGGATGATGTCCCAGGCGATGCGCAAGCTCGCCGGGAACCTGAACCGCACCCAGACCCTGTGCGTGTTCACCAACCAGATCCGCGAGAAGGTCGGCGTGATGTTCGGCTCGCCCGAGACCCAGCCGGGCGGCCGCGCGCTGAAGTTCTATTCCTCCCAGCGGCTCGACATCCGCCGGATCGAGACGCTCAAGGACGGCGCCGAGGCGGTCGGCAACCGGGTCCGCGTGAAGGTGGTCAAGAACAAGGTCGCGGCGCCGTTCAAGCAGGCCGAGTTCGACATCGAGTTCGGCAGGGGGATCTCGACCTCGGGCTGCCTGATCGACTACGGCATCGAGCACAACATCGTCACCAAGTCCGGGTCGTTCTTCTCCTACGGCGACGAGCGGCTCGGCCAAGGACGCGGCAACGCGAAGGCGTTCCTCGACGACAACCCCGAGATGGCGGGGGAGATCGAGGACAAGATCTACGCCGCGCTCGGGCTCAGCCGGGGCGCCGTCAAGTCGATCGAGTCGCACGATGATGAGGCGCCGCTGCAGGCGGTTGAGGCGGTCGAGCCGGCCGCCGCGGGCGCGGCCGCGTAACCCGGCCGGGCCCACGCTCGACCTGAGCGGCGACGGTGCGCGGTAGCGAGGACGAGGATCGCGGCGATGACGGGCTGCAGCGCGCGCTCACGCTCGCCTACCGCTACCTGAACCGCCGCGATCGCGCCGAGACCGAGGTCCGGGCCCACCTCGAGGGCAAGGGGATCGACCCCGGCGACGTCGAGCAGGTGATCGCGACGCTGCAGGACCAGGGGTTCGTCGACGACGCCCGGTACGCGCGGCTGCTGGCCGAGGACAAGCGCAACCTGGAGGGATGGGGCAGCGAGCGGATCCGCCGGACCCTGTCGGCGCGGGGAATCGACTCGGAGCTGATCGAGGACGCGCTCGCCGCAGACGGAGATCAGCAAGGGACAACGACCGAGATCGACCGGGCCGTGGCGGTCCTCAGCCGGCGGTTTCCGACCCCGCCGCGGGAGCGCCGCGAGCGCGACCGCGCGCTGGCGGTGCTGCTGCGCAAGGGCTACGACGTCGAGCTCGCGCTCGACGCCCTGGCCCGGCATGGCAGCGATGTGAACGCCTGACTCCAAAGCGTGCGCGAGCGCCGGAGTTCCGGTACTTTGGCGCTCACTCACAATGAGTAGGAGGCTCGATGATTCGCATGCGTAGCGGACGCGCCCTGGCCGGCGGGCTGACCGTGATTCTCGTCCTCGCGTTCGCCACTGCGGCGTACGCGGCGTCGATCCACAAGTACAGCGGCAAGACGTCGCAGAACCAGCCGATCTCGTTCCAGACCGCGCACGGCTACCTGACGCACCTCCAGTTCCACATCATCGACAAGTGCCCGAGCGGCCACCGGTGGAACGTCCGCGACTACAACTTCCCGAAGTTCAGGGTCAAGACAGGGCAAGTTCGAGCAGCCGTTCAAGGAGGCCGGCGTGGCCAAGGCCCAGATCAAGGGCACGGTCACCGATCACAGGGCCAGCGGCACGATCACCGAGACGCGCCACATCGCCAAGGAGCACGCGAACTGCAGCGGTAAGGCGACGTTCTCGATCGAGCGCAGCTAACCGCAGCTAGCCACCGCTCGACGCCGGGTCGCGGTCGACCGAACATACGTGCGTACCGGGGCGCTGAGGTTTGCGCGCCATGCTCGCCGGTACTACGATTCGGGTAGCGAACGAATGGCCCAAAAGGCCACAAAACACCAGCAAATCTTGTGATATTGGACACCGGAATCAGCGTTGACGGCAGTTTCACACGGGCTAAACGACCGCCCACACCGGACATAGAACCCGCTAAATAGCCGCCGCCTGAAGGCGCGCCTGGCGCGCCATTCCCGGCATCCCGTTGCGTGCGCCTCGCACGGTCGCTCGGTCGCTCCCAAAAACGGAAGACGTGAACCGGTCCTGGGCCAACCCCCCGGGACCGCCCAGGAGAGGAACGACCATGGAAATCATCGGGGCCGCAGCGCTGATCGCGGTGGGAATCGTGGTCGCAGCCGTGCTGTACGGCCGCGTCCACGGAACCGGCGTGCCAGCCGGCGCCGGCGCCGCGGGCGCCCGGAGCGCCGCCTCGCCGAAGCCGGCGATCGCCGGCGCGGCCGTCGTCCAGGCCGAGGCGCATGAGCGCACCGCCGAGCTGGCCCAGCGAGAAGCCGGGCTGGCGCGCCGGGAAGCGGAGCTGGCGCGCCGGGAGGCCGAGCTCGAGGACGAACGCGAGGTCGCGGCCGTCGGGCGCCAGGAGCTCGAGCGCTCGCTCGAGCGCGTCTCGGGGATGTCGGCGTCCAAGGCCAAGCAGCTGCTGCTCAAGGAGCTCGAGGACCAGGCCCGCCACGACGCCGCTCGCCTGATCCGCCAGATCGAGGAGGAGACCAAGCGCGACGCCGATCGTCGCGTCCGCAACATCCTCTCGGTCTGCATGCAGCGCCTCGCCGCGGGTCACGCCGCCGAGACGACGGTGTCGGTCGTTCAGCTGTCCACCGACGACATGAAGGGGCGGATCATCGGCCGGGAGGGCCGCAACATCCGCGCGCTGGAGAACCTCACCGGCGTGGACTTCATCATCGACGACACCCCGGGCGCCGTGGTCCTGTCCGGGTTCGACGGGGTGCGCCGCGAGATCGCGCGGATGACGCTCGAGAAGCTGCTGCAGGACGGCCGGATCCATCCCGCGCGGATCGAGGAGATGTACTACCAGGCCAAGTCCGAGCTCGAGGGGCACATCGTCGAGCTCGGCGAGGAGAGCGTGTTCGAGGCCGGCGTCCAGGGCCTGAACCCGGAACTGGTCAAGCTGCTCGGGCGCCTGAGGTTCCGCACCAGCTACGGCCAGAACGTGCTCGCGCACTCGGTCGAGGTCGCCCAGCTGGCGTCGATGATGGCCGAGGAGCTCGGCGCCAGCCCGAAGACCGCCCGCCGCGCGGCGCTGCTGCACGACATCGGCAAGTCGGTGACGCACGAGATCGAGGGCCCGCACGCGCTGGTCGGCGGCGACCTCGCCCGCAAGCACGGTGAGAGCGAGGCGGTCGCGCACGCGATGGAGGCCCACCACAACGAGGTCGAGCCGCAGACGATCGAGGCCGTGATCGTCCAGGCCGCCGACGCGCTGTCGGGTGCCCGCCCCGGCGCCCGCGGCGAGTCGCTCGAGCAATACGTCAAGCGCCTGCGCGACCTCGAGCACATCGCCACCCGGCACAAGGGCGTCGACAAGGTCTACGCGATGCAGGCCGGCCGCGAGATCCGCGTGATGGTGGCGCCGGGAGCGATCGACGACGACGCGGCCACGTTGCTGTCCTACGAGATCGCGCGCGAGATCGAGAAGGAGCTCGAGTACCCCGGCCAGATCAAGGTGACGGTGATCCGGGAGTCCCGGGCCGTCGAATACGCGCGCTAGAGCGGAGCGCTCGGGCAGGTCCACTAGCCTTGGCTGCGCGATGAAGCGCTACCACCTCACGACGTTCGGGTGCCAGATGAACGAGCACGACTCCGAGCGGATGAAGGGGATGCTCGAGTCGCTCGGCTACAGCGAGGCCGAGAGCCGTGACGAGGCCGACCTGATCCTGTTCAACACCTGCTCGATCCGCGAGAACGCCGACAACCGGTTCGTCGCCCACCTCGGCGAGGCCAAGCGGCTCAAGCGCCAGCGCCCCGACCGCGTGGTCGGCGTCGGCGGCTGCTGGGCCCAGTCGGTCAAGGACGAGGTGTTCGCGCGGTTCCCGTTCGTCGACGTCGCGTTCGGCCCCGGCCAGGTCCACAAGCTGGCCGAGTTCCTGACCAGCGACTCGCTCACCGCCCAGGGCTTCTTCGAGTTCGAGGGCTTCACCGGGCATCTTCCGGCCAAGCGGGCGCGCGAGTTCCAGGGGTGGGTGCAGATCAGCGTCGGCTGCAACTGCGTGTGCTCCTACTGCATCGTGCCCTCGACCCGCGGGCGCGAGGTCAGCCGTCCTGCGCCGGAGCTCGTGGAGGAGGTCAGACGGCTGGCCGCCGACGGCGTGCGCGAGGTCACGCTGCTGGGCCAGAACGTCAACTCCTACGGCCGCGACCTGCGCGGCGAGGACCGCGCCACGTTCGCCGAGCTGCTCGCCCGGATCGACGCGATCGACGGGATCGAGCGGATCCGCTACACGAGCCCGCACCCCAAGGACATGCGCGACGACGTGATCCAGGCCCACGCCGAGCTGCCGTCGCTGTGCGAGCACATCCACCTGCCGCTGCAGTCCGGCTCGAGCGCGGTGCTCAAGCGGATGCGCCGCACCTACACCCGCGAGCGCTACCTGGACCGGGTCGCGCTGATCCGCGAGCACGTGCCCGACTGCGCGCTCACGACCGACATCATCGTCGGCTTCCCGGGGGAGACCGACGCGGACTTCGAGCAGACGCTCGAGGTGGCCGAGGAGGTCGGCTACGACGGCGCGTTCACGTTCATCTACTCGCCGCGGCGCGGCACCGAGGCGGCGACGCTGCCCGACCAGCTCCCGCACGAGCTCAAGGTGCAGCGGATGGAGCGCCTGGTCGAGGTGATCCAGCGCCGCGCCCACGAGCGCGCCCAGCGGTTCGTGGGCCGCACGCTCGACGTGCTCGTCGAGGGACCGTCGCGGACCGACCCGAGCCGGCTGCGCGGCCGCTCGCGCCACAACAAGGTCGTCAACTTCGAGGGCCTCGGCGCCCCCGGGGAGATCGTCGATGTGACGATCACCCGGGCGACCAGCCAGACGCTCGCCGGCGAGGCGTCGCTGCTCGCCCGCGCCGCCCGCTGACCCCGGGCGTGGGTCGGCCGGCCGCGCGCTCGCGGGCGAGTGACCTCGTCCGCTGAATATGCGAACATATGTTCGATGCGTTGGAACAACCTGACCACCGAGGTCGAGCACACGGCCAGGCTGCCCGGCTACCGGGAGGAGGCCGTGGTGCGCCACTTCGATGCGCCGGAAGCGATCGACACGCGCTTCTACGAGGTCAAGGCGAAGTCGATCCTCAACGAGGTGCCGCCGGCTTCGCGGATGCCGTTCCGGTGGACGATCAACCCGTACCGCGGCTGCACGCACGCCTGCAAGTACTGCTTCGCGCGGCCGACCCACAAGTACCTCGATTTCGACGCCGGACGGGACTTCGAGCGCGAGATCGTGGTCAAGGTCAACGCGCCGGAGGTGTTGCGGGTGGAGCTGGCCAGGCGCTCGTGGAAGGGCGAGCACGTGGCGCTCGGCACCAACACCGACCCGTACCAGTGGGTCGAGGGCCGCTACAAGCTGATGCCCGAGATCTGGAAGGCGCTGCGCGACGCCTGCAACCCGTGCTCGATCCTCACGAAATCGCCGCTGCTGCTGCGGGACCTGGAGCTCATGCAGGAGATCAACGCCCGGACCGATTTCTCCGCGGCGCTGTCGGTGCCGACGCTCGACGAGGGGGCATGGCGCGCGACCGAGCCGCACACGCCGAGCCCGCGGGCGAGGCTCGAGGCGGTCGCTGAACTGACCGGCGCGGGGATCAGGACGGGCGTGCTGATCGCGCCGCTGATGCCGGGAATCAACGACGATCCGGAGCAGGTGGCGCCGATCCTGGAGCTCGCCGCGGAGGCCGGTGCCGCGTACGTGACCGGGATTGCGCTACACCTGAGGGGCGAGGTCAGGCCGCTGTTCTTCGAGTGGCTTTCCGAGAACCGACCCGACCTGGTGCCGCGATATAACGAGTTGTACCGCCGGGGCGCGTATGCGCCGCAAGAGGAGCGGCGTAGGCTGGCGCGGCTGGTGGACGGTCCGGATCGCGATCCCGGGCATCGGATGCGTGACAGCGTCCGGCCTCAGCCGGCTGCCGAGCCGGTTGCGCGGGTGCTCGATCAGGGCAAGTTGTTCTAGCGGACGGAATATTCGCTGCCGCGGCCGCGCGGAGTGATACACAGAAGGGCGGTTGGCCCCCAAGAACAGATGCCAAAGAAACGACTGAAAAACGGACCTGACCTGTACCTCGAGCGGATGTTCGAGACCCGGACCGATGCGTGGGAGAAGGTCGGCCTGTCGGCGAACATCAGCCAGCGGACGGTACGCCGGGCGCGGCGCGAGGCGGTCGCATTCCTGCTGATCCTGACCGCGGTGCTCGTGCTCTACGCGCTTCGGGGCGAGATCTTCCCCGACAGCGCCGATTTCTGGGTGCGCGTCGCCACCGTGGTCCTGGTCGCGGTTCTCGGCTGGGGCATCGCGCGCGCGTTGGGACGGCTCGCGGCCCCCACGTTCTTCCGGCGCATGGATCCGTCGACCGCCGGGACCGTCGGCTTCATCATCCGCCTGGTCACGGTCGGCATCACGCTGCTGGCAGCGCTACGGATCGCCCGGGTCAGCCCGAGCACGCTGGTGGCCGGATCGGCGTTCACCGCAGTGATCCTCGGTCTCGCCGCCCAGCAGACGCTCGGGAATCTGTTCGCGGGAATGGTGCTGCTGAGTGCGAGACCGTTCCGGGTGGGCGAGCGCGTGCGCCTGCAGGCCGGGGCGGTGGGCGGCTCGGTCGAGGGCATCGTCAGCTCGCTGGGCCTGCTCTACACGACGCTGGCGCGCGGCGACGACCGGATCCAGGTGCCGAACAACATCGTGCTGGCCGCCGCCGTGGTTCCGATCAAGGAGCCCGAGCCCGTCGACGTCCGCGTCCGGCTCAGCGCCGGGATCAGCATGACCCAGGTGCAGCAGATCCTCGACGACCAGATCAACACGGCCACCCGCTCGCCCGCGGTCGTGCTGCTCGAGGAGATCGACGGCGACGAGGTCGTCGTCCGGGTGCAGGCGACCCCGGAGCGCGCGGACCACGGCGCGCGGCTCGCGGACGAGATCATCGCCGCGCTGGCGTCGGTGACCGGCGAGCACCGGCCGATCACCGCGGACTCCGGCTTGAGCGAGTAGCCGCGGCTCACTCACATACACGCGACCGCGCGGTCGCCCGCCGGTCACGCCCGCGCGGCCCGGGCGCCCGCGGGCGCGCCGCCGAGCGCCTCGCGGGCGAGCGCGATCAGCTCCCGCGCCGCCGGGCTGATCGGCCCGTCGGTGCGCCAAGCGAGCGCCAGCTGGCTGCGGATCTCCGGGTCGGTGACGGCAATCGGGTGAAGCTGGGAAGCGTCCGCGGTGGCCACCGACTCGGGCAGGATCGCCACCCCCAGCTCCCTGGCCGCGAGCGCCGCGACCATCATCAGGTTGCTGGCCTCGAACGCGATCCGCGGCGTCAGGCCGGCCCGGTCGCAGGCCTCGTCCAGCGCCGAGCGCAGCCCGGTGCCCCGGGGGAGGCTGACCAGCGGCAGCTCGGCCAGCTGCGCCAGCGTCAGGCTGTCTCGCCCGGCCAGCGCATCTCCGGGGTGCACGGCCGCGAACAGCCGGTCGTCGATCGCGTACTGGACCGCAATCCCGGCCGGCGGCTCGCCGGCGATCCCCACGAACGCCAGGTCCAGCCGCCCGCTCTGGACGCCCTCGAGCAGCCGGTCGGAGTTGTCCTCGCGCAGCGAGATCTCCACGCCGGAATGCTCGCGGTGAAAGCGCGCCAGCGCGTCGGGGAGCTCGAGCACGCCGCACGACGTCACCATCCCGACCGCGACCCGCCCGCGGACCAGCCCGGCGAGCTCGTCGACCGCCAGCCGGGCGCCGTCGACCGAGGACAGCGCCGACCGCGCGTAGGGGAGGAACGCCGCTCCGACGTCGGTCAGCCGCACGACCCTCCCGGAGCGGTCGAACAGCGTCTCGCCCAGTTCCTGCTCAAGGCGCCGGATCTGGGCGCTGACACCCGGCTGGGCTACGTGGACGCGGGCCGCCGCCTTGGTGAAGCTGCATTCCTCGGCGACCGCCACGAAGTATTCGAGCTGGCGCAGTTCCATAACGAGTGCTTCTGCTCCAGAGCATAACTAGGTCTTTGACTTATGCCAATCGATCTCCGAGCATGTGCTCCATACGACGAACGAAGCGAGGAACGAGCACATGCCAACCACACGCGAAACCGCCCACACCCCCGAGGACCTGACCCGGCTGGTGGTGCAGCGCGTCCGCGCCAAGGACGCCGCCGGCGTCGCCGAGCTGTACGAGCCCGACGCGGTCGTGGCGTTCCCGCCCGGCGAGATGACCGTCGGACGCGAGGCGATCCGCAAGCTGTACGAGCAGCTGATCGAGCACGCCCCCGCGTTCGCCCCGGAGGAGCCGCTGCCGACGTTGCAGATCGGCGACCTCGCGCTCACCGCGACGCCCGCCAGGGACGAGGCTGGGGCACGGGCGCAGGTGGCCCGGCGCCAGCCGGACGGCAGCTGGCTGCGCCTGCTCGACCGCCCCGACTTCAGGGGCTAGTGCCCTCCTCCAGGGGCTAGTGCCCTCCTCCAGGGGCTAGTGCCGTCCGGGGGTCAGCGCTTGCTGCGCTGGCCCTCGGCGAGGTCCCGGGACACGCGCTCGCTGCCGAGCCACCGCGCGATCGTCGCCGACAGCTCGGGGGCGACGCTGGCGAACGAGGCGCCCAGCCGCAGGCCCAGCGGCGCCACATCGACCTCGCCCCGGTCGCGCTCGATTGCGCCGATCACGGCCGCGGCGACGTCCTCGGGGCGTGCGGGTGCCCACGCCCCGCGGAAGCTCGACGTGCGCCTCGGCGAACATCCCCGCGTCGCGGATGAATCCGGGGAGCACAACCGAGACCCCGACCCCGTCCCGGCGGAGATCCTCGCGGAGCGACAGCGCGAACCCGCGCAGGCCGAACTTCGTGGCCGAGTAGAGCGACGAGGCGGGGTTGGCGCTCTTGCCCGACAGCGACGAGATGAACACCATGTGGCCGCGACCGCGGCGGACCATTCCCGGGGCCAGCGCGTGCGCGAGCGCGATCGGGGCGCGCAGGTTGACCTCGAGCATCCGGTCGATCTGCTCCTGGGTGAACTCGGCCAGCTCACCCGTCGCCGGCAGTGCCGCGTTGGCGACGAGCACGTCGACCTCTCCCACCTCCTCTACCAGGCGGGCGGTGGCCTCGCGGTCGGACAGGTCGCAGGCGACCGCGCGACCGCGCGTCTCGCGGGCCAGCGGCTCGAGCACGTCCGCGCGGCGGCCGGTGACGGTCAGGCTGGCGCCGCGTCGCGCCAGCGCCCGGGCGATCGCATGACCGATGCCGCCCGACGCCCCGGTGAGCAGCACATTCCCGCTGACGAGCGTCACGGCCGCTCCAGCCCTCAGCCGGGGAACACCGCGAGCGTCGCGGTGAAACCGTGCATGAAGCTGCGACCCCCGACCGGCCCGATCTCGCCGGCCGCGAAGAAGCCGGCGGCCGGGACGCCCTGCAGCTCCTCCTGAACCGCCGCCGCGTCGTGGTCGGGCACGCCGAACATCGCGGTCCCGCGCCCATTGCAGGAGAACAGGATCGCCCCGGCGGGCGGCGCCTGGCCCATCGCCTCCAACCGCAGTCGCAGCGCCCGCCGCAGGTCCTGGTCGGCCGACTCGGCGTCCCGGGCGTGGACGCGCAGCACCTGGCCGGGCCGGACGGTCGTGCCGACCGCGAGGCTGCCGGACTCCAGGTCGGCACCGATCACGCCGCGGACGAGGAAGTCGCCCTGCTCGTAGTCAGGCTTGCCGCCGTCGACCACGATCCCGATCAGCAATCCGCCGACGATCAGCGCGCGCTCGTGCTCGGACAGCTCGCCGACGATCTCCTCGACGGTCTCGAGCGCCGGGCGACCCGCGAGCTCGGTGATTACGTTGCCCTCGGCGGCCGTGATCGTGACCTCTCGGCCGACCGGGGCCGCGCCCTGCGACACGCACGGGAGCATCTCGATGCCCTCGAGGCTGACGCCGACGGCGCCGCCCTCGACAACCTCGTCGCCGGCGAACAGCGCGGTCTGTCCGTCCGACGTGCGAGCGCTGGCGAGCCCCCCGAGCACCGGCACCCCCGGCGCCGCATCGGTCAGCAGCGTCAGCACCGAATCGGTCGGGAACGAATACGGGTCGGCCAGCATGATCACGCCGCTTGACCGATCGAGCTCGGGCAGGCCGACAACGGCCCGCTCCTGTTCGTCGCCGGTCAGCTCGGCGTGAAACGGCGTCACCTTGCCGGCGTCGTCAAACGACGCCGCCCACACCGACACGCCCGTGCCCGACTCGAGCTCGCGTCCGCCCGCGAGCACTCCGCCGGCGCCGCAACCCACCAGCGCGTCGGTCTCGATCACGTTGCGCACGCCCTCGAGCGTCGCCTCAGGCGCCAGCAGATGTTCGCCGCTGGCGAACACGAGCACCACATCGGCGGGCCGGCCGTTGAGCGGCGCGGCGGCCAGCGCAGCCGCCTCGGTGGCGCCCGACAGCGGGTCGTGAGCGGCTGAGATGCCCGCCCCGGCTTTCACGGTCGCAGGACCCCGCTGCCGATCATCGGTCCACGATACTCCGGCGGCATGCCCACAGCGGACCTGATCGCCCTGTTCGGGCCGACCGGCGTCGGCAAGACCGAGGTCGCGATCGAGCTCGCCGGGATGCTGCGAGCCCGTGGCGAGCGTCCGGTCGCGGTGTCGGCCGACGCGCTGCAGGTGTACGCCGGCCTCGAGATCCTGACCGGCGCCGCCGGCCCGCGCGAGCGAGCCCGGCTCGAGCACCGGCTGATCTCGTTCCTGCCGGTGGATGCCGCCTTCAGCGTCGGGCAGTACGCCGAGCTGGCCCACGCCGAGATCGACGGCATCCTGGGCGAGGGTGGCCGGCCGATCGTGGTCGGCGGCACCGGGCTCTACCTGCGCGCGGCGCTGACCGAGCTGAGCCTGCGCCCCCCGCCGCCCGAGGGCGTGCGCGAGCGCTGGATCTCAGAGCTCGAGCGTCGTGGCCCGGCGGCGCTGCACGGGGTGCTCCGCGAGCGCGCGCCGTGGGCCGCCGAGCAGATCGATCCCACCGATCGCCAACGGATCGTGCGGGCGCTGGAGCTGCTCGACGCCGGCGAGCTCGAGCCGCCCGATGGCGAGTCACAGCTGTGGACCGCGGAGGTCCGCCACCCGACGCTGCTGGCGGGCCTGGTGATGGACCGAGCCGAGCTCTATGACCGCATCAACGCGCGCGTCGACGCGATGATCGACGCCGGCGTGGCCGAGGAGGTCCGCCGGGCCAACGCCGCCGGTGCCTCGGTCACCGCCCGCAAGGCGCTCGGGTTCGACGAGCTGCTGGCCGGCGACGTCGAAGCGATGAAGCGGCGCACCCGCAACTACGCGCGCCGTCAGCTCACCTGGATGCGCAAGCTCGCCGGCGTGACCGTGATCGACACCACCGGACGCGCCGCCGCCGCCGTCGCCGCCGAGATCTTCACACTGTGGTCCGGCTTCGGGTGACTTTGCGGCCACGTGGCCGCCAAGGTCTGGCCCCGAGGCTGCATCACGGAACCGGCACGAACGGATACATCAGGACGACCGCGACCAGCAGCGCCACGCCCCAGGCCGCGACCAACCGCCCGTCCGGGCGCCAGCGGACGACCAGCGCGACCGCCGCGACGTAGATCCCGGGCATCACGATCAGCATGTAGTACAGGTAGCTCGTCCGGCTGTCGATCACACTCAGCAGCAGGAACGGGAGCCACGTGCCGACCGTCCAGGTGAGCCCGAGCGCCTCGAGCTCGGTCACCGCCCGGGTGCCGCCGCGCGGCCAGCCGCCACCCCGCCCACAGCAGCCCGGGCAGCCCGACGAGCAGGATCACCGGGTTGATCATCCCCAGGAAGTGGGCCGCCGGGTGCACGTGGTAGAGACCCGGGGCCGGCCGGTTGGGGTTGATGTTCAGGTACAGGATCGGCTTTAGGTCGATCAACCACTCCCACGGGTAGGAGGCGATCCCCTGCGGTCCGTGCGGGCTGGTCTGGTGGGCCGCGTAGGTGAACATGTAGTGGATGTGGCCGAACACGCCCCCGGTGACCCGCTTGCCGGCGATCGGGTCATATGGCGGGGCCACTCGGTCAAGCACGGCCAGCAGCCCGATCAGCGTCCCCGCCGCGGCAACCGCGCAGGCCGCGAACCGTTTGACCCGGGCCCCGATCGCCGCCGGCCCAATGACTCCGAGCAGCTCGAGCAGGAGCAGCGACAGCAGCACGTAGGGGGCGACGAACTTCGTGCACGCGCCGACGCCGATCACCACCCCCGCCAGCAGCGGCCGTCTTCGCAGGTACAGCGCCGCGCCGAAGATCATCGCGGTCAGCGCGTAGATGTCGAGCGTCCCGATCCGCGAGTGGACCAGCGCCAGGTTGTCGACGGCCATCAGCGTCGCCGCGCCCAGCGCCGGCCACGGCCCGCCGCCGGCCGACCGCACCAGGAAGTACATGCCGAGGATCGCGACCGACCCCAGCACGATGCTCCCCAACCGCCAGGCCAGCGGCCCGTCGCCGAACAGCTCGATCGATCCGGCCATCACCAGCTTGGCCAGCTGGGGATGCTCGGAGTTCGGGTCGTCTCCGAACGGGCTGCCGGCGTAGTGCGCGCCGGGCGGCGGGGCGATCCCGGCGATCACGCGCGCCGCGTTGACGTAGTAGGCCTCGTCGAACACGAGCACGTGGTCGGTGGCCTTGTCGCACGGCGCCCGGCACGGACTTCCCAGCAGCGTGACCCGCGCCCCCAGCGACAGCAGCGACACCACCGCCAGCAGCACGAGCGGGAGCGAGCGGCGGCGGGAGACGCGCGACAGGCTAGACACGGAGCGAGCGAACCTACACATACACTGCGGCCGCGTGGAGTTCGAGAAATGGCACGCCCTCGGCAACGACTACGTGATCGTCGAGGCCGCCGCGCTCCCGTTCGAGCTGACGCCGACGCGGATCGTGGCGATCTGCGCACCCCACACCGGCGTCGGCAGCGACGGGATCCTGTTGCTGTCGGAGCCCGACGCGCCGGGCGCCGTGGCCCGCTTGCGGATCTTCAACCCCGACGGCTCCGAAGCCGAGCTCTCCGGCAACGGCGCGCGGGAGGCGGTCCTGTACCTGCGACGGCGCGGATGGACCCAGGCCGACGCGTTCTCGATCGAGACCGCGGCCGGAGTGATCCACCCGCGGATCGAGTCCGACACCGAATGCACGGTCGACATGGGCCAGGCCCGGACGCAGGCCGGCGACTACCCGTCGGGGGCGGCGGACGGCCGCGGCGAGCTGACCGCGGGCGATCAGACCTGGCGGTTTCAGTTCGTCCAGGTCGGCAACCCCCAGTGCTCGATCGCGGTCGCCGACGAGCAGCATCTCGCGGCCCTGGACCTCCCCGCGATCGGTCCGCCGATCGAGCGCCACGAGCTGTTCCCCAACCGGACCAACGTGTCGTGGTTCGCGGTCTGCGATCCGTCGACGATCCGGGCCCGGATCTTCGAGCGCGGGGTGGGGGAGACGTCGGCAAGCGGCACCGGGGCGACCGGCGCCGCGGTGGCGCACGTGCTCGCCGGCGGCAGCTCGCCGGTGACCGTGGTGCTCGACGGCGGCACGCTCGTCGTCGAGGTGGGGGAGGACCTGCACATCAACCTGAGCGGCTGGGCGGTTCCGGTGTTCCGCGGCGCGCTGGCCGACGAGTTCATCAAGGAGTTGCATGCGACCGAGTAAGCGTCTTGAGCTGATCCCGCCCTACCTGTTCGCCGAGCTCGAGCGCAAGATCGCGGCCAAGCGCGCGGCCGGGATCGACGTCATCAGCCTCGGGATCGGCGATCCCGACATGCCCACCTACGAGCCGATCGTGGTCGCGGCGCAGCGCGCGGTGGCCGACCCGAGCACCCATCAGTACCCGTCGAACCGGGGCCGCGCCGAGTTCCGCGAGGCGGTGGCGGCGTTCTACGCGCGGCGGTTCGGGGTCACGCTCGATCCCGAAACCGAGGTGATGGTGGCGCTCGGCGCCAAGGAGTGCATCTTCAACCTCAACCTCGCGTTCCTCGACCCCGGGGACGTCGCACTGGCCTCGGATCCCGGCTACCCGGTGTACACGGGCGGGCCGCTGCTCAGCGGCGGGGAGGCCGTGGTGATGCCGCTGGTGCCCGAGCTCGGCTTCGCTCCGGACCTGGACGCGATCGACGCCGGCACCCTGCGCCGCGCGCGGCTGATGTTCATCAACTATCCGAACAACCCCACCGGCGCGGTCGTCCCGGACGGCCTGTTCGAGCGGGTCATCGAGCTCGCCGCGGCCAACGAGATCCTGGTCGTGCATGACAACGCCTACAGCGAGACGACCTACGACGGCTACGTGGCGCCGTCGTTCCTGCAGACGCCCGGCGCCAAGGACGTCGGCGTCGAGGTGTTCTCGCTGTCCAAGGGCTACAACATGACCGGCTGGCGGTGCGCGGCGATCGTCGGCAACGCCGACGCGATCGGGCAGTACTGGCGGCTGAAGTCGAACATCGACTCTGGGCTGTTCGAGGCCGTGCAGCTGGCCGGTGCGGCAGCGCTGGCGCCCGAGGTCGACGCCAACGTCAAGGCGATGAACCAGGTCTACCAGCACCGGCGGGACCTCGTGTGCGAGGCGCTGGCGGAGGCCGGCGTCGAGGTCACGCCGCCCCGGGGAACGATCTACGTGTGGGCCCCGATCCCGGACGGTTTCGAGTCGGCCGCGGCGTACTGCGAGCACGTGCTCGAAGAGGCCGCCGTGGTGATCTCGCCCGGCGGCGCGTACGGCCCCAGCGGCGAGGGGTTCTTCAGGATCTCGCTGACGACGCCCGACGACCGGCTGGTCGAGGCGATGCAGCGGATCCGCAGGTTGTAGCCGGCGGATGTGGTGCGGCAGCGGGCCGATCCGCCGCCGCACCCCTACCGAAAAGCGTCAGCGAACGACCCGGAACGAGTGGATCGCGCTGGTCACGTGGCCGCTGGGGCTGGTGCCGCCCACGTGGTTGGCCTGCCAGTAGTAGCGACCGGGCGTGGTGGCCCAGTAGCCGTTGAAGTTGAAGCTGGCCGTGTAGGTCCACATCCCGGGGTGGTGCGCCCACCGCTTCAGCTTGACGAAGTCACAGCCCTTGTCCACGTTGCAGCTCGACGCGAGCTCGTGGTGCTTGTCGAACTTCTTGTGGTGGTTGATCGCGGCGAATACCCCGAACTGCCTCGCGTCAGCGCTGGTGTCCTTGACCACCAGGCGAATCTTCCCTTCCTTGACCTGCTTGCCGGCCCCCGGCTTGACCAGCTGAGGTGCGCCTGAGCCGGCAGCGAACGCAACCGCACTGACCGCCAGCGCGCCGATCACGGCAGCCACCAGCGCCAGCGTCAGCCGCCGTCCTGGACGATGGAACATCTGTTGAGCCTCCTCGTTAGAGCAGTGCCGAGGGGAGGCCAGTCTCCGTCTCCCCTGGCAGCAAGTACCTCCGGCCGCGCCGCGAGGATAGGACATCTGACGACTTTTCGGCAAGTTCGTGCAGAGCCTGGAGGTCTGGGCAGACACAGTTCCGCAGAACGCGATCGGGGTCGTCCGCGGTGCCCCCGGCTACCATCAAGGCCGTGCAGCGTAGCCGCCACGGACGCGTGCAAGCGTTCTCGCAGACCGCCAACGGGCAACGACCGCGCGGTCGAGCTCGGCAGCGGGCATTCCTGATCGGGGCCCTGCCCGACGGCCAGTCCGAGGAGCTCATCGAGCTCCGCGAGCTGCTGCGCACCGCCGGGGTGGCCGACGTGGGCGAGCTGGTCCAGCGCCGCGAGCATCCGCACCCCAACACGTATCTCGGTCCCGGCAAGGTGTCAGAGCTGAAGGCCGCGCTGGCCGGCGCCGACGCGAACCTGGTGGCCTGCGACGACGAGCTGTCGCCGCGTCAGGAGCGCAACCTCGAGTCCGAGCTCGGGATTCCGGTGATCGACCGCACCGCGATCATCCTCGACATCTTCGCCGACCACGCCCACAGCGCCGAGGGCAAGCTCCAGGTCGAGCTCGCCCAGTTGGAATACAACCTCGCCCGGATGCGGGGACTGTGGTCGCACCTCGAGCGGCTCGGCGGCGGGATCGGCACCCGGGGCCCCGGCGAGACCCAGATCGAGACCGACCGCCGGCTGGCGCGCGACCGGATCGCCGCGCTCAAGCGAAAGCTCGCGCACGTTCGCTCCAACCGCTCGGTGATGCGCGCCGAACGCGAGCGCGCGCACATGCCACAGGTCGCGCTGGCCGGCTACACCAACGCCGGCAAGTCGACGCTGCTCAACGCCCTGACAGGGGCGACGATCGGCGTCGGCGACCGCCTGTTCCAGACGCTCGATCCGACCACTCGGGTGCTGCACGCGGGCGGGCGCGACTACCTGCTGACCGACACCGTCGGCTTCATCCGCAAGCTCCCCCACCAGCTCGTCGAGGCGTTCGGGGCCACGCTCGAGGAGACGCGCCGCGCCGATCTGATCCTGCACGTGGTCGACGGCTCCGCCGACGAGGAGCAGCGCGCCGAGATGATCCGCGCGGTCGAGGAGGTGCTGAGGGAGATCGCCGCCGACCACGTTCCCCAGCTGCGGGTGCTGTCCAAGGCCGACCAGCTCGACGCCGACCAGCGCGAGGAGCTCCGCTATGCCCACCCCGACGGCGTGCTCGTCTCGGCCGTGACCGGGGAGGGGGTCGACGCGCTGGCGGCGCGGATCGAGGACGAGTTCGCCCAGACGCTGCGCCAGGTGGAGCTGCTGATCCCCTACGACGAGGGAGGCCGTCTGGCGGAGCTGCACGAGATCGCCGGCGACCTCGAGCGCGAGGAGACCGCCGAGGGCGTCCGGGTGACGGTCCGGCTGCCGCCCACGGTGGCCGCGCGCTACCAGCCCTACGCCCTCAGCGCCCGGTAGTGTCGGACCCTGATGAGCCTGCGGGTCAGGCGGCTCGAGCGCCACGCGCGCGTGCCCACCCGCGCCTACCCCGGCGACGCCGGACTCGATCTGTACGCGCTGGAGCCCGCCACGCTCGCGCCGGGCGAGCGGGCGGCGATCCGCACCGGGATCGCGGTCGAGATCCCCGAGGGACAGGCCGGGTTGGTGTTGCCGCGGTCGGGGCTGGCCCGCCGTCACGGGATCGCGGTGGTCAACGCTCCGGGCCTGATCGACGCCGGCTACCGCGGCGAGGTCCAGGTGCTGCTGCTCAACACCGACCGCTCCGAACCGTTCGCGCTCGCCGCCGGCGACCGGATCGCGCAGCTGGTGCTGGTCAGCGTGCACACGCCCGAGGTGGTCGAGGTCGACGAGCTCGCGCTGACCGAGCGCGGCGCCGGCGGCTTTGGCTCCAGCGGCTGACGGCGCCGCCTATCCGCGGGGCACTAGCGTTCAGCCGCTCGGCTGGGACTGCGGAACCAGCCCGTGCGCCATCAGGAAGTCGTGGGCGACCTTCGACGGGTCCTGGTGGGAGATCTCGACCGCCGCGTTGAGCTGGCGCATCGTCTGCAGCGTCAGCAGCGCGCTGACCTTGTTGACGGTGGCGGCGAACGCGGGTCCCTCGACGTCGAGCACCTTCGCCGAGGCGACCGGCACGACGTTGCCCCAGCCGAACACGTGGCGGGGGTCGGCGAGCAGCCGGTAGTCGCCGGTCAGCAGCTCCGCGTCGGTGGTGTTGACGTCGGCGGCCTGCACGGTCCCGCGGTCGAGCGCCTGATACTGGGCGCCGATGTCGAGCGCCTTGTACGCCGCGGGTTGGAACCCGTACGCCTGCTCGACCGCCGGGAGGCCGTCGGGGCTCTGCTGGAACTGCGGCGGTCCCCCCAGCGTCACCATCGTCGCCACCCGGCGCAGGTCGCCGAGCGACCGCAGCCGGTGCTCGGTGGCGTAGTTGAACGTCACCCCGATCGCGTCGGTGTCGCTGAACGGGGTCGGCGCGAGCAGCTCGAGCCCGTGCTTGAGCGCGTAGCGCTGGCCCGCCTGGTAGGCCCGGTAGGCGGTCGGGAACCCGTGGTGGTAGCCGGCGATCGTGTCGTTCCAGGTCTGCAGGTACTCGGGGTACATCGCCAGCCGGCCGCTCTGCAGCGCCGGGATCGTCACCTCGGTCGGGCCGATGTTGCGGTTGAGCATCACCTTGTAGCCCTGGGCCGACAGCGCCTGGTAGTAGAGCTCGCCGAGCACGAACTGCTCGGTGTAGTTCTTGTCGCCGATCGTGACCAGCGGCTTGCCGGTCCCGGGCAGCGCCTTCTTCGGGTTGGTCGCCGGGGCGTCGGTCTGGCTCGAGGTCCGGGAGGTCCCGCCGCAGCCCACCACCGCCAGCGTGGCGAGCAGCACTCCGGCCACGAGCCCGAGCCGCACGGTCACGTCAGACTCCCGCGGCCCGCCGCGCGTCGGCGTGGGCGCTGGCCTCGAGCTCGTCGTCGAGTGGCGCCAGCGGCTCCTCGGAGCCGAGCGCCGTCCGCGATCAGCCAGTCGGCGAACCACGCGTTCTTGGGCAGCAGCGGCCCGTGCAGATAGGTGCCGATCACGCCGCGGTCGCGGACGCCCTCGTGCCCGTCGCCGCCGTTGTTGCCGTGGCCCGTCAGGACCCGGCCGAGCGAGCGCGCGGCCGGCCCCAGGTGGGTCCGGCCGCCGTGGTTCTCGAATCCGGCCAGCACGCGCGGCTCGCCGGGCTCGAGCTCGACCTCGATCGCGACGTTGCCGATCAGCCGGGGCCCGTCGGCGCGGACGGTCTCGCAGATCGACCAGCCCGACGCCCGGGCAGCGTCTCGTCGCCGAGCTGGTAGGAGTGGCCGAGCAGCTGGTAGCCGCCGCACACGGCGAGGATCACGCCGCCCCGGTCGGCGACGGCGTGCAGCGCGTCGCGCTTGACCTCGGCCAGGTCGAGCGCGCACAGCCGCTGGTCGCGATCCTGGCCGCCGCCGATGTAGTACAGATCGGCGGCGTCGGGGTCGAGCGCGTCGCCGAGATGGCTGGAGTGCAGCTCGAAGCCGATCCCGCGCCAGGCGCAGCGGCGCTCGAGCAGCAGCAGGTTGCCGCGGTCGGCGTAGATGTTCATCAGATCGGGGTACAGCGCGCACACGCGAAGCACGGTTGCCGCTCAGGCACTGAGCGATCACCACCTCGCTGCCGACGTAATCCGCGGTCGCGGCGACCTCGGCCCGGCCGGCCGGGCGCAGCCCGACCGCAACCGCCTCGCGCTTCGAGCTCCGGCACGCGTCAGCCGGTCGAGGCGGATCTCGTTCTGGTCGACCGACCGGTCACCGGAGACCGTGATCCGCTCGCGCCGCCGCTCGAGCACGAACCCGTCGGGGTCGGCGCGGACCGCGGTCGGCTGGCTCGCGTAGACGACGCCGTCGAGCTCGCAGATGTCGGGCAGCGGCGCGGGGCCGCCGTCGACGACCTCGAACAGGTCGAGCATCGGCGGCGATCGCGACCGCCAGCACGCCTTCGGGCGACAGCGCGCGGGCGGCGCGGCGCAGGAACGCGGTGCGTCCCACGGGCCCCCCGAGCAGCTGGATCGTCTGCATCGGCACGATGCACAGCGCGAACCGCTCGGACGAGCTCGAAGTCGCGGGCGTCGGCCACGACCCCGGTCACGTCGAGACCGGCGGCGCGGCGCTCGAGCTCGGCGATCAGCTCGGGTTCGGGGTCCAGCGCGGTCACGCGGTGCCCGTGGCGGGCCAGGTCGAGCGCCACCCGGCCGGTCCCGGCGCCGACGTCGAGCACCGGATCGCCGTGCTCGTCGGCGAGCGAGCGCCACAGCGGCAGGTCCTCGGCGTAGGCGCCGCACTCGAGGTCGTGCCAGATCACGCTCACCGGCCGCGCCTCCCAGAAGCGGGGCAGGTGCCCGCGGGCGGCCAGCTCCTCGCGCAGCTCGAGCAGCGCCGTGTAGGTGGGCAGCACGAACAGCCGGCCCGAGGGGGTCTCGGCGAGCGCCCGGTCGAACGCGCCGGCCAGCTCCGGGACGACCCGCAACCGCTGCACCGGAACGCCGGCGTACTTCATCCGCAGCGCCAGCTCGGCGGCGCGGGTGCCCGCGCAGGTGACCGTGCGTACGCGCGGGGCCAGCAGCTCGAAGTCCGCGTCCCAGACCCAGGAGATGTCCTTGCCGTCGGCGGTCCGGTCGTTGAGGATCGCCAGCAGGTCGAGCTCTCCGTCCTCGAGCGTCAGCGTGCGCAGCACCTCGTTGGCGCCCGCGGGGTTCTTGATCAGCAGGATCGACACCTCCGTGTCGCCGACCGCAGCCGCTCGGCGCGCCCGAACGCCGCCGTCACGCGCGCCAGGCCCGCCGCGATCTTGTCGGCGGCGGTCTCGAGCGCGACGCACAGAGCCGCGGCGGCGAGCGCGTTGTAGACGTTGTAGAGGCCGGGGAGCGGGAGGTCGATCTCGACGGTCCCGGACGGCGTGCGCAGCGTGAAGCTGGCCGAGCGGGTGCCGTCCAGCCGGATCCGCTCGGCGGCGATCGTCGGCGCGGGGCGCTCCTGGCCGCACGACGGGCAGCGGTAGTGGCCGAGGTGCCCGAGGTAGATGGCGTCGTACACGTAGGCGGCGCCGCAGCGCCGGCAGTGCTTGGAGTCCGAGGCGTGCTGCATCTCGGCGGTCGCCACCGACGGGTCCTCGATCCCGAAGTAGGTGACGTTGGCCGCGTCGCGCCCGAGATCGGCGATCAGCGGGTCGTCGGCGTTCAGCACCAGTCGCGCGGTCGGCGGCAGGCTCGCCACGACATCGGCCCAGCGGTCGGCGATCGTCTCGAGCTCGCCGTAGCGGTCGAGCTGGTCGCGGAACAGGTTGCTGAGCAGGATCGCGCGGGGGCGCAGCTGCGGGGTGACCCGGTCCAGCCAGAACTCGTCGACCTCGAACAGGCCCAGCTCGCCGTAGATCCGTCCGCCGGTGCGCGCCGCCGACAGCAGCGTCGAAGCGACCCCGCCGGCCATGTTCGCGCCGGCCCGGTTGTGGACCAGCGAGACCCCGTCTCCCTCGAGCACCGACGCGATCATCGCCGCCGTGGTCGTCTTGCCGTTGGTCGCCGAGATCACGACCGAACCGCGCCGGAGGCGGCCGGCGAGCTCGGTGATCGCGTCGGGCTCGAGCGCGATCAGCACCTTGCCCGGCAGGCTGGTGCCGCCGCCGCGGCCGGCGCGGCGCGCGAGCCCGCCGACGGCGCGAGCCGTGGCGACCTTGGCGTCGAGCAGCGTCATGCCGGGACGAGCACCTTGACCGCCGCCGGCAGCACCCTGACCGTGACCGGGAGCTCGGCGATCGGGTCGCCGTCGGCATACATCGTGAACGGGCGGTCGGCGCTGATCCGGACCTCGGCGCCGCGCAGCACCTGCACCTCGCGCTGGCGCACGTGCGCTCCCTTGAACAGCGTCGGCAGCAGGCGCAGGAACGTCAGCTTGGATGTGTGCGAGACCATCACCACATCGAGCCGGCCGTCGGTCGACCGACGCGTCGGGGGCCATCAGCATCCCGCCGCCGTAGGCGCCGGAGTTGGCCGCCGCAACCGTGTAGCCCAGCAGCACATGCGGCTCGCCGCCGTCGATCGAGACCTCGAACCGCGCCGGCCGCCAGCCGATCAGCGCCCGCAGCGCCCCGTAGGTGTAGACGAGGTTGCCGCGGATCAGGCGCGTCTCGTTGGCGATCCGGTTGGCGTCGGAATCGAAGCCGCAGCTGGCGATGCTGAAGAACGTCTTGGAGTCGACCTCACCGAGGTCGAGCTCGGTGATCTGCCCGGTGGCCAGCACCGAGCACGCCGCCTCGGGCTCGAGCGCGATTCCCAGCACGCGCGCGAAGTCGTTGCCCCGGCCTCCCGGGAGCACGCCGAGCACGCCGCCGGAGTGCTTGAGGGCGTCGGCGACCGCGCCGATCACGCCGTCCCCGCCGAACGCGACCGCGGTCTCGCCGGCGTCGGCCGCGGCCCGGGCGAGCTCGCGCGCGTGCTGGAGGCTGTCGGTGCGCTCGACGTGGTGCTCGATGCCCAGCCGCGTCAGCTCGGCCTGGACGCCCGGAAGCGCGCGGGCGGCCCGGCCGCCGCCGGCCGACGGGGTTGACGATCAGCGAAGCTCTCACGTCGCGACGAGCAGGGCGTGGAGGTCGTCGGCGATCGCGACCGGCGCGGGATCGGCGGCAGCCTCCGCCTGCGCCCGGCTGCTGGCGCCGGTGAGCACGATCGCGCCGTCCAGGCCGGCCGCGGCCGCGCCGGCGAGGTCGGCGTCGACCCGATCGCCCACCACCAGCGTGCGCCCCGGACCCAGGCGGTCCAGCGCGGTCAGGAAGATCTGCGGCTCGGGCTTGCCGACGGCGATCGCCTCGCGCCCGGTGGCGTACTCGAGCGCGGCGACGATCGCGCCGGTCCCGGGCAGCAACCCGTCCTGGGTGGGGAACGTGCGGTCCCGGCAGGAGGCGATGATGTCCGCGCCGCCGATGACGGCTGCGATCGCGTCGCGGAGGTCGTCGAAGCGGAACTCGTCGTGACCCGCGACCACGACCACGTCGGCCTCGGCCGCCCGCGGGGTGCCGTTGACGATCCGGTGGCCGGCCTCGGCGACGTGCCGGAACACCGCCGGCGAGCCGATCACGTACGTGCCGTTGCCGGGGCCGCGCTCGGCCAGCACGTGCTGGATCGCGCCGCCGGCGTTGACGACCTCCTCGAGTGACGCCTGGACGCCGAGCGACCACAGCTTGCGCACGTACTCCTCGGGCGACCGGCGGGCGTCGTTGGTCACGAACGCGATGCTGCTTGCCGGCGGCTCGGAGCTCGGCGATCGCCTGCGGGGCGGCGCGGGTGGTGGTGTCGCCGAGCCACACGCAGCCGTCGAGGTCGAGCAGCACGGTGTCGTACGAGGTGAGGAGCGGAGTCAGCGTCATCGTGGCGGATCGCGGCGCGGCTGCGAGCGTATTTACGGCGGCGGCCACTAAAACAACGCCTCCTGGGCCGGCGAGACCGGGGGCATCAGGCACTCGGGGCCGTCGTAGCGGGCGTCGTTGACCGCGAGGCCCACGGGGCGCAGCGCGACCTGCGAGGCGGGGAGCCCGCCGAGCAGCTGTTCAAGCTCCGCGCGCGGGGTGGCGGCGTCGAGCCACGCGCGCTCGTGGTCGGGCGAGAGGATCACGGGCATCCGGTCGTGCAGGGAGGCGATCGCGGAGTTGGCCGCGGTCGTCAGGATCGCGCACGAGCGGAGCTTGCGCTCGTCGGGGCCGTACCAGATCGACCACAGGCCGGCGAACGCGAACAGCCCGCCGTCGTCGCGGCCGATGTGAAACGGCTGCTTGGGGGTGCCGCGCGAGCCGCTGGCCTGCCATTCGTAGAAGCCGTCGGCGACGATCAGGCACCGGTAGCGCTCGAACGCCCGCCCGAACGCCCGGCTCTCGGCGGCCCGCTCGACCCGGGCGTTGATCATCTTCAGGCCGGTGTCGGGACCCTTGGCCCACGACGGGACCAGGCCCCAGCGCAGCAGCTGGCCCCGCGGCGCGCCCTCCTTGTCGGTGGTTACGGCGAGCACGTCGTCGCCGGGCGCCACGTTGTAGCGCTGCCGGACCTCGACGTCCTCGCCGATCGGAAACCGAGCGCGGATGTCCCGAGGATCAGGCGTGGCTAGCGTATAGCGACCGCACATGGTGCCGACGGAGCCCGCTCAGTGCTTCACGGCGGGGAGCACTAACTAACGAGATCCGGCGGCGATCTGCTCGGCGCGCTGCGCCTTGGCGCGCTTCTGCCTGCGCCTCCCGAAGAACGCCAGCACGCCGAGAACGATCGCCACGAGCGCGAGCCCGTAGAAGATCGACAGGTCGACCGACAGGCCTCCGAAGATCTGCCCGACGCCGTAGACGATCCCGAACCCGAGCGCGAGGATCAGCACGATCAGGACGATGATCAGCACGATCCCGCGGATCCGGGCGGCCATCCCGGCGCTGGCCGGGGGCATGACCAAACCGAGGATCCGCAGCCCGCGCAGCTGGCGGTTTGTCGGCGTCTCGACGCCGAGGCGCTCGGTGGCCTTCTTCAGATCGTCGGGGCGCCGCTCGGCCAGCGCCAGCGAGGCGTCGGCCATGCGCCGCAGCTGCATGCGCTCCTGCGGCCGGGCCGCGGCGAGTGCGCGCTGGAAGTGGGCCCGCGCCGTCTTGGCGTCGTAACGCTCGGCCGCCCGGGCCCCGAGGATCGCCTGAGCCGCCGACTTGTAGCGGGTCTCGGCCTCGAGCTCCTCGTCGGAGCGGCTCTCCAGCTGTTGCATGGCAGCGAGCGGACTCCGCTGCTCCATGCGCACCATGCGTTCCTGCTTGGCCATCGGTAGTGCAGTCTAGTCGGCTTCGCGGGTTCCACAGGTGCGCCCGTGGGCGGCCACGCTTGGAGTGACGCGCCTCGCCTCGCCGGTGTCGAGGTCCTCGCCTCCGGGCCTCGGGCGGCTTACGTGCATAACGTCCCACTGGAGGCCTTCGCGGGTGACCGTGGGACGTTGATCACGCCCCACGTGGCGAACGTCCCACGATCGCGCTCGGAGCGCTCGAGTGGGACGTTGTCCGCGCGGTTTCGCCCGCCATCTGCGCACCCTGGCCGGCCGCGCTAACCCTCGGGTCCTCCAACTAGCGGCGCGGCCTGATCACGAACACGCGTTGTCCGGTGAGTTGCTGGCCGCCCGACGACGGGCTGCGCGGCGGCGAGCGATAGACGTCGACGTGGGCGCCGTTGATCGCGCCGCCGGTGTCCTGGGCCACGAACCAGCCGCCGTGGCCGTCGTGCCGGTAGGCAGGGATGTAGACGCGGCTGCCGAGCGGGATCACGTCGGGATCGACCGCGATCGAGCGCCAGAAGTGAAGGCGGCTGGTCCCGCCGGCGGCGAACGTCACGCCCGGGAGCCGCACGTAGCGCCGGCCGACGCCCGCCGACCAGCCTCCGGCCAGCAGCGGGAACGTCACGGTCCCGCCGCGGCCCTGCCAGTAGCCGCCGGCGCGCCAGTAGGGAGCGCCCGCCGAGAATCCGTTGCCGGCGGACGTCGGCGTGCCGTTCTCGGTGACCCAGCCTCCGTCGCCGAGCGCGTCGATCCGGTACATGCGGCCGTCGAGTCCGATCCCGTCGCCCTCCATCGACAGGCCGCTCGCCGAGTACAGCCAGTCGATCCGGTGCCGGCCGGGAAGGCCGGGGGCCTTCACCAGCGCGCCCACGAACCACGACTCGGGCGCCGGCCAATACTCGGTGATCAGTACGTGCCCCATCCACGTGCCCTTGGCGTGCTTGCTCGGCGGCGGTGGGATCCGCCGCTTGCGCTTGGGCGTGGGGGCCAGGCCGCCGATCGGTGCGCCGCCGGTCGGCCCGGGGGCCGGCGTCGGGCTCGCGGACGTCGGCATCGGGCTCGCGAACGTCGGCGGCGGGGCGGCCGTCAGCGCGAGCACGGCGGTCAGCGCCATCGGTCCGAGCACGCGGGCGGGTCGGGGCACGGCCAGATCTTCGGCGGCGCCGCGGACGCTCCTGCGGGCGGTCGATCAGGTGTCGGTCGGGGCGGCGGACCCTCGAGAGCTGACCCGGGCCAGTTGCGCGAGCATGCTGCGCTCGGGGCGCGCGGGTCCCCAGAACTCGCGCTGGGCGGCGCGCCCGGCCGCCTTATAGGCGGCGGCAAGATGCAGCGCGAGCGGATCCCAGGCCCCGACGTCGCGGATCCAGGCGCCGTCCTGGTCGCGCCAGACCAGCAGGTGGGACAGCGCTGGACCGAGGAAGTGGCCCTCGTGCGTGCTGAGGACCACGAGCGCGAGCGGCTCGGCGTCGTCGGGCAAGATCGGGCTCGCGTCCGGCGGCGCGCCGGCGGCGCAGCGATCGCGGAGGCCTGCGACGGCGGCCTCGAGCTCTGCTCCGCCTTCGACGCCTCGACGTGCCAGCGTGGTGCAGGTGACGTAGCCGCGCGTGAACATAGGGGAGCGAGGGGCCGGCTCGGCTACGACTTCGATCTCGAACGTCTGCCCGAGCAGCCCGCCGCCTCGCAGTGGGGTGAACCGCCCTCCGGCGCAGCCGATGTCCGGCCAGCGGGCCGGGGCCCCGAGCAGCTCGAGCGCGGCGTCGGGGTCGGGCAGCGCCACCGGGTCATAGGTCGCCCAGTGTTGTTCGGGTCCGGTGCTCACCGGCTGCGTGAGCGGGCCCAGCGCAGCGGCGCGCAACCGCCGCTCCGGGACGAACGTCCGGCGCTGTTGCACCGTCTCGAACGCGATTCCGTAAGCCCGACGCGAGTCGTCGAACCACGCGCCGGCAAACCAGTCGCCGAGCAGTCGCGAGGCGCCTTCCAGCAGCGCTCCATGATCGAGCCGGCCGCCCCGGCGCCAGCGCAGCCGCCCGTATGCCCGGTTGAACGCGAACACATCGCGCACGCCGAGCCGTCCGGCCTCGCGCGTGGCCCAGCGCGTGGTGATGATCCCGTGCGCGAGCCGCAGATCGCGGACGTGGCGCTCGGTGTCCGGCCGCGCGTAGTAGGCGGCGTTGAGGAAGTCCGTGACCCAGCCCGCGGCGTCCGGTCCGGCGATCGAGGAGCCCGCCATCCGCGCGAATCGGAGCGGTCCCGGAAGGCGGCGGCCGGAGCCGCTGCCGGCGCCACTCCCACCGCTGCTCGGGCCTCCCGCGTCGGCTGTGGAGCCCTCTGTGCTCAAGGTCCGGACCCTACCTGGCGAGCACCTCCTTCACCACGTCGTCGATGTACTTGGTGTGCACGGGGTTCACGCCGCCGCCGGCGAAGTAGCCCTTCGCTCCTCTCAGCCGCGTGTCCGCCCCGATCCGGCGAACGTTCAGCTCGCACTCTTTGACTCAAAGTTGCACCGCAGGGCGCGAGGAGCATTAGCCTTGCATGGGGGGTGGCGTCGTCCAGTACCGCAAGTGAGGAGGCCCCGATGGCCAAGTTCAGGATCCAGCCGCACGTTCGCCTGCAGGAGTGGGTCGCGGAGGAGAGTGGCTTCTTCGCGGACGAGGGTCTCGACTACGCGTTCGAGACCGCGGGTTTTGCCGCAAGCAGCGCGCTGGGTGCGCCTACGGTTGCGCCCGCTGACGCCGCGCCGATGGCGGTGCGCAGCGGCGCGCTCGAGGACATGGGGGAGGGCCGCACCTGCTCTGTGTCGGGCGCTTGCCATTGGGCGGTCAACGCGGCGGCGACCGCGAGCCACGGGAAGATGTGGGGCAAGGCGTACTCGGTGTGCGTTTCGGGGATCTTCGTCGCGGCCGACTCGCCCTACCGCGAGCCGGCCGATCTCGCCGGTGTCGAGGTCGGCGTCGGCTTTCACTCCGGCAGCCACTACTCGGCGATCCAGGGCCTCGAGCCGTTCCTGGAGCGCGACCAGATCGAGCTCGCGTTCGTCGGGCGTCCGTTCGACCGCCTGATGCTGATGCGCGAGGGCCGGATCGAGGCGGCGAACGTGTTCGGCGCCCAGTACTACCTGCTCGAGCAGGCCGGCTTCCGGAAGCTCGTCGACACCACGTTCATGATCGGCTTCCTGACCAGCGAGGACGTCGACGCCGAGGACCTCGAGCGCTACTTCCGCGCGATGCGCCGCGCTCAGCGCGAGCTCGACATCGATCCCGACCGCTACAAGCCGCTGTGGCTGCGCGAGATTTCGGAGGACATGCTCGACGGCGCAGACGTGCGCCGCTTCGGCACCGGTGAGCGGATCGTGTTCGAGCCCTACACCCGCGAGATGTTCGAGCGGACCCACCGCTGGATGGAGCACTGGGACCTGTTCGACGCGAGCGCCGCGCAGCGGCCGGCCTACGACGACGCCGTCATCGCCTGATCAATCGCCACCACGCGCACGGCCCAGCCGGGATCGCCGATAGAACTACGAGATCATGAGCTTTGGCCGGGCATTGCGGCCGAGCGACGCGGCCCCCGAGCATCGGAGCGAGCCGTCCGGGGCGACGGCGCGCGCCGGCGCGGCCGCGGTGCTCGCGCTCCAGCGGTCGGTGGGCAACCGGACGACGCGCGCGCTGCTGCGGTCTCCGACGGCCGACGATCCGCAGTTCTCGCGGCTCTCGAGCGCATATTCGAGCGGCGGTCTGGACGCCGGCGCCTGGAAGCAGAAGGTGGTCGCGGCGCGGGCGGCGCTCGCGGCCGGGAAGAGCGACGAGGCGAGCGCGCTCTACATCGAGCTGTATCGCGATCTCGCCCGGACGGCCGGCGCCGAGCTCGTCGCCGGTGTCACCGACAAGTACCCGGTCAACCTCGCTGGCGCCGCCGACAGCGGCTTCAAGCCGGGCCTGAATCTGGTGGTCGCCTCCGGCGGGTCGCGGGGTGGGACGACCGCATTCGTCGACTCCTCGGGCAAGTTCGGGGTCAAGCTCGACGTGTCGGCGGGCGCGGACCAGCCTCAGATCGCGATCCGGCTGTACGCGACCAGCTTTACCGAGGACAAGGCGATGGCGTTGAACGTGCTCCGGCACGAGATGACGCACGCCGGACACCTGCAGATGGCGCTCGACTCTGTGAACCGGTGGCGCAGGGCGGGGGGCAAGGGCGACTCGGACAGCTTCGGCAGGTGGATCGAACGCAACCAGAAGGGGCTCACGGGCGCCGACGTGAAGCTGGTCAAGGAGACGGCCGCCGGCGGGTCGGGCAACACCGAGGTGCTGGCGTACGTCGAGGGCTTCGTGACCGCTTTTCACTTGATCGACCCGCCGCCGCCGGTGGACCATCCGATCTTCGTGGAGCTGCTCGGGGTGCTCGATACCACCAAGGTGCTTCCGTGGAAGTCGGCCGACCGCACGGTCACCGACCTCGCCGTGAGGCGGTTGGAGAAGTACTACTGCGACGTGCTCGACCCCGATCACCGCAAGTCGTTCGACGCCTGGGTCGCCGCCCAGGTCAAGCGGGCTCAGGACGATGAGGCGGCGCTGAAAGCCAAGACGAACCCAGGCGCGGTCGCGGGCGCTCGCGCGCGCGGGGAAACGTCGTTCGCCGACTTCGTCAAGCGCCTGCAGTCGATCCCGGGGAAGTGCTCGGCCGCCAAGGCGCCGGCCCCCAAGGCGCCGCCAGGCCGGAAGGCCGCGGCACGGATGGGCCACCCCGGCCCCCTGACATAAGGTCTCGGGCAAAATTTCGACGAACGGAGGATCTGATGATCGACCTTCACGACCAGCGGGTGGTTGTCATCGGCGGCAGCGCCGGGCTCGGCTTGGCCACCGCTCGGCTGGCCGCGGAGTACGGCGCGTCGGTGATGATCACTTCGCGGACGCAGGACCGGTTGGATGCGGCCCTGGGCCAGCTGCCCGATCCCGCCGAGGGACACATGCTCGACGTCACCAACGAGGAGTCGGTCGACCGATTTTTCACGGTGGTGGGCGAGCTGGACCATCTCGTGTACACCGCGGGTGAGCCGCTTCGCCCGTTTCCGATCGACGGGCTTGACCTCGACGACGCTCGCGTGTTCCTGGAGACGAGACTCTGGGGGGCGGTCGCCGCGGTCAAGCATGCTCATGCCCGCATCCGGCCGGGAGGATCGATCGCGCTGACGTCCGGGAGCGCAGGCGCGAGGCCCCAGCCCGGGTGGCTCGTCGGCGCCGGCATCTGCGGCGCGATGGAGTCCATCACCCGAACCTTGGCCGTTGAGCTGGCTCCGATCCGCGTCAACGCGTTCGCGCCCGGGATTGTGCGCACCGCACTCTGGCACGGGATCCCGGAGGCGGACCGCGAGGCGATGTTCGAGGCCACCGCACAGCAGCTGCCGGTCGGCAGAATCGGGACGCCCGAAGACGTGGCGCTGACGGTCGTCTACCTGATGGCTGACGGCTACGTGACCGGGACGGTGGCCGAGCTCAACGGCGGTGGCAACCTCGTCTAATGGGCTCCACTAGCCGGAGGCGCCGATCGCAGGGGCAGCCACCCGTGTCACCTCGTCCGGGGTGAGCCCGCGGTCGGGCCCGTGTGCGACCACGTGCTGACCGGGCTCGAGCAGCAGTTGTTCGCCGTCGATCGTGACCGTCACCTTGTCGGGTTCGAACGAGATGAAGTCGCCGACACGCTCGACCTCACGATAGGGGTCGCGATAGGTCCAAGCCGCGCGGGTAAGCCCGCCGATGTCGTAGTAGTTGCACAGGCCCTTGTAGGGACAGAACGTCTGCTGGTCGACGGGTTCGAGCAGCGGCTCCGTGACGTCCTCGCGCGGCACGTACCAGCGGGGGGCGAACCCCGACTCGTACAGCACCAGCGGGCGATGCGTGCTGGCGATCAGCGTGTCACCGGCGTGGACGGTCAGCTCCCGCGAGGTCTGCCGGATGTCGATTCGGTGGTAGGCGTCGGCGGCGTGTCCGACGATCCGCTCATCCTCTTCGTAGAAGGCGTCCATCGCGTGCCACGCGAACGCGATCCGACCGCTCAGGATGTCGGCGAACGGGGGCAGCTGAGCGTGCTCCCAGGCGCCGCGGGCGGCCTCGTGCTCGCCGAGCCTGACCGCGTACCAGGTAGTGGTGCCGAGCTCGGGGTGCTCGGTCGTGCGGCCCGCGGGGTGCAGCACCTCGGGGTTGATGTCGTCCTTGGGGAAATACGCGACCGGGTAGCGACCCGGCTCGTGGAGGAGCACGACGTCATCGGACTGGGCGATCCACGTCTGGCCGAACATCACCCGCATCAGCCGCCGCAGCGGCTCGGCGTAGAGGAGCCGCTCGGGCAGCGGGTCGGGGACGAGGAACTTCCCGATCGCGCCACGGGCCAAAGGTCCCTGCTGCCATGCCAATCCCATCGTCAACCGTCCTTTCGATTCAACTCGCTCGCCGGCCATCGCAGCTGCGAGGTCATCAACATCAGTTGCGGGCGGGCCGGCACTCTTACCGGCACCGGCCGGTAAGAAGTCGCAGCGCCCGGATGCTGATAGGGCAGAGTGGGGTCGATGCACGTGTCTCGCCTGTGGCGCTACCCAGTCAAATCGCTCGGTGGCGAGGAAGTGACCGAGGCGCAGCTCACCGACGACGGGGTCGCTGGCGATCGTCTGGTGCACGTAAGCACCCCTCACGGGCCCCTGACCGGTCGCACGCGGCACTCGCTGCTGACGATCCCGGCCCGAACCGGCGCCGACTGTGAGCCACTCGTCGACGGGCGCCCGTGGCGCAGCCGCGAGGTGGCCGCGCTGATCCGCCGGCACGCCGGGCCGACGGCGGTGCTGCGCCGCTACGCCGGACCCGAGCGGTTCGACGTGCTCAACCTGCTGGTCGCGACCGACAGTGCCGTCGCAGAGCTCGGAGCCGATGTGCGGCGGTTGCGGCCGAACATCCTGCTCGGTGGCGTGCCCGCCGGCGCGGAGCGGGAATGGCCGGGCAAGGCACTCGCGATCGGCGATGCGCTGATCGGGATTCTGAACCTGCGCCAGCGCTGCATCGTCACCACCATCGACCCCGACACCGGCGCACAGGATGTCGATGTCCTGCTCCGGATCCGCGACCAGTTCGCGACCCGGATCGCGCTCGACTGCTGGGTGATCACGCCGGGCACGATCGGAGTGGGGGACACGGCGAGGCTTGTGGAGACCACCGAGCGGCCCGAGCACGCCGGTGGCTGGGTCGTCGGGGCGCCCTACCGATGACGATGTACGCTGGTCACCCCTACGATCCGGGCGGTGAACGGCGATCGCAATCCGACGCCAGACCCGGAGTCCAGGCGCTGGATCGAGTACCTGCGCGACGGGCATCCGCGCCGTGAGCAGACGATCGCCAAGCTCCACGGGGTGCTGCTGCGGGTCGCCTTCCACGAGCTCGGCCGCCGCCGGCGCCAGCTCGGGTCGGTCGCCGGTCCCGAGTTCGACGACCTCGGTCAGCAGGCCGCCGACGACGCGCTGCTGCGCATCCTGGCCAAGCTCGACGAGTTTCGCGGTCTCAGCCGCTTCACCACCTGGGCGTATCGGTTCGTGATCTTCGAGGTCTCGAGCAAGGTCGCGCGCCACGCCTGGCAGCGTCACCCGCCCAGCAGCGAGGACGTCAGTTGGGACCGGCTGCCCGACTCGATGGCGCCTCGCCCGGGCGTCCGGGTGGAGCAGCGCGAGCAGCTCGAGGCCCTATCCTCGGCGATCGGCGAGCTCAGCGAGCGCCAGCGGGAGGTGTTCGTCGCGATCGCGCTCAACGACGTCCCGATCGACGTGCTGGCGATGCAGCTGGACTCGAACCGCAACGCGATCTACAAGAACCTGTTCGACGCGCGACGCAACCTGCGCGCCGCGCTCGTCGCCGCCGGCCATCCCGTGGTGCAAGAGGACGCGCTGGCCTCATGACCGATCCGCATCGGCACCTCGACGAGCTCCTCCGGGCGATCGACGGCGACGCCGGCTGCACCGCCGGGGAAGAGATCCTCGACGCCTTCGTCGAGCTCGAGCTCGCCGGCCAGGATCCCGCCGCCACGTATCCGGGCACGGCGATCCATCTCAGGTCGTGTCCGGGCTGCCGGGCCGATCACGATGGCCTGCTCGAGGCCGCCCGCCGCTTCAGCGGCGGCGACCCTGACTGACGGTCGCCTCTGGTCGTGCCGGTAAGACCGGCCCGGCGCCCGATACGGATGGACTCGACAGCAGTGAGGCCCGATCCTGGGCCCGCCCAGAAGGAGCAGATTCCATGTCGAGCAGCGATCAGATCGTCAGCTCCCCGACTCACCGCTTGCGGCACTGGCGTCCGGCGCCGGAAAGTTTCGCCGCCGCGGCCGCCGGGCGCGGAGACCCGACGTTCCTGCTGGGCATCTACGCCTACACCGACACCGACACCGACACCGAGGAGACACCAATGCCCGTCACCCGAATCGCGATCCGCGAAGGCAAGACCCCGGACTACAAGCAGGCTCTGCTGGATGAGATCTACGAGGCGATGCGCGAGACCGTGCAGATCAAGGAGGGCGATCGCTTCATGGCGATCACCGAGCACAGGGCGTACGAGTTCGCCTACGGGCCGTTCCTCGGCATCGACCGGTCCGACGATCTCGTCCAGATCCAGGTGTTCTGGGCGCCCGGCAAGACCGTCGACGCGAAGCTCGCGATGTACCGGAGGATCGTCGAGCGGTTGGGTGACAACCCCGGAGTGCGGCCGCAGGACCTCCTGATCTCGGTGATCGAGACCGCGGCGGAGAACTGGTCCTTCGGCAACGGCGAGACCCAGTTCTACAGGCCTGCCGCACACGCTCAGTAGACCGTGTGCATGAGCTCGCGAACGCTGTCCAGGGTGTCGACGGCTATCGCCCGGGCCGTCTCGGTGCCGGTCCGCAGGACCTCGCGCAGATAGCCGCGGTCGCGGACCAGGGCGTCGCGACGGCTCCGGACGGGGCGCAGACGTTCGTTGACCGCCTCGGTGAGAACCTGCTTGAGTGCGACGCTGCCGCCGTTGCCGATCTCGTCGGCGACGTCATGCGGGGCGCGTTCCAGGCATAGGGCGGCGAGCAGGACGAGGTTGGAGACCTCCGGCCGACCGATCGGGTCATACGCGATGCGGCGGTCTGAATCGGTCTTCGCGGCCCGGATCAGCCGGGCGGTCTCATCCTCGGTCGCGCCGATCGCGATCGAGTTGTGGCGGCTCTTGCTCATCTTCTGACCGTCGGTGCCGAGCAGCAGCGGGACGTCGCTGAGCAGTGCCTCGGGCTCCGCGAAGAACGGCTCGACCGGGCAGTAGCGCTGGTTGAACCGTCTCGCAATCAACCGCGTCATCTCCAGATGGGGGAGCTGATCCTTGCCGACCGGCACGACGTTGCCGTGGCAGGCCAGGATGTCGGCGGCCTGATGCACCGGATAGGTGAACAGCAGGCCGGATGCCGCCGGCAGGCCCGACGCGGTTCGCTCCTCCTTGACGGTCGGGTTGCGCCCCAGCTCCGGAACGCTCACGAGGCTCAGGAACGGGACCAACAGCTGGTTTAGCTCGGGGATCTGCGAGTGGGCGAAGATCGTCGCGCGCTCGGGGTCGATGCCGACCGCGAGGTAGTCGGCGATCAGCTCCTCCACATCCGCCGGCAGCGACGACGGACTGTCGCGGTCGATGATCGTCTGGTAGTCGGCGACGAGCACGATCGTGCGCACGCCGAGGTCCTGGAGCCGCACCCGGTTGAGCAACGTTCCGAAGTAGTGGCCGAGGTGGAGCGGACCGGTCGGACGATCGCCGGTCAGGACGCGATAGCCGCGTGGGTCCTCGACGAACGCCGCTTCCAGCCGGGCCGACCGTGCCTGCGCGTCGGCCAGCGACGCCTCGGCGCTTCGATCTTCCATCTGAATCCTCCCCGCTGCATCGGCGCCCGCCGCTCAGACGGCGGACGCCGACGTAGGGGATGGGCCGATCAGCCGCCGAGCACGGCCGCCTGCGGCAGCCGGCCGAGCGAGCGATCCCCGCGGGTCACGGATCGCGCGGCGCCACTCGCGGCCTTCTCCGCGGCCGGCATCGTGGCTGCCGTCGGATCCGGCACGGGCAGCGGGGCACACGTCTTGTCCCAGGGGGCGTTGTTGTTACGCGCCGGCAGCGCACCCGTGGTCAGGTAGTCGGCGATCGTGCCGTCGACGCAGAGGTTGCCGAACAGCGAGTCGGCGTGGCTCGTGCCACCCGGCTCGGCCAGCAGCACGGAGTGCGGGAACAGCTTGCGCACCTCGAGGCTGCCCGGGAACGGGGTCGCGGCATCGAGCGTCTCGTCGATCAGCAGCGCGTTGCCGATGTGGCTGCCGTTCACGTGCACGGGGGTCGCTGGACGGCCGGGCCACCAGCTGCACGGCCCGTTGAACCAGGCGTTGCCCCAGGTGACGAACGGGGCCTCGCTGAACACCGCCCAGTTGTCCGCCAGCACGCGGCTGAACGGCTGCTGCCAGGCCGCGTCACTGCAGCTGACGGCTAGATATCCCGCGTAGCCGTTGTCGTCGCCGGGCGAGTCGGTGTCAACGTAGGTCTGGATCAGGTCCTTTGTGGATTGCGCGCCCGGATTGTGGATCCAGTTCGCGAACAGCGCCGCGGAATCCAGCCAGGTCTGCTGGTAATAGGCCGGGGCCAGGAAGATGTCGTTCCACTCATCCGGGCCCACGACGCCGCCGATCGGGTTGCCCTCCAGTCCGAACTGGGTCGCGAAGAACAGGTGCGAGACCGCCTGCCGCGTCGCGCCGAGGTGGTAGACGCTGTTGTACTTGGCCAGCCAGGCGAACCAGATGTTGATGTTGCGGTCGAACGCCACGTCCTGGTCGAGATTGGCCTGGTACCAGACCTTCCGCGGGTCGACGTTCGAGTCGAGGATCAGCCGCCGCACGTGCGACGGGAACAGGGTCGAGTAGACCTGCCCGAGGTAGGTCCCGTAGGAGAACCCGTAGAAGCTGATCTGCTTGAGCCCGAGCGCCTGGCGGATGCTGTCCATGTCGCGCGCGGAGTCCGGAGTGGTGTCGTGCTTGAGCAGCGCCGCCTGCTGCGGGCTGCGGGCCGCACACGCGGCCGCGTAGGCCTTGGACCGCGTCTTCCAGTACTTCAACAGCCTTTTCGTGGTGGGGATGTAGTTGCCCCGGTTCGGCCCCAGGTAGTTCGGATCGCACGTCAAGGCCGGCTGGCTTGACCCGACGCCGCGGGGGTCAAATCCGATCCAGTCGTAATCCGCCGCCGCCGCGTCGAAGTGCTCGGCTTTACAGCTGCAGCGCGAGGATTGCGCCGAGCTGCAAGCCCGAGCCGCCCGGGCCTCCGGGGTTGGTCAGGATCGCGCCTTGGTAGTCCGCGTCTGACGACGTGTGCTGCAAGCCGGGAGACCGCAAGCTCGATCTTGGGGCCGTTCGGACGGCTGTAGTCGACCGGAACCGACAGATCGCCGCACTGCGCGCCCATGTCCGCCAGCCCCGCGTCCGAGCACGTGCCCCAGTCGATGCTCCCGATCCCGGATCCCGGTGGGTCGTGGCTCTTGCCGGTGGCCGCGGAGCTCGAGGAGACCGCGATACATAACGCGGCCGCCAGGACGCCGATTATCGTGACAAGCCGAAACCTCAGCCGTTGCATGGGCCAACACCTCTTCCGGACGTAGGAGCGCGACTCCCGGCCTGCGCGGACTCTATTGCGCCTCGACGACCGAGGTCAATGCGAAGTGTGAAACGCTTCGCCGATGCCGTGGGCCCCCGAACTGTTCTCCGCGCCGGCGCTACAACAGCTCGAGGAGGTGCGGCGGCGCCCGATGGTGAGCGTGCCGTACTTCGACGGCCTGCTGCTGGGGGAACTCGATCCGCTGGTCGGGTCGTTCGCCGCCGAGCCCGAGCTGCACCACCCGGTGCGCGGTCGGATCAGGGGAGCGCGAGCGTTCGAGGAGTTCGCCGGCGAACTGAGCGCGCGGCTGCGGCGGCGCAACGTCTCGGTCGAGGACGTCGAGCGCGTCGTGCTCGAACGACATGGTTTCGAGGAGGTGCTTCTGCACCTCGACAGCGACAACGGACGAATCGCGTTTCCGGTCGCGGTCGTCGCCGACAAGCGGTCCGACGGGCGGATCGAGGAGCTGCGGGTCTATTTCAGCGGCTGGCCGCTGACCGGTCAGCACGTGAACCGCCCACCGGTGCTGCAACCCGATCCGGAAGTGCGCGAGTCCGATGTGGTGTCGGAGTACCAAAGCGCCCTGGCCGCCGGCGACGTCGACGCGATCGTGGCCGCATTCGAACCCGACGGCTATGCCCGCGAGCCCGCGGGCGGCGCGCACTTCCATCGGGGCCCCGACGCCCTTCGTGCCTTCTATGAGCTGCTGTTCTCCAACGACGGCGGCATCCCGCTCGAGCACTGCGCGGTGATCGACGACGGCCGCGCCTGCGCGCTGGAGTACAACGTCGTTCGGTGGGGCAAGACGCACCTGCCGCCGCAGGCGGGGATCGCCGTCTACGTGCGGGGGCCGAGCGGCAGGCTCGCCGCCGCTCGCATCTACGACGACGTCGACCCACCGCTCGGCCCGGGATAGCCCGGCTCCTCAGCCGTCGAAGTAGTGGCCGTCCCCCAGGTCCTCGATCAGCCCGGGGTGGGTCGGCTGCCAGTGCAGCCACCGGCGGGTCAGCTCGCTGGACGTGGGGTTGTCGAGCGAGACGAAATCGCCGAGGAACGAGAAGTGCTCACCGGCATCCTCGGGCGCGATGCTTGCGGTCGGCAGGTTCAGCTTGCGGCCGATCGCCTCCGCGACGTCGCGGAACGGCACGCCGTTGTCGGCGACCGCGTGCAGCCGGGTGCCGGGCGCACCGTGCTCGAGCGCCAAGCGGTACAGGTGCGCCGCGTCGAGGGTGTGGACCGAGGGCCAGCGGTTGGACCCGTCGCCCACGTACCCCGAGACGCCCTTGTCGCGGGCGATCGCAATCAGCGTGGGAGCGAAGCCGTGGTGGTCCAGGTAGCTGTGGACGATCGGCGGCAGTCGCAGGGCGCAGGACCGCACCCCGCGCTCGGCCAGCGCCACCACGGTGTTCTCGGCGTCGATCCGCGGCCCGCCGTCGAGCACGTCCAATTCTGTACCCGGCCGTCCCGTGATGCCTCCACGGGGCAGCATCAGCGTTCCGGAGGTGGTCACGAGCGGCTTGTCTGAGCCGCCCAGCGCCGCGCCGATCGCCTCGATCGCGCGCAGGTCGGCGTCGACCGCGCCGGCGAAATCGCCCGAGCGCATCGACTCGTGCTTGAAGGCCAGGTGGATCACGCCGTCGGCCTCGGCCGCGGCTTGCTGAAGGCCGTCGAGGTCGTCGAGTTCACCGCGACGGACCTCGGCCCCGGCGTCCGTCAACAGCTGGGCGGAGCTGTCCGAACGAGCAAGGCCGACGACCTGGTGCCCGGCGTGGAGCAATTCAGGGACGACTCCGGAACCGATGTGTCCGGACGCGCCGGTAACGAATACACGCATGGAAAACCTCCGATGACGGTCCTCGGAACCGTTCTGTCCGAGGAGTGGAGAGGTGACGTCACTTGGTGTCATCACGGTAGCACAGTCATGTCACCAGGTGCCATCAACTACGCTCTGCGCATGGCCAGATGGCAACCGGACGCGCGCGGCAGGCTCGAGCAGGCGGCCCTCACCCTCTACGGCGAGGCCGGCTTCGACAACACCACGGTCGCGGAGATCGCCGAGCGCGCGGGGCTGACCAAGCGGACGTTCTTCCGCTACTTCGCCGACAAGCGCGAGGTGCTGTTCTGGGGAGCGGCGCAGCTCGAGGAGCTGATCGTGACCGAGGTCGGCGGCGCTCCCGAGTCAGCGGCGCCGCTCGAGGCCGTGGCCCAGGGGCTCGAGGCCAGCGTGGGGATGTTCGAGGAGCGGCGCGAATTCGCGGCCCAGCGCCAGCAGATCATCGCCGCCAACCCAGAGCTGCAGGAGCGCGAGCTGATCAAGCTCGCGTCGCTGGCCGACGCGGTGGCGCGGGCACTACGCCGCCGCGGGGTCGGCGATCCTGCCGCGATCCTCACCGCCGAGGCGGGTATCACGGTGTTCCGCGTCGCGTTCGAGCGGTGGGTCGAGCCGGGAAATCAGCGGCCGCTCCAGCAACTCATCCGCGAATCGCTCGAGGAGATGCGGGCCGTCACGGCCGCGTAGAGCACCGAGGCCGCGCAGATCGCGCCCGTATGCGAAGCTAAATCGTCCGTTGCATCCGGAGGGGAGGAGGCCGACCGATGGGGAGCGGCTTCGCGAGGTTCAGATGGGTCGTCCTGCACCAGGCACTCGAGCACATCCTCTGATGCTCGAGTCGTCCGGACGCAAGGCGATCATCCCCGGGTGAGAATCGACGCGATCGCACCCGGCGACATCGTCAAGACGTCGATCGGCGGCCGGCAGATCTACGGCGAGGTGCTGGAGATCCGTGACCAGCGCGTCCACTTCCACCCGATCACCCACGCGGCCGGATACCGCCACGCGACCGCGCACCAGATCGTGGCCCACTGGCGCAAGGCAGGACGCCGGCGGTCGAGCGGTGGGGAGGGGGAGCAGCCCGTGGCCCCGCCTCCGGAGCAGCTGGCGCTGCGCATCAATCAATGAGCGGTCATCACAGCGTCAGTTCGCGATCGAGTGCGAGGCGCTCGCGCAGTCGCGAGTCGTGAGTGGCGACGATCAGCGCTCCAGGCCACTCGGCCAGCGCCGCCTCGAGCACCTCGACCGACTCGATGTCGAGGTGGTTGGTCGGTTCGTCGAGCAGCAGGCAGGTCGCGCGCCGGTGGGCCAGCACAGCGAGCTCGGCGCGGGTCCGCTCGCCGGATGAGAGGCCGGCGCAGCTGCGCTCGGCGTGATCTGGCCCGAGACCGAACCAGGCCAGCGCACCTCGAGCGGCCGTCTCGTCCAGGCCGGTGAGCTCGCGGACCGCGGCGCCGAGCGGCCGCTCGCCATCGAGCGCGGTGCGCGTCTGACCGAGCTCGGCGACGATCGCATCCATGGCCACGCGGCGCCGGCCCGCGATCGGTTCTAACCGTCCGGCGAGCGTGGCGATCACCGTCGACTTCCCGCTGCCGTTCGGGCCGCTGATCAGCAGCCGCTCGCCGTCAGCGATCGTCAGGTCGAGCGGCCCGAGCCTCCAGCTACCGCGCCGCCAGCGTGCTCCCTCCAGCGCGAGCACCCACGGCCGCCGCCGTTCGCCGGCGAGCAACTACCGTCGGCCTGGCCTTCTCACCCGACGGACGCTACCTCTACATCAGCAACGAGGAAGCGAACCCGACCGATCCGGGCTTCGATCCCACGGCTTGCAACACCCCGACCGGTGTCGGCACGGGCACGACGCCCGGACCCGAAGGCACCCTGACCGTGGTGAACCTACCGAAAGCGGAAAGGGACCCCGCCAACTCCGTTCTGGCCAGCGTGTTCGCCGGCTGTTCCCCTGTTCGTGTGGTTCTGTCCAAAGACGGCAAGGTCGCGTGGGTCACTGCCCGCGCCGAGGACGACGTGCTGGCATTCAGCACGCGCGGACTGCGCCGCGACCCGTCGCACGCGCTCATCTCCCGAACGCCGGTCGGCGTGGCGCCGGTCGGGATCCAACTGTTCGACCACCAGCGCCTGATCGCCGTCGCGGACTCAAACCGGTTCACCACGGGTCAAGCAGGGACGGTGAGCATCCTCGACTATCGCAAGGCGCTCAGAGGTGCCGGTGCTTCCGCCACAGTCGGAACGTTCGTGGCCGGAGATTTCCCGCGCCAGTGGGGCTTGTCGAACAACGAGCGGTTCCTGTACCTGACCGAGTTCAGTTCGAACGTCCTGGCGATATTCCCCGTCCGGAATCTTGTCGACGACGTGCGTCAGTTCGATCCGCAGCTGGGATTCGGATCTCCGTTCGGCCCCTTCGGCGAGCCCGGTCGACCTCACAAGTTCTGGCCCTGAGGTTCGTGGAAGCCGGACGGGCCCCTTCGGTCGAGGTCGTCGGCGGTTCGGTGCACGGCCGCCGACTGCCCGGCAGGTTGCACGCGCTCTTCCCGCAAACCTAGGAGCGACTGGGATTGTTAAGTTGGCGTCCCGGATCCAAGCGCCTTAGCCTTGATCGTCTCGAACTCGGCCTGGGTGATATCGCCGGCGTCGAGCAGCTTCTTGGCAGTCTCGATTTCGCTGGCCGGACCGCTGGTGCCGGCGGTCTGGCGTACGTACTCGTCGACCTGCGCCTGTGTGGCCGAGGCCTGTTTGGCGCTTCGATCGGCCATCCCGTCGTGGTTGAAGATCAGATACGCCAGCACGCCGATGTACGGCACGACGACCACGAATACCACCCAAGCGGCCTTGACCCAGCCTGAGGTGTCGCGCCGACGAAAGACGTCGATCAGCACGGTGATGGCGATCCAGATGTAGATAACCCAGGCGAAGAAGATCAGGATGTCCCAAAGGACATTGAGGAACGGGTAGTTAGATGCAGCAAAGACCGTCACGTTTGCCTCCTAGTCCCATTCCGGGCGATGGTCGTGAATGCGCGTAGCGCCACGTGTGGGGCAGTTGTCTGGGGACTGTGAGTCTTTGCCGATCGGATCGTCGAGTCATCACCCGTACGGGGTGACCTCAGGCTGCCGAAGGTGTTATCGGCGCGCTTCTGCGGCACGACAGCGATGTCGTCGCTGGGGCTGCGGTCCGACTCCACGGCAACCCGATCGGGGTAGCCGGCGGGCGCCGAGGGGCGATGACGTCGTTGCGCACCCGCTTGCGGCAGGCGTCGGTGTTGGCTTCGAGCGGCAGAAACAGACGCGACGATCGTCGCTGGCCGAGCCTCCCGTTGAGATCGAGCGTCAGAAACGCGATCACGGCACGATCAGCGTGAAGCCCCCGTCCTCTAACACTCTAACCAGGGGACTTCCAGCCGTCGTCGTGTCGCCCTGGACCAGGACGAACGTGTCGACCTCCACCTCCGCGGAGGCGCAGTTCGTGCTATTCGGCACGGTGAACACGCCGGTAGCGGCGCCCGGGGCTGTCAGCGATGCGATCGCGGCGGCGGGGTTGATCCCACCCGCCAAGCCGACGCAGTAGGTCCCGCGCTTGGTGGTGTGGCCGACGCCGGTCACGTTCTTCGGAAAGCCGATTCCGTGCACGAGCGTGCCATCAGCGTTCACGACCGCGACCGCGCGAGCGCTGCCAGCCGCGCCGGGTACCCCTGGGGTGCCGGGCGATCCGGGCGGACCCTGCGCTCCCTGCGACCCGCGCGTGCCAGTGGCACCTCGCGCGCCCTCAAGGCCGCGCAACCCGCGAGGTCCTTCGTTGCCCCGCAGCGCGTGGATCACGCTCGGCTTGATCTGGCTCGTGCTGGTGATCACGAAATGGCCGGCCGCCGCGGCACCCCCTGCAGCCACCAACAGTGCGGCCACTGCTGCGCCGACGACGACAAGTCGCTTCTGCATTGCTTGTTACTCCTTCGGTGGAATCGTCAGTCCTATAGCTACGTCGCTGCGTCCAATGTGGTTCGCCCCGGGATTGACGCCGCAGCACCGCTCGGCGTGCTGCGCGGCGGATGTGCCCAGCGCCCTGTCCGACCTTCCAAGGGCGCGCCAGGCGAACGGCGCGTGGTCGTTCAGAGCGGCGCTGGACTTGGGGCGTCGTTCTCGGCGCCCGTCGTTTCTTTCGGCGAGCGCAGCCAGTGGTTCTCATCAGCGCATCGTCGCGCGCTTTCGAGGAAGCGCCCGACGGCAGCGGATGGGGCGCGAGCGGCCCACAGGATCGACCACTCGGCCACGATTCCTGGTTGGGCGATTTTTCGAGCGATGAGTCCGGATTGGGCTCCGGCGGCGTGGGAGCCGAGTGAGGCCGGGGGCAGTCCAACTTCGCGTCCCGCTTGGAGACGGGCGAGCATCGCTTGCGGAGGCGGGTCGGCGAAGGACACGATACGGGGCTCGAAGCCGGACTCTTCGAAGGCGGCGATGATGCGGTCGTAGTAGGCGGGAGCGAGCTCACGCGGGAACAGGAGCAGCGTTTCGTTCTCGAGACTGTTGAGCGAGATTGGGTCCGTGCCGGCGAGCCGGTGCCATCGGGGGCGCGATTGTCGCGCGCCTCGCACCCGACCACACCGTGGTCGTCCTCGACCGGACCGGCGATGTCGTCGTCGACTTGGGTGACCCGGACGACGTACGCCGGGCGGCGAGGCTCGTCCTCGAACGCTACGGCAGGTGCGACGTCTTCGTTCACGCAGCGGCGACGTTCGAGGTCGTTCCTGGTCTGTCCTGCAGTACCGAGCCGGACTAGGAGAGAAACTCCGCGACAGGGAACTGCGTCGAGGACTTGTCGCCGGTGTCGCGACCGCCACCCGCTCACCTCTACTTGCAGGTATACATAAGGTCGATTATCGAGCGTAATCGGAGCAGCGGTACGCAAGAGGATTCACACCCGGACCGTCGCGCTCGTGCCGAGCCGCCGCCCCGACGAAGACAGCGCGGTGACCGCGGCATATCCCTGCGTGGTGTTCAGCGACACCGGCGTCTCGAATCCCGTCCGCCGGAGCACGCCCACCGGCCGTAGATGCTTGGCCGACGATCCCGCATGGACCTGCCAGTGCGTGACCTCGGTGGCGCCGTTCCAGCTCACAAACAGCAACGACGTGCCCGCCGGACCCGGCCTGGCGGCGATCGCCGGCGCGTTGCGCGGCGTGCCCTTCCACCCGAGGCGGAACGCGCGATAGGACTTCTGCCCGACCGGGAACACGGCGTCAGACAGCCGGGTGCCGTCAGCCGCGAACTCGGTCGCGCACGGCTCCTCACCCCAGCCGATGAGCACGTTTCCGTTCGGGAGCTTCTCGACGCTGCCCATCGCGTTTGCCAGCAGCCGGTCGGGGTGCTCGTAGGCGGCGCTCAGGCGCACGGTCCTAGCCGCCTCGTCGATCGAGAGGAGCACCCCGCGCGATTGCGAATGGCTGCTGGTGGCGCCGTCGGCGCCGTTGTCGAACACGCTGATCGTGGTCGGGTCGATTGCGCGAGCGTGGTGCTGCCACGAATACTGGGAGCCCTTCCCCATCGCAAAGTCGCTGCGCTTTCCGCCGAGCCGCCAGATCACCTCGCCGGTGCGGCGATCGAGCTTGTACACCGACCACGTATGCCGTCCGGAGACGAGCAGGTTGCCGTCCGCGGCGATGTCGATCGAGTTCGCGTGCAGGTAGTCAAGTGGGTCGGCCGGCTTGCGGAAGGTCTCCGAGATCGGCACGTGATCGAGGCTTCGCCACTCCATCAGCAGCTTGCCGGTCCGGATGTCGACCTCCTGGATGATGTTCTCGAGCACCCTGCCGTTGCTCGCGCCACCGATCGCCGACAGATCCGCCGGGACGACCTCGGGATAGCACGTGAACAGCGCCGTGCCATCGGGCGTCAGCCGGTACTCGTGCATGTCCACCCGGCGGCCGTTCGCGGCCCGCACGCGAGCGAGCTCGCGGTATGAGCCGTCGACGATCACCCCTTCGCCCGCACCGTATCCCGGCGGCGAGCGCACCGAGCCCTCCCACCAGGTGAGGACCGGCTCGCCGCGGTAGCGAAACACGCCGGGGTTCGTGGTCCACAGCCGCGTGGAGATCGGGTGGTAGAAAACCGGCTCGCCGTGGTGATCGACGAGCTGCACGCCGGCGACGGAGCCCTTGGCGGTCCCGAGCCCGACCGCAAGATAGCCGGGAGCGACGCCGCCACCGATCACCGAGACCGGCGCGGGCAGTAGGTCCGGACGCGACCAGAAGCCGCGGACGTAGTCGTGCGTCCCGATCTGCGGTCCGGGCGTCGCGTGGCCGCCCCCTCCGAGTACGCGCGACGCACCGAATGCGCCAGCGCCGAGCACCGCGAGCCCCGCGGCGCCGCCACTGATCAGCTGCCGCCGCGTGAGGTCCGGCACGCCATGTCTCTTAGGAGTAGTAGTCATGAACGACCCTCGATTGTTTATCGAGTTCCTCATAAGCAGGGCGTTAGTCGCGCCACGGCCGGGGATCTGACGGTCCGGACGCGAGGAGGGCACGGCGCCGCCGGCCACGTCTCCCGGTCCTATCGCCCCGGCCTCGCCCTTCAACGGTTCAGCCGGCGACAAGCTCCGGTTAAGCACGAGCACGCAATCTGCACCGAGGTCTTCGGTCCGCCTCCGGGCTTGGTTGGCGATGGGAGCTCCGTCGCTGCCGCTTGCAGACCGAACCCGTCCAACACACCACCCCGACCCATCGAAGGAGCGAACATGAATATCGAAGTTGGGCACGCGCGCGCGTGGAAGCTTTTCCCCGGGACGATGCGAAGGCTTGGGATCTTGGGTGTCATCGCGATACTCGCTGTCTTAGGCCTGCAGTCCGTGGCGTCTGCGGCCGCGAGGAGCCCTCACCGGGGCGAGGGCAACCACGACGGCGAGACGCCAAGCTCCTCGCTTGGGCACCGGCACGGCGGCAAGGGGTCCTACGTGGAGACCGTTGTCGTGTCTGACCAGCCGGGGGTGGCGCCGGTCACCGACTCGAATCTGGTCAACCCGTGGGGCATCGCGTTCGGGCCGACGACTCCGCTGTGGGTCGCCAACAACGGGACGTCGACGTCGACGCTCTACAGCACGAACCCCACCCCGACGAAGGTGCCGTTGGTCGTCGCCACACAGCCGGGGCCCACCGGGACGGTGTTCAACGACACGACCGAATTCGCGCTGCCGGACGGCACCGCCAGCAAGTTCCTGTTCGCCAGCCTGTCCGGGCAGTTGTCCGCGTGGGGTGCAGGGACGCAGACCACGACGACGGCCAGCGTGTCCGGGACGGCGTTCACCGGGCTCGCGCTCGCCCACACCAACGACGGGCCTCGCCTCTACGCAGCCGACGCCCTGTCGACGAACGTGCTCGTGTACAACGGCAAATGGCAGCTAGACGGCATCCTGAAGGATCGCAACCTGCCCCAGGGGCTGACCACCTACAACGTCGCGGTGATCGGCAAGAAGATCTATGTCAGCTATGCGCCGGCGCCCGGAGTCCAGTCCAAGGTGAACGGGGCCATCGACGTCTTCAACCTCAACGGCCAACTGGAACGCCGACTCATCACCGGAGGCGTGCTCAACGGCCCATGGGGCATGGTCCTCGCGCCCCACACTTGGGGGCGCTTCGCCGGCGCACTCCTAGTTGGCAACGAGGACGGCGGTCAGATCCACGCCTTTGACCCGACCTCCGGCCGGCTGCTCGGCACAGTCAAAGACGCTCACGGACAGCCGATCGGCGAGGACGGACTATGGGGCATGGCCTTCGGCAACGGCGTGATCGGCACCCCCAACGATCTCGTCATCGCGATCGGCGCCGACGAGTACCACCACGGCCTCATCGCTCTCGTCCACCCCACTCCCAAACACAGCTGATCCCGCGATAGGCAAACACAGGCCGGGTTCCGACACCGGAGCCCGGCCTGAATCCTCATCGGCCACGCCCGGGGCGAGCGGATGCCGACCTGAGATCGTTCCCAAGCGGCGCCCGGGACCACTCGCATTCGCCGCGTGTGGGGGTGCTCGGCGCGCGGCTCGCTCGACGCGACGGCATCCAGAGCGGAGACCACGTCGTGGCCTAGATTTGGAGCCATGAGCTTCGTCCGGCGGTGTTGTGACGACGAACGTCCGGCCATCCTCGGGATCATCAACGCCGCGGCCGAGGCGTATCGCGGTGTTATCCCGGCCGATCGCTGGCATGAGCCGTACATGTCGCGCCTCGAGCTCGATCGCGAGGCTGCCGCGGGAGTCGTGTTCTGGGGTTATGAGGCGGAGAGTGCACTGCTCGGCGTGATGGGCATCCAGCAGATGCGCGAGGTCGACCTGATCCGGCACGCGTATGTCCTACCGGGCAGCCAGGGACACGGAATCGGCGGCGCGCTGCTAAAGCACTTGCGGCACCGAAGTTCACAACCCATGCTGGTCGGCACCTGGGCGGCGGCCGACTGGGCGATTCGGTTCTATCGCCAGCATGGCTTCGAGCTGGTTTCGACAGAGCGCAAGACGAGCTTGCTCAAGACTCACTGGACCATCCCTGATCGTCAGATCGAGACCTCGGTCGTGCTGGCCAATCCTCCACTCAAGGATGCTTGAGACCTCGAGCTCGCGAGACGGCCGGTTCTCTCGACGCGGCGGGCGAGTGCGTTTGGGTCGTGACCGGCGCGCGCTTTCACAAGCCCGATGCGTGCGCCTGCTTGACTGATATGTCGATGACCACCGAAGCCGAAGAGCCGGCGCCGGAAGCGCGAAAGATGCCGACCGGGCGGATCGCACGGACCGCCCGGGTCGGCGGCCTGGTGACCGGGCAGGGCGTGCGGTGGGCGGGTATGAGGACGGCCAATCGCGTCCGCTCGCCGGAGCGCGCCGCCGCCGCGCAGAATGAGCGCACCGCCGCGCTCGTCAACCAGCTCGTCGAGCAGCTCGGGCGGATGCGGGGGGCGGCGATGAAGGTCGGGCAGGTGCTCTCGATGGTCGAGTTCGACGGCCTCCCCGAGGATCAGCGCGACGTGCTGCAGGCGAAGCTCGCTGAGCTCCGCGACGACGTCCCCCCGGTTCCGTTCTCAAAGCTCGAGCGGCTGATGCGAGACGAGTTCGGCGGGCCGCTCAGCCGCGTCTTCTCCGAGTTCGACGAGCGCGCGTTCGCGGCGGCGTCGATCGGCCAGGTACACCGAGCGACGACGCTCGACGGCGACGATGTCGTGGTGAAGGTCCAGTATCCGGGGGTGGCGGAGGCGATCGAGACCGACCTGCGCAACGCGATGCTGCTGCTGCCGCTGGTCAAGCGGCTCGCGCCCAGCCTCGACGCCAAGGCGCTGGCCTCGGAGCTGCGCGAGCGGATTGTCGAGGAGCTGGACTACGAGCTCGAGGCGCAGAACCAGCGGCGGATCGAGCGGCTGCGCCGCGGCCATCCGTTCATCTCTGTGCCCGCGGTCAACACCGAGCTCTCGACGCGCCGGGTGCTTGTGTCCGAGTACGTAGACGGCGAGCGGTTCGGGGCGGTTCGCCGGCTCGACGAGCCGCAGCGCGACCGCTACGGGGAGATCGTGTTCCGCTTCTACTTCGGCCTGCTGTACCGCGACCGGATCGCGCTCGGCGACCCGCATCCCGGCAACTATCTGCTGCGTCCGGACGGCCGCGTCGGCTTCCTTGACTACGGGCTGCTGCGCGATCTCAGCGCGGCGCGCGCCGACGCCGAGCGCGGGATCGCGCACGCTGTCCGTGCCGGCGATGCCGCGGCGCTGAAATCCGCGCTGGTGGCGGGTGCGTACCTGTCCTCCGACGGGGCGGCGCGAGTCGACGACGAGCTGGCGCTGAAGCTGATGCGGCGGGCGACGCGGTGGTACGCGGTACCCGGTGAGCGGCGCTTCTCTGGCCAGCAAGGCCGTCGTGGCCGCGACACCCGGCCGGCGGACGAGGAGCGTCAGGCCGAGGTCAAGGACCAGCTAAGCCAGTTCACGCTGCCGGCCGAGACGATCCTGATCCGGCGGATGCACATGATCGTCGGCGTCGTGCTCGGCCAGCTCCGGGCCGGTGCCGATTGGGGCGCGATAGCCGCCGAGTACCTGCACGGCGAGCCGCCCGCGACGCCGCTCGGTGAGGCCGAGGCGGAGTACTTCACGCGGCGCGGTCGACCAAGCCGGAGCTGAGCCACAGCACCCGTCCACACCCGCGCGTTCTATCGATAGACCACAGCGTCGGCCGGCCTCAGCTGGTGCGGACGGTCCCATTCACGGTCGAGGATCGCGTAGATCGTCGTGTCAACCCACTCCCCTTTGGACCACAGGTCCTCGACGAGGCGCGCCTCCCGGCGCATCCCCAAACGCTTGCAAAGCGCGGCCGACTTGTCGTTGCGCGGGTCGAGGTGGGCGCTCACGCGATGCAATCCGATGTCCTGAAATGCGATCTGGAGCACCGCGCCCGCCGCCTCGGTCATGTACCCGGCGCCGGCATGATCGGGATGCAACGTCCAGCCGATCTCCGCCGACGCGTTGGCCGTGCTCTTCACACAGAAGTACACGTCTCCGATCACCCGCCCCCGGTCGCCCGCCCGCTCGATGGCCATCTGCCAGAAGTCGCCGTCGCCGTTCAACGTGAGCGCCACGGAGTACTGGGCGACCTTCTCGGCAACCTGCTCGCGGGTGCGCGGCTCAAAGGACAGGTAACGACAGACGTCCGCGCGAGATTGATAGGCGTGAATGTCGTCGATATCGGCTTCGGTCATCGGGCGCAGCAGCAGCCGCGCGGTACGCACTGGCATCTTGAACGCAAAAGGCAGGCGCAGGCTCACCATCGCCGAAGCACGGTACGCGCAGCAGCCGCATTGAGAGCTGACGCCACTTCCGCTGAGCGCTTGTGCGCCATTTCTCCGAGACGAGCCGGGAGCGCCCGCGCGGGCCCGGCCGATATCGTGACCGGCTGATGGCTGAGCGGGTCGCGGTTCTCGGCACCGGAATCATGGGCGCGCCGATGGCGCGCAACCTGCTGAAGGCAGGCTTCCAGGTACGCGTGTGGAACCGCACCCCGGAGAAGGCGCGCGTGCTGGCGACCGAGGGTGCGGACCTGGCCGAGTCGCCCGCCGACGCGGTGCGTGAGGCCGCGTTCGTGATCACGATGCTCACCGACGCCGCCGCGGTCCTGGCGGTGATGGGGCAGGCGGCGGATTCGGTACCGGACGACGCCGTCTGGCTGCAGACCGGCATGGTAGGCAAGGATGTGGAGCAGGTGGCCGCGCTCGCGCAGGACCACAGGATCACGTTCGTGAACTGTCCCGCAATCGGCACGAGGGAGACGGCCAAGCAGGGCCGGCTCATCGTGCTCGCCTCCGGACCCCGTGACACCCTCGACCGGGCCCAGCCGGTCTTCGACGCGATCGCGTCGAAGACCGTCAGGCTCGGGCCGGATGCCGGCGCCGCGAGTCGCGTGAAGCTCGTGGCGAGCGCCTGGACCGTGGCGCTCGCGGAGACCCTCCGCTCCCAGCTGAGGCGCGCAGCGCGCTGGGCGCGCTCGCGCAGGAGCGCCGGCCGATAGCGATAGGCACTCGGTAGCCGGCGCGTCGATCGCCGATCGGGCTTTGACAGACGAAGCGGTCGGAGGCATTTCGCCCGGGTCCAGCGTGAGCTCGGGGTGGCTACTCTCGGGCGAGCATGGCGGCGGCTTCGCGTTCCAGGTCGATGTACGGTTCGCCGCTGACGTCGATTGCGACGCGGTTGATGGTGCCGCCCTTGAATGGGTGGGGGTGGACGCCTGGGTAGTCGCTGGTGACCGGCTCGCCGCTGTCGCGCCCGACGCACAGTCCTTCGCCGGCGAGCATGAACTTGCCGGGCTGCGTCTTGATGCGGCCTTCGCCGACCTTCGCGTCGCCTTGGTATAGCGACAGCACGCCGGTTGAGACGCCGGGCGGATCCTCGCCGTCCTTCTCGAACGACGCGGAAAGGATCAGGTTTTCTCCGACCGGAACGTCGGTCTCGGCGATGATCATCTGTTCGAAGCTGCCGACGAAGTTATAGACGTAATGGAGCCGGTTGTCCTTGATGTAGAGCGCGTGGCCGCCGAACCGAGAGCCGTGGGCGAACAGCACGCCTTCGGCGTCTGGCTGGGGAATGTCGACGAGCGCACCGATCGCATAGGAACGGTTGCGGACGTTGACTGCCTGGGATTCGGGTGTCTCAGCGAGCCCGGGGTAGTACACGTATCGGTTGCGGGCGGGGCTCAGCAGCGGCCGCGGAGTCGTGATGATCTCCAGGGCCGAGCGGTCGTCGAGCGGGAACGCCGAGTTGGCGCCCGCCTCGGCGTACCACAGGTTGATCAGCTCCTGCAGTCGCTCGGGCTCGTCGGCCGCGAGGTCGTGCAGTTCAGAGCGGTCGACGTCGGTGTGGTAGAGCTCCCACGTGTCCTTGGCGAAATTCCCCCAGCCGCTGATCGTCGGGTGGGTCGTGACCGCCTTGTACCCGTCGTGCCAGATCGCGCGCGAGCCGAGCATCGAATAGAACTGCGTCGATCGGGTCGATGGGACGGACGCGTCATCGAAGCTGTAGCGCATGCTGACGCCGTCGAAGTCGCTCTGCACGTGCCCTCCGATCGTCTCCGGCGGGTCGATCTCTAGCGCGTCGAGGATCGTCGGGACGAGATCGATCGCGTGGTGATACTGCTCCCGGATCTCGCCGCGCGTCGCGATTCCCTTGGGCCAGGAGATGATGCAGGGGTCAGACGTGCCGCCGTTGAACTCATAGCGCTTCCACATCTTGAACGGCGTGTTGAACGCCATCGCCCACCCGGTCGGGTAGTGGTTGTAGGTCTTGGTGCCGCCGAGCTCGTCGAGCATCGCGAGGTTCTCCTCGATCGAGTCCGGGATGCCGTTGGCGAACTTCATCTCGTTCACCGAGCCATCTGGGCCGCCCTCACCGCTGGCGCCGTTATCGGAGATCACGATCACGAGGGTGTTCTCCCGCTGCCCTGTGTCCTCGAGGTAGTCGAGTAGGCGGCCGATCTGATCGTCGGCGTGAGCCAGGAAGCCGGCGTATACCTCCGCCATCCGGCTGAACAGTTGCTGCTCCTTGTCAGACAGCGTGTCCCATGGCCGCGTGAAATCCAAGGCCGGGAATGGCTCCCCGCCCGGCCCGGTGCGGTCCTCCGGCGTGCCGATCGGGTTGATCGGTGGCAGCTCAGTGTCGACCGGGACGATTCCCAACTCCTTCTGGCGCGCGAGCGTCCGCTCGCGGACCGCTTCATACCCGATATCGAAATCGCCCTTGAACTTTTCGATCCACGCTTTGGGGGCATGATGCGGGGCGTGGCACGCCCCCGGGGCGTAATACAGGAAGAACGGCTTCTCGGGTGCGATCGCCTTCGCGTCCTGTATGAACTCCAGCGCCTTATCGGTGAGATCGACCGTCAGGTGATAACCGTCGTCGGGCAGGCTGGGCGCGTCGACGGGATGGTTGTCATAGACGAGATCCGGATACCACTGGCTCGTCTCGGCTCCGAGGAAGCCGTAGAAGCGCTCAAACCCACGGCCGGTCGGCCAGTTTCGTCGTGACGACGCCAGATTCATCTCGGACTCAGGACAGAGATGCCACTTGCCGACCATGTACGTATTCCAGCCGCGCGTGCCCAGGATCTCCTGGATCTGACCGTTCTCGGGCGGGATCACTCCGCTCGCGTTCGGGAAGCCGACCGCCGCCTCGGTGATACACGCCATGCTGTTGCGAGTGTGATTACGCCCCGTCAGCAGACACGAACGCGTCGGTGAGCACAACGCCGTCGTGTGCATCTGCGTGTAGCGCACGCCGTCGCCCACGATCCGGTCGATGTTCGGCGTCTCGATCGGCCCGCCGTAGCTGCCCATAGCTGAGAAGCCAACGTCGTCGAGCACGATATAGACAACGTTCGGCGCCCCATCGGGAGCCTTCGGCGCCTCAAACGGCGCCCAATCCGGCACCGAGTCACGAATGTCGACATTGACAACGCCATTGAACGGCTTGCTCATCGTGGCCTCGCTTATGGAAGGACAGTACGCGTCGACTGGACGGGCACCGGCGTCGGCATGACGCACGACGACGGTCCCAGACCCTCGGACGCGCGACATCATCCGCATGGGATGAAGTCGGCCGTCGGAGCGTCATCGTTTGACGCTCCGACGAAGGGTGCGGACAAAGACCGCGCTCAGCCCGTCGGGAGCAGCAGCCGCACCGCTCGCGTTGAGGTTGCTTGCCTACCACGGACGGGCCTGGTAGGTTCGCGGTTCTCGAGGCTGATCAGGGCTGCGCGGGGATCCTTAGGATGAGCTGCTCCAGGATGTTTTGAGCCGGGTGTGTGTGACTGGCGTGTGGTTGGCGGGCGCGCGCTATCGCGTTGTCTTGTGCGTGGCGGCGACGCTGGCTTTTGGGGCGAGCGGGGCCAGCGCCGCGTCGAGGCCGCCGGTGCTTACGTTTTCGCCGTCTCCGTATGACTTTGGGTCCGTGCTGCCCGGGAAGACGGGCGCACAGACCTTCACGCTGATGAACACTGGCGACTCTCCTGCCGCGCCGGTGATCACGTTGGCGGGCTCCTCCGAGTTCGCGATCGCTCCCATGAGCGACATGTGTACCGCGACTGTTCTGGAACCGGGCGACTCGTGCACCGTCGTAGTGCAGTTAGTCCCCACCACCGCGGGTGCGGTCACCGCGAGTTTGAAGGCGACGAGCAAAAAGCCCGCCGCCACGGCGACGGCCTTGCTGAGCGGTACGGGCACGTTCCCGTCACTGGCGGGCGAAACCTTCACAAGTCGCACCGGAACATTTACCTTCACCGACCCCTGCGTCCAGTCGACCACGGGGTTCCCCTTCTCGGTGACGGGCACGGCCACCGGTCCCTTTCCCGGCACCTTCACGGAAACGGGAACGATCGTCCTAGACAACCTCAACCCTCACGGTTCTGACCGGATCGCCGGCACCCGCGGGCACGACGTGATCGTCGCCGGCTCGCGCAAAGACCGCATCCGCGCCGACAACGGCAACGACGTGGTCTGCGCCGGCACCGGCAACGATCAGGTGCTGGGTGGCCGGGGGAACGATCGCCTGTTCGGCGGCCCCGACAACGATGTCATCTTCGGCGGGCCGGGAAACGACCGCATTGACCCGGGACCAGGCCGCGACCACGCGTTCGCGGGGCCGGGCAACGATCGCGTCTTCGCCCGCGACGGGCAGCGTGACGTGATCGACTGCGGCCCGGGCCACGACGTCGCCATCGTCGATCCAGTCGACGTCACCCGGCGTTGCGAGCTCGTCATCCGGACGCGGCGCCGGCGCGGAGCCTGAGCATCGCGGCGATCTGATCTGGATCCGGCCGCCATCCCGACGGTCCATTCGATTCTGCGCACGCACGTGACTCCCATCGCGGTGTCGATGCTGTTCACGGTCGGGCTGGCGAGCTGGCTGCATTGGTGGCCACAGATCTGGCACGAGCACAAGCCGGTGCAGCGGTGGGTTCGGGTCGTGCCGATCGCCATGGTGGCGGCGGCCGTGATCGGCTGCGACTACGGCAACCTGTTCGACGAGAAGGTCGGCCTCGTCTTCTTGCTCGTCTTGACCGTGGTCATGGTTGGCTTCACCCGAGGAGCTCATGTTCCGCGGCATCGGGCTAAACGTATTCCGACGCAGTGGGTTCAGCGAGGCCAAGGTCGCCCCTTGGTCCTCGCAGGAGCAGGGTCGCTTGACGTTCGCCAACGCGTCTGGGCGCGGTCGGGCGCGCAGGTCCGTCCGGGCCGACACTGCGCCGGTTGTCGGCGCATGCCCAGGTGGGCTCAGCCGAGCCCTCGCGGCGGTGCTGTCACGATAGCCGTGCAGTAGCGGACGGCAGCGCCGCGCGTGTGTCGGGCGGCTGCCCGCGTCGTGATGCAGAAGCGCCCGTGGGCCGTGCTGGGGACCTCCAGCTTCAAACGCAGGGTGCGCGATCGACCACGAGGCAACGTTCGCACCAGCCAGTGGCCCACCCGGTGCCCGGCATGCGTGCTGACGACGTGGACGTTTGTCACCGTGTAGCGGCGCCCGGTGTGGGGCTGGGTGCGGATGAGAGTGATGCGGTACGCGGCGGTGTGGCCGGGCTTGACGCCGCGCGGGCCGGCGATGGCGAGGTGCAGCTTGGGCGCGACCGGCGGGGTCAGCCCAATCGCCCGATAGGCGATCCGCACCGACGGGCCGCCGCCCACGACGATGGCGGTCCCACCGCCGGGCACCAGGTTCGAGCCGCCACCCCCCCCGCCGCCTGTCGTGGGCGTATGTGCAGGTTGCAGGCCGCCGCCACCGCCGCCGAACAGGCCACCGCCGCCACCACCACCGAGACCACTGCCTGCTGCTAGGCCACCCTGCCCCAACACCCCGCGCTGGCCGCCAAGGAATCCCCCCGCGCCACCGGCCAAGGCCGTGCCTGCAGCCCCCCCGGGGGAATCCGCAATCGAGCCGCAGTTAAGACCCGGGCTGCCGTTTGATCCCGCATCACCACCGGCCCCGCCCAAGCCAGGTGGCGGCTTACAAAAGTCCTCTGTTCCGCCGCCCGAGCCACCACCACCCGCGGCGACGATCAACCGCGAGCCGAGGCTCCCGGCCCGCTGGTATGACACGGTCCGCACGTCGCTGCCACCACCACCGCCGCCGCCAACGAAGGTGCTTGACCCGCCACCGTTAAACCCACCGACGCAGGCGACGCGTTGTTCGCACTGCTGATCATGCGTGGGGTCGCCGCCGACGTTGACGTAGAGAGTCTGGCCGGGGGTGACGGCCAGACGACCGGTCACCCGAGCAGAGCGACCGGCGGCGCCACCCCCAAGACCTCCCACGGCGCCAGGAGCACCGACGGCCGCGACCAGGATGCTGGTCACATCGGCCGGCACCACGAAGGTGTCCTGCGCACCGGTCGAGCGGAACATGCACGTCGTAGTCGCTCCTTGGACCCCGCAATCACCCGCCGCCCGCGCGGGGCTCGCAACGGATACGAGCACCACCGCGAACATCGCCGCTGTCAGCCCCACTACAGCGACAAAGCGCCGCACACCACCAGGCCCAACCAGGTAGCTAGATACAGAAACCATCAGTCCACGCTCGATCCGGTTAGCGCTACAGCAACGCTGAGCGAACTTGCCCAAAAGCGACTGCCGCTCCGCTCAGGCCACACACGCACAGGCGCCGTCCACGCAACCACCGACAGCAACGGTGAAACCACCGCACAGCCAAGCACGCTAGCCCGGAGCCCAACACGCAGACGACCTCGGGATCCCGGCCTACGACCGACACACCCCGATCCGACCTCGCAGTCACGCACCCCCGCTCGGCGCTCGGCCTGATGAGCCGTCGATCGACGATCGTAAGCGCCGCCCCCGCGATGCCATCCGAGTCTCTGGGGCACCATGTCAGCGCGATCATATGCCAGCGCCGGGCCGCCGACAAGCGGGCGCGTTGATCTCACTCACTGCCGGGCGGCCACGATCACGAGGCACCCGAACTCCGCAGCAAACTTCGAAACTCGCCCGCCTAACGACACATCGAGTCGCCGGTGCCGCGGCGCCGGCCCGGCGAGTTCTGCTCTTAGCAGCCAAACCAGCAGCACGACGATGACTGCTCCGTTGGGCTAACAGCATCGGCGTTGACGCAAGACTGACACCGCTGGATCCGCCCGGCAAACCAGCGGGGCCCCCCGAACCCCGCTAGCTCGTGTTGCGGACGGCGCCGGGCTGCGGCACGAGCATTCTCTAAGAGCGATCGCCCCGTCGAGCCCAGGGCGGACGAGCGCAAAGGCGACCTTCCGGTCATCCGAATCCGGGGCTTTCGCACCACGCTCTCGGGATGGTCGCCGGGTATTCCCTCGGTGCGCGCGGTGGGCGCTTAGTGCCGGTACTCGCCGAGAGCAGGTGTCTCACCAAGAGCGCCCCTATGGCGACAAGGGAGAACTCTGGTCGGCGCGCAGGAGACTTCTGGTGCTCGATCAGAGCAGCAGCGCTTCGTTACGGCTCGACGTGGTGGCCTTTAGCTGATTCGCACGATGGTGATCCCGGCGCCCGGAGGCACGTCGGCTGATTGGGTTCCTACGCTGCGGACCGTGACGACATCGCCCGCGCCCAGGCTAAGAATCCGCGTGAAGCCGTTGCCCTCGGCGGGTCGGACGAGGATGCTGTTGACGGTCAGCTGAGCCAAAAGAGGCCCGGTCAGACCGCCCGGGAGGACGAAGGTAACCAAATACGTGCCCGCATTGATCACCGTGAACGCGTTGTCGGCGGCATTGGTGACTATTCCCACCGGGGCGACGGCTAGCGTGTCGAACGCGAGGTCGCTGCCGGAAGCCACGGTCTGAGTTGAGGAGTAGGCGTCGAGGTACGCGCTCGCCAAGGTTCCGGCAGGGCCGGTCGGGCCTTGGGGGCCGGTCGGGCCTTGAGGGCCGGGCACTCCTTGGGGACCGGGCGCGCCGACTAGTCCGCCGGGGCCTTGCGGTCCGGGCAGGCCCTTGGGGCCCTGCGCTCCGGTCGCGCCGATGTCGCCCTTGGGGCCTTGCGTTCCGGTCGCGCCGGTGTCGCCCTTCGGGCCTTGCGTTCCGGTCGCGCCGGCAGCGCCGGTGCTGCCCTGCGGGCCGGTGGTGCCCTTCGGCCCTCGCGCTCCCTTGGGCCCGCGCACGCCCTTGACGTTCCAGGAGATCTTTTGCTGGCCGTTGGGGCACGTCGCGCTGGCCGACGACAGGTTGAGGGTGTGGAACCCCGCAGTCACACATGCGTACAGCTTCCCCCCGCTCGCCGAATCAGCCTTACCGGCAAGTCCCCCCGCGGCCGCGTACGAGACGCCACCCGCGACCGCGACGGCCACGCAGGCCGCGATCAGCACGCTCGCGCTACGGCGAGGATGAATGAACCGATGCACGTCACTGCCTCCTTGAAATGCGGTTGTGGGCCAGTGCGCCCCAGCCCCTGACGGCGGCGGACGACAGTGCCGACCGCATCGCTCCGCCCAAACCATCGCACGACCAGGTCCGGTCGTCGTCACCCGAACAGGATGAGTCGAACGGCCAAAGCCGAGTCCCGCGCTGGATCAGAGTGCTGGTCTGATCGAAACCGGACCCGTGAACAGACCCGCGGGGGGAGAGAGTCCTCCCTGCCGGACTGCCCCGGGGCGCTGCGATGGGTCATTCGGCCTGCGGTGCGGGGGCCGGGCTTCGGTTGCCACGTGGTCATCCACTTGTGAGCGCCGGGCCCGACCGGAGGGCGAAGACCTATAGTCCGTTCGGTGCTGGCGGCGCTCGCGGTGGTTATCCCGCTCGGGTTGGGCGGAGCGGTCAGCCCGGTCATCTTGACGGAGCAAACCCTGCTCCTCGCCGGCCCCGACGGTGGTCGGGCAGGGGTGCGCTACGCCGCCGGTGTGGTTCTCACCACGCTCGTGGTTGTCGTCGCCATCGTGCTGTTCGGACGCGCGGTCTCGCTCCCGACCAGGCCGCACCTCGACGCGACGCTCGACCTCGTTCTCGGCCTGGTGTTGGTCAACGTGGCTGTTGTCGTTGTCGTCTCGGGACGGCGCGGGTCGCCAAGTCGCAAGGGCGGTGACGACCGGAATGCGAGTGGTTCGCGCAAGGCTCGGGCGGCGTTTGCGTTCGGCGTGTTCGCCATGGCCACGAACGTCACGACGCTGGCCCTGATCGCACCGGCCGCCAAAGAAATCTCCAGGACGGACGTTGAGGTCGCAGCTGAAGCGGTGCTCGTCCTCGTGCTCGTCGGACTGGTTTCCATGCCCGCGTGGCTGCCCGTCGTCCTGACCAGGGTCGCCCCCGGTCCCAGCCAGCGTGCGCTCACTGCTGTACGCGATCAGATCGCTCGCCGCCGTCGCGGGTTCACGGTCGGGCTCCTCAGCGCCGCCGGGCTGTTCTTCATCGGACGCGGGCTCATACGGCTGCTCGGCTGATGATGGCCGCCGCAGAGCGCGTCGGTCGACATTGCATCGCGGCGATGTGCGGGAGCAAGTGCGGCGTCGCGCTTGACGCCCAGCGACGTTGGTGCGGACCGTTCGAGTCACGGCCCGCTCGGCGTGGCCGCTCGGCGGCGCTCTCGCTAGCGCCTGACTCCAGCAGGCGGCAACAGGTGACAGGCCTTTCCGCTTCGACGTAAGCAGCCGCGCCACGATCGTGACTGCTTCAGGCGTATCGCAGCCGCCGGTGGGCGTCCGCGGGTACGACTGCTTTGGTCGTCGGACAGCCGGCACACGGACGATCGGAATGGCGACGCCTCGATCGTGCCGATCGGCGGCGCCGGGCGAAGGCTTTGCCACGAACGGGCTCGTCTGCCCCGCGGCTACGGCGCGATAGCAACGGCGCCGCCGGACCCTCCCGCGGGCAGCGATGCCTGGCAATCACAGTGTCGCGAAGGACTCGTCCACTCCGCCGGACGGCGGAATCGGAACGGTGGCCTTCGGCTCGTCAGGCTTCGGAGCTGTGCGCCACGCGCCTTCGGGATGGTCGCGCCGTAAGGGCTCGGCATCCGCGACTGGCGGCAGTGCCGGTCCTGGCCGAGAGCAGCTGTCTTACCGAGAGTGCCCCAAGGGCGACGGAGCGGAAGCCAGGACTGAGCGCCGGAGAGTTCCGCTTCGACCCGACCGTTAGCAGAGAATTTGCTAGCAGCTGGACTGACGGATGCTCGGATTCGGGGGATGAAAATGCTGTTTGAGGTTGTTGTCCGGGGCTGGGCCTAGGGTCCGGTCACTGGGACAGGGGCCTCGTGGGAGAACGCAGTTTGGGCAGGCCGTTTTGCGCGGTGGGCTGCGAGCCCGTGCTTTCTGTGGCCGCCCCTGCGACTTGCCCGGTTGCGCTTTGAGCGCGTATCCGTCCGTGTCGTTTGCCCGCTGGTTCTCCATTTCATTGTTCGAGGTGAGGAGGTGTTGTGGTGAGCTCGGCCGGTCGTGCGATTGGGTTAGACGTGCACTTGGAGTTCTGCGAGGTCGCGGTCTGCGAGAACGGCGAGGTTCGTTCTGCTGGTCGTGGGGAGTCCACGCCGGAGGCGCTGGAGGTGTTGGCGGCGAGTCTGTTGGCGACGGACAGGGTGGCGTTGGAGGTGACGGGCAGCAGCTGGGAGATCGTGCGGATCCTTGAGCCGCATGTCGCGAAGGTGATCGTCGTGAGCCCGAGCGATACAGGTATCTCGCACGCGCGCGCGAAGACCGACCGGCTTGACGCCCGGACGCTGGCGCGGTTGTTGTGGGTCGGCGATCTGGACGCGGTATGGACGCCTGATGAGCGCACGCGGGTGTTGCGCCGGCGGTTGTCGCGTCGTGAGCAGCTGGTCCGCTCGAGGACGCGGTGCAAGAACGAGATCCATGCGGTGCTGATGCGCCGGCTCAAAGGCCGCTGCCCTCACTCGGACATGTTCGGCAAAGCAGGCCGGGAGTGGCTGCGCTCGCTCGAGCTGCCGGTCGAGGAGTGCGAAACGGTCGAGTCCAAAACCGACATCTGCGCGCGCCCCTCATCTTCTTGCGGCACTTCGTCGAGGAGATCAGCAAGCCATTCGAACGCGACGACCGGATCCACATCGAGTACGTGCCCACGCAGGTGATCACTGAGTGGTTCCGAACCCGGTTCGAATCTCACGGCGAATCCGTCGACGGGATCCGGTACGGCTCGGCGAGGCACTCGGATGGCGTGAACCTGGTCCTCTTCATCGACAACGACGGGGCCGTCGATCCGGGGACCAACCGCGACGGCGTGCTACTCGAACTCGGCCGACGGGAGCAGTGGCGCGCGAGCGGCTCTGAAAGCAGTGGTGCACCGAGTGGTCGCCCGGATTAAGCCGCTCGGTGGCGCTTAGATCGGACGGCCCGGCCTCCTCCGCCTTGACGGTAGTTGCGAGCGGGGGCTCGCGTCGCTCGCGCGGCGCGAAGCGTATCGATCATCGGCCGCGCGACCAGTGGCGGAAGTCAGCCAGCGCTGCCCCATCTGTCCCGGAAGGGGAAGACTCCGATCTCGGCTTGGTTGCCGCCGACGCTGCTCCTTCTGCCTCGAAGCGATTCCGGTCGGCCGCCTCGGAGTCGGGCCCGGTGGCGGCATCTACCCTACCGAGAGCGCCCCCGTGTCAGGGCCTACCGGGTGTCGCGTGGTCCGAATCGCTCGGATCAACCGCGGCGAGGGACCCAGCTAGCGGCCCGCTAATTCGATATTACCCAACCAATCACGTCTTCGTCGTCGCGGTAGCAATAAACCCCGTGCGGGTTCGGGTCCGCGACGGTGCAGCTGGTGCTGATTCCCCCGTTCCACTGCCAGCTCACGCTAATGGTGATATTGCCCGAATACCCGTCGGGGGCCGTGCGCCAAACGGTTGACCAACCGCAGCCGCGCCAGAGGCCGCCATACGACGTGACGATCGCCTGAGCGGATCCCTCGGGGGGGTAGTTGATGGCCCCGGAAGGGTACGAATCCCAGGTGTCGGTATCCCACTTCGACGCCGATACAAGCCCAACACCGGAGAGGAGGTTGCCAGCGAGATCAATATCCACGGTGCAGTCCCTGCCGCCGTTGTCGCCGGGAGCGAGGGTCGGGTGCGGAAGGATCGACAAAGACGCGGCGCCGAACCGGCGCGGCACTTGAAGCGCCGCCGCACCGGCGGCCCGGGAAGACACACGCGTGCCGGGAAGTGGCTTGGCCTTGTAGCTGACGGTCCGACGCGAAGCGGAGTAACGCGGCTTGCTGAGTTTGAAGGTCGGCTCCTGCCCGCCGCGCCAGCCCGCGATGTGCAGCATCCCGACCGCCGACTTGCCCGGCAGGAACACGCGCCGGTGCATCCACCGGACCGACGTCGTTCCCGAACGACCGGCATCCGTGACATAGCTCGCCCGACCGCTCACACCACGCAAGAGCAACCGACCGCCACGCAACTCGCCACTCTTGGCCGAATGCGACACCACGACCTCGGCGAAGACCGGCGACGCGTTCGCCAACCCCGCCGCCAACACCGCAGCGAGCCCGGCGCCGCTCAGCGCCCTGCCCGCCCGCCACCGTGGGCGCATGCCGCGCCGCTCAACAATCCCGAAGCGCCATTTCGTCTGCGCGAACATCGCCGCTCATCCCTTCTCGGGCCGGGCTGGGCGGAACGCGTTGCCCGATCGACGCTTCCATCGTTCACTACCACAGACACGAAGTCAAGCACGGGAGGCGTCCACCGTCGCCTAACGGCCCAGGCTACCCAGACAAGGCCGGCGCTGACGGCAATCGCTTTCGCCTAGAAGTCGCCTAGTCGTAACGGCTTGAGGCGTCGAGGAGGAGTCGTCTCGCCGGCCGCGGCGTCGCTGCGGCTGTGGGCTAGCAGCATCGACGTTGAAGCGCCGATGGCACCGCTGGATCCGCCGGGCAATTCGGAAGTCGGCGGACAAATACCCGCGCGGACACGAAGGCAGGGTCAGTCATGGGCGGAGGCCAGAGACCCGCCATTCGCCAAAACTGCGCCTCTGTGCTTGCACGTCGCTGCTAGCGGGCGGCTCGATGCAGAAGTCTTCGGCGTAGTCCTCCGCGCTGCTGAATCCACGAAACAGCAGCCGCCTGGTTGCTTAATCTGCGGCCGTCCAGGACTTCTGCTTCGGCGGGGCCGAATATCGGAGCAGCAGCCGGAGCCGCGCTGCCCGAATGGCGACCGAGCAGCAGTCTCGACTCGGCCGTGACCCGCCCTGTCCTCCGTGACGCATGCGCGGCGGGAGCGGCGTACCGCGGAAGGCAAGACCAAGACCGAGATCATCCGCTGCCTCACGCGCCACATCGCCCGCGAGATCTACCACGCCCTCAGCGCCGACCTTCAGCCCGCCAACACGCCGCGCCGGCCGGACCGATCGTCGCCATCCCCTACGGCGCCGGCCCGATTGGACGAAGCGTCACCAGGACTTGACATCTAGAGGAGCTCCCAGCCTGACTCAGACCACAACTTGGGCCGTTGACACGCCTCTTGCGGAGTGATATGTAGGCCGAATTCCTGACGAAACGCAGGAACACGCATGGTTTCCGGAGATGGAGGGAGTTCACAGATGACACAGTTCGCGCCTCACTCACGTCAGCTGCTGCGGCTGCTGGCCGTCGTGGTGACTGCTGGGACCGCCGCAGCCGCCTATGGGCTCACGACCGCCGCTTGGGCTCGGCACGTCGCGCCGGGCGGGCAATCCGGCGTGAACCGCACCCTCAGCGCCTTGCCGCAACGCCATCTGACGGTGATGATCCATGACGGCTACCTGACCGCCCAGGGACCGGCTGGCGAGGTGCGCCAGGCCGCAAAACTGTTCGCCAGTATCGGTGACATCGCCGTGTTCCGCGGGGATCACGAGACAGGGACGGGCACGCTGGCCGTGGCTGTGGCCCCGCCCGACGGCGAAGATTACGTCGAACTCCAGACCGCCGATGCGGGGATCGCCTCGGTGGAGAACAACTACAGCGACACCTTCGGCGTCTATAACGCCAGCGGCAAGCTAATTGCTGCGATTCCCGGCCACACCACGGAAAACGTGTCCTCGTCGGGTACGCATCGTTCCGCGGACGCGGCCACCAGCACGGAATCCAGCGGGGCGGTCGTGGGCAACCCCGATCTGCCCAGCGGCAACAATTTTCACTTTACAGACAATCTACCGATCACCGTATGCTTCAACCACCACATTGACGTTATCAGCCTGCTCGACCCCAGCGACGGCAATACATGCGTTGATTTCTGATAAGCGCGGCAAGGCCGCCTAACAAGCGCAGTTCGAGAACCCGCGATTGGGGCCGCAGGGGAAGCGGGTTAACGATCGACTCGAGACGCGGTGACAGCGACGACGGCGCGAGCGGAATCTAGCTCGAAGCCGGACGGAAAGGCTGGCGGCACTGCATGACCCCGTCGCCGTTGAAGCAACGGCGCGCGCCGACGCACCACGCGGGTGCGTGGCCCTGAACCCGATCACCGCAAGGGAACCCGCGTGCGGACACGACCAGACCTCTCCGCTAGCTACCAGAGTTCCTCTCCCACGCGAGGAGCAGCTGCTCCACCCGTATCCATTAACACGGCCGCTTTGAATCAGTGACGATCGTCTCGACCGCTTGATGGCTGAGTACCGCCGCCACTGCGAAGCAGGTGTAATCCTTGAAGAGGTGGCGTCCAATTACCGCTGTAAATTCGCGCGCGGTCAGGTTCCCGCTGTTGAGTCTAAGCGGCTGTGACCTCCTCGTCGAGGGTGTCGGGGTCGGCTTGCTGGTACTTGATGCGGTAGAGGTGTTGGCGGTCGACGTCGGTGAACGTCGCGCCGTTGCTGGCGTGGCTGAAGAACAGGTCGAGCACGGCCCACACGAGTGAGAGGCAGCTGGTCTCACCAGGGAAGCGGCCCATCACCTTCGTGCGCCGGCGGACCTCGCCGAGCGATCGTTCGAGGAGATTCGTGCTTCGCCACCGTTCGCGATGTCGCAGGGGGTAGCGCAAGTGCACGACAAGCGCGTCGAGGTCGTCGGCGAGGCAGCGTGCGGCGGACTCGTAGCCGCCGTGCTCGAGCTCGCTGATGAGGACCTGGAGGCGGAGCTTGCCGTCCTTGACCGAGGTTGCGTCCGTGAGCGCTGACCAGTAGTTGAACCGGACACGGTCCTGCTCTGACTTCGGGAGCTTCGCCAAGAGATTCCGCAGGCGGTGCACGGCGCAGTGCTGCCGATCGGCGCGCGGCCAGATCTCCTCGGCTGCGCCGATCAGCCCGGGCGCACCATCGGCCACGACCAGGCGCGGCGCCGCGAGCCCGCGGCTGATGAGATCGCGGCCGAGCTCGACCCAGTCCTCCTTGGCCTCCCGCGCTCCCAGCCGCACCGAAACCAGCTCCCTGGCGCCGTTCTCGGTAATGCCCCAGGCGCAGATCACGCCCTCCTTCGGGCCGCTCGGCCGGACCGGGAGGTAGATCGCGTCGAGGAACAGAACGACCAGGTTGATGTCGTAGAGCGAGCGGCGACAGAACGCCTCGAACCGCTCGTGCAACTCCGCACAGATCGTCGCGACAGTCGACTTCGACGTCCGCCCGAGCCCGGCCTCCTCACAGAGAGACTCGATGTCACGCATCGACAGGCCGCGCACGAACCCGCCGATCACCAGCGCCTTGAGCGGGTCGGTCCGCAACAGCCGCTTGCAGTGCCACTTCGGAAACAGCTTGGAGACGAACGGCATCACCGCCTCGCGGGCCTGCGGGATCTCGATCCGCAGCTCACCCTCGGCCGTCTGAACGTGTCGGGGCCGAAACCCGTTGCGCAAGCCGCGCTGGCGCTCGGGCCGACGCTCATAGCGAGCGCGGCCAAGCCACTGATCGAACTCCTCCTCGACAGCCCGCTGAATGATCAACCGAGCGCCCAACCTGCCAAGCTCGGACAGCATCTTCTGCGGGTCATCGACCAGCCCCCTGGACATCAGCTTGTCGATGCTCGCTTGTATCTCCGCCGACGGCGGTACGGTGCGTCTCACGGCGTAGGCCTCCTTCATCGTCTGTCAGGACTTGAGGGAACCTACGCCGTCGTTCTGACAGCACCCGTCGCCTATTTACAGCAGTCTTTGGACGCGACCCTTGAAGACGGGAGAGACGTGGTCTTCGCCAGAACCAGGACATCCCACTGAGCAGCCGAACACGATCACCCGAGCGCGCTACCTATGCACGTGCTCCGCAAGTCGGGAGCGCCGGCGCGTTCAGTTCACGGTTTCCGCGCCTCGAATCGTTGATGAACCAGAGACCTGCATTCGCGAATTTTGGGCACTCTGACTGCCCAGGTCTTTGCCGTTCGAAACGACTGCTTCCGACTCGTTGCGGCAGTGGGTGCCTCGCCAGCAATCCGATTTCGGATGGCTCACGTCAATCGGTCCTGACCATCGCGTTCGCGTTTCGGCCCGTCCCGGGGCGGAGCAGCGCTTTAGACGGGAAGAACGCGCCGCTGGGCGCGGACGCTGGCGAGTCCTATGCCACGCGAACTCGATCGCCGACTCCGCGAGTCCGCCCAACTTGGCTGGTAACGCTCCGGCCGTTAATTAGACGCGGCGTCTCGCGCCGCTGCTCACGCCGAGCGGCGAGTCGAGTACTCATGCCCGTACAGCTCTCGGCCTCAGCCCCTGGTGTTATTCGTCAGTTGGCTTGGTGGGTCAAGCGGCGCGAGCGTGGCCGCGAGCGCGTCAGCCAGCTCCTGAAGGCCTTCGGCGAGTTCGGCGCGGCGGGCGGCGCTTCGCCGGCCGAGGAGTCGTTGGGCGCGCTCGAGAGCTTGGCTGAGCTGCTCGTCTGGTTGGTCTACGCGACCGCCGACGCTCGAGGTTCGGCGGTCGTGCTTGCGCCCTGGGCAAGGACGCGGTCCATCTCGGCCCGCGGCACGCGGACATACGCCAACGTGTGCCCCTGAAACACGGGCGATACTCACGAGAGCGATTGGCAGACAAGAACCGCCCCGTCCAAGCTAGCGACCTCGAGGCTCGGCGACCCACCGCGCCGCTCAAACCAGGGCGGGCGCCTGATTTGCTGAGAAATCCGAGCACCGGAGTCAGCGTCACCTCCCACACGGAAATCCCTTACACGGCGTTGGTTCGCGCCCCGCGCTCCGTGCAGGCACTTCACGGCATAACTGTTGATCGTTTGCCGCCGTAGGATGGACGGGTGGACCATCTCGCGATTCCCGTAAGCGATCAAGCTCGGTCACAACGGTTCTATGAGGACTACTTCGGGTTCGGCGCGACGCCACCCAGACGCTACGACGACGGGGTGCTGATGCTGTACAACGCGGCCAACTTCGCGCTCGCTTTAGGTCCGGCGACCGAGCCGATCGCCCGCCCCGCCTGGATGCACTTCGGCATCAGACTCCCCAGCCGCACCGCGGTTCTCGCGCTGCGCGACCGGCTTGCCGCCGACGGCGTCGAGATCGTCGAGGAATGGGACGAGCCCGAATACGTCAGCGTCAAGTGCCGCGACCCCGACGGTTACATCGTTGAAGCGTCGTGGGAGCCCGACTCCGCGACCAGCTAAGTTCTCCGACGCGCTCGGTCAGTCCGTCGAAAGTACTAACGCCCGCTAGAGACAGATTGGGGCGCGGGCGGGAAAACAGCTCTCGTAGTCAGGTTGGCGATGGAGATCTGTCAGTGGTTCGGTGCTGCTTGCATGAATCAGCAGTCACGTCGTCGTCCGAGACGGCCGAGTTCTGGCTTCCGCTCTAGGCCAGCGGTCACCCGAAGCAGCAGCGCCAACCCTCGTGGCTGCAGCGGCGACGAAGATGGCATGAACGGCGGGCGAGCCGGTCGGGTCTGGTTAGCGTGAAGGTGGCCGGCCCTCCGTGTCGAACGGCGTTTGAGGCGCGCGCGGATTGCGGCCGCGCGGCCGGCCAATCGAACGGAGGTACCGACCGTGAGTGACGGTATGTCATCGGTCGTCCTCGACGCTTGGGGCGTGATCGCGCCGCGGCTAGCGGACGCCATCATCGCCGGGTTCGACGTGCATCTGCGCCAGATCACCTTTGACTGTCTGGACGCTGCGAGGGGCGAGGTCACTCGTGGTCAGATCGGCTCTGCGCCCTCGCCCGTGCAGGAGTGGGTCAGGCAGTTCCCGGGCCGAGAGGTGCACGTCGCGATCGAGGCGTGCACCGGCTGGCTGTTCGTCGCCCGGGCCGTGGAGGATGCCGGAGCGATCGCGCATCTGGCCGAGACGGTGGAAACCCGGGCGTTGCGGGGACGCAAGCGCCGCGCGAAGACCGACCGCCAGGACGCGCTGTGGCTGCGGGAGCTGCTCGCGGAGGGTCGGCTGCCCGAAGCGTGGATCGCTCCCGAGCATGTGCGTCAGTGGCGGTCGCGGCTGCACCTGCGAAAGGCGCTGATCGACGAGCGCACTCAGTGGTTGTTGCGGATCCGCTCGGTGCTTTATCACCACGGACTGAGCGCTGGCGCGCCCGGCGAGATCTCCGGGCTCAGCGGCCGCAAGTTCCTCACCGGCCTCGATCTTCCCACCGACGCCCGCGAACGGGTCAGCGTCGCGCTGGGCATGATCGACACCCTCGAATACCAGATCGCCGAGATCCAGCGCTCCCTGCGCCGAGTCGCGCGTCACCAGGCCGGCTGCCAGGCGCTGATGACCCAGTTCGGCGTCGGCGAGCTGATCGCGCTGACCTTAGTGACCGAGCTCGGCGACGTCACCCGGATGTCTAGCTCACGCAAGGCGGTGCGTTTCGCCGGGCTGGATATCGGCGTGCACCGCTCCGATCAGACCGCCCGCGTGGGCAAACTGACCCGCCAAGGATCCTCACCCCTGCAGATCATCGACGCCGTCCGATCCCTACGCCAGCCCACGATCTCAGCCACCGCCGGGCTCACGCTCTGACAGACAGGCCGCTCGCCGACCAGGCGAGCGGCCCCAGCCGTCCGCTCCCCCTTCGATCGACTCAAGCCCAGGAGCAGTAGTGATCACCCCGCGGCTGCAGCGGCGGCGACATTGCGGAAGCCGACGCCTCTCGTCACGGCAAGCTCTGATGCTCGAATCGCAGGGTCGGTGAAGGACGATTGATGCGAGCCGAATCGAGGGTTGTCTAGGCACGTGGGTGCAGCGGCGGCTCGCGTGCGATTGACAATGCCGCGTGCGGGTGGGCTGAGTCGGCGTCGTCTATCTTGGAGCAGCCGACAAGGGAGCGGATGTGCGTTTGACGACTGCCCGTAGGAGTGCGTCGGCTACCGGCGGTGCAGGTGGCGGGGTCTCGTGGGTTCTTGAAGTGGAGCGCCGCTGCCTTGATCAGCTTCGTGGAGCCATTGGTTGGTTTTGAATCGGGAGGGGGCCCGGCGGCGCAATGTCACCCGGGTGATATTGCGTCTGGGTTGACGGTTGCTCTGGTTTGGTCGATGATGCGGCGCGTACGGCATGTTGGGAGACGGGAGCGTCGCGGCATGTTGGAGTCGGGGAGAGCGTTGGGTTGAGATTTTCGGTGGGACGCGTGGTGTTCGCGCTGGTGGTGGCCGTGGTGCTGCTGGCGGGGTTGGGGGTGGCGCCTGGCGTCGCCGGGGCGCAGGGTTGTCCCGAGGCCAATCCGAGCTACACGGACGCGTGCGGGCCGACGTTCACGACCGCGCCGTGGGGTGATGCGGGTGGGTGGACGGATCCGTCGCAGTACTCGACGATCCAGCTGGCCGACGTCAACGGCGACGGTCGTGACGAGTTGATCGGCCGTAACGACGAGGGTTTGGAGATCTGGTGGTTCGACACGAGCGTGGGGCAGTGGAGCCCGCAGGTTGATGCCAACGGGACGCCCGTGGCGCTCACCGCTTTTGCGTCGCCGGCGCCGGGTGAGACGCCGGCGACGGATTGGACCAACCGCAGTACTACTCGACGATCCAGACCGTCGACATAAACGGCGATGGGGCGTCCGAGATCCTCGCCCGGTTTGCCGACGGGATCCACGTCTATTCGTTTACGCCCCCCGGGACGAAGGGAGCATCAACGGCGGGTCGTGGTCGTTGGTGCCCGGCACCAACCAGTACATCCCCACTCCGCCGTTCAGCGACCAGGACGGCTGGAACGACCCGTCGCTGTACCTGACGATCCGAACCGGGCACTTCGACCAAGCCAATCCGAGCGCGACCGTCCTGATCGGGCGCTCGCACAGCGGGTTGGAAGGCTACGAATGGGTTCCGTCCTTCGGCTGGTCGCTGCTCCTGCCCCTCCGAGATGCGTCGGCGATCTTCGCGGACGCCGGGTGCGCGACGCCGTCGTGCTACGGGGCGTTCCGGGTCGCGCAGGAGACGTAGGGCGGAGCATCTTCGGCCTGGTCGTCGGCCGCAACAGCAACGGGCTCATCTGCTGACCGCAGAGGGCGGCAACTGGGGCTCGTTGCCTGGATCCGCGCAGACACTTCCCCGGGCCGATCCCGCTAACGGCGTGTTCAGTGACGTTCCTGGCGGCCCGGACTGCCCGTTCGCCGGCGGTGGCGGCAACGGCGACTGCTTGGGTTCAAGTCCGTCGTATTACGAGACGCTCGACGCCGCCGACTTCAACGGCGACGGAATCGATGAGGTCTTCGCTCGCACCGCCGACGGGTTGCGTGCCTACACCTACAACGGGTTGATCAGCGATGGGCCCCCTGGACCGCCTTGCCGACGCTGACCGCGCTGGGCGGCGCCGCGTCGAGCGTGCAGCCGGGCGAGTGGGGGTCGATCCGCACCGGCGACATCCTGGCAAACAATCGCGACCAGGTGCTGGCGCTGGACTCCAACGGCTTGGAGGCGTATTCCTACCAGCCGTCCTCGAAGACGTGGTCGCAGTTGCCGGGGTCGTTGGGGTTGACGGGCGACTGGCTGACCAACCCGGCGTACTACTCGACGATCCAGGTCGGGGACGTCGACGGCGACGGGCACGCTGACGTGGTCGCGCGCGGCCCGTTCGGGATCCGCACCTGGTTTTATAACCGGCGCGCGCACCCGCGGCTGGGGGCGCTACCTGCCCGAGGGCTACCCGGCGTTCCCGGGCGCAGGCGCGACGCCGAAGCAAGATACGGGGCAGGCGGCGGCCTTCGACGCCCTGAACGCGCTCGCCCTGAGCACGAAGGCGATCACCACGGGCACGATCCGCGGTGTGTGGACGACGATGACGCTGTCAGCGGGCCGACACGACGACGCTGTCAGACCTGCAGACCCACCTCGCAGGCCCGTTGGTCGGCCAATTGCACCGGCGAGACGCAGTTCGCGCCGCCGACCTACACCTCGTGTGGTCCCCGCCCGACGGCATCAGCGCGACCGACTGGACACCGGTGGTCAACGAGGTGCTGAGCGAGGCGTACGACGCCGAGCAGGTGATCGACCACTTCGGCGACGTCGACACGATGCGCAAGGGCCTGTTCGAGTCCCAGACCGGGTCGTTGCCCGCAATCGCCAACGATCTGCAGATCGCCGGCGCGGCCTACAACCCCACGACCTTCAATCTCCAGGGCTTTTTCGCCGGCGCGACCGGGATCGCGGCGTCGCTAGCCGGCCTGGCGCCCGGAGTGGGGTCGAGCCGTGAGTGCGGCGTTGTGGGTGGCCTCGGAGATCATCTCGATGGTGCCGTCGGCTGCCCCGGCGGCGACCTCGACCTTCCAGGGCACCTACGGCGGCCTGCTCACCCAGCTCGCCACCGTGCAGGGCGCGATGGCCAAGGCGGTCGACGTCCCAGCTTCAGCAGGTGCTGGGCGACCGGGCCCTGCTTGAGCTGGTCAGCCAGCTGCGCTCGGCCGGAACGTGGAGACCCGACACCGACGGGATGCAGAGCGCCAGCCGCCTAGCCTTCGTGTTGCAGACCTACCAGGCGCTGCTCCCGACCATGTACCAGCGCTACGCGATCACCAACTGCGCCACCCAGGTCGCCCCGGGGGAGACCTTGAACTGTGCGGTCCCCACGGGACCGTACGTGATCAGCAGCGGCACGGACGCCACCTGGCTGGGGCCGAACCTGGGGTCAGATCCGTGCCCGACTCAAGACAGCCCCATCGTCGAATTCTGCAATTACCCGCACAATCCCGGCACGATCCCCGACAGCGTGGCGAACATCGTGTGGGGCGCCGTCTCGCCCACCTGCAACTACGTGCCGGGGAACGCGAACACCCTTTGGACGTTCGGCTGTTCGTTGGGCGTACCGCTCGCCACCAGCATCGGCAACGATTCACCTGGCTGGTCGTTCACCACTCGAAGCGGCGATCCCCAGATCGTCTACCTGGACAGCCTGCGTGCGGTGCCCGGTGTGGTACGCGCGAGCGCAGTGCGCGCGGGCTCCGGCGCACGCGCAGCGCGTGCGGGCTCCTCCGCCCGCGCACCGCGCGACCACCTCGGTCCGTTGCGGTTCTCCGGCCGGCTATTTCTCTCGCGGGGACTGCGCCTGCCCCGGGCGGCTGTCGTCGTCGAGCGGACCTTGTTCGAGTACGGCCGCCGCGAAGAGCTCGCCCGCTCGGGGTCCAGGAGCCGGCTGCGGCCGTTTGCGCTTCGGCACGTGCGTGCCGGCCTGTTCGCGTCAGCTAGGCGCGACCGACCGTCGGTGCGTCTGAACCTCCGGCGCATGGACTCGCGCGGCGACGCGCGGCTCCAGCTGCGGCTGGCCCGGGTGCGGATCCGCGACATTCGCGCCCTCTGCGCCGTGCTTCCCGCCAGCGTCAGCCGCGCCGGGCGGCCGCTGGAGCTCGAGACGCGCCTGCGGCTGCGCGACGGCAAGGCGACCCAGCGGATCGTGTTGCGTCAGCGGTGGCGCTGCGTACGCGACCGCAAGGGCGAGTTCGTCGGGATCGCCCCCATCGCACCCCGCCGGCCGGCCGCGCGGCCCGGGCTGGGCGTGCGCCTGTCCGCGCCGCGCCTGGTCGATTCGGGGCGCCGGGCGACCGTCCGCGTCACCGTCGTCAATCAGCGCAGGCGACGTCCCAGCCGCGTGATTTCCTCTCTGTGGAACGTGCGGATCACCGACACCGCCGGCGGCCCATTCCGGGCCATCGCGTTCAAGGAACTGCGCGCCCAACGCTCGCGCACCGTGCGCGTCACCGTGACGCCGACCGTCGCCCGCCGAGTCGCGTGCGTCCGGGTCGCGGTCAACGCCGACAGCGCCCGCGGCGTCAGCACCCAGCGCTGCGTCCAGATCGCGCGCCGCACCCCACACGTCACCGGCTGAGTGAACCTTCCGCGGTTCGGTGCGGTCAATTGGTGGTTCTCGTAGTTGCGGTCACGAGGCTTGCGAGGAGGCTCGCCACGTTAGACTCGCCGCGACCGAGACATCGCATGGGTTGAACGGCCGCTTGATGTAGATCTGTGTCGAGCTGTCGGGCTCGGTCGAGCTCCCCGCGGGCGCGGTGAACTCGGCCGATTTCGGTGGCGAGTAGCCGGCTACCCGGCTGGTGCCGCCCTCGGCGTAGCGCAGTCGGACCTGTACGCCGTGTTCACGCGGTCGGGTGACGAATTCGCTCTCGTTCTGGCGGGCGCCCGCGCACGCGCGTACCACCCGTTCGAGCCGCCGGCGGGTGGAGCGCTCCTCGTGCTCTCCTCTCTCCCCCACCCCGCGGCCGCGCCGGCGGTCGGCCGCGATCTCGCGGTGCTTGAGTCCCGATGCCGCTGTAGCGGTCCCGGCAGTCTGGGGGCTATCCATAACGCCCCGTCGCTGTCGACGCCTCGGCCCCCGCGGTGTTTTTGCCACGGCTCCGCCAGCGGGTTAGCTGGCCTTCAACAACCGGGTTCGCCCATGCTTACAGCCGTGCGGCCGTGTGACGATGGCGATTTGCCGCCCCCATCCTTCGCACCTACGGGCCGCGCCGGGTCTGCTTGACGTCGTGATCGCCCACACATCTGTCAAGAAGGCGCTGGCTCCACGTGCTCATGCCGCGACGGCGCGGCGGCCGGAAGCTCTCCGGCCACGACCCGTCCGCACTGGACGACGGCTTCTCGCGCGGTGTCGTCAGTAATCACGCGAATGTCCCGCAACGGGTCGGCCCGCAGGACGAGCAGATCGGCAAACCGACCCGGCTCAAGCGTTCCGGCGTCGGCGCCGAATCCGATCACGCGTGTCGCGTCGCGCGTGGCGGTTAGCAGCGCAGCCGCTTCGCTCATGCCGACCTTCTCGACGTAGGTGCAGATCTCCTCAAGCCCGCCGCCTTGAGGGAAGTTGGCCAGGCCCGAGTCGCTGCCAGCGACGATCGTGACGCCGGCGTCGTAGGCCTTGCGGATAGCGGCGATGTGGCGCTCGTTCGTGCGCTGGTGGTTGGCGACGATCTCCGGTGGGATGCCGAATTCCAGACCTCGCCACGCGAACGCCGTGTAGAGGCCCAGCGTCGGGCAGACCGCGACGTCGTTCTCCAGCAGCGCCTCGAGACCCTCGTCGTCGAGATAGATCGCGTGCTCGACGGTCCGTACCCCAGCCCGGGCTGCCTTGATGATGCTAGTGCGCGACTCGGCGTGGCATGCGACCGGCTTGCCCTTGTCGGCGGCCTCCGTGCAGACCGCTTGCAGTTCCTCCATGGAGATGGTGTCGCGCTCGGCCGGACAGAGCGGGTTGAAGCCTGTGCCGCTCGCCTCAACCTTCACCCAGTCAACACCGTCCTTGACCTGCTGGCGCACCGCGTTCCTGGCCTCCCACGGCCCGGTGATGATCTCCGTCAGCGCATCCTGGTACTGGTTGCGGTGGAAGATGTGCGTCGGGTGGAAGTCCCCCAGACCTCCCCACACGGAGATGATCTGCTTACTAGCCTTCAGGCGCGGACCCGCGAGCAGGCCGGCAGCCACCGCGTCCCGCACGACGACCGCGATGTTGCCGCGGGTGCCGACGTCACGCGCGGATGTGAACCCCAGCTCCAATAGCCGGCGCGCGTTAGCGACCGCGTCCACGGTCGCCGCGTCAAGCGCCTTGGACAGCTCGATCGAGTACGGGTCGGTCACCCCTGCGTAGACGAGGTGCGCATGCGCGTCACAGAGCCCGGGGAGGATCGTGCGCCCGCTCAGGTCGACACGCTCCCCGTCGTGACGGAGCTCGTCGTAGGGCCCGACCCATGCGATGCGGTCTCCATCGACCACGATCGCGCCGTTTTCGACGACGTCGGTTCCCGTGGCCGGGAACAAGCGAGCGTGGATGTACGCGGTACTCATACGCTTCTCCTTGTCTTGCGGAGATGGACCCTAGACAAACCTGGGAGGTCACGACGACGCCTATGTTCCAGTGCGTCCGTGCAGCTGGGCAGGGCTTGAGGAGCTCCCTCTGTTCGATCCGATGGGAACTCCGCCAGTCGGCGCCCATCCCGCGCCGGATGTCGGGCGCCACTTCGTGCGGCGGTCCGGCCGCGCTCGTCGGCGTGACCGCCCCTGCGGCCTGAGCCCGGAAACGGCCCGACCCGTGGCACTACCACGGTCGCTCGATGGACCCGGTAGGTGGTCTGTCTGCGGCCTGCGCCGGACAACCAGTCGAGGTCATACGTCCGTCGCTGCGCCCGACGCCCGGGCGGAGATACCCTGACGACCAGGTAGTGGACCTTGTGGGACTCAAGGACTTTGAACCGCCGACCGGGATCAAACGACTCGAGCGGAGGGTCGCTCGTCAAGCCGCGTCGCGACCCAGTGTGGTGAGCGCGCCGATCTCCTCCAGATAGGCGAGAACCTTCTGCTTGGTGTCGAGCACGCGCCCGTCATGAGCGATGTTGTGCTCGTCGTACGGAGGGTCGCCGGCGAGCACGTCAACCGCCCACTCATCGACAGACTCGTAGTCGCGGATCGCGTCGCTCATCTCCACCCAAATTCTAATCTTGCGCAGAGACCGGTCGGCGTCGTTTTCGGTTCACGGCCGACGGGGGCCGCGCCGACGAGTCTGGTCGCTGAGACGTTTGACCGCTTCCACGTCAGCGGCTTGGGCGAGTAGTTCACGCGTACTGGGATCGAGCGGCTTGGTCGCCTGGCGCGCGGTCTTTGTCTCGACGTCCAGCTCGGCCGCACTGGGTCGGTCGGCCTCAAGCGTGGCGGCGCGCAGCCGACCGTGCTGTCGGGCTGGCCTGCGGCCAGCATCATTAGCGCCAGGCCCGACGCGCGCGATAGCTGGCGCCGTGGCGTGGCGGTGTGGGCGGCAGGTTCGCCCCCGAGCGCGCGAGCTGCCGGCTAGCGCGAGCCAGCACCCCGGGCCGGTCCCCTTCCTGCTCAATTGACCAAGCAGCGAGGACCGCGGCTCCCTCGTGCGCCGCCTGCGCCCAGGCCGCTGGGTCCGTCCCCGCCCCACGCAGCTGCAGTCGCACCCGTTCGATCTCGCTGGTGCAGCGAAGTCACAGCAGCCGCGCTGCTCGAGCCCGAGTCGCCGCTCCGTCGCCGTGCGCGGCGGGCTGCTCGAACGCCAGTGCTCCACCGCGCGTTTGGTCGCAGCTCGGTCCTGATGCCAGTCGCGGCGTAACGCCGACAGCCTCGATAAACCCGGAGAGGGCAAGCGATACTGCGCATCGCGCCTGAATACACCTCGTCCCCACCACGACGGTCCGCAGGTGATAGGCGATCGCGATGCCGTCTGGGCGGTTAGCGTCGGCACTGCTGACCGCGCAATCCGGGACCGTGGTCAGCACGGGCCAGACGCTCGTCGCTCGACGAGAACAGGGCGCGCAGCCCTCGAACCGCGATCGGGTGTGTGGAACGAACTCAAGGGCGTCGTCGGCAGCGGAGCTGAGGAAGCGCCGACACGGAGCTCACTTTCGAACGCGCGGACGGTCCGCACGTCGGATTGATCCTTTGCGAATGAGAGCGGTCCCCATTTATAAGAGCCGCTCTTAGTAGCTCCACAGGCTGTGCTGATGCTCATCACACAGATTCATTACGGGCTCGTCGCATAGTGAGAGCAACCCCCAACCCGCAAATGCAAGGGATGAACCACCATGACCCTCAAACCCACGATTTTGAGCAGGCACAAGCTCACCAGATCCATCGCTACTGGCGCCACAGTGATCGTGCTTGCGACCGGTGGCTACGCGATCGCCGAATCGGCTTCGAGCAGCGGCAGCGCCCACGCGGCGACGCCCGCGTCACCCTCTGCGCCACGAGGGCAACTCGCGGGCGGTAGCGGGGGATCCAACGCTCGCTCTGGACCGGCTGCAGGGGGAGCATCGGGCACGGTCGACAGCGTCTCCGCGTCGGGCTTCACAATCTCGACATCGGCGGGTCAGAAGGTGACCGTCAACAAGGCGTCCTCTACGACATACCAGAAGGGAACAAGCTCGACCTCGGCGAGTGCCATTGCAAAGGGCGAAAACGTCCTCGTACTTGGCACCACCAGCGGAACAACAATCACGGCCAGCCAGGTCATCCTGCAACCGACCGGCGGCGGCGGATCTGCGACTTCCTCGACGGCAGGAGTGGTCCCCTTCAAGCGCGGCGCACCGTCAACGTCAAAGCAGGTCGGTCAGATCCCAGCGAACTACAGTCAGGGGTCGGGGACGATCGTTGGTGGAACGGAAGCGAATAACGCGACTGAAGCTGCGTTGGCCGCTTACCCCGGCGGCGTCGTCGACCGTGTTGTGCAGCTGAGCAACGGCGAGTACGAGGTCCACAACATCGGCGTCAACTGGCCACACCACATCTTCGTCAACCAGGGCTTCAAGGTCGTCGGCGCTAATTAGCCCCCGTGTGATGCGGGCCAATCAAAGCGCGTCTGAGTCCCTACTTACCCGCAACGCCGCAATCTCGCCACGAACGGAAGCCGGGACGTCACCGCGTTTGTAGGACTGCTAAGTGCGACTCGCCGCGGCCTGAAGAATGAGCTGGGTCGCGGCGTCGGGCTGGGACACAAACGAAACGTGAGAGGCCGGCACCTCCACGATCGTCGCGTTCGCGCGCTCAGCCATGAACCGCTGCAGCGCCGGCGGGATCGCCTTGTCCTCCGTGCCGAGCAGGTACCAGCACGGCGTTGTCTTCCACGCCGGCGGGCTCGACGGCGCGCCGGCGAACGCGGCGGCGGCGTACGGCCGCTGCGCAGCGGCCATAACGTCCGCCGTGGCCTGGTCGACGTCGGCGGCAAAGGCCTCCCGGAACGCCTCGGGGTCGAGAAAGAGGTCCGCGTCCTCGCTCCCGTCCGCGCTGGTGAACGGCACGGGCCTGATCGAGGGCCCCACGAGGCTGCCCTCGAACCTCTCGAGGAGCTCCTGCTGGCTCTCGCCCTCGTCGCACATCCACCCGTTGAGATAGACGAGTGCCTTGACCTGGTCGTTGCCGGTCGCGGCAACCGAGATGACGTTGCCGCCGTAGGAGTGGCCGACGAGCACGATCGGGCCGGTCAGCGTTCGCAGAAACTCGGCGAGGTAGGTCGAGTCGCGAGCAAGGTCGCGAAGCGGATTCGCGAACCCGATGGCGCGGAACCCTTCGCGCTGGAGCGCGCGAATCTCGGGGTCAAAGCCCGTTGCATCGGCCCAGGCACCGTGGACAAGAACGATCGTAGGTCTGTTTTCGTCGGGCTGGGTGGCCATGTCTGCTCCTGTCGCGCGCCGTGTGTCGTTGAACTGCCGTGAGCAGTATCTTCCGCACGGTCAGCGACCGCAAGCTCGCGGACAAGACGGCCGATCAGACGGCTGGCAGCCCCGTTTAGGCGAACGTCGAGTGTTGGGAACCCGACAGCCGAGCCCCGAACGGGCCCCCGGCGTCCATCAGACCCGGTGGGTACCGCAGCTCGGGGCACTGGGGTCGCGGCGCATCCTCCCGGGATCACCTGACGGGGGGAGGCGTTCCCTCGGCACTGGCGAGAAGACCCGGGTCCCATTCGCAAACCATGCAGGCGTGGCGAAAGGTTAAGCGCGCGAATTCGAGCGCGGCTTGGTGCGGGTCCGGCCTGGAGGCGACGTCGTCCCAATCGAGGACGTACTCCCCCAGAGCATCGTCCCAGCGGCCCGCGGATAAAGAGAGTCGAGCGCCGGCGAAAGCGCTCGGAGTTGGATGCGCATAGGCGTAGAACGCAGCCTTGACGTAGCGCGGATCGCCAGGCCACCAGCCTATCGCGATCTCCTGGGCATCCATCGCGTTGCGCATGATGAAGTCGGTTGACGGCGGGTCGGCCGGCGAGCCGGAGAATAGGTTCACCGCTAGATCGAAAGAACCCCACCAGGCGTTGACCCGCGTCGAACGACCTCGATATGGAGCCCGGAACGCGGCGAGGACGAGCGCGGCGCGAGTGGCGGCCGTGAAGTACGAAGCGACCGCCTCGACATCGTAGGTCGCGTGCTCGTCGTCCCCGTCAAGCGGCACCGTCCACCACACCTCCTGGGGAGTGGGGTCGATCTCCAGCGGTCCTCCTAGGGAACGGGCGGCACCGAGGATCTCTCGCGTGACCTCGCCCACCGGCCGGTTCGGCCTCAGCGCGACGCGCTGCATGCGGCCGTCGCTGTGCTCGACGAACGCCTCGTGCACGCGCAGGTCAAGCCCTGCTACGAGCGCACCGGAGCGGTCAGGTGTCGGAAGTGGGAGCGTTTCCCAGCCGCGTGCGGTTAGTCGCAGAGCGGCGTGTTGGAGCTGCGGCTCGGGCGGTGCCAGCGCTACGGCCAGCTTGCCCAAAACCTGCGTGTGCGCGTGCAGCGTGTCGCAGGTCGCGCTCCATTCTGCGTAGTTGAGCAACGGCCAGGGGTGTCTCACTTGTGGACCCGGTGTTGCTGATGGGTTGCTCGAGGCAGGCTCGGTCATCGGTCACCGCCAGTCTTGGTTTGCATCGGCGCAGTCATTCTCCACGGTCAGCTCGCTGTAGTCGAAGCGGGCCGGCGGCTAGGTGAAGGCGCTGACGCCGGTGATGTCACGTCCCACGATCAGCGTCCGAATCGTCTCGGTTCCTACGACCTTATGGATCGCCTCGATGTCCGCCACGTGGCGGATGACGTGGTTCTCAAGCAAGATGCCGTTGCCGCCCAGGAGGTCTCGAGCCTCGGCGATCACGTGCCCGGCAGTACGACCGCCGGCCGCGCGGCCGCGGTATCCGCTGGGAGCAGTGCCCGGGTCGAATCGTGGCCGGGTCGAATCGTGGCCCAGGAACCGAGCCAGCCCGGCAGTGGGCGTTCATTGGGACTGTCGTATCTCACGCACCTTGGATCTCTCTTGAAGCAATCCTCCACCCGTCGGAGGTCCGCCGCACGACCTGGCGGACCAGCGCGGAACCGAGTACATCCGGCTTGACTTCCCGCGTGACCATGAGCATGACGCTGGTGACGGTTGGATCTTGTCCGGACTCGTCGATCGTCACGTTTAGGGTGAGGTGCAACGTGCGTGGTGGCTCGGCCGCCCACACCGCGGCGACGGCATCTCGCAACGCAGCCCTACCTCTGGCGCGGCCCATGACGCCGGTCATCATGCCATCGTCGGTGAAACACTCGGCGTAGCCGACTGCGTCCCGTGCGGTAGCGCAGTTGTCGGCGCGTGTGACAAGCTGCAGGATCTCGAGCGACTCATCAGCGGGGAGGCTCATGACGCCGGTCGCATCGAATCGTCGATCCTGCCCCCGACCCGCTCGCCGAGCACCGACTTGGGAATCACGGCGTGAATCGTGCGCGGCGGGATCGACGAATAGACCGAGCCGGTCTGGTTGGCCCACTGCGTCACCCGAAACGACACGGCCATGCTGCACAGGGCATACGCATCGCGCCGGTCGAGGCCGCCGTGACCATTTAGCCATTCGATCACGATCCGGACGCAGTTGGGCAGCGCCGCGTCGAGCGAGTCGGCGAACGCCATCACGATCCAACTGTCGGCAGTCTCGATCGTCGGCCCGCTCAACGTCACACGCTTGTGAACGATGTACTGCACGCGGAGCTCCTCCATCGCCGACTCGATACCAGTCTGATCTACCACCCCGTCCGACTGGGTCGCGTTGGCATCACCGGTCCAGATCCGCGCCCCGGTCTTGAATACGGGCAGGAACAGCGATGCACCCTCGGTCAGCTCCCACAAGTCGAGGTTGCCGCCGTACGGCCCAGCCAGGATCGCGCTGATCGGCTCGTCCCCCTCCGGCTCGACGGCGTACACCCCCATCGACGGCCGCAGAGGAATCCGAATCCCGTCGACGAACTCGGCCGAGGTCCGATCCTCGTGGAAGCGGAAGTAGTGCACATATGGCTCATCGAAATCGGACGGTAGTGCGCCGACCCCAAGCGGGAACGAGTTCCACCCCCATTCGATCGGCCACGTACGGAGCATCCGGCACTCCAAGACGTCGTTCGGCTCCGCACCGTTGACGACTACCGGCCCGAGATTCGAGTACGGACCAGTCGAAAACTGTTCGCGCAACGGCTCACGGTCGGCGAACGACATCCCGAACCGCGCCCGGTTACCCCACTGCGTCCACGTGTTCGGACAGGACACGATGTCCCCCGACTCGATCGTCAACGCCGGCGTGCTCTACAGGTTGCGCTGGCTCTCCGGATCTGCGCTCGCTGAACCGCTTCGCGCCCGCCCCGGGTCCAAACTGCCATCGACCGTAAAGGAGAGCGTATGCGAAAGTCACGCACGTCCAACGACGACGCCCGATGGCGTGAGCAGCTGACGCGTGAGCAGTTCCGGGTGCTGCGACGCAAGGGCACCGAGGCGCCGTTCAGCGGCGAGTACGTGCACACGAAGGACGACGGGATATATCGGTGTGCCGCATGCGACGCCGCCCTGTTCTCATCGGAGACGAAGTTCGATTCCGGGACGGGATGGCCGAGCTTCACCGACCCGGCGGTGCCCGAGAACGTCGAGTTGCACCCAGACCGCAGCCTGTTCTTCATGCGCCGCACCGAGGTCACCTGCGCGAACTGCGGTGGCCATCTCGGCCACGTGTTCAACGACGGCCCGCGGGGCGGCGATCGCTACTGCATCAACTCGGCCGCGCTCTCGCTCGACACCGTTGAGGCGGACGCCAGGTGACTCGACACCGGGTTTCCAGTCAAACAGACGCTTATCAAGCGGCATGTGCCACGGCAATATCATCACTGAGAGCGGCAGTACCCGATCCCAGTTGTGGGTGAACAGCGGCGGCCCATCGTCTGGAGGATGTTCCAGGAGGATCTCGAGAGCGTGGTCTAGTCCGAGGAGGGCCGCGCCCATGATCAGGAACACGAGTGCGATCGCCACGCTGGCATTTGCCTCGCCGCCGCTCAGGCCCCGTGCAGCGGCGAAGGCGATCGCGGCCAAACCCAGGACCCCGGCGATACCGGCGAGGACGACCTGGCGCCGGACCGCGATCACGGTCAGCCAGACGCCGGCCACGGCGATCGTGGCGGCAGCGACGAGGAGAGGGGCGGACACGGTCATGGTCGGTATGACCCGTCAGCGTCCGGATCGGATTCAGCGGCGTTCGGTGATCGCTTCAGCGCCGGAACCGGCCGCCCGTCGCAGGGGCAGAAGTTGAGGTCCTTCTCGATTAGCTGGCCGCACGTCGGGCAGGACCGGGAGGTTGCCTGCCGCCGATCGCGGCCGTGACGGCGGCAGAGCGAGGCGTCTGCGGTTGGCCTTACCCAAACCCCGGTGTCCGGCCACTGAAACCGGCTGAACGGTCCCATGCGGCCTGCGCGCAGGAACCTCAACGCGATCATCGCGGCCGCCTCCGTCGCGTCCCGAGGGCGGTCAGCGTCGATCCGTGCGGCTCTGGGACGACCTCCCCCGCGTCGCTGCCGAGCACCGTCAGCGAATCGATCGTCGCCTCCATCTGGCCGACGTAGGCGACGCACCAATCGCACATCACGAGATGCTCCTCGACCTGCTCGAGCATCTGCGGCGCGAGCGCGTCCTCGAAGTAGTCGGTGATCATCTCCACGAACTCGCGGCAGCTGATCTCGTCTGAGGGGTGCACGAGGGATCCGTATGCGAGGGGCCCGTGCCGTTACACGCGATCGGATTCGACGTAGGCCTCGAGCTCGCGCCCGCAGGCGCGAGCGACCACGGTGCAGCAGCACCCGCTGGTTCTCCTCGCTGAGGTCCAGCAGCCTGCAGACCTCCTGTGAATCGCATCCTTCCACGTCACGCAGGCCGACCACCAGCCGTTGCCGTGTTGGTAGCTCTGCCAGCGCCGACTTGAGCCGCGTCCCGGGCCTCCAGCGACAGCAGCCTCCGCTCCGGCGTTTGCCACGGCCGCGGCGGGGTCGCCCAGTGACCCGGCCACGCGTCCTCGTCTCCCTGGAAGCGGTCCGGATCGACCACCGGATCGGTGGCTGCGGAGGTGCAGGACAGCGGCAGCGAACGTCGCTCGCGCACCCCGTGGGACTTGGCCTGGTTGATCAGGATCGAGAGGATCCAGGTATTGAGCGCGGATCGCTCGCCGAACCGGTCGATGCCGGTGACGACCGCCAGCCACGTGTCCTGCACGACTTCGTCGGCCACCGCATCCGAGGGGACATAGCCGCGGGCGACTCGCTTCATCATCGGATAGTGGCGTTCGAACAGCTCGCGGAACACGCGCTCGTCGCCGTCGCGAAGCGCCGCCACCGCATCGCGATCGGCTCTCGAAATCGCTGCGCGGCCGGCGAGAACCTGATCAGCGGGCACCGTCGTCCTCGGAAATGCGGTCGACCCGGATCAGCTCGATCCCGAGGTCGCGCAGTCGATTGAGCAGCCCGTAAAGCCGCGACTGGTCCACGACGTCCGCGCGCAACGTCGTCTGATCCACCGACGGAACGACCGTCACATCGTCGAACGCCGACCGGAATCGACTGCTCAGCCGCCCCCGGATAACGATCTCGTATCGCTGATACGAGCACATTCCGTCGAGCTTGCAGCGGACCTGGGTGAGTGGTCATCACCCACGACGTCAATCACCCGGGGTGATCCTGGCGTAGCTAGACCAAGCTCAGGCTGCGCGCCCGGGCCAGCGCCTGGGTACGGGTGGCCACGCCGAGCTTGCGATAGATGTTGCGGGTGTGCGTCTTGATCGTGTTGAACGACAACTGCAGCTCGGTCGCGATCTCGCGCTGCGAAAGATCGCTGCGCAGCAGCCGCAGCACGTTGAGCTCCGCCGCGCTGAGTTCTTCGGCACCGGTCAAGTCATTGACCGGGGGTCCCGGCGAAGCCTCGCGTAGACGACGCTCGGTCCTGGTCAGACGGGGCCGCAGGATGCCCGGGTCCTCGCACGAGCCGACGGTCAGACGGGCCTGCTCCTGCAGCTTCGCGGCCTCGGCCCTGCGACCGAGCCGCTGGCGCAGCGCCGCGAGCGTCAGCAGCGCGTAGGCGATCTCGATCGACGCCACCCCACGCCGGGCCAGACTCACGGCCTCGGCGACCACGCGATCAGCCGCGTCGAGCTCCCCGCGGCACTCGAGCAACTGCCCGCGGACGGCAAGCGACAGCGAGCACGCCCAGTGCTCACCGAGCTCGTACTCGTCGGCGAGCCGCGCCGCCTCGGAGACGTGTACCTCCGCAGAGATCAGATCGCCTCGCTCGTAGTGGATCGCCGCCAGGCCTCCGCTCGCATGCATCGCCGCGAGATGGTTCCCGCCGGATTTCGCGATCCGCACAACCTCACCGAGCGTTCGAGCCGCGTCGTCGCTGCGCCCGTGCCAGTGCAACGACAGGCCGAGCACCGGGCACCCCACCGGTCGCCACGGCGAGGGAGGGCCTCCGCCTTCCAACGCCACCGCGTACCGGCCGGCCGAGACGGCGGCGCCGACATTGCCGTCCATGTAGCGGTGGATCGCACGCAGGCTCGCGATCCCGGCCTCGAGTGGCGGCTGGTCTCCAACAGCGGACGCGGCCTCACCGGTGTCGCTCGGCCGCCTCGATCCAGCGATCGACCTCAGCCAGCCGACCCGTGTTGACCCCGAGCCAGGCCTCGGTCAGACACAGGTTCGCGTCCGTCTTCACGGTCTCCGCCGGGAGACGATCGATCCAGGCGGCGACGGTCTCGTGGCGCCCGCGCTGGAGGAACTCGTACCAGTGGGACGTGACCAACTCGATCGCGTCGGCGTCATCACCGGCGGCGATGGCATGATCGATCGCCTCCTCGATGGCGTCCTGCCCCCGGTACCAGGCCGACGCGCGGCGGTGCAGCTCGGGCACGAGCTGCGGCTCGCTCCGGTCCAGCTCATGCCGCAACAGGTCCGCGAACAGGTGGTGATAACGACACCACTCGCGCCGTGAGTCCAACGGCACGACGAACAGGTTCTCGCGCTCCAGCCGACGCAGCAGGGCCGCTGCGTCGTCGGCGCCGGTCACCGCCCGGCACAGCGGACCGGCAAGCCGATCGAGGATCGAGCTGCGCAGTAAGAACTGCCGCACCTCCTGCGGTTGGCGGTCGAGGACCTCGGAGGCCAGGTAGTCCACGATCTGCTGGTCATCGCCGGCAAACGCCTCGATGAACTGGCGCGGATCCTCGCGTCCCCTGACCGACAGACCCGCCAGCTGAAGCCCGGCGGCCCACCCCTCCGTGCGGCCGTGCAGCCGCGCGACCTCGTCGTCGTCGAGATGCAACTCGAGGACATGGTTCAGAAACATCCTCGCCTCGTCGGTGGTGAAGCGAAGATCATCGCCTCGAATCTCGATCAGGTGACCGCCCGCGCGCAGTCGCGAGAGCGCCAGCGGTGGATCCGACCGAGTCGCGATCACCAGCTGTGCGGTCGCCGGCAGCCGTTCGATCAATCCTTCGATCGGGCCGTGGACCTGCGGGTTGTCGATCACGTGGTAGTCGTCCAGCACGAGCACCACCGGCTCGTCGAGCTCGGCGAGATCGTTGATCAGCAGCGGGATCACATGGTCTGAGAGCGTCGTGCCCGGCGAATGAAGCGCTACACGCGCCCCGTTCCCAAGCCCATCCCGAACCGTCTGCAGGGCGGCGATCAGCCCGTCGCAGAAGCGCACCGGGTCGTTGTCGCCTCCGTCAAGCGATATCCACGCGAACGGCCTCCGTTCAGCAGGGTCGGCATGCCACTCGCTCAGCAGGCTCGTCTTCCCAGACCCCGGCGGCGCGCTCAGCAGCGCCAGCTTCGATGCCGGTGCGGTCGCCAGCGTCGCGACCAGACGCGATCGAGGCACAGCTCTCGATCGCAGCGCAGGAATGTGCAGCTTGGTGGCGGTGAGCACCGGTCCAGTCGTCAACCTGACCTCCGTCCCCGGTCGGTCGGCGGCCCCCCGCAGGTTGGGAGTCTAACGCCCACTCTGTAACGCTTGGGGATCTCCCCAACACGAACACGGGCGCCGCCACGACGACCAAGGAGTCACAGATAAGCACGGCATCCACCCAATCGGAGAGCTCGACCTCGCGAAGCACCGGGGAATTTGCGCCCGTGGCGGCATACGGCCTCCTGGCGGACTGCAACTCCGCGGCACTGGTCGACCGCGACGGCTCGCTCAGCTGGCTGTGCCTGCCCCGCTATGACAGCCCAGCCGTGTTCTCGCGGATCCTCGACCCCAGCGGTGGCCACTTCTCGATCAGACCGACCGAGTCGTACTCCAACGAGCGTCGCTACCTGCCGTGTCAGCGTGGCTGTGCAGGGGCTTCGAGGGCTGATGTGGTCGAAGGTTGGGGTCCTAGAGCCCCGTGACCTGTCGACTTCAGAGAGCCTGTGAATCCGAATAAGGCGCTATGGGATAAGGGTGATTTCACCCGCATAGCGACCTCGATGAGGGACAGCGGCGAGGCAGTGGTCGCCACGCTGGGGATCACCGAAGGGCTCGAGGTGCTGGATCCCGGGTGCGGCGATGGAACGACGGCCCTCCCGGCGGCAAAGCGCGGCGCAAACATGCTCGGAGTCGACATCGCCCGCAACCTCGTCGCGGCCGACAACGCCCGTGCCCAACAGCTTGGCCTCGCCAACTGCCGAAGAGCTCGGGTAGGCGCGGGGTTATGCACAGCATGACGCGCGGGACTTGGCGCGAGGATGGTCGTGCCCGCTCTGTCTGGTTGGCCTCCGCCGCCGGCGACTCCGCGGAAGCGCTCGTCGGGAGTCGACCAGCCGGCGGCCGCTGTCGCATATCCCAAAACGTTGGCTCGAGACAGCCTCGGATCAGCGGCATGACTCTCGCGGTCGTCCGCGTATCTGGGTCGCTGCATCAGACGAGCGCTGGCCGGCGTGCTCTTGTCCTGCTCGATGCTCGCTTATGCCGGGGCGGGTTCCCAGATGAGCTGGGAGATGTCAAGGACGACCTGCGATGCGTGTCCGTCGGCGTGGGGTTCGACGATGCCGGTGACCGCGCAGATGACGTCGTTGAGCCACCGGTAGCGTTCGTGGTCGCTGATGTGGGTCATCGCGCCGACGAGTTGGCGCGGGCTGTGTGGTGCGGTGCGGACGTATCCGTGGCAGGTGAACAGGACCGTGGCGCCGTCGTTGGTCTCGAGTACGCCTCTGAAATCAGGGGTTAGCGTGTTGTCGGCGCGCCGTCTTGGAAAGTTCGCGGCCCGCAGCGAGCCGGCCACCTGCCCTTCGCAGCGTCCCTGTGCGAAGAGCAGGCTTTGGGTCTCGGTTCCGCGGGCGCCGTCGAGCTCGACACTCCAACGCTCAGGAGTGCTGAAACGAGCGCGGTAGAGCGGTTCGAGCCTCATCGCTGCACGTGGTTCGGTCAGCTCGTGGCCAGACCCGCGACGGTCGGCGGGACGCCGTCGAACGCTCCGATTGACACCAGCGTGCCGTCGCTTTGGATCGACCAGCCGAACAGCTGCTGCGCGTCGGCGTCGATCGCGTAGAGATAACTGCCGTCCCGGGTGATCGCCTCGTCGCGGATGCCCTTGTCACCGGACCGTGTCGAGCCCGCGACCGCGTCGCGCAACCGCAGACCGCCGTCGCGGGCGATCTCATAGCTCGAGATCGTTCCGTCACCAAAGTTGGTCACGTACGCGAACCGGCCGTCGTTGGTGACCGCTGCCCAGCACACCTCGCTGCGGGTGTCGCCGACCGAGCCGCTCACGGGCGCGAGCATGCCGGGGGCAGTGATCGAATACGAGGACGCCGACGCGGCACCGACGGCGCCGCCGAACGCCTCGGTCACGATCATCGCGCCGTCCTCGGTGAACGCGAACCCGTACGGCGTCTGGCCCGACGACCTGATCGTCGTCGGCCCGGTGGCGAGGCCATCCGCATCGATGGCAAACGCGCTGATCGAGTTGGTCCCGCGCTCGGTCACCGCCAGGGTCCGGCCGTCGAGGCTGAAGGCCACCTGAGCGGGATCGGCATCCTCGGCGCTCAACCGCCGAGCTGAGCCCTCCAACTCGACCAGCCGGCCGTCCTCGACCACGAAGCCGGCAATGTTCGGAGTGCCATTGTTGAGTACGTAGACCAGATTGCCGCTGACCGCCACGCTGGTCGGCGTGACACCACCGGAAGCGACGCGATCGATGAGGCGCAGCCCGTCTTTCTCGATCGCGAACAACGACAGCTCATCGCTGCCGGCGTTTACGACCAGCAGCCGCCGACCGTCGCCGCTGAGAACGACCGAGCTCTGAGACGGCAGGTGCGGCTTCCCCGTCCCCCGACCTCCCGTCGCGAACCTTCCCAGCGGTGCGAGGCCCCCATCACGGCGCCGCTCGAACGCCAACACTTCATTCTCCTCGGCGTCGTTGGTCTGCACATACACGGCCGCGAGTGCACTGCTCTGCTGCTCAGTCACGAAGTCCTCCTCGGCGTCAAAAACAGGTCCACGATTGGTCGGCGCAGCACCCCGATCGTTACAGCAGTGGCGGACCT